>NZ_JBVJKK010000001.1:0-1508561 GCF_055585285.1 Streptomyces sp. NPDC053665
CTTGGCGTGCTGCGCCTCGGTCGCCTTCTCGCTCGGTCCGGCCACCGCCTGCGCACGGATCTCGTGCAGTTCGGCCACGCGTCCGCGCGCGTCGGCCGGCCCTGGCCTGCTCGGTACGGGGGCAGTCCTCGTCACCATGTCTGGTCCCTCCCCGGGACAGGCCGAAGCGGCCCCCGCCCGGCTCTCGGAAATCTTAACAAACCGAATGCGCGGTTTCTATACGGCGGTCGTAGCGCCGAGCAGGTCACGGCGTCCGTGCCGAACGGCCGGGCGCCGCGCGGCCCGCCGACCGCGCCCAGCGGACACCCGAACGGCTCACGAGTTGCACCCCCGGCCCCGCCAACACCCCCGCGACGTGGGACGACGCCACAGTCGGACCAGTCGGCCCGACCTGGCCCACTCGTCGGCACCCCACGCCAAGCGGCACCTCGATCCACCCCCTCGGCCACCCCTCCCCCGGGGCTGACGACAAGGCTGAACGAGGACGCTCAAGGACAGCTCCGGACCCGCTCGAGAGCCGGCCTCCCGGTCCGTTCCCATCGGACCGCTGGCCGAAAACATGCGGCAGGTGAACCGGCCGCCACTCCCTCCGCCCAACTCGGCTCCGTGAAGCCCCTGTTCACGGAGCCATGACCCCTGCGCGGCCCGCGGAGGGGTACTCAACGAGAACAAGCCGTTCACCGGACTCCCTAGCCGGAATGCTTCGTACCGCTAGAAACTAAACCGGGTGGTATGTATCTTCGCAGACCTGAGCGGCCCTCCACAGCAACGTCACATTCATGCGGCCCACGGGGAGAAGACATGTCCGCGAGCACGTTCCACGTCGCACACCCGGCACCCGGCACCCGAAGCGGCGAGGGCGACGGCACGACGCCGGTGTGCGTCTTCGTCCCGCGCTTCCCGTCCCTGACCACCACCGTGCCGAAGGAACTCGTGCACCGCGCCAGCGTCTGCGAGGTCATGCTCACCGACTGGGCGCGCGTCGACGACGAGCACTTCACCCTCGCCGCCCAGTGGCCGCGCGGACACAGCTTCTTCATGAAGGTGGACGGCTGCCACGACCCGCTGATCGCCGCCGAAACCATCCGTCAGGCCGGTATTCTTCTGGCGCACGCCGAGTTCGGCGTCCCGCTCGGCCACCACTTCCTGGTGAGCGACCTGAGCGTCCACGTCGATCCCGAGCACCTGCGCGTCGAGCGGACCCCCGCCACGCTGGAGCTCCAGGTCACCTGCTCGGAGGTGAAGCGGCGCGGCGACAAACTGCTGGGCTTCCGCATCTCCGTGCAGATCCGCCGCGACGGCCGGCTCGCCGCCACCGGCGGCGGCTCGCTCACCTGCATCACGCCCCGGGTCTACCAGCGGCTGCGCGCCGGCCGCCTGGGTGCGGACGGCATGCCGCAGGTCATCCAGCTCACCGCGCCGGAGGCCCCGCAGGTCGTGGGGCGCACCTCCCCCACGGACGTCGTGCTCTCCCCGATCGGGGAGGCGAACCGCTGGCAGCTGCGCGTGGACACCCGCCACCCCGTGCTGTTCGACCACATGGTCGACCACGTGCCCGGCATGGTGCTGATGGAGGCGGCCCGCCAGGCGGCCACCGCCACCCTGGGCCGCACCGCCCTCCCCCTGGACGTCATCAGCGAGTTCACCCGCTACGTCGAACTGGACGCCCCCTGCACCGTCGAGGCGCAGCACCTGAGCACCTCGCAGGACGGGGAGTCGGTGCTGGTGACCGCCCATCAGGGCGGTGAGCAGGTGTTCCGCTGCACGGTCCGCTTCCCGGCCGCCGACTGAGCGGCCCGGCCGCGCTACTCGCCCGGGTCGCACCGCGCCCTCGCCGGTGCGCCCGGGCGGCTCATCGTTCCGGGTTCGCCCTCCCTCACCCGGGAACGGGGGCGAAGGCCTCCAGGTGGTCGCGGGCCCACGCGCGGAACGTCGTCGCCGGGCGCCCGAGGAGCGCGGCGAGCGCCCCGTCCACCCGGGCCTTGGCACCCGCGCGCTGGCGTTCCGCGCTGGCCAGCAACGCCTCGACCACCGGCCGCGGATAGCGCAGCGCCAGCCCGGCCCGGGCCTGTTGCGGGCTGAGTTCCTCGAACCTGAGCGGCACGCCGAGCAGCCGGCCGAGCTGGCGCGCCTGCTCCACCGGCGCGATGGCCTCGGGGCCGGTGAGCGTGTAGGCGCGCCCCTCGTGCCCCTCCTCGGTGAGGACGCGCACCGCGGCCCCGGCGATGTCCCGGGGATCCACACACGGACTGGCGGACGTCCCGTTCAGCGCGCGTACGACGCCCTCGCCGCGCACCGACGCCGCCCAGGACAGGCAGTTGGACATGAACGCCCGGGGCCGCAGCAGCGTCCACTCCAGACCGCAACCGCGCAGGGCCTCCTCACAGGCCCGCTGCCAGCGAGTGATCAGGTCCTGGGCGCGGTCGTCGAGCACGGCCGCGGCCGAGAGCTTCACCACCCGCTGCACGCCGGCGTCGCGCGCCGCCCGGAGGAAGCGCTCGTCGTGCCGCCCCTCGACCGCGGCGGTGACCAGGAAGGCCGTCCGGACCCCGGCCAGCGCCCGCTCCAGCGAGCGGGTGTCCGTGTAGTCCCCGGCGACCGTCTCGATCCGGCGGCCCGCGGCGGCGACGCGCCCGGGTTCCCTCGCCATGGCCCGCACGTCCGTCCCGGCCGGCAGGCGGCGCAGCAGCTCCCGCCCCACCGTGCCCGTGGCCCCCGTCACCAGGATCACCGCGAGTCCCCCCTCGTCGCGTACGTCCTTGTCGCATCGGTGCACGGCTTTGCGGAGTCTTTCCACCTGGTGTCGTCCAGGGGGCTGCGCGAAGCCGCTTCGGCTGTAATATACATACTGGACGGTTTTTTCTCAGGGGTCTCCGGGCTCATCGAATGGAGGAGGCCGAAGTGGCGAAGCAGGACCGGGCGATCCGGACGCGGCAGACGATCCTGTCGGCGGCGGCGAAGGTCTTCGAGGAACGCGGCTACCAGGCGGCGACGATCAGCGAGATCATCACCATGGCGGGGGTCACGAAGGGGGCGCTGTACTTCCACTTCCCCTCCAAGGAGCACCTGGCCGAAGGGGTGCTGACCGAGCAGGACCAGACCCTGCCCGTCCCCGACCGCCCCTTCAAGGTCCAGCAGCTCGTGGACACGGTGGTGCTGCACGCGCACCGTCTCCAGACCGACCCGATGGTGCGCGCCGGGGTGCGTCTCACCCTCGACCAGCAGGCGCAGGGACTGGACCGCAGCGGCCCCTTCGTGCGCTGGAGCGAGGTGGGCAACGAACTGCTGGAGAAGGCCCAGGCGCAGGGCGAGTTGCTCGACCACGTCAAGCCGGGCGAGACCGCCGACGTCCTGGTGGGGTCCTTCGCCGGCATACAGGCCATGTCCCAGGCGGTGTGCGAGTACCAGGACTTGCCCGGCCGGGTCAGCTCCCTGTTGCGGCACGTCCTGCCCAGCGCGGTGATCCCCTCCGTGCTGGCCTCCGTGGACATCACCGAGGACCGCGGCGCCCGGGTGCACGCGGAGCTGCTGGCCCGCGCCGCCCGGCAGGAGAGCGCAGCCGTCGGCTGACGGCCGGGGCCGGCCCGTCGGCCCCCGGTCCGCGCTCCGCGGCTCGCCCGTCCGGCCCGGCGGCCGCAGCCCGGGGGCGATGCGGCGCGCCACCGCCCGCCCCCGGCCCCGGTGCGTCGGCGCGGAGAGCGTATGGCTCGGCACCCGGCGGTGCCCTTCAGCCGAGGGCCGGGGCGAGCGCACCGGTCCCCGCCGCGCGTCCTGCCGTCCCCGTGGCGATGCCGAAGTAGGCGGTCAGGGCGGACCGCAGGGCGCCACCGCCCGCCGCCCAGGCGATGTAACCGTCGGGCCGCACCAGGAGCGCCTCGCAGGGAAGCCCCGGAGCCGGCTCCGCGTGCACCACGCGCAGCATCCCGGCCCATCCGCGCGCCTGCCCGGCGTAGGTGTCACCGGCAGCGCCCAGGAGCAGCAGCAGCGGCCGGCCCGCGATCAGCAGGTCGATCACATCCGTCCGCCCCTGCCGGGTGGTCAGGCCCACGTTGTGCAGGAACCTTCCTTCCCACGGTGAGGCATCCCGGGCCCGCGCGGGCAGCACGGTGTCCTGGGCACTGACCATCGACGCCAGCGCGCCGCCCGCCCCCTGCCCGCCCAGGAGCTCGCCGAACAGGGCCCGCAGCGGGTCGAGTTCGGCAGCGGGACGCATCAGGGCGAGCTGCGCGCGCGTGTGGTCGATGACCCGCTGGGCGGCGGGCCGGCGCTCCCGGTCGTAGCTGTCCAGCAGCCCCTCGCCGGCCTTGCCGCGCACCGTCAGCGCCAGCTTCCAGCCGAGGTCGACCGCGTCCAGCAGGCCGGTGCTCAGCCCTTGCCCGCCGATCGGGAAATGCACGTGCGCCGCGTCGCCCGCCAGCAGGATCCGTCCCTTGCGGTAGGAGCGGGACAGCCGCGCGAAGTCGCTGAACCTGCTCAGCCACTTCGGCGCCCGCATCGGCACGTCCCGCGCGACGATCCGGGACACCTCGCCGCGCAACTCCTGCAGCGTCGGCGGCCGGTGCCGCTCGTCGTGGGCACCGGCGCAGTCCAGGGTCCGCAGCCGGGTCCCGCCGTCCGGGAGGTGCTTGGCGACGATCCAGCCGCGCCGGGTGCGCCGCCACCCCTCCTCCAGTTGTCCGGGCTCCTCCAGCAGGACGTCACCCGCCAGCGCGGACACCGTCGCCGGATACGTCCGGCAGGCGAATCCGGCCTGCTCGCGGACGACGCTGCGTGCCCCGTCCGCTCCGACCAGGTACTCCGCCGTGCACGTCACCGCGCCGTCCGGGCCGTCGGCCGTCACGCGCACGCCGTCCGGGCCCTGCCGCAGCCCGGTCACCCGGTGCCCGCGCAGGATGAGGGCCCCCGCGGCCCGCGCCCGTTCCTCGAAGTGGTGCTCCAGCTCCTGCTGCGTCCGCTTCAGCACGGGCTCCGGCTCGGCCGCCGGTGCCGAGATGCCCAGCCCCGCCATCCCCGCGAAGTGGAAGGCGCTCGTCGCCGGCTCCGCGCCGTCGTCGGAGTGCGAGAGCCCTTCCAGGTAGCCGCGCCGGACGAGGCACTGGACCGTCCGGGCGTGCAGGGTCGTGGCCCTGGGCCGCCCGGACACCGCGGTGCCGGCCTCCACGACCACGGTGGACACCCCGTAGCCCGCCAGTTCGCACGCCAGCACCATCCCCACCGGCCCGCCGCCGGCGATCACCACCTGCGCCTGTATGCAGTCCGCCATGTCCAGATCTCCCCCTGTCGTCGACGGAACCCGAACGCGAAGCGACCACCCCGGGGCCCCGGCCCAGGGGTGAACGTCCATCCCGCTCAGTCGCACGAGCACCGCGAAATATACCGGTCGGCCGGTTCTTTGTAACGCCTACGGACCACGGAACTACGCAGAGATGCGAAGCGCCGGACGTCCGACCGACGCGGCGTCCGGCGAAGGTCCGCAGGTAGGGGCGGGCATAACACCGCGTTATCGCCAAGTGCTGCTACCGCCGTTCAACGATCCTCCGTGATTCTGGGCCACGTCCACGACGAACCGGTGCCCCACGAGGGCGAGTTCGTCATGGCGGCCCCCCGAGTGGGGGCCGACGACCCCCACACCCGCACGCCCACCCGGCGTGTCCACTGAATCGAGGAACCTTGCGCATATCAAGGCTCATGCCCGCCTTCGCCGCCGCAGCGGTCAGCGTCCTCGCCCTCCTCTCCCCGAACGCCGCCGCGGCACAGGCCCCGGTGCCTCCGGTCACCAAGGCCCCGCAGCCCATCATCGGTGGCTCCTACGCCAGCAGCGGCCCCTGGGCCGCGCGGCTGTTCTCGAACGGCAGGGAGACCTGTTCGGCGACGATCATCGCCCCGACGTGGATCCTCACCGCCAAGCACTGTGTCACCGGCGGCGGGCTGTCGTTCCGCATCGGCAGCCTGGACCAGCACAGCGGCGGCACCGTGGCCAACGGCGTCCAGACCTACACCCACAGTGCGGACCTGGCGCTCGTCCGCCTCGACCGTTCCGTGTCGGCTACCTACGCACGGCTGGGCCAGCCCGGCACCGTGCGGGTGGGCCAGAGCGTGCAGGTCTACGGCTGGGGCGCCACCTCCCAGTGCGGCTCCGAGGCCACCTGCCAGTCGCGCTACCTCAAGGTCGCCAACGTCACGGTCACCGGCGGCTGCTCGGACGCCTACGGCGGTTCCGCCATCTGCGCCCGACGGGGCGACGGCATCACCGCCGGCGGCGACTCGGGCGGCCCGATGATGGCGAACGGGGTCCAGGTCGGGGTGGCCTCCACCAGCGACCGCCAGACGACCACCGCCTACACCAACGTGACGGCGTACCGCTCCTGGATCCAGTCGGTCGCGGGCGTCTGAGCCGTACCGCCCCGCCTGTCTGCACATCGGGTCCCGCATCACGTCGTGGTGCGGGACCCGTCCTCGTTACCGGGCGGGGGGCGGTTATATTCGAGCCCGCATTCGACATCCGACCTACAGGGCTGGCGTGCACACAGCAGAGGAACGTACCGAGGACGCTGAAGCGGTCACCGAGGCGGCCGAGGGCAAGGCCCTGGAGGAGCGGCTCTGGTCGGGGTTGCTCGTGCTGCTGGGAGCGGTCGTCCTGCTCAACGTGGTGCTCCTCGTGGGCCGTGGCCGGCTGGATGCGCCGGCCGTGCAGGCCTGGCGCACGGTCGCCCTCGCCGTCACCGTGCAGGCGATGCCCTTCCTGCTGCTGGGGACGGCCCTGTCCGGCGCCATCAACGCCTTCGTGCCGGCCCGGGCGTTCAGCCGCCTGCTGCCGAAGCGGCCCGCGCTCGCCGTGCCGGTCGCCGCGAGCGCCGGCGTGGTGCTGCCCGGCTGCGAGTGCGCCTCGGTGCCGGTCGCGAACAGTCTGATCGGCCGGGGTGTCACCCCGGCCGCCGCGTTCGCGTTTCTGCTCTCGGCCCCCGCCGTCAATCCGGTGGTGCTCACCGCCACGGCGATCGCCTTCCCCGGCAACCCCGCCATGGTGCTGGCCCGGCTGCTCGCCTCGCTCGCGACCGCCGCCGCCATGGGCTGGCTGTGGCTGCGGTTCGGCCGGGACTCGTGGCTGCGGCCCCGCGTGCGGCACACCGGGCACCAGCCGGGGCACAGCCGCTGGACGGAGTTCCGCCACGGCTTCCAGCACGACTTCCTGCACGCCGGCGGCTTCCTGGTGCTGGGGGCGATGGCGGCGGCCACCTTCAACGTGACGGTCCCGCGCTCGGTACTCGAGGCGTTCTCCGGGTCCCCCTGGCTGTCCGTGCTCTTCCTGGCCGGGCTCGCGGTCGTGCTGTCGGTGTGCTCCGAGGCCGACGCGTTCGTCGCGGCGTCGCTCACCGGCTTCTCCCCCGTCGCCCGCCTGGCGTTCATGGTGGTCGGGCCCATGGTGGACCTGAAGCTCTTCGCGTTGCAGGCGGGTACGTTCGGCCGGGCCTTCGCCATCCGCTTCTGCGCGGTCACCACGGTGGTGGCGCTCGCGAGCAGCGTCCTGATCGGAGCGGTGCTGCTGTGAGACGTCTCTTCCAGGTGCTGCTGCTCGTCCTGAGCGGCCTCGGCCTGCTGCACGCCTCGCTCCTCACCGACCTCTACCTCAGATACGTCAAGGAGGGGATGCGGCCGTTCCTGATCGCCTCCGGCTGCCTGCTCCTCCTGCTGGGAGCGGCGGAAGCGGTGTCGTACCCGAGGCGGCGCAGGGACGCCGGGGCGGGCGGGGAGCCCACGGAGGCCGGCGGTCACGACCACTCCGGCGTGCCCCGTGTCGCCTGGCTGCTGCTCCTCCCGGCACTGAGCCTGCTCTTTCACGCCCCACCGGCCCTCGGCGCGTACACCGCCGCCCGGGAGTCCCCGCGGGCGGTGCAGGAGCGGAACGACTTCGATCCCCTGCCCGCGGCCTCGCCGGTCCCCCTGACCCTCACGGAGTTCACCAGCCGTGTGCAGCAGGACCGCGCTCAGGGCATCAAGGGGCGCACAGTCCGGATGACGGGGTTCGTCACCCCGGCCGGCAAAGGCGGTGACTGGTACCTGACCCGGCTCGTCCTCAACTGCTGTGCCGCGGACGCCCAGACCGTGAAGGTGCGCATCCACGGGGCTCCGGAGCTGCCCGCCGACACGTGGGTGAACGTCACGGGGACCTGGCACCCCGGCGGAACCCTGGGCACGAAGTCAGCCCCGGTCGCGCTGGACGCCCACGCCGTCCGGAGAGTCCCCCGGCCCGCCAACGCCTACACCGACGCACTGCCGCTGCCGGCCACCAGGTGACCCGCCTCCGGCGAACGGGCTAGAGATCGCGACCGCATCCGGATCGGCGGGTATGACGGAAGGGGTTCGAGGGCGCCGTCGGCGGGGCGGCGCGGTGACGGAACGAGGACGTATGAGCGAGGTCCCCGGATCGGGACGGTTCGAGGGGGCGGCCGGCCCGCCCCTGGCAGGGCGGGTCGCCGTCGTGACCGGAGCGGCCCGAGGCGTGGGCGAGGCCCTCGCGCGGCGTCTGTCGGACGCCGGGATGCGGGTCGCGCTGATAGGGCGCGAGGAGGCCACCCTCCGCCGGGCGGCCGACGCTCTGCCCGGCCGGAGCCTGTGCGTCGAGACCGACGTCACCGACCGGGACGCCCTCGATCACGCCGCCCGCGAGGTCCGCGACCGGCTGGGGCCGGCGAGCGTCGTGGTGGCCAACGCGGGCATCGCCACCGGCGGGCCCTTCCTGCACACACCGGCCGACCTGTGGCAGCGGGTCATCGACGTCAATCTCACCGGATCGGCGAACACGGCCCGCGCCT
The DNA here is from genome assembly GCF_055585285.1 of Streptomyces sp. NPDC053665. Taxonomy (NCBI): domain Bacteria; kingdom Bacillati; phylum Actinomycetota; class Actinomycetes; order Kitasatosporales; family Streptomycetaceae; genus Streptomyces; species Streptomyces sp. NPDC053665. The sequence goes on from NZ_JBVJKK010000001.1 coordinate 8,814, forward strand.
TCCTCCCCCAACTGATGGAGACGCGCGGCTACTTCCTCCAGATCGCGTCCACCGCCGCCTTCGGCTCGTCCCCGTTGATGAGCGCCTACTGCGCCTCCAAGGCCGGGGTGGAGTCGTTCGCCCTGGCGCTGCGCGGCGAGGTGGAGCCGGACGGGGTCGGGGTCGGCATCGCCTACCTGCACTGGACCGGCACCGACATGATCCACGGCATCGACGATCATCCCGTGCTGCAGGCGTTGCGCCGCAACCAGCCCCGCTTCGCGCGCAAGGTGCACAGCACCGCCGAGGTCTCCCGGTGGCTGACCTCCGGCATCACCCGGCGCGCCCGCCACGTCTACGCACCCCCGTGGCTGCGCTGGTGCCAGCCCCTGCGGCCGGCCTTCCCTGCCCTTGTCTCCCTCCTGGCCCGCCAGGAACTGCGCCGGCAGCCCCCGAGCCGGCTCGCCGGACAGACCGGAGTCCTGGGCGCGGGCGGCCGGGCCGACGTCGACGCCTACCGGTCGGCCACCCGCCCCTCTCCGCCCGAGCGACCCTGACCGGCCGGGACACCGTCGAATGCCCCGGCCGGGCGGGGCCCCGCGCCGGGGCGGCCACCGGCCGGACCAGACGGCCGCCCCGTGCCCGCCGCGCCCCGGTGGAGGCGGCGCGGCGGGCGTCGGTCGGCGGTGACTACTGGACGATCTTGAGCAGCTTGTTCGGGGTGCCCTGCGAGGGGTTGGAGATCTTGTCGGGGACGGCGCCGTCGGTGAGCGCCTTGGCGACCTGGTCCGGCGTGGCGTCCTGGTGGCCCGCCAGGTAGACGGCGGCGGCGCCCACCACGTGCGGTGTGGCCATGGACGTACCCGAGATGGTCTTGGTGCCCTCGTCGCTGTCGTTCCACGCGGAGGTGATGTCCGAGCCGGGGGCGTAGAGGTCCACGGCCGAGCCGAAGTTGGAGAAGTCGGACTGCTTGTCGTCCTTGGTGGAGGAGGCCACCGTGATGGCTTCCGCGACACGGGCCGGGGATCCCTGGCCGGCGTCGGAGGACTCGTTGCCGGCGGCGACGCCGAAGGTGACACCGGCCGCGATGGCCTTCTTGACCGCTTCGTCGAGGGCCGGGTCCGCGCCACCGCCGAGGCTCATGTTCGCCACGGACGGGCCCCGGTGGTTCTTGGCGACCCAGTCGATACCTGCGATGACCTGCTCGGTCGTCCCGGAACCGTTGTCGTCGAGCACCCGGACGGCGACGATCTCGGCCTTCTTGGCGACGCCGTGGGCCGTGCCGGCGATGGTGCCGGCGACGTGGGTGCCGTGCCCGTTGCCGTCATCGGCGTCGTTGTCGTTGTCCACGGCGTCGTAGCCCGAAGTGGCCCGTCCCGCGAGGTCCTTGTGTGTGATGCGCACGCCGGTGTCGATGACGTACGCGGTCACGCCCGCACCCGCGCCGTCGGGGTAGGTGTACTTGCTGTCCCCGGCCGTGTCCGCCTGGTCCAGGCGGTCGAGGCCCCAGGAGGGCGGGTTGTCCTGGGTGGCGTCGATGCTGAACTTCTTGACCTGTACGACCTTGGCGACCGCGGGGTCGGCGGCGAGGCGCTCGGCCTCGGCCGTCGAGAGGCCGCCGGCCGAGAAGCCGTCGACGGCGGTCGTGTACGTGCGCCGCAGTGTGCCGCCGTACTCCTCGGCGAGCGAGGACTTGTCCGCCTTTTCGTCCAGCGTGACGATGAAGGTGCCGGGCACGGCACCCTTGGCGCCGAGACCGTACACGGTGCCCTCGGCGGGAGTGTGTTCGGGTGCCGACTGGGCGTGTGCCGTGCCGAGGGTCGTCAGGGTGGTGACGACGGCCGTGGCGGTGAGGAGCTGCATTCTGCGTGTGAATGCGCGAGATGCCATGTGAGGGTTCTCCTCGTCAGGGGGTGTGGGGGGTGTGGGAGTTCGGACCGCACCTGTATCCGGCCCGCCTCGAACCTGACTGATTGATGTGCGCAGATCAAGGCTTTACGGCCGATCAGTGCCGTCACAGCAGGTCAGCGGGGCGTGAATCGGCCACCCGTGGCGCACACCCGTTCCTCACACACCCGCCCCGCATGCGGGCGTCGTGTCGAGAATGTGTGCCCATGTGTCCCGTGCCGACGTGACCGCACGAAATCCGGGTAGACACCGCCGATTTCCCAGCAAGCGATTGCCGTACGGCAGCCGCGGCGAACCGGGAATTGGTGCAGACCGCACGGCGCGGAAAGAACCAGGCCGATTCAAAACCCCTTCCAGAACGCGGCGTTGATGAATCCGGATTCATCAGTTGTGCGTTGTAGCAGGTGAATGAGGGCGTGCGACGGCTGCTCTCAGGCAGAGCCCGCACGCCACCGCTGTCCGGGGCCCCGTCCTGCCCGCTCCAGCGACAGCCCGGCCCCTGACCCGCCGTCGGGGGTGACGGCCGTGTCGAAGGCGATGGCGGGGCGGATCAGGCCGCTGCCGTCCACGACGAACACGAGGTTGCGGCCGTTGCGGCCCTCCACCGAGTCGCAGGTCCAGATGCCGACGCCGCGGTAGGTGTCTCCACGGCTGTCCAGGCAGTAGCCGGGGTCGGCGGCCGATTGCAGCACCCCGCGGTCCGCGTCGACGCGCCAGCGCTGGGTGCGTGCGGCGGAGCAGGGGGCCGTGACCACGTCGGTGCCGTTGCCGAAGCCACCGCCGACGTCCAGGCACAACCCCGACGCCACGTTCACGACTTGGGCGAAGGTGCCGGAGGGCGGGTGCGTGGAGGGGGCCTCCGGTCGCGGACTCGGCTTCCTCGTCGGCGACTTGCGCGGCGTCGGGGACGCCGACCTGCGCGCCGGAGAGGGAGAGGAAGAGGGCGAGCGCGAGGTCGAGGGGGAAGGCGAGGACGCCGACGGCGTCGCCGACACGGTGGTCGTCACCGTCACCGCCACCGGGGGCGCGTCCGTCCGAGCCCGCGCCGAACTCACCGGGTCCTGTGCCGGAGATCCGTCCTGCACCATGAGGAACGCCACCACGCACAGCGTGGCCGTCCCGATCGCCGCGGAGACCAGTGCGGTGCGCCGGCGGTCCGGAGTCACGGCTCCTCCGTGCTGCTCCACACCGGAGTTCGCTCCCGTGGCCGCTCCCCCGGCCTGGCTCCGTCCCGTGACGGCGTCCGGTGCCGCCCGCCGGCCGGTCGTGTACGCCGCCCCGCCCCACGGCAGCAGTCCTTCCGCCAGGGCCGCGCGCGGTGCGTCGCACAGGGTGGACAGTTCTTCGTGGGCCGTCGTGCAGTGGGGACAGCGCGTCATGTGCGCATGCAGGTCCGCGCTGGCGCGAGGGCGGTCCGGGCGCACGGACTCCTCGATGAGGCGGCCGAAGTCGGGGCAGTCCGGGTCGTCGGAGGCGGCCAGACGCGCCCGCAGGCAGACTTGGGCCAGCCGGCGCAGTGCGCGGTCCGTGCCGTGGGCGACGTCCTCGCGGGTCAGGCCGAGCAACACGGCGGTGACGCCCGGCTGTTCCCGCTCCACGAGCCCGTACCAGATCAGGCCCTGGTCCCGGGCCGGCAGGGACTGGAAGGCGGCGAGCATCGGGGGCACGGGGCCGGAGCCGCCGACCGCGTTCAGGAGGAGCAGCAGGCCCGCGTCGAGACCGGCCGCCCGCGCGTCCTCCGCCCAGCTCCCGGCCGTACCGGTGACCAGGAGGAGGAGTCGGTGGCGCCAGGGCAGCCCGGGGTCGATGCCGCGGGCGACCTGACGGGCCGCCAGCGTAAAGGCCTGTGCGGCCAGTTGCCGGGCCGTGGACTCGTTGGGGGTGCACAGCCGGGCGTAGGCGAGCACAGGGTGATGATGGCGGGCGCGCAGTTCGCGCAGCGCCGGATACGCCGTCGCCGTGTCGGCGCGCAGCAGCTCGGTCAGCCGCGCGTCGGGCACACCCCCGAGCGTCCCCTGACCGGGCTCGGCAGCGCCACCCGTTTCGTCGTCGGCCCCAGCCATCGCGCAGCCTCCCGGCACCCTTGCGAACCGCGCGGAGAACGGACCTACCGGCGGGTATGACGGCTCATAGTGGAGGAAGAGCGGTCGCGGGAAAAGAGTTTCCGTGGGTAACGCGGTGGCCGCCGGTGCGGGTGGGAGGCCCCCCTCTCGGCCTTCCGTCACAACTCGGGCACCGGTAACGGTTTTCCGGCGCGGGGAGGCGACCGCCGCGCCGCGGGCCACGCCCGCTCGATCCACTTTGTCCTGATCATGGAAAAAGTGTCGCGAGTGGATGCGAAAGGGGTTACGCCTTCGATCCGGGGCCGCTACCTTCCCTTGCGACCGGTCATGCGCATGCAATGGCTCGACGGCGCGACGGCGCGCGCCTGTGCTCCCCACGGCAGTCCTGACATCGGCCTGCCGTCACCCCACCCCACGGGAGACGTCTGTGCGCTCAAAAGTGGTCAGACCCGGACTCGTCCGTTCGCTCGTGACGGCCTTGGCGTGTGCCGTCGGCTGCCTCGTCCCCGGTGCGGCGGTCGCCGCCCCCGAAGGGCCCGGAGCGGCACCCCGCGCTGCGACAGAGGAGTTCCAACAGGTCACGCTCGCCAAGGGTGTGGCCGAGACGGGCGAGCCGATGACGCTCGCCGTCCTGCCGGACCGCTCGGTGCTGCACACCTCCAGGGACGGCACCGTCCGGCTCACGGACGCGGCCGGCACCACGAGAGTGGCCGGCAAGCTGGAGGTGTACAGCCATGACGAGGAGGGCCTCCAAGGCGTCGCGGTGGACCCGGGCTTCGCGTCCAACCGGTTCGTCTACCTCTACTACGCGCCGAAGCTGAGCACCCCGGGCGGGGACGCCCCCTCCGACGGGTCGGCGGCGGACTTCGCACCTTTCGACGGCGTCAACCGGCTGTCGCGGTTCGTGCTCGGCAGCAGCGGCACCCTCGACCTGGCGAGCGAGAAGAAGATCCTCGACGTCCCCGCGTCCCGGGGCATCTGCTGCCATGTCGGCGGGGACATCGACTTCGACGCACAGGGCAACCTCTACCTGTCGACGGGCGACGACACCAACCCCTTCGCCTCGGACGGCTTCACGCCGATCGACGAGCGCGCCTCTCGCAATCCCGCCTACGACGCCCAGCGTTCGGCGGGAAACACCAACGACCTGCGGGGCAAGGTGCTGCGCATCAAGGTCGCCGCCGACGGGTCCTACACCGTGCCGCCGGGCAACCTCTTCCCCGCCGGCACGGCCAGGACGCGGCCCGAGATCTACGCGATGGGGTTCCGCAACCCTTTCCGGATGAGCGTCGACAAGGCGACCGGAGTGGTCCACCTTGGTGACTACGGACCCGACTCGGGTACCGCCAGCGCCTCCCGCGGCCCGGCCGGGCAGGTCGAGTTCAACCGCATCACGAAGGCGGGCAACTACGGCTGGCCGTACTGCACCGGCAGGAACGACGCCTATGTGGACCACGACTTCGCGAGCGGCAGCGCGGGCGCCAGGTTCGACTGCGCCGCGCCGAAGAACACCTCGCCGCGCAACACCGGGCTCACCGACCTGCCGCCCGCCCAGCCCGCCTGGATCCCCTACGACGGCGGCTCCGTACCGGAGTTCGGCACCGGCTCCGAATCGCCCATGGGCGGCCCCGTCTACCGTTACGACGCCGCCTCCACCTCCCCGGTCAAGTTCCCCCAGGAGTACGACGGCGACTTCCTCGCCGGTGAGTTCGGCCGCCGCTGGATCAAGCGGATCGAGACCGGCGGCGACGGCACCGTGCAGTCCGTCAACGCCTTCCCCTGGACCGGCACCCAGGTGATGGACATGGCCTTCGGACCGGACGGCGCCCTGTACGTCCTCGACTACGGCACCGGCTACTTCAACGGTGACGCGAACTCCGCGCTCTACCGCATCGAGCACGTCACCGACGGCCACGCCCCGGTGGCCCAGGCCAAGGCCGGCGTCACCTCCGGCAAGGCCCCTCTGACGGTCTCGTTCTCCTCCGCCGGGAGTTCCGACGCCGACGGTGACGCCCTGAGTCACGCGTGGACCTTCGGCGACGGCGCCACCTCCACCACGGCCGACCCCACGCACACGTACACCGCGAACGGCCGGTACACGGCCACACTGAAGGTGACGGACACGACCGGCAAGTCCGCGACCGCGTCGGTGCAGATCACCGTGGGCAACACCGCCCCGACCGTCCGGCTCGACCTACCCGCCGACGGCAGCATCTACGACTTCGGCGCCGCGATCCCCTTCAAGGTGACGGTCACCGATCCCGAGGACGGCGCGATCGACTGCACCAAGGTCAAGGTGACGTTCATCGTCGGTCACGACAGTCACGGCCACCCTCAGACCTCGGCGACCGGCTGCTCGGGCACGCTGCGGACCCTCGCGGACGGCGAGCACGATCCCAACGCCAACATCTTCGGTGTCGTCGACGCCGAGTACACGGACAAGGGCGCGAACGGCCAGCCCGCGCTGACCACCCACGACCAGCACGTCACCCAGCCCAGCCACCGGCAGGCCGAACACTACGGCGACTCCTCGGGCGTGCAGGTGGTCAGTCACACCCCGGCGCACGGGGGCAGGGCGGTCGGCCACATCGACAACGGCGACTGGATCTCCTTCGAGCCCTACGCCCTCGCCGGCGCCACGCGGTTCACCGCCCGTGTCTCGTCGGCCGGCTCCGGCGGCACCATCGAGGTCCGCGCCGGGTCCCCCACCGGCACCCTGCTCGGCACGGCGAGCGTGCCGGTGACCGGCGGGTGGGAGACGTTCCAGGACGTGACCGCCGCACTGACCGGCCAGCCCGCCGGGACCACCGAGCTCCACCTCGTCTTCAAAGGCGGCGCCGGTTCGCTGTTCGACGTCGACGAGTTCGCCTTCACCACCGCCGGCTCCGACCGCGCGGGCGAGGTGAAGGGTGTGGGCGGCAAGTGCCTCGACATCGACAACGCCCAGAGCGCCGACGGGACCAAGGTGCAACTGTGGACCTGCAACACCAGCACCGCCCAGCGCTGGACCCTGCCCGGCGACGGCACCCTGCGCGCCCTCGGCAAGTGCCTGGACATCTCCGGAGCAGCCACCGCCGACGGCACCAGGATCCAGCTGTGGACCTGCAACGGCACCGGCGCCCAGCAATGGACCCCCCACACCGACGGCACCCTGCGCAACCCCCCGTCCGGCAAATGCCTCGACGCCTCCGGCGGCACCTGGAACGACGGCACACCCGTCCACCTGTGGACCTGCCACACCGGCCCCAACCAGAAGTGGACCCTTCCGTAGAAAGGAGGCGATCCCCATGCGCTCCCCCATCAAGCCGCTGCTCGGTCTCCTGACGGGCGCCGCACTGTGCCTGACCTCCCCGTCCGTCGCCCTGCCGGCGCCCGCCGACGACCCTCGCGCCACCGCCTTGCTCCTGCCGGCCGCCGACCCCGCCTACAAGGTCCTGGTGTTCTCCAAGACCGCGGGCTTCCGGCACTCCTCCATCGACGACGGCACAGCGGCGCTGCGGGACCTCGGCGCGGCGAACAACTTCACCGTCGACGCCACCGAGGACGCCGGGGCCTTCACCACCGGCAACCTCGCCCAGTACAAGGCGGTCGCCTTCCTGTCGACCACGGGCGACGTGCTCAACGCCGGCCAGCAGAGCGCGTTCGAGAGCTACGTCAAGGGCGGTGGCGGGTACGTCGGCATCCACGCCGCGGCCGACACCGAGTACGACTGGCCCTTCTACGCGGGGCTGGCCGGCGCGCTCTTCCACTCCCACCCCGCCGTCCAGTCCGCCACCGTCGAGGTCGAGGACCGCGCCCATGACGCCACCGCCCACCTCGGCGGCACCTGGCGACGCACCGACGAGTGGTACAACTACCGCACCAACCCGCGGGACTCGGCGCATGTGCTGGCCTCGCTCGACGAGTCGAGCTATTCCGGCGGCAGCATGCAGGGCGACCACCCGATCGCCTGGTGCAAGGACTACCAGGGAGGCCGCGCCTTCTACACCGGCGGCGGCCACACCGACGAGGCGTACGCCGAGCCGGCGTTCCGCCGCCATCTGCTCGGCGGCGTCCGCTGGGCCGCCGGAATGACCGAGGCCGACTGCCGTCCCGAGACCGGCTACACCTCCCTGTTCGACGGTTCGGGCACCACGGGCTGGAAGCAGGCCGGGCCCGGCGGCTTCACGCTCGCCGACGGCACCCTCACCTCGCACGGCGGGCTCGGCATGCTGTGGCACTCCCGCGAGATCAGCGGGGACTACTCCCTGAAGCTCGACTGGCGCGCCGACGGCGACGACAACTCCGGCGTCTTCATCGGCTTCCCCGCGTCGGACGACCCGTGGTCGGCGGTGGACAACGGCTACGAGATCCAGATCGACGCCACCGACGAGGCGGCACGCACCACCGGAGCGGTCTACGGATTCAAGTCCGCGGACCTGCCGGCACGCGACGCGGCGCTGAACCCGCCCGGCGAGTGGAACACCTACGAGCTGCGGGTCACCGGGGAGCGGCTGGAGATCTTCCTCAACGGCCGCAAGATCAACGACTTCACCAACACCGACCCCGCGCGCAGCCTCCGGCAGGGGCACATCGGCCTGCAGAACCACGGGGACGGGGACTCGGTGTCGTTCCGGAACATCCGCGTCAAGCAGGGCGGCGGCACCCAGCCCGGTCCCCGCGCGGGCGAGGTGAAGGGTGTGGGCGGCAAATGCCTCGACGTCGACAACGCCCAGAGCGCCGACGGGACCAAGGTGCAACTGTGGACCTGCAACACCAGCACCGCCCAGCGCTGGACCCTGCCCGGCGACGGCACCCTGCGCGCCCTCGGCAAGTGCCTGGACATCTCCGGAGCAGCCACCGCCGACGGCACCAGGATCCAGCTGTGGACCTGCAACGGCACCGGCGCCCAGCAATGGACCCCCCACACCGACGGCACCCTGCGCAACCCCCCGTCCGGTAAATGCCTCGACGCCTCCGGCGGCACCTGGAACGACGGCACACCCGTCCACCTGTGGACCTGCCACACCGGCCCCAACCAGAAGTGGACCCTCCCCTGACGCCCCCGGAAGGGCATCCCGGGACCTCGTAGGATGCCCTTCATGAACCCGGCCCTCGCTCCCCGGCACGGCACGCCCGTCGTGCGCCGGGCCGTCGCCCGCGACGCCAAGCGGCTCACCCGGCTCGTGCGCGGCTCGCGTGCCTACGAGGGCCACTACGCGGCGATGGTCGCGGGCTACCGCGTGGGAGCCGACTACATCGAGACCCATGAGGTGTTCGTGGCCGTCGACGCCGACGACCCGGCCGGCCGGGTGCTGGGCTTCTACGCGCTGCTTCTGGTGCCGCCCGAGCTGGACCTGCTCTTCGTCGACAACGGGGCGCAGGGCCGGGGCATCGGGCGGCTGCTCGTCGCGCACATGAAGGCACAGGCGCGGGCGGCGGGACTGGACCGCGTACGGGTGGTGTCGCACCCTCCGGCGGAGGGCTTCTACCTCAGCAGCGGGGCGCGGCCCACCGGAACCGTCCCGGCGAATCCGCCCGCCGTGCCCTGGGACCGGCCGGAGTTGCAGTTCCCGATCTGAGTCAGCCGCCCCGGCGCACCCGGGCGGCCCTGCGGGCCTCCGCGAGCTTGCGGGCCTCACTGCTCTTGCGGGACGGCCTGCCGCCGGAGCCGCCGCCCACGTCCTTGGCGGTGCCCAGGCCGCGGAACGGAGCGTTGTGGTTCTTGGGGCGCGGTGCGGCCGGTCCACCGTCGAGGGGCCGGCCCGAGGGGGTTCTGGCGCCGGTGATCCGGCTCAGCTCCGCCTCGCCGGACCGTACCTTCGTGACCTTGGGAGTGACGTCCGCGTCCGTCATGACCTGGCTCGTCTCCCGGCGCTGCCCCGGCAGGGCGAGGGTCACGACGGTGCCGGAGCGGCCCGCCCGCGCCGTACGGCCGGCGCGGTGCAGGTAGTCCTTCGGGTCGGTGGCCGGGTCGACGTTGACCACGAGATCCAGGTCGTCGACGTGCAGGCCGCGTGCGGCGACGTTCGTCGCCACCAGCGAGGTGACCTGGCCGTCCTTGAACTGCGCCAGGGTCCGGGTGCGCTGCGGCTGGGACTTCCCGCTGTGCAGGGCGGCCGCGGCCACGCCACTGGCCCGCAGGTGCCGCGTGAGCAGGTCGACGCCGTGCTTGGTGTCCAGGAACAGCAGCACACGGCCGTCCCGGGCGGCGATCTCCGTGGCCACGGCGTACCGGTCGGGCCCGTGCACGACGAGGAGGTGGTGCTCGATCGCCGGGACGGAACCGGACGAGGGGTCCACCGCGTGCACGGCGGGGTCGCGCAGGCGGCGACGCACCAGGTCGTCGACGTCCCGGTCCAGGGTGGCGGAGAACAGCATGGTCTGCCCGCCGGAGGGCACCTGGTCCAGGATCTCGTCCACCTGCGGCAGGAACCCCAGGTCGCACATCTGGTCGGCCTCGTCCAGGACGACGATGCGCACACGTCCCAGTCGGCAGCCCTTGCGGGCGACGAGGTCGTGCAGCCGGCCCGGCGTGGCGACGACGATCTCGGCCCCCTCCCGCAGGGCGGCGGCCTGACGCCCGATGGAGACTCCCCCGACCACGGTGGCGAGCCGCAGCCGCAGCGCCTCGGCGTAGGGCGTGAGCGCCTCGGCGACCTGCTGCGCCAGTTCCCTGGTGGGGACCAGCACGAGCGCCAGCGGCTCCTTGGGCTGTGCGCGCCGCCCGGCCGTACGGGTCAGCAGGGCCAGACCGAAGGCGAGCGTCTTGCCGGATCCCGTGCGTCCCCGGCCCAGGACGTCCCGGCCCGCGAGGGCGTCCGGCAGCGCGGCGGCCTGGATGGGGTAGGGCACGGCCACACCCTGCTCGTCGAGCGTCCGCAGGATCGGGGCGGGGAGGCCGAAGCGGGCGAAGGACGTCACCGCGGGAGCCTCGCTGGGCGCGTCGGACCGGTCGTCGTGCGGCCGGACCGCGCTGCGTGCTGAATCGCTCAAGGAGAGCCTTCCTCGGGGAGGGACCGTACCCGGGAAGGCGCGGCAGGGGGTGCGATCACCGGCCGGGACACCGAGCGGAGCGGTGGACGGCGACGCGGCAAACAGCCGACGGTAGCACGGCGAGCGGCCCGGCCCGTGTCCGGCCGGTGGAGGCGGGCGGTGTCAGCCCGGGCGCCCCGTGTCCTCGTCGTCGCCGCTCCCCGGCTCCGCCATCCGCCGGTGGGCCGCGGCCTTGACCCCGTCGGGCAGCACCTTTCCGGCCAGCCCCTGCACCTTGGTCTTCAGGGACCCGGTCACGACCTTCGTGTCACCCCGCACGATCGCCTCGAAGGCCTGCTCGGCGACCTGGGCGGGGTCGTCCTTCTTCATGGTGCCGATCACGGTGTCGTCCGCCATGCCCGCCCGCTCGAAGAAGTCGGTGTCCGTCGGCCCGGGCATGAACGAGGTGACCGTGACACCCGTGTCCTTCACCTCCTCCGCGAGCGCCTGGGCGAAGGACTGCACGAACGACTTGGAGGCGTTGTAGACGGGCTGGAAGGCGCCGGGCATCGTCGAGGCGACGGACGAGGTGAAGGCGAGCCGGCCCGCGTCGCGCGTCACCATGGCCCGCAGCAGCGGTTTGGCCAGCCGCACGGTCGCGGTGACGTTGAGATCGATCACTTCCTGATCGTCGGCGAGGTCGGTGTCGACGAAGGCGCCACCGCGGCCCACGCCCGCGTTGAGGACGGCGACGTCGACGGTCAGCCCGTCGAGTGCGTCCAGCAGCGCGTACCGCCCTTCGGCCGTCCGGAGGTCGGCGCGCACCGCCCGCACCTCCGCGCCCGACTCCCTCAGGGTCCCCGCGGCGGCCTCCAGTCGTTCGTCCTCGGCGTTCACCACCAGGTCGTAGCCGTGGGCCGCGAACTGCCGGGCCAGTTCGAAGCCGATCCCGCTGGACGCCCCGGTGATCAGGGCCAGTGGCCGTGTGTCAGTCATGGCGGACGAGTAGCCCGCACGGCGCGGTTGAAATCGCGCCGTGCCCGTGCTTCCCGTGGCGTGCGCGGCTCACCGCTGGCGGGTGCGCCCGGAGGGGCGGTTCGACCGTCGGCGGACGGTGACGAAGGAGGCGAGGACGCCGAGTGCCCAGGCGATGAGGAGAGCACCCCACAGGGGCATGGTGACCAGCGGGATCAGCAGCCGGATCTGCACGTGCGAGCGGTTCTCGAAGATGAAGACCAGGGCGATCGCGGTGATCACGGCGAAGGGGACGAGGCGGCGAGCGCCGGGGCCGGACGAGTGGGCCTGGTGGTCCGTGTCCTTGGTGGTCCGGGTCATGAGGTGCCTCTCGGTCGGGTGGCCCCCCTCCCAGCATCCCCATCCGGCACACGGCACGCCACCGAGGTCGGCCGCGGACGGGCGGCCGGCTCCGCGGCGCCCGGGACGATCCGGACGGCGGGTCTCAGTCCCAGACGAACGAGTACGTCGTCCGGCCGGTCCGGTCGACCCGTAGCAGCCGGTCGGCCACGGGCTCGCGCCGGTCCTCGGGCGTCAGCTCCAGCAGGCTGCGCAGGAGGTCACGTGTCCGGCGCAGGACCATCGGGGCTCCGGCGGCGGCATGGACCACGTCGTCGACGGCGAGCCGGACATAGTCGTCCCATCCGGGGACCGGGACAGCCACCCGCGTCCGCCCGGCGGAGTCGTGGAACCGTCCCACGTCGAGGTCGCTGCCCGCGAGACGGACCAGCAGACCCTCGATCCGGTCCAGGGCCTCGACGGCCGTGGCCGGGTCGTTGATCGCCGGGGACAGGGCGCGGAGGGCGATGTCGACGAGCAGTCTGAACGGCAGTCCGGGATCCTGGGCGAAGGTCCGCTCCACCCCGGTGGTCAGGGCTGCGCGCACCGCGCTCTCCCCCGCGCCGCCCCCGGTGACCTCGGCGATCACCGTCCCCTCGGACAGGGTCGTGCCCGGGGCGACCCGGAACGCCACCGAGAAGTCGTGCGTGCGGGCCGCTTCGACGAGCGCGGACACATCGATCGTCTGCAGCACGGCGGGCGGCCCAGCCCAGCGGATCGGCGTCCCCGAAGCCGCCGTGGGGGGCGGGGGCGCCGCGTCGGTGGCCCTCGTATGCGGGCGGGCGTAGAGGGTGTCGTACAGCCGATACGCCCGGACGGCGATCGCCGAGAGGGAGTGACCCAGCTGGATGGAGTCGAAGGCCCTCATCTGGAGGGTGCGCATCAGGGCGAGCGCCACCAGCGTGAGGATCATGGCCGCGCCCGGGACGAGAGCGGAGACCTTCCGCTGCGATCCGACGGCCAGGGCCGCGGTGATGCAGAAGACGAACACGCCGATCGTGAAGGCGAAGGTCCGCCACACCACCGGTTCGTGGCGGAACAGGCTGAGCCGGGGTGTGAACGTGCTCGCGGAGAACTGCACGACCAGGAACAGCACCGAGTAGATGATGCTGACCAGGCTGATGACCCCGAACCCCAGGGTGAACAGCACGCTGACCACACGGCCCACGTCCGCCCGGGGCCCGGCGGTGATCAGCGGGGCGAGCAGCCCCAGACCGGCGCCGACGAGCGCGCAGAACAGTTGCGACAGGTTTCTGCGGACGGCGGGTGTCAGCCTGCGGGGCGACAGGAGCCGGTGCTCGCGCGGCCGCGGCCGGGACCCTCCCGGAGAGATGCCTCCAGCGTGTTCGGGCATTCAGCCGTCCTCTGAGACGTCCAAGCATCGGAACATGCCCGGGCTGCTCAGGTGAGACCCGCCCGGCCGCGCGACCATGCCCATTGCAGCACCGGGAGCGCACGCGCGCATGCGGGCCGGTCCGGGGCGGGGACCCCGGACCGGTTCAGAGCCGCTTGGCGCTGCGCAGGGTCTTGGCGTAGTAGCCGTTGCCGTCGAGCCGGGACACGCCGCCGACGTCGCCGATGGTCGGCCCGTTGACCTCTTCGCGGCTCGACACGAAGATCAGGTGACCCTCGGTGTCGTGGCCGAGGACTATGCCGACGTGGTCCAGTCGCTGGCCGGTGCGGGTGTCCAGCTTGAAGAAGGCGAGGTCGCCCGGCTGGAGCTGGTCGATGGCGGCGGGCCGGTCCTTGGCGGAGATGCCGGTGAGCGGCAGGATGTCGACGCCCTGCTTGGAACGGGCCATCCCGTTGGCGGTGCGGGGCAGGCCGTTGCCGGAGGTGTCGGAGGACATCAGGGGGTAGCGGGCCCGGTAGCCCAGCACCATGCGGATGAAGCCCGAGCAGTCGATGGACTTGGCCCGCATGGACTCCGGCTGCCCGACGACGCCGTCGCGGAAGGGGTAGGGCACCTGGAGGTAGTCGTAGAAGTCGGACTGCTCCAGTCTGAGGTCGCCGCCCTCGGCCCCGCTGGTGTTGAGCGGACCGAAGTTGGCGTCACCGGCGTAGACGGTGCCCCGCTCGTCCTTCTTCTCCGGTGCGCCCGCCACGTACTGGAAGGCGAACGCGAAGATGTCGTCCTCCTTGCTGTCCTTGTACTCGGCGTACCAGTCCTTGAACCACTTCTTCTCCTGGGCGCCCTTGGCCCAGGGCTCCGGCATCAGCCGCACCCAGTCCGTCGTGCTGACCTTCGATGCGGTGGAGGCCGGCTCCTGGAAGGTGCGGGCCGGGCCGGTCAGCGTCGCGGTGCGCGCGCCGTCCGTGAACACGGCCTCGATCTGCCCGTCGGACCCGCGCAGCACGGACCGCGCCGGGTTCTCCAGCCGGGACCAGGTCGCCTTGCCGGTCTCCTTGGTGCCGGTGCTGCGGCCGCCCTCCAGGACTCCGACGTTGCGCACCTCGGTGACGCCCTGGTCGTCCTGCTTGCGCAGCTCCAGCGTGAGGTAGCCGGAGGTGCCGACGAGCGCCAGCAGCACCGCGCCGGTGACGACGGGCCTCGACTTCTTCTTCCCTGCCATCGTTTGCTCCTCGGTTCTCAGACGGTCGGCATGACGCCGAGCAGCAGGCCGGCGGCGACGACGATGTAGGTCATGAGGGACACGGTGCCGGTGGCCAGCAGCGTGGCCCCCTTGGGCTGGCGCACCATCTGGTAGGCGATCAGGCCCGGCACGATGAAGCCGAGCGTCTGGTTGCCGTACATCAGCGGGAACTCGAGCGAGAGCACGATCATCACCGTGGCCTGGAGCAGCACGCCCAGCAGCACCACCGCGGCGAACAGCCGCTTGCCATAGAGGATCACCAGCCGCTGCATGATCTTGGTGCCGCCGTAGGTCAGCGCGGTGACGCCCACGACCATCGCCGCGCGCTGGA
The DNA here is from genome assembly GCF_055585285.1 of Streptomyces sp. NPDC053665. Classification (NCBI taxonomy): domain Bacteria; kingdom Bacillati; phylum Actinomycetota; class Actinomycetes; order Kitasatosporales; family Streptomycetaceae; genus Streptomyces; species Streptomyces sp. NPDC053665. The sequence continues at coordinate 23,996 of NZ_JBVJKK010000001.1, forward strand.
GGTCTTCGATGAGGGTGAGCGCCAGCCAGCCGGGCGTGATCATGCCGCCGGGCGACAGGTTGGTCGTGAGATAGCACAGCAGCGAGAAGAACAGGCCTATGGCGATGCCCAGGGCGGCCATCTCGGGGGTCAGGGCGGCGGTGGTCAACGGGGTCTCCGGACGAAGGGGTGCGGTGGTCGTGGGCGGGTGGGCGGCGTGCGCGCCACCTCGTGCGCGGGGTCAGGCGCGCGGCTGGTGTCCCTCGCCGTCGTCCGGCCGCGGGCGCGGCCGGCGGCGGTGTGCGTCGGGGTGCGGCCCCTGTGGCCGGGCCGGCGCGCCGAACCAGCCGGAGCCCTGCGCGTCCTGCCCCCGGCCGCCGTCGGCGGCGCCGTGCGCGCCGGGGCCGTGGCTCTGCTCCGGGGTGGGGGGCGCGCCCTGACCGTGGTGCTGCGCCGGAGGGTACGGCGACGCCGTCGGGCCGTGGCCGTGCGCGGCGCCGTACGCTCCGTCTCCTGCGGCGTGGCCGTCCCCGTACTGCCATGACGCCCCGTCGTGGGCGGGCGCGGACGGGGCACCGTGCCGACCCGCCGTCCCTGCGTACGTGTGCGCGGTGTCGCCGTACGACGCCGTCGGCTGCGCGGGGATGCGGATCACCGGGATCTCCTGGGTCTGCGACGCCTGGTACCGCTCCTCGTACGCGGTGGGGTACGAGGCGAACGGGTCCAGGCGCTGTGCCTGCTGCGGGGCGCTGGCGACCGCCTCCGGGGCCTCCTCCACCGCGCTCTCGTCGGCCGGGAGTTCGGCCAGGTACTCCAGCAGTTCCTCGCCCTGCCCGTGGATGTTGCCGATGGCGACCAGGGAGGAGCCGTCGGACATCCGGCCGAGCAGGGTCGGCATGAACTCCTCGGCCGAGCGCCGCTCGCCGCCGAGGTCGACCGCGCGGTCGCGCCAGTCGGCGGGGATGGCGTCGATGGCGCTCTTGGCCGGGTGGCCGATGACGAAGACGTTGTCCGGCTGGAGGTCGGGGATGATCTCGCCCATCTGCCCGTTGCGCTCCACCCGGTCGGGGCGGCAGTTGATGACGACGTTCAGCGGGCGGCGGATCGCTCCGAGGTCGAGCAGCTGGTTGATGTTCATCAGCGTCGACTCCGGGTCGTTGGCCGCGAAGACGTTGGCGAAGGCGAGCCGCTTGCCGTCGGGCGCGACGTACCGTTCCACCGAGAGCACGCCCGGGTCCGGCGGGGCGTCGTACATGCCCTGGAGCGCGACCTTGCGCTCGACGCCGAGCAGGCCGGCCACGACCAGGGCGATCGCCACGTTCTCCTTGAAGGTGAACCAGCTGAAGCCGCGCAGCTCCTCGTCGGTGACCGTCTCCGGGTCGGCGTAGATCAACTCGCAGTTCCGGGCGTCGGCCTCCTCCTGGAGGATGTGGAAGCGCTCCTTCTCGGCCGTGACGCAGATGCCGTTCTCCGGCATCGAGCGGCACAGCGAGCGCGCGACGTCGTCCAGGGTCGGTCCCATCTCGGCGAGGTGGTCCTCACGGACGTTGCACAGCACGCCGATCGTGGAGCGGATCAGCTTGCTCTGGTTGACCTCCTGGAGCGCCGGCATGACGGCCATGCACTCGATGACGAGCGCGTCGGGGCGGTAGGTGGCGGCCCGGCGGACGATGCCGATCTGCTCGACGACGTTGGCGATGCCGAACTTGCGGTAGACCGGCTCCTCCGTGGCGTCGGGGTGGATGAAGCGCGCCGCGGTGCCGGTCGTCTTGGCCACGGTGACCAGGTCACCGCCGCGCAGGGCGCCGGCGCACAGCCGGGTGATGGACGACTTGCCGCGGATGCCGTTGACCAGCACCCGCGAGGGGATGGTGTGCAGGGCGGCGTAGTGCCTGCGCTGTTCGACGACGCCTGCGACGAACAGGCAGATCCCGCCGGCGAGCAGGACGAAGTAGAGGTAGAGCACAGCCGGTCACCTTCCTCGGGCGTCGAGCCGGGGCTCGGCACTGCGGCGGGCCTGGTTCTGCCTGCGGGCCTGCAACTGCTGGCGGACCAGTTCGAGGCTGCGGACGACGGCCCCCACCTCGTCGTGATAGCGGGGGTAGAGCACGGTCTTGAGGTCGCCGTCTGCCAGCTTTTCGGCGCTGTCGGCGAGGGCGCGCAGGGGGCGGACGACGACCAGGTGGATCCAGCCCAGGCAGACCACGATCAGGGCGAGCCCGAGCATCCCGGCGAGCACGCTGCGGTCCTCGCGCTCGTACGGGGTGATCTCGAAGTGCTTGGCGTTCTGCCAGCTGACGACGGTCCAGCCGATGTCCGCGGCCACGCCGCCGCCGGAGAAGGGCGCGGCGGCGGCGACGGTGACGGCACGTCCCTCGCGAATGAGCAGCCCGTTCTCCACGGGGCCCGCGCCGACCCTGACCCCGCCGGCCCGTACGAGGTCGGTGAGGGAGTCGCGCGGCAGGTCCTCGAAGGCGAGGAAGCCGTCGCTGGCGGCGAGGGTCCTGGCCTCGGCGTCGACGACCCGGACCTCGCCGAGTCCGGGCCGGGCGAGCAGCGAGTTGAGGAACTCCACCCGGATCTCGCCGACGAGCGTCAGGCCCTTGTGCTCGGGCAGGGGTGCCCCGGCCTGGACGACGGGCTTCTTGCCGCCTTCGCCGGTGACGCGGACGAGCGGGGCGTCCTGGCCCTTCGTCCCGGCGTCCGCGTCCCAGCCGCCGTGCGGCTCGGCTCCGGCGCGCGCGACGACGTCACCGCCGGGGTCCACGACGTACAGGGAGCCGTAGCGGGTGTGCTTGCGCACGGCGTCGTCGAGCACGTCGGTGGTGGCGTCGGGGTCGTCCGGGTCGATGAGGCGGGTCATGGAGGTGAGGTCGGCCTGGGCCTCGTTCAGGGCGCGGCGGACTCGGTCGGCGACGAGGTCGGTGCGGTCGCGCTGGTCGTTGACCATGGTGCTGGGCACGCTCACCGAGGCGTCCGTGCGGTTGAGCAGCAGGCCCACCGGTACGCACCACAGGAGCAGCAGGACGGCCGTGACGGCCAGCGACACCCGCAGTCCGAACCGGCCCCGGCGGCCCTTGCCGCCGGCGGCGGGACCGGTGCCGGTGCCGGACAGCTGTCCGCGCAGCCGTTCCAGGGCGGCGCCGACCCGGGCGGCCTCGCCCCAGCGGGGCACGGCGACGGGCCGGGTCAGGTCACCGCGGGCCAGGCGGCGGGACTCCAGGAACAGCGCGAGCAGGGGCCGCTGCACGGCCCGCCAGAGCAGGGCCGCGGCGAGCAGGCCGACGACCACGAGGACGCCGGCCGCGACCAGCCCGTACAGTTCCCGCTCCTGCCCGACGGCCTGTTCCTGCACGACGGGCAGCATGGCCACCACGGTCAGTCCGAGTCCCGCGCCGACGCTGCGGCGCTGCTCGGGGTCGGCGGAGGCGAGGGAGGCGTAACCGGCGGTGGCGACCCGGCCGTTGTAGGAGTCGCCCAGCAGGGTGCCGCTGACGCCGGGGTACCCGTGGGAGCCGGGCTCGCGGGCGCTGACGGGGTTCTGCTCGGTCCTGGCGGCGGCCTGCTCCGACAGCCGGCTCATCTGCTTCTGCAGGAAGGTCAGCTCGTCGCGTTCGGCGTCCGAGTTGAGCGCCTCGGCCTGCTCGAAGCCTTCCGTGGCGAGGACTTCGCCGCCGCGGGCGACGACGGCCATCGAGCGGAACGGGCCCAGGTTGATGGCGGGCACGGACAGGCTGTTGGAGGCGACGAGCAGCTGCTGCGGTCCGTCCTTCCGGTCCAGCAGGGCCATGGTCATCAGCCGCACGTCGCCGGTCTCCAGCCGCACCATGCGCGGGGTGAGGGCGTGCCGGCCGGTGAGGACCTCCTTGTCCAGCCAGCCCAGAGGAATCGTTTCACCCCTGGCTGCCAGGACCTTGCCGCTCTCCAGGTCCAGCACGGTGGTGCCGGTCCACTTCTGGTAGGTCCGGCTCAGGTCGGACAGCACGCGCTCGGGATCGGCGGGCTTGCCGTCGTTCAGCACGGCCGCGGTGCGGTTCAGGTCGGTGACCCGCTCGTCGATGGACGCGCGCAGGGCGATCGCGCCGTCCTCCGCGAAGTGCTGCTGCGAGTTCAGCACCGCCTTGGGCACGGCGGGCTCACCGGCCGGGCCGAGCACCTTGGCGGTCAGCCCGGCCAGGGCGATGATCAGCAGGCACAGCAGCGCGATCGGCGGGCGTACGCCGCCCAGCAGCGGCATGTCCGCGCGTCTGCGCAAGCGCCGCCGACCGCCCCGTCCGGGACGCGGCGCGCCTTGGGTTGAAGTCACCGGTGGTTTCCTTCGCCTCTTCACTACTCGGGCGCTCGCGGGAGCCACCGCTGACGCGGAGGGTGAGACGCCGTCGCCTTAAATGACCTTCGACACGCGCGAGGGTTGGGTTCCTCGCTCAACATCCGCCTGTGTCGCTGGTCACGTCCCCAGGGAGAGCTGCCGGAGGCCGTCGCCGCCGGGGGCGCCCCGGTTGTAGAGGAAGCCGCGGGTGCGGTCGGCCGCCAGCCGGTAGCGGGCGAGCCGCTCCTCGGACAGGTCACCCGGGTCGTCCAGGGCCGCCTGCACGTCCACCACCCGGTGGTCGGCGACCGCGCCCTCGGGTGCCTTCTCCCCCGCCTCCAGCTCCGGCGGGATGTCGACCAGCGTGGTCCGGTAGCGGGCGCTGACGTTCCAGCCGTCGGCTGTCTCCTTGAACTCGAACCAGCCGATCGCGCCCTCCTCGGTGAGGCCGGTCGGCGAGGAGTGCCGGGCCACCTGGTTGCCGAGGCTGTAGGCGATCCAGGTGCCGTTGACCTTCTGGATGGGCTGCACCACGTGGGAGTGGTGGCCGATCACCAGGTCGACCCCGGTCTCCTTGGTGATCCGCTCGGCGAGCTCCAGCTGCGGCACGCTCGGTTCGTTGTAGTGCTCCAGGCCCCAGTGGACCGTGAGGATGACGACCTCGGCGCCCTTCTGCCGGGCCCGGGTCTCGGCCTTCGCGATGGCGTCGGTGCTCAGCCGGTTGAAGGCCCAGCGCTCCTTCTCGGGCGTGGGGTTGAGGAAGGACTCCCAGGAAAAGGCGAGGTGGGCGACCTTGACGCCGTTGACGTCGCGGATGTTGATCTGCTTCGCTTCCTCGGGCGTGCGCGCGGACCCGGTGTGGCCGAGACCCACCTCGTCCATCGCGTCCAGGGTGCGCTTCACGGCCTTGAGGCCGTGGTCGTAGGTGTGATTGGAGGCCGTCGAGCAGGTGTCGTACCCCACGTCCTTGAGGGACGTGAGGATCTGCGGCGGAACGAGGAACTCGGGGTACCCCTCGAAGGGGCCCTTGGGAGTGCCGACCGGCGTCTCCATGTGACAGATGGCCAGATCGGCCTTGCTGACGACCGGCTTCACCCCGGCCATCAGCGGTCCGAAGTCCAGCCCCGCCCGGCCCTTGCCGGTCCTCTCGGCGTCCTTGGCCGCCTGTTCGACCAGCTCGGGGTGGATGAGCACATCGCCGGCGGCGGCGACGGTGAAGGAGCGGCCGCCCGGCTTCACCTGGGCCCCGGACGGCTCGGAGGTGCAGGAGGCGACGAGGCCTGCCAAAGCACCCAGAACCGCCACCGAGCGACCTATACGGAGAGACTTACGGAATGTCACCGCGACATACTCACACGTCACGCACACCCCAATCGATCTCTACCATCACAAGAACATCACGTTTCGCTCGCATTTTCGCCCCGGTGGTTTTGATCCTGACGTTGGGAGCATGCGACTCCGCTTCGTCCGACCGCACGGAACCCTCGGCTCCGCGCGCTCGGGAGCTCGTCGACCTCCGCAGCCGGATCCTGGACTACACCGCCGGGTTCGAGCCCGGCGCCGCCTACACGCCACCCGGGGACGACGAGCGCGCGCGGCTCGCGGAGGGTGTGGGGCGCCTGCTCGACGGGGACGCCGCGGCGGCGCAGCGCCTGCTCGCCCCGCTCGGCCTCGCCGTCACCCGTCTCACCGACACCGACTCCGGGCGCCGCTACGACGAGATCGCCGCCGCCCGGTCCGCCGGGGACGCCGCGAGCTGGGGCCGCCTGTACGTGACCGCGGACTCGGCGCTGCGCTGGAACGTGCAGGTGCCGCACCCCGTGTCCGACCGGGCCACCGAGGAGCTGGGCGTCCGGCTGCTGGAGGAGGAGCCGTCCGGTGCGCTGGTCCTGGCCGGTGCGCACCGCCGGGCCGGCCGCGCGGGTGAGGCGGACGTCGCGCACAGCGAGGACAGCGCCTTCCACACGGTCGTCGACGAGTTGCAGAAGCGCGGCGTACCGGGCCTCCAGTTGCACGGCTTCGCGCAGACCTCCGATCGCCCGTACGAGGCCATCGTCTCCGGGGGCGCGGCCCAGAAGGCGTCCGGCGAGGCCTCGGCACTGGCGGACCGGCTGGAGGCGGACGGTCTACGGGTGTGCCGCGGCTGGTCGGCACGGTGTCCGCTGGAGGGCACCCGGAACGTCCAGGGCCGCTCGGCCGAACGCCGCCACGCCCCCTTCCTGCACGTGGAGCTGTCACCCGACGCCCGCGACGACGGCCCGGACGCCGACGAGACGGCCCGGGCACTCGCCGACCTGCTGAGCACGTGGTCCCGGGACTGAGGCCGGCGGAGCCGGGCCTTCGCCGTCCCCGCACCGCCGACAGCGGTCGAGGCGGCTTCCCCGGCCGGGCCGGGTCGCAGTGAGTGGCGGGGGGCCGCGCCGGGGGTGAAGCTTGAGGTGACGCTCTCGCCACCGGGACCGCACGGGGCGCCGGCGCACCGGGGTGACTCGATGCGCGCGATGGGGGAACCGGAAGAGAAGCCCCGACCCACGAGCGGCAACCGGGTGCCCGGACGCCCGGCTCCCTCACCGGAAGAGAGACCACGATGGCGCACGAAGACGACGGCGGGCAGGCCGTGCCGAACACGCCGGGCCTGCGCACCGACGGCGGCGGCGTCACGCGCCGCCGTCCGCTGCGCGAGCGGCACGTCGAGGAGACGGTCGAGCTCGCGGTGCCGGTCCGTACGGCCTACAACCAGTGGACGCAGTTCAAGACCTTCCCGCGCTTCTCGGCCGTGGTGCGCGACGTCGAGCAGCTCCGGCCCACCGTCACCGCGTGGACCCTCGGCTACGGTCCCCTGCGCCACCGCTTCGCGGTCGAGATCGTGGAGCAGGACCCCGACTCCTACCTGGCCTGGCGGGGGCTGGAGCAGCACCCCACCCATCAGGGCGAGGTCGAGTTCAGGCCGACGGAGTCCGGCGGCACCGCGCTCACGGTCCGGATGCTCCTCGACCCCCGGGGGGCCGCGCGGGTCCTCGGACGGTCCCCCCGGGTGGCCGGCGTGGCCGCCCGGCTGGTGCGCGGGGAACTGCGGCGCTTCAAGGACTTCATCGAGGGACTGGGCCAGGAAGGCGGCGCCTGGCGCGGCACCATCCGCAACGGCCGCGTCCAGCACGACACCCCGGAACCGCCCCGGAGCCGTGTCGCCCAGTGGCCCGTCGGCTGACCCGCGTACCGGACACGGCGAGAGAAAGGCGCACAGCGATGCAGAACCCGCCCGGTGAGGAGCGCGAGACCTCCCTCTCCGTGACACCGCCGAAGAAGTGGGCGGCCGGAGTTCCCGCGGTCGTGCACGCACTGGAGTACTCCCTGGAGCAGACCTCCCCGCGCAGGACCGGCGTGGACCTGCTGACCATGAACCAGGTGGGCGGGATCGACTGCCCCGGCTGCGCGTGGGCGGACCCCGCCCCGGGCCGGCGCCATCGCAACGAGTACTGCGAGAACGGCGCGAAGCACATCAACGACGAGGCCACCAGGCGCCGGATCACCGCCGACTTCTTCCGCGAGCACAGCGTGAGCGATCTGGCCGCCCGGTCCGACAAGTGGCTCAACCAGCAGGGCCGGCTCACCGAGCCGATGATCAAGCGGCCCGGGTCGGACCACTACGAGCCCATCGGCTGGAGCGACGCCCTGGGGGTCCTCGCGCAGGAGCTGCGGGGACTGGACTCGCCCGACGAGGCCGTCTTCTACACCTCCGGCCGCGCCAGCAACGAGGCGGCGTTCGTCTTCCAGCTGTTCGCCCGGGCCTTCGGCACCAACAACCTGCCCGACTGCAGCAACATGTGCCACGAGTCCAGCGGCTTCGCCCTGAGCGAGACCCTGGGCGTCGGCAAGGGCACCGTGAGCCTGGAGGACCTCCACCACGCGGACCTGATCTTCCTGGTCGGCCAGAACCCGGGCAGCAACCACCCGCGGCAGCTCAGCGCCCTGGAGGAGGCCAAGCGCAACGGCGGCCGCATCGTGGCGGTGAACCCGCTGCCGGAGGCGGGACTGCGGCGCTTCAAGAACCCGCAGAAGCCCAGCGGGATCGTCGGACGCGGCACGCAGATCGCCGACGCCTTCCTGCACATCAAGCCGGGTGGCGACCTCGCCCTGTTCCAGGCCCTGAACCTGCTGCTGCTGGAGGCGGAGGACGCCCGTCCCGGCACGGTCCTCGACCACGACTTCATCGAGGCCCACACCGCCGGCTTCGAGGAGTTCGCCCGGCACGCCCGGAACGTCGACTGGGACGACGTGCACGCGGCGACGGGACTGACCCGCGAGGAGATCGAGAAGGTCCGCGACGAGGTCCTGAGGAGCGAACGCGTCATCGTCTGCTGGGCGATGGGCATCACCCAGCACAAGCACGGCGTGCCCACCATCCGGGAGATCGTCAACTTCCTCCTGCTGCGCGGCAATCTGGGACGTGCCGGAACCGGTGCATGCCCGGTGCGCGGCCACAGCAACGTCCAGGGCGACCGCACCATGGGCATCTGGGAGCAGATGCCGAACACCTTCCTGGACGCCCTGCAGCAGGAGTTCGGCTTCGACCCGCCGCGCGCGCACGGCCTGGACTCGGTGAACTCGATCAAGGCGATGCTCCAGGGCCGCGTCAAGGTCTTCCTCGCCCTGGCCGGGAACTTCGTGCGCGCCGCGCCCGACAGCGAGGTCACCGAGAAGGCGATGCGCTCGTGCCGGCTGACCGCCCACATCTCCACCAAGCTGAACCGCTCGCACACCGTCTGCGGCGACACCGCGCTGATCCTGCCGACCCTGGGACGCACCGAGCGCGACGTCCAAGCCGACGGCGAGCAGTTCGTCACCGTGGAGAACTCCATGAGCGAGGTGCACACGTCGCAGGGACGGCTCGAACCGGCCTCGCGCATGCTGCTGAGCGAGGTCGCCATCCTGTGCCGGCTCGCCCGGCTGACCCTCGACGGCACGGCGGACATCCCCTGGGCCGAGTTCGAGGGCGACTACCACACCATCCGCGACAGCATCTCCCGGATCGTGCCGGGCTTCCACGACTTCAACGCCCGGGTGACCCGCCCGGGAGGCTTCCAGCTGCCCAACCCGGTCAACGAGGGCGTGTTCAAGACCAAGGTCGACAAGGCCCTGTTCACCTGCAACGAGCCGGTGGTCCCCCGGGCCCCCGAAGGGCACCTGCTGCTCCAGACGCTGCGCTCGCACGACCAGTGGAACACCGTCCCCTACACCGACAACGACCGGTACCGCGGCATCCACGGCAGTCGCCACGTCGTCCTCGTCAACCCGGCCGACCTGCGTGAACTGGGTCTCGCCCAGGGCGACAAGGTGGACCTGGTGAGCGTCTGGGAGGACGGCTCCGAGCGCCGGGCCGAGAACTTCGAGGTCGTGCCCTACCCGGCCGCCAAGGGCTCGGCCGCCGCCTACTACCCGGAGACGAACGTCCTGGTGCCGCTCGACAGTGTCGCCGACATCAGCAACCAGCCCACGTCGAAGGGCATCGTGGTCCGCCTCGAACCGGCGAGCGACCGGAGCCGGCCCGCACCGGTCTGACCCGGGTCCGGTGAGCCCGGTACCCGGGCGTTCGCCGTCACGGAACGGTGCCCTGCACGGCGGTGCGGGTGTTGCGCAGGGCCAGGAAGCAACGCCCCCCGAGGGCCCACCGGTCGACGGCGGCCCACCCGGCGGCACGTGCTGCGTCGTGCAGGGCGGCGACACCCAGACGCGCCCACGGGAAGGGCCGGCCGTGCCGGCCCCGGGCGTCCTCGATCCGCACCAGCAGCCGTTCGTCGACGTCCCGGCCGAGCGCTTCGGCGAGGAGGAGCCCGCCGGGAGCCGTGACCCGGCCGATCCGGGCCAGCAGCGTGACCGGGTCGCCGGCGATCCCCGCGTTGCCGTCCAGGAGCAGGACCGTGGACCACCGTCCCTCTCCGGGCACGCGCTCGAAGACGGAACGCCGTACGGCCGCGCCGCCCAGCCGGCGGGTGCGGGCCACGGCGGCGGGGCTCACGTCGATGCCGAGTGCCGGTACGCCCCGCCCGGCGAGAGCGGCCACGAGCCGCCCGGGCCCGCAGCCGACGTCCAGGACGGGACCTCGGCAGCGGCGCAGGACGCTCAGGTCCGCCGCGTCCGGTGGTGCGCACCAGCGTTCGACGTCCAGCGGCAGCAGGCGCTCCCGGCCGGCGGCGGCGTCGGTGAGGGAGCGCAGGAAGAGCGGGCCCCGGCCGGCGCGGAGGGCGGCGTCGTAGGGGTCGTCGATCCACGGCCGGCGCTGTGCCGGGGGGACGGTGCTCAGCGCCCTCGGGGGTGCCTGCCCGACGAGGGGAGCCGGACGTCCGGGGCGCAGGGGCGGGGCGTCCGGGCCGGTCACCGGACGGCCCGGGGCAGCGCGCGCAGCGCCGCGGCGAAGTGGGAGTCCGGGGGACAGAGGGTGGCGACGTGACGGGCGTCCTCGGCGGTGTCGACGTCCCGCAGCATCGGCAGATCCCGTACCACGAGGCCGGCGTCGAGAAGACGTCGCCGCTGGCGGGCCCCGGTGTGGGGCGTGGACATGGGCACTCCCCTGACCAGGTGATCGGCCCGCGCCGGCGTCCTGAGCCCCAGGGCCCAGAAGCCGCCGTCGGCCGCCGGTCCGAACCAGGCGTCGGTGCCGTCCCAGGTGATGCGGGTGAGCAGGTCGGACGTCAGCTGGGGTGTGTCCATACCCACCAGGATCGCCGGACCGGACCGGCATCCGCTGAACGCGGCGGCGATCCGCTCGTCCAGGGGTCCGCGGGCCTGCGGGACGACGTCGAAACCGGCCGGCAGCCACGGTCCCGGCGCGCCGTCGAGAACGAGCACCCGGCGCGCCGCGGGGACGCCGGCCAGCGTGCGCAGGGTGTCGGCCAGCGCCGCCTCGGCCAACGCGGCGGCCTGTGCGGGGCTGAACGCCGGGGTGAGCCGTGTCTTGACGCGGCCCGGCAGGGGCTCCTTGGCGATCACCAGCAGGGTCGGCGGATTCACCGTGCGCCTCCCCCGTCGCGCGCCGTGACCGCCGCAGGGCCTTCGTCCAGGACGCGGCGCATGTCCCGGACGGCCTGCCAGGTGCCGCGCCAGGTTCCGGTGACCTTGGAGCGCCCGGTGCGCGGATGGTACGGGACGTCCGTCTCCCGCACGCGCCAGCCGGCGTCGGCCGCGCGGACCACCATCTGGAGGGGGTATCCGGAGCGCCGGTCGGTCAGGTCCAGCGCCAGCAGGTCGCGGCGGCGGGCCGCGCGCAGGGGGCCCAGATCGTACAGGGGCAGGCCGGTGCGGCGGCGGATCAGGCGGGCGAGCTCGGCGTTGGCCAGGCGGGCGTGCGGGGGCCAGGCGCGGAAGGTGGTGGGGCGCCGCCGTCCGAGGACCAGGTCGGCGCTGCCCGCGGTCAGCAGGGCGACGAGCTCGGGCAGCAGGGCCGGGTCGAGGGAGGCGTCGCAGTCGCAGAAGCAGACGATGTCGGCCGTGGCCGCGGCCAGCCCGGCGTGGCAGGCGGCGCCGAACCCGCGGAGTGGTTCGCCGACCACGTGCGCTCCGTGGGCCCGGGCGGTCTCGGCGGAGCGGTCGGTGCTGCCGTTGTCGACCACGATCGCGCGCCAGTGGCGGGGGATCCGGCTCAGCACCCAGGGCAGGGCCGCCGCTTCGTCCAGGCAGGGCAGCACCACGTCGACAGGGGCGGGGGAGGTCGGGGATTCGTCGATCACGTGACTCACCCTACGAACGCAAAAGGGGCATAAAGGATCTCGGTGCCTTACGGATCGCTGACGTCCGCGCCCTGCTTACCGTTTGCTGACGTCTGCGCCCGGCCCGCGGCACGGCCGGCCGATGCGGTGCCAGACTCGTAGCCGTGAAACGTGTACTGGTCGTCGACGACGACCCGACCATCGTGGAAGTCGTCGCCTCGTACCTGACCCAGGCCGGCCTGGCCGTCACCGCGGCCACGGACGGTCCGGCAGCGGTCGCGGCCGTCTCCGCCGAACTGCCGGACCTGGTGGTGCTCGATCTGATGCTGCCCGGCATGGACGGCTTCGAGGTGTGCCGCCTCATCCGCGGGCGCGGCCCGGTACCCGTCATCATGCTGACCGCGCGCGGTGACGAGGAGGACCGCATCCTCGGCCTGGAGATCGGGGCGGACGACTACGTCACCAAGCCCTTCAGCCCCCGTGAACTCGTCCTGCGCGTGCAGTCCGTACTGCGCAGGGCCGCGACCGCGCACACCGCGGGCCGTGACGGTGGCCCCGCCCACGAGATGCGCGCCGGTGCGCTCGTCCTGGATCCGTCGGCCCGCCGCGCCCGGCTGCGGGGGCGTGAACTCCCTTTGACTTTGCGCGAGTTCGACCTGCTGGAGTACTTCCTGCGCCATCCCGGGCAGGCCACGAGCCGCGAGGACCTCATGCACCGCGTGTGGGGATGGGAGTTCGGGGACCTGTCCACGGTCACCGTCCATGTGCGGCGGCTGCGGGCGAAGATCGAGGACGATCCGGCACGGCCGCGGCTGATCAGCACCGTGTGGGGCGTCGGCTACCGCTTCGACGCGGATCCGGCGGGAGGAGCTCACGATGTGGCGTGACACGTTGCTGATCGTCCTGTACGCGACGATCGGCGCGGTCGGTGCCGGTGTGCTGGGCACGGTGGTGCTGCGGCTGCTGCGCCACCGGTCCCTGACGGTGTCGCTCGCCGTCGTCGCCGGTGTCACGGTCGTGGCGATGCTCGCCGGAACGATGCTCGTGGCCTGGGCGATGCTGCTGTCCGACCACGACCTGTGGGTCGTGACGACGGTCTGCTCGATCGCCGCCGTCGTCTCGCTGATCGTCGCCCTCGTCCTGGGGCGGAGTGTCGTGCGCGGCAGCCGGGCGCTGGCACGGGCCACCCGCACGCTCGGTGAGGAGGGCGTCTTCACCCCGCCGGCTGCCGCGCCCACCGCGGAACTCGCCGAACTGGGCCGGGAACTGGCCGAGACCAGCGCGAGGCTGCGCGCCTCGCGGGAACGGGAACGCGCCCTGGAGGAGTCCCGCCGTGAGCTGGTCGCCTGGATCTCGCACGATCTGCGCACTCCACTGGCGGGTCTCCAGGCGATGACCGAGGCGCTGGAGGACGGAATGGTCGCCGACCCGCACGTGTACCACGCCCGGATGCGCGCGGAGGTGGGGCGCCTGAGCGAGATGGTCGGCGACCTCTTCGAGCTCTCCCGCATCCAGGCCGGGGTGCTGACGCTGAGCACGACCCGGATGTCGGTGTACGACCTCGTCGACGACGCGCTGGCCGGCGCGGGTGCCCTGGCCGAGGAGCACGGGGTGCGGCTGGTGGGCGACGGCGTCGAGCCCGTTCCCGTCGAGGTGGACGGCCGTGAGATGACCCGGGTGCTGACCAATCTCCTGGTCAACGCGATCCACCGCACCCCGGCCGACGGCACGGTCGCCGTCTCCGTCAGGCGGGAGTCCGGTGACGTCGTCCTGGCGGTGACCGATGCCTGCGGGGGGATCCCGGCCGAGGATCTGCCCCGGGTGTTCGACACCGGCTGGCGGGGAACCGACGCCCGTACGCCCCCGGCCGGGGCGGGGCTCGGGCTGGCCATAGTGCGCGGCATCGTCGAGGCCCATCGCGGTCGCGCGGCGGTGCACAACGTCCCCGGCGGCTGCCGCTTCGAGGTGCGTCTGCCCGCCACCGCCTGAGGGCGCGCCGCCACCGCCGCACGGCCGGGGCGGCGCTCCCCCCCCCCGTCCGGTCGACCGGTCAGTCGCCCCGCAGCGGTGCGGTGGCGAACTCGGTCATCCCCTGGGTGAACGGCACGTGCGGCGTCCACCGCAGTTCCTCGCGCAGCCGCCGCGAGGAGGCGGTGATGTGCCGGACGTCGCCCAGCCGGTACTCGCCCGTCACCACGGGCGGGCTCCCGCCGCGGGCGGCGGCGAGAGCGGCGGCGGCCTCACCCACCGTGTGCGGCTCTCCGCTGCCGACGTTGTAGGCCCGCGCCGTTCCCTCCGGGAGGGAGCGCAGTCCCGTGAGGGCCGCCAGGTTCGCCGCGGCGACGTCCCGGACGTGGACGAAGTCCCGCAGCTGACCGCCGTCCTCGAACACGCGCGGTGGCTCTCCCCTCTCCAGCGCGGACCGGAACAGCGAGGCCACCCCCGCGTAGGGCGTGTCCCGGGGCATCCCCGGCCCGTACACGTTGTGGTAGCGCAAGGCGGCCACCCGTCCGCCGGTCGCCCGGGCCCAGGAGGCGGCGAGGTGCTCCTGGGCCAGCTTGGTCGCCGCGTAGACGTTGCGCGGGTCGGTGGGAGCGTCCTCGGTGACCGGCCCGGGGGCGAGCCGGGCGCCGCACCGCGGGCAGGGCGGTTCGAACCGGCCCGCCTCCAGGTCGCCCACCACCCGGGGGCCCGGCCGGACGTGGCCGTGGCGCGGGCAGGTGTAGCGGCCTTCGCCGTAGACGACCATGGAACCGGCCAGGACCAGGTGCGCGACGCCGGCCGCGGCCATGCCGGCCAGGAGGACGGCCGTGCCGAGATCGTTGCAGGCGACGTAGTCCGGGGCGTCGGAGAGGTCCTTGCCCAGCCCGACCATCGCGGCCTGGTGCAGGACGGCGTCCACTCCGGCGAGCGCGTCCGCGACGGCCCCCGCGTCGCGGACGTCGGCGCGGCGGAAGTCGACTCCGTCGGGGACCGCCGGCGGAACGTGGTGGGCGGCGGGGAGCAGGGCGTCGAGCACCCGCACCTCGTCGCCGTTGCGCAGCAGAGCGTCGACGATGTGCGAGCCGATGAAGCCCGCGCCTCCGGTGACCAGGATGTTCATGCCCGCGACCGTACGGCTGCGGGGAGCCGCGCGGGGTGCGTCGGCCCGGTGCGTCAGGAGTTCGTAAGGCTTGTGCCGCCTGCGCCTGTGCGTCGCGGCCCCCGCCGGCCGCGGCGCACCCTGCGGACGGCAACGAGCACCGCGGTCACCACGGCCACGCCCAGCAGGGTGAGCAGCCAGTTGCGCGGGTAGTCCAGCGGGAGCACGGAGGGGTTGCCGCGGGGCCCGGGGCGCAGCAGGGGCGGCAGGGCGACCGCGGTCAGCGCGCCGGCCACCAGCAGGCCGCCCCGGACGGCCCCGCGGGCCGCGCCGCGCACCGCGACCATGCCGATCAGCAGCACCGCGGGCGCTATCAGAGCGTCGTGCAGCAGCACGGCACCCCCCAGCCACACCACCACGCCGGACAGGTCGCGCACCTCCAGCAGCAGGGACACACCCGTCCCCAGCAGGGCCAGGCCGAGCAGGCCGGTGAGGAGCCGCAGCAGTCGCGTCGTCATGCCTCCAGCACCTCCAGCCGGGCGACCCACTTGGTCTGGAGGACGCCCGGCCGGTTCGGTGCGATCAAACGCGCCGGGAAGCCGTGGTCGGGGGCGAGTTCCTCGCCGTCGAGGCGCAGGGCGAGCAGGGTCAGCGGATCGCGCGCGTGCGCGACGTCCAGCTCGGACACCCGGTACCCCCCGCGGGTCTGCAGGGAGATCACGCGGACGCGGGCGTGGGCGGGCGCACCCGCCCGTTCCAGCAGGTCGGCGATCCGCACACCGCCCCAGTGCGCCGACTTGCTCCAGCCTTCCACGCACGCGATGGGCAACTCGGCCTCGTACTGCGGCAGTCCGCGCAGCTCGGACAGCGTCAGGACGAAGGGGCGGGGACCGACGACCGTGAGCCGGTAGCCGTCCGCGGCGACCGTCCCGACGCCGGCCGCCGCGGCCGTCCGGTTGACCGGCAGTCCTTGCAGGCCCTTGTCCGGGTGACGGGGAGCGAGAAGGTCGAGGCCCTTGAGGGGGGTGAAGGACTGACCGACGGTCGTCACCGTCACCGCGCCGGCCGCCAGCCCCACGGCGGTCAGCAACGAGCGCCGGTCCCAGGCGTCCTGAGCGGGAAGAGCGAGCGTGCCGGCCGACCGCCGCCTCCAATGGTCCCTGATCTGCGGTGCCTTGACCGCGATGTGCAGGACCAGGGATCCGGTGACCACCCAGGCCAGGGCGTAGTGCACGGGGACGAACGAGAACGGCCACGGGTACCACTGGGCCGTGTTGAGCAGTCCGGTCCCCACCTCCAGGACGGCAGAGCCCACCAGCAGTCCGACCGACAGGCGTTCCAGCCCGTGGCGCGCCGAACGCACGGGCGGCCGGACGAACAGCCTCGGGTACACGGTCCACAGCTTGGCGAGCAGCAGGGGAACGGCGGCGATGCCCGAGGCGACGTGGAGGCCCTGGGTGACCCGGTACCCCCAGATGGGACGGCTGGGGAAGCCGGGCAGCCACGCCGGAGGGTGCTGCATCAGGTGACTGATCAGCCCGGTGACGAAGCACAGCACGAAGGCGGCCCCGAGCCAGCGGCCGATCACGGTCGCCGTACGGGGGTCGTGGAGCCTGCCGTCGAACCGGGGTGGGAGCAAGCGTGGTCTCATGCCTCCCATCCCACTGCCTGTGCACGGGCGCCGGAACGGGCAAATCCTTACGGGGCGGGGACGTCTGCGCCCGGCGCGGCGACGGGCGGACGGGTACCGGACGGGTGTCTTACGGACCTCTGACGTCTGCCGGTGTGCACGCCCGGTGCGGCACACCTCGATCTAGCGTGGCGCCGGTGAACCGCGCCTCTCTTCGTGATCTGTGCTCCGCCGCTCTCGCCGCCGGTCTGGTCGCCGCGGCGGTCCTGGTCGGACGGCACACCGACGACTTCCGTGACACATTGCGGGTCGGCTGGCCGCCGCTGCTGGCCGACTTCGACCCTCACCTCGGCCCCGGCACCCCGGCGGCCGTCCTCCTGGCGGTCGCCGGCGTGACGTTCGGGCCGCGGGTGGCGGCGCGCCTGCCGTGGCGGGCCGTGCCCCTGGGCGCCTGGCTGACGTCCGTGGCCTGGATCTGGTCCCTGGCGCTGATCGACGGCCCGCACGCCGGGGTCGCCGTGCGCCTCACGACCCGCCACGAGTACCTGCAGGTCGTCGACCGCTTCCACGACATCCCGGCGGCGTTGGGCGGCTTCACCGAGCACATCCTGCTGCACTCCCCCGACAACTGGCCCGCCCATGTCGCCGGCCATCCGCCCGCGGCCACCCTGACCTTCGTCCTGCTGGACAGGGTGGGTCTGCACGGGGGCGGCTGGGCCGGGGCGTGGTGCATCACCGTGGGCGCCAGTGCCGGTGCGGCGGTCCTGGTCGCCGTGCGCGCACTTGCCTCGGAAGACCTCGCCCGCCGGGCGGCCCCCTTCGTGGTCCTCGCCCCGGCCGCCGTGTGGATGGGCACGTCGGCCGACGCCTACTTCGCGGGGGTGGCCGCGTGGGCCGTCGCCCTGCTCGCCGTGGCCGTCACCAGGCGCTCGTGCGGGGCGGCCGCCGTCTCCGGGCTGCTGTTCGGCCTCACCTGCTACCTCTCCTACGGCCTGACCCTGTTCGCCCCGATCGCCGCGAGCGTGCTGTTCCTCGGGCGTCGCGGGCTGCGGGCCCGGCCCGCGCTGTGGCCGGCCCTCGCGGCGGGCGCGGCGGTCGTCCCCACGCTGTTCACCCTGGCCGGCTTCGACTGGTGGGAGGCGTACCGGCTGCTCGTCACGCGGTACTACCAGGGGGCGGGCGGGGTCCGCCCGTACGGCTACTGGGTGTGGGCGAACCTCGCCTGCACGGTCGTCATCACCGGGCTCGCCACCTCCGCGGGCCTGGCCCGGGCCGCCGGTGTGCCCGCCCGGCTGCGGCGGGAGGGGCCCTCGTCCCAGGGCACGGCTCGGGCGCGGCTGGCGCTCGTGGTCGGTGCCGCGTGCCTCGCCCTCCTCGTCGCCGACCTGTCCGGCATGAGCAAGGCGGAGACCGAACGCATCTGGCTGCCGTTCGCGATGTGGCTGCTGCCCGCGTGCGCCTACCTGACGAGGGCGCGCGGCTGGCTGTGCGCCCAGGTGCTCGTCGCCCTGGCCGTCAACCACCTGCTGCACACCGGTTGGTGAGGCACAACCGGGATGCCTCGACCGGCACCGGTCCGGTAGCCTGCGGGCCATGTCGAGTCCTGAGTCGGACGAGGTGGGGGCTCACGGTCACGCCGTCAGCCCCCTTGCTCACTGAGTCCGCACCCCTGCCGTCGCGCCGCTCTCCGCGGCGTGACACGTGTGCGTTCCCGGGCTGACCGCGGTGACGAGATGACCTCTCGTGCTTCTCCTCACCCCGGAGCCACTCGATGCCTCTTCCCCTGTATCTGCTTGCCGTGGCCGTCTTCGCCATGGGCACCTCGGAGTTCATGCTCGCGGGCCTCCTGCCGGACATCGCCTCGGATCTCGGCGTCCCGGTCGGGACAGCGGGCTCCCTCACCTCGGCCTTCGCGATCGGCATGATCGTCGGCGCCCCGCTCGTGGCCGTGCTCGCCCGCAACCGGTCCACGCGGGCCGGCCTTCTCGTGTTCGTCCTCGTGTTCACGGCGGCCCACGCCGTGGGTGCCGTCGCCACCGGCTTCCCCGTCCTGTTCGCCACCCGGGTCGTCGCGGCGGTCGCGAACGCCGGGTTCCTCGCCGTGGCCCTGACGGCCGCCGTCACGCTCGTCCCGCCCGACCGGAAGGGACGCGCGCTGGCGGTGCTGCTGTCCGGCACCACACTGGCCACGATCGCCGGTGTCCCCGGCGGGGCCGCGCTCGGCGCTCTGCTCGGCTGGCGTGCGACGTTCTGGGCTGTGGCCCTTCTCTGCCTCCCCGCCGCCCTCGGCATCCTCCGGGGCGTCCCGGCCGGACGTGAAGGGACCGGGGTGGCGGGGAGGCCCTCGCTGCGGGCGGAGCTCGCCGAGCTCACCCGGCCGCCGCTGCTCCTGGTGATGCTGCTCGGCGCGCTGGTGAACGCGGCCACCTTCGGGAGCCTCACCTTCCTCGCCCCCGTCGTCACCGGCAGCGCCGGGCTGGGCGAGTGGTGGGTCCCCGTCGCCCTGGTGGTCTTCGGCGCCGGCTCGTTCGCCGGCGTCACCGTCGCCGGCCGGTTGTCCGACCGGCGTCCGGGCCGGGTGGTCGCTCTCGGCGGTCCCTTGCTGCTCGCCGGCTGGCCGGCCCTGGCACTGCTCGCCGGCGAGCCGATCGCCCTGTTCCCCCTGCTGTTCGTGCAGGGCGCCCTGTCGTTCGCCCTGGGGAGCACCCTCATCGCGCGGGTCCTGCACGAGGCGGCCGGAGCGCCCACCCTGGCCGGCGCCTACGCCACGGCGGCGCTCAACGTGGGCGCCGCGGCCGGTCCCGTCGCGGCCGCGGCCGCCCTCGGTTCCCCGGCCGGGGAGGCGGGGCCCCTGTGGCTGAGCGGACTGCTGGTCGCCCTCGCGCTGCTCGTCGCGTTCCCCGCCCTTCCCGTCCTGACGGGCGGCCGGAGCAGCGAGATGCCCGGGTGACGCCCTCCGAGGTCACGCGGCCGCCCGGCGCAGCCGCGTGACCCGCGGGGCGTCCACCACGGCGCCGACGGTGAAACGGACGGTACGGGCTCCGTCCCCGGCGAAGTCGACCCGCGCGGTGCCGGTGACCTGGAGGGTCCTGCCGGTCGTCCAGTCCGCCAAGAGAAAACTGGCTCGGGGCTCGAGGGCGGGGTGGGGCGTGACCTGCTCACGGGCACCGAGGGGCTGCCCGTCCGGCCGGCGAGCAGCGAGCCGGCGACGCGGAGGCGGCGTCCGGCGTGGGTCAGCCGACCCCACAGGGGGGTCCGGCCCGGACGGCCGCCTGCTCCTGCCTGTGGTTGCTGCGCGCCCCGACCCGGTCCGCGGGTGTGCGTACCCCTCCTGCGCGCTGCGCTTCTTCGACACGTCGCGCGACGGGACGCGCCGCTGGTGCTCCGAGGCGGTGTGCGGTGACCGGGTCGAGGCGTCACGCCATCACGCGCGGTAGCGCGGGAACCGACGACCGGGCGCCGGGTCAGTGGTGAGGAGCGCGGTACGGGGTCGTCGGCCGGTGGTCGTCCCGCTGCCACGACCTTTGCGCGGACGACGTGCGTCACCCGCGCCTCGGTGGGAACCCGGGCCCCGCAAGTCCGCACCACCAGATCGCACCACCAGAGGAGGTTCGTGGCATGCCCAATCCGCAGCAGCCGGAGCTACGGCGCAACGACAAGGGAGCCGCCACCCCCGAGGACAGTCGCCAGATGAAGGCGGCCCAGCCGGACGGCACCGGAGGCGGTACCCCGCACGGCACGGACAAGGGCGAGAAGGGTGGAGGAGAGGGCGGCGGAGTGCCTCCGGCGCAGCAGCCCGACCACCCCTGAGCCCGGCGCACGACCCGGCCGAACGGCCCCGCTCGGGGCCGTTCGGCGCGTTCCGATCCTCTTCCGGGTCGGCCGGCCACCGGCCGGGCGCCGAGTCGTCCGCGGCCTCGAAGTGCACCTGAACGCGTTGCAGTGGCGATCGCCGGTCAGGGTGCAATCGCCCGCGGCCGTGCGCGTTGGGCGGGACGGGAATCGCGTGGCGGCCTAGCGTGGCCGGTAACGATCCAGGCGGTCCGCCGCCGATCCGGCTCCCAGGGAGGTTCCTCACCATGACTGTCCCGATCCCCGACCTCACCGGCGACTACGTGCTCGACCCGGCCCACACCCGGATCGGCTTCGTCGCCCGCCACGCCATGGTCACCAAGGTGCGCGGCGCCTTCCACGAGTTCGAGGGCACCGCCCACCTGGACGGCGCCGATCCGGCCCGGTCCAGCGGCCAGGTGGTCATCAAGGCGCAGAGCATCGACACCGGCGTGGAGCAGCGCGACCAGCACCTGCGCACCAACGACTTCCTGGACGCCCCCAACTTCCCCGACATCACCTTCCGCACCACCGAGGTCGAGAAGCGGTCCGACACCGAGTACCGGGTCACCGGCGAGCTCACCATCAAGGACCTGACCAAGCCGGTCACCATCGACTTCGAGTACACCGGCAATGCCGTCGACCCGTTCGGCAACCTGCGCGTCGGTCTGGAGGGCTCGCTGACCATTTCGCGCAAGGAGTTCGGCGTCACCTGGAACGCGGCCCTGGAGGGCGGCGGCGTCCTCGTCGGCGACAAGATCGTCCTGGAGTTCGACATCTCCGCGATCAGGCAGGGTTAGCGACCGCGCGAACCTCGCCGGCACACCTGCCCCACGGCGTGCGAGAGCGACCACACGGCGCGGTCCCGGCAGCCGGATCGCGCCGACCCGCCCGTGTGTGAGGCCGGCGGCCCGTCATTCGGTGGGCGTGCCGATCCGCAGGCGGTTGCCGTCGGGGTCCCGCAGCTCGATCTCACGTGCCCACGCCGCGTCGCTCACCGTCACACCGAACTCCCGGGCGAGGGTGTCGACGTCCCGCACCCGGAGGTACACCAGCGTGCCGGGCCGGGCGTCGCCCCGGTGCTCCGACAGGAACAGCCGCAACCCGCCCCGGGCCACGCCGTTCGACTTCGAAGCGCAACCGCGCCTCAGCGGTGGGGACACCGAGCGTGCGCTGCCGACCGAAGTCGATCACCATTGGGGCAAGCGTTTTCCCGCACAGCGCAGTACTGTGTGGGCGGTTACTCACGATCGTTCCTGTCGCTCTGCTTTCGCAGGACCTTCGCGGAATGACCGGTCGGAGCACTGTTCGTGGTGCGGCCTGCCGGCTCGGGCCGTCGCGTCCGCTCCGCCGGGCCGAGCGTCGCAGCGCCGGCGGGCGCGGTCGGGAGGGTCCGGCAGGCAGCGGTGGTGCGGGGTTGCCACCACGCCTGCGGGACGGTGGACACCGCCTTGGTCGATCGGATGGGGGGCCGGCTATGCCTTGGGGGCGGCGGCGAAGAGAGTCTGCACCCGCACCACACGCGGGGACGGACCACCTGGCGTTCGAACTCGCCCACAGCGACTTCCAGATACTCACCCGGGTGATCGAGCACGCCCGACAGCGCCTGGAGACGGACAGCAACGCGGATGCGCAGACGATCGGCAACGCCAGCGGGGCGGAACTGCTCCCCCTCCTCCACGCCCGGGCAGGGGCCGCGCCGGCATCCGGTGCCGCGGGCGTGCCGATGCTGGTCAGCGAGATCCGTCACGTGGAAGCCGCAGTGATCAACCTGCAGTCCTACGGCGGCCACGAGACCGTACTGTGCGACGGGCACAGCCTGTTGGAGCGGCTGGCCGCACTCGCCCGAGAGGCCCGCACCGGGCGGATCGTGGACGGCGTGCTGGAACTTCCCCATCCGCAGACCCCGTGCGGGTGACGGTGGGCGAGGGGTGGTGGGCCCGGCCGTGACTGGCGCTGCCACCGTCGGCCTGCGTGGTGCTCAGCCCCGAGCTCCTGCGGCCCAGCGCCCGAGGATCGGCTCGGCCAGCAGCCTGGCCGGGGAGCAGAGGGTCTGGCCGTGCTGGGCGAAGAGCTCGTCCCGTGAGTCGAAACGACCGAGGTCTGCCAGGACGTAGGAGGACAAGTCACAGCTCCTCGCGGTGACGTCATCGCCGGTCCGGCTTCCGGTGGCCGTGTCCGCGGTACCGCCGGTGGCCGTCCCCGTCGGGCAGACGGTGACCCCGTCCCAGTCGACGGCCGTCCGGGACAGCGCCTCGAACAGCGTCTCTGGTCCTCTGTTGGTGAAACCGCCGCCGTCCCGCCGGCTCAAGCGGCTCAGGTCACCGAAGATCTCGGACGCCGTCAACCACTCCACACCCGTTCCCCGGTTTTCCCCCGTACCGTCCGGAGTCGCACCGCTCTCCGCCTCGATGAGGAACTCCGGCCAGGCCAGCACAACGCGGTCGGGCACGATCTGCCGCATGCGCGGGAAGCGCGGGTACCAGAACGCTCCGTCCACGAGCAGGCCCCGGACCCGGGTCGCGGTCCCGCTCGCCCTGGCGACCGCCTCCAGGACCGCGAGCCGCTGGCTGCACGAGCCTCGGCCCCGGCGGAGCACCTGGGATACCGGTCGCTCGTCCTGCACGGAGTAGACGGGACGCACCGCGTAGGTGATCACACCGTGAGCTCGCCGAAGCAGGTCGATCCGGGCACCGGCCCGGGAGCCGGCTCCTCGCTCGGAGTGCGGTGTCGCCGCGTCGATGTCGCGGAGCAGCGCGGTGACACGGCCGTCGGTCCAGTCGAGGACGGCTGTCGGCGCCGTGCTCCCGGTCACGTCCCGTGGAGCGTCGACGAACGCGCGTCTTCTCGGCGTCAGCAGTGAACTCGTCATGGCAGTGGTTCCTCCCCCGCCGGGTGAGCAGCACGCCGGCCGGACTCATACTGACAGAGCTTTTGAACGCGTTCAACCAGCGCGGTCCGCTCGCGCGAGAGTCCGGCGATGTCAGTGCGCTGACATAGTCTTCCCGCCACCGCACACCGACCCGGAGGACCGAAGAACGTGTCCAGCTCGCCCCCGTTCCCCCTGCCCTTCCAGGCATCCCGTTCCACGGCGTTCGCACGACCGCGGACTCTGCGGGAGCTGCAGATGATGGAGTGCAGCGCCCACATACGGGCGAAACCGGGGTGGTTCGACAAGATGAACGACCCGGGCATCGTCGCGACGTGGACGCGGGAAGCGGTCGCCCAGGGACTGACCGAAGCGCAGGTCGCCTTCGTCGTCGCGGAACTGGCGCACTACGCCGCGCTGCGGGACGAGCGGACGGGCATCGAAGTGGCCGCCGTCGATGGAGTGTGGCAGTCGGACACGCTGGTCGACGACACCCTCCGATCGCGCCTGCGCGACGCCGTCAAGGTCCTGGAGGAGGTTCCCGAGTCGGAGCGGGACTGGCATCCGGGATCGGACGGCCAGGTGCTGGACCTGGTGCATCCCTCGCTGTTCTGCCTGGTGAGGGAGGTCAGCGGTGCACCGGAGCGGGCCTGGCGGAACCCGACGGACGGCTACTCGAAGCACGAGTTCTCCGAGCGTTTCCAGTGGCTGCCCACTGACGTCGACGTGGACGTTGAGGGTGATGTCACCTTCCGCTCCTACATCAACAACGTGCATCCCGAGAAGCACCGGGAACTGGCCTCCGTCCTGCCGGAGTTGTTCGCCCGGATGCGTCCCCTGTGGGAGAACGTGCTCACCGACCTGCGGCATCCGCGCCCTCTGCGGATCGAGGCCGATCCATACGGTTGGTACGACTCGGAGCCGGAGTACCCGGACAAGGCTTCCTTCACCGACGAAGCGGCCTACGCGGAGGCCTACCGCGCGTGGCAGCAGGCCCTTGACGCATGGTGGGAGAACCGCCGCCCGGTCGTTCCGGACGCCCCCGCCTTCACGCCACCCGCGGTGCCCGACGAGACCGCGCGTGTGGACCTGCGCGGTCGCCGCCTCCAGGTCATCGTCAAACTCGCCACCCTTCATCTCACCCCGGACAAGCCCGAGTATCCCGGCGGTTCCTGGCATGTCGAGGGAATGCTGAACGAGCGGATCGTCTCGACCGGCATCTACTACTGGGACAGCGACAACATCACCGAGAGCCGGCTGGGTTTCCGCACGGCACTCGACGACCCGGACTACGAGCAGAACGACGACAACGGCCTGCGTGAGGTCTACGGCCTGGAGGACGAGGACGCGCTGAACCAGGTGCTCGGATCGGCGCCGACCCCGGCGGGCCGCTGCCTGGCATTCCCGAACACCCTGCAGCACCGCGTCGGTTCGTTCCGACTGAAGGACCCCGCACGGCCGGGTCACCGCAAGATCCTCGCGTTCTTCCTGGTCGATCCGTCGGAACGGATCATCTCGACGTCCGACGTGCCCCCGCAGCAGCCCTGGTCCGGCACCTCGACCATGACGCTCGACCAGGCCAAGGCGTACCGCGAGGAACTCATGCGGGAACGCAAGTTCTTCGTCGCCGAACACAACGAGCAGCTCTACGAGCGGGAGTTCTCCCTCTGCGAGCACTGAGATGCCCCGCGGTCACTCCCCTGTCGTCCGCGCCCGGCGGCACGAGCCGGGCGCGTGCGACGATCAGGCGGTGAAGACATCTGACCTGGTTGCCGCACGAAGGCTCCTGACCGACGCCCTGTCCGTGGTGGCGGCCGATGCTCCGACCCAGACCGCCTGGCTCGACCGGCACCGCGTGCACGCGGACGAGATCGCCCTCGACTTCGAGAACGCCTTCCGCGTGTCCGGCCGGCTGGCGGAACACCAGCAGATCGGCGAGCCCGTAGTCGACGCACTGCGGGAGATCGACGCGGTGTTCGCCGGCATGAGCAGTCAGGAACACGCCGAGCGGTGGACGCGGAGTGCGCTGCACGATGACGCCGCGTGGAGTCGAGTACGGCAGCTGGCCCGCCACGCCCTCACCGAGATGACCGGCGGGTATGAGAGCCCGCTGCCGACCATCCAGGTGATCCGGTGACTTCACAGGGCGGATCGCCCGTGATCGAGGGAAGCGACGGGCGTCATGAGTGACATGTGGACGGGTGAGAAGGTACGGCTTCGCGGCGTCGAGCCGGAGGACTGGCAGGGTTTCCGTGACCTTGCCCGGCACACCGTCGACGTCCGCAACGCCGACGTCGTCGAGCCGCCGCGCTCCGAGGAGAGCTTCCGCATCTGGACTGCGGAGCGCGCCGGCCGTCCACCGGGCGGGGACGCGTTCCGGCTGGTCATCGATGCGTTGGACAAGCGTACCTTCGCGGGGTCCGTGACAGTCGGCGAGACCGACCGCCGGGCCGGGCGGTTCAGGACCGGCATCGAGGTCGCCCCGGGCAGTCGCCGGAAGGGATACGCGGTCGAGGCCATGGAGCTGACCTTGACGTACATGTTCGCCGAACAGCGCCTCAACAAGTGCGAAGTGGAGATCTACGCCTTCAACGACGCGTCCCTCGGCCTCTATCACAAGCTCGGCTTCGTCGAGGAAGGGCGGCTTCGCCAGCACGAGTTCTTCGCCGGCGAATACCACGACGTCGTCCTCATGGGCCTCACCGCGTCCGAGTACTGGGCCACCCATCGGCCTCCGTCGGTGCGGTGAACCCGGAAAACCCGGTGACCTCGAGGACGTGTTCAGCAGGAACTGCTACAGGACGAAGAACTGCTGCCGCACGACGAGGAACTGCTGCCGCACGAGGACGAGCTGCTGCCGCAGGACGAGGAACTGCTGCTGCACGACGAGGAACCGGAGCCGCAGGACGAGGAGCTGCCGCACGAGGAACCGCCGCCCGAGCAGCCACCGGACGAGCCGTCGCCGCCCGGCGCCCACCAGGACGAGTGGTCGTTCGGGCTCCCGGCACCGTGCGTCGTCGACGCGCCGTACGCAGCGCCTGCGGCGCCGCCACCGGTCGACCACGCTCCACGCCGCGCCCCGGCGCCCGGACCGTGCGCCGCCGCCCGCACCCCCAGGTCGGCCCAGGCACGGTGCCATGCCCGGCGCACCAGCCAGGTCACCACCGTGACGACCACCAGGACGAACCCACCCACCAACACGAATGCGATCAACACAGCGTCCCCCTTACGCCGGGCGGTGCCCGGATTGCCCGCAGTATGCCCGGCACGGGGACGACCGGTATCGCTTCTTGAGCAAGTCCAGAGCTTCGGCGCCGTCCCGCCCCGTGCGGCGGGACGGCGCCGATGGCGTTCCGGAGGAACCACTTCCTACCGAGGGGTAGGCCGAGCACCGCCCCTTGTTATACATTCCGTCTAACAAGAGGGCCCGGCGGTGGAACGCGCCGCGCGTCACCTCGTGGCCGCGTCACGCCCGGCGGCACCTCCGCAGACCCCGCGGAGCGCCCCTGGCGCACCGGACGGCCCTGCCCCACCGATCGCATGTGCCACAGACGGAGACGGACCGTCACTCGAGACTGAGGAGTTGAGAGCATGGCAAGCAGCACGGCCCGGCCCGGAGTCGAGCGCGACACCCGGACCGGCGAAGTCGCCGGCCGACTGCTCGACTCGGCCGCGACACTCTCCTACGACCCCGCGACCGAGGTGGACTGGGAGACACCCCTCGACAAGGACTTCCACGGTGCCAGCCCGGAGTGGAGCACCCTGTACGGCACGTCATACTGGAACGAGCTCTCCGAGGCGCAGCGCAAGGAGCTGACGCGGCAGGAAGCCGCCTCCGTGGCCAGCACCGGCATCTGGTTCGAGATGATCCTCCAGCAGCTGATCCTCCGGGACGTCTACGCCAAGGACCCGACCGACGACACGGTCCAGTGGGCCCTCACCGAGATCGCGGACGAGTGCCGGCACTCGATCATGTTCGCCCGCGGCGCCCGGAAACTCGGGGCACCGGCGTACCGGCCCCGCCGCCTGGCGATCGAACTGGGCCGGGCCTTCAAGACGCTGGCGTTCGGCGAGGCCGCCTACGCGGCGATCCTCGTCGCCGAGGAAGTCCTCGACGTCATGCAGCGCGACTGGATGCGGGACGAGCGGGTCGTGCCGTTCGTGAGGACCATCAACAACATCCATGTGGTCGAGGAGTCCCGCCACATGAAGTTCGCCCGCGAGGAGACCCGGCGGCATCTGGCGAAGGCCGGGCCGGTCCGGCGGCACATCCACGCGTTCGTGATCGCCGTGGCGGCGTACGTCATCGTCACGAGCATGGTGAACGAGTCCGTCTACGCCAACGCCGGGCTCGACCCCGAGCGGGCACGCGCCGAGGCACGCGCCAACGAGCACCACAAGGCGATGATGCGCTCCAGCTGCGCCGGCCTGATGGAGTTCCTCGCCTCGGCGGGGCTGCTGACCAAGCCGGCGCTGGCGTTCTACCAGCGCGCCCACCTCATCTGACCAGCCCCCAGGCAGCGCTGTTCGAGCAGAGCGGACCCATGACCTACGCCATCACCCAGACCTGCTGCGCCGATGCCACCTGCGTCGCCGTCTGCCCGGTCAACTGCATCCACCCCACCCCTCAGGAGCGGGCGTTCGGCAGCACCGAGATGCTGTACGTGGACCCCAGGGCCTGCATCGACTGCGGCGCGTGCGCCGACGCGTGCCCGGTCGACGCCGTCTTCCCCGTGGACCGGCTGACCGGCCCGCAGAAGGCGTACGCCGACATCAACGCCGCCTACTTCGCCGAGGCGCCGGCACCCGAACTCCCCGAGGAGAGCCCGAACTTCCACGTCTGGGACGGGCCCGTGTTCGACCGGGTCCTGCCGGCGGACTTCCGGCCGTTGCGGGTCGCCGTCGTCGGCACGGGGCCGGCCGGCATGTACACCGCCCAGGACCTGCTGCTGCACACCAACGCCGAGGTCACGCTCGTCGACCGGCTGCCGGTCGCGGGCGGGCTCGTGCGGTTCGGCGTCGCCCCCGACCATCCCACGACCAAGCAGATCGGCGACACCTTCGCCCGCTTCCACGGCCACCCGCGGGTGCGGATGCTGCTGGGGCTGGAGGTCGGCGCACACGTGTCCGCGCAGGAACTCGCCGCCCACCACGACGCGGTGGTGTACGCGGTCGGGGCGTCCGCCGACCGCCGGCTCGGCCTGCCCGGGGAGGATCTGGCGGGCAGCCTGTCCGCCACGACGTTCGTCGCCTGGTACAACGCCCACCCGGACGTCGCCCCCGACGCGGTCGACCTGTCCGCCGAGCGCGTGGTCGTGGTGGGCAACGGCAACGTCGCCCTGGACGTGGCCCGCATCCTGGTCACCGACCCCGAGCAGCTCGCCGGCACCGACATCGCCGACCACGCGCTGCGCGCCCTGCGCGACTCCCGCGTGCGCGAGGTCGTCGTCCTGGGCCGCCGCGGCCCGGAGAACGCCGCCTGCACACGGCCGGAACTGCTCGCCCTGACCCACCTGCCCGGTGTGGACCTGATCGTGGACGACCACGACCCCCGCACCGGCCGCGCCATCGAGGCCGCCGGCCCGCACGACATCGCCGCGGTGCTGCGGGAGGTGCGGCGCGAGGAACTCGACTGGTCTCGGGCGCCCGGTGCGGGCCGGCGCATCGTGCTGCGCTTCCACTCCGCGCCGACGCAAATCGTGGGAAGCGACGCGGCGGCGGTCCGGGCCGTGCGCGTCACCGACGCACGCGGGGAAGCCCTGATCCCCGCCACGTCCGTGCTGCGGGCCATCGGCTACCGGGGGACGCCGGTTCCCGGGCTGCCGTTCGACGAGACGACGGGAACCGTTCCGCACGACGAGGGCCGGGTCGCCGGGATGCCGGGCGCCTACGTCGTCGGATGGATCAAGCGCGGTTCGTCCGGGGGCATCGGCGCCAACCGGGCCTGCGCCGCCGAAACGGTGAGCAGCCTGCTCGCCGACGCCGTCGCCGACGTCCTCGAGCCGCCCGCCCACTCGGCGAGGTCCTTCCAGCGGCTGGCCCGCCGCCGAGCCCCGCGCCTCGTCGACGCACGGGGCATGGCGGCCATCGACCGGGCCGAGCGCCTGCGCGGCGGACCGGACGGCAGACCCCGCAGGAAGCTGGCCACGGTGACCGAGCTGGTCACCGCGTCACGGCGTGGACCGGCCCTCTGACGACCGGGGAGCAGTACGTCCCGACAGCACGCCCAGGATCCGAACACGCCGACGGCGCACGGCCGGTCGGGCGGCTCACCGCCTGAGTACCCGTACTCAGGCCGTCCGAGCTGTCCTACCCTGCTCCACCAAGATCGGCCGACGTCACACTGAACCCCCTTGGTCCCGACCGAAGAGGTTCCGATGAGCCGTCCCCTCACCCTGCGCTCCGCAGACGCCGACGACATGGTGTGGATCCATGAACTCCGGCACCGTGTCTACGCGGAGGAACTCGGCCAGCACCCGCGCAACAGCGAGGGGCGGCTGGTCGACGGGCTGGACGGCGACAACGTCTACCTGGTCGCCGCGCGGGACGCGGACCGCGTCGGGTTCGTGAGCGTGACGCCGCCGTGGGTGGGACGGTACGGGCTGGACAAGTACCTGACCCGGGCCGAACTCCCGCTCCTGGACGGGCCCGACGTCTTCGAGGTGCGGCTGCTCACCGTCGAGCCGCGGGCCCGCCTCGGCGCGTCGGGCCTCCTGCTGATGTACGCGGCACTGCGCTGGATCGCCTCCCGGGGCGGGCGGCACGTGGTGGCCATGGGACGCTCCGACCTGATCGGCATGTACCGGGCGGCGGGTCTGCGTCCGGCCGGCCGCACCGTCCGCAGCGGCGCGGTCGACTTCGAGGTGCTGACGGCAGAGGTGGCGGAGCTGTCCCGCTGTGCGACAGGACGGCATGCGGCGGCCCTGGCACGCGCGGCGACCGGCGTGGACTGGCGACTGGACGCCCCGTTCGCGCCCGGGCCCGACGGCTGCGAGCACGGCGGTGCCTCGTTCACCGCGATCGGGACGGACTTCCGCACGCTCGAACGGCGTCGCGAGGTCGTCACGGCCGATGTGCTCGACGCCTGGTTCCCACCGGCCCCCGCGGCACACGTCGTGCTCACCGAGGACGCCGGCTGGGTCGCCCGCACCTCGCCCCCGACCGGTGCGGAGGGCTTGCTCGCGGAGCTCGCCTCCGTACGCGGCCTGCCCCAGCGGACGCTCGCTGTCGGCTCCGGCTCCTCCGACCTGATCTTCCGGGCCTTCGGCCGATGGCTGACCCCGGCGAGCCGGGTCCTGCTGATGGACCCAGGCTACGGCGAGTACGCCCACGTCACGGAACGGGTGATCGGCTGCCGCGTGGACCGGTTCCGGCTGCGGCGCGAGGAGGGCTGGCGCATCGATCCGGGGAGGCTGTCGGCTGTCGTCGCGGACGGCTCGTACGACCTCGTGGTCGTGGTCAACCCGAACAACCCGACCGGCCGCCACGCACCGGCCGGCGAGCTGGCCGCGGTGATCGCGGCGGCGCCCGCCCACACCCGGTGGTGGATCGACGAGGCGTATCTCGGGTACGTCGACCCCTCCGAGTCCCTCGCCCCGCTCGCCGCGCGGGACCCGCGTGTGGTGGTCTGCACCTCGATGTCGAAGACGTACGCCCTGTCCGGCGTGCGGGCCGCGTACCTGGTGGCCGAGCCCGGCACGGCGGCGGAGCTGCGCCGGTGGACGCCCCCGTGGGTGGTGAGCCTGCCGGCCCAGCTCGCGGCGGTGGCGGCGCTGCGCGATCCGGGCTACTACACCGGCCGGTTGCAGCGTACGCACGAGTTGCGCGCGCTGCTCGCGGCGGACCTGGCCGCTGTCGACGACTCCGTCACGGTCGAGGAGTCGGTGGCCAACTTCCTCACGCTCACACTGCCTCGGAGCAGGCCGAGCGCCGCGTCCCTGGTCGCGGAGTGCCGGCGGCACGGTGTCCACCTGAGGGACCTGTCACCGCTCTCGCCGGCGTACGAGGGCCGCACGGTACGTGTCGCGGT
Organism: Streptomyces sp. NPDC053665; assembly: GCF_055585285.1. NCBI lineage: Bacteria > Bacillati > Actinomycetota > Actinomycetes > Kitasatosporales > Streptomycetaceae > Streptomyces > Streptomyces sp. NPDC053665. The sequence goes on from NZ_JBVJKK010000001.1 coordinate 55,428, forward strand.
CCGCGACACCGGCGAGAACGCCCGCATCGTGGACGCGTACCGAGCCGCTCTCGGCGAACTGCCGCTGCGTGAGCGCACGTTGTCGGCCGCCGGGGCCGGGCGGTGACCTCGGTGGCCGCGCTGGCTCCGTGGCTGGGCGGTGCTCTGCTGGTGAGTGGCGTGGCGGTGGGGGCGTCGCGGCGACGGGAGTTGGTCACCCGGTGGTGTGCGTGGGCGGTGGGTGTGCCGGTGGTGACGGCCGCGTTCTGGTGGGGGCGGCCCGGGATCGCCCTGCTTGCCGCAGTCGTCGCGGTCGTCGCGGTGCTGGAGTTCGGGGCGTTGGCCCGGCTCCCCCGCCCCGACCGGGCGGTGCTGGCGTCGGCCGTGCCGGCTCTGATCGCCGCCGCCGCGTGGGCGCCCGATCAGGTCGGCCGGGTGGCGGGTGCCGGGGCGCTGGCCCTGGTCGCCGTGCTCTTGGTGAGCGGAGACGCGGACGACGGGCTGCGGCGGCTCGGCACGGGGTTGCTCGGCCTGCTCTGGCTGGGGGTGCTGGCCGGCCTCGCGCCGCTGGGCGCGCTCGGTCTGGCGCTCTTCGCCGCGGTGTCGGTCGCCGACGTGGTGGCGTACTTCGCCGGGCAGCGGCTGGGTGGGCCGCTGCTGTCGCGGCTGTCCCCGGCCAAGCGGTGGAGTGGCACGCTGTGCGGCGCGGCCGCGGGCCTCGCGGTGCTCGCGCTGCTGTCGGCGTGGAGCTGGCAGGCGGCACTCGCGGTGGCCGTGGGCGGCCCGGCGGGCGACCTGGTGGAGTCCCTCGTCAAGCGCGGTGCCGGGGTCAAGGACTCCGGTCGATGGCTGGCAGGAGCCGGAGGACTCCTGGACCGGATCGACTCCCTGCTGGGCGCACTGGCGGTGGCGGTCCTCCTGGGCTGAAGGGTCCCGCTCGGGCTGGGAGGGCCGCACACTCAATCAGCCGTCTTCACGCGCGCTGTTGCCCTCCCGAGCGGCAGCTCACTCACGGGGATCGAGGACCTCCAGGGCACCGGTGACGGTGTCGTAGCTGCGCAGGGTCGTGAGCTGCAGCGGCGAGGGTGGGGGCGGCAGCAGTGCGGGGATGCGCCGGTCGGCGAAGGCGCCGGCGCGCCTCGTGCGGCCGAGGGTGATGTGCGGGGCCCAGCGATCGGGCTCGTGGAAGGGGTTGAGCGTGTCGGCGGGGCTGTCCGCGGCCACCGCGTCCCACACCCGGCGGTGCAGTGCGACCAGGGCGGCGTCGAGCTCCAGCTCCCAGGCGAGCACCGAGGTGGGCCGTTCGAAGCGGACGACGCCGGTGCACCGCGCGAGCAGCGGCAACGTGGCGGCGACCTCGGTCAGCTCCCAGCGGATGGGTGCGGTCAGCTCCGGACAGGTGGCCAGGGTGATGTGGGGGCTGTTGGTCGGTGAGCGGTGGCGCGCCTGACTGGGCAGCCCCGCGTCCGCGAGCCGGCGCCAGGCCTCCCGGACCTCGTGCTCCGCACCCTCATCCAGCAGCAACTCGACCGTGCGCACGGTCGCAGCCTACCGATCGCGCGGGGCCGGGTCGTGGTGACGGCCCTGCGGGCCGAGCCTGAGTGATTCCTCGACGGTGCCGGAGGGCCGACCACGTCGCACCGCGGTGCACCCTCGCGCTGCGGCTCTCCCCAGGTGGGAGGTGGTGCTACCTCCACCTTGATCAGGGGGAGCACTCCATTCTGCGGGCGGCGGGTCGCCCGGACACTGAGGGCATGACGAATTCCCTTGTCCTTCCGGTCGATCCGCCGGCGTCAGCCGGCCGAGGCACGCAGCGGGGTGGCAGCGACTTCGCGGAACTGTCACGGCGGATGGCGGAGGCCGGACTTCTCCGGCGGCGTCCGCTGTACTACTCGGTGCGCTTCGGGCTGGTCGCTGCCGCTCTCGCGGGCTGCGTCGGCGCGTTCGTGGCTCTGGGGGACAGTTGGGTCCAACTGGTCGTCGCCGTCGCCCTGGCCGCTGTCTTCGGGCAGCTCGGGCTGGCCGCGCACGACCTGGCCCACCGGCAGGTCTTCTCACGTCGCCGGCCCAGCGAGGCGGGCGGACTGCTCGTGGCCGACCTGCTGCTGGGCATGAGCTACGGGTGGTGGATGAACAAGCACACCCGGCACCACGCCCATCCCAACCACGAGGGCAAGGACCCGGACGTCTCGCCGGACATCCTCGTGTGGTCACAGCGGCAGGCGCGCAAGGCCAGGGGATTGCCGGCCTTCGTCGGGAAGCACCAGGCCGCGCTCTTCTTCCCGTTGCTGACCCTGGAAGGACTGAATCTCAGTTTCAACAGCTTCCGGTCCCTGACGAGCCCGTCGATGAAGAAGCCGGTGCTGGAGGGGACGCTGCTCGTGGCGCATTTCGCGGTGTATCTCGGCGGCCTGTTCACGGTCCTCTCCCCGGTCAAGGCGCTCGTCTTCCTCGCGGTCCACCAGGGCCTGTTCGGGGTCTATCTCGGTTCGGTGTTCGCTCCCAACCACAAGGGCATGCCGATGATCGAGGAGGGAACCCGGCTGGACTTCCTGCGGCGCCAGGTGCTCACCTCCCGAAACGTGCGGGGCGGCGCGCTGATCGACGTCTTCATGGGCGGGCTCAACTACCAGATCGAGCACCACCTCTTCCCCAGCATGCCGACGCCCGCCCTGGCCAGGGCCCAGCACATCACCGAGCGGTACTGCGCCGAGCTGGGCGTCCCCTACCACCAGACCGCGCTGATCGAGTCGTACGGCCTGGCGCTGCGGCATCTCAGGAACGTCGGCGAGCCGCTGCGGGCCCGGGAGGGCTGACACGCCCGCGGTGCAGCCCCGGCAGGGCTCCGAGCGTCGCGGGCCGGGCATCCGATCGAACCCGTCCTCGGCGATCAGGCGCGGGCCCCCTGCCCGCTGCCAAGGTGGGAGGCGAAAGGAGGCCGCATGATCTCGGCACTCAACCAGCTCGTCGACCTCGTCGAGGAGCACCTCTCCGAGGAACTCGACGTCGGCCGGCTGGCCGGGTCGCTCGGCACCACCGAGTACCACCTGCGCCGGATGTTCTCGTCGCTGGCCGGCATGCCGCTGTCGGAGTACGTACGGCGGCGGCGCATGACGCTGGCCGCCGCCGAGGTGGTCCGGGGCGAGGGCGACCTGCTGGGCATCGCCGTCCGGTACGGCTACGGCTCGGGCGAGGCGTTCGGCCGCGCGTTCCGGGCGGTCCACGGCGTGGGCCCCGGCGACGTACGCCGAGACGGAGGCCCCCTGCGCACACAACCGCAGCTCAGGTTCCGCCTGACCGTCGAAGGGAGTACCCCCATGGACACCCGCCTCGTCGACCGCCCCGCGTTCCGTCTGGTCGGACACGCCGTCCGTGTCCCGCTCATCCACCGCGGCGTCAACCCGCACATCCAGGAGCACATCGCTTCACTGCCCTTGTCGGAGCACCAGCGGCTGAAGGACCTCGGCAATACGGTGCCCGAGGGCTTGTTGCAGGTCAGCGACGACGTCGATCCCGACGGCCGGGAGGGCACAGAGCTGACCTACCTGCATGGAGTCGCCGTCAGCCGGGACACACCGGTGCCGGAGGGGCTCGACGTCATCGAGGTGCCGGCCGGCAGGTGGGCGGTCTTCCGCACCAGCGGGCCGCATCCGCAGGCCCTGCAGTCGACCTGGGCGGCCACCGCCACCGAGTGGTTCCCCTCCAACCCGTGGCGACTGCGACCGGGTCCGTCGGCCGTCTCCGTCCTCGACCGTACGGACGACTTCACCACCGCCACCTGCGAGTTGTGGCTTCCCGTCGAGCCGGGGTGACACCCGTTCGGGCACCGCAGGCGCAGGGCGTCCCGATCACCACGGGTCGGCACCGAACCTCGGGGCGCATCGCCCGGCAGTTCAGAACAGCCGCCCCTGTGTGACCTGCCGAGCAGGGCGCGCGTCGGGCCGGCCCGTCCCCGCGGGCGCCGGCGCGGGCTCCTCGCCGAACAGGGGCGCCGTACCGCACTCGTCCAGCTCGGCCGGAATCCGCGTGTCCGCCTCCGGGCGCGGCGGCGCCTCACGGTCGAAGTCGTCCGGGGTCATGCACACCCAGTCGCGGCCGCCTTCTTCGGTCACGTGTCGTCACCGCCTCTCCCCCGGGCCCACTCCCGGAACGCTTCCCGGGTCCCAGTGCACCCTCTCATGATCAGTTCCACCGTCGCGGGTTTCTGAACACCCCGGTCCCGCGGCGGCGGAAGCGCCATGGTGGTGACGGCTCGTCAACTTCCGTGTGTAGTCCGCCCGGACCACTTTGAACACATCGATGACAAAGTCTGGACATGACAAGCGAAAGTCTCTTACCTTTGCGGCGCAACCGCGCTCCACCCCCGTGAACGACCGGAACGATCCGGCACGGTCCGGTCCCCAGCACAGGAGGACCATGCGCCAACGACTCTTCCCACGAGCCCGAAGACACTTCCTCGCGCTGCTCGTGTCCACCGTGCTCGCCGGCGGCGCCCTCGCCGTCCCGGCAGTCGCGGCGGACCCCGCCCCGGCGGTCACCGAGCCCGCCCCGGCGGCCGCCGCCGACATCCCGCCGCAGGAGCCGGGCGTCACGCTGCGCGTCTACGACGTCCAGACACCGCTCGGCAAGCTGTGCACCCTCAAGTCGGGGCAGACCCCCAACCACGACAAGCTGATGCCCACGATCGACTGGTCCACGGCTGCCGACTTCGGCGGGTTCGAGGACCGGTTCGTCTCGGAGGCGACCGGTTACCTGGTCGCCCCGCGCGACGGGTCGTACGTGTTCCGGCTCACCAGCGACGACGGCTCCCGCCTCTCGCTCGACGGGTCCACGGTGATCGACCACGACGGTCTGCACGGCGCCGAACCGAAGGACGGCACCGTCCACCTCACCGCCGGACCGCACCCCCTGCACGTGGACCACTTCGAACGCGACGGCGGGCAGCAGGTGCAGCTGTCCTGGAAACCGCCGGGCGAGAGCGAGATCACCGTCGTGCCGCGCGAGGCGCTGAGCACCGACGCCGGTGTGGTCCGGGTGACGGCGCCCGGACGCAAGGAGTGCGAGGCGGGCGGCGACTCCCCGGGCGACGGGCTGCCCCTCACCTCCGTGCGCCCCGACCTCGACCTCACCGATCTGCGTCCGGAGGGTTTCGAACCCCAGGTCAGCGGCATGGACTGGCTGCCCGACGGACGGCTGGCCATCAGCACCTGGGGCGGCAGTGACAACGTTGCCGGTGAGGTGTACCTGCTCGACAACGTCACCGGCCGGACCAGCCGCGACAAGGTCACCGTCAAGAAGGTCGCCGAGGGCCTGCGCGAGCCCATGGGCATCAAGTACGTCGACGGGTCCCTGTACGTCTCGCAGAAGCACGAGCTGACACGGCTGGTGGACGACGACGGCGACGACGTCACCGACACCTACCGCACGGTCGCCACCTGGCCCTACGGGGGCAACTTCCACGAGTTCGCGTTCGGCCTGCTGTACCGCGACGGCTACTTCTACGTGAACCTGTCCGTCGCCATCGACTACGGCGGCGCGACCACCACCCCACAGCCGGCCCCCGACCGCGGGACCACGTACCGGATCAGCAAGAAGACGGGCCGGATCACCCCGGTCGCGGGTGGGCTGCGCACACCGAACGGGATCGGATGGGGCCCGGAGGGCGGCCTGTTCACCACCGACAACCAGGGCGGCTGGCTCCCCTCCTCGAAGCTGGTCCAGATCAAGCAGGGCCGCTTCTTCAACCACTACACCGAGCCCGCCGGGCCCTTCGAGTCCTCCCCCGTCACCGCTCCGGTGCTGTGGCTGCCGCAGAACGAGATCGCCAACTCGCCCTCGACACCGCTGTACCTGAAGAAGGGGCCGTTCGCGGGCCAGATGCTGATCGGCGACGTCACCTACGGCGGCCTCCAGCGCGCCTACCTGGAGAAGGTCAAGGGCCAGTACCAGGGCGCGGTCTTCCGCTACACCCAGGGCCTGGAGGCCGGCGTCAACCGCCTCACCCTCGGACCCGACGGCGCCCTCTACGCCGGCGGGCTCGGCGCCGACGGCAACTGGGGCCAGGAAGGTAAACTCCGCTTCGGACTGCAGAAGCTGACACCCAACGGCGGCAACACCTTCGACATCAAGTCCATGCGCGCCGTCCCGGGCGGCTTCGATCTGACGTACACCCAGCCGGTGTCCGAGCAGACCGCCGCACAGCTCGCCGCGCGCTACCGGATCGAGCAGTGGCGCTACACCCCGACCAAGGACTACGGCGGCCCGAAGATCGCCGAGGAGCAGCTGGCCGTGCGCTCGGCGACGCTCTCCGGCGACGGCCGGACGGTCCGGCTGCGCACCGACGGGCTCAAGCCCGGATACGTGGTGCACGTGCGTTCCCCGCGCCCCTTCACCTCGGCCTCCGGGGAGGCCCTGTGGAGCACCGAGGCCTGGTACACGCTCAACGCCCTGCCCGGGAAGCAGCCGCCGGCCGCCACCCTGTACGAGGCGGAGGAGGCCCGGCTGACCGGCGCGGCCGGGATCAACACCGACCACTCCGGCCACTCGGGCAGCGGTTTCGTCGACCGGTACGCCACCGAGGGCGAGGCCGCCACGACGTTCGACGTGACCGTACCCAGGAGCGGCACGTACGACGTGAACCTCCGCTACTCCAACGGCCCGAACCCGTTCGCGGGCACCAAGTCCCTGTCCCTGTACGCCGACGGCAGGAAGGTCCGGCAGACCCTGCTGCCGTCCACCGGGGACTGGGACTCCTGGTCCACCCGGACCGAGCAGGTGAAGCTGCGCGCCGGCCGCAACGCCCTCTCCTACCGGTTCGACGCCGGTGACACCGGCCATGTGAACCTCGACCTGATCACCGTGCGTCCGCACGGCGCCGAGGTGACGCTCTTCGACGGAACCGCCGGGTCGCAGGCGCAGTGGCAGCACACGGACGGGCGCAAGGCGGCCTGGCCGCTGAGCGAGGAGAAGTCCATGGAGGTGTGCTGCGGCGACCTCCGCAGCAAGGACGCCTACCAGGACTTCGCCCTGCACGTGGAGTTCCGCGTGCCCCTCCTCCCACCGGACGTCACCGGCCAGGACCGGGGGAACAGCGGCATCTTCCTCCAGGACCGCTACGAACTGCAGATCCTCGACTCCTACGGCGACACCTCGCCGGCCGACAACGAGGCCGGTGCCATCTACCTGAAGAAGGCACCCGACAGCAACAGGGCGACCGCGCCGGAGACGTGGCAGACCTACGACGTCGTCTTCCGTGCGGCCCGCTTCGACGAGGAGGGCAGGAAGACCGCCGACGCCCGGGTGACGGTCGTGTGGAACGGCAGGAAGGTCCACGACGACCTCGTGCTCGACGGGCCGACCGCCTCCGGCCGGGCCGAGACGCCCGCGGCGGGAGCGATACGCCTGCAGGACCACGGCAACAAGGTACGTTTCCGCAACATCCAGGTGCGTCCCTTGTAGTGCGTCCTGTGGGGCCCCTCGCGGTGTGCCGTCGCCGGCAGCCGTCCGCGGGGGGCCGACGGCCCGTCCCCCGGGTGAGGGACGATGGAGGGGTGCGAAGGCAACCAGTACTGATCTTCGACGGGGACTGCGGCTTCTGCACCTCGTCCGTGGGTGTCGTCCAGCGCCTGGTGCGGCCCCGCTGCGAGGTCGTGGCCTGGCAGCAGGCGGATCTCGGCGCGCTCGGCGTCACCGCGGAGCGCGCCCGCCACGAGGCCTTGTGGGTGACGCCCACCGGGCGGGTGTACGGCGGTGCCCAGGCGGTGGCGAAGACCCTGCTCAGCGCCGGTGGGGCGTGGCCTGTCGCGGGAGCCGTCCTCACTCTGCCGCCCGTGCGGTGGGTCGCCCACGGCGTCTACCGTCTCGTGGCCCGGAACCGCATGCGGCTGCCGGGCGGGACGGCGGCGTGCGCGGTGCCCGGAGCGAAGGCGCGGCCGGCCGCGCCCCGGACGTAGCACCGCGTCGCCGTCGACTCCGGCGGCAGGGGTCGGGACCGGGTGGGTCAGGTCGACCAGATGACTCCGCCGTTGTGCACGATGACCACCTTGGCGTCCGCGCGCAGCACCAGCTGCGCGCCCTCGTGGCCGTGGGTGCGGGCGGCCCAGATGGGACGGTCGTCACCGTTGTGGATGACGAGGTTGCCGTCCTGCTGGAAGATCGCCCGGTGGTTCTCGCCGAAGGTCATCGACGCCCAGATGGGCTTGCCCTTCTCGTTGTAGACGACGAGGTTGCCGTCGGTCTGCATGATCATGCGGATGCGGTTGGTGGTCCAGGCCTGGTTCACCTCCAGGACACTGACCGCCGAGACGGTCGCGGTGCCCCAGTCGGGCTTGGGCGCGGCCTTCGGCTTCGGTTTCGGCTTGGGCGCGGGCTTCTTCGTGGGCGAGCTGCTCGGGCTCGGCTTCGGCGGGGCCGCCACCGGCTGGGGCGCGGCCGCCACCGGGGCGGCGCTCTTCCGCGGCTTCTTCCTGGGCGACGCGCTGGGCTTCTCGGCCACGTAGTCGTCCAGGGCGGCGGGGGCCGACTCCGGCTTCAGGACCGTGTCCGCATCGCCGGCCGTCACCGTCCTGGACGCGTTGCGGCCGTCGTCGTCGTTCCCGCCGCCGGTCAGCAGCAGCGGTACGGCCACCAGCACGGCGCCGAGGACCGCTGCTCCCGCGAGGACCGGTTTGCGGGGCCGGCCCGTCTGGACGCCGGTGCCGGACGCGGGGGCGGGATGCACCGCGGTGGCGGCAGCGGCCACGCCGATGCGCGTGACGGGGGCCTCTGGTGCCGCCGACGCCTGGGACGCCGTGGCTGATTCCGGTGCGGAAGCGGCGGTCTCCGGCGCGGCGGTCTCCGGCGCGGCGGTGCCCGCCCGGGGTTCCGCGGCCGGGTCCGGCGCGGCGGGTGCCGCAGTGCCCTCGGGCTCGGCTTCGGGAGCGGTGGGAGCGGCCAGTCGCCCGGCAGGTGCGGCACCGGGCTCGGCCGTACCCGACTCGACTGTGCCCGGTTCGGTCGTGCCCGACTCGGCCGTACGCGTGTCGGCCGTACCCGACTCGGCCGTGCCCGGTTCGGTGGTGGCCGGCTTCTCCTCCGGCGCGGTGGCACGGCCCGGACCCTCGGCCATCGGTGCGGACGTGCCGGACGGGGAGCCGGTCTCCTCTCCGCCGGGGCCGGCGGCCCTCTCCGCTCGCGCGCCAGGGGTGTGGTGCTGGGGGGACATGCGGTTACTCCTCCTCGGTGGCGGAGCTCTCGGTGATGGGCGGAGCCGCGCGGCGGCCGAACGCGGTCGACGCCGCGCCGCCGGGCGCGGGTTCGGCAGTGCCACGCCTCGGTGAGCCTTCGGCTCGTCCGCGTCGCCGGGCATGCACGACACCTCGGCACCCCGGAACGCAGCACGCCTGCGGCCGGACGTCCCGGCAGGACCGAACCGTACGTCGACGAGTCCGACGACAAGGCCAACTTAACGCGTCCCCGGGACGACGACCGTGCCACCGCCGCAACACCCCGCGTCGCTTTGTCCGTTGGCGTCTCGCTGCTCCCGGAACGTTCTCCACCCGGGCAGCAAACGGGCACGCCACAGGCTCATACGGAGCTTGCTCGGGCACCTACGGACCAGGCCGGTGTGGCATCCTGAGGTCCCCGGCCGATCGGTGTCGGCGTGTGTCCGTGCCGTTCGGCACTCGAGTAGCCAAGTATGCGTAGGGACCCAAGAGTTCAGGTGGAGATGCGGCCCCGAGAACGGCAAGCGGCCCTGCAGGGCGCCCTGCCCGAGACACCTGACACACCCGAGACGATCAGGACACCCGAGACACCCGAGACACCCGAGATACCCGACGCCGTGCGCGCCGCGGCCCGTCGGGCCCCGGGGCACTGGATCGGTGTGGTGGACCCCGACTGGGCGCCCGAGCGGACGCCGCCGGAGTGGGCGGTGCTCGGGGAATGGCGGTCGGACGACAGCGGGGACGTCACCGAGTTCCGTGCCAACCCCGCCTACCGGCCCTCGGCGAGGATGCTCGGCTGGCCGGAGCCCACGGATCCGGTGGACGCCGCGGCGCAGCGGGCCGCCACCGGATACGGCCCGGTGGACGACGCCCTGGCGGCACTCGCCGCAGCGGAGGTCGCCGTCGTGCGGGGGCCAGACGGCGGGCCGCTCGTCGCCGCCGGGCGGGACGGGGCGCCCGTGGTGCTGTTGTTCACCTCACCGGTGCACGCGTTCATGTCCTCGGCACTTCACCACGACACCCTGACGGTGGAGGAGCTGACACCTTCCCTGCCCGGCCCCGGCACGGTGCTTCTGGTCAACGCCGGGGCGGCGGCGCCGCTGCTGGTCCCGGCTGACAGCGTCCCCGGCTCCGGAGCCGGTACGGGGGACGGGGCCGGCCCCGTCTTCCCGGGTGACGGCTTACAGGAACCCCGGCCCCACACCACAGGGAGGGCCCCGTGACGCGACCGGCCCAGCAACCCCCCACCTCCCCGGACGCCCCCGCTCAGGCCCGCCCCGAGAGCGAGGCCGCCCCCGCCACGACCACCGCCACCGGGTCGGCTCCCGAAGGGGAGACGCCGGAACCCGGCGCGGGGACCACGGCGACGGCGGCGCGTGAACCGGGGGCACCGGCCACCGGACCACTCCCGACGGACGAGAAAGGCGAGGAGGGCGAGGAGGCGTCGCAGAGCGAAGAGGCGTCCTCCACAGCGGTGAACGCGACCGGTCCCGGGAGCGGAATCCCCACCGGCGCCACGACCGCAACGGCCCCCGCCGCCCCGGCCGGGAGCGACGCCGACCCCGAGGCCGCCGCGGTGGCCGAGAGCCGGCTGCCCGCCCTCGTGCGGACCATGACCCGCACCGCGATCGACCGGCCGCAGCCCCAGGCGGTTGCCGTCGGGCGGCCCGGCAAGGCGGTACTGGCCGGAGCGGCGATCGTCGGCGCGCTGCTGGTGTCGGTGCCGTTCCTCGTGCTCGGCGGTAACGACGACGGTGGCGAGCGCAAGCAGGCGGCCGGTGCGGGAACCGTGCTCGGCGACGACGGCCAGGAGGCGCCCGGAGAGTTCGTGGCGGCCTCGCCCGGCGACAGGCCCTCCCGCTCACCGGAGAAGTCGACCGCCGAGCCCGGGAAGCCGGCGACCCGGGACACCCCGGGCACGGGCACCGACGAGCACGACGGCGACAAGGCGCCGAAGACGCCGAAGAAGAACTCCGGGGCGAAGACCGAGCCCGAGGCACCGGCCGACAGCGGGCGGGACGGCGCGGACCGGTCCGGCGGCGGCAAGGACCGGCCCGCCAAGGCCGGTTCGGGCGTCAGCCTCGGCTCCCCCGTCTCGCTGCACAGCCACCTCTCCGGCCGCTGCGTCGACGTACCCGACGGCGACTTCAGCGACGGCAAGCAGCTGTGGGTGTGGGACTGCAACGGCAGCCCCGCGCAGAAGTGGCAGTTCGCCTCGGACGGCACCGTGCGCATCGGCGGCAAGTGCCTGGACGTGGCCGGGGCCGACTACGGCGACGGCACTCCCATCCAGATCGCCTGGTGCAACGGCAACGCTGCGCAGCAGTTCACGCTGAACGGCAGCCACGACCTGGTCAACACGGTGGTCGGCAAGTGCGTCGACGTCAAGGACAACAACCGGGGCAACGGGGCAGGGCTGCAGCTGTGGACCTGCGCCGGTACCGACAACCAGAAGTGGAGCGTCTGACCGGACAGGCAGCGGAGCGACGTACCGCTCCGGGAGACTCGCCTCGCGCAGGGGCGAGGCATCATGACCCCGTCGGCCCGCCGACACGCGCCCCCGACGAGCGGGGCGCACGCTGAAGACCACGCCACGGCAAGGAGGTTGGTGCGTGTCGCGCCAGGTACTGACGGTCGGCCCGGGAGACGGGGACCGCTACCGGACGATCGGTGAGGCGCTCTCGGCTGCCCGGACCGGCGCGATCATCAGCGTCCGGCCCGGGACCTACGCCGAGAACCTGGTGATCCACACCCGGGTCACCCTCACCGCGGCCGAGGGACGGGGCACCGTGGAGATCAGGCCGCGCTCGGGCAGCGTGCTCGCGTTGCGCGCCGACGCGGTGATGCTCTCCGAACTGACCCTGCGCGGCGGCGACGCCGAGGAACCGGCCGTGGACGTGCGGCGCGGGCAGGCCGCGCTGGACGGCTGCGAGATCGTCGGCGCCGCGTGGACCGCGCTGCTCGCCGGAGGCACCGGCTCGCTCGCCCTGCGGGACTGCCGGGTGAGCAATGGGCAGGGGGCGGGCATCGTGGTCACCTCAACCACGCCCACCACGGTGGAGTCCTGCACCTTCGAGCACCTGGGGACCAGCGGCCTGGTCCTCGCCGAGCAGGGCGAGGCACGTGTGCGGGGCTGCACCGTGCGCGACGCCCGCGGCAACGGCCTGCTCGCCAACGGTGAGTCACGCGGCACCGTCGAGGACTGCGACCTCTCCTCCACCGACAAGCCCTCCCTGGCCCTGGAGCAGAACTGCTCCCTCTCGGTCGTCCGCACCGTCGTGCACGACACCAGCACCGGCGTGCACCTGAGCAGCGCGGGCCGTACGACGCTGGAGGACGTACGGGTCACGGGCGCCTCCGGGAACGGGATCACGCTGGCCGCCGGGACCGACCCGGTGCTGCGGCGCTGCCGGGTCTCCCGTACCCGCGGCCACGGTGTGCTGGTCACCGACCGGGCCCGGGGCACCTTCGAGGACTGCTGGGTGGACGGCGCCGGGGGTGCGGCCCTGCGGGTCGCCGGGGCGGCATCGCCGGCCCTCACCGGCTTCACCGTCCGCGACTGCGAGGAGACGGGTCTGCTGCTGGAGGAGGACTCGGCACCGGAACTGGACCGCCTCGAAGTGATCGGCGGAGCACCGGCGGTCCTGGTGCGCGGCGGCGCCAACCCGCTGCTGCGCCGGGCCCGGCTGGTGGAGCCGTCCGGCGACGGGGTGACGGCCGTCAAGGACGCCCGTGGGCGGGCCGAGGACTGCGAGATACTCCGGCCGAAGGGCGCGGGGGTGCGCGTCGCCTCGGGCAGCACCCTGTACCTGGCGGGCGGCGGGGTGTCCGACGCCGCCACCGGGGGCCTGGCCGTCGAGGACGGCGGGAACGTCACCGTCCGCGACTTCCGCGTCGAGGTGTCCGGCGAGGACGGTGTGGTGGTGGCCGCCGGCGGCGAGCTGACCGCCAACCGCACCGCGGTGCACGCCGCCCAGGGTCACGGCTTCCTGCTGCGGGAGGGGGCGCTGGCGTCCCTGAGCGGCTGCGAGGCGACCGGCGGAGCGCAGGACGGCTTCCGGGTGGAGTCCACGGCGCCCGTCTCGCTGGTGAACTGCCTGGCCCGGGAGAACGAGGGGGGTGGCCTGGTGCAGACGGCCCCCGGTGAACGGCTCGCCGTGGAGGGCCTGAACAGTACCGGCAACGGCAAGCGGGACGCCTGGGGCACCGGGAACGCCGAGAACACCGATCCGGCGGGCTCCGGCGCGGCGGACGCACCCCCACCGGACCGCGCGGACGGGCCGCTCGGCGCCCTCAACGCGCTGATCGGTCTGGAGAACGTCAAGCAGCAGGTGCGCACCCTGGTCAACCTGACGCAGCTCGCCCAGCGCCGGGAGAAGCTGGGCATGCCCGCCCCGCCGATGAGCCGCCATCTGGTCTTCGCCGGGCCGCCCGGCACCGGCAAGACGACCGTGGCCCGGCTCTACGGGTCCATCCTGGCCGAGCTGGGGTCGCTGCGCAGCGGGCACCTGGTGGAGGTGTCCCGTGCCGACCTGGTCGCGCAGGTCGTCGGCGGGACCGCGATCAAGACCACCGAGACCTTCCAACGGGCCCTCGGCGGCGTGCTGTTCATCGACGAGGCGTACACGCTCACCTCGGACAGCGGAAACGGCGGCGCGGACTTCGGTCGTGAGGCGGTGGACACGCTGCTGAAGCTGATGGAGGACCATCGCGACGACGTGGTGGTCGTGGCCGCGGGCTACTCCCGTGAGATGGAGTCCTTCCTCACCTTCAACCCCGGCCTGGCCTCGCGCTTCTCGCGCACGGTCGAGTTCGAGAACTACTCGGTGCCCGAACTGGTCGCGATCATGGAGAACATGTGTGCCCAGCATCAGTACGAGCTGGGCGAGGGCACCGCGCAGGCGCTGGCCGCGCACTTCGAGGCGATGCCGCGGGACGCCGGTTTCGGCAACGGCCGTGCGGCACGCGGTGTGTTCGAGGAGATGGTGGACCGGCAGGCGGTCCGGCTCGCCTCCCAGCAGCAGGTCAGTGAGCACGATCTGCGGCTGCTGCTGCCGGAGGACGTCTCGGCGACGGCCGCCGCCGCGGCGAGCGGCCCGGCCCCGGCCGGGGACGACCCGCTGACCCGCCTCGGCGACATGATCGGGCTGGCCGAGGTCAAGCGGGACGTGGCGGACCTCGTCAATCTCATCACCACCGCCCGTCACCGGGCGGCCGCCGGACTGCCGGTTCCCTCGCTCAGCCACCACCTGGTGTTCACCGGCCCGCCGGGCACCGGCAAGACGACGGTGGCCCGCCTCTACGGCGAGATCCTCTCCCAGCTCGGCATCCTCGAGCGGGGCCAGCTGGTCGAGGCGGCCCGCGCCGATCTCGTCGGGCGGTACATCGGCCACACCGCGCAGCTCACCCGGGAGGTCTTCGAACGGGCCCGCGGTGGCGTGCTGTTCATCGACGAGGCCTACACCCTCACCCCGCGCGGCGAGGGCAACGACTTTGGCCAGGAGGCGGTGGACACCCTGCTGAAGCTGATGGAGGACCACCGTGACGAGGTGGTCGTCATCGTCGCCGGCTACACCGACGAGATGGAACGCTTCCTGGCCTCGAACCCAGGGTTGTCCTCGCGGTTCCCGCGGCGGGTCGCCTTCGCCGACTACTCCTCCGAGGAACTGGTCACCATCGTGCGCACGCAGGCCGCGGACATGGGCTACGAGTGCGGTCCCGGCACCGGGCCGCTGCTCAAGGAGTACTTCGACGCCCTGCCCCGGGACCGCTCCTTCGGCAACGCGCGGCTGGCCCGCCAGATGGTGGAGTCGATGGTCACCCGGCAGGCCGGGCGGCTCAGTTCGCTGGCCGCGCCCACCCTCGACGACCTGCGCATCCTCCTGCCGGAGGACGTCACCGCCGCGACCGCGAAGGCGGCTCCCCGATGAAGACCCACGTCCGTGCCGCCTCCCGCCTGCTGTCCGGTGCCGGTCTGGCCGCAGCGCTGCTGCTGCCCCCGGCCGGCAGCGCGTTCGCGGCGCAGCCGCCCCTGCACCCCGCGGCCGACGGGAAGGGGCAGCAGCTGCCCGGCATGCCCTCCGCGCTCGATCCGGACGCCGGGCAGGAGGCCTGCACCCCCGCCTCCGACGCGACGGCGAAGAAGCAGGACTGGTCCCGTCAGCGGCTGGACCTCGAACGGGTGCACCGGCACAGCACCGGCTCCGGGGTGACCGTCGCCCTGATCGACACCGGGGTCGACCCTGAGGCCGCCGGGCTGGACGGACGGGTCACCGCCCAGGGCGCGGCCGGCGACGACTGCGTGGGACACGGCACCTTCCTCGCCGGGCTCGTCGCGGGCACCGGCGGGACGACGCCGGGTCTCGCGGGTGTCGCGCCCGGCGCGAGGATCCTCGCGCTGCGGGGCACCGACACGTACGGCCGGGCGGAGTCCGCGCTGGTGGTGGACGCGCTGCGCGGGGCTGTCGCGGCGCGGGCCGACGTGATCGCGGTGGGGGTCGCCCTGCCCCGCCGCGACCCCGCGCTGAGCCGCGCGGTGGCCGACGCCCGCGAGGCCGGTGCGGTGGTGGTCGCGGCCGCCACCCCGGACCCGCCCTCCCGCGGCGGCGGCGAGGAGTCCCCGGCGCGCACCTACTATCCGGCCGGTGAGCCGGGTGTCCTGTCCGTCGCCGACATGCTGCCCAGCGGGGCCCGCCCGGAGGGTTCCCCGCGGACCGGCGGAATCGATCTGGCCGCCCCCGGCGCGGGTGTGGTGTCCGGCGGCCCGCGCGGCGACGGCCACTACCTCGGCGGCGGCGCCGCGGTGGCGACCGCCTACGCCGCCGGGGCCGCGGCGGTGGTGCGCGCCGCCCACCCCGACGCCTCCCCCGCGGCCGTCACCCGTCGCCTGACCGCCACCGCCTACCCGGCCGACATCCCCCAGCTGGACCCGTACGCCGCCGTCACCACCGTCCTGGAGGGCTCCCCGGGGGCGGCTCGGGCGGAGGGCGGGTCTACGCCCGTGGCCGTGCGGGACACGTCCGCGGCGGAGGGTGTCACCCACCGCGCCACGCTGTTCGTCCTCGTCGGCTCCGCCGGCGTCCTGTGCGTCCTGTGGGCCGCCTTCGCCTACCCGCGCGCCCGCGCCCGGGGCTGGCGCCCGGCGGAGGCGGGCACCGGGACGGATCAGCGGTGAGCTGACGTCGGGGCCCGCGCGCGGTCACCGACGGAACGGGAGCGGGGGCCACTCGGGTGGCCCCCGCTCCCGTTCCGTCAGGCGTCCGGCCCCCGGTCCCCCTCCACCAGTGCCGTCTGCATCAGGCGCTCGCGGCGGCGGGCGATGTGCAGGGCGCGGCCCGGGGGGAGGTTGCGCGGTTTGGCGTTGCCGAACAGGCGGCCCTCGGTGGGCGGGCAGGACAGGAGGACGGCGGGGTTGTTGGCCTCGTCGAGGCGGCGCAGCAGGCCGTCGCCCAGGCCGCGGCCGGCCCCCATGGCGCTGCGCGCGACCACCAGGTGCAGACCCATCTCGAAGCCGAGTGTGAGGTGCTCGAAGAGCGGCTCGAAGGGGCTCTGGAAGGAGTTGGTGGAGACCATGTCGTAGTCGTCGACCAGGATGAACAGGCGCGGGCCGGTCCACCAGTCGCATCGGCGCATGCGCGCCGGTGCGATGTCGGCGCCCGGGACGCGGGTCTTCATGGCGCGGGCGGCGCCCTCGACCGTCTCCTTGAGGTTGTCCAGGGAGATGACGTGCCCGATGCGGTACTCCTCGGGGACGGTGTCCACGAGCGTGCGGCGGTAGTCGACCACGATGATCTTCGCCTCGCTGGGGGCGTAGCGGGCGGTGATGCCCGCGGAGACGCGGCGCAGCAGGTTGGTCTTGCCGCTCTCGGTGTCACCGACCACGATCAGGTGCGGGGTGCGGCTGAAGTCGTGCCAGACCGGCTCCAGGGCGTCCTGGTCGATGCCGAGCGGGAGGCGCATGCCGCCGCCCTCGGTGGCCTCGGGGGCGGGCAGTTCCGCGAGCGGGAGCCGGTGCGGCAGCATGCGGACCTGGGGGGCGGACGGGCCCGTCCAGTGGCGTGACACCTCGGACACCAGGTGGGCGACCCCGTCGCCGAGGTCGTCCAGGGAGCCGCTGCCGTCGAGGCGGGGCAGACCGGCCAGGAAGTGCATCTTGGTGTCGGCCGTGATGCCGCGGCCCCCGCTGCGCGGCACCGAGCGGGCCTTGCGGGTGTCGACCTCGGAGTCCATGGGGTCGCCCATGCGCAGTTCGAGTCGGGTGGCGGCCTGGTCGCGGACCTGGGCGGACAGTTCCACCCAGCGGGTGGTGGTGATCAGCAGGTGGATTCCGTAGTTCAGGCCGCGGGCGGCGAGTTCGTTGAACTTCGGGATGAGGTCGTCGTAGTCCTGGCGGACGGTGGACCAGCCGTCGACCACCATGAAGACGTCGCCGAAGGGTTCGTCGGGGAACTCCCCCGCGGCCCGGCGGCGGCGGTAGGACTGCATCGAGTCGAGGGTGTGGTCGACGAAGAACTGCTCGCGGCGGGCCAGCAGCGTCATCACCTCGGCGACCGCCCGGTGCACGCGTTCGGGGTTGAGCCGCGCGGCGACGCCGCCGACGTGCGGCAGGCCGGCCAGCTGGGAGAGGCCGCCGCCGCCGAAGTCGAGGCAGTAGAACTGGACTTCGGCCGGGGTGTGGGTGAGGGCGAGGGCCCCGATCAGGGTGCGGACGAGGGTGGACTTGCCGCTCTGCGAACCGCCGGCGACGGCGACGTGCCCGCCGGCCCCGGACAGGTCCACGATCAGCGGGTCGCGGCGCTGCTCGAAGGGCTTGTCCACCAGGCCGACCGGGACGCGCAGCCTGCCGGTGCCCGGCCAGCCGCCGGCGGTGAGGCCGCGCTCGGGGTCGGGGGCGATGCCGGGCAGCAGGGCGTCGAGCGGGGAGGGCTCGTCCAGCGGGGGCAGCCACACCTGGTGGGCGGCCGGGCCGGAGTCGCGCAGCCGGTCGAGCGCCACGGCGAGGAGGGTCTCCTCCTCGCCGGTCTCCTTGGTCTCGGGTTCCGGCTCGGGTGCCGCTTCCAGGGTGCGCGGCACGACCCAGCCGCTGGTCCACGGCACGACCTGGCTGGCCACCCGGGCCTGCACCACGGCGCCGGTGCGGCGGTGGTAGGTGCCGGAGGAGTAGGCCGCGCGGAAGCGCGTCAGTGCCTCCACGCCGGACTTCAGGTAGCCGCTGCCGGGCTGGGCGGGCAGCTGGTAGGCGTCCGGCACCCCGAGCACGCCGCGGCTCTCCATGGCGGAGAAGGTGCGCAGGCCGATGCGGTAGGACAGGTGGCTCTCCAGCTGGTGCATGCGGCCCTCGTCCAGACGCTGCGAGGCCAGCAGCAGGTGCACCCCGAGGGAGCGGCCGAGGCGGCCGATCATGACGAAGAGGTCCATGAACTCGCGGTGGGCGGAGAGCAGTTCGCTGAACTCGTCGACCACGACGAACAGGCTGGGCAGGGGGGTGAGGCCGGTTCCGGCGGCGCGGGCCCGCTCGTACTCCAGGGCGGAGGTGTAGTTCCCGGCGGCCCGCAGCAGTTCCTGGCGGCGCATGAGTTCGCCGTGCAGGGCGTCCTGCATGCGTTCGACGAGGGCGACCTCGTCGGCGAGGTTGGTGATGACGGCGGAGGTGTGCGGGAGTTCCTCCAGGCCGAGGAAGGTGGCGCCGCCCTTGAAGTCGACGAGGACGAAGTTGAGCGTCTCCGAGGAGTTGGTCAGGGCCAGGCCGAGGACGAGGGTGCGCAGCAGTTCGCTCTTGCCGGAGCCGGTGGCGCCGATGAGCATGCCGTGCGGTCCCATGCCGCCCTGCGCGGACTCCTTGATGTCGAGTTCCACGGGGCGGCCGTCCACGCCGACCGCGACGGGTACCCGGAGCCGGGCGGAGCCGGTGTGCCGGGCGAAGAGGGTCTGCGGGTCGTGGCGGTGCAGGTCGGGGATGCCGAGCAGGGTGGTCAGCTCGACGTCCGTGTCCAGGGGCTGGGCGATGTCGGTGCCGAGGCTGATGCGGCGGGCGGTGAGGAGCCGGGCCAGGGACTCCGCGCCGAGCGGGCCGAGCCGGTCGGGGCGGCCGAGCGGCACGGAGCGTTCCTTGCGGCTGCGGTCGGTGCGCACCAGGTTCACCCGGTCCGGCCCGACGGTCAGCCGCAGGGTGTTGCGGCCGGGACGCCAGCGCAGGGCACCGGAGACGTCGAGGACCACCGCGTTGCGGTAGCCGTGCCCTTCCCAGCGGTGCCCCTCGGGGACGGTGACGCCGTCGAGGACGACGACCGTGTAGGGCTCGTCGCGTCCGGGGCGGGCGTCGGGGTCGAAGCCGGGGCGCTCGGCGAACTCGGCCCCGAGCAGGTCGTCCAGTTCCGTGAGGTCGGCGGTGATCCGGCGGACCTGGCCCGCGCCGTCCTCCTCGTGCGGGTGCAGGGCGTGCGGCAGCCACTTGGCCCACTCCCAGTCGGCCCGGCGCTCGTCGCTGACGCAGACCGCGAGCCACAGCTCCTCGGGGGCGTGGAACACCGCGAGCTGACCGAGTGCGGCGCGCACCAGGGAGCGGACGGCGTCGTGTCCGGTGTCCCCGGCCGGGGAGGCGGTCGGCGCCGGCCGGACGGACGGGTCGTCGGGGCTCTCCTCGGGGCGCAGCAGGATCCGGGCGGAGGAGCGCAGGTAGAGGCCGAGGGGCTGGTCGGGGATGGTGGAGTAGGCGCGGATGAAGCGGCGCAGCGCGTGCGCGCAGAGGGGTTCGAGGTCCTCCACGGGCCGGGTGGAGACCGGCTGGAGGGTGAGGGCGAGCTGCTGCTCGCCGACCGCGAGGCGGACCTCGCCGAAGTCCTCGTCGGCGGGGCGGCGTTCCCACAGGCGGGAGGTCCGGGCCAGGGAGCGCAGGGAGGCCGGCTCCGGGTGGCGCCAGGCGAGGGCCCGCTGCTGTTCGACGATGGTGGCCCGGACGCGCTTGCGGATCTGCGCCAGGTAGCGGAGGTAGTCGCGGCGTTCGCCCCTGAGGCGTTGCTTGCGCTCGCTGGAGCGGCGCATCAGCTGGCCCAGGAGCATGGCTCCGGCCGACAGCGCCATGACGCCCATCGCCAGGTAGATGAAGACCCCGTTGCCGCCGCCGGGGCGCAGGAACATCAGCATCATCGACACCGACATCAGCGCCATCGGCAGATAGGTCCATATCGCCGAGGTGTCCGGAACCGTCTCGGCGAGGACCGGGGGTTCCTGGAGGGTCAATTGCCCTTCGGGCATCTCCGGTCCGCGTCTGCGGGCAGGCCGGCGAAACAGCACCACGCTCAAGGGACGAAACCTCCGGGTTCGCTGGGCTTTCCGGCCCGCACCGAATACCCGCCACGCGTGGTGGCGGGAAGTGTCCCACCGGGTGGACGCGCGTGGTCCCGGGCAACGGCGATATCCGGGGCGGTCGTGTTCCGGGCGGTGGGGGCGGGCAACTCCTGTGCCGATCTGCTCCGTACCGGGCGTGTCCGATCCGCAGCACAATCCGGCGGGCGTCGGCAGTAGTCTGCATTCACCGCACGCCACCTGTCCACGCGAGAGGGGTGGTTACCGGACGCTCGGCGACAATTCCAGTGCTCTGGCCCGTCGTTGGTGGCCGCATATACCGTGCGTACTCTTCATCCGTTCCCCCATTCCCGGGGGCACGTCTCCCTGTCACACACCCCACGGAAGACGAGAGTTCAGCTGATGACCGACAGTGCGGTGGCCGAACTGTGCCGCCTGACCGTACGCGCGCCGAGCGTCTCCGTCGATCTGGCCGTGCCCGCCGATGTGCCGGTCGCCGATCTGCTGCCCACCCTGCTGCGCTATGTCGGCGAGGAGGCCGAGGAGGCCGGTCTCGACCACGCCGGCTGGGTGCTCCAGCGGCTCGGTGACGCCCCGCTCGACGAGGAGACCACGCTCGCCCGCTCCGGACTCACCGACGGGGACGTGCTCTACCTGCGTCCCCACACCGAGGCGCTGCCGGAGGCCAGGCTCGACGACCTGGTCGACGGGATAGCCGACACGGCGGGCCGGCGGCTGCACAACTGGCACCCGGGCGCGGCGCGCGGCCTGCTGGTGGGCACCGCGGTGGCCACCGTCCTGACCGCGCTGCTGCTGGTGTTCTGGCCCGGGGTGAGCTCCTCGTCGCGGCCCGCGTACGCGGGGGTGACCGGGTTGCTGCTGCTCGCCGGGGCGGGTACGGCCAGCCGCGCGGTCGGGGACCGGCTCTCGGCCAGTGCGCTGGGCCTGCTGGTGGCGCCCTGTCTGGCGCTGGCCGGCTGGGTGCTGCCCGGCGGCGACCTGACGGGGCCGGACGCCGCGCGGGTCGTCGGGGCGCGGCTGCTGGCGGCGGGCGCCGCGGGCGCGGGCGGGGCCGTGCTGGCGCTGGCCGCCACCGCGGTCGGTGCTCCGGCGCTGGTGGCCACGGCGGTGGTGTCGGTGGCCGCCGCGGTCGCCGGGGCGCTGATCGGCTACAGCGGTCTGGACGTGCCGGCCACGGCGGCGCTGGTGGCGACGGTGGTCGCGCTGGGCGCCGGGGCGGTGGCGCCCTTCGCCTTCAAGCTGGCGGGGATGCGGATGCCGGCGCTGCCGTCGTCGGCGAGCCAGCTCCAGGAGGGCATCGAGCCGTACGCGGGCGCCGAGGTCGCCGAGCGCACGGAACTGGCCGGGCGCTGGGTCACCGCGCTGTTCGCCGCCACCGGCGTCGTCTGCGCGGCCGCGCTGGCCGTGCTCGCCGAACGTCCGGACCTGCCCGAGGTGCTGACCTGCCTGGCGCTGAGCCTGCTGCTGCTCCTGCACTGCCGGGGCCTGGTGCACATCGCCCAGCGGCTGACCCTGGCGGTCCCCGGGGTGTGGGGTCTGCTGCTGCTGGCCCGCGCCTGGGCGGTCGACAGCGCCAGCGGCGGGCGCACGGTGGTCTGCGCGGTCCTGCTCGCCGCGGCGGCGGGCCTGGTGGTGGCGGCCTGGGTCGTGCCCGGCCGCCGCGTCCTGCCGTACTGGGGCCGGGCTGCGGAGCTGGCGCACACCGGCTTCGCGGTGGCGCTGCTGCCGCTCGCCCTGTGGGTGGCGGGCCTGTTCGGCTGGCTGCGCGGCCTGTTCGGCTGAGCGTTCGCGAAGCCGGTCCATCGAGTACGAGGTGAGGAGAGGCTGTGCAGTCCAAACGCGACCAGGTGCAGGCCCACGGATTCATGATGGGCAGGCTCAGCTCGGGCCTGCTGACGGCCGACCCGGACGCCCCGGAGAGCCCGCTGGGACGCACCACGCGCGGTGTGGTCTTCGGCGTGCTGGTCACCGTCCTGGTCGGCGCGGGCGCCACCGTCTACGGTCTGCTGCGCCCCGGCGGCAACGACGGCTGGCGCGACGGCGAGCACCTGGTGGTCAACCGCGACACCGGCGCCCGCTATCTGTGGACCGGCACCGACGGGGTGCTGCACCCGGTGCGCAACTACGCGTCGGCGCGGCTGATCGGCGGGCCCGACCTGGCGACGGACGACGTGGGCACCGCTTCGCTGCGCGACACCCCGGTGGGCGCGCCCGTCGGCATCCCCGGCGCCCCGGACACCGTGCCGGACCCGGGTCGGCTGGACGACGGCGCCTGGCACATGTGCGTCACCGGCCCGCAGGGGGCGCTGCCCAGCACCTCCGGCGCCACGGCCGACACCGGCGTGGACGAGCCGGGGGCCACCACGGTGGTCGCCGGGGCACCCGTGGATTCCCAGGGGGTGGACGGGGACCGCGCGGTACTGGTGCGCGGCCCGGACGGCACCGAGTACCTGGTGTGGCGGGGCAGCAGGCTGCCGCTGGACCGTGCCTCCGACGCGCGCAACGCCCTCGGGTACGGCTCGGAACGGCCCATGCGGGTCTCCGCGGCCTTCCTGGACGCGCTGGCCCCCGGGCCCGCCCTGAAGCCGCCCGACGTGCCCGGACGCGGCGAGGAGGGTCCCGAGCTCGGCGGTGAGGCCGGCCGTGTCGGCCAGCTGTTCAAGGTGAGCGTGCCCGGGGGCGGCAGCACCTATCACCTGCTCCACAAGGACGGGCTGGTACCGCTGACACGGCTGGGAGCCGCTCTGGTGCTGGGCGACCCGGCCACCCAGAAGGAGGCCTACCAGGGGAAGTCGCCCGAGGTGCGCACGGTGGGCGCCGACATCCTGCGCGAACACCGGGCACGGAACGCCGGCCCGGCCGGATCCGCCCAACTGCCGGACGCGCCGCCGACCGTGCAGTCCACACCGCGGGGATCGGCGCTGTGCGCCAAGGTGGACGGCGGGGACGGCGGTGCCCGGATCAGCTCCGTGCTGGCGCCGTTGACCGCGCTCGCCCCGGTGGCGGTGCCGCAGGGCGCCGGCGAGCCGGTGGAACCGGCCTGCGCCCCGCCGGACGCCGCGGTCGTCCGCCCCGGGCACGGCGCTCTGGTCAGGGCGCTGCACGCCAGCGGCGCGGCCCACGCGGGCACCACCTACCTCGTGGCGGACAACGGTGTGAAGTACCGGGTCACCTCCAAGGAGGCGCTGTCCGCGCTCGGTTACGGGGCCGGGGACGTCGACTCGGTGCCGGCACCCCTGCTCGCCTCCTTCCCGACCGGCGCGGATCTGGACCCGGCCGCCGCCTCGGGCGCCGCCGAGGTGAGGGTCACGGCCCCCGCGTGCGGCACCGCCGCGGCGGGGCGCAAGGACGCCGGGGGCGGGACGGCGGACAAGCCCGACACAGTCCGCACCGCGCAGTGATCCGGACAAGGAACACGTTCGGACCGAACAAAGGGAAAAGGGGCGGCAGCGGGGGCGAATTCCAGCCGAATTGATTCCGGACGGCGTACGGCCGGCGCCGCCGGCGGCCGGGGCGGAACTCGGGAAAGCACCGATGTCCGGCCCCGCGGCCGCCGGAAGTCGGCGCGATGAATTGCCGGTGTCCGGCGCGCCACCTCAAATGAAGCTCAAGAATTCCCGGGAGGCGATGCCTGGAATGACCGCGGCCCACGCGGACATTCCAGGAAACGAGCCGCTGTGATGACCGTTTGCGGCCCTCCTGTGCCCGCTTCGTGCCCGCTTCCGCGAATGTGCCGCCGGGTACTCGCCCACCGGTGCGGCGGATACCTTCACCCTGCCGAAACCCCCCGGCAACTCCACTGGTATGTAGGGTCCTTGGTGAGCCGGACCGAAGCTCAAAACCATTCCTGCACGCGTTGCGCGGAACGCGGGGTTCTCTCTAGCCTCAGCGGGCAACCAGGCGACAGGACTTGCTCGAACGAAGGGAGCGCGACATGGCGGACAGTGCCGCGAGGAAAGCGGATTACGCCAAGGGCTTGGGGGGCGTCTCGTCCCTGGAGTCGGCCCGGAGCCAGGTCGAGAAGATCCAGAACAACGTGGCCGAGCTGGCCGCGCGTTCGGGCGTCGGCGGTGACGAGGGGCAGGCTCTCCTCAAGCTCTTCCGGAGCTGGAACGCCGAGGCGCAGAAGGTCGTCGTCCAGATCAGCAAGATGGTCGACGCGCTCCAGGAGAACGTGACCTCCGCCAACCGTCTGGCGCAGGAGAACCAGGACCTGACCGAGGTCCTCAACAGCAAGACCACCCAGGGCGTCTTCGAAGCACTGCGCTGACTTCCCCCCTTCCGGCATCGGCCCTCGTGGCGTGGCCGGACCCCGCGAGCCTTCCGGGCCTGGCGCCCGGCCCCCGAGAGGAGACGTCATGGCCGACGGCATCATCGACGTGCAGTACCCCGTGGTCCAGCGGGCCATCGAGGATCTGAAGGACCAGACCCAGCAGATCATCAACACGCTCAACACCCTCGAGGACGAGCTGAAGCCGCTCGTCGGCTCCTGGGAGGGTTCCGACCGGCAGATGTACGTCCAGGTCCAGGCGGAGTGGGACCAGGCCACCAAGAACATGGCCATGCTGCTCGGCGACAGCGGTCAGCTGATCCAGAGCATCCACGACAACCACTCCCGCGACGAGCGTCGCAGCGCCGACAACTGGGGCAACGTCCGGGCCAGGTAGCACCCCCGGCCCTCACCGGTACGGCCGTCCGCGCGCCGGCGCCGACGCGCGGACGGCCGTACCGGTGCCGCTCGTCACCCCGTCCGGTACCAAGCCGCAGGAGGACGTCCCATGGCCGGTGACAAGGCCGACGTCAAGCACTTCGACCTCAAGCAGATGGAGAACTTCCGCGACAACGAGGTGCAGCCGGTGTACACCGCCGCCAAGAAGCACCGCGAGGAGGGCGACGGGTCACACATCCGCCCGCTCGGCCAGCTCATCGACGGGCACACCACCCCGGACAACCTCGCCCAGGACAAGCAGCTGCTGCGCATCGGCAAGATGGTCACCGAACCGCTGGTGTCGGGCCCCAAGCTCATCGAGGACGTGCGCGCCGCGGCGGAGTCGATCGACAAGCTGCTCGGCGACCAGATGGAGTTGTTCAAGGAGCTCAAGGAGGCCCTCGGCGACACCATCGACGAGGCCAACAAGACGAAGGACAAGAACCTCAGCGCCATCGACGCGCAGACGCTGCTCATGACCTTCGAAGAGGTCGACTCCCTGACCGCCGGCAGCTCCGGCGGGAACAACGACGACACCTGACCCCGCGCCGCACGTGCCGGCCCGGCCGCGGAGCGGCCGGCACACCCGCACCGCGGCACCCGGCTGCTGATGGCATGAGAACGCCGTGCACCGGCACACAGGACAGGCACCGACCAGAAAGGGCGCCCGGTGGCCGATCGGTACGATCCCAACTCCGTTGCGAACCTGGACAAGTTCGACAACGCCGGTGACCCGTCGTCCGACACCTGGGCCACCCTGGTCACCCACATCACCGGGTACCCCGTGCCGGACCGCGGCACGATCTTCGACACCCTGCGCTCCGACCACGGCGGCAAGCTCTTCCGGATGGACATCAAGGACCGCAGCCTCGGCCTGCTCGTCAAGGACTCCGGCTTCCTGACCAACACCGGCGAGGACTACGACATCTGGTTCTTCGACCGCGGGAAGAAGACCCAGATCAAGCAGGCCCGCATCGTCTTCGAGGGCCGGGTCAAGGCCGGGGACGAGGTGATCTTCGCCTCCCCGGGATCCGACAACGTGCACGACGCCCAGGTCCGTGAGGGCAACGAGTTCACGGACTACAACAAGGACAAGATGAGCACGATCCCGCTGGCCCGGTACATGAACGGGCCACGGGCGGCGCTGCTCGCCCTGCTGGGCGGCAGCACCCAGGACGCCCGGTTCAGCAACCTGGGCGTCGGCGGCGGCGACGTGGTGGACCTCAATTCGTTCGACACCACCGGCGAGTCCTTCGACTACGCCGCCAAGTTCTTCAAGGACCACGCCGTGGTGCTGAAGGACTGGGAGGACCGCTTCGGCCGGGACGACGCGAGCTGGAAGGGCGAGGCCGCCGAGGTCTTCCGGAGCCTGCTGAAGAAGATCCGCGAGAACTACGACAACTACGTCGAGACCTTCAACGCGAATCCCGGCTCGGGCAGCGGGACCGGCACCGGCAACACGGTCTACTCCCGCGCCCTGTCCCTGGGCCGCACATATCTGGAGAACGCGGCCGACACCCTGCTGAAGGCATGGCTGGACTGGGCCAAGTCGCCCTACTACGACCCGCACCAGGTGCTGCGGTACGTCCTGGACGACCTCGCCCAGTGGGTGGACGCCAACAACGTCGCCAAGACCGACATCAAGGTCACCCACTACCGCTACGGCAGCTCCACCTACCACTCCCCGCAGGCCGGCTTCCTCCAGGAGCACCCGGAGTACGGCGACCTCACCGACATCGCCAACTGGGCGAAGGTCGGCGACAAGGCCGTCAGGATCTGGAGCCAGGGCGTCGACGAGTACCTGGGCAAACCCGCGGCCCAGGTGCAGTCCTCCCTCAACAACCACTTCCTCGACCTGGGCAAGGACTTCTCGGAGAACCTGCCCGAGCCGAAGTCGACCACCACCGCGGCCGACGACTACGAGAAGAGGAAGCTGCAGGAGGAGAAGGAGGAGATCGACAAGCAGAACGAGGAGAACCGCAAGTACCAGGACGAGCTGCGCGCCGAGCAGGAGCGCCAGCGCGAGGAGGACCGCCGGTACCAGGAGGAGCTGCGCAAGGAGCAGAACCAGCAGCGCGAGGAGGACAAGAAGTACCAGGACGAACTGCGCGCGGAGCAGAAGCGCGAGCAGGACGAGGCAAAGAAGATCCAGGACGAACTCCGCGACGAGCAGAAGCGCGAGCAGGACGAGGCCAGGAAGTACCAGGACGAGCTGCGGGCGGAGCAGAACCAGCAGCGTGACGAGGACAAGAAGTACGCGGACGAACTCCGCGAGGAGCAGAAGCGCGAGCAGGACGAGGCCAGGCGCGAGGCCGAGGAGCAGCGCCAGGCCATGGAGGAGAACCTGGGCGGCCTCAACGACCCGCGGGGCCCGCTGAACGAGCAGGACCTCGGCAGCCTCGACGACCTGCTCGGCCGGAACGTCCCGGTCACCGAGAGCGCCGGCGACCTGAACGGCACGGGCGGCGGCGACGACCGGAGCCCGACCGGCGGTATCCCTCCCGTCACCACGTCCCTGGGCAACCTGGGCGCGCTGAACAACGGCCCGTCCGGCAGGACCGGCAGCGCGGCCGACGACGAGGTCACCCGGAGCCTCGGCAGCCTCGGCGCACTGAACGACGGTCCGGGCGCGTCCCTGCGGACCCCGACCGGCGGCAGCACCCGGCTCGACGACGGCAAGCTCACCACCGGCTTCCCCGACGGCAGCAGCACCTCGTTCGACCCGGATTCCGGGGTGCTCACCACCACCCACCCGGACGGCAGCGTCACCACGGCCGACCTGGGCGACGGCACGAGGGTGACCAACCCCGACGGCTCCGTCACGTCCCTCGGCGACGACGGCAAGCTGACCACGACCTTCCCCGACGGCACCACCCAGACCGTCGACCCCACCACCGGCCGCACCACCACGACCGCACCGGACGGCACCACCTCGACGACGGACCTGGGCAGCCTCGACGGCCTGAACGGCCGCGACGGGGTGCTCGACACCCCGACCGGAGGCAGCACGCAGCTCACGGGCGGCGACCTGACGACCGACTTCCGCGACGGTGGACGCACGTCCTTCGACCCGGACACCGGGGTGCTCACCACCACCCACCCGGACGGCAGCGTCACCACGGCCGACCTGGGCGACGGCACGAGGGTGACCAACCCCGACGGCTCCGTCACGTCCCTCGGCGACGACGGCAAGCTGACCACGACCTTCCCCGACGGCACCACCCAGACCGTCGACCCCACCACCGGCCGCACCACCACGACCGCACCCGACGGCACCACCACCACCGAGGACCTCGGGCAATGGGGAAGCCTCAACGGCCAGAACCAGCAGGGGAATCCCGGTGGCGTGGGCGACCTGGGCGACCTCGGCCGGGACGTGGTGACCGAGTCGATCGGCGACCTGGGCGGCCTCAACGCGGACCCGTCCGGCCTGGAGACACCTACCGGCGGCCACACCTCGCTCGAGGACGACGGCGACTTCGCCACCACGTTCCGCGACGGCAGCCAGAGCGTCTTCGACCCGGACAACGGCATGCTCACCACCACCCGGCCGGACGGCTCCAGCACGACCGCCGACCTCACCCACGGGGCCACGGTCACCAACCCGGACGGCTCCCTCACCACCCTGGACAACGGCCGGTTGACCACCACCTTCCCGGACGGCAGCACCCAGGTCATCGACCCGGACACCGGCATGGCCACGGTCACCGACCCGCAGGGCCGCACCGAGACGGTGAACCTGCACGACCTCAACACGCCGTCGATGCCGGACCGTTCCGACCTCCTCGACGGTCCGGGCGAGCTGAACGGAACCGGTGGCGGCAGCTCCACGGTCACCCGGGACGTTCCGCTGTCCGCACTGGGGCTGGGGGGTGGCAGCGGACCGGCCGCCAGTTCCGCCGCTCCGGGCGGCTTCTCCGCTGCGGGCTCCTTCTCCCCCGACGGCTCCGGGGTGGCTCCGCTGTCCGAGGGCGCCACCGCCCCGCTCGCACCGGCCGCCACGTCCGGCGCCCCGGGCAGCCCCGGCATGCCCGGCAGTCCCGGCATGCCCATGGGCGGCATGGGCGGCATGGGCGCGGGAGGTGAGCGGGGCAACGGCGAACGGGTGCGGGCCGTCCTCGTCGACGCGGCGGAGGAGAGCGAACGGCGCAATCGCCGCCGGCGGAGCCCGTGGAACCGTCAGGAGGACGCCGACACCTTCCTCGCCCCCGCGTCGCGGGTGGCGACCACCGGTGGCGAGTCCCCCGAGGAGGAGGCGGAGCCCGGCCGCAGGCCGGCCACGTCCGCCGACTACCTGGAGGAGGACGCGGACGTATGGGGCACCGACGAGGGCGGCACACCGGCCGTCATCGGCCGATGAACGGACCCCGCGGAAGAAGGGAGGGGCGAGCGTGACGGAACCGCTGGAGAAGCGCCTGGAACAGGCGATGGCAGAACTCCAGGCAGCCCAGGAGGCGTTGGCCCGCACCGAACGCGAGCTGCGCGAGACGTCGTTCGCGGTGCTCTCCTCCGACCGTGCGGTACGGGCGACGGTCGGGCCGCAGGGTGAGCTGACCGGCCTCGAGTTCCTGGAGAACAAGTACCGCGACATGTCGCCACAGGAGCTGGCCGCCAGTGTCCTGGAAGCGGCGGGCGCGGCACGCCTGAAGATGAACCGGCATGTCATGAAGGCGATGGCTCCTTTCACGGAGCCCAGCAGCAACGTGCCCGAGCTGAAGGGCTTCGAGGTCGACTGGGAGCGGATCTTCGGCCCCGAGGTGCTGCGCGACGACGAGGAGCCGGCGCGCGGCGGCGAGCAGGGGCCCGCTTGGCGTGACGCACTCGACGAGGACGGGGAGGACTGACGGTGGGACAGCGCTACTACGTGGATCCGCACCGCATCGAGGCCCTGGCCGGACAGTTGGAGGAGATCGGCTCCCTGGCCCGGAGCATGACCGAGGAGTTCCTCGACGAACTGGCGCCGACGGTCAACTGGCCCGGTACGGACGGGGAGTTCGCCGAGAAGGCCAGGCCGCAGGAGCAGAAGGAACGCCAGACGACCAAGGACACGATGATGTCCATCCGTGACGCCCTGGTGGGCATCACCGACGCCACGGTCAGCCAGGTGCGGATGATGAAGGACACCCGCGACCGCAACATCGAGGACATCGAGCAGCGCAACAGCCGGATCGAGACCGACGGACTGGGCGGCGACGGGAGCCCGGGCGGGCATGGGCGCCGCTGACCCCTGCGCCACCGGCCGCTCCCTCGTCCCCGAGGGAGCGGCCACCGCGGGCTGCCCGCGTGACGCCCGGGACGGCCGCCGATGAGCCTCCAGGCGTCACCCGAGGTCAACGCGATGATCTTCATCCTCACCGGGGAGAAGCTCATCGACGCCGACGAGGACCTCGCCTACGACAGCCGCAAGCCCTACTCCGGCCTGGGCCGCAAGATCGACCGGCTCTCGTCCCTGATCGACAAGTCGATCCACGACATCGCCGAGTCCATGCCGGACGACCTGTCCAAGTCGTACGCCAAGGCTATGGGCATGCTCGTCGACGACGGCGGCAAGAACTACCTGCGCGAGTTCGCCGAGCAGCTCGACAAGATCGCCGAGGGCCGGCGCAAGACGTCCATGGACATCATGGAGTCCAAGTGGCAGGTCATCGCCGAGGTCATCCGGCTGCTCATCGAGATCGCCATCTACCTCGCCATGTCCTTCTTCACCGGAGGCGCCTCGGCCAGTCAGATCATGATGGCCAAGCTCCGCAGCCGGTTCATGATCCTCACCACGCTCAGTCATCTGCTCCAGCGGCTGCACCTCGCGCCGTCGCTGACGGAGGCGTTCGCCGAGGCGTTCACCACCTTCGCGGTGCGGCTGGCGATGATGAACTTCGCCCCCAACGGCCGCCGCCCCGGCGGCTTCGACTGGAACGACATCCTCAAGTCGGCCGCGTTCGGCGCCGCCGCGGGCTTCCTCACCAGCGTCTTCGACGACTTCGCGAAGAGCATCGTCAGGAGCTACGACAACAACTTCCTCAAGAACGGCCCCGACCTAGACTTCAAGAACGGCCCCGGCCGGCGCGACGTCCCGGACATCGACACCAGGCCCCCCGGGGGGCCGCACCGCGACCACACCCCCGACGGCCGCCCCGGCCCGGACCCGTCCCCGAAGGGGCCGACACCGCACCGCGACACCCCGACGACCTTCCGCGACGATCCGCTCTCCTTCCGGAACAACCCCGGTCTGTGGCGCAACAACCGGCTGCTGCGCCACAACGCCGACCGGCCCGGTGCGCTGGCCGGTCACTACGGTCTCAAGGGAGCCGCCGACTTCCTCGCCGCCGGGTCCGGTGAGGCCCTCGCGGAGATCCTGATCAAGGGGGCGTTCGACGGCGACTGGTCCACGAGCTGGTCCACCTTCGTCGGCGCGGGCATCAGCAGCCACGTCGAGGCGACCCTCACGGACACGGCGCTCAACAGCGGCGCCGAACTGCGCCACGCCATCGACAAGTTGCGGCTGAGGCCGTCCACGGTGTCCGGCGGCGACGGTGACTCCGGCGACCGGAAATCCGGGGACTCCTCCGGCTCCCCACGCTCCCGTTCCGGCGACGGGACCGGTGACGGTGCCGGGACCGGCCGCACCGGTGACCGGCAGGGCGGCAGCACGGGCGGCGGTTCCACGCTCGCCTCTCCCCCGCCCGGCACCCCGCAGACCGCCGGCCCGGGCGGCGTCGCGAACCTCGCCTCGCCGTCCGCCGACTTCTCCGGCAGTCAGCCCCCGCCGCCCTACACCCCGGGCCCCTTGCCCGTGACGGCCGCGGAGAACGCGCTGTGGCAGCAGGTGCACACCGGTCCGCCCGAGATCCGCGAGCAGGCTCTGCGCGACCTCGCCGCCGCACGGGGTGCGCAGCCCCCGGGCAGTACGGAGATCGGGGTCCGCGACACGCTGCACAGCGACCTGTCGCAGCGCCCCGAGGTACGGGTGGTGCCCGCGGGGAACAGCCCCGCCGCCCGGATCGACACCGACGAGGTCCGGCGCGCTCTCGACTCCTTCGGCGTACCGGTCACGGTGGAATCGCCCCTGCCCGGCGACACCGTGAGCTCGGCGGACGTGTCCGGCGGCACGTCGACCGAAGCCCGGCCGGAGACGGCCCCAACTCGGCAGGCCTCAGGTCACGGTGCCGACGACGGCTCTGCCGACACCGGCTCCCCCGGCGCTACCAGCCCCGGGATCGACTCCCCCGGCCCCGCCGCGCCCGGCACCGGCTCCCCCAGCCCCTCCACACCCGACGCCAGCGCCCCCGCCCCCGTCACACCCGGGACCAGCCCCCTCGGCCCCGCCGCGCCCGGCACCGGCTCGGCCAGCCCCGCCACGCCCGGCACCGCCTCGGGCAGCAGCCCGGTCTCCGGCGCCTCCGGTGCCCGGTCCGGTGGCGTGCCGACGGCAGGCACCTCCGGGGCGCCCTCCTCCCCCACCCCGTCGCAGGGCAGCCCTGGCACGCCGGACGCCCCGCAGGCGGACGGGGACACCGTCGACAGGCAGGGCGTCCGCGACGAGGCGGACGGCGTCGCCGAGGGCGAGCCCCGCGCTCTCACCGACCCGGTCGCCGACCCGACGGGAACGGCGCCCCGAACCGTCGTCGTGTCGGACGGCGCCACCCAGGACAAGCCCGACCTTCTCACCGGCCCGGTCACCGACACGACGGGGAGGGCGCCCCGAACCGTCGCCGTGTCGGACGGCCTTGCCGTGGGCGAGCCCGGCGCTCTCACCGACCCAGCCGCCGACCCGACGGGAACGGCTCCCCTCACCGTCGTCGTGTCGGAGTCCCCGCCCCCGGCGCAGGGTTCGCCCGAGGCCGCCACGCTCCTGGACGGGGCCGGCGCCGACCGTGCCGTCGTCCTCGGGCCGCCTTCGACGGTGGACGGTGCGGGGCGTCCCGTACGCGCTGCCGTCGAGCTGACCCGTGGAGGGCCCGGCCAGCCCGTCGACGTCCGGCCGCTCACCGGCCCGGCTCCGGGGGCGCCGGACGGCACGGGGGGCACGGTGGACACCGCGTTCCCCGGCTCCGACGTGCTGCTCCCCCTCGCCGACGCCGTCGGCTCGCCCGCCCCCGCCGGTCGCGCCTCCCGGCCCGCCACCGAGAGCGCCGCCGTCGGGAACCCCCCGACCCCCAGGAGCGACACCGGCTCGGCCTTCGACGCGAAACCGTTCAGGACCGAGTCGGTTCCGTCGTCTGCGGACGCGTCGCCCACCGAGATGCCGTCCGAGGTGACGCCCCCGGCGGACAGCGGCGCGACGGAACCGGACGCCGCCTCCCCCACCGCGCCGCCCGCGGCCCGGCCTTCCACCCTGTCCCGGCCATGGGCGGAGCCGGCCACCGAGGTGCACGTCGAGTCGGGCAACTCGCCGGCGCCGCTCGCGGTGTCCCCACCGCAGGGCGGGCTCGTCGTTCGTCCGGTGGACGCCACGGCCGACGCCGGGGCCGGTCCGGCGCGTCGTTCCCCGGCGCGGCCGGTCGTGACGACGCTGACCGGTCACACCGTGCCCGTCGCACACCTGCGACGCTGGGTCCCCGAGGCCGCCACCCAGCCCCAACCCGGCCGGGCGGTAAGGACGTTGACCGTCTCGCAGAGCCCGGCCGAGGACGGTGCGGCCCACAGTGAGGCCCGTCGGACGCTGCTCGGGCAGGACACGTACCGCGGGGTGCGCACGGTGTCCGCTCCCGCCGCCGTCGACGGGGAGCCCACACCGCCCAGGACCGTCTTCACCGGGCCGCCCGCCGCCCTGCCCGGCTCCGGTACCGAGGCCGGCGCCGACTACGTCGTCGCGCACGGCACGCCCCGTACCGTCACGCTCGGCACCGACGACACCGCGCACCCCGGCGTGAAGGTGAGCGGGGTGCAGTTCGGCGAGGTGCTGAAGTCGTGGTCCGAGGACGGTGCTCCGGACCGGCCGATCGTGCTGTTCTCCTGCGAGACCGGGCGGCAGCCCGCGGTGGCGGGCCTGCCGGTCGCCCAGCACGTGGCGAACCGCACCGGGCGGCCGGTGTTCGCACCGACCACCGAGGTGGGAACGGCCCGGGACCGCGACGGCAACGTCCGGGCGGTGCTCACCGAAGGGCCGGACGGCCCCGGCCGCTGGCGGCTGTTCACCCCGGAGCCCGGTGGCGCCGACCTCGACGACCTGGCGCGCATCGCCGGTCTGCACGCCGGTCCGGAACCGGCCGACGCCTTCACCCGCGCGCGCACCCTCCAGCAGATCCGCACCCTGCGCGACACCCTCGGCACCGACGCCGAACAACGGCCGGAGAACCACGCGTTGCTCGCCGGGCTCGCCCTGGTCGACAACCTGCGCTGGCTGAGTCCGGGCACCGCGGCCCGCTACGGCGACGGCCGGATGACCCCGGACCTGCTGCGCCGGATGGTCACCGACTGGAGCGACCCGGCGGGCAGCGATGCCGGTGCGGCGAGCGACCCCGCCCCGGAGCAGTACACGCGGTTCCTGCGTGCCGCCGCCGGTCTGCGCTCCACCGGGGGCATCGACGCCACGCTGGAGACCCTCCTGCCCCCGCCGCCGCCCGCGCTCCCCCCGACCGCCATGGTCTCGCCGGCGGACGTGCGCGGACTGACGTACGCACCCTCCGCGCAGATCACCTGGTCGCTGTCCGACACCCCGTTGCCGCTGGCCGAGTTGGCCCTCAGCCCCGAGGACAACGCGGAGCTGGCCCGTCGCAGGCCCGATCTGGTCCCGGAGCCGAGCCGGCCGGGGAGTCCCGCCGAGGACCCGGCCCTGTTCAGCACGAGCGGCACCACTCCCGCCGGCGTGGAGACGGTGCACGCGGACGGTCGCGCCTTCACGCGGCTGGACACCCCGGGTGGGGGCGACTGCCTGTTCCGGGCGCTCCTCGACAGCGCCCGCAGCCGGCCGGCGCCCCCGGCGTGGGCCGCGCGCAACGTCGCCGGTCTGCGCGGACTGCTGCGCGACCGGATCCGGGGCACCGAACTGGGTACCGCGGCGGCGACGGCGTTCCCGGACCCCGTCTACTCCGTCGTGGACGACCTGCGGGTGCGCGCCCTCGCCGGAGCCCGCGACGCCGGGGAGAGCGCCCGCATCACCGACGAGTGGAACCGGATCGCACGGGCCGTCGTCACCGACGGCGACCCCGAGCGGTGGCGGCAACTCCTGCGCGACAGCGACTACCCGCACCTCGCCGACGTGGCTCCCACGCCCGCCGAGGCGCGCCGGATCGGCTCGGGTGCCCTGGTCGCCGCGGCCGCCGAGCGGCCCGGCCTGTGGGCGTCCCCCTTCGCCGACCTGCTCCCGGAGGCCCTGGCGCACACCCTGGACCTGGACCTGCGGCTCGTACGGCCGCATCCGCAGGGGTCCGCCGGTTCGCTCGTCACCTCGCTGCACCCGGGAGGCCGGAGCGGCACCCTGCACCTCGCGTACAACGGCACCGACCACTACGACGCCCTGGTCCCGGAGCCCGCCCCGCTCACCCCCCGTCCGGATCCGGTCGGCACGCGGGACACCCAGGCCGAGGACCCTGTCACCTCCGCTCCTCCCGCACGGGACGCGGCCGTCGAGGACACGACCGTCGAGGACACGGCCGTCGAGGACGCGACCGGACAGGACACCACCGCTCGGGACGCGGACGGCGGCCCGGGGTCCGAGAGCCCCGACCGGGGTGACGTCGTGCCGCTGGAGACGCAACTCGAGAGGTACCGGCCGGCACGCCTGCTGACCGGCCAGGACGTCACCGTGCCCGAACCGGCGCCGCGCACCGTCACCTTCGCGGACGGCAGCCGGCTGCCGTCCGTCCTGATCCACCCCGACGGCGACCCCGGGGGCGCGACCCCGGGCGACCGGGCGTCGCGCGCTCTCCCGGGCGGCCTGTTCACCGGCCCCGGCGTCGTCACCCTGCGCTCGCCCGAGTCGGTGGCCCGGGAGATCCTGGACGGGCTGCCGGGGCGCCTGCGGTCCCAATTCGACGGGGCGGAGCTGCTGAGGATGCTGACCGACCACCCGGGCGCCTTCACCGCTCCGCGCGGTGCGCGGTTCGTGGGCCGGGAGAAGTCCGGCGTCGGGCACGAGATGACGGTCGAGGCCGTCCCGTACCACCGCTGGGAGCGTTTCGCCGACGTCGACGGCGGCACCACGCGCGTCGACACCATGCGGCGCGGCCAGGCGGGCACCGCCGGTGGGCGCAGTGTCGGTGTCGGGCGGCGGATCGCGGGCGGGGTGAGCATGGGTCCCCCGCTGAACTGGCTGTTGAAGATCGGTGTCTCCCTGGGCTGGACCCGCAGAACGGACTACGCCCAGGGCACGCAGGCGTACAACCAGACCGAGTGGCGCGCGCACGAGGGCTCGCACCTGCACCTGGACGACGTGTACTACCGGGTGCGGGTGGAGCGGGTCACCGAGGCGCCGAAGGCCGACGGACCGGTGGGCGGAGGCAGCCGGTCCGCGGAGTCCGCCCCGGCCGCCGACCCGGCCCCCGTGCGGCCGGCCTGGCGGCGCACCGAGGTGCACGCGGCGCACTTCGCCGTGCGGGACGGTCTCGGCTGGCGGCTGCCGGACGACCTCACCGTGCCGTTCCAGGGCCCTCGGCGCGCACCCCGCACCCTCACCTTCCCCGACGGGACGGAGCCGCGGGTCACCGACGTCACCGGTCTGCACCTGGTCGACCCGCCGGAGGACGTGGCGCTGGCCGTCTCCGGTGCGCGGCCCGGGAGTTCGGCGCACCGCACGCTGGTGTCGTACGTCCGGCCGACGCGGCTGCTCGGCCTGTTCGGACGGATGACGGGCGCGGTCGCCGGGCCCGAACTGACCCGCGGCAGCGGCCGGCACCCGCTGGGGCACCTGATCGTGGAACGGTCGGTGCCGCACCGGGCCACTCTGGTCACCGAGTCCGTCAAGGCGGAGGTGCGCGACCTCACCCAGACCACCTACCAGAACGAACGCGGTCACGTCCGGGACACCCGCTTCGGCGTCCAGGTCACCGCAGGGCCCAACCACACCCTCGTCGGCCCGGAGACGGACGTGCGCCTCCAGGGCGGTCCGCTGGTCCGCGCCGACCTCACCAGCGGGCGCGGTCACCACCTCGGTGCCGACGCGGCACGCAAGACCACCGGCCGGATCCGCAACCACCCGATGGCCCTGTACCGGGTCGAGCGCACGCTGATGGTGCGCAGGCCCGGGGAACCGGCGTCCGCGGCCCGTCCGGTGCGGGTGGTCAGTCTCGACTGGATGTCCACGCAGGACGCGCGCCGGCTGGCGGGCTGGGACAGCCGGACGCCCGGCCGGACGGGTCCCGACCCGGACGCCGAACCACCGGTGCCCTGGTACCTCACCCGGGAGGACCCGGTCCACCTCGGAGGCCAGGTCCGGGCCGAGGGCTTCCGCCCCGACCGCCCGCGGCACGACCGCCTCCAGGACGCCCCGTCCCGCCCGCAGGAGCCGTCGCCCGACGCCGCACGGCAGTCCGCCCCGCAGGACCCGCTGCGGGTCTTCACCGACGCCGTGCTCGACACCCTGCACCGCTCCTACCCGTCGCTGTTCGTCCCGCCGCTGATGCTGCGCCACCCGCGGCTGGCCCGGCTCTGGTACGGCGACGGGCGCCTGCGGACCGCTTCGCACAACGACCGCCAGGTGCGGGAGGCCCTCAACCGGCCGAGCCTGGCGCAGAGTCTGGACGAGCTGACCACCACCGGGGTGCCGGTCACCCTCACCGAGGACGGGAAGGTCGAGCGCGGCCACCACACGCTCGTCCTCAGGGCGCGGCTGGACGACCGGCGGTTCGAGACCACCATGAGCGAGCGATCGCTGCGCAACGCGGTGGTCGGCACCGAGATCTCCGGGCAGGGGCAGCAGGCGTCCGTCACACTCTCCGGCGGTGTCGAGCTGGGCATCTCGCCGCGCGACCACGACAAGGTGCCCGAGGCGGGGCTGCCGCGCCGGACCGGGAACGTGACCCTCGGGGCCCGCTACGCCACGACCGACCAGAAGGCCACCCGCACCACGGCCGCGGTCACCCACGACCACCTCACGTTCCACAACGGCGCCGACCTCTACAGCTACCGGGTCGAGCTGGGCGCCACCTTCGAAGGGCACCGCCGCCCGCGGGGCTGGGCGCGGCTCGCCTCGTTCGGCATCCTGGGCGCGGGCATCTTCGTCAGCAGGGTCGCCGAACGGCCGCTGTTCGCCCGGGGATCCGAGACCGTGGGCCGGGTGGAACTGGCCGTGCCCGCCGCACACGGCTCCGTCCGGTACGGCCCCGCGGACCCACCGCCCGGCCGGCCCGCAGCCCCCGCTGCCGTCGCTCCCGCGCAGCGGCTGCCCGCCACCGAGGCCGACCAGCTCCTCGACGGCACCCGTCCGCTGCACCGGGCCGACCCGGCCGACCGGCGACTCACCGAGCGGCTGCTGAGCGCGCCGCACGTGGTGCTCGGAACCGAGGGCGGTCCCCGGCGCCAGCAGCTCGTGCAGGACGTCGCGGACCGGGCCTCCGGCTCGTCCTGGCACGTCGGCGCACCCGGAGCCCCGGTCCGCACCGCTCTGCGCCGGGCCGTGGCGAACCTCTCGGTGGCGAGTCAACTCGGCCAGTACCTGGGGCCGTTCGGCTCCCGCATCACCGGACTCACCGGCGCGGGACCGCTCCAGACCCACTACCTCAAGGCCGCGATCCGGGGCGAGTTGTCCAACCTGCGCGTCAGGAGCGACCCCAAGCCGGCCAGCCTGGAAGCCACCATCGGCAACGAGCGCCGGGGCGTCGGCACCGCCGGCAGCGTCTCGCACGCCACGCTCGGCGTGCAGGGCGCCCACATGCCGCTCCAGCAGGCCCCCGGGCAAGCGGCGGTGACGGGCACCTACTCGACCGCCCTGCAGTACGCCTGGGGCCGGGGGCGCAGCATCGCGCAGACCCTCACGCGAGGCCGCAACACCACCCTCACCTTCGCCGGGCGCATGTACCTGGTGGTCGCCGACGCCGCCGAGACCGTCGCGGTCCGGGACCGCTGGACGGCCGCGATGGGCCTGGCGGGCACCCGCGCCGGGACCCGGATCAGCGCGGCGGCCGGGCGCCTGTCGGAACACCTGGGCCGCCGCCTCGCCCCCCGGCGGGCCGCCGCAGCGCTGCACCGCATCCGCGACGCGGTGATGTTCCACCTGCCCATGCAGGACGCCATCGAGACCGGGCTCGCCCCGGACGGCCTGGGCACCGCCACCCCGCGCAACCTCGGCGGCGGCTACCGGGTGCCCGGCTTCCTGCGCGGCCGGCGTTTCCCCACCCACCCCAGCGGCCGGCTCGACGCGAGCCGTGCCGCGCGGCACCTGCTGGGGCAACTGGAGACGATCGGGGTGCCCTCGCACGACCGCGAGCAGGTCCTTCAGCGCCTCTCGCCCGACTTCCTGCGCGCCCACCTGCACGAGCTGACCACCGACGGGATGACCCTGCCGGTGCGTCACCGCGTCATGACGCGGCCCCACCACCTGGCCGTCGGCGGCAGCCCGGCCGTCCTCCACTTCCGGCTGACCCCGGTCACCACCACGGTGGAGAGACTGCGCACCGGCTTCGAGCTGGAGGACTACCGCACCATCGCCCGCGACGACGCCGTCACCTCGTCGCAGGACCGCGGTGCCGACACGACCCTCGGGGTCAGCGAGCGTGCGGCGGCCGGCAGCGGCGGTGTCCTCACCGCGAGCCCCGCGCTCCAGGGCACCGCCGCCAAGCAGCGCTCCAGCACCCGGACCGAGACGCACGGCAGCACCGCGATGCCGAACATCGCCACCACCCAGGCGCACGCCGAGATCGTCACCAGCTATGTGCTGACCGTCTCTATGACCGACACGACCGGCGCGCCGCTCGCGCCCCGGACCGCGGCCTCGGTCGGCACCCTCAATGAGATGCTCCCGGTCTCGCTGCTCACCCCGGACGGCGACGGCTCGGACGGTGCGGTGACCGAGCAGGAGGTGCCCGAGCCGGAGCGGGCGGTGCGGATGCTGACGGCCGAGCAGGCCCGTCCCGAGGGCATCGCCGCGTGGCGCACGTCCGGTGACGGCAGCGGCGAGTCGGACGTCCTGCCCTTCGACGACCGGATCGGCTCCGGGATCCTCGCCGTGGACATCGTCGGCGCGGCCAACGTCCAGGACGGCCTGACCCTCGCCACCGCCCGGGCGGACGGTCTCGGCGACGGCGACCTGGGCCGGCGGCACAGCGGCCGCGTCCTCGCCGAGCGAGTGCGCATGGCCCGTCTCACCCCGCTCACCGGCCTCGGTACGGCCCCCGCCCAGGCGCAGCTGGAA
Organism: Streptomyces sp. NPDC053665; assembly: GCF_055585285.1. Classification (NCBI taxonomy): domain Bacteria; kingdom Bacillati; phylum Actinomycetota; class Actinomycetes; order Kitasatosporales; family Streptomycetaceae; genus Streptomyces; species Streptomyces sp. NPDC053665. The sequence continues at coordinate 95,929 of NZ_JBVJKK010000001.1, forward strand.
GCCACGTCCCAGGGCGGCCTGACCGCCGGGTTCCGCGAGGCGCTCGGCCCGGACGGCTCGGTCCTGCCCACCCAGTCCTCGGCCCGCCTCTTCGGGCAGTCCCACACCGCCGACTCGCGCCTCCACGCGAAGATGCACCGCACCGGGGCACGCCTGCTCGCGGTCGAGAACAAGCCGCGCATGGAGGCGATGCAGCGCAGGAAGACCTCCGACGCGCTGGAGTCCGGCATCACCGACAACGTCGAGGGCACGGTGGGCACGTCGCCCCTGGCGGGCAACAGCAACGCCGGCGTGACCAACCCCGGCGCCACGGTCCCGATCGGCGGCGCCAACGACAGCACGGCCCTCAAAGGCACCGCGGACACGACGCTCGGCACCCACCTCAAGGTCGTCACCGAGCGCAGCATGCTCTTCGCGCTGCCGGTGAGCTGGCTGTCGGTCAGCGAGGTGCACCACCACGTCGGCGACAGCCGGGCCCTGCACGCCCTCGGCAAGGCCCGGCGCGGGCCGCGCGCCGCGGAGGCCCGGACGACCGCCCTGGTCTGGCTGCGCGAGGACCTCGCCCGGGACTACGGCCTCCTCGACGACACCACCTTCCCCGGCGAGGTGGCCGCCGCCTGGGACGACCTGGCGAAGGCCACGGCCGACCTCGCCACCGCCGAGCAGCGCTACTACGACGCCCGGGCACGGGCCCGCGACACCTGGCTCGACCTGACACCCCGGGAACAGCAGGAGACCGTCGCCGCGGGGCCGGGAACACCGCCCTCGTCAGCGGCCGTCACCGCGTGGCAGGCGGCGCGCGCGGAGGTCCGGCTGTGGGAGCAGCGCACCGACGCCGCCGCCGCGGAGCACCACCGTCTGCACGGGGCCGCCTCCCGCCTCACCGCCCACCACCGCGACCCGTCCGCCGTCCCCGCCCCGGACCCCCGGCAGCCGTACGCCCCGCCCGCATGGCGCTCCGAGGCGCCCGAGCCGTACACCGTCACCGACGCCACCGGCTCCGGCCCGCGCACGCTCACCTCGCCCGACGGCGCCACGGTGCGCGAGATCCACGACGTGCCGCACGACGGCGCCTCGTTCTTCCACGCGCTGCTCGCCGTCGCCCGGGACCGGGGGCGGCTGCCCCACCTGCTCGGCACCGACCTGGCCGGCCGCTTCACGGCGGCTCCCGGCGATCCCGGGGTCACCGCCGAGGCCGTCGGCACCGCCCGCGACCGCCTGGCCTGGGCACTGGGCGAGGACAGCAACGCCGACCTGCTCGACTCGCTCGCCCTGGACACGGCCGACACGTTCACCCAGGAGGAACTCGACGCCGCGGGCGTGCGGTTCACCCCGGCCCAGCAAGCGGAGTTCGATGCCTTCGGGCGGCTGCCGCAGACCTTCTGGCCGAGCCCCGGCCAGCGGGTGGCACTGGCCGTGGCCGCCCTGGCCCGGCCGTTCGCGAGCGAACCGCTCCGCGAAGCGGCGGCAGACCCGGACGACGACCGGGCCGCGCCCGGGCGTCGCGCCGGGGACCACGGCGGCGCCGACCTGCTGCCCGCCCTCGCCGCCCGGACCCTGGGCGTCCCGCTGACCGTGGTCACCGGGGAGGGCCGCAGCCAGCTCTTCCTCCCGCACGGCGGTGACCCGGCCGCCGTGCGGCCGGCCACCGACCCCGTCCTCTTCACCGCCGGCGGCTTCTTCCACGCCGCGCTCCCGCCGGGCACCCCGCCCCCTCCGGCCGCCCCTCTTCCGCGGCCCACCGACCCCACGGCGGCCGGGCAGGCCGGAACCCTCGGCACGACGTCCGCGCACCGCAGTGGCACGCCCGGCCGGCAGCAGGCCCCGCGTCCGAGCCACACCTCACCGCCCTGGTCGCCGCCGACCGGTGGCACTGGCCCGCGGTACCGCCTCGACCGGAACGGCGTCCTCACCGCGCCCGACGGCGCCACCTACACCCAGGGCACCCCGACCGGCCGCGGCAACGCATTCTTCGGCGCGTTGTCCACGGCCCTGCGCCAAGCGGCCGCACAGCCCGGACTGCACCCCCGTGAGGCGGCGCGCCTGCGCACCCGCGCCGGGCTCCCGCCGGCGCAGCTGATGCGGCTGAACGGCCTCCCGGGGACGGCCGCCGAGCGCGACGCCCTCTTCTCGCCCCCTCCCCTCCGCAGGCGGCCGGGGGCGCCCGAGCCGAGCCAGGAGGCTCTCGAGGGGCACCTGCGCCGTCATCTCGCGGACGCTCCCTGGGGCCCGGAGGCCGATCGCGCGGTGGCCGAGTGGGCCGCCTCCGCGACGGGCACCACGGTCACCCTGATCGAGGAGAACGGCACCGCACACACCTACGCGGGACCTGCCGCCGACGGCCCCCATCTGCGGCTGCGCCGCCGGGGCGGCGACTTCGTCCCGCTCCTGCCCCAGCAGGACGAGGCCTACGAGCTGAGCACACTGTCGGGCGACGACACCGGCACGGGCACGCAGCCCGCGGCCCCGCAGCCGGTCCTGCGCACCTTCAAGCTGGGCACCTACGAGTTCACCAACCTCAACCAGACGGACGACTACGTCGACAAGGCCGTCCGGATCATCGAACTGCTCGACGAACACCCCACCATCAAGAACTACACGGGCGACCGAACCGTCCGCATCACCCTGCACCTGCGCACCACCGAGACACCCGCCGACGTCATCGACCGCGGCGACGACGGCGTCGACATCAACCTCGCCAGCTACTACTTCGAGAAGTACGACACCGGCTACATCATGGGCATGCTCGCCCACGAGATCGGCCTGCACCCCCTCGCCTCCCGCGACACCGCCATCCCCGACGAGGAGGCCATGTTCCAGGGCGTCCCCCTCACCGTCCCCGGACTGAGCGACCTGAAGAACCCGCGCACCATGAACACCGAAGGCGCGGGCCAGGCCGACCACATCATGGCCGCCTTCCCCAGCAGCACCCGGCACCGCATCTACCGCGACATCGTCATCGACATGGCCCGGATCCTCGCGCACCGGGCCCGGGTGGGCGTTCCGGGAGCGAAGACCCAGGACGTCACCGACCTGTTCGACACCTACCTGATGGACGTCGCCTCCATCGCCGTCACCGGCGACCACCGGCTCAACGCGGTCAAGGAACCCAACTACACGGCCAGGGTGTACAACGCCTACAAGGAGCTGCTCGCCGCGCAACTGGGTGAGAACACCGCGCTGCGGAACCTGCTGCCGTCGAACAAGACGCTGTTCGGCGTCGCGAGGTCGTTCACCCAGCTGGCCACCAGTATCGCGACCAACAACCGCGGCGACAGCATCCAGCGGCCCGCCGCCCCGGCACCGACCACCACCGGCGTCACCAGCCCCGGCCCCACCTCCGAGGAGGCGCGCCCCCGGCTGCCCGAGAGCCGCCCCGAGACGGCGCCGCCGTCACCCGTGCCGGGCACTCCAGGGCCGCGGGGCACCGTCGACCGCCGCCCCCGCTTCGTGGTCCGCTCGGGCTTCGACGCACGCCGGTTCCGGTACGGCGGTGAGCCGGTCACCGACCTGACCGTCCGCGTCGCCCTGCGCGGCACGGACGAGCAGACCGCCCGCGTGTTCGCCCAACTCAGTGGCGGGGTCGAGGAGTTCCTCAACGCTCCCGCCTACCGCCTCCCCAACGGCGACCGGCTGCACGTCACCGTGGAACTCGTCGGCGCCACCGACACGGAGGGCGGCGCCCCGCACCTGACCGTGGACCTGACGGGCCGCGACCGGGCCATGGACCAGGTCACCTGGTGGGCCGACGCCGCCCCGGTGCAGCTGGTGCACGAACTCACGCACCAACTCGGCCTGCGCGACGAGTACCGCGACGCCGGCACCCCGCACCGCCCCCACGTCCTCGGCAGCCTGCTCGGCGGTCTCGACGAGGCTCCCGAGGACACCTCACTCGCTCCCGCCGGCCTGCGCGACCGGCACCTGGCGCTCCTCGGCGCCCTCGTCGGCGAGCTGACCCCGCCACCGCTCCCGCACGACGGTACGCACGACGGCCACGACTGGACGGCGGCCCGGAGCGCCGCCGTCCCCGAACCCCGCGCATCCGTCTGGGTCGACCCGGTCTCGCTGCCCCGGCCGGCCGACGGCACCGCACACGCCGATGTCGCCGCCCTCATGCCGCAGGACGCGGCCGCGACGCCGGATGCGCCCGCGCCGGTGCCCTTCAAGCTGGGCACCTACGAGTTCACCAACCTCAACCAGACGGACGACTACCTCGACAAGGCCGTCCGGATCATCGAACTGCTCGACGAACACCCCACCATCAAGAACTACACGGGCGACCGAACCGTCCGCATCACCCTGCACCTGCGCACCACCGAGACACCCGCCGACGTCATCGACCGCGGCGACGACGGCGTCGACATCAACCTCGCCAGCTACTACTTCGAGAAGTACGACACCGGCTACATCATGGGCATGCTCGCCCACGAGATCGGCCTGCACCCCCTCGCCTCCCGCGACACCCGCATCCCCGAGGAGGAGGATCTCTACCGCGGCATGCCCCTGCCGGTCCCGGGGCTGGAGTCGCTGAAGACCCCACGGTTCATGAACACCGAGGGCGCCGGCCAGGAGGACCACGTGATGGCCGCCTTCCCGCACACCGTCCGCCACGGGATCTACCGCGACATCGTCGTCGAGATGGCCCAGGTCCTGGCCCACCGCGCGCAGGTGGGCGTGCCGGGAGCGAAGGCGAAGGACGTCACCGACCTGATCGACACGTATCTCATGGACCTGGCCTCCATCGCGGTGACGAACGACCACCGGGCGAAGGCGATCCTGGACCCCGCCTACACGGCCCGCGTCTACAACGCGTACAAGGAGCAGCTGCTCCAGCGCCTCCCGCAGGACAGCCCCGTCCGGGCCCTGCTGCCCGCCGACAAGGGCAGGTTCGGCGTGCTCGGTGACTTCGCCCAACTGGCCACCGCCGTCGGCACCAACAACCGCGGTGACAGCATCCAGCGACCCGCGCAGCACAGTCACACCCCGGCTCCTCCGGGTGAGGCCCGCCCTCGACTGCCCCGAGCGGGCGACGAGGCGGCAGCGGCCGTCCCACCGCGTATGCCGCAGTCCCCGAACTCCGCACCCCCGGCCCCGGAACCGGTGTTCGCGCTGTTCACGTCGGGCAACTTCGAGTTCACCAACCTCAAGCACACGGACGAGAGGTACCGCGACAAGGCGATCCGCATCATCGATCTGCTCCGCCGGCACGCCACGATCCGGGACTACGTGGGCGGTCGCACGGTCCGTATCACGCTGCACCTGCGCACCACCGAGACACCCGCCGACGTCATCGACCGCGGCGACGACGGCGTCGACATCAACCTCGCCAGCTACTACTTCGAGAAGTACGACACCGGCTACATCATGGGCATGCTCGCCCACGAGATCGGCCTGCACCCCCTCGCCTCCCGCGACACCGGCATCCCCGACGAGGAGGCCATGTTCCAGGGCGTCCCCCTCACCGTCCCCGGACTGAGCGATCTGAAGAACCCGCGCACCATGAACACCGAGGGCGCCGGCCAGGCCGACCACATCATGGCCGCCTTCCCCAGCAGCACCCGGCACCGCATCTACCGCGACATCGTCGTCGACATGGCCCGGATCCTCGACGAGGACGCACGGGCCGGCGAGGAGGGCGCCAGGAGCAAGGACGTCACGGACCTCGTCGACACCTACCTGATGGACCTCGCCACGATCGCCGTCACCAACGACCGGCGCAAGGACGCGGCGTGGGAACCCCGTTACACGGCGAAGGTCTACAACGCCTACAAGGAGCAGTTCGCCGCGCGGCTGGCGCCCGACAGTCCCGTGCGACGGCTGCTGCCCCCGGACAAGAGCTGGTACAACGTCACCAACAACTTCCTCGGGCTCGGGGCCAGCTTCGCCTTCAACAACCAGGGCGACAGCATCCAGGCCCGGCCCTCGGAACCGGGCGGCGGCACCACGGGCGAGGCCCGGCCCGGGCTGCCCGCCACGGGTGGCACCGCGCCGCGACCGCACCGGGCGTCCGCACCGCAGGCGGGCCGGACACCTCTAGACCACCGCCCCCGGTTCGTCGTCCGCTCGGGTTTCGACGCACGGCGCTTCACCTACGACGGCGAGCCGGTCACCGACCTGACGGTCCGCGTCGCCCTGCGCGGCACCCACGAGCAGAGGGCACGCGTCCTCGACCGGCTCCAGTGGGGCGTGCACCACCTCCTCAACTCGCCCGGCCATCTGCTCCCGAACGGCGACCGGCTGCACGTCACGGTGGAACACGTCGATCCGGCCGCACCGGGCGCCGCAGCCCCTCACCTGACGGTCGAACTGACCGGCCGCGACCGGGCCATGGACCAGAACACCTGGTGGACGGACGCCGAACCCGCGCAGCTCGTGCACGAACTCAGCCACCAGCTCGGCCTGCGCGACGAGTACCGCGACGCCGGCACCCCGCACCGCCCCCACGTGCCCGGCAGCCTCCTCGGCGCACTGGACGAGGCCCCCGAGGACGCCTCTCTCCCCGCCGCCGGTCTCCGGGGCCGGCATCTGGCCCTGTTGCAGGCGCAGGTCGGTGACGTGACGCCGCGGTCCCCGCAGGGCGCGCAGGGCGCCGATCCGACGTGGGCGGAGGCGCGCACCGGCACCCCGCCGGTGCCGCGCACCTCCGTGTGGGTCGACCCGGTGTCCCTGCCCGCGGCGGAGGCCACCCCCGACGGCACACCCCCCACCGAGGTCCCGGCCCTCATGCCGCGCAGCGCGGACCCGGCACCGGCCGCCGCGCAGGCGCCCACGCCGTTCAGGTCGGGGAACTTCGAGTTCACCAACCTCAAGCACACGAACGAGAGGTACCGCGACAAGGCGGTCAGGATCATCGAGTTGCTCGGCGACCACCCGGTGATCCGGTCCTACGTCGGCGACCGCCCCGTGCGGATCACCCTGCACCTGCGCACGACCGAGACCCCGGCCGACGTCCGTGACCTGGGCGCCGAAGGCGTGCAGATCAACCTCGCCAGCTACTACTTCGAGAAGTACGACATCGGCTACATCATGGGCATGCTGGCCCACGAGATCGGCCTGCACCCCCTGGCCTCCCGCGACACCGGCATCCCCGACGAGGAGTCGATGTTCCAGGACATTCCGCTGCCGGTGCCGGGCCTTGCGGATCTGGCCGAGCCGCGCACGATGAGCACCCGGGGCGCCGGGCAGGCCGACCACATCATGGCGGCCTTCCCCAGCAGTACGAGGCACCGGATCTACCGCGAGATCGTCGTCGGGATGGCCGGGATCCTCGCGAGGCAGGCTCAGGCGGGGGAAGAGGGGGCGAGAGCCGCGGACGTCACCGAACTTTTCGACTGCTATTTGATGGACCTCGCGTCCATCGCGATCACGAACGACTACCGCATGAACGCGGCGAAGGAGCCCACCTACACGGCGAAGGTCTACAACGCCTACAAGGACCTGCTCCGTGCGAGCCTTGCGGACCAGGCGGCTCTCCAGGCACTCCTGCCGACGGACAAGAGCTTCTTCGGGGTGATCAACGACTTCCGCCGGATCGGCACGTACCTGGCGATCAACAACCGCGGCGACAGCATCCAGCCCGCCCAGGGCACCTGAGCGAGCGGGACCGGATGCGGTCCGGTGCATCCGCGCAGCGGGTGTGGCCGGAAGAGGGAGGCAGCGGCGCCGATCGGCGCCGGATTCCCGGATCGGGTGGAGGCGTGGTGGGCAGGCGGGCCGGCTGGTCCTTCGTGACCTCGCATGCCCGGGTACTCGCCGCCGTCGCCGCGATGCCCGACGCACGCGTCCGGGACATCGCGCACACGAGCGGCATCACCGAACGCGCCGCACACCGCGTCCTCGCCGACCTCGAGCGCGCCGGTTTCCTCACCCGGTGGCGCGTGGGGCGCTGCAACCGGTACACGGTCCACCCGGAGCGGGGCCTGTGCCACCCGGACGAGACGGCGCTGCCGGTGCCGGCGCTCCTGGCCCTCGTCCGGCTGACGGAGAGGCCGTAGGGGCGCGGCCGCCTGGAGGGCTCGGCACCGGCCCGCGAGTCGCCGGGCGCGGTCCCGGCCGTGCCCGCGATGCGGAGCCCGGCCCTCTACTTGTCCGCTCGCGACGATCAGTGCCCCGCAGCCCCTTCCCTTGTCATGCCCTCATCTGAAATGTTGCGTCGACCCATTCGACCCACGGCCCGGCCGGCGCCACCCTCTGCCCCGGGCTCCCGGAGGATGCTGTGACAACCCCCCGCACATCACCGCGCCGTCTCAGACGGTCGCTGCTGTCCGTCGCCGCCGTCGGAGCGGCCCTCGCGCTGGCCACGCCCGCCGGCGCCGCCGGCACCGGCACCGGGCTCCCGCCGGGACCGGCCGCGGCCCGCGCCGAGTCCCGCACCGCCACCACCGCCCAGACCGCCGCCGGCTGGGTCGCCGGGACCAGGTCCTACCTGGTCGTCACCACGCCCGGTGACACGGCGGCCGCCCGCAACGCCGTATCCGCCAACGGCGGCTCGGTCTTCGCGTCCTACGACGCGATCGGTGTCGTGGTCGCCCACTCCGCCTCCGCCGGCTTCGCGACCGCCATGCGCTCCGTCGCGGGCGTGCAGAAGGTCGGCGCGACCCGCACCTCGGACGTCCCCGCGGACGCCTACTCCCCCACCCTGCCGAGCACTCCCCCGCAGTCGGCCACCACCCTCACCGAGACCGCGCGGTGGGACATGACCCGGATCAACGCCGACAAGGCCTGGGCCGTCAGCACCGGCTCGCCGTCGGTCAAGGTCGGCGTCCTGGACACCGGAGTGGACGACCGGCACCAGGACCTCGCGCCCAACTTCGACGCCGCCGACTCCGCCTCCTGCGCCTACGGCAAGGCCGACACCCGCTCCGGGGCATGGCGTGACGTCGGCACCCACGGCACCCATGTGGCGGGCACCATCGCCGCCGCGAAGAACGGCAAGGGCGTGGTCGGCGTCGCACCGGGCGTCACCATCGCGTCGGTGCGCATCGCGGAGCCGGGCACCAGCATGTTCTTCGCCGAGAACACGATCTGCGGCTTCATGTGGGCCGGTGACCACGGCTTCGACGTCACCAACAACAGCTATTACACCGACCCGTGGATGTTCAACTGCCCCGACGACCCGGACCAGGCGGCCATCATCGAGGGGGTGCGCCGGGCCCAGGAGTACGCGGAGGGCAAGGGCTCCCTCCAGGTCGCCGCGGCCGGCAACTCCGACTACAACCTGGCCGACAAACGTTCGGACAGCTCCAGCCCGAACGACTCGACCCCCGTCAACCGCACCCTCACCAACGCCTGCGTCGACATCCCGACGGAACTGCCGGGCGTCGTGACCGTCGCGGCGATGGGCAACGGGAACATCAAGGCGTCCTACTCCAACTACGGCCGGGACGTCATCGACGTCGCGGCGCCGGGCGGCGACGGAGCCTACGGCGTCTACTCCACCCTGCCGGGCGGCAAGTACGGCAACATGAACGGCACGTCGATGGCCTCACCGCATGTCACCGGTGTCGCCGCGCTGCTGAAGAGCGCCGACCCGTCGGCCACCCCGGCTCAGCTCCGTGAGCGGCTGGGCACCCAGGCCACGGACACGGCCTGCCCGTCCGACAGCCGCTGCACCGGCACCACGGCGAAGAACGCGTTCTTCGGCGAGGGCCAGGTCGACGCGCTGAAGGCCGTCGGCGGAACGACACCGCAGCCGGGCCGCTACTTCGAGAACACCGCCGACGTCGCCGTCACCGACAACGCCACCGTGGAGTCGCCGATATCGGTGACCGGCCTGACGGGCAACGCCCCGGCCGCGCTGAAGGTGGGTGTCGACGTCAAGCACACCTACCGCGGTGACCTGGTGCTCTCGCTCGTCGCCCCGGACGGGTCCGTCCACCTCCTGGAGGACTTCGCCGACGGTGACAGCGGTGACGACGTGGTGAAGACGTACACGGTCGACGCCTCCTCGGAGACCGCCTCCGGCACGTGGAAGCTGCGGGTGCGTGACATCGCCACCCGGGACACCGGCCGCATCGACACCTGGAACCTGACCTTCTAGCCGCGCGCGCCTCGTGCCGTGCGCGGGTGGCTGTCGCCCACGGCACGACCCCGCCCCCGGCACGACCCCGCCCCCGGTTCCCCGCGGTCGCGGGGGGGCGGGGGCGGGGTGCTCGGTGCGGCGTCACGCGGGGTCGGGCCGCCGCACCGGTCCGTCAGGCGCCCGGGAGGACGCCGGTGCGGGCCACCTCGGCATACCAGCGGGCGCTGGCCTTCGGGATACGCGTGCCGGTCGGGTAGTCGACGTACACCGCGCCGAAGCGCTTGCTGTAGCCGTGGGCCCATTCGAAGTTGTCCAGCAGGGACCACAGGAAGTAGCCGCGCACGTCCGAGCCGTCCAGGATCGCCTGGTGGACGGCGGCCAGATGGCCGCGCACGTAGGCGATCCGGGCGGGGTCGTTGACCCGCCCCTCGGGGTCGGCGTAGTCGTCGAAGGCCGCGCCGTTCTCCGTGATGACCAGCGGCAGCCGCGGGAAGTCGGCGCTGAGCCGGCGCAGCAGGTCGTACAGGCCGCTGGGGTCGACGGCCCAGCCCATCGCGGTGGTGTCACCGGGCGGCTGGTGGAAGGCGACCCGGTCGGCTCCCGGCCACGGGCTGTGGGCGCTTCTGCCGTGCCCGTCGGAGGTGTGGGTGCCGCTGCCGTCGGCCTCGGAGACCACGGTGGGGGTGTAGTAGTTGACGCCGAGGAAGTCCAGCGGCTGGTGGATCCGCGTCAGGTCGCCGTCCTGGACGAAGGCCCAGTCGGTCAGTGCGGCGGTGTCCTTGAACAGGTCCTCCGGGTAGGCGCCGTTCAGCATCGGGCCGGTGAACACGCGGTTGGCGAGCGCGTCGATCCGGCGGACCGCGTCCGCGTCGCCGTCCGAGGCGGTGAGCGGACGCACGTGGTGGATGTTGAGGGTGACCGAGACCTGGGCGTCGGCGCGCAGACGGTCGCGCAGCGCCTGGGCGGCGAGGCCGTGGGCCAGGTTGAGGTGGTGCGCGGCGCGCAGGGCGGCGACCGGGTCGGTGCGGCCGGGGGCGTGCACACCGGAGCCGTAGCCGAGGAAGGCGCTGCACCAGGGCTCGTTGAGCGTGGTCCAGGTCTTCACGCGGTCGCCGAGGGCGTCCGCCGCGAGGGCCGCGTACTCGGCGAACCGCTCGGCCGTGGCCCGCTCGGGCCAGCCGCCCGCGTCCTCCAGTTCCTGGGGGAGGTCCCAGTGGTAGAGGGTGGCGACGGGCTGGATGCCCTTGTCGAGCAGGTCGTCCACGAGGCGCCGGTAGAAGTCCAGGCCCTTCTGCACGGCGGGGCCGCGGCCGGTGGGCTGGATGCGGGGCCAGGCCAGGGAGAAGCGGTAGGCGCCCAGGCCGAGTTCGGCCATGAGGGCGACGTCCTCGCGTCGGCGGTGGTAGTGGTCGGTGGCCGTGTCGCCGGTGTCGCCGTTGCGGACCCGGCCGGGTGTGCGGGCGTAGGTGTCCCAGATGGACGGGGTCCTGCCGTCCTCGGCGGCTGCTCCTTCGATCTGGTAGGAGGCGGTGGCGGAGCCCCAGAGGAAGCCCTTGGGGAAGGTGCGGGCGGCGTCCGGGGCGGACGCGGTCTGCTGTGCTGCGGTGACCACGTAAGTCCTTTCGAGGTGGGGTGTGCGACGGGCGCGAGGAGCCGGGGCGGGAGGGGGTGACGGGCGCGGGAAGCCGGACGGGACCGTCCGGGCGGCGGCCCGGCCGCGTGGGCGGTGGCTCAGCCCTTGACCGCGCCCGCCATGATGCCGCTGACGATCTGGCGGCCGAAGACGATGAACATCGCCAGGAGCGGCAGCGTGCCGAGCAGGGCGCCGGCCATGATCAGCGACTGGTCGCGGACGTAGCCCGCGCTGAGCTGGGTGAGGGCGACGGGGACCGTCGGGTTGGTCATGTCGAGGACCACGAACGGCCAGAAGAAGTCGTTCCAGGCGTGCACGAACGTGATCATGAACAGGACGGCCATCGCGGGGCGGGCGACGGGCAGCACGATGCTCCAGAAGATCCGCAGCGAGTGCGCCCCGTCCACCCGCCCGGCCTCGACGAGTTCGTCCGGCAGGGCCTCCGACAGGTACTGCCGCATGAAGAACACACCCACCGCGCTCACCAGCGTCGGGAAGATGACGGCGGGCAGCTGCTGCGACCAGCCGAGTTCGGCCATCATCATGAACAGCGGTACGACGCCGAGCTGCGGCGGCACGAGCATGGTGCCGATGACCAGCATGAGCAGGGCGTTGCGCCCCTTGAACCGCAGTTTGGCGAAGGCGAATCCGGCGAGTGTCGCGAACAGCACCGTGGACAGGGCGATCACCCCGGCCACGATGAGGCTGTTGATCATCGCCTTGCCCATCGCCGCCTCGTCCCAGGCGCGGGCGAGGTTGCTGAACAGGTTCGGTCCGGGCAGAAACGGCGGCGGGGTCTGGCTGACCCGGGTGTTGTCCGTGGAGGCGGCGACCATCGTCCAGTACAGCGGGAAGATCGACAGCACGGCCATGACGGCGAGCAGGACGTAGGTGAGGGGGCCGGCGTGGTGCTGGCGGCCGGCCCGCTGGCGCAGCAGCCGGCGGCCCCCGCGGCCGACGGTCTTCTCGGGTGAGGCCGGGCCCGCGGTGTCCGTCCGGGCCGGGAGACTGTGAGTGGTCATGGTGACTCCGGGTCAGGACGTGCGGGAGCGGGCGCGCTTGACGACGCGCTGGACGAGGAAGACGAGGAGGAGCAGCAGGAACATGGCCCAGGCGACGGTGGCGGAACGGCCCATCTGGTAGTTCTTCCAGCCCTCCTCGTACAGCAGCAGGCCCAGGGTCTGGTACTGGTTGTCCGCGCCGCCGCTCACGCCGTTGGGCCCCTGGCCGAAGATCAGCGGCTCACCGAACAGCTGCGTGGCGCCGATCGTGGAGAGCACGATGGTGAAGACGATCGTGGAACGGATCCCGGGGACCGTGACATGGGTGAACTGCTGCCACCGGGAGGCGCCGTCGAGCGAGGCGGCCTCGTAGCGGTCGGCGGGGATGGCCTGCATGGCGGCCAGGTAGAGCAGCGCGTTGTAGCCGGTCCAGCGCCAGATCACGATGGTGGAGATGGCCACCTGGGCGGGCCACTTGTCGGCCTCCCAGTCCACCGGGTCGATCCCGACCGAGCCCAGCGCCCAGTTGATCATGCCGAAGTCGCGCTCGAAGATCATGGTGAAGACGAGGGCGGCCGCGGCGACCGACGTGGCGTAGGGCACCAGTGAGGCCACGCGGAAGAACAGCGAGCCGCGCATCCGGTAGTTGAGCAGGTGCGCCAGGCCGAGGGCCATCAGCAACTGCGGCACCGTGGAGATCACGCCGATGGTGATCGTGTTCTGCAGCGCGTTCCAGAACCGGGAGTCGCCCCACAGCTCGACGTAGTTGTCGAAGGCCACCCACTCCATGACATCGAGGGTGGCCAGTTCGACGTCGTGCAGGGAGATCCAGGACGTGTAGACGAGGGGGTAGAAGCTGAACGCGGCGAAGACCACGAAGAACGGCGCGACGAAGACGTACGGGGCGCCCTTGATGTCGAGCCGGTGCAGGAGCGCGCCGCGCCGCCGGGCGGTGCCCTCCTCCGGGGGCGGCCCCGCGGGCTCGTCCCCGGTCAGGGCCTTGGTGGTGGAGATGGCCACCGGACTTCCTTCCTGAGAGCGGTTGGGTGAGCCGGCCGTCCGGGCCCGGCCGCGGCGGGCGGGCCCGGACGGCCGCGGGGGCCGGGGGTCAGCCGACCGCCTTCTCGATGCGCTCCGCGGTGGTCTCCCACGCCTTGTCCCGATCCGTGCCCTGCTGCTCGATCAGCGTCAGGCCCTGGGAGAAGGTGTCCTTGATCGTGCCGTCCTTGCGGCCGAGCACCTGCTTGTCGGGGATCTCCTGGGCCGCGGCGCCGAAGATCCGGCCGATGGGCGCGCCGCTGAAGTACTCCGACTTGGCGTCCTTCACCTCGGGGCTGTCCAGCGCCTGGCGCGAGGAGGGGATGTTGCCGATCTCCTTGAAGATGTGGGCCTGCTGCTCGGGGGCGGTCAGCCAGGCGACGAGCTTCTTGGCCTCCTCCTTGACGGGGCTCTGCTCGACGACGCCGAGGAAGGACCCGCCCCAGTTGGCGCCCTTCGGGGCCTTGGCCACGTCCCACTTGCCCTTGTTCGCCGGTCCGGCCTTCTCACTGATGTGGCTCAGCATCCAGGCCGGGCACACGGCCGTGGCGAACGTGCCGTTGGCCAGACCGGGGTCCCAACCCGGCTGGAACTGGCGGAGCTTGGCCGACAGGCCGTCCTCCGCCGCGTCGGCGGCCAGTGCCCACGCCTGCTTGACGGCCGGGTTGCTGTCGTAGATCAGCTCACCCTTCTCGTCGTAGAACTGCTCGGAGTTGCCGTAGATCATGGCGTTGAACAGGCCGCTGGCCGCGTCCATGTAGGCGACGCCGTCGCCCTTGAAGTCCTTCTTGAAGGTGCGGCCTACCTCGACGTACTTCTTCCAGTCGCCTTCCCAGAGCTTGGCGACCTCGTCGCGTTCGGTGGGCAGGCCGGCCTTCTCGAAGTAGTCCTTGCGGTAGCAGACGGCCATCGGGCCGATGTCGGTGCCGAGGCCGAGCACCTTGCCGTCGCCGGTGCTGATCTGCGATTCCTTCCACGGCAGGAAGTGGTCGGTGCCCTCCGTCCCGGAGAAGTCGGCGAACTTGTCCGCCTGTGTCTCCGTGATCTCCTTGGCCCGGCCGATCTCGATGCCCTGGATGTCCTTCAGGCCCTTGCCGGCGGCGAGCCTGGTCTGCAGGGCGGTGTAGTACGTCTGCTCGTCGCCGGCGATCTCGGCCTTGATGTCGACGTCGGGGTTCTCCTTCTCGTACTGCTCGAGAAGGCCGGTCTCCTTGAGGCCCATCACCCCGTACAGGCCCATGGTGATGGTGACCTTGCCGTCCTTCTTGCCGCCGCCGGTGGCGGAGTCGTCGCTGCCGCCGCAGCCGACCACGAGCGCCAGCGCGCCGGCGGTCGCGGCCGCCGCCACCGCCTTTCTGCGCAACGAACCGGAAGTGCTCATGGGTGTCCTCCTAGCGACGGCGCCGCCCCGTCGACGGCGACGAGTGCTGCGCTGGCCGCGGGCATGGCCGCAGCGCTGAGTTCGGGATGGTTTGTCAGGGTGGGAACGTGCCCACTCTTGGGTGGGCACGTTCCCACCGGGGCGCCTCGAAGACTCGTACGGGCGGACCGATCTGTCAATGACTTGAACACAACTCGTTGCCGCGCAGGCTGCGGTGAGCTGATGGGCCGCTCGCTCGGGCAGTGCCCCGGCGGCGCCCGGATCTGCAAGAATTGCGCAGGTCACCTCCGCGGCATCTGCCGCCGCGGCGCCGAGGGGGGAGCACATGACCGGCAACCGCCGTCCAACGATCAAAACGGTCGCCGCCCGCGCCGGCGTGGGCCGCACGACGGTCTCCCGTGTCGTCAACGGCTCGGACCTGGTCAGCGCCGACGCCCGCGCCCGGGTGCTCGCGGCGATCAAGGAGCTCAACTACGTCCCGAACTCCGTCGCCCGCGGCCTGGTGACCAACCGCACCGACGCCGTGGCCCTGGTGATCCCCGAGTCGGAGAGCCGGCTCGGCTCGGAGCCGTTCTTCGCCGCGATCATCCGTGGTGTCAGCGGCGCGTGCGCGGAGAGCCGCACCCAGTTGCAGCTCGTGCTCGTGCGCGACGAGGCCGAACGCGACCAGCTGGCCGAGTCGGTGGCGACCCGCCGTGTGGACGGTGTGCTGCTGGTCTCCGTGCACTCCGGGGACCGGCTGCCGGGCATGCTGGAGGAGATGGGGCTGCCCACCGTCCTGGCCGGCCGCCGTGACGCGGGCGAGCAGCTGAGCTACGTCAACGCGGACAACGCCGGCGGCGCCGCGGAGGCCGTGCGGCACCTGCTGGGACGCGGACGGCGGCGGGTGGCCACGATCACCGGCCCGCTGGACATGGACGTGGGCCGCAGCCGGCTCGCCGGATGGCGCGCCGCACACCGGGAGGCGGGCGCCGCCGCGCCGGACCTCCTCGTCGAGACGGGCGACTTCACCGAGGAGGGGGGTGCTCGCGCCATGCGTTTGCTTCTTGAACGCGTCCCCGACCTGGACGCCGTCTTCGCCGCCTCCGACCTCATGGCGGTCGGCGCCCTGGCCGAGCTGCGCCGGTGGAGGCGACGGGTGCCGGAGGACGTGGCCGTCGTCGGGTTCGAGGACTCCGTCCTCGCCCGCCACACCAACCCCCCGTTGACGACCGTGCGTCAGCCGGTGGAGGAACTGGGCCGGACGATGGCCCGCATCCTCGCCGACATCACGCGGCAGGGCGCGGACCGCCGGCAGATCACCCTGCCGACGGAACTGGTGGTGCGCGAGTCCTCCTGACCCTCGACCGCCGCTCCCGCAGCCGCGGTTCAGCGGGCGGCGCGACCGGGCCGCAGCACGCCCCCGTCCCACACGCGGGCGCCGCGGACCGGTATCACGGTCCGCGGCGCCGGAGCGGGGTCGCGTACGGCAACGGTCGCCCCCCTGGGGTCAGTCGCGTGTGCCCAGGGTCTGCTCGGAAACCTGCCACAGCCGCGCGGCCGCCTCGGGGTCCAGGGCGTGGTCGGCGACGCCGGTGCGGGCGCCGAGCTGTCCGCGGACCGCCTCGTTGCAGTCCTCGAAGTAGCGCCCGCTGACACCGTCCAGCAGCGGCGACGCCGCCAGCAGCACGGAGGTCGCGGCGCCCTGCTCCGTCGTCTTCCAGCGCAGCTCCGCACCTCCCGCGGCCTGGGCGCGCAGCCGGGCGAGCTCCTCCTCGGTGACGTGCCGCTGGAGGTTGGTGCGGATCCCGCCGGGCATGAGCGCGTTGACGGTGATGCCGTCCGCCGCCCAGCGCACGGCGCCCTCGACCGCGAACAGGACGTTGGCCGTCTTCGACTGGCCGTAGGCGGACCAGGGTTCGTAGGGGCGCTCGCGGAAGTGGATGTCGTCGAAGACGACGCCGGAGCGGTGGTGGGCGCTGGAGCTGACGGCCACGACACGGGCGCCGTCCCGGGCCAGGGCCGGGTGCAGGCCGGTGGCCAGGGCGAAGTGCCCGAGGTGGTTGGTGGCGAACTGGAGCTCCCAGCCCTCCGGAGTGCGCAGCTCCGGGGAGGCCATCACCCCGGCGTTGTTGACCAGGATGTGCAGGGGCCCGTCCCACGCGGCGACGAACGCGGCGACGGAGGCCCGGTCGGCCAGGTCGAGGGCCGCGACCCGGACGTCCCGGTTGCCGGTGGTGGCGGTGACGTCCTGGGCGGTGCGCCGCCCGGCGGCGGTGTCGCGGACGGCGAGGGTGACCTGCGCGCCCGCGGCGGCCAGGGCGCGCACGGTCTCCACGCCGATGCCGGAGGCGCCGCCGGTGACGACGGCGCGGCGGCCGGTCAGGTCGACGCCCTGGACGACCTGCGCGGCGGTGGTCTCCGCATCGAAGGGGGTGGTGAGACGTGTGGGGGAAGTGCTGGGGTTCATGGCGGGTCCCGTCTGGCTGCATGCCTGGAGCTGGGCGCGGAGGACGGCGAGGCCGGTACAGTGAGAACCGGAGGAGCCTCCGCATACAGCGAGAGTAAACGGAGGATGCTCCGTTTGCAACCAGAGGAGGATGAGCCGTGACCGCCGACCCCCGGCCGCTGCGCGCCGACGCGCGCCGCAACCGCGAGCGACTGATCGAGGTGGCCGCCCGGGCCTTCGCCCAGGACGGGACCGCAGTGACGCTCGGCTCCGTGGCCAAGGAGGCGGGGGTGGGCATCGGCACGCTCTACCGCCATTTCGCCACCCGCGAGGAACTCGTCGAGGCGGTCTACCGCAGCGAGCTGGAGAAACTGTGCTCGTCCGCCTCGGAGTTGCTGCGCACCGAGGAACCCGACGCCGCGCTGCGCGCCTGGATGGACGGTTTCGTCCGCTACATGACCACCAAGCGCGGGATGTCGGAGGCGTTGCGTGCCGTCATCGCCGGCGGAAGTGATCCCTTCTCCCGGAGCAGGGCCATGCTGACCGCCGCGATCACCGAGTTGCTCGACGCCGGCCGGGAGGCGGGGCGGGTGCGCGACGACATCGAACCGGACGACGTGCTCTTCAGCCTCAGCGGTCTGTCCCTCGCCGCCACGACGCCCGAGCACCACACCCGGATGGCCCGGCTGCTGGACCTCCTGATGGACGGGCTGCGCCGTCACGGCCCCCCGCAGCAGACGGGCATCCGGTGAGCCGGTGACCCCGTCCCTCAGGTCACCGGTCCCGCGGCCGGTGGTGCCGGGTCGTAGGCGGCGTCCCGGGTGAGGTCGCGCAGGCGGAGGGCGGCGGTGAGCATGTCCCGGTGGCTGGTGTAGAGCGCGTTGACGCCGAAGCGCAGCAGGTCCGGTGCGCGCATGTCGGCGACGACGCCGTGCTCGGCGAGGGCGGCCACCAGTCCGCGGGCGTGCGGGTGGCGGAGGCTGACCTGGCTGCCGCGGCGTCCCGGGTCGGCCGGCGTGACGGAGGTGAAGCCCGAGGGGGCCAGCAACTCGTCCGCGCAGCGCAGGAAGAAGCCCGTCAGGGACAGGCTCTTGTCCCGGACCTGCTGCATGTCCACGCCGTCGAAGGCGGTCAGGGCCGCCTCCAGGGCGAGCAGGGACAGGATCGGCGGAGTCCCGATCCGCGCGCGGGCGATGCCGGGGGCGGGCGTGTACGCGTCGCCGAGCGCGAACGGGTCGGCATGGCCGGTCCACCCGGGCAGTGGCGTCTCCAGCGCGGCGTGATGGCGCCGCGCCACGTACAGGAAGGCGGGTGCGCCGGGGCCACCGGAGAGGAACTTGTAGCCGCAGCCGACGGCCAGGTCGACGCCGGTCCCGTCGACGTCCAGGGGAAGCGCGCCGGCCGCGTGGCACAGGTCCCAGAGCGCCAGCGCCCCGGCGTCGTGGACGGCCCGGGTCAGCGCCCGCAGGTCGTGCAGCTCGCCGGTGCGGAAGTCGACGGGCGTGTAGCTGACGACGGCGACCCGGTGGCCCTCGGCGGCGAGGAACGACGGCAGGGCGGCCGGTGGCACCCGCCGCACGGTCAGGTTCCTGCGCCGGGCGACCGCGTCCGCCAGATAGCGGTCGGTGGGGAAGTGCCCGGGGTCGGTGACCAGGAGCGGACGGTCCGGGCGGAGCGCGGCCGCGGCGTCGAGCGCGGTGAACAACTGCACGCTGGTGGAGTCGCCCACGACGGTCTGCCCGGGGGCGGCGCCGATGAGGGCACCGACGGCGTCCCCGACCCGCAGGGGCGCCTGCCACCAGCCGGCCGCGTTCCACGAGCCGATGAGCCCCGTGCCCCACTGGCGGCGCACGGCGTCGTCGAGGGCCGCGGGCACGGCCGCGGGCAGCGGGCCCAGGGAGTTGCCGTCGAGGTACACGACACCGGGCGGCAGCAGGAACCGCGCGCGGAGCGGGGCGAGGGGGTCGTCGGCGTCGAGCTGTGCGGCTCGCCCGTGCAGGCCGGCCGGCGCGGACAGTGCGGTGGTCATCGGTGTGCGGCCTCCTCGCCCGCCCGGCCGGCGTCCCTCCGGGGGAAGGCGGCCGCCATGTCCCGGAGGGTGTCGGCGACCGCGCGGGCGCCGGGTGCTCCGGGCTCGATGAGGGTGTAATGGCCGGTACCGGGCAGGACGACCGTCCTGAGGTCGCGGTGCACGGCCGCGTAGTCGCCGAACTGGGTGAGCGGGACCTCCTCGTCCGCCGCCCCGTGCAGCAGCACGGTGGGGACACCGGTGGAGCCGGCGTCGCGCAGCAGGGTGAGCGGGTCGACCTCGGGCAGCCGCTCCGCGAAGACGGCCTCCCCGCCCAGGAGTTGGAGGGCGGCGCCGTCGCTGAGGTCGTCGCGGCGGGTGGCGGCCAGGTCGGTGATCGGCGCCAGGGCGAGCACACTCGTCGGCAGGGTGCGGGTGTGCCAGCGCGAGCCCTCGGGGAGCAGGCCGCGGGCGGCGCACCACAACGCCAGGTGCCCGCCGGAGCAGTGGCCCGCGAGGACGTACGGGCGCCCCCCGGGCAGGGTGTCGACGATGCGGGCGACGTCGTCGAAGGTCTCGGGGTAGCCCCCCGCGCCGCCGGAACGGCGGAAGCCGGGCAGCAGGACGTCGAAGCCCTGCCGGGACAGGTAGGCCGCGAACGGCGTCAGGTGCATGCGGTCGTAGCGCCAGTAGCCGCCGTGCAGCAGCACGACCAGCGGGGCGTCGGGGTCGCCGGACGGCCAGGCGTCGTAGGACTGGTGGGGGTGGTCGCCGTAGCGGCCGTGCACCGGCGCCAGCACCGGTTTCAGGCTCAGGACCCGCCGTTCCTCCTCGGCGGCGAAGGCGGAGATCGCCCTAGAGGTCACCGCGCACCTCCCACAGTTCGGGGAAGACCGGGCGGGCCGCGCGGCGTTCCAGCCAGGCGAGTCCGGCCGATCCGGCACTGCCCGCCTTGGCGCCCATGGCGCGGCGCACCACCAACACGTGCTCGAACCGCCAGCGCGTGACCAGTTCGGCGATGTCGGTGAGGAGTTCGCCCAGCGCGAGGTGGGGGTGGTGCTGCGGTCCGGCGTAGACGTGCCGCCAGGTGGCCACGACCCCGGGGTCGGAGGTGTAGGGGCGGGTGACGTCCCGCTCGAGGACATGCCGGGGAACGGGCAGTCCCTGGCGGTGGAGGTGGGCCAGCACCTCGTCGTAGAGGGACGGTTCGCGGTAGGTCTCGCCCAGCGCCTCGTGTACGGCCGGGTCGCCGCGGTGGGCGCGCAGCAGTCCGGCGGACTTGTCGCCGAGGAGGAACTCCAGGTGCCGGTACATGGCCGACTGGAACCCGGACGCCCGGCCGAACGCGGCCCGGAAGCCGTTGAACTGGGCGGGGGTCAGCGCGGCGATGGGCGCCCAGGCGCCGTTGAGAGCCGTCAGCGCGCGGCGGCTGCGGGTGAGGGCGTCCATGGCCGCGGCCGGGTCGTCCTTGGCGAACGCCACCTTGGCCGTGCGCCACTCGTGCACGATCAGGGTGAACCACAGCTCCATCACCTGGGTGGTGACCAGGAAGCCCATCTCGTCCGGGGCTTCGGTGAGCGGGTGCTGCAGCGTGTTGAGGACGGACGCGTGCACATACGTGTCGTAGGGGCTCGCGCCGGGGAAGGGGCGGGTCAGGTCGTCGTCCACCGGATGGTCGAGGGCGGACGTGCCGTGGTTCATCGCATCTCCTTGGGAAGCCGGCCGGTCGGGGCCGGGTGGCTCGGGGTCACACACCGAGGTGGGCGCCGCCGGAGGCGTCGATCCACTGGCCGGTCACCCAGCGGGCGTCGTCGCTCGCGACGAAGGAGACGACGTCGGCGATGTCCGCCGGGTCGCCGAGCCGCTTGAAGACGGAGGCCTCGGAGTACCTGCGGCGGATCTCCGGGATGCTGAGCGTGGGATTGATCTCCGTCTCGGTGTAGCCGGGGGCGACGGCGTTGACGGTGATGCCGCGGGAGCCCAGCTCCTGGGCGAGGGAGAGGGTGAGGTAGTCGAGGGCGGCCTTGGTCATGGTGTACGAGACGATCGGCGGGAAGGCGACGCGGGTCGCGACGGAGGAGACGGTGATGATCCGCCCGCCGTCGCGCAGCCGGTCCAGTCCTCGCTGGATGACGAAGAACGGCGCCTTGGTGTTGATGGCGAAGACCCGGTCGTAGTCGGCCTCGGTGACCTGCGCGAACGGCTTCGGCAGGGTGATGCCGGCGTTGCTGACCAGGATGTCCAGGCCGTCGGGGGCCTCTTGGGCGGCCAGGGCGCGGTCGAAGGCGGCCCACAGGGTGTCGGCGTCGCCGGGCACGCCCAGTTCGGCGTGCACGGGGAAGGCACGCCCGCCGTCGGCCTCGATCTCCTTGACGGTGCGCTCGGCGGCCGCCTCGTCGTGGCCGTAGTGGACCGCCACCAGGGCGCCCTCCCGGGCGAGACGGCGGCTGATGGCTCTGCCGATGCCCCGGCTGCCGCCGGTGACCAGGGCGGTCTTCCCTTCGTGACGAGCGGTGGTGGTGGTCAAGGCGAGTCTCCTTCGTGGTGGGTGGCGTGACCGGGGGCGGTCCTCAGGCGTCGAAGTCGAGGGTGACCTCGGGGGTGTTCGGGCGGGCCCGGCAGACGAGCGTGTATCCGGCGGCGAGGTCCCCCTCGTCCAGGGCGTGCTGGGCGTCCGCCGCCACCTGCCCGGACAGGACCTTGGCCCGGCAACTGCCGCACACGCCCTCGCGGCAGGCGTAGGGGACGTCGGGGTGGGCGCGCAGCAGGGCGTCGAGGAGGGACAGGTCCCCGGGCCGGACGACGGCGACGCGGCGGCGCCCGTCGAGCAGGGCGCTCACCCGGGCCTCCCCCACCGCGGGCACCGGTCCGGACGTCGGCGGCTGGGGTTCGCGCCGTGGGCGGGGTGCCGACGGCGTCGTGAAGAGTTCCCAGCGTACGAGCGCCGGGTCCGCTCCCCAGTCCGCCAGGGCCCGTCGCGCGCTGTGCAGGAGCCCGGGCGGGCCGCACAGGGCGAACGCCGTGTCCGGGCCGGGCCGGGCGCCCAGGGCCGCCAGCAGGTGGCGCAACCCGGCCGCGTCGACCCGTCGCGCGAGCGGCCCGTCCGCGCTCCCCCGGTCCTCCCGGGTCAGGACGTGCAGGACGGTGAGCCGGTCGACGAACTCGTCCTTCAAATGAGCCAGTTCGTCGGCCAGCAGGGCGTCGGCGGAGGTGGGGACGGAGTGGATCAGGCTGACCCGGCAGGCCGGGTCCCGGCGCAGGGCGTGGGCGGCCATCGGCGCCAGCGGGGTGATGCCGGAGCCGCCCGCGAGGAGCACGTGGTGGCCACCGGGCGGGAGCCACGGCAGGGCGAAGGAGCCGGTGGGCGCGGAGAGTTCGAGCCGGTCGCCGGTCCGGAGACGGCTGGTGGCATACGCGCCGAAGCCGCCGGGGCCACCGCGTTTGATCACGAGGCGCAGCGCCCCCGGCTCGTCGGGGGGCGGGCACAGCGAGTAGCTGCGGCGCAGTTCGCCGCCGGGGTGACGGTGCCGGACGACGACGTGCTGGCCCGGGCGGTGGGCGAAGACGGCGCGCAGGGCTTCCGGCACCTCGAGGGTGACGGCCACCGTGTCGGCCGTCGGGCGGCGGAGCCCGGCCACACGCAGCGAGTGGAAGCCGCCCCGGCAGGAGGGAACGGGCTGCGTGGGCGGGGCGGTCGCGGGCGGGGCGGTCGCGAGCGGGGTGGTCGTGGGCGGGGCTGTGGTGGTGTTCACGCGGGGCCTCACAGCGCGGTCAGATGGGGGAAGGGCTCACGGCACGCCGTGCACCACAGCACCGACTGGCAGCGCGACGGCCCGAAGGTGCTGTGCGGACGGGTCGCCCGGGAACCGCAGCGGGGGCAGGGCACGCCGCCCAGCTCGACGGGGACCGGGCCGTCCGGGACCGGCGAGACGGGCGGGGCGATGCCGTGTGCGGCGAGCCTGCGCCGGCCCTCGGGGGTGATGCGGTCCGTGGTCCAGGGCGGCGACAGCACCTGCCGCACGCGGCCGTCGGGGTGACCGCAGGCGGCCAGGACGTCCCGTACGGCGGCGGTGATCTCGGGCAGCGCCGGGCAGCCGAGGTAGGTGGGCATGATCTCCACCTCCAGCACCCCGTCCGCACCCGGCCCGACCGAGCCCACCACGCCGAGATCGCCGAGGCCGATCACCGGCAGCTCCGGGTCGGGCAGCGCCCCGACCCGCTCGCGCACCTCCTGGACGGAGCAGCGGGGCGGGGACGGCGTAGACGCGGTCACCAGCGACCTCCCGGGAACTGCCGGTGCACGGACTGGAGTTCGGCGATGAGCGGTCCGAACTCCTCGGTGTGCAGACCGGACCGCCCGCCCCGGGCCGACCAGGACGGGCCGGGCAGGGTGAGTCCCGCACCCGTGACGACCTCGGAGACGGTCCGCTGCCAGGCCGTCCGCGCGAGCGCCGGGGAGGGGACCGTGCCGGACGCGGACAGGCGGCGGGCCACCTCGTCCTCGTCGAAGAGCTCAGCGGTGTAGGGCCACACCCGGTCCAGGCCCTGCTGCATGCGCCGGGCGCTCTCCCGCGTGCCGCCCGCGAGCGTCCGGGTCCACCGGTCGGCGTGCAGCCGGTGGAAGGCGACCTCCTTGGCGGCGCGGGCGCCGAACGCGGCGAGTTCGGCGTCGGAGCAGTCCGCCAGCGCCTGGTAGTACGCGACCGCGTAGTGGGTGTAGGCCAGTTGACGGGCCACGGTCGTCGCGAAGTCCCCGTTGGGGAGCTCGGTCAGCAGGACGTTGGTGAACTCGCGCTCCGAACGGGTGAAGGCGAGGTCGTCCTCGGTGCGGCCGCTGCCGTCGAGCCGGCCGGCGCGGGTGAGCAGCACGCGGGCGTGCCCGATGAGGTCGAGGGCGATGTTGGACAGGGCCAGGTCCTCGTCCACGGTGGGCGCGCGGGTGATCCACTGGCAGAGGCGCTGACCGAGGACCAGGGCGTCGTCGCCCAGGCGCAGGAGGTGGACGGCCAGGTCGGCGGTGGTGCCGGTCGCGGCGGCCGGGGCGCCTTCCGCGCCGGGCGCCGCGGGAACTGCCGGGTCGTCACGCGTGGTGGTCACCTCGGGGGCCTTTCTCGGTCAGCGGCGTGAAGTGCTCGGGGTGGCGGTAGGGCTTGCCGGAGCCCGCGAAGTACGGATCGCGTTCGTCCGGGGAGGCCGTGTGCACGGCGTCGGAGCGGACCACCCACAGCGACAGCGGCTCGCCGCGGCGTGTGAACAGGTCCCGCGCCGTGGCCAGCGCCGCGTCGGGCCCGGCGGCGCGCACCGACCCCACGTGCTGGTGGGCGAGGCCCCGGCGGGCCCGCAGGAACACCTCCCAGGACGCCGGGACGCCCTCCCCCGCTGCGCCGTTCATCCCGCCTCCTTCCCCACGGCACGTGTGACGTCCGTGCGCTCCGTGGCATCCGTGGCGTCCGCCGCGGCCGTCGCGTCCGCCGCCTCCGCGCGGGCGGCGTACGCGACGGCGGCCTCGCGCACCCAGGCGCCGTCCTCGTGTGCGGCCCGGCGGTGGGCGATGCGCTGCCGGGCCCAGTGGGTGTCGTCGCCCAGGGCCTCGCGGTAGGTGTCCCAGTCGACGGGCGTGAAGTCGTAGTGGCCGCGCTCCTCGTTCCAGCGGATCGCCGGGTCGGGCAGCGTCAGTCCGAGGCGTTCGGCCTGCGGGACGCAGGTGTCGACGAAGCGCTGGCGGAGTTCGTCGTTGGTGTGCCGCTTGATCCCCCAGGCCATCGCCCGGCGCGACACCGCGGCGCCCAGTGCGGCGGTCCGCGCGTCGGCCCCGCCCGCCTCGGTGTCGGGCGGTCCGAACATCAGCGCCACGGCCGGCAGCCACCACCGGTCCACCGCGTCCTGCGCCATCTCCTTCTGCTGCGGCGTCCCCTCGCACAGGGCGCGCATCAGGTCGTAGCCCTGCCGGACGTGGAAGGCCTCCTCCTGGCAGACGCGGCGCATCGCGCGGGCGTACGGCCCGTACGACGTGCGGCACAGCGGCGCCTGGTTGATGACGGCGGCGCCGTCCGTCAGCCAGGCGATGGCCCCGGTGTCCGCCCAGGTCAGCGCGGGGTGGTTGAACGTGGCGGAGGCGCGCTGCTGTCCCCGGTGCAGCGCGTCCAGCAGCTCGGCGCGGTCCACGCCCAGGGTCTCGGCGGCGGAGTAGAGGTACAGCCCGTGCCCTGCTTCGTCCTGCACCTTCGCGAGGAGGACCGACTTGCGGTGCAGGGACGGGGCCCGGGTGAGCCACGCGCCCTCCGGCTGCATGCCGATGATCTCGGAGTGGGCGTGCTGGGCGATCTGGCGGATCAGCATGCGGCGGTAGGCGTCGGGCATCCAGTCGCGCGGTTCGATGGTCTCGCCGTCGGCGATGAGAGCGTCGAAGTGGGCGAGCAGTGCGTCCTGTTCCGCGGTGGCGGGCTCGGGAGCGGCGGCGCCGACCGGTCCGGCCGTCGCGGTGGATCCGGTCACGCAGCACCGCCCCCAGGGACGGCGACCGCCGCGCCGCCGGGGAACGCCGGCGCGGGAGACCCTCCCGGTGCCGGGACCCGTACCGGCTGCCTGGGCACGCGCATCACTCCTTCGGTTCGGGGGCGTTCGCCCGGCGGGGCCCGACCGGGCGGGCCGGGACGCTTCGTTGCGGAAAGAGGCCGGGCACGGCCCCGGCTATCCCCGCCGCACGAGGATCGGGCGCGTGACAAAGCTCACGGCACGACCCCGGGAGTGGAACCGGTCGTGCCGTCCTCTTGAGGAGGTGACAGCCGAGTCCCGTACGGCGGCCGGCACGCCGAGGAAAGGGGAAACCATGAGCACCATCAGGGAGTTGCTGGTCGAACTCACCGGTACGGCCGAGTACGCCGACCGGATCGGCGACGACGTCGACCTGGCGGCCAGCGGCATCGACTCCGGGGACCTGGTGCGCCTGGTCCTCCTGGTCGAGCAGCGGCTCGGTGTGGAGATCACCGCCGAGGACATGGAGAAGCTGCACACCATCGGCGACTACGAGCGCTTCCTGGCCGAGCACTCGGTCGCCGGGGCGAGCGGCGGCGCGTGATGTGGCTGACGCAGCTGCTGGAGCGCAACCGCCAGTGCCGGCCCGGCCGGACCGCGCTGGTGGACGAGGAACGCAGCGTCACGTGGGCCGAGTTGCACGACCGGACCGTCGAACTGGCGCGAGGGCTGGCCGAGTCGGGCATCCGCCCGGGTGACCGGGTGGCCGTTCTCTCCAAGGACCGCGTCGAGGTGCTGGAGACCTACTTCGCTCTGGCCCGGCTGGGCGCGCTGTTCGTGCCGCTGAACCACAGCCTGGCCGAGCCCGAGGTGGCCGGCATCGTCGAGCGCGTCGGCGCGGTGGCCGTCATCGGCGAGTCGGAACTGCTCGACCGGCACCTCGACCTCGCGGACTCGGTGCGGATCCGGCTGGCCCTCGACAAGCCCGCCTTCGCGACGCTGGGCAGCCTGGCGACCGAGCGGGACCTGCCCGTCGTCGCCGACACCGACCCCATCGCCGTGCTGCACACCTCGGCCACCACCGGGCAGGCCAAGGGCGTCACCGTCGACAGCGCGTCGTTCCGGGCCATCGCCCTGGGCTGGCTGGTGATGGCCCGCCCCACGGACGACATCGTCATGGTCAACTGCTGCCCCCTGTACCACGGCAGCATGGTGGTGTCCCTCACCTACATGGCGGCCGGCGCGACGATCGTGCTGATGCCGGGCTTCACCCCGCAGCGGGCCCTCGCCGCGGTGGAGCGGCACCGGGCCACGCACATGTGGATGGTCCCGCAGATGCTGCGGTTCATGCTCCAGGCCAAGGCGTCCGCGCACACCGACCTGTCCTCCCTGCGGGAAGTCCTGTACGGGGCCGCGCCCATGCCCCTCGACGTCTACGCCGCGGCGGTGGAGCGGCTGGGCTGCGGGTTCCGGCAGGTATACGGCATGACGGAGGTGGGCGGCCCGTTCGTCACGCTGGGCCCCGACGAGCACCCCGCGCCCGGGGACGTCACCGCCCGCATCCCCTGCGGCAGGGTCGTGCCCGGCATGTCCGCACGCGCCGTCGACGGGACCGGCCGGGAGCTGCCGCCGGGTGACATCGGCGAGATCGTGGTGCGGGGTCCCGGCGTCATGCAGGGCTACTGGAACGACCCGGAGGCCACCCGTGAGATCACCCTCGACGGCTGGATCAGGACGGGCGACCTGGGCTTCCTGGACGAGGAGGGCCGGATCAGCCTGGTGGACCGCACGAAGGACGTGATCATCCGGGCGGGCCAGAACGTCTACCCCTCGGAGATAGAGCGGGCCCTGATGACCCACCCGGCGGTCCGCGACGCGGCGGTCGTCGGGATGCCGGACGAGGACTACGGCGAGGTGCCGCTGGCGTACGTCGTGACGGAACCGGGCACGGAGCCGGGGGCGGCGGCGCTGCTGGCGCACGTGGCCGGGCTGCTCGCGCCGTACAAGCGGCCGCGGCGGGTGGAGTTCATCGAGCAGGTGCCGCGCAACCCCGCCGGGAAGATCATCAAGAAGCTGCTGCGGGTGTGAGGGAAGGGCGGGCGGTGACGACCGGGCGCCCCACGCAGGCCGGGCCGGCCACGGCGTCGTCGCCGGGGCCGGCCCGAGGCGGCTGGTGGGACCCGTCGGAGGCACACGGCGCCGAGCCGACAGCAGACAGCCCGGCGCCGACCCGGACCCGTCACCGGACCGGGCCGGCGACGCACGGCGGCGGACCCGTGTCGCTCGAGCCGTTCGCGCCGGCCGGGCAGCGGCCTGCCGTGGACGTCCTCGGGGGTGACGACGGCGCGCGCCTGCCCGGCCCGTCGGCGCTTGCCGCGCTGCCGGTCGCCCCCGGGCTGGGGCTGGGTGTCGCCACCGTGTCCGAGCCGTGCCTGGAGCCGGCCGGACCCGCCGAGGCGGAGGTGGCGGCGTCGATGCCGGCCCGGCGGCGGCTGGAGTTCCTGGCGGGCCGGTGGGCCGCCCGGCGGGCCCTGCGCGCGGTGGGCCTGGACTGCGGGGAGATCCCCCGAGCGGGGCGGCTGCCGGTGTTCCCGCCCGGCGCGGCCGCGTCGATCTCGCACAGCGCCGGGATCGCGGTCGCCGTGGCCCGCGGCCCGGGCCGGGACCTCCCCCTCGGCTGCGACCTGGAGCTGCGGCCCCTCCCCCGCGGCGCGGCCCGGCTGGTGCTGCGCGAGGACGAGGAGGAACTGCTTTCCCGCGGCTGCCGGCCCACGGGCACGGCCTGGTCGGTGACCGAGCTGTTCTCCGCGAAGGAGGCGGCGTGGAAGGCCCTGGCTGTGCGCGCCAGTGCCTGCGGGGTGGGTACCGCACCGGGGAGTCTGCGGGATCTGCGGGCCGAACCGGCGGGAGACGAGTTGCGCGTGGGCCTGCGGGGCGTCCCCGCACGGGCCGTCCGGGTGCGGGTGACGCACGTGGGGGCGGGTGTGTTCAGTCAGGTCACCGGGTGGGCCGGCCGGCCCGGCTGACCGCGCTGCGGCGTGCCGCCGCCCCCGGCGCGGTGCACCGGGGGCGGCGGGACGGTCCAGCCGGTCAGTGTTCCGACGTCCCGCCGTCCCGGTAGGAGCGCCGTACCGTGTCACCGGCCTTGTCGGTCTGGGCGTCGTACTTGTTGCCCGTCCGATCGTCGACCATGCGCTCGGCGCTGCCGACGCCCTTGTCCGCCTGGTCGGGGTGACCCTTGGCCATCTGCTTGGCCTTGTTCATCATGTCGCCCAGCTTGCCCATGGAAGGTACCTCCGGGGAGTGCGCGTACGTCGTACTCCGCGCAGGTACCCCTCTCGCCGAGGACGAATCACCCCAGCCGACTCATTTCGGTCCGGTTGTCCGCGGTCGCTCATCCGCGGTCGCCCACCCGGGCGGCCATGTTCCCCGCGGGGTGCCGGTTGTCGTGGATGAGCTGGTGCGCGAGGCCGATCTCGTCGAAATCGAAGGTACGGGACAGGCAGGGATCAATGATTCCCTGGTCGATCAGCCGGGTCACCTCCCGCGCCTCACGGGCCGTGGCGACGTGCGAGCCCTGGAGGCGCTTCTGCCGCATCCACAGGAACCGCAGGTCGACGTCACCGTTGTAGCCGGTGGTGCCGCCGCACAGAACGACCATGCCGCCGTTGTCGCACAGGTACAGGGACGTCGGGATCGTGTCGGCGCCGGAGTGCTCCAGGACGATGCGCGGGTTGCGGCGCTCCCCGAGCACGTCCCAGAAGCGCCGCCCGAAGGCGCGGGCACCCGACAGCCAGCGGGCCGTCGCCGCCTCGTCGGAGGTGTCCGGCAACCGCCCCCAGTGATCGAAGTCCCGCCGGTCGATCCAGCCCTCGGCGCCCAGCTTGAGGCAGAACTCGCCGCGCTCCTCGCTGGAGACGACCGCGACGGGGATGCCGCCGACGTGCCGGACCAGTTGGATGGCGATGCAGCCCAGCCCGCCGGCACCGCCCCACACCAGGACCGGGTCGCCGGGGCGCACGGTGTGCGGCGGCCAGCCGAACAGCTGGCGGTAGGCGGTGGCCGCGGTCGCCATGTAGCAGGCGGCCTCCGGCCAGGACAGCCGGGCGGGCTTGGGGTGGCACATGTAGTCGTCGACGACCGCGAACTGGGCGAAGGAGCCGTGGTTCTCCTCGTAGCCCCACACGCGCTGACTGGTCGACCAGGTGGGATCGCCACCGAGGCGGATGTCCTCGGCCTTCTCGTCCCAGCGGTTGGCGAGGACGACGACCTCGTCGCCGAGCCTCACTCCGCGCACGTCCTCGCCGACCGCCCACACGATGCCGGACAGGTCGGAGCCGCCGATGTGGAAGTCCTCGGTGGCGCCCGCCTTCTGCCGGGCCGCGATCACGTCGAGCGGCGAACCCAGCGCGGCCCAGACGTTGTTGTAGTTGATGCCGGCCGCCATCACCTTCACCAGGACCTGTCCCCGCCCGACGGGAGGGACGTCGACCACCTCGGTCCTGAAGGCGTCGACGGGCTGTCCGTAGCGCTCACGCCGGATGAGCGAGGCGTACATCTTCTTCGGGGCGGTGCCCAACTCGGGCGCGTCACCGAGTTCGTAGAGGTCCTGGGTCGCACTCACGCTGTCTCTCCTCGACGCGGGTTCACGGGGAAGGGGATGCGGCGGGCCGGTCGCCGAGGCCGCGCAGGGCCTTGGCGACCGCCTCGCCGATGCGGGCGATCGGTTCGGGTTCGGTCATCTCGTAGTGGCCGCAGGGCACGCGGTGGTCGTGCAGGGTCCCGTCGACGTACGGCCGCCAGCTGTCGGCCTTGCCGGGCAGTACCGCGAGGTCGGCCGGGAAATCGGTGTGCCGCTCCTCGGAGGCGCTGAAGAACAGCACGTCACCACGGAAGACGCCGGGCGCGAACTGCGGTGCGATGCGCAGGTTGTTGCGCATGACGGCGGCGATGGCGGCGGCCTCGGCGCGGGTGACGGGGACACTCGACGGGTCGGCCGCGACGCGGGCGTCGATGCGGTCCAGGACGGTCTCCACGGGCGCCTGGTCGACGGGCAGGCCCGCCACCCGGGACAGCAGGGCCGCCACCTGGCGTTCGGCCGCGTCGGGGTCGTGGGCGGTGCCGTGCGGCTGGGGCGCGTCGAGCATGGCGAGCAGCTCGACGCGCTCGCCGTCGCGCTGGAGCGCACAGGCCATGGCGTGGGCGACGAAACCGCCGTACGACCAGCCCAGCAGGCGGTACGGGCCCTGCGGCTGCACCTGGCGGACCAGGTCGAGGTAGTGGGCGACCATGGCGGTGGCGTCCGGCGCGGGCGGGGTCGTGCCGTCGAGTCCGGCGGCCTGGATGCCGTAGACGGGCTGGTCGCCGCCGAGATGCGGCAGCAGACCCGTGTAGCGCCAGGCAACGCCCGCGCCGGGGTGGACGCAGAACAGGGGGCCGGCGGCGCCTTCGGGACGCAGCGGCAGCAGCGGGCCGAGGGCGGTGGGCGCCGGCTCCTGGGCCTTCGGGTCGTTCTCGACGGTCGCGGCGAGGATCCCGGCGACGGTGGGCGCGGCCAGCAGGGCGGCCGCCGGCACGTCGAGCACACCCGACTGGCGCAGCCGGCCCGCCAGCAGCACGGCGCGCATCGAATCGCCGCCGAGGTCGAAGAAGTTGTCGTGCAGGCCGATACCGCCGATGCCGAGGATCTCCTCCCACAGGCGGGTCACCTCGCGTTCGCGGTCGGTGCGCGGGGGGACGTGCTCCGTGGTGAGCCGGGGCCGGGGGGCGAGACCGGTGGCGGCCGTGGCCGGGGTGTCGTCGGTGGCGGGGCCGGTGCGTGCGCCGGGGGCGTCGATCCAGTGGCGCCGGCGTTCGAAGGCGTAGGGCGGCAGCGGGACCCGCCGGGGTGTGCCGGGGACCGGGGGCAGGGCGCTGTCCACGCCCGCGCTCCACAGCCGCCCCAGTGCCTCGGCGAGGACGAACCCGTCGGAGGCCTCGGCCTTCGCGTGGCGCATGGTGGTGACCGTCACCGGCGCCTGGTCGGTGAGCCGGCCGGTGGCCAGCTTGGTCAGGGTGTCGCCCGGGCCGATCTCCACCAGGACGGGGTGCAGCCGGTCCCACAGCGCGCTGATGCCGTCGGCGAACCGCACGGTGCGGCGGGTGTGGTCGAGCCAGTGCCCTACGGAGGTGGCCTGGGCGTCGGTGACCCAGGTGCCGGTGACGTTGGTGACGTAGGGGATGCGCGGCGGGCGCAGGGTGACCTGGCGCAAGTGGGTCTCGTAGGCGGGGAGGACCGGGTCCAGGACGTGGGAGTGGGCCGCGACGGGGATGCGCAGACGGCGGAACGGCACGCCCCGGCGGGCGAGTTCGGCCTCCAGGCGGGTGACGGCGTCGAGGTGCCCGGCGACGGTGCAGGCGCCGGGCCCGTTGACGGCGGCCAGGGACAGGTCGTCGCCGAGCAGCGGCGCGATCTCCTCGGCCGGGGCGGCGACGCCGAGCGTGGCACCCCCGGCGGAGGCGATGAGCCGGATGCGTTCGGTGACCAGGGGGAGCATGTCCGCCAGGTCGATGACGCCGGCCAGGCAGGCGGCCGTGTACTCGCCGAGCGAGTGACCGATCAGCGCGTCGGGGCGTACGCCCGACTCGATGAGGGTGCGGGCCAGGGCGTACTCGGTGACCACCAGGCCGAGGAAGGCGGAGGTGTCGTCGGGCCGCCGTTCCTCGAACAGGGCGGTGCGCAGGTCGGCGCCGAGGACGGGCCGCAGGATGCGGGCGCACTCGTCGACGGTGTCGCGGTAGACGGTGTGGTCACCGTACAGCTCCGCTCCCATGCCCGGGTACTGGGTGCCGCCGCCGGGCAGCAGGAACGCCACGCGGGGCGGTTCCCCGGTCAGGGGCGGGGTGGTCGCGGCGGCGGAGCGCAGTGCGCCGACGGCCTCCGCGCGGGAGGCGGCCGTGACGGTGAGCCGGTGGTTCAGCGCGGGCCGGTCGGTGCGCAGGGAGTGGGCGAGGTCGTCCAGCCGCAGCTCCGGGCGGCGTTCGAGGTGCCGTGCGAGTGCCTCGGCCTGCCCGCTCAGGGCGCCGGCGGTCCGGGCGGACAGCGGCAGCACCAGGCGGCGGCCGTCCTCGGGCGGGCGGGGCGCGCCGGGAGCGGTGGGCGGGGCCTCCTCCAGGATGACGTGGGCGTTGGTGCCGCCGATGCCGAAGGCGCTGACGGCGGCGCGGCGGGGGTGTTCGCCCGCGGGCCAGTCCTCCAGGGCGGTGGGCACGCGGAAGGGGCTCGCGTCGAAGTCGATGAGCGGGTTGGGGCGGTCGAAGTGCAGGCTGGGCGGGATCTGCCGGTGCTCCAGGGCGAGGACGGCCTTGATGAGGCCGGCGATGCCGGCGGCGGCTCCCAGGTGGCCGATGTTGGTCTTGACCGAGCCGAGTGCGCAGAACCCGGTGCGGGGCGTGCTCTGCCGGAACGCCTCGGTCAGGGCGGACACCTCGATGGGGTCGCCGAGCCGGGTGGCGGTGCCGTGCGCCTCGACCAGCCCGATCGTGCCGGCGTCGACCTCCGCCTGGGCCTGCGCGGCGAGGATGACCTCGCTCTGCCCGGCGGCGCTGGGCGCGCTGAAGCCGACCTTGCGGCGGCCGTCGTTGTTGACGGCGCTGCCGCGGATGACGGCGCGGATGCGGTCGCCGTCGGCGAGGGCGTCCTCCAGCCGTTTCAGCACCACGGCCCCGACGCCGTCGCCCGAGGAGGTGCCGGCGGCGTCCGCGGCGAAGGCGCGGCAGTGGCCGTCGGGCGAGAAGGGTCCGTCGGGCACGTGACGGTAGCCGAGGGCGGCCGAGGGGTTGAGGGAGACGGCGGCGGCGAGCGCGGTGTCGCAGCGGTGGTCGAGCAGGTCCTGGCAGGCGGTGTGCACGGCGACCAGCGCGGTCGAGCAGGCCGTCTGGAGGGACACGCTGGGCCCGGTGAGGCCGAGTTCGTAGGAGACGCGCGTGGCGAGCGTGCCGAGGGAGTTGGCGGTGGCCGCGTGGACGAGCGCCACCGAGCCGGGCTGCCCGGCGAAGCGCGGGTGGACGTGGGCCGGGTAGTAGCGGCTGTCGCCGGCTCCCGCGTACACGCCGAACGCCTCGCCCGTCCGCTCCGAGCCCAGGCAGCCGGCGTCCTCCAGGGCGTGGTACGCCACCTCCAGCAGCAGCCGCTGCTGCGGGTCGACGACGGCGGCCTCGGCGGGGCTGTAGCCGAAGAAGCCGGAGTCGAAGCGGTCGATGCCCTCGACGACGGACACCTTCCGGACCAGTGCGGGATCGTCCAGGTCGCTCGGGTCGCCGCCCGCGGCGAGGAACTCCTCGTCGGTGACGGGCCGTACGGATTCGCGGCCGGCTGCGAGGTTGTCCCAGAAGGCGTCGAGGTCGTCGGCGCCGGGGAAGCGGCCCGCCATGCCGATGACGGCGACGGCGGGGAGGTCCTCGGCCTGGGGGGTGCTGGTGTCGTGCACGGCGTGTGCCTCGTCCTTTCCCGGTTCGGTGGTGTACGGGCCCGAGTCGTCCCGGTCAGGCACGGCCGCGGTCCCCGCCGTGCCGGGCGGAGCGGCGTGCGCGCGCGGCCCGCTGCCGCTGCGCCTGTGCCTTGGCGCGGTCCAGGCCGGCCGGCTCGGGCCGGGGCGCCGCCCGGACCGCCGGTGCGGCGGTCCCCGTGGGGCCGGTGGCGGTGGCCGCCAGGTGGCGTGCCAGGTCCCGCACGGTGGGGTGCGCGAACAGGTCGACCACCGGCAGTTCGGTGCCGAAGGCGCGGTTGACGGCTGTCTGCGCGGTGACGAGCAGCAGGGAATTGCCGCCCAGGTCGAAGAAGTTGTCGTCCCGGCCCACCCGGTCGCGGCCCAGGACCCGGCACCAGACCTCGGCGAGCCGGCGCTCCAGCTCGCGCAGGTGCTCGCCCGTCTCCGTGCGGTCCGCTCCGGCCGCGGTGCCCGTGGAACGCAGGACCCACGCGTCGGACGGCCCGGCCGCACGGGCGCCTTCGCCCGCCGCCTGGTACAGGGCGCCCAGGTCGGTGCCGTCCTCGAGACCGACGCGCCCGGCCAGCCGCCGCGTGGCGCGCACGGGCGCCACGACGTGGCTGCCGACCCAGGGGGCGGTGCGGTCGGCGCCGATGAGCAGGTGCGGCTCGTCCAGGGAGCGGGCCAGATCGAACGAGCGCAGCGCGGCGGGGGTGTCGAGCAGCCGGTAGCCGCGGGCCTCGGTGAGCGCGGTGAGCCTGTACCCGCGGCTCATGCCGCGCTCGCGCCACATGCTCCACGCCAGGGACTGCGCGGGCAGGCCGAGGCCGCGGCGGTGCTGGGCGAGGGCGTCCAGGTAGGCGTTGGCGGCGGCGTAGGCGGCGTTCATGGCACCGCCGAAGAAGCCGTTCACCGAGGAGAAGGTGACGAAGGAGGTCACCGGATGGTCCTCGGTGAGCCGGTGCAGCGTCCACGTCCCGCGCACCTTCGCCTCCAGCGCCCGGCGCCAGGTGGCCGTGTCCAGCTCCCCCACGGGGCGTTCCACGAGGGTGCCGGCCAGGTGCAGCACCGATCCCAGGGGCACGCCCCACGCCGCGGCGGCGGCCTCGACCGCGTCGCGCATCTGCTGTTCGTCGGTGACGTCGGCCGGGGTGTAGCGGACCTCGCCCCGTTCGCGCAGGCGGGTCAGGACCCGGCCGTCGGGCCGTGGCGTGCGGCCGACGACGAGCAGCCGGGTGCCGGGGGTGCGCAGCAGATGGGCGGCGAGTTCGGCGCCGACGCCGCCCAGTCCGCCGGTGAGCAGGGTGAAGCCGTCGGGTGAGGGCTGTCCGGCGCGGGGCGGGGTGTCGGGCAGGGGCGCGAGGCGGCGTACGTACCGCTGCCCGTCGCGGTACGCCACGTCCGTGTCGCCGGTCGCGGCCGCCGCCTCGGTGAGGAGGTGGGTCAGCGGGTCCGTGCCGCTGTCCAGGGGCAGGTCGAGGTGCGTGGCGCGCAACGGGCCGCACTCCTCGCTCAGCGACTTCAGCAGCGCGCCGCACAGGGCGTGGGCGGGGTGGGCGGGTTCGCCGGGGCGTACGGCCTGGGCCCCGGCCGTCACGTACACCAGGTCGACGGGCCCGGAGGGTTCCGGCCGTGCGGTCAGGGCCCGGGCGAGGGCGAGCAGTTCCTCCGCGCCGGTCGTGTCGTACGGCTCCACGGCGTCGGCAGCGGGCGGTGCGCCGAGGTACAGCACGGCGTCGACCGGGCGCTGGTCGCGCTCCAGCCGGTCCAGCAGTGCGGTGTGGTCGCTCTCCTCGCCGGGCCGGACGCGGTAGTGGGCCGCGTCCAGGCGCGCGTAGGCCGTACCGGTCTCGGCCAGGGTGCAGCGGCCGCCGCTCTCGCGGAGCGCGTCGGCGAGCCGCCGGGCCAGGGCGTCCTGGGGCCGGGCCAGGACGAGGGTGTGCCGTCCGGGTGCCGCGGGACGGGCGCCGGGGTGCTCCACCCGCTGCCACACCGGCCGCAGGAACCAGTCGGGGACCGTGGCCGCGGTGCCCAGCAGTAGTTGCGTGCGGCACACCTCGGCGTCGAACTCGCCCGCTTCGAAGCGTTTGCGCAGTCTGGTCCGCTGGATCTTGCCGATCTCCGTCTTGGGGACGGTCTCGCGCGCCACCGGGACGAGGAAGGCCGGGCTGACGCCGATCTCCCGGGTGACCTTCCCGGCGATCTCGCGCAGGGCTTCGGCGGTGACCTCGGGCTCGAGGTGGAAGAACAGGGCCAGTTCGTCGGTGGGCGACGAGGGTTCGGAGCGCACGGCCACCGCCGCGGTGAAACTCCGTTCCACGAAGGGAAGTTCCTCGACGCAGGCCTCGATCTCGTGGCTGTAGTGGTTGACGCCGTTGACGATGATGACGTCCTTGGCCCGCCCGGTGATGTGGAGCTCGCCGGCCCGCAGGTACGCCAGGTCGCCCGTGTCGAACCAGCCGTCGTCGGTGAACGCCTCGGCGTTGGCGGCGGGGTTGTCGTGGTAGCCGCCGGTGACGGAGGTGCCGCGGACCTGGAACCGGCCCGCCTCGCCCTCGGCGAGGACGCGGCCCTGCTCGTCGACGACCCGCATGGCGAACCCGGGGTAGGGCCGCCCGCAGCTGACGAACATCCCTTCGTCCGGTCGGGGTTCGGCGGGAAGGACGGCGTCGGTGACCACGGAGCAGGTCTCGGACATGCCCCAGCCGGGGTGCATCACGTCCTGCGGCAGGCCGAACGGCTCCAGCGTGTGCAGGAACCGGCGGGCGGCGGAGGCGACGACGACCTCGCCGGCGTTCATCACCAGCCGCATGGGCGAGAGGTCCCAGGTGCGTCCGGCGAAGCGGTCGGCCTGCCCGGCGAGGAGCCCGAAGGCGAAGTTGGGCGCCCAGGTGACGGTGACCCGGTGCCGGTCGGCGAGGTCCATCCAGCGCAGCGGGTCCTGGAGGATCCAGGGGGTGGGGGCGTGGATCTGGCGGCAGCCGAGGTACACGTCGCGCAGGTGGAACATCACCACGCCGGTGACGTGGTCGAGCGGGATCCAGTTGAGGGACACGTCGTCCGGGCCGAGCGCGTTCATCTGCTCGGTGGCGGCGGAGCGGGTCAGCACATTGCGGTGGGTCAGGCGCACCGCCTTGGGCAGGCCGGTGCTGCCGGACGTCATGAGCATCAGCATCAGGTCGTCCGGGCCGGCCGGGTGCCAGTCGTGGTCCTCGGGAGCCTCGCGCAGGGCGTCGGCCGTGGTGAGCCGCAGTCCGGGCCAGTCCTGCCGGGCCGCGACCTCGCGCAGTCCGGCCTCGCGGGCGGCGGAGCAGACGATCCAGGGCCGGCCGAGCATCCGCCAGATGCCCTCCAGCTTGGTGAGCGCCGCGGAGGGGGTGTCGTAGCCGGTGGGCACGGTGAGCGGGACGGCGACGAAACCGCCGAGGACGCAGCCCCACAGTACGGCGAGGAAGTCCTCGGTCGCGTCGCACTGGAGGATCACCTGGTCACCGGGGCGCAGGCCCGCCCGGCGCAGTCCGGCGAGCACGCGGGACGCCTCGGGGATCAAGGAGGCGTAGCTGCGCCGGTGTTCGGTGCCGTCCGGGTGGACGTGGACGATGTCGCCCCGGCCCTGTTCGGCGGCGCGGCGCAGGGCCTCCGCCCAGCCTGCCACCGAGGGTTCGGCCAGGGCGGGGCCCTCGCTGACGGCGGGGACGGTGGAGCGGGGTGCTGTGCGGGCAGGGGCGGACGCGGGCTGCGCGGTGGGGCCGTGCAGGCCGGCGTGGCGGCGGCCGAGTTCCTCCGCCGTGGTCTCGACCGACACCTCGGCGGCCGTGACGCCCGGGATCCGGACCAGCCGTTCGCGCCATGCGCCGGCGGCGGTGCGGTCGACGGCGGGCAGGGCGCGCAGGGCCGCGGTGTCCACGGTGCCGTCCTGCGCACGGGGCAGCAGGTTGACGGCCGTGACGCGGACCGTGCCGTGCCCCGTGCGGTCCAGGGCGGTCTCGAGGTGCTCGGCGGCGTCCGGCCGTGACGGCACCACGTACAGGTGCGCGGGGGCGCCGTCGGTTCCGGGCAGGGCGTGGGCCTCGCGGATGCCGGGCACCGCGAGGGCCGCCTGCTCCAGTTCCGCGAGGTCGGGCCCGGCCGCGGCGGGGGTGCGCTCGGGGAGCGCGGGCAGTTCCCCGAGCCGGACGCCGGGGTCGGTGACCACCGTGCGCAGGGTGTCGTGCAGGGCGTGGGCGAACGCCTCGGCGGTTTCGGCGTCGTAGAGGTCGGTGGCGTACTCGACGTGCAGGGTCAGTCCGCCGGGCGTGCCGTCGGGGGCACGGCGTTCCAGCATGTCCACGAAGAGGTCGAACTTGGCGGTGCCGGTGGCCGTGGGCCGCAACTCGGTGCGCAGACCGTCCAGTTCGAGGACGGCGGGGGTGTTGTTCTGCAGGGCCAGCATCACCTGGAACAGCGGGTGGCGCCCGGGTGTGCGGGCGGGGTTGAGTTCCTCCACCAGCCGGTCGAAGGGCAGGTCCTGGTGGTCCAGGGCGGCCAGGTCGGCGGTGCGCAGCCGGGCGAGGAGGTCGCGGAAGGCGGGGTCGCCGGAGGTGTCGGCCCGCAGGACCAGCGTGTTGGTGATCAGCCCGATCAGCTGGTCGAGGGCGGGTTCGGTGCGGCCCGCGACGGGCGTGCCGAGGACGATGTCCTCGCCGGCGCCGCAGCGGGTGAGCAGGGCGCTGACGGCGGCGTGGAGCACCATGAACAGGCTGGCGCCCTCGCGGTCGGCGAGGCGCAGCAAGGCGTGGTGCAGGTCGGCGGCGACGGTGGTCTCGACGTGTGCGCCGCCGCCGCGCGGCGCGGCGGGACGCGGCCGGTCGCCGGGCAGGGTGCACTCCTCGGGCAGGCCGTCCAGTGCGGTGCGCCAGTGCTCGGTGAGCTGCTCCAGCCGCCCTGGGCCGTCCGGTTCGGGGGCCAGCAGGGCGCGCTGCCACAGGGCGTAGTCGGCGTACTGGACGGGCAGCGGCGTCCACTCGGGCGCCCTGCCGTCCCGGCGGGCCGCGTAGGCGGTGCCCAGGTCGTCGGCGAAGGGGCCGAGCGACCAGCCGTCGGCCGCGCTGTGGTGCAGGACGAACAGCAGCACGCGGTCGCTGCCGGTGCCCAGCAACCAGGCGGCGAGGGGGCTTTCGGCGGTGAGGTCGAAGCGGTGCCGCAAGGCGGCGCGGACGTGGGCGGCGGTCTCGGTGGCGGGGCAGTCGACGCGGCGCAGTACCGGACGCAGTTCCCCCGGCGGCAGGATGCGCTGGTACGCCGTTCCGTCGTGCTCGGCGATCACCGTCCGCAGGCTCTCGTGCCG
Source organism: Streptomyces sp. NPDC053665 (assembly GCF_055585285.1). Lineage (NCBI taxonomy): Bacteria > Bacillati > Actinomycetota > Actinomycetes > Kitasatosporales > Streptomycetaceae > Streptomyces > Streptomyces sp. NPDC053665. The sequence continues at coordinate 135,707 of NZ_JBVJKK010000001.1, forward strand.
GTCGGCCAGGTCGCCGAGGGCCGACCGGAGCGCCTCGGTGTCGAGGCCGGCGCCGGCCGGGACGAGGAGCGGGATGTTGTAGGTGGCCGCTCCGTCGTCGAACCGGTTCAGGAACCACATGCGTTCCTGTGCGAAGGACAACGGCACCCGCTGCGGGCGTACGGTGTCGCCGAGGGCCGGGCGGGGCGGGGCGTCGTCCGTCACCGTGAGCCGCTGGGCGAGGGCGGCCGGGGTGGGCGCGTCGAACAGTGCGGTGATGGGGATCTCGGCGCCGGTGGCCTGCCGGATCCGGGCCAGCAGCCGGGTGGCGAGCAGGGAGTCGCCGCCCAGGTCGAAGAAGCCGTCGTCGGTGCCCACGGTGCCGGGGGGCAGCTTCAGCACGTCCTCGAACTGCGCGCACACCAGGGCTTGTTGCGGCGTCTCGGGGTGGGTGCCGGAGGCGGCCGCGGTGAAGTCGGGGACGGGCAGTGCCTCGGTGTCGAGTTTGCCGTTCGCGGTGAGCGGCAGCGCGTCCACCGGGACGCACACGGCGGGAACCATGTGCTCGGGCAGGTGGGCCGCGGCGTGGGCCCGCAGGGCGGCGGGGCTCGCGGGGGCCCCGCCCGCGGGGACGGTGTAGGCGACGAGGTGCAGGGCGCCGTTGGGAGCCCGGCGGGGGACGACGGCGGCGCGGGCGACCCCGGGGTGGGTGGCGAGGACGGCCTCGATCTCGCCGGGTTCGACGCGGAAGCCGCGCAACTGCACCTGGGAGTCGGCACGGCCCAGGTAGTCGAGGGTGCCGTCGGGGCGGCGGCGGGCCAGGTCGCCCGAACGGTACATGCGGGTGCCGGGCGGGCCGTAGGGGTCGTCGAGGAACCGTTCGGCGGTCAGCTCCGGCCGGTTCAGGTAGCCGGCGGCGACGCCGGCGCCGGACACGTACATCTCGCCGGTCGCGCCGGGCGGCACCGGGCGGCCCTGCGGGTCGAGCAGGTGCACGCGCAGGTCGGCGAGCGGGGTGCCGATGACGCTGCCCCGGCGCGGGTCGTCCAGGTCGGCCCGGGTGAGACGGTGGTGGGTGACGTGGACGGTGGTCTCGGTGATGCCGTACATGTTCACCAGTGCCGGGCGGTCCAGGCCGTGCCGGTGCACCCAGGGGCGCAGCCGCGCCGGGCGCAGGGCCTCGCCGCCGAACACGACGTAGCGCAACCGCGCGGTGTCGCCGCCCCGTTCGGCGTCCGCCTCGACGAGTTGCTCGAACGCGGAGGGCGTCTGGCTGAGGACGGTCACCCCCTCGCGGCGCAGCAGTTCCAGCAGCTCGCGGGGGGAGCGGCTGACGGCGTACGGCACGACGGCGACCCGGCCGCCGTGCAGCAGGGCGCCCCAGATCTCCCAGACGGAGAAGTCGAAGGCGTAGGAGTGGAACAGCGTCCAGACGTCGTCGGCACGGAAGTCGAAGTGCTCGGCCGCGGCGGCGAAGAGCCGCACGACGTTCGCGTGCGGGACGGGCACGCCCTTGGGGCGTCCGGTGGACCCGGAGGTGTGGATGATGTAGGCGGTGTCGGACGGGCTCACCGGCCCGTGGCGCTCGGTGTCGCTCAGGTCGGCGCCGGAGCGGCGGGCGAGGTCCGCCGCGACCTCGGGGTCGTCGAGGAGGACGGCGGGCAGCGCGCCGGAGGCGAGGTGGGCATGGGCGTGCTCGGTGACGAGGACGACGGGGGCCGCGTCCTCGACGACCAGCCGCAGCCGTCCGGCCGGGTGGCCGGGGTCCAGGGGGAGGTAGGCGGCACCGGTCTTCAGGACGGCCAGCAGGGCGGGCAGCAGCCGCACGCCGCGTTCCAGGGCCAGCGCCACGACCCGGCCGGGGCCCGCGCCGTGCTCGGTGAGCAGCCGGGCGAGCCGGTTGGCCTCGGCGTTGAGCGCGCCGTAGGTGAGCCGCTCGTCCCCGCAGCTGACGGCGGTCCGCTCCGGCGCGGCCGCCGCCCGCTCCTCGAACACCTCCGTGAGGGTCCGCTCCACGGGATACGTGTGCACGGGCGTGTCCTCGGGGTGCTCCCCCGGCAGCAGCACGTCCAGGTCGCCCAGCGGTGCCGCCGGGGCGGCCTCGGCGACGCGGCGCAGCACCGCGAGGAACCGGTCGCGGTGCAGGGCGAGTTCGTCCTCCTCGTACAGGGCGGGATTGGCGTCGAAGGCCAGCCACAGCCCGCCGCTCCGGCCTCCGGGGCGCACCGAGATCTGCAGGTCGTCGACGGCTCCCCCGGACAGGTGGTGCCAGGTGGTGAGGTGGCCGCCGAAGACCGGCGACTCGTCGAACGGCACGATGTTGAGCACCGGCCCGTACAGCCGGCGTCCGGTGCCCAGCAGCCCCAGGTCCCGGCGGAGGTACTCGCCGCGGTAGCGCTGGTGCCGGCGCAGGGCCTTCAGCTCCTGGGCGACAGCCCGCACCAGTTCTCCCAGGGGCGTGCCGGGAGTGGCGGTCACGCGCAGCGGCAGCACGTCGGAGGCGGTGCCGGGGGTGCGCAGGGCGGCGCTGCCCAGGCGGCTCATGGTGGCCATGCCCAGCACCAGGTCGTCGGCGCCGGTCATCCGGTGCAGATAGGCGACCGTGGCCGCGGTCAGCAGGTCGGTGCGCTGCACGCCGAGCCGGGCGGCCGCCGCGTCGAGGATGTCGGTCTCGGCGGGCGTCAGTTCGGCGGTGCGGCGCAGGAAGGGCGCGGTGGGAGCGGCCGTGCGGGAGGTGAGCCGGGCGGGCTCCGGCAGGGCGGACAGGCGCTGCGCCCAGTGGTCGCGGTCGCGGACGTGGACCTCGGAGGCACGGTAGGCGGCCTCCTCCGCCTGGAGGCGGCTCACCGGCGCGAAGCCGCAGGGCTCCGGTTCGCGCCCCTCGGACAGCGCGTTGTACGTCTCGGCCAGCCGCCGTCCGAGCAGCTTGTAGCTGTAGCCGTCGAGGAGGATGTGGTGGGCCCGCAGCAGCCACAGGTGGCGGTCGGGGGCCAGCGTCAGCAGGGTGTGGGCGAACAGCGGGCCCTTCTCCAGGTCCGCGGGCGCCGCGAGGTCGGCGCGCACGTGTGCCCAGGCGGCCGCCTCGGGGTCCTCGGTGCCGCTGACGTCGACCCGGTGCAGGGCCCAGTCGTCGGCGTCGGCGGCGGTGTGGCAGCGGGGGCCGTCGTCGGTCTCGGCGAAGCGCAGGGCGAAGGTGTCCGCCTCGCCCACGGTGCGCCGCAGCGCGGCTTCGAACAGGCCGGTGTCGAGGGGTCCGTGGATCTCCACCGCCTCCGCGGTGTTGTACGCGGCGCTGTCCGGTGCGAGCCGCCCGGCGTACCAGAGGCCCTCCTGGGCTCCGGACAGCGGTCGACGTTCGTCCTCGCGGAGTGACATGGCACAACCCTCACGTGACTAGCCGTTGTGTCCCGGACGGCGATGGCCCGGCCGGATCGGACGGGTGCGGCCACCGCTCCGCGCGGTCCTCGCGCGGGTGTACGCGCCGGACCGGCGGCCGACAGGGGCGGGACGGAGGTCGCACGCCGGGGCGGGGGGAGGCACCTCACCCGGCCCCGGTTTCACGGCACATCACGGTGCGTCACCCGAACCGGCCGGGTCAAGCGCCACCGGGCCGTGGCGGTCTCCCTTAGGGGTTTCCCTGGAATGCGCGGGTCCGGGGAGTGCTCCGGCCCCGGCAACTTCTAGGGAAATCACGCGACTTGCCTCGCCACCGCGTTCTCGGCTGGATCGGGACGTGTTCCGCCGTGCACTCTCGAAGAGCCCCCTGCGCCCCGCGGAGAGCCGCGGCGGCCGACCCGATCCGGGGCCGTGGAACCCCGGGATGGACGACGGAAAGAAGGCTGACGGCATGCACCGTGCGCTGTGTCCGGTCGAGACGCTCTACGTGGGCCAGAGAAGCAGGGCCGTGCTGTCCTGCACGCTGCGCGGACACGTGGACGTCGCGGCGCTGTCGGCCGCGTTCGACGCCATGACGGAGACGAACCCGCCGCTGCGGTCCCGCATCGAGCAGGACGGCACGGCGCACCTGCTGCGCGTGCTCGGCGAGGACGAGCGGCCCCGGCTGATCACCCGGACCGGTGAGGAGACGGAGGCCTACGCGGCGGAGCTGAACCGGCCCCTCCCGGTCGGGGGACCGCTGAGCCGGGCCGTCCTGGTCAGCGCCCCGGACGGCGAGAGCCACCTGTTCGTCCTGGTGGTGGACCACACCGTCGTCGACGGGCACAGCAGCATCGCACTGCACAACGCGCTGTGGGACCGCTACCGGGCCCTGGTCGAGGGGGAGCCCGCCCCCGCCGGCTCCGGCTCGCCGGGCTGGCCCGAGCCCGTCAGCCGGCTGGTGCCCGACGCCGACGCCGCCGACACGGCGAAGTACCTGGACGCCCGTCTGCACGACGTGCGGAGCCACCCGGTCGAGCTGGTGCCCTACGACGCCACGGCCGGCGGACACGGCGACGGGGCCGGGCAGATCGAGGTGCGCCGGCTGACCCTGGACGCCGAGCACACCTCGCGACTGCGGCGGAGGGCACGCGACGCGGGCGTCTCCGTCCACGCCCTGATCGCCGCGACGCTGCTGGGCACGGCCCGGCGGCGGCTGGACGGCGACGGCCCCCGCACCCTCGGCTGCCTCTCCCCCGTGGATCTGCGCTCCCGGCTGTCCCCGCCGCTGCCCGCCTCCGCCCTGGTGCCCGCGGTCACCACCCATTTGCAGACCCTCGACGTGTCGGGCACGGCCGAGCCGCTGGACCTCGCGCGTACCGTGCACGGCCGCCTGAGCGACTTCCTCGCCCGCGGCGACCACTTCCACGAACTGCGCATCACGCCCGAGATCCCCCGCACCCCCGCGCTGCAACTGGCCACCGTGATCGTGACCAACATGGGCGTCGTCCCGGGCCCGCGGCTGCCGGCGGGACTGCGGGCGGCCGACGTGCGTCTGGTGCCGGCCCGCGAGCACTACTTCCCGCAGGCGGGACGCAGCCCCGTCATGGCGTGCGTCGTCTCCTTCGAGGGGCGGTTGTCCGTCGAGTTCCCCCACTCCACCGCCTGTTACAGCCCGGCCTTCATGAGCGCCTTCCGCGACGACGTCCGCGCCGGGCTGCTCCGCCTCGCGAGCGCGGCGGCACCCGGCCGCGCCGCCACGGGCTGACCACGGCCCGGGCCGACCAGGGCCTCTCCCCGCTCCCCCGCCGCCGACGAGGAACCCGTGACCGACATGACCACCGTCAGCGAACTCCCCTCCCCCCTGACGCTGCTCCCCCGCGCGCAAGCGGGTGACGAGCACGCGATGAACCACCTGCTGACCGGCATCACGCCGTACGTCGCGCGCATCTGCCGGTCCATCACCCACGACGACGGCGCCGACGCCACGCAGGAGGCGCTGCTCGCCATCTACCGCGGTCTGGGTTCGCTGCGCGAACCGGCGGCGTTCTACGGCTGGGTGCGCTCGGTGACGGTCCGCGAGGCCGTCCGCACCGCCAGGCGCTACGGCGAGGAGCGCTGCTGCTCCGAGGTGGATTCCCGGCAGGAGGCCAACCCCTTGGACGCGGTGCACATCAGCGATGTGCTGGAGCGTCTGTCCCGGGCGCACCGGCAGGTGCTGACCCTGCGTGCCTACGGGCTCAACGAGGAGGAGATGGCGGAGGTGCTCGCCCTGCCCGTGGGCACCGTCCGCTCGCGCCTGTTCCGGGCCCGCCGCCGCTTCCAGGAGGCGTGGCAGCCGTCGGCGGCCTGACGCCGGGTCACCCACGAAGCGCGGCCGTGGCGGTGCCCCTCCCACCGCCACGGCCGCCCGGGATCCGGCGCCCCGGGACCGCACCGGCGCACGGTCCGATCACCGCCGCCCGTGTGCCGCCTCAGCGCACGTGCTCCGCAAGGACGCGCGGGGGCCACTGCCCCGGTGCGAACATCCCGAGTGCGTGGGCCCGCGCCACCAGGGCGGGGCGGTTGGGCGCGTCGAAGCGCCGCAGCATCTGCCCGACGCGGTACTCGATTCCCTGACGGCTCAGATAGAGACGGGAGGCCAGCTGCACCGTGGACTCACCGCTCGCCACCCCCTCCAGGACCTGTGCGTCGAGGGCGCTGAGCACCGGCCCGCCGGGCCGGGCGTGTTCGGCCCTGCGCAGCAGGACGACGACGCCGACGATGCCGCCCGCCGGTTCCCGGACGGCGACCGCGGTGACGTCCGCCGGGAAATCACGGCCGTCGCCGTCCCGGCCGGTCGCCTTTTCCGTGAACCGCCGAAGACGCCCTGCGGAAAGGGCCGCGAATTTCTCCCGGAGCCGTGCGGGAAAGGGCGAACGGAGAAGGTCGAGAAGGCTGTGCCCGCATATCTCGTCGGCGGTCAGCCCGAATTGGCCGGCGAATTCCGGTTCGGCGGCGGTGACGACCGGGTCGCCGGGCGAGACGTGGGCCGTGCAGGCACCCGCCGAAGCGGCGCCTCCCGGGGGGCCGTCGCCGGTCGGGCCACGGCGGGCGGGGGCGGCCGCGGCGGCCGTCCGGTTCTTGCGGGGCGAGGCGTCGGGGAAACTCGTGGTCGCCACGGACGTACCGTCCTTCTTCCTGCGTGCGGGCTGGGAAGGGTGAGCGGACGCGGAGCGGACCGGTGCGCTGTGCCTGGGTGTGGACGAGCGTCCGGTGACGGCGTGCACCACCTCGCCGGTGGCCAGGGCCGGTGTCCGCGTCCTGCCGGGCAGGCCGGCACGAGGGCGCCGGACTCCCGGGTGGGTCAGGGTGAGCAGAGGAGGCGGCACCGAGGCGAACGGCCCACGGCTGCCGGGGATAACGTTGTCACGCCCATGCGATCTCGGCGTCCGATCCGAACCGGAGACCGAGGACCGGGTCCGCGGGCCGTACCTCCGGCCTTCGCGAGAGGCCCGGTCGGAACCTGCTCAGCACGAGAACCTCCGCATGACGAAGTCGGGATCACATCAAGGGGGCGCTTTCGAGATTAAGCGCCGGAAACTCCTCTGGCAAGGGTTTGCCAAGTGACCTGGGCAACCCGTCAACCAGGCTGTGAAACGGGCTTGATCCGGGCAATGTCCGCGGCTTTTCAAACAACGGCCGCACATCCGGACAACGCTTGGGCGGTGGCCTGTTGACCTGCGTTTAATGGCTTGTCGCCCCTTGCCGGGCTTCATACAGTGTGGGCGATCGTCACGCCCGACCGGGCAGGCGGGACCGGCAGAGTTCTCGCCGACGGCGCCGAGGAACCGGAGGAGGGAGATGCTCGAACAGCCGCATTTCGGCCGCCGGCTGAAAAGGCTACGGCTGGCACGGGGGTTGAGCCAGGCCGGACTGGTCGGCCGGGGCATGTCGACGGGATACCTGTCGCGGCTGGAATCCGGTGAGCGGCCTCCCACCGAACGCGCCGTGGCCTACCTCGCCCAGCGGCTGGGCGTCGATCCGTCGGCCCTGACCGGCCCGTCCGACGGCAGGTCCCTGACCGGCATCCTGGCCGCCGTCGCCTCCGCACCGCCCGGCGCGGACGACACACCGGCGCTGCGCCGCGCGGTCGAGGAGGACGCGGGCGAGGACCCCGCCGCCCGCTGGCAGGCGCTGTGGCTGCTGAGCGGGGCCGCGGGCCGCGAGGGCGACCACGAGCGGGAGCGCAGGACGCTGACGGAACTCGTCGACCTGAGCGACCGGTTGGACGCGGCGGAGCTGCGGGCCCGGTCGCGTGTCCGGTTGGCCCGCTGCTCGCGCGCGCTGGGGGACGTGCGCGCGGCCGAGGAGGCGGCCGTCGGGGCGCTGTCCGTGGCGCGCACCGCGCGCCTCGGCGTGGCCGACACGCTGTCCGCTCTGACCGTGCTGATCGGGGTCGAGACCGCACTCGGCGAGCTGGAGGCGGCCGGCCGCCATGTCGCCGAACTGGAGCGGGATCTGCTCCCCAAGGCCGCGCCGGCCCTGGCGGCCGAGGCGCTGTGGGCGGCCGCGGTGGTCAGCGACCGCCAGGGTGACGCCGCGACCGCCCGGACGCGCCTGGAAAGGGCCCTGGGCCTGCTGGACGGCGGGGACGATTTGGCTCTGTGGGCCCGGCTGCGGCTCGCGGCGGCCGCCGCCGCGCTCCAGACGTCACCGCCCCGCGTAGCGGACGCCGAGCACCGGCTGGGTGAGGCCGCCGCCGTCCTCCCACTCGTCGGCACCCCCGCACAACTCCAGGAGATGCGGGCACTCCAGGCTCATCTCGCCTTCCACCAGGGGCGGTTGGAGGACGCCAGGGCGCTCAGCCGCGCCCTGCTCACCGAGGAGGACCTGCGGCTGTCCTACCGCGACCGTGTACGCCTGTCGGTTCTCGACGGCCGCCTGAAGATCCTCGCGGACCGTGCCGACGAGGGCATCGCGGCGCTGCGCCGGCTGGGGCGGCAGGCGGCGGAGTCCGCCAACGTGGATCTGGCAGCCCATGTCTGGCAGTCCCTGGCCACGACCCTGGCCGACGTCCGCCCCCGCGACCGCGCCGCAGGTGCACGGGAGCGACCCGGGCCGGAGCACCGGCGCGACTCCTGCCTCTGACCGGGCGGCGGGGGCCGTGGGCTCCCGGCGACGGGACCGGGCATCCGCCTGCGCCACGCCCCGCACCCCCCGGTCGCCTCACCATGCCACCGGCAGCTCCACGGGGAAGCGGCGGATCGTGCGGGTGTCCCAGATCAGCTCCTCCGCCGGGACCGCCAGGCGCAGGCCGGGCAGCCGGGTGAACAGCACCTCGATCGCGGCTCTCAGTTCCGCGACGGCGAGGGTGCTGGCGACGCAGTGGTGACCGCCCCAGCCGAACGTCATGTGCGGGTGGGGCGCCCGCTCGACGTCGATGGCGTCGGGGTCCTCGAACACCTCCGGGTCGCGGTTGGCCGCCAGGTAGGAGACGTGGACGAATTCACCCGCGCGGATCAGCACACCCTCCAGCTTCACGTCCTCCAGGGCGACGCGCGGGATCCCGACGCCCTTGCGGAAGGGGATGTGGCGCAGGAGTTCGTCCAGCAGCCGGGGCAGCCGCTCGGGACTGCGCTCCATCAGGGCGCGCAGGTCGGGGCGGGTCAGCAGGGTGTAGGCGATGTTGCTGATCTGACAGGTGGCCGTGTCGTTGCCGCTGAGGATGAGGGTCAGGGCCAGGACGGCCAGTTCGTCGTCGCTCAGGGGCTCCTCCCCCCGCTCGGACGCCGCCATGGTGGTGATGAGGTCGCTGCCGCCGTCCCTGCGGCGTTCGGCGACGAGCGCGGTGAAGTAGGCGCGCAGCTGCTGCTTGGCCGCGACCGCCGCCTGTCTGGCCTCGGGCGCGGTGGTGAGCATCTGCTGGGTGAGGCGCAGCATCAGGGGCCGGTCCGCGTCGGGTACGTCCAGCAGCGCGCAGATGGTGTGGTTGGGCAGCGGCTCGGACAGGCAGCGGGCCAGGTCGGCCGGCGGGCCGCTCTCGGCCATCGTGTCCACGAGTCGGTGCGCCACCTGCTCGATGGCCGGTGTCATGCCCTTCACGCTGCTCTGTGTGAAGGCCCGGGCGGCGGCATGACGCAGCCGGGTGCTGCGCGGTGGGTCCATGACGTTGAGCGACTCCGGGGAGACGATCGGCTCGGGGGTCATCCGGGGGTAGTCCCGGCCGACGACGGCGGCCCGGCTGAAGCGCGGGTCGGTGGTCACCTGGCGCACCCCCTCGAAGCTGGTGACCAGCCACGCCTCGGCCTCGCCGTGGGACAGCCGGATGCGGGTGACCGGGCCCTGGGCCATGAGGTGCGCGAGGGAGGGGTCGAAGGCGAGGTGCTCGCTGAAGTCGAAGGGGCAGGCGGCGGCGTGGGCCATGTGTACTCCTGAGGGCGTGCGGGGGTGCGGCCATGTGGGCGGAACCGGTCGGCACGGGCCTCGGCCGCCCTGCCCGAGGGGGACATTCCGCATAGTGCGGCAGAGCGCCGCTCCATGCACCCAGTGCCGGTCAAACGGCAGAAAGCAGGGAGACGTGCTTGATCCCACCCCTTCGTCACCCCGGCAGCCGGCCGCGGACGTTCTGGTCGTCGGCGCCGGACCGACCGGTCTCACCCTCGCCTGCGACCTGGCCCGGCGCGGTGTGCGCACCCATGTCGTCGAGGCGGCCGAGCACCTGCCCGCGGGCTCCCGCGGCAAGAGCCTGCAGTCACGCACGCTGGAGGTGTTCGACGACCTCGGCGTGGGCGACGCCGTGCAGGCCGCCGGTTCCCTCTTCCCGCCCATGCAGACGTGGCGGAACGGTGAGCGCGGGGGCGAATGGCAGCTGATCGAACCGGACCCGGACGCCCCGGTGTCGCGCCATCCGCGGCCGTGGCTGGTCCCGCAGTGGCGCACGCTGGAGATCCTGCGCGACCGCTTCCTCGAACTCGGCGGGACGCTGGAGTGCGGTGCGCGGCTGACCTCCCTGACGCAGTCGGACACGCAGGTGACGGCCGAGGTGACGTCCTGCGACGGTGGCCGGCGGCTGGTCCCGGCGCTCTACCTGGTGGGTGCCGACGGCGGCCACAGCACGGTCCGTGAGGCGTCGGGCATCGCCATGAAGGGCGAGGACGGCGGGCTCCGCTCGGCGGTGGTGGCGGACGTCCGCGTCCGGGGACTGGACCGCGAGCACTGGCACATCTGGCCCGACCCGGCCGGTGAGCTGCTGATGTGCCCGCTGCCGGGTACGGAGGACTTCCAGCTCAACGCCAAGATCACCGGGGAGGAGTTCACCGCGGCACCCGAGACCGTGCGCGCACTGGTCGCCGCCCGGACCCATCTCCCCCCGGACGCCGTCACGGAGGTGGGGTGGTTCTCGTTCTACCGGCCCCGCACCGCGCTGGCCGAGCGCTTCCGGCAGGGACGTGTCCTCCTGGCCGGGGACGCCGCTCACCTGCACCCGCCCGGCGGCGGCCAGGGACTGAACATCGGCGTGCAGGACGCCTGCAACCTCGGCTGGAAGCTCGCGCTGGTCGCGGGGTCCCACGCCCCGGACACGCTGCTGGACAGCTACGAGGCCGAGCGCCGGGCGGCGGCCGCCGACGTGCTGGATCTGAGCACACGGCTGTACCGGGCCGGACGCAGGACCCAGGACGCCGGTGAGCAGGCCCGCTACCGGGGCAAGGTCTGCCACCTGCTGTCGGTGCACTACCGCGACAGCAGTCTCTCGACCGACACCCGCGCCGACCGTTCCGCGAGCGGTGTCCGGGCCGGTGACCGTGCTCCCGACCTGCCGTGCGTCACCGCCGACGGCCCCTGCGAGCGCCTCTTCGACCTCCTGCGGGGGCCGGAGTTCACCCTGCTCGCCGTGGACTGCGCGCCGCCGCGGCCGATGCCCGGCCTGCGCACCCACCGGGTGACCGGCGGCCCGCTCGCCGAGGCACTGGGCAGTGGACTGTTCGTGATCCGCCCGGACCACCACATCGGCCTGGCCACCGACGCGCCCGCACACGTCGAGCGGTATCTGACCGGGATCGGTCTGCGTGCCGGGCAGCCGTGAGCAAGCGCCCTGATCGGGCCCACACCGGGTCCGCCCCTCGGGCGCGGGGCGGACCCGGCATACGATCGGCCGGTAGCCGTCCTGCAAGGAGTGCCCGTCCGTGACCGCCGCGATCCCGCTGCCCCGCCCCGCCGCCACCGAACTGCTGACGGTGGAGCGGTTCAGCCGCGTCGAGGACGGCGAGCTGCTCCACGGGCTGCTGTGGCGGGCGGGCGAGGGGTGGCGGATGGTCAGCAGCGCCGTCCTCGGGGGAGGCATCGGGACGCGGACGTTCGTCCTCAACGCCCAGGTCGCGCACGGCTACCGGCGCACCGACCCCGACCGGCACCTGGCGGAACTCGCCCGGGCCGCCGGGGCCGGCGGGCCGGGCGTCGGGCTGATGACGGCGGCCGACGTCCGCGCTCACGGCCGCGCCCGGGACGGCGGCGTGGAGGCGTTCGCCACCGCGGGCCTGGGGGTGCGGGGCTGGGCGGCCTCCCCGGTGGCGGGCAGTGACGCGGACGTACGCCCGGGCACGGTCAACATCGTCGTCGCGCTGCCCGTGGCCCTGTCCGACGCCGCCCTGGTCAACGCCGTCGCGACGGCCACCGAGGCGAAGGTGCAGGCGCTGCTCGACGCGGGCCACGACTGCTCCGGGACCCCGACGGACGCCGTGTGCGTCGCCGCCCGCTCCCCCCTGCCCGGGGACGAGGTGCACGCCTTCGCCGGCCCCCGCTCGCTGTGGGGCGCGCGGCTGGCCCGCGCCGTCCACCGGGCCGTGCGCGACGCCGCCGCCCCCGCCGGGGTGTGAGGCCGGAAACCTGTGGCTCGCCGGGAGCCGTCCGGCGTACCGTCGCTGCCCCGGAAGCGCTCGGACGGCAGGTGATCATGGAACTTCACCCCTTCGCCCCTCGGCATGCGCCGGCGGTCGCCGGCTGGCCGGCGTCCGCGGCGGAGGTCCTCATGTGGTGCGGGCGGCGCGAGTTCCCCCTGTCCGCGCGGACGGTCACCGGGTGGCAGGAGGACGACGACGTACGGGCCCACGTCTTGGTCGACAGCGAACGGCCCCTGGCGTACGGGGAGCTGTGGTTCGACACCGAGGAGGGCGAGGTCGAGCTGGCGCGGCTCATCGTGGCGCCCTGGGCCCGGGGCGAGGGACGGGGCCGTGCGCTCGTGGCGGCACTCACCACCCGGGCCGTCGAGGCCGGCTTCGCCGACGTCTTCCTTCGGGTGCACCCGGACAACGACCGGGCCCTCCGGTGCTATCTGGGCGCCGGGTTCGTGCCGGTGGACGACGGGCTGGCACAGAGCTGGAACGCCGTTCAGCCGGTCGCCTACAGGTGGCTGCGCCACGCACCCCGGGCGACGGGGGCCACGGACGGCCGGGAGGCCTGAGGCCGCTCCGCGATCCCGTGCGGCTCCCGACTGCGGGCGGGTGGCGGAACGCGCCTGATGCCACGCCGCCGGATGGCCCATCGCACCGGTTCCCGGCCAAGGGGAACATAACCTGCGCGATATGAACAAATGCCATATCGCGTATCTGGCGTGCACGGCCGCGCTGCTCGGGACGAGCCTGGGTGCCGCTCCGTCCACCGCCGCCGCGCACACCGTCCGTCTGGTGAAGCCGGGCGACTCGATCCAGCAGGCGGTCGACGCGGCCGGGCCCGGCGACACCGTGCTGCTGGCGCACGGCGTCCACCACGGCAGCGTCGACGTGACCACGCCGGGGATCACCCTGCGCGGCATGGGCCGCGGCACCGTGCTCCGGCCCGCGGCGGCCACCGGCGCCTCCTCCACCGCCAAGGCCGCGTCGGCCGCCGCCGGGGCGTGTGCCGCGGCCGGCAACGGCATCTGCGTCACGGGCACCAGGACCGACAGCGTCAAGGGCGTCACCATCGCCTCCCTGACGGTCACCGGCTTCCGCAAGACCGGCGTGTACGCCCACTCGGCCGAGGCGCTCACCGTGCGCAGCGTCGCCGCGGTCGGGAACGGGGTCTGGGGCATCGCCACCGAGCGCTCGCCGCGCGGGGTGTTCCGCGGCAACACCGCACGGGACAACGGTGACGCGGGCCTGTTCCTCGCCAACACGGTGACGGAGGAGGAAGGTGCCTCGGACGCCCGGGGCACGGTGGTGGAGCGCAACCGGCTGGAGGGCAACCGGATCGGCGTCACCGTCCGCCGGCTGCGCAACCTGACCGTCGTCGGCAACCGCCTGACGGGCAACTGCGCGGCGGTGTTCCTCGTCGGGGACGAGAACAAGCCGAAGGCCGGGCGGGTGACCGTGCGCGAGAACCGTATCGAGCGCAACAACAAGTCCTGCCCGAAGACCGCGCGCCTGGACGCCCTCCAGGGCTCCGGCATCGTGCTGACGGGCACCGACGACAATGTGATCACCCACAACGTGATCAGGGACAACGCCGGCACGTCCCCGCTGTCGGGCGGCATCGTCGTGTTCAAGAGCTTCGTGGGCACGCCCAGTGAGCGGAACCGGATCAGCGACAACCTGCTGAGCGGCAACTCCCCGGCGGACCTGGTCAACACGGACCCCGGCAAGGGCAACACGTTCCAGGGCAACTCCTGCGTCTCCTCGCAGCCCGCCGGTCTGTGCTGACGGCGCGGCGTCGCCCTGCGCGCCGCAGCGCCCGTCCCCCACACGTCCGACGACCCTCGTGCTTCACGTGAATCGATCAGGAAGGCGGCACATGACGACCACTCAGCCCGCTCCTCCGCCGTCCATGCGGCTGCGGGAGCTCGTTTTCGGGGCGGCCTGCGCCGCCGCCCTGCGCGCGGCCGCCCGGCTGGGCGTGGCCGACGCCCTCGGTGACACGCCGATGGCCGTGGAGGACATCGCGGCGTCCGTGAAGACGGAACCCGCCCCGCTGCGACGGCTGTTGCGGGCCCTGTCCTGCTACGGCGTCTTCAGCGAGCGTCCCGATGGCACGTTCGCGCACACCGACGTCTCGCGGTTGCTGCGCGAGGACGACCCGGACAGCCTGCGGGCCATCGCCCTGTGGTGCACCGAGCCCTGGACCTGGGACGTGTGGCCGAAGCTGGACGAGGCGGTGCGCACCGGCCGCAGCGTGGTGCAGGAGCTGTACGGCAAGGAGTTCTTCCCCTACCTCAACGAGGACGCCCCGGAGTCCGCCGACGTCTTCAACCGCGCCATGACGACCTCCAGCGTGCAGTCGGCGCAGGACGTCGCCCGGTTCCTCGACCTCACGGGCTGCGCGTCGGTCGCCGACATCGGCGGCGGCCAGGGGCACGTGGTGGCGAGCCTGCTGGACAAGTACCCCACCCTGGAGGGCACGCTGCTCGACCTTCCCCGGGTGGTGGAGAACGCGGTGCCGCGGCTGCTGCCGGGCGGGGACCTGGCGGACCGGGCGCGCGTGGTGCCGGGCGACGTCCGCTCGGCCGTGCCGGTGCGCGCCGACGTCTACGTCATCAAGAACGTCCTGGAGTGGGACGACGAGAGCACCACCCGGACCCTGCGCAACGTCCGTGAGGCCGGTGGCGCGGGCACGCGTGTCGTGGTCATCGAGAACCTCGTCGACGACACGCCCTCCATGCGGTTCAGCACCGCGATGGACCTGCTGCTGCTCCTCAACGTGGGCGGGGCGAAGCACACCACGCAGAGCATGGTGGACCGGCTGACCAAGGCGGGACTGGTCATCGACGACATCAGCCCCGTCAACCCCTATCTGCACGCGTTCGACTGCCACATCCCCGGCTGACCCGAGCGCACCCCGGACGCGCGGGAGCCCCGGCGACCCCGGGTCTCCCCCGGCCGGCCGCAGACGCCGGTTCGCCGGGTCCACGACGTCGTGGGCCCGGCGAACCGGTGAGGTCCGGCGGCGGTCAGCCGACCGGCTCGCGCTCCCAGAGGTAGAAGCGCTGCGCCATGGCGTCCTTCGGGGAACGCCAGGTGGCGGGGTCGTACGCGCTGACGTACGCCTCCAGCCGCTCGCTGATGTCGCGGAACTCGGGGTGCCCGGCCACCTGCGCGATGGCCTGCCCGGGCTCGCGCTCGGACTCGATCAGATGCATGTACACATCGCCGAACTGGAAGAGGCTGCGCCGGGTCACGCCGACGAGATGCGGCAGTTCCCCACGGTCGGACTCCGCGAACACCTTGGCGATGTCGGGCGCCGATCCCGGGGCCATCCGGGCGACGATCAGGGCTTGGTGCATGGGGTGTGCTCCGTCCGGTTCAGCGGGTCAGACCGGGCTCTCGCCGCGCTCGGCGGCGATCTTCTCGATGCGGTCGCGGATCAGGCCCATCTGCACCTTGGAGTTGCGGTTGATGTTGTCCGTCATCCAGACGTCGTCGACCGGTGCGTCCGGCTTCATCGCGAAGTCCTGCGTCCACACCATCCGCGTGCCGCCCGGGACCTCCTCGTACTGCCAGTGGATGTCCATGTGGGCGAAGGGGCCGGTCTCGACCCGGCGGGCGTCGACCGTGAGGGTGTCGCGGTCCGGCTCGCGTTCGGAGACCCAGCTCCACACGGTGCCGTTCTCGTCGGGGTGCATCGTGAGGCGGAAGGTCGTCCTGCGGCCCTCCCGGGACAGGATCTCGACGGAGGCGTACTCGCTGAACAACTGCGGCCAGTTCTCCAGGTCGTTGGTCACCTCCCACACCAGGTCCACGGGCGCGGCGATGGTGATCTCGTTCTGCGTGTGCCCGGCCATGTCACGCTCCTGCCAGAAGGGCGCCGTTGACGAGGTCGAGGAACTGCCGGGGCGACTTGGAGCGCTCGGCATCCGTGGGCATCGGCGTGCCGTACCGGTTCTCCAGCTCGCCCACGATGCCCAGCAGGCCCAGCGAGTCGACGCCCATGGACTCGAACAGCGCACCCTCCTGGCGCAGTTCGGCCGGGCTGACGGTGGCACCGGCGCACTTCTTCATGAGTTCGGACAGCTCTTCCACGGTGATGCGGTCATTCATGGCGTTTTCCTTCCTCTCCTGTTCCGAGGCGCCTCACGACGAGGCGCCGGTGGCGCCGTGCCGCAGCACCAGCGCCGAGTTGGACCCCATGAGTCCCCGGCTGAGGACCAGGGCCGTGCGCACCTCGGCGGTGCGGGCCTGCCCCGTCACGAGGTCGAGGTCGTGGCAGACGTCGAAGACGTTCGGCGTCGGCGGGATCACGCCGTGCTCCATGGCGAGCACCGCCGCCGCGACGTCCATCAGCGGTCCCGCGCAGTAGCCGCGGCCGATGCCGGTCTTCGGCGCGGTGACGGGCACCCGGGTGCCGTGGGCTCCCAGGGCGTCGGCGAGGGCGAGGGCCTCGGCACGGTCGGCCAGCGGCACGCCGAGCGCGTCGGCGAAGACCACGTCGATCTCCTCGGGGGCGCACTCGGCCTCGGCCATGGCGCCGCGCACGGCCTGCGCGAGCCCTTCGGCGGACTCCTCCCACCGGGAGGCGCCGGTGAAGGTCGCCGCGTGCCCGGCCAGGTGCGCCCGCACCCGCGCGTCCCGCGCCCTGGCCGTCTCCTCCGCCTCGACGACGAGCATGGCGCCGCCCTCCGCGGGCACGAACCCGCAGGCCGAGGAGGTGAACGGGCGGTAGGCCCGAGTCGGGTCGTCGACCGTGCTGAGCTCTTCGTAGCCGAGTTGGCAGACCACCGAGTAGGGCGCGATCGGTGCCTCGGTCGATCCGGCCACGATCACGTCGGTGCCGCGGCGCACGGCCCGGGCGGCGTGCGCGAGGGCGTCCAGGCCGCCCGCCTCGTCGGCGGCGACCACCGAGCAGGGGCCCTTGAAGCCGCGGCGGATGGAGATCTGGCCGGTGCTGGCGGCGTAGAACCAGGCGATGGACTGGTACGGGCCGACGTAGCGGCTGCCCTTGCCCCACAGTTGCTGCAGTTCGCGCTGGCCGAACTCGCCGCCGCCGGAGCCGGCCGCGGTGACCACGCCGACGGAGAACGGCGCGTTGTCGGTCTCCGACCGGGGCAACCGGGCGTCGTCCAGGGCGAGATCGGCAGCGCCCATCGCGAAGTGGGTGAACCGGTCGGTCTGGACGAGGAAGCGCTCCTCGATCGCCGCCGAGGGGTCGAAGTCGCGCACCTGGCCCGCCACGCGCAGCGGCAGGTGCTCGCAGCCCTCGCGGGTCACCCGGTCCAGGACGCTGATGCCCTCCCGGGTGGACTTCCAGAAGGTCTCGGTACTGGATCCGTTGGGCGCGATCACACCGACTCCCGTGACGGCCGCGCGCCGTGGGCGGGATGCGTTCATCGTGTCTCCCTCGGCCGGCTCATGACCACCGCGGACTGGAAGCCGCCGAAGCCGCTGCCCACCGAGAGCACGCTGTCGAGCCTGCGCTCACGGGCCACACGCGGCACGTAGTCCAGGTCGCACTCGGGGTCGGGCGTGTCGTAGTTGGCGGTCGGCGGCACCACCTGGTTCGCCAGGGCCAGGACGCACGCGACGAGTTCGATCGCCCCGATGGCGCCCAGGGAGTGGCCCACCATCGACTTGATGGAACTCATGGGGGTCTCGTAGGCGTGCGGGCCCAGCACCCGCTTCACCGCCGCGGTCTCGTGGCGGTCGTTCTGCTTGGTGCCCGAGCCGTGCGCGTTGACGTAGTCGACGGCGGTGGGGTCGAGCCGGGCGTGTTCGAGGGCCTCCTCGATGGCACGGGCCATCTCCACGCCCTCACTGGTCAGGCCGGTCATGTGGTAGGCGTTGCCGAAGGTGGCGTAGCCGCCGAGCTCGCAGTACACGTGGGCGCCGCGGGCCCGGGCGTGCTCCAGCTCCTCCAGGACGAGGACGGCGCCGCCCTCGCCCATGACGAACCCGTCCCGGTCGGCGTCGAAGGGTCGCGAGGCGTGGGCCGGGTCGTCGTTGTTGGGCGAGGTGGCCTTGATGGCGTCGAAGCAGGCCATGGTGATCGGGGAGATCGGCGAGTCCGAGGCGCCGGCGATACAGACGTCGGCCCGGCCCTCCTCGACGGTGTGGAAGGCGTAGCCCACCGCGTCGAGTCCGGAGGTGCAGCCCGTGGAGACGGTCTGCACCGGGCCGCGCGCCCCGAACCGCTCCGCGACCGTCGAGGCCAGGGTGCTGGGCGAGAACGCGCGGTGCAGGTCCGGGCGCGCCCGGCGGTGGTCCACGTCCCAGCGCTCACCGCCGTGGCTGACCAGGACGTAGTCGTTCTCCAGCCGGGTGGTGCCGCCGACCGCCGTGCCCAGCGAGACGCCGACCCGCCACGGGTTCTCGGCGTCCACGTCGAGACCGGCGTCCCGTACCGCCTCGTCCGCCGCCACCATGGCGAACTGGATGTAGCGGTCGGAGCGTTCCGCCTCGCCCGCCGCCAGTCCGTGCGCGGCGGGATCGAAGTCGCACTCGGCGGCGATCCGCGACCGCAGGCCCGCCGGGTCGAAGAACGTGATGCCGCGGGTCGCCGTGCGCCCGGCCGACAGCAGATCCCAGAAGGCGGGGACGCCGATGCCGCCGGGCGCGACGATGCCTATACCGGTGACCGCCACACGTCGGGTCATGACGGGACCTGGTCTCGTCCGGCCGCCTCCGCCCCCACCACCGCGGACTCGGCGTCGGTCTCCTCGGTGTCCACGTGGCCCAGCGGCGGGCTCGGGGCGAGGGGGCCGAGGTGGAACACCAGGCGCGCCTCCACGTTGCCGACGTTGCGGAAGCGGTGGCGCACGTTGAGCGGGATCAGCAGGCCCTGCTCGGGCAGGAGCGGGTGCGGCTCCCCGTCGAGGTCGACCTCCAGCTGCCCGCACACCACGTACACGAACTCCTCGGAGTAGGGGTGGTAGTGCTCGCCGATGCGGTCGCCGGGCTCGATGAGGGCCACGCCCATGAAGCCGCTGGTGGCGCCCACCGCCGCCGGGGTGAGCATGGCGCGCAGGTCACCGCCTCGCCGGCGGTTGGGCTCGACGTCGTTCAGGCTCACGATCTTGGGACGGGATGTGATCACGCGTTCCTCCGTTGATGTGCTGCACCGGCGTGGGAGAGGCGGGCTCCGCCTCTCCCCGGGGGTGGACGGTCAGGCGTCGGGCGCCCGGCGGTCGGTGACGAAGTCCATGCGCGCCAGTTCCAGCAGGCGCGCCGGGCCGGCGTCCCCGGACGCGTCCGCGGCGTCGTCGAGGAGCGTCGTCAGTTCGGCCGTCCGCGCCGGGTCGGACAGTCCGAGGATGTGGGCCGGGTCGCCGTCCTCCAGCGCGCCGCGCACGTCGACCAGCCGGACGACGACGTCGTCGCGCTGGAAGATCGTGCTGCGCAGGACGGGGCTGCGCGGGTCGTCCGCGGCCGCCTCGTCCTGGTGCGCCAGGAGCTCGGCCAGCCGCATCCCGCACTCCGGCCGGGCCGGGTAGTACAGGGCGTGCCGCTCGGCCCGCTCGTCCTGGTCCCGGGCCGTCACGTGGTGGACGGCCGGCAGCGCGGCACGGGTGAAGAAAACCCGGGCGGACTCGGGGTCGTTGAGGTCCCGGTCCTGCTCCAGGTACGGGTTGATGGCCTCCTCGACGGCCCGTACCTCGGGCTGGCGGGCGACGTGGCGCAGGGCCGCCAACAGGTCGCCGCGCACCTCGACGGCCCGCACGACGCGGTTGCCGTGCATGAACAGCGAGGTGCGGCACAGCCGGGTGGAGTCGTCGACCTTCGGCTCGGGCGAGGCGTACTCGGCGAGGATCTTGGCGACGACGTCCTCACTGCCCGGCTTGACGGTGAAGGTCAGCGCGTGCCGGATGACGCCGTCACCGATCCGGGGCGCGGCCTGGAGGCGGCGCTGCGCCGCGTCGGGGCCGTCCGCCGGGCCGCCGGTCTCGCGCACGACGTGGAAGCGCAGCGAACGGGTGTCGCGCACGCAGTTGTGCAGCGGCCGCACCATCTGCACGTGCTCCTCGCTGTTGACCCACGCGAGGAACGGCGGGGCGCTCTCCCACTCGCTGGTGATGAGCCACTGGGAGGGGTTCTCGATCGACTGGCACAGCTGGTCGCTGACGTGCCCGGGGACGGACGCGACCTGGTTGCACAGCTGCTCGTAGGCTTCGAGGAACTCCTGCTGCGCGCCGTCGTTCACGTCGACCAGGAGGACGACGCGCAGCCGGGAGCCGTCGAAGACGGACTGGGAGACATGGTGCGACGCCTGCCGCACCCGCGAACCTGCGGCCCGTTCGGACGTGGTGGTCATCCTGCGCACAGCTCCTTCGCGGAGGGGAAAGTGGGCGCCGGTCGCAGAGGGGCGACGTCAGCGTTCCTCGATCCTGTGGCCGATTCCACGCATCGCGCGACTCGGATGTAGTGCAGGAGTGATGCGGAGGGTGCGGCCGGGGGGCATATGCCGGGGCGGACCTGCCGAAGCGCGATGCCGCTGCTCCGCCGCCCGTACTCCCCCGCACAGGTGACGGCCCGGGCCGGGCGCGGGTGGTTTCCGTCTACACACGTCGGGAGGGAACCCGCAGGCGGCTTCCCGCCGCACGGCCGCGGCCCGGCGCTCGACGTGCCGGGCCGCGAGGGGGTGCGGACGTCAGCCCACGGCCAGCGCGGTCCGCAGGACGTCGCGGAGCGTCGCCTCGGCGTCCGCCTCCGCTCCGCGGGAACGCCAGGCCACGAACCCGTCGGGCCGGACGAGCACGGCGCCGCCGGGACCGGTGCCGTGGCGCTCCGCCCAGTCGGCGGAGTCCTCCGGGACCAGGTCCGCCCGGTCCCCGCTGCCCACCCGGTACGACTCCAGCGGCGCGGACAGCTCGCCGGCGAGGCGGAGGGCCGCCTCGTGCCACCCGTTCGGCTCGGCGGCGTCGCTGAGCAGCACCAGGGAGCGCTCGTAGAGGTCGAGTGTGGACATCCGGTCGTCCCCGCGGCGCACCCACAGGTGGGGAGCCCTGGTGCCGGGCGCGCCGGTCAGGTCGAGGCCCTCGGGCACCACGGGGGCCTCGGGGTCGGCGCCGGCGACGGCACCCTGGGTGTAGCGGTAGCCGAGGGCGACGTTCAGGATGCCCCGCTGCGGGCCGCCGCCGCCCGCGGCCGGCGGCGGTGCGAAACCGGGGTGGCTGTGCTCGGCCGACCGGGCGGCGGCCCGGGCGCTGGTGGCCTCGGCGACGGGGCGGCGCTCCGCGTCGTAGGTGTCCAGCAGTGCCTCGCCGGCCCAGCCGTCGAGTACCGCGGCCAGTTTCCAGGCCAGGTTGTGCGCGTCCTGGATGCCGGTGTTGGAGCCGAAGGCGCCGGTCGGGGACATCTCGTGGGCGGAGTCGCCCGCGAGGAACACCCGGCCGGACCGGTAGCTGCGGGCGACCCGCTGGGCGGCGTGCCAGGGTGCCTTGCCGGTGATCTCCACGTCGAGGTCGTCGACCCCGACGGCGCGGCGGATGTGGTCGGTGCACATCTCGTCCGTGAACTCGTCCAGGCTCTGTCCCCGCTCGGGGTGCCAGGGGGCGTGGAAGACCCAGTTCTCGCGGTTGTCCACCGGCAGCAGGGCGCCGTCGGCCTCCGGGTCGGTCAGGTAGCAGACGATGAAGTGGCGGTCGCCCACGACGTCGGCGAGCCGGCGGGAGCGGAAGGTCAGGCTGACGTTGTGGAACAGGTCGCCCGGTCCGCTGTGGGTGATTCCGAGCTGTTCGCGCACGGGGCTGCGCGGGCCGTCCGCGGCGACGAGGTAGTCGGCCCGGATGGTGGTGTGCTCTCCCGTCTCGCGGTTCTTGACCAGGGCGGTCACCCCGTCGGCGTCGCTCTCGAACGACATCAGCTCCGTGGAGAAGCGCAGGTCGCCGCCGTGCGCGCGGGCGTGGTCGAGCAGGACCGGCTCCAGGTCGTTCTGGCTGCACAGGCACCAGCCGCTGGGGCTGAAGCGGGCCAGGCCGCCGCCCGGGTCGATGTCCCGGAACAGCCACTCGCCCGCGTCGCCGACCAGCGTGGGCGTCTGGAGGATGCCGTGGTTGACGGACAGGGTGGCGGCGGCGTCCTGGATCGCCTGCTCCACGCCCGCCACCCGGAACAGTTCCATCGTGCGGACGTTGTTGCCGCGGCCCCGCGGATGGATCGAGGTGCCCGCGTGACGCTCCACCAGCACGTGCGGCACACCCAGTCGTCCCAGGAACAGGGACGTCGACAGGCCGACCAGGGAGCCGCCCACGATGAGGACCGGGACGCTGATGGTGTCGGGGCCCGTCCGTCCGGCTCGTTCGTTCATCACTCTCGCCTCCAGCGCGTCGATGCCGCCGCCCAGGCCGGGATACGGCGGCGATCCTCATGCATGCCCCGGGGAGCTGACGGTGGCTCAGGCTTCACCCGCCTGCTCGCGGGCCGGAGCCGTACGACCACCCGGCGCCCCCGCACCCGCACCCGCACCCGCACCGGCCGCCGCGTCCGGTGGGCGGGCCGGTTAGGATCCGGGCCATGGTGCTGACCGTGCACGACGTGGACCGCTTCGAGGCGGCCAGGCCCCGCCTGGGGGCCATCGCCTACCGTCTCCTCGGCTCGGCGAGCGAGGCCGAGGACGCGGTGCAGGAGACCTTCCTGCGCTGGCAGGCGGCCGACGTCGACCGCATCGAGGTGCCCGAGGCCTGGCTGACCAAGGTGCTCACGAACCTGTGCCTGAACCAGCTCTCCTCGGCCCGCGCCCGCCGCGAGACCTACGTCGGTCAGTGGCTGCCGGAGCCGCTGCTCGCCGGTGACCCGATGCTCGGCCCGGCGGACACGGCCGAGCAGCGCGAATCGGTGTCGTACGCCGTCCTGGTCCTGCTGGAGCGGCTGTCACCCAACGAACGGGCGGTGTACGTGCTGCGTGAGGCCTTCGCCTACTCGCACCGGGAGATCGCCGAGATCCTGGACGTCAGCGAGGCCGCCAGCCAGCAGATCCACCACCGGGCGAAGAAGCACGTCGCGGCCGGCAAGGCCCGGGCCGAGGTGGACGAGGCGGCCGCCCGGAAGATCATCGACGAGTTCCTGGCGGCCGCCACCAGCGGTCGCACCGAGCCGCTCGTCCGGCTCCTCACGCAGGACGCCGTGGCGGTCGGCGACGGCGGCGGCAAGGTCCCCGCCCGCGCCCGCGCGTTCGAGGGCGCCGCCGCGGTCGCGACGTTCATGCGGGGGCTGTTCAAGCCGAGCAAGGCCAAGCGCGACCTGGTCGGCGGCTCCCCGGACATCTACGCCTCGACCGCGAACGGGGGCCCGGCCCTGGTGGTGGTGGTCGACGGCCGGGTCGTCGGCGTCATGTGCCTGGAGATCGGCGCCGACGGCATCGCCGCGTTCCGCAGCCAGGTCAACCCCGACAAGCTGGAGCGCGCGACGGAGCGGTGGGCCGCCACCGAGCACGGGGAGCCCCTGTTGCAGGCGTTCTGACCCCCCTCAGAAACGCGTGACGCACGTCACATGGCCTGGCTGTCAGGAAACGGGACGCCGCCCGGTTCAGGAGGCGAACCCGCTGACGACAGGAGCAGGCCATGCAGCACCGCATCATCGTTCTCGGAGCCGGATACACCGGAGCGTCCGCTGCCGGGCGCATCGCCAGGCGGCTGCACCGCGACGACGTCGCCATCACGCTGGTCAACGCCGAGCCCGACTTCGTCGAACGCGTCCGGATGCACCAGCTCGCCGTCGGCCAGGAGCTCACGCCCCGGCCCCTCGGCGAGATGTTCGCGGACACCGGCGTGACCCTGAAGCTCGCGCACGTGACCGGCATCGACGTCGACGCCAGGACGGTCACGGTGACGACCGGCGGCGGCACCGAGGAACTGGAGTACGACACCCTCGTCTACGCCCTGGGCAGCGGCTGGAACGACCAGGGCGTTCCCGGCACCGCCGAGCACGCCCACCAGATCGCGAGCCGGCCCGGCGCGCTGCGGCTGCGCGACCGCCTGGCCCGGCTGGACGCCGGCCGGCCCGTGGTGGTGGTCGGCGGCGGGCTGACGGGCGTGGAGGCCGCCACCGAGATCGCCGAGGCCCGCCCGGACCTCGACGTCTCCCTCGCCGCCCGCGGCGGCCTCGGCGACTGGCTGTCCGACAAGGGCAGCCGGCACCTGCGCAGGGTGTTCGACGGGCTCGGCATCACCGTCCACGAGAACGTCGAGGTCACCGCGGTCGAGGCCGACCGGATCCTCACCTCCGACGGCACGGCCGTGCCCGCCGAGGTCACCGTCTGGACCGCCGGATTCGCGGTCCACCCGATCGCGCGGGCCTCCGCCCTGGAGGTCGACGGCACCGGCCGGATCGTCGTCGACGCCACGATGCGCTCGGTCTCCCACCCGGACGTCTACGCCGTCGGCGACGCCGCCCTGGTGGCCGGCCCGGGCGGGAAGCCCTTGCGGATGTCCTGCGCCTCGGGCGTCCCCACCTCCTGGCAGGCCGCCGACGCCATCGCGGCCCGCCTGACCGGCCGGAAGCTCCCCGAGATCTCGATCCGCTACTTCAACCAGTGCATCTCGCTGGGCCGCAGGCAGGGCCTGATCCAGTACGTCACCGCCGACGACCGCGCGGTGCGCCACGCCCTCACCGGACGGCTCGCGGCGACCTACAAGGAGCTCATCTGCAAGGGCGCGGCCTGGGGTGTCGCACACCCGACGATCGGCCTTCCGACGCGCCGCCGCCGGGTGGTCGCCGAACCGTCCCGCACCGCCCCGGTGACGGAGGCCGAGGCCGAGGCCGCCGCCTGACCGGGGGCAGCCGGCCGGGCGGGCACCCTGCGGGGCGTCCGCCCGGCCGTCGTGCGTCCCGGCCCCGGACACGCGTACGGGGGGTGATTCCCCCGCATCTGCCGTCCCCGCCCGCCTGATCGCTGTCAACCTGCCGTTGGTGATCGAGTAACGGCGGGGGCCCGTCGGGCGCCGTCGCTCCCCCCGGGGGGCGCGCCGGCCGGGGCGCTGAGGGGGGCGTGCGTGACAGCGGAGCGGTCGACGAGCGAGGTGCTCACTTCTCCTCCCGCTGCGTCACACGGCGGCGGGAGCGTGCCCGGGCCCCGTCCGGTGCCCCGCCACGTCGCGTGCGTGATGGACGGCAACGGCCGCTGGGCGGCCCGGCGTTCACTGCCCCGGACCTCGGGGCACCGTGCCGCCGAGACGACGGTGATCGACGTCATCGAAGCCGCGCGGGCGGCCGGTGTGGGCTGGCTGAGCCTGTACGCCTTCTCCACGGAGAACTGGCGACGGCCCGACGCCGAGGTCGACTTCCTCATGCACCTGGTGCGCCGCGTGGTGCGCAAACACGCCCCGCTGCTGCACGCGCGCGGCATCCGCTGCCGCTTCCTGGGCATGACCGATCCCCGCATCCCCCCGGAACTGGCGCGGGACATCCGCGACTTGACGACGCTGACCGCGCAGAACCGGCAGATGACCCTGACCGTCGCCTTCGACCACGGCGGCCGCAGGGACATCGTCGAGGCGGCACGGTCGCTGATCCGCAGTGGTGTGCCGGCCGAAGCCGTGACCGAGCGGAGCTTCGCCGACCACCTGCCCTTCCCCGACACCCCGGATGTCGACCTGGTCATCCGCACCTCCGGCGAGCAGCGCATCTCCAACTTCATGCTCTGGCAGGTCGCCTACGCCGAGTGGGTCTTCCCGCCGGTGCTGTGGCCCGACTTCCGCGCCCCCGACTTCCTCGACTGCCTGCACGCCTACCGGCAGCGCGACCGCCGCTTCGGCGGCGTACTGCCGACCCAGAACGGAGAGACCCGATCGTGACGACCGCAGACAGCCCTCGCTCCGCGCCCGCCGGTGCCGGTACGGAACAGCAAGGAACCGAGGACCACGACACCGCGCCGGGGCCCCTGTTCGGTCCCGGCTCGCAGTTCCACGCGCTCTTCAACGACCCGCGCTGGGCGCTGGCCATGATCCGGGCCACCGTGCTCGAGGCGGCACACCCGCAGATCGGCGCCGCCCTCATCGAGAACTCCACGTTCGTCGTCCACCCCTGGCGGCGGCTGAGCAACACGTTCATGAGCCTGCGCCGGATGTTCGGGGCCGACGAGCAGGTGCGGCAGCGGGAGGCGGCCCGGCTCAACCGCATGCACGCACGGCTGCGTGGGACCGACGCACGGGAGCGGCACTACGACGCGATGGACCCGGCCGTGCGGGCCTGGGTGGTGGCGACCATGTTCGAGAGCGCCGTCACCATGTGCCGTCTCAGCGGCGAGCCGCTGGACCAGGCGAGGATGGAGCAGCTGTACGCCGAGTTCCAGGCGTTCCTCGCCACGATGGAGGGTGACGCCTCCCATCTGCCGCCCACCCTCGACGAGTTCTGGCCCTACTACGACCGGGTGGTCGCCGAGGAGCTGGAGAACACCGAGGCGATGCGGATCATCCTGTACAAGCTGTTCGACCACCTGCCCGCCCCTCCGCTGCTGAACGGCTTCCCCGCGCTGTGGGCGACCGGCCGGGCCGTCGCCGGCCCCGTCATCGGGGCGATCACCGTGGCGTCCCTCCCGGAGCCGTTCCGGCGGCGGGCCGGTCTGCCGGAGATCGCGGGCGTCCCGACCCTGATGCAGGGCGCGTACCTGGCGGCCGGTCTGGCCCGGTTCCTGCCCGAGGGCTGGATCCAGGCCGACACCATCGCGGAGATGGTCACGCTCTCCCCCGACAGCGACGATCCGCGGGCGCGGACGATCAGCGCCCTGCGGGACCAAATGAAGCGGGCCGGCGCCCTCGTCCGCCTCATCACCCCGCTCCCCGCGGAGCCGGAACCGGAACCGCAACCGGCCGCGGGCGGCACGGCCCAGCGCAGCGCGGAGGAGTTCTTCGCGGACGTCCTCGACCAGACCGGCGACGGGTACCTGGACTGGCCCGACCTGGCCGCCATGGCCCGGGAACTGTCCGGCCGCCTCGACCTCGACGAGCCCGAGGAGACCCGGCTCTACGACGCGTACGCCGACTGGTGGCGCGAACTGCAGACGGCCCTCGACGCCGACGGCGACGGGCGCGTCAGCGCCCACGAGTACGCCGCCGCCGTCCCGTCCCTGGCCGGACCGGCCCTGATCAGGGTCGCCGAGGTCCTCTTCGACGTCACGGACAAGGACGGCAACCAGCGCATCGACGCCGAGGAGTACCGGGCGCTGTTCCGCACCGGCTTCCACCGGGACGCCCCCGGCGCCGACGCGACCTACAGCCGCAGCGCCTTCGTCGGCGACTTCCTGTCCTTCATGGCCGGGCGCCGGCGCACGACCGCCTACGACCCCCTGCTGGCCCAGGCGTGACGGCCCGGGTCACTCCTCTCCGAACAGGTGAGCGGGCGTGGTCTCCTCCGGCGCGTCGGCGGGGCCGGCGGGCGGTGGCGGGAACAGGAAACCCTCGAAGGCGTCCAGTGCGAACACCACGCCCAGCAGCACCAGGGGCGTGAGCAGTGCCAAGGCCATCATGACGCCTCCTGACCAGCGGTGCCGTGCGCGGCGTGACGCAGAGGGTCCAGGACCACCATGGGCCGAGCGGATGAAGATCGCACTCGCGGCAGCGGTTGCGGCGGCTCGGAGGCCCGGGCGGGTTTCACCGGTGGGGGTGGTTTGGCGACTGCGGTGACGCCCGGTGGGCACCTACACCCCAGGCCGGCTGTGGCGGCACCACTTTCCGCTCCCCCGCGGCGCCGCCGCAGCCGTCCACGGTGGGACCTCCGCGGCCGGGCGGCCCCGGCCCCCCTGGGTGATACTGGGAGTCGTCCAGGCGCGCGGCGGGGCGACGGGCGGCCGAGCGGCGACGGAAGGCCGCATGCCTGCCGATTCGCGCGAGTGTTCGCTGACAGGGAGTGTGCCGTGGCGACCATTCTGGTGGCGGATGACGACGAGGACGTCCGGGACGTCGTCTCCTTCAAGCTCGGCAGCGCCCACCACACCGTACTGGCCGCCGAGGACGGCCCGGAGGCCCTGCGGATCGCGAGCAGCCGGAGCCTGGACCTGGCCGTGCTGGACGTCCGCATGCCGGGGCTGACCGGTGTCGAGGTGTGCCGGCGGTTGCGGCAGAACCCGGCGACGGCCACGCTTCCGGTCATCCTGCTGACCGCCCAGTCGGAGGAGGGCGATGTGGAGGCCGGGTTCGCCGCCGGCGCGGACGACTACATCGCCAAGCCGTTCAGTCCGCGCGAGGTCGGCAGCCGGGTCCAGGCCGTCCTGGCCCGCTCGGGTGCCTGACCGGCGCCGCCGGAGCGCTCAGTCCCGCGTCGCCGGCGGGTAGGGCAGATGGCACGTCACCGTCGTGCCCCCGCCGGCCGCCGCGTCGACGGCGAGGGTGCCGCGGTGCGCCACCGCGATGCGCTGGCAGGTGGCGAGGCCGATCCCGGAGCCGGGCGCTCCGGTGTCCAGCCGCACGAAGGGTTCCAGCACGTGACGGCGCTGTTCGGCGGGGATCCCCACTCCGTTGTCGGTGACGCGGAGGTTCCAGCCGCCCGCGTCGTTGTCGCAGCTCACCTCGATGCGCGGGGGCCGGCCGGGGTGGCGGTACTTGACGGCGTTGCCCACGAGGTTCTGCAGAAGCCTGCGGATCTGCGTGCCGTCGCAGGGGACCACCGGCAGCATGCCGAGACACACGTGTGCCCGCGCCCGTGTCAGCTCCTCGTGCAGGTCCGCGATCGCCTCCTGGGCCACGACGCGCAGGTCGGTCTCGACGAGCTGCAGCCGTCCGCCGGTGCGGGCCAGGGACAGAGCGGCCTCGATGGTGCGGTTCATGCGGGACGTGGCCGCCTCGATACGGCTGACGAACGCCGACGCCTGCGCGTCCACGGTCACGCCCGGCAGCTCCGCGAGGAGGCCCGCGTGACCGGTGATGCCGGTCAGCGGGTTCTTCAGGTCGTGGCTGACCTGCCCGGCGAACTGCTCCAGGGCCGTGTTGGAGCGCTCCAGCTCGGCCCGGCCCTGGTCGGCGGCGAGCAGCGCGTGATGCAGCAACTGCCGGTGCCGGTGCAGGTCCAGGACGTCCACCACCAGGGACGCCAGGTCGTCCAGCGCCTGACGCTGCCGCCCGGTCAGGGACCGCACCTCCTGGGCGAACACGCACAGGGTGCCCAGCGTCTCGCCCTCAGGTGAGTGCAGTTGGGAGGCGGCGTAGAACCGTACGGCGCCCGCGGGGGCGGTCACCCAGGGGTTGGCGGCGAACCGCGGGTCCCGCCGTGCGTCCGGTACCAGGACCTGGCCGGGGGCGCGGATGCTCACCGCGCACATGGAGTCCGAACGCGAACACACCGAGGGGGCGATGCCCACCGCGGCGATCTGGTGCTGGCGGTCGGCGGAGATGATGTTCACCGCGGCCTGCGGAGCGTCGCACACCCGAGCGGTCAGCCGCACGATCACGTCCAGGTCCGGCGGTGCGGGCGCCCCGACGATGCCGTAGCGCTCCAGCACCGCGAGTCGGCGGTGCTCGGCGGGGTCGTCGCCGGCGTCCACGAGTCGGGCCTCCCTGCCGCGGAGTCACACGTGTGCGGTCCTCGGCAGCTTCACCCGGCCTGCCGGTGCCCGCAACACCGGACCACCGCGCCCGCCTCCGGCCCCGGTGACGGGGCGCCGTCACCGCCCGCCCTCCGCGCGGTGTCCGGTCACCCCTCCGGGGGACGCGCCGTGGCAAACGCACGAGGCTCCTTGGCCCGCGCCGGGGCGCCGCCGGAGGCTGGCCGCGTGAGCGACGAAGGGGCGGACAGCGGTGCGTACGGTGGCGCAGGCGGTTCTGTCGGTGTCCGCGGCCTGGGCGGCGCTCTGCCTGCTCGCGCTCTGCGTCATCCGGGCGGTGCGCAACCGCCGGGAACGGGCCGTCGGGGGTGCGGCGGCGGCCGCGAGACACCTCGTCGTGGAAACGGTGGGCGGTGAGAACCCGTCGGCCGGCGCGGCGCTGGCCGCGCTGGACCGGCGTACCTGGCAGGCGGTGGAGCCGGCCGTCACCCGCCTGCTGAGCCGCGTCAAGGGAGGCGCGCACCGGGCGCTCACCGACGTCCTGGTGCAGCGCGGTGTCGTCGACGCGGCCCTGGCCCACGCCGCCGGGCCCCGTTCGCTGCAGCGGGCCCGAGCCGCGACGTGGCTCGCCCTGACCGGGCCCAGCCTGCGGACGGACCCCGTGCACGGAGCCGAGGCACGGCGCGTCCTGCACGGCCTGCTGGAAGACCGCAGCGTCACGGTGCGCGAGACGGCGGTACGCGCTCTGGGGCGGCTCGGAGACGGGGTCAGTGCCGGTCTGCTGCTGGCCACCCTGGACGCGCCAAGGTCCGTCGCCCCCGGCCTGCTCGGTGACGCGCTCGTCCGCATCGGACCGGCCTCCGTCCAGGCGCTCACAGCAGCGGCCGGAGACGGCGACGAACAGCACCGGGCCCTGGCCGTGGAACTGCTCGGCCTGATCAAGGACCGCCGGGCGCTTCCGGCCCTGTCGGTGGCGCTGCACGATCCCGCCGCGATGGTGCGGGCGGCGGCCGCGGCGGCTCTGGGCCGGGTCGGCGAACCCGCGGCCGTCACCGCGCTGACCACGATCGTCCGCACCGACCCCTCCGGCCGGGTCGCGGCGGCCGCCGCCGAAGCGCTCGGTCTGATCGGCGACGAGAGCGCGGTGCCCGCACTGGAGCAGACGCTCCGGCACGGCAGCTACCGCCCGGCCCATACCGCGGCCCGCGCCCTGCTGCGCCTGGACCGGCCGGGACGGAGGGCCCTGACCGACGCGGCACGTGGGGGCGATCCCGCCGGGGCGCACGCCCGCGAAGCCCTCTCCTGCGCCGTCGACCGGGGAGGCACCGACCGGTGAAGGACATCGTCGTCACCCTCGTCCACCTCAGCCAGTACCTGGTCATCGGCTACTTCCTCGTGCTGAACACCGTGTACCTGGTGCTGCTGGTGGTGGCCGGACGCACCATCCCGCGTCTGGCCCGGCGCCGTCGGTTCACCGGCCTCGACGACCTCGCCACCAGCCCCCTCACCCCGCCGGTCTCGATCGTGACCGCCGCGTACAACGAGGAGCCGACCATCGTCGAGAGCGTGCGGGCCATGCTCGCTCTGCGCTACCCGCGCCACGAGGTCGTCCTGGTCGACGACGGTTCACGCGACGGCACCTTCGACCGGCTCCGCGAGGCCTTCGGGCTCGTACCGGTGGAACGCGTGCGCCCCCGGGAGATCACGTCGCGGGAACCGGCCCGTGCCGTGTTCGTCAGTACCCACTCCGTGCCCCTCACCGTCGTGCGCACCGAGAACTCGGGCAAGGCCGACTCCCTCAACGTCGGCATCGATCTGGCCTCCCACCCCCTGGTGTGCATGGTGGACGCCGACTCCCTGCTCGACGAGGACGCCCTGCTGACGCTCGCCCAGCCGTTCGTGGCCGATCCGCTGCACGTCGTCGCCGCCGGAGGCGTCATCCGTCCCGTCAACGACAGCGTCGTACGTCACGGGCGGGTCGCCGAACCCCGGATCCCGAAGGGCTGGCTCCCGCGCATCCAGGTCGTCGAGTACCTGAGGGCGTTCCTCATGGGCCGCACCGGGTGGGCCCGTCTGCACGGCCTGCTCATCATCTCCGGGGCGTTCGGTCTGTACCGCCGTGACGTCCTCGTCGAGGTCGGCGGGATGAACGCCGACTCCCTCGGAGAGGACTTCGAGCTCGTGGTGCGCCTGCACCGGCACCTGCGCGACCGGCGCCGCCCCTACCGCATCGAGTTCATCCCCGAGCCGGTCTGCTGGACGGAGGTCCCCGACAGCGGCCGCGTCCTGGCCCGGCAGCGCAGACGCTGGCACCGGGGCCTGTACGAGACGCTGCTGCGGCACCGGCAGATGCTGCTGCGTCCCCGCTACGGCGTCATCGGCATGGTCGCCTATCCCTACTTCGTCCTGTTCGAGCTGCTGGCCCCGCTGCTCGAGGTGTGGGGTCTCGTCACGGTCTGCGTCGGGTTCGGGTTCGGTGTGGTCTCCGCGTCGCTGGCCCTGCTGTTCCTGATGGCGGCCTTCGGCTACGCCGTGCTGCTGTCGCTGCTCGCCCTTCTGCTGGACGAGCTGGGGTTGCACCGCTACCGCCGGCTCGGGGACCTGGCTGCGGTGGCCGCGGCCACCGTCGTCGAGAACCTCGGCTACCGGCAGCTCACGGCCCTGTGGCGGCTGCAGGGGTGGTGGGCGTCGCTGCGCAACGGGACGCCCGTGTGGGGTGAGATGACCCGCAGCGGCTTCGCCGGGACCACACCCCTCGACCACGGGAGCCACGCCGCGGTTCCGGAGACGGCGGCCGGGCAGGCCCCACCCGGTGCACGACGGCCCGCGGCGGCACCTCGGGACCGGGGCACATCCCCCTGATCCGCGCGTCGGGAGGGGCGGGCGGAAAAAGAGCGGAAGCGCGGCGAAGTCCGCTGCTATGGTGCGCCGATGCCGACGATCAGGACGTTCCAGGTCACCTTCGACTGCGCGGATCCGGAGCGGGTCGCCCGCTTCTGGTGCGAGGTGCTGGGGTACGTGGCACCGCCACCGCCGGAGGGTTTCGCGAGCTGGGCCGCCTACGAGGACGCTCAGCCGGCGGAGCGGCGGGGGGCGTGGTTCGCGTGCAGTGATCCCTCGGGCCAGGGGCCGCGGCTGTACTTCCAGCGGGTGCCCGAGGGCAAGGTGGTCAAGAACCGCGTGCACCTCGACGTGCGGGTCGGCACGGGCCTCGTGGGCGAGGAGCGGCTGGCCACGCTGACCGCGGAGGCCGAGCGGCTGATCGCGCTCGGGGCGACGCAGGTGCAGGTGCTGCTCGCCGACGAGGAGAACGAGTCGTGCATCGTGATGCAGGACGTCGAGGGCAACGAGTTCTGCCTCGACTGAGTCCCGGTCTCACGTGAGCGGGGCCGCCCGTCGGTGCGGCGGGCAGCCCCGGCCCGTGGAGCCCACCTCCCTGGTCAGGCGTTGGGGACGGTGTCCTCGAAGGTCGTGCCGGACGTGCGGTAGGCGTTGATCTTCGCCGTGACCTGCGCCGGTGTGAGGACCTGGTCCTTGACGTGCAGGACGTAGTCGACCTGCTGGTCGTAGGCGCGCGGGGTGGTGCTCGTCTGGCCCGCGAGGTCGATCAGCCACTGGTTGAAGTTGATCGACATGGGGCGTTCCGGCAGGTAGGCGGCGTCATGGGTGCCGAACGGCTGCCCGTCCACGTAGTACCTGATGCTGTTGTTGTCGATCGTGAGCACCAGGTCGTGCCAGCCGGCGTAGCTCTGCCGCGACTCGGTGTGCTGGTTGACGGCCTGCCACGGATCCGGGTTGTAGGTCTCCCAGGACGTGGTGTAGAGGATGTTGGCGGGCTCGCCCCAGCCGCCGTTGGGCAGGTACTCGAAGTCGTACTCGGCGTAGTCGTCGGCCATCGGCGCCTTGAGGTCGTTGATGGTGAAGAACGTCTGGACGAGGTGGTCGCCGTCCGGGCCGGAGACCGGCGCGTCGGAGAACTTGACGCGGGCGGCGTACGTGCCGTTCCTGAACTTCGTCGCCTTGGTGAGGACTTCGGTCTGCCGGGTGCTCGCGGCCGTTCCCGCGGTCGACGTGCGCAGGTTCATCACGGAGTTGCCGCCGGACGCCGCGAAGGTCACGTTCTCGGGCGACCAGGTGGCACCCGGTACGCCGGGCCCGCCCGAGTTGGCCCGGACGTTCCAGCCGTTCGCGGAGATCCTCGGGTCGCCGTGGCCGGTGTAGTCGAAGTCGTCGAACAGTGTCTGTCCGCCGGTGGGCGGGTCGGTGGGCGGATCGGTCGGGGGATCGGTCGGGTCGTTGCCCTCGGGGGCCGTGCCCCACACCGTGCTGCCGGAGACCTGCGCGGTGACCTTGGGCCAGTCGGCGTACGTGGTGCGGGCGGCGCCGAAGGAGTAGTCGTCGCTCTGCTTGAGCGGCTGCCAGTCCGTGCGGTGGAAGCGCAGTTGCATGTCCCCGGTGTCGGCACCCGGCGCGAGGCTGCCGGCTCCGGCGGTGAAGCCGATGTCCAGGTAGCGGTCGGCGGTGGCGGTGGGGTGCGCGAGGGTGCCGAAGGTGCCGGTGATGTGGGCGCAGCCCTTGACCGCCCAGGAGCAGGCGAAGCGGTAGGCGGCCCCGGCCGAGTCGGCCTTGAAGTAGTAGCGCACCTTGACGGTGGAGAGCTGGACGGGGACGGCCCCGGTGTTCCTGACCTTGAGCCAAGGTTCGGACTGGTCGGCGGTGGCGGAGCCGGCGCCGGTGCGGTACTGGACGGCGACGGTCTCGCCGGCGGCGTCGGCCGTACCGGTGAGGGCGGCGAGGGAGGTGACTGCGGTGGCCACGGCCACGGCGGCGATGCGCCACCGCTGGGGAGTGGTGCGCCGTTGCATGCGGTTTCCTTCCGGGTGGGGGTGGGCCGTCCCGCCGCTCGGGGCGGCCGGACGGACACGGACGGTGCGGTGGTGGTGCGGTGCTGCGGTGCGGTGCGGGGTGGTGCGGCTCAGGGGTGGCGGGCGACCCGCAGCGCGTCGAGGCGGGCCGTGTGGCCGGCCAGACGGGAGCTGAAGTCGGCCCAGGGGGTGGGGCCCGTCCAGCCGGCGTCGGCCAGGGCGCACAGACGGGGGTAGGTCAGGTACTCGATGCGGGCCGGTGTCGCGGCGTACTCGGTCCACAGGTGGGCCTGGGTGCCGAGGATGCGGGCGGCTGTCTGCGGGGAAGCCGCTGCGGGCACGGGGTCGTGGCCGTGGACGTCCCGGAGTCCGACGACGCCGCCGGGCTGGCCGGGCGGCTCGTCGGGGCCGGGGCTCTGCGGGTAGTCCAGATAGGTGGCGCGATGATACGAGTTGATCACGTTGTGGCCGTGCCGGGCGGCGTGCAGGGCGTGTTCGGGGTCGCGCCAGGCCATCACGGTGAAGCCGGGGGGCAGTTCCGTGCCGGTCTCCGCCCAGGCCACCGGGCGCCGTCCCTGCCGGGTGAGGAAGGCGCCGACGCGGGCGAGGAACCAGCCGTGCAGGGCGGTCGGCTCGGCCAGACCCTCGCTCCGGACGCGGCCGGCGGCCGCCGGGCTCCGCTCCCATTCGGTCGTGGGGCACTCGTCGCCGCCGATGTGCAGGTGCTGCGAGGGGAAGACGTCCATGACCTCCTCCAGCACAGTCCGGCAGAAGTCGAGGACCTCCTCGTGGACGCCGAGGATCGTGTCGCACACCCCCCACCGCGTCCACACGTCCAGGGCGCGTTCGGGCCGGTTGCCCAGGTGCGGGTAGGCGGCCAGGGCGGCCCGGGAGTGGCCCGGCATCTCGATCTCGGGCATCACCGTGACCCCGCGTGCCGCCGCGTGCGCCACGAGCCGGCCGAGCTCGGCCCGGGTGTAGGCGCCGCCGTGGGGTGTGCCGTCGTGGTGGTCGCCGCTCGGCCCCCGCATGGACCGGCGCCGGTGGCCGCCGATCTCGGTGAGCTTGGGGTAGGCGGAGACGGGCATGCGCCAGCCCTGGTCGTCGGTCAGGTGCAGATGGAAGACGTTGATCTTGTGCAGGGCGAGCAGATCGACGTAGCGCAGCAGGTACGGCAGGGGCTGGAAGTGGCGGGCCACGTCGAGCATGGCTCCCCGCCAGGGCAGCCGGGGGACGTCGGTGATGTCGGCGCAGGGCAGGGTCCAGGGCACGCCCGGTCGGGGGGTCGCGGCCAGGGCCTGCGCGGGCAGCAGTTGGCGGAGGGTCTGCACACCGCGCAGCAGGCCGGTGACGGTGCGGGCGCGCAGGAGCACGGAGCGGGGTCCGATGGTCAGCCCGTAGCCCTCGCTGCCCAGTCCGGTCAGGGCGGTGTCGAGGGCGAGGACGACGGGGCCGTCGGCGGCCGGGGGCAGCCGCAGCCCGGTGGCGGGTGCGAGGAGGGTGCGCAGGAGTTCGGCGGCGGGCTCGGCGCCCGCGGTGACGCGCAGGCGGGTGTCGGGGCCGAAGGTGAAGTGCCCTGTTTTGAAGCGGGCTCTGGCGGGTCGGGGCACGAGCGCGGTCCGCGGTGGGGACGGGGTCACGGCTGTCTCCGGAAGGGTCGTGGCTGAGCGGGGGACGGGCTCAGCCCTTGACGGCGCCGGCGGCGAACCCGGCGGTCACGTGGCGTTGCAGGAGGAGGAAGACGACGAGGGCGGGGAGGGCGAAGAGGGTGGAGGCGGCCATGGTGGCGCCCCAGTCGGTGCCGAAGACGTTCTGGAACGAGGAGAGCCAGACCGGAAGGGTGCGGCTGTCCTGCTGTTTGATGATGAGGAAGTTGGCGTAGGCGAACTCGTTCCAGGCGGTGATGTAGCCGAACAGGGAGGTGGCCATCAGTCCGGGTGCGAGGAGGGGGAAGGTGATGTGGCGGAAGGCGTGGCGGCGTGTGCAGCCGTCGACCTGTGCCGCCTCCTCGAGTTCCGGCGGGATGGCGGTGATGAAGCCGCGCAGCACCACGACGGTGAACGGCAGGGTCATCATGAAGTACACCAGGGTGAGGGTGGGGAGCCGGTCGAGCATGCCGGTGTCCCGCGAGATGATGTACACGGGGATGATCAGCGCCTCCCAGGGTGCCATCTGGGCGACGAACACCAGCAGCATGAACTGCCGTCGGCCGCGCCACCGCATGCGGGCCACCGCGAACGACGCGCCGAGCGCGACGACGAGGGCGAGCAGGACGGCGCCGGCGGTCACCATGAGGCTGTTGCGCCAGAACAGTGCGAAGCCGTCCGCCGCCACCGCGGCGCGGAAGTGTTCCGTCGTCCAGGTGTGCGGCAGGAGGTGCGGTGTGTCCGACTGGATGTCCCGGTTGGGTGTGAACGCGGTGGTGACCATCCAGTAGACGGGAAAGAGGCACACCCCGATCGTCAGGCAGGCCGCGGAGTCGAGCAGCAGGCGCCGGCGGGCCCGAGGACGCGCGGCGGTGCGGGCACCTCGGCGTGTGGATCCGGAGGTCATGGGACCGGCGCTCATACGGCTTCGCCCTCCTGGCGGAACATCTGGCGGAAGTAGAGGACGAGTACGCACGCCATCAGCGCGACGGTGACCATGGAGGCCGCCGAGCCGAGGTCGTAGCGCTGGCTCGACAGGGCGGTCTGCACGGCGTAGACGGGCAGGATGGTGGTGGCGTCGCCCGGCCCGCCGTTGGTCATGACCCAGATCTGCACGAACGCCTTGAAGGTCCAGATGACCTCCAGGGAGAGGACCAGCATGAAGATCGGCCGGATCAGCGGGAGCGTGACCGCGCGGAAGACGCGCCCGGCCGAGGCGCCGTCGAGGCGGGCCGATTCGTACAGTTCCGCGGGGACGGTCGTCAGGGCGGAGTAGAGGGTGATGGCGGCGAAGGGCACCGACTGCCAGACGATCAGCAGCACGAGGATGGTGAAGGCGGCCGGACCGTGGGCGAACCACGGGTAGCGGTCGAACGAGGAGAAGCCGAGTTGCTCGAGCGCCCAGTTGACGACGCCGTACTCGGAGTGGAACAGCCACTGGAAGACGGTGGTGGCGGCGATGACCGGCATCGCCCAGGCCAGGACGAGCGCGCTGAGCACGGCCGTGCGCCACAGGCGGCCCAGCCGCTCGACGAGCAGGGCGACCAGGGTGGCCAGCAGCATGATCAGGACGACGTTCACCGCCATGAAGACGAAGGTGCGGCGTACGACCTGCCAGAAGCGCTCGTCCGCCAGCAGTGTCCGGTAGTTGCGCAGGCCGACGAACGGGGCGTCGCCCTGGATCAGTTGGCGGAGCCGGAAGTCCTGGAGCGAGATCAGCACGGCGCGGGCGAGGGGGTACAGCAGGAGATACAGCATGCCCAGGACCGTGGGGGCCACGAGCAGGTAGGGCCACGGGCCCGCCCGGCCGGCCCGTGGTGCGCTGCCGCGTCGCGGCTCGGCCGGGGGCCGCGCCGGCGGGCGGGGCCGGACGGGTGGCGCACTGGAGTCGCGGACGACCGACACGGTGTCGCCTCCTCGGGTGTCGTCAGGGGCCTGTACGGCGGGACGGGGCCGGAAGGCCCCCGGGGCGGGTGGTGCGGCGGCCGTAGCGGAGTCAGGAACCGTTCATGGCGGCGGTGATCGCCGCGGAGGCACGGGTCGCCTCCGCCCGGGCGTCGGCACCCGTGAGCACCGCGGTCATGTAGTCCTTGATGGGGTTCTTCGCCTCGACGGCGGCCCAGCCGGGGGTGTTGGGTGTCGCCCTGCCGACGGCGGCCCCCGTCGCCATGGCCGAGGCGCCCGGATCGGAGGCGACCGCGTCGGCGAGGGTGGTCTTGTTCGGGACGTAGCTCATGGCGGCGGCGAGTTTGCGCTGCCAGGTGTCGCCGGTGAGTTCCTTGACGAAGGTGAAGGCGGCCTCCGGCTTGGCGGACGCCGCCGGGACGACGAGGTCGGAGCCGCCGATGAACACCGAGCCCGGGCGCTCGGCCGTCTTGCCCGGGACGGGGAAGAACCCGAGCTTGCCCTTGAGGTCGGGGTTGTTCTCGGTGACCACGTTGGCTCCGCCGGGGGTGGAGATGATCTGGGCCACCTGCCCCTTGGCCATCACCTCGGCCTGGGGCGGCTCGGCCTCGTCGGAGTCCTTGGGGCCGTTGCCGAGGGCCTGGAGCTTCTTGTAGAAGTCCATGCCGCGCAGCGCCTGCGGCGTGTCGAGTGCGCCCCGCCAGTTGTCGCCCGACCGTGTGGCGAGGTCCCCGCCCTCGTCCCAGATGAAGCCGGCCAGTGCGTACCACATCTGGCCCGGCAGGTAGATGCCCTGGGTGCCGCCGGAGTCGAGTTTCTCGGTGGCGGCGATCCACTGGTCCCGGGTCTTGATGGAGGCCGCGTCGACACCGGCCCTCTCGAACAGGTCGGTGCGGTAGATCACGACCCGGTTGGCGGCGTAGTAGGGGATGCCGTACTGCTTGCCCTCGAACGCACCGGGTTCGGCCAGCCCTTTGAGCCAGTCGTCCCCTCCGAGTTCCTCGGTCCGGTCGCTGAGGTCGAGCAGGCCGCCGCTCTGCGCGTACTGCGCGACCTGGGTGTTGCCCGTCTCGATGACGTCCGGGGCGTCGTTGCTGGCGAGGGCGGCCGTGACCTTCTCCCCGATGCCGTCCCACTCCTGGATCTGGACCTTGACGTCGATGTCCGGTTGGGCTTTCTCGAACCCGGCGACGAACTTCTTCTGGAACTGCGCCGAGACGCTGTCGCGCATGAGCCAGACGTCGATCGTCGTGGCGCCGCCGGCGGAGTCACCGGACGATCCGGAGCCGTCACCGCAGGCGCTGACGCCCGAGACCATCACCAGTGCGGTCAGTCCTGCAAGCGTGCGGAGCTTCACAGTTCACCTCTGGAGGTAAGGCGCCAAGGAACCTGACCAGTTGAGCCACTGGACAGGTGACCTCTCGTTGGTCGATGAAAATGGCATAGACCAATAGAGGCGTCAATCCCCCGCGCGCACACGGCTTCTGGGCGCGCCGACTCGCGGCGAGCGACCTTCACGGTCTCCCCCGCGCTTGACCAGCGGGCGTCGAGTGGTAAAGAGTCCCCAGGACGGGTCGGAGAACATTCGCGTACGGCGGGGCGGGAGCGGTCGGGCATGGGCGCTGACGGGTCGGGGGCGGTACTCAAACGGGAGCGGGTCCGGGACCACATCCTCCAGCTCATCGAGTCGCTGCACCCGGGGGACGCGATCCCCTCGGAACGGTCCCTGTGCGCCACGCTCAAGGTCTCCCGCCCCACGCTGCGGGCGGCGGTCGACGAACTCGTCGCCGCGGGACTGCTGGTGCGCGAGCACGGGCGGGGCATGTTCGTGGCACCGGAGAAGATCACGCAGGAACTTGTCTCGGACTCCCACGGCATGGTCCTGCCGCAGGCGTCCGGCGCCTGGTCGAGCCGTCTGCTGGAGTTCGCCACCATCACCGCGGGCGCCCGGGTGGGCCGCAAACTACACCTGTCCCCCGCCGCGGAGATCGTCTACGCGGCGCGCCTGCGGCTGGTCGACGGCGCCCCGATGGCCATCGAGCACCTGCACATCCCGGCGGACCTCGTTCCCGCCCTGACCGCACGGGAGTTGGAGACGGGAGACCTCTACCAGCATCTGCGCGAGCGGCACCGGGTGGAGGTCAGCGAGGCGACGCAGACGATCGAGCCCACCGTGGTCAGCCAGGCGGAGGCCCGGCTGCTGGGCGTGCCCGAACTGTCGCCCGCGCTGCTCTTCGAGCGCCACACCGGGGACACGCGGGGGCGGCCGGTGGAGTACGTCCACTCGATCTACCGCGGAGACCGCTACCGCATCGTCTCCCGGCTGAGCCTGAACGCGTCGGACCGGCGGCCGGCCCCGCCCGGGGCGGGGGTGACACCGGGGGTCGCGCCCCACGGGGCGGGCCGGTGGGAGCCCAGCGTCTCCGGGGCGCCAGGGGAGGCTGCCGGGGGCGCCTGACGGAACAGGACAGGTGGGACCGGCTCTCAGCGGCGGCCCCTCGCGCTTGCGCCGACGGCCGGGCGAGGGGGGGGCGCCGCCGGTTGTCCGGGAACCCCGGCGGAATCGTCCGGAAACCGTAACGGGCGGATCCCGCAGCCGTCGGTCCTCGTCCTGTCAGGTGGTCGTGAGACGACCGGGGGCCGGACGGGAACTGCGGGAGAGCGGGGCGGACATGGCGCGGCACGGTGGCGGGCGGGGCTGGTACGGCAAGGTCGTGGGGGCGGCGCTGGGGGTGTCGGTGCTCGCCACCGGCGCGTCGGTGTGGACCGCGCAGGCCGGCGCCACCGACGCCCCGGCGCCGAGGGCGACCGCTTCGGCCTCGCCCGGCGGTGACGTCGAGCCGGTCGCCGTCACCATCGCCCATGCCTCGGAGAAGGGGGCGCGGGGCGTGAACATCACCATCGACGACGGCCCCGACCCCGTGTGGACCCCTCAAGTCCTCGACGTGCTGAAGCAGTACGGGGTCAAGGCCACGTTCTGCATGGTGGGCACCCAGGCGCGGGCGCACCCCGGCCTCGTCAAGAAGGTGGTCGCGGCCGGGCACCGGCTGTGCGACCACTCCGTCTCGCACGACACCGCCATGGACAAGAACTCCACGACCTACCAGTCCCGGCAGATCCTCGACGCCGAGCGCATGATCACGGAGGCGTCGGGGGGCGTCCGGCCGCTGTACTACCGGGCGCCCGGCGGGGCGTTCACCCCCTACAGCCGAAAGCTCGCCGCGTCGCGGGGGATGCGGCCGCTGGGCTGGAACGTCGACACCAAGGACTTCGAACGCCCCGGCGCGGACGCCATCGTGGCCACGGTCCAGCGGGAGCTGGCCAACGGACCGACGCTCCTCTTCCACGACGCGGGCGGCGACCGCTCCCAGACCGTCGAGGCCCTGCGCCGCATCCTCCCCTGGCTCGAGCAGCAGGGCTACTCGTGCGGGTTCCCGGTGCGTTGAGGACCGGAGCCGGTCAGCCGTTCACCGGCCACTCCAGGGGCTCCTTGTAGAAGCCCTGGAACAGTTCGACGGCGC
This sequence comes from Streptomyces sp. NPDC053665, assembly GCF_055585285.1. Taxonomy (NCBI): domain Bacteria; kingdom Bacillati; phylum Actinomycetota; class Actinomycetes; order Kitasatosporales; family Streptomycetaceae; genus Streptomyces; species Streptomyces sp. NPDC053665. Next base: position 177,347 of record NZ_JBVJKK010000001.1, read on the forward strand.
TCGCCTTCTGGCCGGCGGGGATGAGGAACGCCTTGCAGATCTTCTGCGACTGCCCGGGGCTCAGGGTCTTGTCCTGGGGCGCCGGGCAGTCGGGCCACTTCGCCTCGCCCAGCAGCACGATGAGCGCGCGGGTGCGCTTGTCCTTGTCCGTCCGGACGATCAGGTCGTCGTCCATGTCGCCGGACGCCATGGGCTTGCCGCTGACGTGCTTCAGGGTGGTCCACACGTAGACCGGCACCTGGGGCTTGTCGTCCTTGTCCTTCTTGAGACCGGAGGCAGCCATGTCGGCCTCGGTGCCGGTCTCCACCTTCGTCGGGGTCAGCGTGTACTTCGTCCCCTTGTACTTCTCGGCCGTGCTCTCCTGGACCGGGCTCGACTCGCCGAGGCGGAAGGTCGTCCGGGCCTTCGCCGACTCGGACTTCCCCGCGCTCGGCCGGGCCTTGCCGTCGGCGGAGTCGCCGCCGCTGCCGCAGGCGATGAGGGTCAGCGCCAGCGCGGCGACGGATGCGGCCAGAGCGGTGCGGGTGGTGCGCATGTGCATGGGAGTGGGGTGGCGCCTTTCAGTGCGTCGGGACGGGCGCGGCGGTCCGCCGGCCCGAGCCGGGGGCCGGGGCGACGTGAGTCGCGTCTGGTCCCGTGATCGGCACGAGGCTATCAGCGGCGTCCCGGGCGGACTTCACGTGCCGCCGGGCGGCGACCGGATCGCCGTCCCGCCTCCGGCGGAAGGCGTCACAGGACATCGCGGACCGGCCGACGTGACGCCGTCCTGAAACAGGCATGGTGGACAAGCGCACAGGTATTCCACCGCGTTGAGGAATCGTTCAGTAAAAACGCTGGCGCGCCTGCTTCCTCTTGTGTCCGGAGCTATTGACGCCCGCCGGACCGGGCCGCCACCTTCATTGCGTCGACCGAATTCCCGAGACCACGAGGGCTGGGACGCTGATGAAAAGAATGCGACAGAAACTCACTTCGGCCGCGGCCGTCACCGCGGTGGCGGCGGCCGTTCTCGTCTGGCCCGCCACTGAATCCGCGCAGGCCTTCCCTCCGACCCCCAAGCAGAAGGTGCTCGACCATCTGCGTTCCATCAGCGGACATCACATCGTCTCCGGCCAGCACAACAAGGAGCCCGCCTCCGCGCCGGGACAGTACACCCAACAGGTGAAGGACGTGACCGGTCAGTATCCCGGGCTGTGGGGAGGCGACCTCATGTTCGGTGCCACTGACGTGGCCAACCGTCAGCGCGTGATCGACCAGGCGAAGATCGAGTGGGCGAACGGTTCGCTCGTCTCCCTGACCTGGCACGTCTGCCCGCCGACCGGTGGCAGCACCTGCGCCTTCGAGGGCGGGGTGAAGTCGAACATCTCGAACGCGCAGTTCTCCCAGATCCTCACCGAAGGCAGTGCGCTGAACACCGCCTGGAAGCGGCGCCTCGACGAGGCCGTCCCCTATCTGCGGCAGTTGAAGGACGCCGGGGTTCCGGTGCTGTTCCGGCCGTTGCACGAGATGAACGAGTCGTGGAACTGGTGGGGCAACCGCCCCGGATCCCAGGGCAGCGCGCGGCTGTTCCAGATCACGCGCGACTACCTCGCGGGAACGAAGGGCCTGGACAATCTCATCTGGGTCTGGAACGTGCAGGACAATCCGGCGGGCGGCTGGAGCAATTACTATCCGGGAAATCAGTACGTGGACGTCGTCTCGCTGGACGTCTGGTACAAGAACCATCCGAGTTCCGCCGATTACCAGCAGATGCGCGGCATCGCCGGAACGAAACCCATGGCCATCGCGGAGATCGGCAAGATGCCGACCGCGGCTCTGCTCGACAGCCAGACGCAGTGGGCGTGGTTCATGATGTGGTCCGAGCATCTGCGCGGGAACAACACCAACGCGGAGATCCAGGCCGCGTACTTCCACCCGCGCGTGCTCAACCAGGGTGAGCTGACTCTGCCCTGACACCTGCCCGCCTGCACGGCTGAGCGCGGCGGTGTCGTCACAGCCAGCCGTGCAGCGCGTGCAGGAAGCCGGCCGGATCGTCCCGGTGGACGGCGTGACCGGCGCCGTCCACGGTGCGTACCCGCCAGCCCCGGCGGCTGAGCCTCGCGGCGTGCGCCGGCGATATCCGCTCGCTCGGACCGGCGAGCACGACCAGTGAGGGAACGGCGGGGGCGCCGGGCAGGCCGGGCAGGTGCTGCAGGGCGGTGACCGAGGCGGGATCCCAGGCGGCGAGGGCCCGGTGCTCCGCGGTGATGTCGTCCGCGTGCCAGCGGGGATGCGCCGCGCGCAGCTCGTGCCACGTGGCGTGCCGGGTGGCGCGCAGGGCGTCCAGGTTCCGGTGCCGGGGCAGCCAGGCGGGGTCGCAGTGGACCGCGCGGGTGCAGCGCAGCCGGGAGACGGCGAGCAGCAGCGCGGCCGAGCCCAGAGAGTGGCCGACGGCGAGGTCGGGAGCTTCCGGCAGGGTGGCGAGGAGCGCGGCGGCGAGGGAGGCCGGGGTGTAGCCGGGGGCGGGGCCGCTGCCCCCGTGGCCGGGCAGGTCGACGGCGACGACCCGGTAGCCGTGCCGGGCGATGGCCGGTGCGACGCCGCTCCAGCTGCGTGAGTCCGTCATGATGCCGTGCACCAGGACGGCCGTGCGGGGGCCTTCGCCCCAGCTGCGGGTCGTGAGTCTCAAGGGTCGTCCTCCGTGGTCACGGGGCGTGCCCGATGCCGCTCCCGCCTCTCCACCGCCGTGGCGACAGGGCATGGCGGGCACCGGGGCCCGGGCAGGGTGTCCGTCCTGTCCCCGGGCCGCCGTCCGTCAGGCGGGGTCGCGCGGTGGTGGTGCGCTGCTCCCCCGCGGCAGCAGGACGGGGGTCGCGGCGGGGCCGGACTCCGGGTTGCGGCGGTGCACGACGTCGAACAGGCGGCGGGTCACGTCCGCGCCGAAACCGAAGACGTCGTGGCTCATGGCCGACAGGTTCGGATGGGTGAGCTGGCACAGTTGCGAGTCGTCCCACGCGATCAGGCTGATGTCCTTCGGCACGCTCAGCCCCATCTCGGCGGCCACGGACAGCCCCGCGACCGCCATGACGTCGTTGTCGTAGATGATCGCCGTCGGCCGCTCGTGGGCGCTGAGGAGCGATCTGGTGGCCCGTGCGCCCTGTTCGCCCGAGTAGTCGGTGGTGATGCTGCGGGCCGGCTCCAGGCCGAGCCGCTCCACGATCGCGTTCAGCGCGGCGGTGCGGATCGCGGTGTGCCCGAGAGCGGGGTGACCGCCCACCCGTGCGATCCGCCGGTGCCCGAGGACCGCGAGGTAGCGCACCGCCTCGTGCACGGCCGTCTCGTCGTCGGTCCACACCGATGTGAACCCGCCGGTGAGGGACGGATGCCCGACGGCGACGGCCGGCAGTCCGATCGCGGCCAGTTCGGTGATCCTCGGGTCGTCCCGCTGGATGTCGACCAGCAGGGAACCGGCGATCCGGCGGGACTTCCACCACTGGCGGTGGACGGCGATCTCCTGCGCCGTGTCCCGCACGAGGTGCAGCAGCAGCGAGCACCCCTGCTCCTCGAGGACGGACTCGACCCCGGAGATGAACTCCATGTAGAAGGGTTCCAGGCCCAGTTGACGCGCGGGCCGGGCGATGACCAGACCGACGGTGTCCCCTGCCCCGGTCGCCGACCCGGACAGCTTGATGGCGGCCTGACTGGGGACCCAGCCCAGTTCCGCGACCGCCGCCATGATCCGTTCCCGGGTGGCCTCCGAGACCCCGGGACGATTGTTGAACGCCAGGGACACCGCTCCCCTGGACACGCCGGCCAGGGCCGCCACGTCGGAGATCGTGACGCGCCCCGGCCGGTGCTCCCTGCCCTCACTCACGGACGGCTCCGCCCTCGTTGACGCAGAACAGGGCCGCACGGGCACTCCCGGTGTCCGTGCCGGTCCAGCCGGTCACCCGCCAGGTCGCGCTCTCGCCGGGCAGGAGGGTCACCCGCCCCCGGTCGGTGCGGGCCCCCGGGTCCAGCCGGTCGGCCTGGAGCAGCAGATCCCGGACGAGCGTCCCGGCCGTGACCGTGATCAGGGTTCCCGTCTCGCCGTCCTCGTGCACCCGTACGTCGTAGGAGGCCGGGGTGTGGGCGAACTCGCGGTCCGGGCAGGGGAAGTGGACCGCGCGCCCGCCTTCCTCGCCCGGGTGCGGGAAGCCCGGCACGTCCGCGACGAGGAACTCGCGGGTGACGTCCGTGAACCGGGCGACCGTCTCCGGCAGCCGCTCCAGCGCCACCTCCCGGGCGGCGGCCTTGAGGGGGATCTCGGCCCGCGCCAGGACCGTCCCGTCCGCCCCGACCCTGCGCACGGTGACGGTGGTGTCCCAGACCGTCCCGGCCTGGTTGCAGCCCGCGAGTGTCAGAGCCCCGTCGCGCTCCTGGATGGTCAGCAACCGGTCGGCGTACAGGCGGCGCAGCTCGAAGTAGAGGGGTTTGAAGCGGCCGTCGCCGTCGATGGCGGCCCAGGAGGTGACCGGCCAGCAGTCGTTGAGCTGCCACAGGACCGCGCCCGCGCAGCGCGGCCAGTGGGAGCGCCAGTGCTCGACCCCCGCGGCCACGGCGCGCGCCTGGTTCAGCTGGGTCAGGTAGTGCCAGGTGTCGAAGCCGGTGGGCGGAGCGAAGTGCGGGGCGAGGCCACGGTTCAGCTTGCCGTTGCCGTCCTCGGCCTTCTGGTGGTGCAGCATGGCGGGCGAGTCTGCGGTCAACGGGCGCTCCGACAGCGCCCGTTCGAGCGTGGCGAACGTCGCCGGGGCCTGCCAGCCGAACTCCGCCACGAAACGCGGCACCGAGGTGAGGTAGTCACCGTAGTCGCGGCGGTTCCACACCTCCCAGGAGTGTGCGGTGCCGTGGCCGGGGTCGTTCGGGGCGTGGTCCCAGGATCCCGACCAGGGGCTGCCCGCCCAGTACGGCCGGGTCGGGTCGGTCTGCGCCACGACGCGCGGGAGCAGGCCCAGGTAGTAGCCCTCGCCCCAGGAGTCACCGGCCAGGGCCGGTTCCCAGTCCCAGTCGGCGAAGCCCCACAGGTTCTCGTTGTTGCCGTTCCACAGGACCAGCGACGGGTGGGGCATCAGCCGGGTCACGTTCTCCCGGGCCTCCGCCTCGACCTCGGAGCGCAGCGGCTGCTCCTCCGGGTAGGCGGCGCAGGCGAAGAGGAAGTCCTGCCAGACCATGAGGCCCAGTTCGTCACAGGTGTCGTAGAAGGCGTGGTCCTCGTAGATGCCGCCGCCCCACACGCGCACCAGGTCCACACCCGCGTCGGCGGCCTGGCCGAGGCGGGTGCGGTAGCGGTCGGGGGTGACGCGGGTGGGGAAGGCGTCGTCGGGGATCCAGTTGACTCCGCGCGCGAAGACGGGCACGCCGTTGACGACCAGGGTGAAGGCGCTGCCGTGACGGTCGGCGGAGGTGTCGAGCCGGATCGTGCGGAAGCCGATGCGACGCTCCCACGTGTCGAGCGGATGGCCAGCGTCGAGGTCGCCGAGGGTGACCGTGCAGGCGTGCAGGACCTGCGGGCCGTAGCCGCGCGGCCACCACCGATCGACGTCCGGCACCCGGACGGTCACGGTGGCGCTGTTCTCCCCCGGTGCGACGGTGACCTCGGCCGACGCCTCCCCGACGGCGGCCAGCAGGCGCAGCGGGCGGTCGCGCCCGGTCGTCGTGCGGTCCAGGTCGACGGTGATCTCGGCGATTCCCGTGCCGTCCTCGGCGATCGTGACGTGTGGCCGCACCGCGGTCAGCCGGGCGGTGGACCACCGCTCGATGCGTGCCTGACGCCAGACGCCGGCCGTCACGAGGGTCGGCCCCCAGTCCCAGCCGAAGGAACAGGCCATCTTGCGGAGGTAGTGGAAGGGCTCCGGGTAGGAGTTGGGCCGCTCGCCGAGGACGGCCCGCACGGCCTCCGCTTCGGCGTAGGCGGAGGTGAAGGTGACGTCGAGCGGGGCGGGGCCGCCGGACAGCAGGTCGGTGACGTCGAACCGGTAGGAGCGGTGCATGTTGCGGGTGCGTCCCAGCAGCCGGCCGCCCACCCGTACGGCGGCGACGGTGTCGAGGCCGTCGAAGACGAGGTCGGTGCGCTCGAACGTCCCGTCGCTGTCGGGCAGTTCGGTGGCGTACGTCCAGTCCGCCCGGCCCACCCACGCCACCTCGTCCTCGTTGAGGTCGAGGTAGGGGTCCGCCAGCCACCCGGCCGCCATCAGGTCGGTGTGGACACAGCCGGGAACCTGCGCCGGCAGAGTGGAACCGGCCAGGCCGGGCGGTGCCTGGTCCGGGGTGTGGCGCTCGGTGTTCAGGCGCAGCGTCCAGCCCTCGGACAGGGGGGTGCGGACCTTCATGCGGTACTCCTCGTGGGGCGTGGTGCGGGGCGCGGCGGTCGGGCGCATCACTTGCCGGAACCGGCCGCGAAGCCGCTGTAGATGAAGCGCTGCAGCGCCAGGAAGACGATCAGGGTCGGCACGATCACCAGGACGGCGCCGGCGGAGATGGTCTCCCAGTGCGCGCCGAAGGGCCCTTTGAACCGGAACAAGGCGGTGGAGATGGTGCCGAGTTCGGGGTCGGGCATGTAGAGGAAGGGCACGTAGAAGTCGTTGTAGACCGCGATGCCCTTCACGATCACGACGGTCGCGACGGCCGGGCGCAGCATGGGAACGATGATCTTCCAGTAGATGGTCCAGGAGTTGGCGCCGTCCAGGCGGGCGGCCTCGTCGAGGGACGTGGGGATGGACCGGATGAACTGCAGGAAGATGTAGATGGAGACGATGTCGGTCCCCGTGTAGAGCAGAATGGGCGCCCAGCGGGTGTTGAAGGCGCCGAGTTCGTCGATGACCTGGAAGGTGGCGACCTGGGTGGTGACGCTCGGGACGAGCGCCGCCAGCAGGAACAGCCCCATGACCAGGCGCTTCAGGCGGAACTGGAAGCGGTCGATGGCGTAGGCGGTCATCGAGCCGATGAGGACGGTACCGGCGGTGGAGACCACGAGGATCAGCGCCGTGTTGCCGAACGCCCGCAGCATGGCGCCCTGTTCGAAGGCGGTCGCGTAGTTGGCGAAGTTGAACCAGTCGCCCGGCAGCGACAGGGGCCCGTCGTTGGCCACCTCGGACTGCGTCTTCAGCGAGGTCAGCAGCACCACGGCGAGCGGGACCACCACCACGGCCGATGCGATCAGCAGCGAGAGGTACGTGAGGGCGGCGGCGGCCCGGGACGGCGTGCCGCGGTGGGCGCGCCGGGTCGCAACGGAGTCGTCGGTCACGAGAGTTCCACCCTCTCCTCGGGGATCAGCCGGCGCTGGATCCAGGTGACCAGCAGGATCAGGAGCAGCAGGACCACGGCCGACGCCGAGGCCAGACCGACCTTGTCGAACTGGAAGGCGAGCTTGACCGTCTGGATGACGAACGTCTCGGTGCCGTTGGCGCCGCCGGTCATGATGTACGGGATCTCGAAGACCGCCAGGGAGCCGGACACCGCCAGGACGAAGCTCAGGCTGATGACGGGCTTGATGCCGGGGGCGATGATGTGCCGGAACTGCTGCCAGCGGTTGGCTCCGTCCAGCTGCGCAGCCTCGTACAGGTGCGGGGGGATCGACTGGATGGCGCCCAGGAAGAGCACCATGTTCAGCCCCATGAAGCGCCACACCGACACTCCGGCCAGCGAAGGGTTGGCCAGGTCCGGGTCGCCCAGCCAGAGATGCCTGCCCTCCACGCCTGCCAGGCGCAGCAGCGTGTCGAGGGTCCCGTCGGGCTGGAAGAAGTAGAGGAACACGAATCCGACGGCCACGCCGTTGATCAGGTAGGGGAAGAACAGCAGCCCCTTGAACAGGTTGCGGAACCGGGTGCTGAAGCCGAGGACCGTCGCGAAGTACAGCGCGACCGCGATCTGCACGATCGAGGCGGCCAGGTAGAAACCGCTGACGAGGAACACCTCGAAGCGGGCCGGCCGGGTGACCAGGTCGGCGTAGTTGTCGGCGCCCACGAAGGAGCGTGCCGGGCTGACGCCGTCCCAGTCGGTGAAGCTGTAGCCGATCATGTCGGCCACCGGGACGTAGGTGAACATCACCAGCAGCGTCAGCGGGGCGGCCAGGAAGAGCCAAGGGGTCAGGGCGGCGGCTCGGCGGCGCCCGCCCGCGCGGGACCGGCCGGCGGTGCCCCCGGGAGGCGGAGCGCCCCGCCGGCCGGCGGCACGTGTCGCGGCGCGGGTCTTGTGGACAACGGTCATCTCATGGTTCCTCGTGGTGGGTTCCCGGTCAGGGGTGCCGTCGGTGTGACGGGGTGCCGTGGCTGTGACGCGGTGCCGTCGCTGTGACGGGGTGCCGTCGCTGTGACGCGGTGAGCGGCTGGGGCCGTGTGGAGCGAGTGGCGGCCGGGGACGGGCTCCCCTGGCCGTGGTGCCCGCCGCACCGTGTCCGGTTCAGCCGCCGAGGGTCTGCCGGGCCTCGGACCACTTGTCGTTCAGCTCGTCGAAGTAGCTGTCCATGTCCCCGTCGGAGGCCCCGCGGGCGACGTCCACGAGCTTCTGCCGGTAGTCCTGCGCGGTGATGCCCAGCTCGGACGCCTTGTCGACGGCGTTGACCCGCGCAACGTTCTTCTGGCTCTGCTGAATCATGGTGACATCGTTGTCAGCGAACGCCTCGAGCGTATCGGGCAGGGGTGCGCCCTTCACCGAGGAGATGGAGCCCTCCGCGGCGGCCTGGCCGGACTTGGTGATGTACCAGTCGATCCATGCGCGAGCGGCCGCCTTGTTGTCCGAGTGCTTGTTCACCGCGTACTGATAGTCCGGGCGCAGCACGGAGCAGAACGCGCCGTCCTTCCGTGCGGGGAACGGCATGAAGGCGATGTCGTCCGGGTCCCTGCCTGCCGCTTCGGCCGCCGCCCGCATCTGGGAGACGGCCCAGGAGCCGAGCCACATCGAGGCGACCTTGCCGGTTCCGATCTGCGCCTTGGAGTCCTCCCAGTTGGTGGTCGTGGGGTCGGGCTCGGCGAGCTTCTCGTCCACGATCGTGTAGAGGAGCTTGTCGATGGCGTACAGGTCCGAACCCCGGCTCCAGGGCCTGTCCGTGGTGGCCAGGGCGTCGTAGGCCCCGGTGTCGCAGGTCGGGGAGCCGATCGCGTTCGTCCAGTTGGTGAGCGGCCAGCCATCCTTGTAGTTGGTGTAGTACGGGATCGCCGCCGTCCTCGCCTTGATCGCCTTGAGGTCCGCGATGAACTCCTCGGGCGTGGACGGCCATTCGTCGATGCCGGCCTGCGCCCAGACCTTCTTGTTGTAGACGAACCCGTTGGCGACCCCGATGTTGGCCAGACCGTACACCTGGCCGTCGACGGTGGCGTGGTCGGTGTAGTCGAACTTCGCGGACAGCTCACCCGCCCTGCCCAGCGGGGCGAAGAAGTCCGGGTACTGCTTGACGGAGAGGGAGTTCGGTATGAGCAGGACGTCACCGTAGTGCTCGGTGTTCATCCGGATCTTGGTCTCACCCTCGTAGTCGGTGAGCCCTTCGAATTCGACCTTCACCCCCGGATACACCTTGCGAAATTCGGCGGCGTACTTCTCCAGGGTGCCGTCGGTCATCTGGTCGGTCCTGTTGGTCAGGACGGTGATGCTCCCCGTCACCTTCGCGGGGTCGCTCGGGGGTGCCGCGATCTCACCGGGTTCGCCGCCTCCCTGTCCGCTACAGGCTGTTGCCGCCACCATGGTCGCAGCCGTCAGCGCGAGCCAGTTTCTTCGCATTCCCGCCACCTCTCATTGGGAGAACAGGCCGTACGGAGCGAGGGAGCGCCATGTCGGCGCTCGGCGCCCTCGGCCCGATGAGCGCTCAACGTAGACGCAGCGCCGCGACCGTGTCCATAGACCGGTCTAGACGCTTTCCCACGAGAATCAACACGCTGACCTGCACTTTTACTAAACCGTGGGTAAACGGGACGGCGGCGCGCGAGGCCGTCGACGCAGTGGGTGGCGGGAGGCTGGACAGCGTTGTCCGAAGCGTGGTCCGATCGGCCGGGGCGCGACCGGACCCACTGACGACCTCGCGGCCGGAGTGTCACGCTGCGTGACGGACGAGGGAGTCGAGAGCAGGGGACGACGACCGGTGCAACCGCCGATCCTTCGGACCTCGGTGGCCTCGGTGGCCTCGGTGGCCTCGTCAAGAGAACTCGTGGACCACCCGGATGTCACCGACGATGTGGGCGTTGAACTCGTCGAGTTCCCCGGCCGGCACCCAGAGTTCGAGAATCGTCCGTCCACCTGCCTGGCGCACGGGATAGCGACTGACGAACTGCGCGTCCACCTCGAAGCGGGTGACGTATCCCGCGCCGTCGTGCTTCACGTTCCAGTCCCGCGCGATACGGATCGCGTAGTCCTCGTTCAGGACGGGATAGAAGATCGGCTGCTCGGGCAGGCGCGGAGGCCAGGCACGCCACTCGGACCGCCGGACCAGTTCCAGCTCCTCGGGACCGGTGGGGCGCCACAAGGTCGTCGTCGGTCGCCGGCTGGCCATCGGGGCAGTCCCTTCGGTGGACGCTGGTGGGTTTCGGTAGCCGGACGGTACCGGTGGCGGTGCGACAACTGCCAGGCGATTTACGTCTCGTGGGGCGGTCAGCGGCCGAGCGTCCGCTGCCAGCGCCGCTCGCCGTCGTGCCAGGTGTCCGTCGGCACGAGGCCGGCGGCGGTGGCCACGGCGGCGGAGGCCCGGTGGTCCGGGTGGATGTGGGCGACGACCGTGCGCACGGACCGGTCGCGGAGCCACCGGAGCAGTCCGCAGGCCGCCTCGCGGGCGATGCCCCGTGCCTGCCACGGCGTGCCCACCACCCAGGCGATCTCGGCGGTGAGGCCGTCGTCCGACGGTCCCACCGTCGCCTGGACCGTGCCCGTCAGGCAGGACTCGGCGCGCAGGTGCAGCACCCAGTTCAGCCAGGAGACCGCCGGATCCGGGGAACCCGCGGTCATCCGCTCGTAGCGCGAGCGCAGGGCCGGCGGGGTGTCCGGGGTGCCTCCGATGTACGTGTGCAGGTCCGGGTCGGACAGGACGAGGGCCATCTCCTCGGCGTGCTCCACCCGCAGCGGCAGCAGGTCGAGTCGCTCGGTGCTGATCGGCCGGGCGATGAGTGTGCTCACCGGTCACCTCCCTGCCGTGCCGGAGGGCAGGAGGGTGCAGCACCGCGCGCCCTTGCAGCCGGTCGGAGGTGATGGCCGCCCGGACGCCGGTGAGGGCCCGTCACCCCCGGGACCGGAGCAGGTAGCCGGAGAACCAGGCCGGGAAGTCCCGCCTGAGCTCCGCCGGGCCGGTGAGCGTCACGGCCCCGGCGCGCAGCAGGCCGTCCCAGGAGGCCTCGCCGAGCCAGAACCTGGTGAGCGCCTCCAGGTCCGCGTCCACGTGCAGCGCGATGTCGAAGCCGCCGTCCTCCGCGCAGAGCTGCACCTGGGGACGCCGGGCCAACAGGAAGTAGGGGTCGGACCGCCGCCCGCGGAAGCGCAGTTCGACCAGGGTCGGGTGGACGGGGAGGTGCTCGGGCACGACACGGCGGCTCATGTCGTGCGTCAGCACCTCCGGGCTGAGGTCCTCCTTCCGCAGACCGCGGGGGTCGGATTCCAGGGCCCAGTGGCCGAGTTCCCGCAGCACAGGGGCGAGGTTCTCGCCGGGTTCCGTCAGCCGGTATTCGCCCTCCGCCCGTTCCACGAGCCCTGCGGATTCGAGCCTTTTCAGCCGCGCCGACAACATCGTCCGGGAAATACGAGGAATGCCGCGCTGAATTCCGTTGAAATGCCGCTCGCCCATCATCAGCTCCCGCACGACGAGCAGCGTCCAGCGCTCCCCGAGGACGTCGAGAGCGCGGGCGATCGGGCAGAACTGCTGGTAACCGGCCATGGGGCGAGCGTACCGGGGGAGGTACGGAATCTGTACTGGCCCTCTCGCGCAGCCGCCCTAGGGTGAGAAACATGAGCAACGACACGAACACGGACACCCCGCGAACCGCCCCCGACGACAAGGGCGCGACCGGACTCGAGCACCTTCTTTCGATCATCGACGGACGCAGCCCGAGGGCACCCATTTCTGCGACTCTCGGATTCGATCTGGTCGCGGTGGAATCCGGTACGGCCGTTTTCGAGGGAAAGACCGGCGAGCATCTGTGCAATCCGATGGGCACGGTGCACGGCGGATTCGCCGCCACGCTCCTGGACTCGGCACTCGGCTCCGCCGTCCTGACCCGGCTCCCGGCCGGCCTCGCCTACAGCACGGCGCAGCTCAACGTGAACATGGTCAGGCCGATCACGCCGGTCACCGGCACGCTGCGCGCCACCGCCCAGGTGATCCACCTCGGCCGCACCCTGGCGACGGCGGAGGCCCGGCTGAGCGGCGTCGAGGACGGCCGGACGTACGCCCACGCCACGGCCACCTGCGCGGTCTTCGCGACGAGGTGACGCCGGCGGCCTGCCACGACCGAAGCGCCGGTCGTGGCCGGCCGCCCGGGGCGACGCGACTCCGCCTCCGCTCAGTCGCGCGGACGCGGTGCGTCGTCCGCCTGCCCCGCGGCCGACGCGGCCGCCATCAGCGTCGCGACCTGCTCCCCGATCAGGTCCCAGGCGCCGGGAACGTCTGCGAGCGGGGTTTCGCGGAGCTGGTCCATGGGGTGGGCCGTGTCCGGGCCGATGGCCGCGGTCGCGGTCACGACGTCGTAGCCGTCGCGCACGGCCGCGTGGAGGCGATGGCCTGCGCGGCCGACGGCGCCGGTCGCGGGCTCCGCGTGCAGGGCTGTGGCGACCACGAGGGGCGGAGCGCTGCTCGCCCCTGCGGGCACCTTGCGGTAGGCGCTGGCGACCGGCGTGCGCCAGCGCAGGCCGAGCAGCACCGGGCGCTTGGCCGTCACCTCGGCGAGGTCGGTCTCGTAGACGCCGTGCGGTGCCAGTACGGTCGCGCGGGCCTCCAGGACCAGGGCCGCCGGCAGGAGGCAGCGCAACGTGCTGCCCGCTATGTTGCCGCCGACCGTCGCCGTGCGCCGCACCGCGCCCGTGCCCACCGCGGCGGCGGCGGCACGCAGGACGTGGGGGACGTGCCCGTCCACGCGGCTCAGGACCACCGCACCGCCCAGTTCCTCCGCGCCGACGACGTTGGCCTCGGGCAACCGGCTGAGCGACATCGCCTGTTCGGGGAACCCGTCACGTTGCCATGTGGCCCAGACGAGGGTCGCTCCGCCGATCGGCACCGCTCCCTCGCTCAAGTGCTTCCGTGCCTCGGCCACCGTCTTCGGCAGATGTACCCACATCGTCAGTCACGTGTCCCTTCGAGCCCGGGCGGACGCCCCCGGGGCGGTCTTCGGCCACCCGTCCGTCGTCACGGCGCATGGTGACCGCAGTGGAGGGGGCGCATCCAGGGCTCACACGGGCGCGACACCGGCGACGCGGGGATCGATCCACCCGTGGTCCCGCCTCATGGCGGCCTTTGCCGCATCGCGGCCCCGGGAGCGACTTCCCGTGACGGCGGCCGCGCACAAGCCCTTCCGGCCCGGGGCCGGGCACAAGCCCTTCCGGCCCGACTGGCGCGCACAAGCCCTTCCGGCTGGCGCCGCACGGCGGTCAGGGCGGTCCCCGCTTGACGGTCGGAAGTCCACGCTGGTCCACTGCCTGCGAAGATCCGACATCCGGTCCCCGGCCCACCGGCGGCAGCGCGGACCGAACCGAGGGAGTGCGGCCATGCCAGGCGAAGCGATCGTGCGCCAGTCCGTCGTCGACGTGCTGGAGGAACGCCTGCGCACGAGCATCCTGGACGGCACGCTCGCGCCCGGCTCCCTGCTCCCGCCGGAGCGGGAACTCGCCGCCTCCTACGGTGTCACCCGGACCACCCTGAAGCACGCGCTGTCCCGGCTGGAGCAGGCGGGCCTGCTCCGCACCCGCCACGGCGTGGGCACGCGCGTGCTGGACTTCCTGAGGTCCGGGGGCGTCGACCTCCTGCCCCTGCTGGTAGGACAGGACGGGCGGTGGCTGTCGGACGTCTTCGAGGCGCGGCGGGCCATCGGCGGGATCATCGCGCGCAAGGCGGCCTCCCAGTGCAGGACTTCCCAGGCGGTCCGCCTGCGTGCCGCGGTCGACGCGGTGGCCGGCGCCTCGGACCCGGCCGGGGCCCAGCTCGCCGAGGCGGAGGTGCACCGCGAACTGGCCCGCGCCACCGGCAACCGCGTCTACCTGCTGCTGACGAACACCCTGCTCAACGCCTACCTGCCGGTACGTCACGTCATGAGCACCCCCTTCGCCGACCCGGCGGTCGCGGCGGAGCGCATCGGGCAGGTCGTGGAAGCGGTCGCCCACCGCGAGGTGGAGGACGCCGGGCGCGCCGCCGAGGAGTACTTCCGGCTGACCGCGCAGGAGATGACCGCGGACCTGAAGAAGCACGCCCGGCGGCGGTAGGAGCGGCCCCGCGGCAGCCCTCAATCTGAAGAGGCGGTTGCGGCTGAGGGGTTGACCTGTGCACAGCGGGCTGGTTCTCTGCCTTCAGTGGATGAGCCACTCATCCACTGGTCCACTAGTCCCACTGGACCCACTGGACCAGTCATGACGCAGGGAAGGTGCCGTAGATGGCAGCACGCCGGGGAGCGCGCTTTGCGGAGACCATGGAGGGCACCCTGCGGCCGGCCGCAGCCGACGGCGGGTCGCGGCCCGTGCGACTGGACCTGCGGGTCGCCACGCGCGGCGCGTTCCGCCCACGCGGCTCCACGACGGCCCTCGTCGAAGGGCGCGTCCGCATCGACGGCTGGGCCGACGACCACCGCGCCTCCGGCACGATGGTCATCGCCCCGCTGTCCGAGGGGCGGATCGCCTACGAGGTGCGCTTCACGGCCCGCGACGGCCGCCGGTACGTCCTGGAGGGGCACAAGTCCCCGGTGTGGCGCAGCCCTTTGCGCTCGATGACCACCCTGCCGGTGCGGCTGCGACCGGCCGACGCGGGCGGCGTGGGCGGCACGACCGGCGGCACGACCGGCGCGGGCGGTGCGGGCGGCGAGGGCCTCCTCCGCTTCCGGTTGCGCACCCTGCCCTCGTTCGCCGCGAGTTGGCGCTTCCCCGCACCCGCCGCCATCGGCGGCACGCCCCTCGACCGCACCGCCGCAACCACTGCCACCACCGCGACCACTGCCACCACCACAGCCACAGCCACAGCCACAGTCACCGCCGAGGCACTCGTCGCGGCGCGCCCGGACCGCCTCAACGTCTGGTACAGCACCTTCACCGACCCGGACACCGGCACCGGCTTCTGGCTCCACCACGAACTGGTCCGACCCGTCGAGGGTGCTCCCTACACGCACGGCTGGGCCGCGGTCTACCCGCCGGACGCGCCGCCCGTCGTCGACCGCTTCGGCCCGCACCCGCTTCCGGAGGAACCCCCCGGACCGGCCCGCGGCACCACCTCCGCGCGACCCGCCGGTTTCCACTCCCCGGCCGCCGTCGCCACCGCGCGTGAACTGCGCGGCAGGACCGCCCGGTTGGCCTGGGACCTCGAGGTGACGGCGGATTCCCCACCTCTGCACACGTTCCCCCGCCTGGCGTGGAAGCGCCGCGTGCTGCCCGCCGTGCACGCCGTCCACCAGGCGCAGGCCCGCTACACCGGATCCGTCCGCCTCGACGGGGAGCCGCTCCCCCTGGCGGCGGCGCCCGGCGCCGACGCCCGCATCGCCGGTCGCGGCAACGCCCACCGCTGGGCCTGGCTGCACGCCGACCTGGACGGCGACACCGTCCTGGAAGTGGTGACGGCCGTCTCGGGGCTGCCCCTGCTGCGGCACCTGCCGCCCCTGGTGTTCCTGCGGCTGCGCAGCGGAGGACGGGACTGGCCGCGGGGCGACTGGCGCAGTTCGCTGGGCGTTCTGGGCGTCGGGCGGTTCCGGGGCCGGCCGCGGCTGCCGACCTGGACCGTCCGGGGCCGCGCGGGCGGACGCCGTATCGCGGTGCGGGTGGACCTGCCGGAGGAGAGGCGCACCGCGGTGCGGTACATCGACCCGGACGGCGCCGAGGCGACCTGCCACAACAGCGAGCGGGCCGACGTCCACGTCCGCCTGGAGCGGTGGTGCGACGGCCGGTGGCACACCGAGCGGGTCTGGGAGCTGCGCGGCACGGCGCATGCGGAAGTGGGGCTGCGATGAGGGCGGCCGGAGGCCGGGCCCTGTCGGCCGTACTGCTGGACGCCGGCGGTGGCGCCGATGGTCCGGAGTGGGAACGCCAGGTGCCGGAACGGCTGCTGCGCTTCATGTCGTCCCTGCCTCCGTCCGTCCGTACGGGCCTGCACGCGGCCGACGTCGCACTCGACGGCTTCTCCGTGCTGACCACCGGACGGCGGGCCCACCGGCTGCCGGCCGACGCCAGGGCCCGGCTCCTGCGGCGGCTGGTCCGCCTGCCCGGCTGCGAGGCGCTGCTCGACACCGTGAAGATCCCGGTGCTGCTGGCCGCGGGGGCGAGCCGGCACGGCGCCCGAGCCGTCCGGCCCCTCGTCCGGGCCGATCCCCCGCTGGACCTGTGCCCGTCGTCGGAGTGGCCGGACACGGTCCGCGTCGACGCCGTGGTGATCGGGTCCGGAGCGGGCGGAGCCGTGGCGGCGCTGACCCTGGCCGCCTCCGGGCGTTCGGTCGTGGTCCTGGAGGAGGGGCGGCACTTCCCGACCGGCGAGCTCGCCTCGCGCCCGCCGCTGGACCGGTTCGCCGACGCCTACCGTGACGGTGGCGCCACCCTGGCCTGGGGCCTGCCGCCCGTGCTGCTCCCGCTCGGCCGGGCCGTGGGCGGCACCACCCTGGTCAACTCGGGCACCTGCTTCCGCACCCCCGAGGACGTGCTGCGGCGCTGGCACCGTACCCACGGTGTCGAGCTGGCGGACCCCGCCGCCTTCACGGCCCATCTGGACCATGTGGAGCGCCTCCTCGGCGTGGGCGTCCCCGATTCGTCGGTCCTCGGCCGCAACGGCGGACTGGCGCTCGCCGGCTCCGCACGGCTGGGCTGGTCGGCGGCTCCTCTGCGCCGCAACGCCACCGGGTGCGGGGGCTGTTGCGAGTGTGTCGCCGGCTGCCCGAGCGGCGCCAAGCAGGCGGTGCACCTGTCCGTGCTGCCCGCGGCCTGCGCGGCGGGGGCACGGATCGTCACGCGCGCCCGGGCCACCCGCATCCTCACCGAGCACCGGTCCGGGTCCCGCCGTGCCGTCGGGGTGGAGGCACTGCGTCCGGACGGCACGGCGTTCACCCTCGGCGCGGATCTCGTCGTCGCGGCGGCGGGGGCCCTGCACACCCCTGCCCTTCTGCGCCGCTCGGGGCTCGCCGGGCATCCCCGGCTGGGCTGCAACCTCGCGGTCCATCCGGCCGTCAGCGTCGCCGGACGGTTCGCGGAACCGGTCACCGGCCCAGGGGCCGGCCCGAACGTCCTGCAGAGCGTCGGGGTCGACGAGTGGCATCACGACGGGATCCTCATCGAAGCGACCGCGGCACCGCCCGGCATGACCTCGTTCGTCCTCCCGCATCTCGGAGCGGACCTGAAGCGGGAGCTGGCGGACGCGGGACGGCTCGGCCTGCTCGGCGCGATGGTCTCGGACCGGCCCTCCGGGCGGGTCCGCGGGGCGCGCCGGCCGGTGGCCTCCTACGCCCTGCACGCCGAGGACGGCGACCGTCTGCTGCGGTCCATGGTCCACATGGGCCGCATCCTGTTCGCCGCGGGTGCCCGCGAGGTCCTCACCGGCATCGCGTCGGACCCGTCGGTCACGTCTCCCGGTGCCCTGGAGGAGGTGGTGCGGCGCACCGGCCGGCGTCGCCTGCACCTGTCGGCGTTCCACCCCACGGGGACGGCTGCGCTGGGGGCGGACGGCGCGCGCTCCCCCGTCCGTCCCGACGGGAGGCTGCGCGGGGCGGAGGGGGTGCTGGTCGCCGACGCCTGCCTGCTGCCGTCGTCGCCCGGGGTGAATCCGCAGGTCACCATCATGGCGCTGGCCCACGCGGTGACGGAGCGGGCCGTCGCCCGCGACGGGTAGGCCCACCCCGGGGAGCGCTGCGCGCCCTCGCGTACTCCCCGCGCGGTAGGCGGGGTGCCGCCGGCCGTACGACGACCCGGCACCCCGTCCGGGACCACTCTCGAAGCGAGGGCACCGACCGTGTGCCGAGCGAACGAGGAGTGATCGACATGCAGACCCTGGCGCACTTCGCGGACGGCGGCCCCGGACCGTGGATCCTGCTCTTCCCGTTGATGTGGGCCCTGGTGATCGGCGGTGGTGTGGCACTGCTGCGGCGCACCGCGAGGCGCGGTGGCCCCCGGCGGCAGGACACCGTCGGCGGCGACTCGCCCCTCGCCGTGCTGGGCCACCGCTTCGCCTCCGGCGAGATCGACGAGGACGAGTACTGGCGCCACCTGTCCGTGCTGGACGAGGAGTTCGGCCGCAGGGGCGGCCGGGCGTGAGTCGGCACCCCCGGGCCCGGGGCGGGGGCGAGATCCGCACGGCATAGGGTGCACGGCATCAGCGAAGGAGAAGCCCGATGCCCGACGGCCACCGCATCCTGTACGTCACCGACCTCGCCTACCGGGCCCAGGGGCGCGGGCGCTACTGCGACGAGGACATCTTCCTGACGTCGCGGCTGCGCGACGAGTTCGACCTGGCCCTGTGCCACCCGTTGGACGCGGCCGCGCTGATGGACGCCTTCGACGCCGTCGTCGTGCGCAACAGCGGTCCCGTGCTGGCGTACCGGGAGCAGTACGCCGCCTTCCGGGAACGGGCCTCGGCGCGTGGCGTGCGCGTGTACAACCCGCTGTCGGGCCGGGGGGACATGGCCGGCAAGCAGTACCTGCTCGACCTGACCCGCTCGGGACACCCCGTCATCCCCACCGTCGACGACCCCCGGCACGTGCACCTGCTGCCCGAGTCGGAGCGGTACGCGGTCAAGCCGAGACTGGGCGCGGACTCCATCGGGCTCGCCTTCGTCACGCGAGCGGAGCTGGACGGTCTCACCGGCGGCGACGTCCTCATCCAGCCCCGGGTCGACTTCAGGTACGAGGTGTCCTTCTACTTCGTGGACGACACCTTCCAGTACGCCCTCCACGCACCCGACCCCGGCCGGCGCTGGGCCCTGGAACCCTACGAGCCCACGGCGGCGGACCTCGCCTTCGCCCGCCGCTTCATCGACTGGAACACCCTCGACCACGGCATCCAGCGCGTGGACGCCTGCCGCGCTCCGGACGGCGGGCTGCTGCTCGTGGAGCTGGAGGACCTCAACCCGTACCTCTCCCTGGATCTGATCCCCGACGACACCCGCGAGAGGTTCGTGACGAGCCTGTCCGAGTCACTGCACCGGTTCCTGGACGCCGCCTGAGGGTGTCTCAGATCAACCGTGCCGGTCGCAGCGCCGCTTCGTCACCTGTGAGCCGCTTCGCGTTCAACGCCCCTTGTTAAATACTGGCGTTGAACGTGTGAAGTCCGGAGGAGCGGCTTCCAGACACCCCGGTCGACGGTGATAGCATTCCGCCGTCTGCGACCTTGATCCACTTTTGCTCAGGGCCCCGAACCCGAACGCGCGCTGAGCTCCCCTGGTGCACTGCCCCGGACGGGTTGCGGATCCTTGCGAGGCGTACCTGTCGACGCCTGCATGCCACGCGCCGTGAAAGGTTTCCATGACTCGAGACGTGCTTCTTTGGTGCCTGGTTGCGATAGCGGTGATATCCCTGGCCGCGGTCGTAGCGCTCGTGCTCCGCAGCAGAGGCGTACTGAGGAGGAAGAAGGAGTCCGAGGACGAACTGCAGGCGCAGCTGCAGTACAGCCAGATCGAACTGGCGCGGGTGCGCGGCGAGTTGTCCCAGCTCAAGAACGAGCAGGACGGCGTCATCCGCGAGGCGGAGACGAACGCCGAGGAGAACACCAAGGCGGTCCTCAAGGGCGCCGCGCGCTTCCTGCAGAGCCTCGCGGCCGAGCAGACGACGCTGCTGGACCGGGTCCAGCGCGAGTACGGCGGCCACCCGGTCCTCAGCGACCTGATGGACATCACCCACGCCAACGCCCAGATGGCGCGCAAGGCGCAGGGCATCGCGGTCATGTGCGGCGCGCCCCTGGGCCGCCGCAACCAGCCGGCCAGTGTCTACGACGTCGTCCGCAGCGCCCAGAGCCAGATCCGCAACTTCCAGCGGGTCGAGATCATGCAGCCCAGCGGCATCGCGCTGAAGGCCTCGGCCGTCGCACCGGTCGCTCTCGCGGTGGCCGAACTGCTTGACAACGCTGCCAGCTTCTCGCAGGCGGACGCCCCGATCGAGGTCACGTTCCGCCAGGTCCAGCAGAACCTCTGCATCATCATCGACGACGCCGGCGTCGGCATGGGGGACGAGGAGCGGCAGCGGGCGACCGCGCTGCTCTCCGGTGACGACGTGCCCCGGCTGTCGCAGCTGGGCACGCAGCCGAAGTTCGGTTTCCCGGTGATCGGCCTGATCGCCCGCCAGTACGGCTTCAAGGTCGATGTCACCGGTGTGTCCCGTTACGGCGGCGTACGGGCCGTCGTCCTGCTGCCCGAGGAGCTGTGGACCATGGAGGAGACCCCGTCGGCCCCCGACACAGCGCCCGTGAGCAGCATCCGGCCGATGGAGTCCCGCAGTCCGTCGCGCACGGCCAACGGCCTGCCCAAGCGCGGACCGCGAGTGGCGTCCATCGGTGACTCGCCGTCGGCGGACCAGCCGGCGCGGCGCAGTGTCCGGCGCCGCGGCACCGGAAGCCTGGGCGCGTTGCAGCGCGGCGCGCAGACCGGACGCGATGCGGCTTCCCTCGACACCCCCATGCCCGAAGGGTCCGACAACGCATGAGTACGACCGACCTGTCGTGGATGGTCCAGGACATCGTGTCCAACGTGCCCAAGGCCCGGCACGCCGTGGTGCTCTCGGCGGACGGCATCCCGCGCGGCTCCACGGACGGTCTGACCGCCGGGGACGTGGGCACCGTCTCGGCGGCCATGGCCGGGATGCAGTCGCTCAGCCGGGCGACCGCGCACTTCGCCGGCCTGGCGCCGACCCGCGAGTGGATCCAGACCGTCATCGAGTTCCAGCACGGCTGGGTGTTCCTGATCGGTGCCGGCCAGGGGGCCTACCTGGCCGCCGCCGCCGAGCCCGACGTCGACATGGAGCAGCTGTCGTTCCGGATGAACCGGCTGGTGGCCCGGCTCGGCAGCAACCTCACCGCCCCGCCGCGGGTGACCGCCGCCGACCCGGCCGCGGCGGGCGACGGCCTGAGCGCCTCGCAGCGGCGGCCGGACAGGTCCGTGGCGGTGCTCGACCAGCTGGACAGGGTGGTGGCCTCGGTGCCGGGCGCCCTGCACGCGCTGCTGCTCGGCGCGGACGGTCTGCCCCGCGGGGCGAGCGCGGGGATCGACAGGGACCTCGCGGACACGATCTCGGCGGCCATGACCGGCATCCACGCCTACAGCCGGGCGACGGCGCCCTTCGCGGGCGGGGCACGGGACGACGAGTGGAGCCAGACGGTCATCGAGTTCCAGCACGGCTGGGTCTTCCTGATCGCGGCGGGCGAGGGCGCCTTCCTCGCGGCCGCCGCCGAACACGACTGTGACATCGAGGAGTTCACCGCCCGGCTGAGTGACGCGATGCCCCCGCAGGCCGCGTCCCGCGCCGGCTGGGGAGAAGGGGTCGGCGATGCATGAGGACCCGTCCGAGGAACTGGAGCTGACGGCCCCGTTAGTCCCCTTCTTCGTCATGGCGAAGGGGCGGGTGCTGCCCCGGGAGAGCGAGTACGAGCACACCACGATGATCTCCGTGCGGGACGCGGCCGCCGCCACGGTGCGCACGCTCGCCCCGGAGGCGCGCGTGGTGATGGACCTGCTCGCCAACGGGTACCTGTCGGTCGCCGAGGTCGCCGCCCACACGCAACTGCCCCTGGGCATCGTGCGCATCCTGCTGGCCCAGATGGCCGAGGACGGGCTGATCCATGTGCGCAATCCGGTGCCACATGCCGAGCGCCATGACCCCGCCCTGCTCACCGCCGTGCTCCATGGCCTGGAGCGAATACGAACCGGAGCGTAAGTCGCGTGTATCTGGATCCCAAGGTCTCCCGCTCCGTGAAGGTCCTGGTCGTGGGCCACTTCGCGGTGGGGAAGACCACGTACATCGGCAGCGTCTCCGAGATCGAGCCGCTGCAGACCGAGGAGGAGATCACCGAGGCCAGCGAGGGCTTCGACGATCTCTCCGAGACGCCGGACAAGACGACCACGACCGTCGCGATGGACTTCGGCCGTCTGACGCTCAGCGACGACCTGGTGCTCTACATCTTCGGAACGCCGGGGCAGGAACGCTTCAAGCAGATGTGGGAGGGCCTGTCCCGGGGGGCGCTGGGAGCGCTCGTCCTGGTCGACCCGGAGCGGCTGGAGGAGACCTTCCCCATCCTCGACCTGGTCGAGGACTTCGGCCTGCCCTACGTCGTCGGGGTCAACACCTTCGACGGCCGGTCCCGCTTCCCGCTGTCCGAGGTGTGCGAGGCGCTCGACCTCTCCGAGGACACACCGGTCATCGACTGCGACGTCCGCGACCAGGACTCCTCGATGGAGGCCCTCATCACCCTCGTGAAGCACCTGTTGTCCTCACTCGGCTAGGAGCCACACCATGCAACAGCCCCTCGAGACGACCGGGACGCACGCCGGTCACCCGGCGCCCGGCAACGTGCCGCTGTACGGCCCGGACTTCGGCTCCGACCCCGAGCAGACCTACGACCGGCTGCGCGCGTCGGGGCACAGTGCCCCGGTCGACATCGCCCCCGGTGTCGAGGTCGAGCTGGTGACGAGCTACGACGCGAGCCTGTACATCCTGCAGAACCCGAACCTCTTCGTCCGCGACTCCCGGCGCTGGAACGCCCTCAACGAGGGGCGGGTCCCGGCGGACAGCCCGGCCCTGCCCATGATGGGCTACCGCCCCAACGCGCTGTTCAGCGACGGCGCCGCGCACGCACGGCTGCGCCAGGCCGTCACGGACAGCCTCGCCACCGTCGACCAGGGCCGGCTGATCCGGCTCACCCAGCAGTCGGCGGACTACCTGATCAGCCGGTTCAGCTCGGAGCCGCTCGGACAGGCCGAGTTGATGGCCGCGTACGCCCAGCCGCTGCCGCTGCTGATCTTCGGCGACCTGTTCGGCTGCCCGCCGGAGCTCGGTGACCGTGTCATCGCCGGGATCACCGGCATCTTCCAGGGCACGCCCGGCGCCGACGAGATCCTGGGCGGAGCGCTCGCGGAGCTGATCGCCCTGAAGCGCCGGCAGCCCGGCGAGGACCTCACCACCAAGCTGATGGTGCACTCCGCCCGGCTCAGCGACGAGGAGGTGCTGCACCAGCTCGTGACCCTGCTGTCGGGCGGCACCGCGCCCCTGGCTGCGGCGATCGGCACGAGCGTCGCGCTGTACCTGAGCGACGACTGGCCGACGGGCCTCCCGGCGGAGGACGCGGTCGTCAAGACCCTGTGGAACTACGCCCCGATCGCCAACTACGCCGGCCACTACCCCACGCAGGACGTCGAGTTGGGCGACCGCACCCTGCGGGCGGGCGACCCGGTGCTGATCTCCTTCGCGGCGGCCAACAACGACCCGAAGCTGACCGCCCACCGCGAGCAGCTCAGCCCCAAGGCACACCTGGCCTTCGGCGCCGGCCCGCACGCCTGCCCGGCCAAGGACCCGGCGTTCATGATCACCGCGACGGCGGTGGAGTCCCTGCTCAACCGGTTGCCGGACGTCGAGATGCGGGTGCCCTTCGACGAACTCGCCTGGGTTCCGGCCCCGTGGAGCCGCACGCTGGTCACCGTCCCCATCCGGTACAGCCCCCGCACCGTGCCCCAGGCGGGCAACTCCCGTTACGCGCAGCCCTCCACGGCTCACACCGCTCCCTCGTCGGTGGGCGTCCCCCAGCCGCACGCGACGCACCGGCCGACGCATGCCGCGCGCCCGAAGGGCGGGCTGTTCAGCCGCTTCCGGGCCTGGATGAATGGCGAGTGACGCAAGTAACCGTATGAGAATACGGTGTTGTTGTATGGCTCAAGTGACGGTCGGGTACGGATAGCGGCTGGCAGAAAGGAGCCGCAATCGTGGGAAGTGTCACGACCCCGTCCACGGACCGTCGGGCCACCATCTCTCTGTTCTCCCGTCTCAGGACGGCCGACGGACAGGCCGACCCCTTCCCCTTCTACGAGGAACTCAGGGCGCGCGGTGCGGTCAGCCCCGCGCCCTGGGGCGGTTTACTCGTCACCGGTTACGCCACCTGTGAGCGCATCCTGCGCGGCGGCAACTGGCTCGAACCGGACACCCGGTGGCGGGAGCAGCAAGGGGCGCGCACCCGTTGGAGCGCTCCCTCGGCGCGGGAGATCAGCCGGACCCTCCCGGCGCTCAACCCACCGGAACACACCCGGGTGCGCCGGTCGGCGGGCACCTTCGACCGCGGCACGATCGACCGCATCGGCAGCCGGGTCACGGGCATCGTCGACCGGCTCCTGGACGACCTGGACGAGCGAATACGGTCGGGAGAGGCGGATTTCGCGGCGCTGGTCAGCGAGGAGCTGCCCGTCGCCACGATAGGCGACTGGCTCGGTCTGCCCAGCGCGGACTGGGCACGCCTGCGGGAACTGACCCACGAGCAGGTCTTCACCCAGGAACTGCTGCCCAACGCGAGCCAGTTGGCCCGCTCCGACGCCGCCATGGCCGAACTGCGCACCTACTTCCTCGACCTGGTGCGCGAGCGGCGAAGACGCCCCGGCGACGACCCGGTCTCCCGTTGGACGGACACCTGGGACCAGCTCGAACCCGACCGGGACAAGGCCGACGAAGCGGTGTACTTCCTCGCCCTGTTCGTCCTGCTGGCGGCGCTGGAGACCACCTCGACGCTGCTGTCGACGATGACACTGCGGCTGGTCGAGGACCCCGACCGCTGGACGCGGCTCACCCACCGGCCGGACCTCGTGCCCTCCTTCGTCGAGGAGTCCCTGCGCCACGACCCTCCCACCCACGTCATCAGCCGCGTCGCCGCCGAGGACACCTTCCTCGCGGGCACGGAGGTGGCGGCCGGGGAGATGGTGCACCTCATGGTCGGTGCGGCACACCGCGACCCCGAGCGGTTCTCCGGTCCCGACACGTTCGACGTGCAGCGCAACCCCTCGCACCTGGCCTTCAGCTGGGGTATCCACTACTGCCTCGGAGCCCCTCTGGCCCGCCTTGAGGCGCAGACACTGCTCCGCCACACCATCGCCCGCCTGCCGAGACTCACCCTGGTGCGCCGCCCCGCGTACGCACCTCGGGTGGCGTTCAGGCGCCTGCTGAATCTGGATGTAGCACTGGCATGAACGCACCGCACACCCCCACCGCCGGCTCCGTCACCGCCCCCGAGCCGGCGCCGCCGCTCCCCGCTCCCCTCGCCCCCGCTCCCCTGGCTCTCACCCGGGCCGGTGCCGTCCTCCACGTCCGGCTCAACCCCGACGCACAGGACGACGTCCTGAGCACGTCGGTCCTGGACGCCCTCCTCGCCGTCCTGGACGGGCTGCACGACCAGCCCGACGTCCGCGTCCTCGTGCTGTCCTCCCAGGGCAGCGACTTCTGTCTCGGGGCCGACCGGCGGGAGTACCAGGACAGCCTGGCCGCCGACCCCGGCGGGACCGCGCTGCGGCGCATCGCGGACAAGGCCCAGCGCCTGTGCCAGGCCCTGGAGAACACCCATGCCGTCACCATCGCCCGGCTCCACGGCAAGGTCGTGGGCGCCGGCCTCGCCCTCGCCGCCTACTGCGACCTCCGCGCGGGTGCTGACACCTGTCAGTTCCGGATGCCCGAACTCGGCCTCGGGCTCGCCCCCGCCTGGGGCGGCGCCATGGGCCGCCTGATCACGGAGGCGGGGGCGGCCCGCATCCGCGAACTCATGCTCACCTGCGAGACGTTCGACGCCCTCACGGCCCACCGTCTGGGGCTCCTGCACAAGGTCGCTCCCCTCGACTCCCTGGACGACACGATCACCGCCTGGACCAGGCCCCTGACCCGGCGGTCACCGCAGGCCCTCGTCCTGACCAAGCGCATGCTGGCCGGCTACTCGAAGGCCGCCCGCACCGCCGACCCCGCCCTGCTGGACTCCCACCTGCTGGCGGCCCAGCTGACCCAGCCGCGCTGACCCGCACCCGGCGCAACGGCCCTTCTCGTACACGGCGGCACACGCGCGGCGTACGAGGGGGCCCTCGCTGTCCCCGGCGGACGCCGACATCCCCACCGGGCCGACCGCACCCGTCCCGGGCGTGCCGTGCGCCCGGATGGAGCACGTCCGCCGAGCACGGCGACACGGTCGCGGCCGATGCTGAGGATGCCCCTGACCGCCGAGTCACCCAGGACCCTCATGCCACTCATGCCCGTCCCCCGACCGGGGACACCTGCCCGCTCCGGTGCCGGACTCCCCTCCCGCCGTCACCGTCTGTTCCTCGTCACCCTGCTCGGCGCCTCCTTCCTCGGCGGTCTGCTGCTCGCCCCCACGGCGGGCGCCGCCGCCGGCGGCGGTGGCTCCGGCGGCCGGGGCGAAGGCGCCCTGCAACGACAGCTCGAGGAACTGGTGACCACGCCCGGAGGACCGCCGGGTGTGATCGTCGTCCTGAAACGGGACGGCGCCCCGCGCATCCTGCGCGCCGGTGTCGCCGACCTGGAGACCGGCCGCCCGATCGAGCCGACCGACCACATGCGGATCGCCAGCACCGCGAAGGCGTTCAGCGGTGCGGTGGCCCTGCGCCTCGTGGCGGACGGCGCACTCCGGCTCGACAGCACCATCGGCCGCACCCTCCCCCAGCTGCCGCGTGCCTGGCGGGCGGTCACCCTGCGCCAACTGCTGAACCACACCAGCGGACTGCCCGACTACACCGAGGACCCCGAGTTCGCGGAACTGCTGGTGTCGGACCCACGTCGCACCTTCGACCCCCGCCGGCTCCTGGACTTCGTGGCCGACGAGCCGCTGCGCTTCCGCCCCGGGACCCAATACCGGTACTCCAACTCCGACAACATCGCCGTCGCCCTGATGGCGGAGGCCGTGACCCGCACGCCGTACGAGGAGCTGCTGAGGGAGATCGTCTACCGGCCGCTCGGCCTGCGTGACACCAGCCTCCCCGACGGCTACGAGCTGCCCGAGCCGTACATGCACGGGTACGTCGTGGAACCGCCCGAGCCGCCCGAGGACGTCAGCGAGGTGATCAGCGCGTCCGGTGTGTGGGCCTCGGGCGGGATCGTCTCCACCCCGCGGGACATGACGCGCTTCATCCGCGCCTACGCGGCCGGACGCCTGACGTCACCGGCCGTCCTGCGCGAGCAGCGCCGCTGGGTCGAGGGCGCCTCGGAACCGGCGGGCCCCGGTCACAACAAGGCGGGTCTCGCCATCTTCCGCTACGAGACCCGCTGCGGCGTGGTCCTGGGGCACACCGGGAACTTCCCCGGCTACACCCAGCTGATCGCCGCGACCCCGGACGGCCGCAGATCCCTGACGTTCTCGCTCACGACCCAGGTGAACAAGACGCTCAACCCGGACCTCCTGGAGCGGCTGCGCACGGTCCAGGAGAACGCGGTCTGCGCGCTGCTGGGCGGACGCCGCGGCTGACGAACCCCGGTTGCCCCCGGGAGGCGTCTTCCCTACTGGAGAAGCGCCGGGACGATCACGGCGACGATCAGGGCCCAGGCGGCCAGGGCCACCGCGGTGTGGACGCCACCGGTCCGCGAGGTGGGCCCGGCACGCCGGTGTCCCACCTCGTGGCAGACGCAGTGGTCGCGCGGGAGCCGCGACAGGTCCAGCCAGTAGGCGCCGAGCAGCCGGGCGTCGGGGCGGGCGTACGAGTCGTCCTCCATGCAGGGGCAACGACGGGCCGCCCCGGAGGGCACGGCGCCGTCAACGAGGCGCCGGGGCCCTGGGGCCGGTCGCGCGAAATCGTTTCTCCGTACAGCCCCGTCCGGCGTGCCGGAAAGCGAAAAGCAGATAGGCACGGCAAAGGGCTATTGAACCGAACGATAGAAATTCACCGGCGGACCGTGACACGGCCCGGGCCGTGCAGTTGTGCCCATGCATCAGCCCCTCTCGACGATGCATCTGGTCACGAGTCACGGAGAAGCTATGTTGAACGCCACAGTGTGGACGTTTGTCGTGAGTGCGTCTCTCTGCACCATCGGTTCCGTCTTCCTGTCCGACCCTCACCGGCGACTGCACCACACCGACGCCGCGGAACTGCGCCGTCGCCGGCTCCTCGTCGAGGTCCTGCGGAACAACATGCGTGCTCAGCGGTGTACGCCGCCGTCGCCCCACACCGCGGACGAGGTCGGGGAGCCGGCGACGAGCGTTCCCCGCGCCCGACGCCATGCCGCCACCCCCTGAGCCGGGCGCCGCGTCCTCCCGGCGCAGCGCCCCTTCGGCTCGCCGCACGGGGAGCCGGCACCCGGCCCCTTGTTGCTTGAATTCTCGATCAATTCACCCGCGATCCACCGGTGACAAGGACCGCCCGCGATTTTCCCGGCGCGTGAGGAATTGACCGGCCCGCCATCCCGAATTCCCGGCACGCGTCTTTTCTCGAGCGCTGTTCCGGCAATTCCGGTGGGCGGCACCTACACGGGCGTGAGCCGGAAGGCCTGCGCGGGACCGTGGGTGCAGGTCCACTGCTGGAGGCGGGCGCCGTCGGCCGTGGAGACGTCCGCGACGTCGAGGCACTTCCCGCTGTGCCGGGCGGTGAACTCCCAGGCCCCGTCACTCCTGGCGACCGGGCGCCATTGCTGGTTCGACGCACCTCCGTACGCCCAGAGCTGGATCCCGACGCCGTCCCCGGTCGCGCCGCTGCCTCCGGTCACGTCCCAGGCCATGGTCCCGGCGTTGCGGCTCACCACGCGGACATGACCGTCCGTGGTGGGCTGGAACTGCCACTGCTGGTTGGTGTTGCCGCTCGCACACGTCCACTGCTGCACGGCCGTGCCGTTCCCGGTGCCACCACCGGCGGCGTCCAGGCACTTGCCGCTGTTGGCGTTGACGACCTGGTACCAGCGGGCGGGGTCGATGCTGCCGCCCGGCGGCGGGGTGCTGCCGTCCGGCTCCCAGACGAACGTGGCGACGGCCCCGGCGGGCAGCGTGTACGAGAGCGACTTCCCGCCGTCCGTGAGGGAGAACGCCTGGGCGGAGGCAGCCGTGTTGACGACGTAGGCGGCGCGTGAGCCGTCCGGGTTCTCGAATGCCACGTTCCGCACTCCGCCGGCGCCCTGGCTGGTGGAGCCGATGCGCACGGCGCCCGGTTCGACGAACTTGGACAGGTGTCCCAGCACGTAGTACTCCGCCATGGGCGTGACGGTGCTGCCGTCGATCTCCACGACGCCGTTGCACCGGTTCGTGCAGTGACCCTGGTGCGGTCCACCGTTCCGGTCGAGCGCGAGATTCCAGTTGATCACGGTCTCGCCGCCGTTGCGCATATTGGTCACCACGAGGTTCTCCGAGTGCCAGCGCAGGGTGTCGGCGAAGGTCTGGGACGGATTCGCGGAGTCCGTGCCGGAGCACTCGGTGAAGAAGACCCGCTTGCCCGCCTGACGTATCTGGGACTGGTTGGCCGGGTCGCCGCCATAGCAGTGGAAGGCGGCTCCGATGACCCTGCCGATCCCCGCCGTACCGGCGAACACCGTCAGCGGGTACTGCGGGTGGTCCCAATTGTGGTCGTAGGCGAGCAGGTTGGTCGGCAGCCCGGCCGCCGTCAGCGTGCGGTCCAGTACGCGGATGAAGTCGGCCTGCTGCGTGGCGGTCATCGACGTGGAGGGGTAACTGGTCGCGAACTCCGGCTCGTTCTGCACCGTGAGGTCGGTGAGGGTGACGCCCTGCTGCGCGTACGCCCGGATCGCGCGGACCAGGTAGTCCGCGTAGTCCTGGTACCGCTCGGGGAGCAGACTGCCACCGTTGAGGGAGCCGCCGCTCTTCATCCAGGCCGGCGGCGACCAGGGACTGCCCATGAACCGGATGCCGGGGTTGACGGCGAGGGCCTGGCGCAGGACGGGGATGATCTCCTGCTGGTCGCGGCCGATGCCGAACTGACCGCGGGTGTCCTCGTAGGTGTAGAAGGGGCCGGCGTTGTAGTCGGTGCTCCCCAGAGGCTGGCGCAGGTAGTTCAGGCCGATGCCGTCCCCCTGGGAGGAGAAGAGGGACGTCATCAGCGCGGTGCGCCGGGAGGCGGGAAGCTGCTGGATGAGATGGGCCGACGCCTCGGTGACCGACGCCCCGGCCCCCGTGAAGCGCTGTTCCCGCTGCGCCGCGTCGACGCGGATGTCGATGGCCCGGGGGGTGGCGTCGAACGCGACGTCGCCGCCGGGCGACAGCTTGCGGGTGCCGTCCGGAGTGGTCACCCACACCTGGGCGACGGACGGGGCGGACTGGGCGGGCCCGGCCAGCCCCACTCCGAGACCGCCGACCGTCAGGGACAGGGCGCCGAGGAGAACGGCGGCCTTGCGTACGGCAGGGCGTGGCGCCCGGCCCGACCTCTCAGGGTTCCTCATCCACTCCACTCCTCAAGTCCGAGGGCTGTCATGTGAGTTCATGCCGTACCGGACACTCAGGTCTTAGTTCAAGGTGTGATGGAACTGCCTCCGCACCGCCCGGTCAAGGTCCGTACCAGAAAAAGTGGAAGGGAGCGCTCCCATCCTGCCGCTGAAGGGCCGCCCCCGGCCAGGATGGGCCGCCCCGGCCGAGACGGGCCGGGGACCGCCGCCGGCCGGGTCGCGCCGGCCGAACCGCCCGCGGCGGCCCCGCCGTTCAGCGGGCCTTGCGGCGACTCTGCGGCGTGAAGGCGTACAGGTCCAGGATCTCCGGCCGGGGTGCGACGCCCGGGCCGCCCGCCCGCACCCAGTCCGCGATGTCCTCGGTGGCGGCCGGGTCGTTGACCAGCCCGAGCCACACGGCGCGGGCCCCTGCCGCCCGGCCCGCCGACGACGGCTGCACCACGATGACGTTGGCCTGATCGCACACGTCCAGGCAGTCGGACACCCGCACGGGCGCCTCGGCGCGCAGCCGCGCGGTCTGCTCCGCGTGGTCGACGCCGGTCACCTTCGGGCTTCCGCAGCAGCAGTCCCGGCACACGACGATCCGGCACGGCACGGCCCTGCCCCGTCCCGTGAGGGCCCCACGGCCGAAGGCCTCGGCGTCCGTTGTCTCGGGCATGCCGAACCACCTCTCTCCGGGGAGATCCGCCCCGGCGTTCTTCGAGGAGGCGACGACGTGAGTCTCCTGGCTCCCGGGTCGCAGCTCGTCCCGGCCTTCCCGCCCCCTCACGGAGGCAGTGGCCTGCGCGGGATCCGCTCGCCGGTCACAGTGGCGGGACCGCGCCGGATTCACACCGGCTTCCTCGGACCGCCGTCGCCCTGTCGCCGCTCATCATCCCATCCGAGGCAGGAGAAGAGATAAGTATGTTGACATAGGTTTCTTCTCATAGGTACTGTCCCGGACGTGACCGGAAGCAGGGGGGCTCGCACGAGCCAGGGCCTCGACCAGGTGGCCGCGGGCCTCGTGGCGTGCCTGCCCGCGCTGAGCCGGCACCTCGAGCGGAGCATCGACGGGCGGCTGCCCTTCCCCAGGCTCCCCGAGCGGCAGTTGCACCTGCTCCGCCACGTCGCCGAACACGAGGGCGTCACCGTCCAGCGGGCGGCCGCGGCGCTGCGGATGATGCCCAACAACGTCAGTGCCCTGGTCACCCGCCTCAGCGAGGCGGGACTGCTCGAACGGCACCAGGACGACACCGACCGGCGCGTGGCGCACCTGCGCGTCACGCCGCTGGCCCGTGAGCGCATCGGCGAGGTGGAGAAGATCGCGGCGGCGCAGCTCGCGTCCGCCCTGCGCACCCTCACCGACGGGGATCTGGACGCCCTCGGCTCGGCGCTCGGCGCGCTCTCGGCCGTCACCCGGCACCTGCGCGACCAGTCCGTCTGACCGGCCGGACTCGCCGTACGCCTCCCGTCCTCGCCGCCGGCGCGGTGGGGACGGCCGCGCCGCGCCCGCCGGTCCCTGCCCCCGCACATCCACGCGCCCGTGCGGCGCGCCACTCGTCATGAGGACATCCCACCCGTGCCAGTCACCGCTGTCTCCGCAGCGCCCGCCTCCGTGTCCGCCCCCGGGCCCCGGGGCGTCCGGGCCAACCCCTGGTTCACCCTGGTCGCCGTGGCCTTCGGTCTGTTCATGGTCGGTCTCGACGGATCCGTCGTCTCGATCGCCAACGCCGAGATCGCCCGCGACCTGAACGCCACCACCGCCGAACTGCAGTGGGTCACCAACTCCTACCTGCTCGCCCTCGCCGCCACCCTGATCCTCGGCGGGAAGCTCGGCGACCGCTTCGGACGCCGGACGCTGTACCTCGTCGGCGTCGTAGGCTTCACCGTCGCGTCCGTGGCGATCGGCCTCGCCGGCTCCATCGAGGGCGTCATCGCCTTCCGCGCCGTACAGGGCGCCTTCGGCGCGATGCTGATGCCCAACACCCTCGCCCTGCTGCGCGCCGTGTTCCCACCCCGGAAGTTCGGCATGGCGGTGGGCATCTGGGCGATGATCTCGTCCGTCTCCACCGCCCTCGGCCCGATCGTCGGCGGGTTGCTCGTCGAGCACGTGAGCTGGGAGTCGGTCTTCTCCATCAACGCCCCGATCGGCGTGGTCGCCCTGGTGTTCAGCCTGTTCGTCCTGCCGCAGTCCAGGAACGAGGCGGCCGCGGGCGAGAAGTTCGACGTGCCCGGCGTGGTCCTGCTGGCCCTCGGGCTGCTCGCGGTCGTCTTCGGCGTCGTCAAGGGCGAGAGTTGGGGCTGGACTTCGCCCGGCACGCTCGGCGCGATCGCCGCGGGCCTCGTCGTGCTCGGCCTCTTCGGCTGGTACGAGACACGTGTCGCGCACCCGCTGCTGCCGATGCGCCTGTTCCGCAATCCCGCGCTGGCCGTCGGGACGGTCGTCACCGCGCTGAACTTCTTCGTCCTGCTCGGTGTGATCTTCTTCGTGATGCTGTACCTGCAGAACGTGCGCGGCTTCACCCCGGTCGAGGCCGGGATACGCACCCTTCCGCTGAGCCTGGCGTCCATGGTGGCCTCGCCGCTCGGCGCGCACCTCACCGAACGGTTCGGGCCGCGCTTCACCATGCCGCTGGGGATGGTGCTCCAGGCCGGTGCCGCCTTCTCGATGCTGGCGTGGACCGCCGACTCGTCGTACTCCGCCCTGTGGCCGCCGTTCGTCGCGCTCGGCCTCGGCGTCGGCATGGTGATGTCGGCGTCCTCCGACGCGATCGTCGGCAACGCCCCTGTCCGGGACGGCGGCGTCGCAGGCGGTCTGCAGGCCACGTCGTTGCAGGTGGGCGGCGCGCTCGGTACGTCGGTGCTCGTCTCCCTCATCAGCAGCCGCGTCGGCTCCACGCTCACCGGCTCCCTCACCGACGCGGGGGTCCCGCACACCGTCGCGGGCCGTCTGGAAGAGGCCCGGGACGCGGTCGCCATGGGGGTCGCCCCGGTCTCGGGCGCGATGCCCGCACCGCTCAGGGCGGCCGTCACACAGGGCAGTCACACCGCCTTCATGAACGGCGTCCACACCGCGGTGCTCGTCACGGGAGTCCTCGCACTCGCCGGCGCGGCGCTGGCAGCCCTGGGCCTTCGCCGCCGGAAGGACGACTGAGGACAGCTGAGGACTGCTGAGGACGGCCGGCTGAGAGGGCGGCCGACCGGAAGCCCGGTCAGGCGCTCCCCCGGCCGGTGACGCGGCCGTCGAGGTGAGTCCGGCCGACTCCTGCGGATGAAACCACGCCGCACAGTGAACGCACGGCCGCCGTTCCTCCTCCAGCAGGGCGAAATTCGCCAACCGAGAGGAATGCGCCGTGCGTTCACGTACGCGTCCCCGCCCGCACCCGGCCGGCACCCTGGTCCTCGCCCTCGCCGCCGCAGGATCCGTGCCGGGCGGACCCGCGAACGGAGCGTAGGCAGCGAGCCCGCTACGGGTCCTCTATGCGGCTTTTGCCGGAAGGTTGCTCGTTCTCCACTCGGTGACGGCCATCGTTCGGGGCCTGCCGGGCACCCGGGTGGTACGCCGCGTCCGGGAGGAAGAGCACATGCTGATACTCGCCGTCCTGCTGCTGCCCGGGCTCGCCCTGCTCCTGACGGGCATGAGCGCGATCGAGGACCGGCTCCTGCGCGAGGCGGAACCGGGCGCCCGGCACGCCCGGCCCCGTCGTCTGCGCCTCGTCCACGGGGGCAGGTCGACCGCGAACCGCGACGAGGACCGGGCCGGCGGCGCCCGCACCCCCGTGTCCGCCCGCCGCGCCGCGCCGCGCGACAGGGCTGCCTGACCGGCACGGGTGCGTGCGCGCCGTCGGACGTGCGCAGGCCCGGGGCGGGTGCTGCAATGGCTGAGGCGGGCGTCCCCGACGGGAAGGCGACGGCGTGGTCCACGAGCCGGAACACCCGAGCGACCCCGGCGACGCACAGCGGCCGGGACACCGGACGGCCGACGACGACGGCACGCGGCCGGAGCACCCCGGCGGCGCGGGGGGCGGCACGCAGCCGGAGCACCCGGGCGGCGCCGGGGGCGGCACGCAGCCGGAGGAGGCCGAACGGTTGCGGGAGCTGCTGCGCAGCCCGGGCTACCGCAAGGCCCTCCTCTTCGCGGCCCTCATCGGCGTCCCCGTGTCGCTGGCCGCCTTCTGGTTCCTGGCCGGTCTGCACGAACTCGAGCACCAGCTGTGGGACGAGCTGCCGCGTCAGCTCGGCTGGGACACCCCTCCCTGGTGGTGGCCGCTGCCGCTGCTCACGCTCGCCGGACTCGTCGTCGGCCTGGTCGTACGGCACCTGAAGGGGGCGGGCGGGCACCTGCCGGCCGGTGGTCTGCACGCGGGCGGGATGACCCCCGGGGCCCTGCCGGGCGTTCTGCTGGCGGCGCTCGCCAGCCTGCCCTTCGGCGCGGTCCTGGGACCCGAGGCGCCGCTGATCGCCCTCGGCGGCGGTCTGGCCCTGCTCTTCGCCCGGCTGGCCCGTGCACCCGCGTCGCCGCAGAGCGCGGCCCTGCTGGGGGCGGCCGGTGCCGCGGCGGCCCTGCCGGCGATCTTCGGGGACCCCGTGATCGGCGCGGTCATCCTCATCGAGGTGGCGGGGGTCGGCGGACCGCAGCTGTTCGCCGTGATGCTCCCGGCGCTGCTGGCCAGCGGCATCGGCTCGCTCGTGTTCACCGGGTTCGGCCGCTGGACCGGCCTGTCCACCGGGAGCCTGTCCCTGGACCTCGGGGTGCCCTCGCCGCGCCTGGACGCCGGGGACGTGGTGTGGTCCGTGCTCATGGCCGTGGCGATCGCCGTCGTCCTGCACTTCGTCCTGGACGGCGGCCGGCTGACGGCCGCGTTCATCGCGCGCAGTCCCGTCGTCCGTACGGCGGTGTGCGCCTTGGCGGCCGGGGTGTGCGCCGCGGTGTACGCGCTGACCGTCGACCGCTCCCCCGCGGACGTGGCCTCCTCGGGCGAGGCCACCCTGGCGCGGATGGCTCAGGATCCGCACGCCTGGGGTGTGGGCGCCCTGGTCGCGGTGCTGGTGTGCAAGGCGGTGGCGTACGCGCTCTGCCTCGGCGGCCTGCGCGGCGGCCCCGTCTTCCCGGCGCTGTTCCTGGGGGCCGCGGCGGGCGTCCTGCTGGCGCCCCTGCCCGGACTGGGGATCGTGCCGGGCATGGCCGCGGGCATGGCCGCCGCGTGTGCGGCCACCCTGCGTCTGCCGGTGAGCAGTGTCGTGCTGGTGGTCCTGCTCCTCGGCGGCGCCGGGATGACGCCCGTGGTGATCCTCGCGGCCGTGACCGCCTTCGTCACGGCCCAGTTGCTTCCGGCCGGTCACCCCGTGCCGGCGCTGGGCGAACCCGCAGGGCCGCCGCCGGGCACATCGGCGCGGGCGCCGCAGGACCGTCCCGCGCACACCTGACGCCGACCGCCGGGCGGGCCGGGCCGGGGATCGCCTGCCGGTGGGCGAACCTGCTCCCTCGGTCGGCCCAACCCGGCCCCGTGCGGCGTGCCGGCGCCGGGCCGCGGTGATTGTGTGACCCTGCCCCGGCGCCGCGGCCCGGGTCACCCGGCCAGGCAGTGGAGGAGACAGTCATCGTGCAGTCGACCGCGAGCTCGCCCCGCGACGTGATCCCCGCCCAGCTGCTGAAGGGCCAGAAGGCGTTGGTCACCGGCGCCAACTCGGGCATCGGCAGGGCGACGGCGATCGCCCTGGGCCGGGCCGGTGCGGACGTGGTCGTGAACTACGTGACCGGCCGGGACGAGGCCGACGAGGTGGTCGCGCACATCGAGTCGTTCGGTGTGCGCGCGGTGGCCCACGAGGCGGACGTCTCCGCCGAGGACCAGGTGGTGGCCATGACGGGGCGCATGGTCGAGGAGTTCGGCACGATCGACATCCTCGTCGCCAACGCCGGGCTGCAACGTGACGCGCCGCTGACCGAGATGACGCTGGGCCAGTGGCAGCAGGTCCTGGACGTGAACCTCACCGGGCAGTTCCTCTGCGCCCGGGAGGCGAGCAAGGAATTCGTCCGGCGCGGCGTCGTCCCCGAGGTGTCGCGCTCCGCCGGCAAGATCATCTGCATGAGCTCCGTGCACCAGGTCATCCCCTGGTCCGGGCACGTCAACTACGCGGCCTCCAAGGGGGGCGTGCAGATGATGATGGCGACCCTCGCACAGGAGCTGGCTCCACGGAAGATCCGCGTCAACGCCATCGCCCCGGGCGCCATCAGAACGCCCATCAACCGCGACGCCTGGGACACTCCCGAGGCCGAGGACGACCTCTTGAGACTGATCCCCTACGACCGCGTCGGCGACCCCGAGGACATCGCGTACGCGGCGGTCGCGCTCGCCTCGGACCTGATGGACTACGTCGTCGGCACCACGCTGTACGTGGACGGCGGGATGACCCTCTTCCCCGGCTTCGCCACCGGCGGCTGACCCGCACCCCAAGGCCCACCGGACGGACTCGGACAGACTCGGACGGACGGGAGCTGAGCCGCTCGTGCGCGACGGGGAGGGGCCGGGATGAGTGAGGACGAGATCCTGCTGGGCATCGCCCTGACCGTGGTCCTGGCCGTCGGGTCGCAGATCCTGGCCTCCCGGCTGCGTGTCCCGGCCCTGATCGTGCTGCTGCCGGCGGGGTTCGTCGCCGGCACGCTCACCGACGTCGTCCATCCGGACAAGCTGGTCGGGCAGGATTTCCCGGCCCTGGTGTCGCTGTCGGTCGCGCTCATCCTCTACGACGCCGGACTGGGCCTGGATCTGCGGCTGCTCAAAGGCACGACCCGCAGGGCCGTCGTCCGGCTCCTGGTGTTCCAGGTGCTGCTCACCTGGGGTGCGGTCATGGCCCTGGGACCGGCGCTGCTCGGCGTCCCGGCCGCGGTGGCCAGCATGCTCGGGGTGATCCTCGTGGTGTCCGGGCCGACCGTCGTCGCTCCCCTCCTGGAACACGTCCGGCCGTCGGGGAAGGTGCGGCGCGTCCTGGTGTGGGAGGGGTCCCTGATCGACGCGGTCGGCGGCATCCTCGGCGCCGTCGTGTTCCACTCCCTCGTCTCCGGCGGACTGCGGCCCGGCCACTTCCGGTTCGGCGCGTTCTTCGGCGGCATCGCGGTGGGGCTCGCGGGCGGTGTCGTGGGAGCCGTGCTGCTCTGGCTCACGCTCCGGCTGCTCCGCCTCGGAGAAACCCTCGGCACCCTCACCCAACTGGCCGTCGTGGTGCTGGTGGCGGCCGGCTGCGACGCCGTCTACGACGACACCGGGCTCATCGCGGCGATCGTCACGGGTCTGGTCGCCGCGAACGTGCCCGGCTTCGAGATGCCCGCACGGCGCCCCTTCTTCGAGACGCTCGTCCAGCTGATCATCGGCCTGCTGTTCGTGTCGATCTCCGCGACGGTCACGCCGGAGAGCCTGCGTCCGGTCCTGCTGCCCTCGCTGGTGCTGGTCGCCGTCCTGATCGTCGCCGTCCGGCCCGTCGTCGCCCTGGTGTCGACGCTGAGGACGGACCTCGCCCGGGGCGAGCGCGCCTTCGTCGGCTGGATGGCACCGCGCGGGATCGTCGCCGCCTCCACCGCCACCACCTTCGCCGGGGCGCTCACGGCCGACGGGCTCCACGACGCCGACACCATCCTGCCGATCACCTTCCTGGTGATCGTCGGAACGGTCGTGGTGTACGGCCTGACCGCACGGCCCGTGGCCCGCCGGCTGGGCGTCGTGACCGCCCCCCGGGCCCGTCCGCTCCTGCTCGGGGGTGACCCCTGGGTGGTGGACCTCGCCCACGCCCTGCGCACCGCGGGTGCCGACGTGCTGATGTGGGCGGCGTCGGAACGGCAACGGGCCCGGATCGAGGCCGCCGGGGTCGAACCGGCCGCCGAGGCACTGCTGGCCGCCGCCACCGACCCGGAGGCGCGGCTGGAGGGCGTCACCTCCGTGTTCCTGCTGACGGACGACGACGACTTCAACGCGCTCGTCTCGGTCGTCCTGCGGGACAGCGTCGACGGCCCGGTCCACCGGATCGGTCCGCCGCCCGGCACCTCGGGCGTGGTCGCGCCCTACGCCCCCGGGGAGACCCTCTTCGGCCCTGACCTGGTCCGGCACACCGTCGCGGCCCGTCACGGCAGCGGCGCCCGCTTCCGTGTGCAGCCCGCCTCCGCGCCGCTCCCGCCGGGGCACGACACGCTGTTCGTCGTGCGGCGGGACGGCCGTCTCGACCCGGCCACCGAGGGCGGCACACCCGCCGCCGGTCCCGGCGACACCCTCGTGCTCCTGGAACCCGACCCGGCTCAGGCCGGCTGAACCGCCCTCCGCTCAGGTCCGGTTGAGGGCGGCATCCAGGGTGATGGCCGCGTCGATCAGTGCGAGGTGGGTGAACGCCTGCGGGAAGTTGCCCAGTTGGCGGCCCTGCGGGTCGATCTCCTCGGCGTACAGGCCGAGGTGGTTGGCGTAGCCCATCATCTTCTCGAACACCAGCCGCGCCTTGTCGGTCCGGCCCGCGCGGGCCAGGGCGTCCACGTACATGAAGGTGCACAGCGAGAAGGTCCCCTCCGCGCCGCGCAGACCGTCGGGGGACGCCTCGGGGTTGTAGCGGTAGACCAGGCTGTCGCTGACCAGTTCCTCCTCCATGGCCTGCAGGGTGGAGGTCCAGAGCGGGTCGTCGGGCGTGATGAAGCCGACGGTCGCCATGCGCAGCAGGGAGGAGTCGAGGACCTCGCTGCCGAAGTGCTGGACGAACGCCCCGCGTTGCTCGTTCCAGCCCTTCGCCATGACCTGCTCGTAGCAGGCGTCGCGTGCCGCGCGCCAGCGCTGGACGTCGGCCGGTCTGCCGTTGGACTCCGCGAGCCGCAGCGCACGGTCGAAGGCGACCCACGACATCACCCGCCCGTAGGTGAAGTTCTCGCGGCCGCCGCGGGTCTCCCAGATGCCCTCCTCCGGCTGGTCCCAGTGGTCGACCAGCCAGTCCAGGTCCGTCAGCAGCGCGTTCCAGCCGTGGTGCCCCACCCGCAGGCCGTGCCGGTGGGCGAAGGAGATGCTGTCGAGCGCCTCTCCGTAGATGTCCAGTTGCAGCTGGGTCGCGGCGCCGTTGCCGATCCGCACGGGCGCGGAACCGGCGTAGCCCTCCCAGTGGTCCAGCGTCATCTCGTCGAGGTCCTGGGAGCCGTCCACCGCGTACATGATGTTCAGCGGCCCGGTGTCGCTGTCCCGTCCGGCGCGTTCCTCGACCCGGTCGCCGAGCCACTGGATGAACGCCCTTGCCTCCTCGGTGAACCCCAGCCCGAGCAGGGCGTACACCGAGAAGGAGGCGTCGCGGATCCAGGTGAACCGGTAGTCCCAGTTGCGCTCGCCGCCCAGTTGCTCGGGGAGCGCGGCCGTCGGGGCGGCCACCACCGCACCGGAGGGGGCGTACGTCATGAGTTTCAGCGTGATCGCCGAGCGCTCCACGGTCTCGCGCCAGCGTCCGGTGTAGCGCGACTGCCGCAGCCAGCCGCGCCAGAACGCGACCGTGCCGTCGAAGAGCCGCCCGTACTCGGCCAGTCGGATCTCCCTGGGCGGGCCCTCGGCGGCCCATTCCAGCACCATCCCGCGCTCCAGGCCCGCCTCCAGGGTGAGGGTGAAGTGCAGGGCTTCCCGGCGGTCGGTGAGGACGTCGAGCAGTTCCTCGTCGTCCGGTTCCCGCACGGGGTGCACGGTGAGGCGCGCCCCGCGCTCCCCGGCAAACACCGCCCCGTGCTCGCTGATGTGCAGCCGGTGGGGTTCCCGCCCGTAGTCGAAGCGGGGATCGACCTCGATCTCGAAGGTCATCCGGCCGCGTACGCAGCGGATCATCCGCACCAGCCGGTGGCTTTCCGTGACGGAGGTGCCGGTGACAGGCATGAAGTCGATCACTTCGCCGGCTCCGGCCTCGGTCATGAAGCGGGTGACCAGGATCGCCGTGTCCGGCAGGTACAGCTGCTTGGTGGCGTAGGAGCGGTGGCGGGGGCGGATGGTGCAGTGCCCGCCCTTGGTCCGGTCCAGGAGCGCGCCGAAGACGCTGGGCGAGTCGAACCTCGGGACGCAGAACCAGTCGACGCTGCCGTCCGTGGTGACCAGTGCCGCGCTCTGCAGGTCACCGACGAGTCCGTGGTTCTCGATCAGCGGGTAGTCGTCCATCGGGCCGCCCTTCCGGTGCGCGATTCACCCGAACGCCCCCGGCATCAGAGTAAGCCGGAGCCGCGGGCCGGCGCGCGGGCTGAACGCGGCGGCGGGGTGGGGCGAGCGGTGCCACGGCCCGTCCCTTCCGCGTCCCGGGCCGGTGGCGGGACCCGCGGGCGGTACGGCGGGGTGCCGTGGGCCGCGAGGTCGCGCACTCTGGGTGAGGAAGGGAGCAGCGTGATGGGGACTTCTCCAGGTGTTTCGCGGGCGAGGTGGGCACGGCCGGCGTGTGCGGGTCGGGGCCGCCTGCCGTGTGGCCGGGCCGCGGGCCGTCCCGGTGCCGCGGGCCGTCCGGGCGCCGCGGACCTCCGGGCGCCGATCGGTGCGGGCCCCGCACCCCGCCCGGCGGAGTGAGCCGCGGAGCCCGCGTGCCACGCCGGCCGTCCCGGGTGTCCGGCCCGTCGCGGCGGCGGGCCCGGACCGGTGGGCGGGCCGGCAGGCTGCGCACGCTCGCCGCGCGGCTGAAGGCACGTTTTCCCCTGCTCACGGCGGTGGTCGAGCGCATGGTGGAGGTCAACGTCTTCGACTCGGCGACCCGCATCGCCGCGCAGTCCTTCCTCACCGCCATTCCCTTGCTCTTCGTGCTCGGCGCCTACGCTCCGTCGGCCCTGAAGGACCAGGTCGCGGTCTCGGTGACTGCCGTGTTCGGGCTGACCGGGCAGGAGAAGGCCCAGTTGCAGCAGCTGTTCCAGCCGCCGACCGCCGAGTTGCGGCAGGCGACCGGTCTGATCGGCGGTCTGATGGTGCTGCTGTCGGCCACCGCGGTGAGCCGGGCCGTGCAACGGCTGTGCAGACGGGCGTGGCAGCTGCCGCGCTCGGGCCCGTCGGTCGCCGCGTGGCGCTGGCTGGCGTGGATCGCCCTGTGGCTGGGCGCCCTGGCCGTGCAGGGGCTGCTGCGCAACGAGCTGGGGGCGGTCCTGGGCTTCACCATCAGCCTGCTGATGCAGACGGCCATGTGGTGGTGGACCCAGCATCTGCTGCTGGGCGGCCTGATCGGCTGGGGCCCGCTCCTGCCGGGGGCCGTGGTCACCGCGCTCGCGGTCAGCGGCCTGTCGGTCGCCGCCCACTTCTACATGCCGCGCGCCCTCAAACGGGCCCTGGACGCCTACGGGGCCGCCGGTTCGGTCTTCGTGCTGCTGTCCTGGCTGATCGTGCTGTGTGTGGCCATCGCGGTCGGGCTGAGCGTGGGCGCCGTGCTGTCCCAGGCCCCGCCGCTGCGTCGCAGGCTCGGCACCGTCGTACCACCGCCGAAGAACACCTGACGAGCGCCGCCCGGTCGGCGTGCACGGGCCGGTCGCGTCGGCGTGAAGAGGCCGGTCGCGTGTCCGCCGCACGCTCGAGGCAGCTCCCTCAGCTTCTGTGCCGAACTGAGGGAGCCTCGCGCTGATGGGCTCCCGGGAACCGACCTCCGCGTACCACCGAGGCTACTCTTCCGCGACGGCAGCCGCGCCTGCCGCGCTGCCGCCGTTCGAGCTCAGGCCGACTTGGCGGCAGGCCGCTTCGCGGTCCTGCTCCGGCCGGCGCCGCGTCCGGCGCTCGCGGCCGTGTCCTTGGGCCGCTTCGCGGTGGTCGCCTTGGCCGTCTCGGAGGCACCCGTCTGCTTCTCGGATCCGGACGGGCGCGATTCCGTCGCGGTGGACCACTTGAGCTCGATCTCCAGCTCGACCTCGCCGCCGCCGATCTCGACCTCGATCTCGCTGCGCAGACCGTCGGGGATCCGCAGGGTCAGTGTGCCGGAGCCGAGTTTCAGCTCGGCGTCCTCGCCTTCCCTCAATGCGTCCGCGAGTGCGGTGAGCTGGTCGGCGGCCTCACGACGGGACAGCGTGCGCTTCTGCTCGAACTTGAGATCCTTCATGGTCGCCCTCCGATCGGGCACGAACGACGCGACAAGGCCCATTCTCGCGCGGTACCGCGGATCGAACCTCCTCACGCCGGGGCACCGGCACCTCGCCGCGGCCCTGCCCGCTGACGTACCGCACTTCTCAGGAGGGTCCTCCGTAGCGGGCCGCGAGGGCGGCGGCGCGCTCCCGCAGGGCGTCGCGCAGCCACTGCGGGGTCAGGGCCTCCGCGTCCGGGGCGAGGTGCCACAGCGCCCACTCGGCGTGCCTCGCATCCTGGAAGGCGACCTCCATCCGCAACCGCCCGTCGGCCTCGGTCTCCTCGGCGAGGACGGCCACCGCGGTCCCCACCAGATCCTTCCGCCGGGCCTCGGCCACCCGCAGCAGCACGCTGACCCGGTCCCCGCCGTCGCGGAACCGTGCGCTGCGTTCCCGCCAGACGCGGTCCAGGTCGACCCCGTCGGCGCGGTGGGCCGGTTCCGGTTGCTCCCGGGCGGCGAGGATGCGGGACAGGCGGTAGGTGCGGTCGGCTCCGGACCGGGTGGCCAGGAGGTATCCGCGGCCCCGCACGGTGACCAGGCCGACCGGGTCGACGGTGCGCCAGGCGGGCTCCCGGTCCACCGTCGCGTACTGGATGCGCAGCCTGCGCCCGGCGAACACCGCCCGCCGCACCTCGCCGAGCACGGCGTCGGGTACCTCCTCGGCGTCCGAACGGCGTGCGAGCAGGTCGATGTCCGGCTCGACCAGCAGGCGCCGGGCGGCGCCCGCGGCGGTGGTCCGGGAGTCCTCGGGGAGCGCGTCGACCACTTTGCGCAGCGCCGAGGCGAGCGCCGGGCCGAGGCCGAACGCCTGGGCGCCGCGGCGCGATCCGGCGACCAGCAGGGCCAGGGCCTCGTCGTGGGTCAGTCCGGTGAGTTCGGTCCGCAACCCGGGCAGCAGCGCGAAGCCACCGTGCCGGCCGCGTTCGGCGTACACCGGCACCCCGGCCGCGGACAGCGCCTCGATGTCGCGCAGCACCGTGCGGGTGGACACCTCCAGTTCACGGGCCAGCGCGGGCGCGGAGAGCCGTCCGTGCTGCCGCAGCAGCAGCACCATCGATACCAGTCGGTCGGCGCGCATCCGCGAAGCCTAGCGACATACATGACACAGGGTGTCACGTATGGCTTGCGAGGCTGCCTGCGTCAACGTCCCTTCCGTACACAGGTGGTGGTCCTCATCGCGCACACGTTGGTCAATCCGAGGGAACTGCACGATCCGGTCCCGTTCGGCTACAGTCACACCGCCGTCGTCCCGGCGGGCAGCGAACTGGTGCTCGTGTCCGGCCAGTTCGGGTCCGGTCCGGACGGCACGGTCGTCCCGGGCGGCTTCGCCCGGCAGGTCGAGCAGGCGTTCCGCAACCTCGGTCTCGCGCTCGCCGCCCACGGGCTCGGGCTCGCCCACGTCGTCCAACTCAGGACGTACGTGGTGAACCACGACGTCGGCAAGCTCGGGCCGATCGCCGCGGCCGTGCTCGCGGGGTGGGGTACGCGGCCCCCGACGCAGACGCTCGTCGGCGTCGCCGCTCTGGCCACGCCCGACGTGCTGTTCGAGGTCGAGGCCGTCGCCGTCCGGCACTGACACACCGCCCGCCCGCGTCGCGCCCCGGTCGCGTCGATGCGGGCGGGCGGTCCGGGGGCCCGGCGTCAGGGCACGGGCGGCATCTCGGACGGGCGGGTGTCGAGTCCCGGGCGGCGGTTCACCCATGCTCCCCGGGTGAAGTCGGGAAT
Source organism: Streptomyces sp. NPDC053665 (assembly GCF_055585285.1). Taxonomy (NCBI): domain Bacteria; kingdom Bacillati; phylum Actinomycetota; class Actinomycetes; order Kitasatosporales; family Streptomycetaceae; genus Streptomyces; species Streptomyces sp. NPDC053665. The sequence goes on from NZ_JBVJKK010000001.1 coordinate 221,597, forward strand.
CCGCACGGGGCGTCCTCCGGCCGCCAGGGACTGTGCGCTGAGCGGCACGGGTGAGCACCACACGGCCGCGTCGTAGACGTCGATGTCGGGGACGAGTCCGGCCCGCATGAGCTGGACGGTGCGCCACTGCAGCACGTAGTCCATCCCGCCGTGGCCGCCGTTGTTCTCGGCGTCGTCACCGATCTTCGTCCAGAGCCAGTGGTCGAACTCCTTGCGGTAGGCGTCGAAGTCGCGCCAGGTGTGTCCGCTGTGGTCGGGCTCGACGTAGATCCGGCCGCCGGTCGCGGAGGTGCCCGCGTAGTCCTCGAAGATGCCGCGGGTGCCGGCGAGGCTGTTGATCCGGCTGTACGGGCGGGGCGAGCTGACGTCGTGCTCGGCGCGGACGGTGCGGCCCTTCGCGGTGTCGATCAGGCAGGTGACGAGGTCACCGTTGACGTAGGTCTCCTTCCAGGAGGGGTGCGACCGCGGAACGAACCGCTCGCGGTAGTCGGCCAGTCCCCTGGGTTCGGTCGCGGTGGCGCGCAGTGTCGTGAGCCGGTCGCCGCGGTTGACGTCCATGGCGGCGGCGATCGGCGCGAGGCCGTGCATCGGGTAGAGAGAGGCGGTGCTGCGGGTGTGCCACCTCCGCCGCCAGGCGTCGGTGTAGTACGTGTCGGAGAAGAGCAGTTCCCGCAGGTCGTGCAGGTAGCCGCCGTGTCCGTTGGTGAGGTCGCCGAACAGGCCGTCGTGGGCCATCCTGAGCATCGCCAGTTCGTTGCGGCCGTAGGAGCAGTTCTCCGCGAGCATCAGGTGCCGCCGGGTGCGCTCGGAGGTGTCGACGAGGTCCCACAGTTCCTCGAGCCCGGTGGCGACGGGCAGTTCGACCAGGGCGTGCTTGCCCGCCCGCAGTGCGTCCCTGCCCTGGCGGTGGTGGAACTCCCAGGGCGTGGCGATGTAGACGAGGTCGATGTCCTCGCGCCGGAGCATGCGGGTGTAGGCGTCGTCCGAGCCGCCGTACTCGCCGGGGCGCGGCCGGCCCTGGGAGGCCAGCCGGTCGGCGACGCGGCGGGCGCGGTCGGCCCGTACGTCGCAGACCGCGGTCACCGTGCAGCCGGGGACGGCGGACCAGCCCTCGGTCATCCCCGAGCCTCGGTTGCCGAGTCCGATGACACCGACGCGGACGGTCCGGTGCTCGCCGAACGGCACGTTGATCATGGACTTCTGGCCCGGCGCGCGGCGTGGTGAGGAGTCGGCCGGCACGTCCGGCCGGTCCCGTGCAGCGGCCGCCTGCGCCGTGCCCAGACCGGCCGCGGCAGCGCCGCCGGCCAGCGCTCCTCCGAGGAGCAAACGCCTGGTGACTTCGGGGATCTCGGGCATGGGGGTGCACGCTCCTCGGGTCCGCGGATCGGCATCACTCGGTGGGGACGACTGTGGAGGGAGTGTCATCGCCATGTCAATAGATGCTCGATGGAGAGGCGTTGCGAGCAGGAATGAGCACGCCGACGGCCGCGGAGGGGCGACCGCCGAGCCGTCCCTGCCCTCCGGGGACCCGGCAACCAAGATCGATTGTCAGTGGTGGATGAGAGGGTGGAAACACCAAGCCCGGAACGAGGGGGAGTTGTGATGTCCGGAACCCAGAATTACATCAACCACGTGGCTCTCGTGCTGGATGCCAGCTCGTCCATGTCGCATCTCAGCCGCAAAGTCGTGGACGTCGCCGACCAGCAGATCGCTTATCTCGCCCGCCGTTCGAGGGAGCTGGACCAGGAAACCCGTGTCACGGTGTACGTGTTCGCCGACAAGGTGGAGTGCGTCATCTACGACAAGGACGTACTGCGCATGCCGTCGCTGAAGCAGTTGTACCGCACCGGGGGAATGACCGCCCTGCTGGCGGCCACGCTCAAGTCGCAGCAGGAGCTGGCGCAGACGGCGCAGCTGTACGGGGACCACAGCTTCCTGACGTTCGTACTGACGGACGGTCAGGAGAACGCCAGCCACCGCTGCCCGGACGCCCCGAGCAGGAACGCGCGTGACCTGGTCCAGGCCGTGGCCCGGATGATCGAGACCCAGCAGGACAACTGGACGCTGGCCGTCCTGGTGCCCGACCAGATGGGCAAGCGCGAGGCCATGCAGTGCGGTTTCCCCAAGGACAACATCGCCGTGTGGGACGCCACGAGCACGCAAGGGCTGGAAGAGGCCGGTCAAGTCATCCGGCAGGCCACCGAGAATTTCATGGTGGGCCGTGCGCGAGGAATTCGCGGATCCCGGGCGGTATTCTCCACGGGCGCCGACGCGGTGAATGAGAACACCATCAAGGCGGCCGGTCTGACACCGGTCGATCCGTCGACGTACCAGCTCATTCCGGTGGCTCGGGACGCGGCGATCCGTGAATGGGTCATCGAATGCGGGCACGCCTATCGCACCGGCGGTGCTTTCTACCAGTTGAGCAAGTCGGAGAAGATCCAGGCGCAGAAGCAGATAGCGGTGCTGGAGAAGAAGACCGACCGGGTGTACACGGGGCCGGAGGCCCGGGCCCTGCTCGGCCTGCCGGACACGGAGGTCCGGGTGAAGCCCGACCACAACGACCACTTCACGATCTTCGTGCAGAGCACCAGCGTCAACCGCAAGCTGGTGCCCAACACCCGGCTGCTGCTGATGCTCTGACGTCCCGCCGGGGACCGGCAGCAGCCGGAGGGACCTCCGGAGGGCGTGCCTGCCGGCCCGTCGCCACCCCGGGCGATGCCCTCACTCCCCGGCCAACCCCAGTTCACGCTCGCCCAGCGGGGCGAAGAAGCGCTCCACGTCGGCGTCGCCGACCTCGGCAAGGGTCCTCGGCGACCAGCTCGGCCTGCGGTCCTTGTCGACGACCTGGGCACGGATGCCCTCCACCAGATCCGGCATGGTCAGCGCGGCGCACGAGACGCGGTACTCCTGATCCAGGACCCGTTCCAGCGTGCCCAGCCGGCGAGCCCGGCGCAGGGAGGCCAGAGTGACCTTGAGGGCGGTCGGCGACTTCGACAACAGGGTCTCGGCGGTCTCCTTCGCGGCGGGATCGCCGTGCGCGAGCAACCGGCGCACGATCTCCTCGACGCGGTCGGCGGCATAACAGGCGTCGATCCAATCGCGTGAGGCCGCCAGCACTCCCTGCGGAGGCGTCCGGGCCACACCTGCGACGGCCTCGGCCGCCGGCAGGCCGGCCAGGGCGTCGAGGAGGTCCGGCAGCGAGTCCGACGGCACGTAGTGGTCGGCGAGGCCGCACAACAGGGCGTCGGCGGCGCCGATCTGAGCGCCCGTCAGGGCGAGGTGGGTGCCCAGTTCGCCCGGCGCCAGGGCGAGCAGCCGGGTGCCGCCGACGTCCGGGACGAAGCCGATGCCGGTCTCCGGCATGGCCACCCGGGACCGGTCGGTGACGACGCGGACGTTCCCGTGCGCCGAGACACCGACCCCGCCGCCCATGACGATGCCGTCCATCACCGCGACGTACGGCTTGGGGTAGCGCGCGATCCGGGCGTTCAGGCGGTACTCGTCGCGCCAGAACGCCGCCGAGGCGGAGCCGTCCCCGTCACGGGCGTCGTCGTGGATGGCGCGGATGTCACCGCCCGCGCACAGGCCGCGCTCCCCCGCGCCGGTGATCACGACGGTCTGCACCGCCGGGTCCCGCTCCCACGCGGTGAGGGCCTCGTCGATGCGGCGGACCATGGTGTGGGTGAGCGCGTTCAGCGCCCGCGGCCGGTTCAGTGTGATGCGTCCGGCGTGCCCGGTGGTGTGGAAGAGGACCGGTTCCTCGGCCGCGCTCATCGAACCGTCTCCCTCAAGCCGTGGACCACGTTGCCGCCCCTGTCTCCTCGATCCTTCGTGACGCGGTGGCGTAACCGCTCGCCCAGCCCCGCAGGTGGCGAGGGGCTTCCGCCCACCGGGACCCTACGGTGCCCGACGCCCGGCCGGGCGGATGGGGCGGGGTGGGCGAAGGGACGTCGTACCCCGCCGGACTGCGGGATCGGAGTCGTCGTTCCCCCGCAAAGGGGGCACCCGGCCGGTCAGAGGGAAGGAGCCGACATGAGCAGTCCCGAGGCCTCCGACGAGACACAGGCGCCCTGAGGGCCCTGTAGGCGGGGCGGGACGCCGTGCGTCGAGCGTCCCCCCCAGCTGTGCCGCCTCGTAGCGAGCCCGCGAGCCGGTCAGGGACGGGGCCGCAGAGGCGGCTGGGGTGTGGGCGGTCGGCCGGCGATCTCGGTCAGCACGCGGGTGCAGACGTCGTGGAGTTTGAGGTTGGTCTGCTGGGACAGACTGCGCAGCAGGCCCAGCGCCTCTTCCTCGGCGCACTGCCGTTGCTGCATGACGACGCCGATGGCCTGGTCGATCATCCGGCGGGAGGCGAGGGCGCTCTGCAGGTCCCGGGTAAACTCCTCCGCGTCGGCCAGCCGCTGGGCCAGGGCGATGGCACCGCCCGCCTGGGCCGCGGAGAGCGCCAGGGTGTGCCGGTCGTTGGCGGTGAAGGCGTCGGGGTCTCCGGCGTAGAAGTTGAGCGCGCCCGCGGTGTGGCTGCGCACGGGGATCGGCACCGACAGTGCGGAGCGGACGCCCAGGGACGCGGCGAAGCGCGGGTAGGCCGCCCAGCGGTCCTCTTCCAGCATGTCGGGCACGTGGACGATCTCTCCGGTGCGCAGGGCGTGCAGGCAGGGCCCGTCGTCCTGGCCGTACTGCTTCTCGTCGAGCTTGTCCGCCACTCCCCCGGTGCTGACCACGGTCAGCGGACGGCCGCTGCGCTGCACCGTCACCCCGCAGCCGTCCGCCGCCGAGACGGCGACCGCTTCGGCGACCAGATGCTGCAAGAAGTCCCGCAGCGTGTCGGTCTCCAGCAGCCAGTCGATCATGTCCAGAGCGCGCCGCTCCTGATCCGGCCGGTTCACCGCCCGTCACCTCCCACAGCATGAACCCGTGGCCCACTTCTCCATTGTGCTGATACCCGGGCCGTGCGCGATACGCGCGGCGGATCGCTCCTCGCCGGGGCGCGGGCATGCCCCGGTTCCGGCGAACGCCGGCTTCGGCGGCAGCGGGGCGGCCCCTTCGGCCGGGGGTGTGCGCGGTGTGCAGGGCTCCGGGGAGTTGTCGGGCGGGGGCGGAAGGCGGGTGATCTTCACCTTGGCCGTGCCGCCGCCCGCGGGCCTGCGCGTCGGCACGCCGTTCCTGCGGGAGAGCTCGCGCCGGCGCATCGAGCGGTGCGTGATCGACCGGTCCGTCCGGGGTCTCGACCCGGCTGTAACCGACCAGCCGACGTCGGTTGGCGCCACCTGCGGGCAGCGGCGGGTGTGTCCACTGGAGAGCATCGGCGGACGGCCCTCAGCAGGGCTCCGGCAGCGCGCCAGCGGCCCGCTGCGTGGCGGGCGTCGCACACCCGCGTCCGCACAGCGTGCCCGGTCGGGGAACCGCGCCCCGCCCGGGGGGCGCGGGCGCATCGGGCGGCCCGCACACCCGGCCCCCTGCGGGCCGACGCATCGTGAGCCGCCCCGACCAGGACCGGCGTCAGCCGGTGCGGCCTGCCGCAGCGGCGGGTGCGGCCGCTGGAGGGCATCGGCGGACGGCCCTCAGCAGGGCTCCGGCAGCGTGCCGGCGGCCTGATGGAGGGCGGGCGTCCCGCCACCCGCGTCCGTACGGTGTGCCCGGCCAGGAGGGGCGCAAGCAGTGAGGCCCGCACAGCCGGTCCCGTGCGGGTCGGCGCATCGTGGGCCGCCGTTCCGTACCCTGACGGCATGCGCATGCGCCCCACCCTGAGCTGGACCCCCGCCGGAGACGTGCCGCCGGGCACCTCGGACCTGGGGCCGGTCGCCGACGCGCTCGGTGCCGGTGGGGTGCTGGTCCTCAGCGGAGCGGGCATCTCCACGGAGTCGGGCATCCCGGACTACCGGGGCGAGGGCGGGAGCCTGAGCCGGCACACGCCGATGACCTACCAGGACTTCACCGCCGACGCCCGGGCCCGGCGGCGGTACTGGGCGCGCAGCCATCTCGGGTGGCGCACCTTCGGCCGGGCCCGGCCCAACGCCGGGCACCGGGCGGTGGCCGCTTTCGGGCGGCACGGCCTGCTGTCGGGTGTCATCACGCAGAACGTGGACGGTCTGCACCAGGCCGCCGGCAGCGAGGACGTCGTGGAACTCCACGGGGCGCTGGACCGGGTCGTGTGTCTCTCCTGCGGCGCGTTCAGTCCGCGCCGCGACCTCGCCCGGCGTCTGAAGGAGGCCAATCCGGGTTTCGCGCCCGTGGCGGCCGGGATCAACCCGGACGGTGACGCCGACCTGACGGACGAACAGGTCGGCGACTTCCGCGTGGTGCCCTGCGCGGCCTGCGGCGGCGTCCTCAAGCCCGACGTGGTGTTCTTCGGCGAGTCCGTCCCGCCGCAGCGGGTCGCACACTGCCGGGAACTGGTCCGTGCGGCCGGTTCGCTGCTCGTCCTGGGCTCCTCGCTGACGGTGATGTCCGGGCTCCGCTTCGTTCGTCAGGCGGCCCAGGAGGGAAAAGCGGTGCTGATCGTCAACCGCGACCGGACGCGGGGGGACGAGCACGCCGTCACCAGGGTCGCCCTGCCGCTCGGCGCCGCCCTGACGACGGTGGCGGACCGGCTGGGCATCGCGCTGGAGGACGAACCGGCCGCCTGAGGGGCACACGATCACCGGCTGCCCCGATTGCGAGGGGCCCGGGGAAGCGTCCCCTGCCGATGGGCCCGGCACGCTCCCCGTCTCCGCCGGCAGTCACAGGCGGTCGCGGTGCCTGTCGCCGCTTCGCGCCAGGCGGCGGCGCAGGGCCGTCGTCAGCCTGATCGGCGCGACCCGGAGCGTCAGGACGCCTCTCGGAGGGCGCGGGAGCGGCTTGGCGTAGAAGGGGCGGCCCAGGCGGGAGGCGCGGAACCAGCGTGTGCCGCCCAGCCGGTCCGTGTGCGGGACGGGGATCGGCGTGCCGCCCGCGTTCGGGCGCAGGGTCAGCGCCCATCGGCCCGGCCTCAGGCGCGCGAGCGGCATGCTGGCGGTGAAGCCGCGCCCGTCCGGCCCGTAGGACAGGGGCGCCTCCCTCACCCGGCCCGAGTCCTCCTCGGCGCGCAGGGCGACGGGGCGGTGGGCGGCTTCCCCGGTCAGGTGTCCGCGGACGACGAGGGTGCCGGGGGCGGAGGCGTCCCAGGCGACCCCGGTCACGCGGCACGCCGGCTCGGCCGCCGTCCCGGTCCGCCGGACCTCCAGCGCGAGATGCCCGTCCGGGGTGGACCGGAGTCGCGCGGTGGCGGGTTCCGGGCGGGAGCCGGTGGCCGGTGCGCGGACCGGCGGTGTGGGTGCCGGGTCGTCCGCGTCCGCCCGGGGCTGCCGGATTCTGACGGTCCGGCTGACTCCCTGGGCGCGCAGCTCGAGCCGGAGGTCCCACGTACCGGCGCCGAGCGGGGCGCCCGAGGCGGCGGTGCGCAGGTCCACGTCGACGGTGTAGCGGTTCGTCCCGCTCCCGGCACCGTCCGTGCGGTCCTGCTCCCGGGTGCCCGTGCCCGGCCGAGGCGGGGCGGCGTCGAGGGTCACCGGCACATGGACGTCCGGGTGCCGGAAACCGCTCGGGCGCAGGGTCAGCCGGCTGCCGGGCTGCAACGGTCCGAGCCCGTCGATGCGGGCGTGGCCCGACAGCCGCAGCACCTCGCCCTCTGCGGTCCAGGCGGCCTCGGTCAGCTCGTGGTGGACGGCGATCCGGTCCGTGGCGTCGAAGCAGGCATCCGGGACCGCCTTGGCCGGATCGCGGAAGAAGGGGTGGGCCCAGTAGACACGGCCCTTGTCGACGACGTGTCCGCGCGCCGCGTCCCGCCGGGCATGCCGCGCCACCGCCATGAGGTCGTCGTAGCGGTCCGCGCGCAGCAGATGGACGAGCAACCGGTCCTGCGGCGAGAGCAGTTGGAAGACGCCGTCGGTCGCGTGGTCGAGCGCCCACTGCCGGAACTGCGGGTAGTAGCGCTCCCGCGCCTGCTGTTCGCTCTCCCGCGGCAGCAAGGCCCGCAGCGGTCCGCACAGTTCCCACTCCACATGGCGGCGCATGATCCGGTCCCGCCGCGGTCCGGGTTCCAGGTAACGGGCGACCGTCTCGAAGCACAGCCCGGTGCCGTCCATGCGGTGGACCAGGTCGGCGGCCGTGAGGGTGAGGTTGTTGCCGTTCTGCCGGTTCCGCGAGTAGTAGCAGTCGTAGTCGGCGACGACGGAGATGCCGTCGGCGTTGAGGTAGGCCGCGGCGGTGAAGGGCTTGTCCTCGCAGTTGCGGTACGGCGGGAACCGCAGCCCCAGCCGCTCGATCAGCGACCGCCGGAACAGCTTCCAGCAGCCCAGGGTGCGGTACGCGTGGGAGGAGAAGACGTCGGTGCGGGGCTGGTTGTGGGAGAAGACGGCCGTCGGCACGGCGCGTCCGCCGACCGACACCATCTTCCCGAGGACCACGTCGGTGCCGTTGGCGTCGGCCATGGCGACCATGCGGCGCAGGGCGTCCGGGCCGAGGTGGTCGTCGGAGTCGAGGAAGAAGACGTAGTCGCCGGCGGCGAGTTCGAGGCCGGTGTTGCGCGGGCCGCCGGCTCCCTTGCTGTTGGGCTGGTGGACCACACGCAGCCGGGAGCAGGTACGGGCCAGGCGGTCCAGTTCCGCGCCGGTGCCGTCGGTCGACCCGTCGTCGACCGCGATGATCTCGACGTCGTCCGGGTCGAGGGTCTGCTCCATGGCGGACTCGACGCAGTGGGTGACCTCCGGCATCGCGTTGTACGCCGGGATGATCACGCTCACGCGCGGAGGGGTCGTGCGGGACATGCGGGCTCCCGGGCCGTGGGCTGCTGCGGAGGGCGGGGACGGCCGTCCCGTCCCCGACGGCGACGGGGTCGATGGCAGCCGGCTCCTCCCGCGAGCTTCCGGCGCGCCCCGCGCCCGCCGCGCCGCGTGCGGCATGCTCCTAGGCTGTCGGGGTGCGCGAATCACCCGTTCGGGCGCGTGTCGGAGCCGCACCGGTGCGCAGGAGGGGGCGCGGAGCGGGGCGGCGGTTCGGCGGGAGCGGGCCGCGGCGGTTCGGCGGGAGAGGGTCGCGGCGGGCCGGGCCGGTCACGGCCGGCAGGCGCCGGAGCTCGTAGCGACGTCCTGGGTCGTGGAGGCGCCGGCGGGCCCGCCTGGCCGATGGTGCAGGGGGATGCGCGCCGTGATGCGCTTGCCGACCGCTTCGCGTGCGACCGACAGGCTCTCGGTGACCGCCTTGACGATCTCGAGACCGTGCTGCCCGATCCTGCCCGGGTCGGCGGCGCGGGCCGCCGGGAGTGCGGAGTCGCTGTCCCATACGACGACGTCCACGGTGCGCTCGGTCAGGCGCAGTTCCATGAAGACGGGGCCGGGGGCGTACTTGCGGGCGTTGGTGACCAGTTCGCTCACCACGAGCTGCGTGAGGTCCCGCACCCGGTCGGAGACGGGCACGCGATGGTCGTCGACGGCCCGGTCGAGGAAGCCGACAGCGTGGTGACGGGCATCGGCGATGCAGCTGTCGTCCCCGCCCAGGGCGAAGCCGACCTGCGCCAGATGCTCGTCCGGCGCCGCACCACCGTCACCCTCGGCACGACATTCCACTGGCCTCGCCCTCACTCCCCGTTTACCTGCCCGCCAGTACCCCCACTGACGCCATACATACCTCACAGGTGATGTTCGATACAGCCGCGGGGTGCATCCGGGACGGCCCGTGGGGCAGAATCAACCTCGTTCTGACCCCAGGACGAGCCCTGAACGCATCGAGGAGATCGTGGCCCACTTCCAACCCGCGGACCGGCCGGACCGGCTGCGCGCCGAACAGCACCTGGTCGAGGGCGTCCGTGTCGTGACCCTGTGCGGCGAGATCGACCACGACGTCCAGGACGTGCTCAGCCAGGCGCTGCTGGGGGGACAGGCCGCCGTGCCGCCCCGGATAGTCGCCGACCTCAGCGGTGTGACCTTCATGGACTCCAGCGGCATCAACGTCTTCGTCGCCGCCCACCAGCAGGTGAGCGTGGCGGACGGGTGGGTTCGCATCGCGGGGGCCCAGGAGTCCGTGCTGCGCGTGCTGCAGCTGGTCGGCGTGGACACGGTCATTCCCTGCCACCCCACGACCGAGCAGGCCCTGACGGCCTGACCGCTTGCCGCCTGACCGCCTGACCGGCCGCCGTCCCGGCCGGGTTCCCGGCGCGGTGCGCGCACCCTTCGACACGTCCTCGTCGGCGCGGCGTACGTTCTCCGGCGGCCGCTCCCGACGACCGCTCCGGCCTGCGCGTCGGGGCGGGGCGGGGCGGGGCGGTGGCACGGTTGCCACGACACGTTCAACGACGCGGTGCTCACGACGCCGATGACGCTGCCGCATCCCGGACCCGCTCCGCATGGATGGTCCGCGCCCACGACGGAGTTTTGGACCTCGCCCCTCTCGCCCGGGCGGCGGTCTGCTCGTCACGGTCCGCCTGCCCCGGAAGTGGCAGGCCATAGGGCCGCAGGCCCGTCGCGCGTCCCGGTCCGCCGCGGTTCGTCGACCGGAGCGTACGCCGAAGTCCCTTAGAGGTCCTGAGGCGTCGGACGTGTCTGTAGGTGATGAGGCAGGCGGCCAAGCCTCCTGACCGGTGCCCCACACCCCACCTGAGTCGCCCCCGCCGCAGCGTCCGTGCTTCGCCACATGGGTCGTTGAAAGACTGCAACCGGCAACCCTCGAATGCTGGGGTGCATGCTGTCCAGACCTCCGGTCAGTCCAGTGTGTGCCTCGGCAGTCGCTGCTCTCACTCCGTAACGGGGAATGCGATGCACAGAGTTAGGGTCACGGGACGATCATTGGTTTGGCCGACTGGGAGGGCACATGGTTCGGGGGCGCTTGCCGCGTTTGAGGGCTGCTGGGTGGGTGTGTGTTCTCGCTTTTGGGGCCGGGTGCTCGGGAGGGGAGGCGTCGCCCCCTGGCCCGGCAATGTCTGACAAGGCCCGGTCCTACCTGTCCACCACGCTGGACCTCATGGAGGACAAGGCACTTCGACGCGGCGATGTCGACTGGGATGAGGTACGGCGAACAGCCTTCACCGAAGCCGGCAACGCGCAGCGTCCTAGCGATACCTATCGAGCCATTAAGGCCGCCCTGGCCAGTTTGGGAGACGGGCACAGTGGCTTCTACGACCCGAAGAGGGAGAAAGAGCTGTACGGGGACGAGCAGATCCGCAATCCTGTGGAGGGGCGGGCGTTAGCCGGCCGCATGGGGTATCTGTCGCTCCCCGGCGTCCTGGGATCTGAGAAGGTCTATCAGCAGTACGTGCGGGAGGGGCGGAATGCCGTGGCGAAGGCTGATCGTCCGAACGCCTGCGGCTGGGTGATCGACCTCCGCCGCAATCTCGGTGGCAACATGTGGCCGATGCTTGCCGTCGTGGGACCGATCCTTGGTGACGGCGATGTCGGATCATTCGTCGATGCGGACGGCAAGGAGACGGTGTGGTCCATTGAGAAGGGCAGTCCTCGTCTGGACGGTGATTCCATGGGCTGGGGAACAAGTCCTCCCGTAGGCGGCGGATCTGCCCCTGTTGCGGTGCTCACCAGCCGTTCTACTGCCAGTTCCGGGGAGGCGGTGACCGTTGCCTTCCGCGGGCGCCCGGATACGCGCTCTTTCGGCGAGGACACCGCAGGCGTCCCCACCGGCAACGTACAGCATCGGCTGTCCGATGGGGCGGTCCTCAACCTGACAGAGGTTAAGGACGCCGACCGCACGGGGCGCGCATACGACAGTCCCATACCGCCTGACCAGCCAGTCGTCGACAACCTCGGGCGCGGGGGAAGCAATGATCCCGTTCTGGACGCGGCAACGCGATGGTTGTCCGAGCGGCCCGGCTGCGCGTAGGCGCTCTCGTGATCAGCTGGCTCGATGACGACTTGAGGCCCTGACACAGGCGTCGGACTTGTCTATGGGTGATGAGGCAGGCGGCGAGGTCGAGGAAGGCTTCATGGATGTCGTCCCGTCGCTCCCATCGGATGCGCAGGCGACGAAAGCCGTACAGCCAGGCGATCGTCCTTTCAACGACGTAGCGGAAGATACCCAGGCCGGAGCCGTGTTGCCGTCCTCGTTCGGCGATGACCGGGCGGATGACGCGCTGCCGCAGTAGGCGCCGGTACTTGTCGTGGTCATAGCCGCGGTTGGCCAGGAGCGCGTCGGGCCTGCGTCGTGGCCGGCCGACGAGTCCGGCCACGGCCGGAACCTTGTCCAACAGAGGCAGCAACTGCGTGACGTCGTTGTGGTTTCCGCCGGTCAGCGACACCGCGTGCGGGATGCCCTGGCCGTCGGTGAGGACGTGGTGCTTACTGCCCGGCCGTGCACGATCGACCGGGCTGGGCCCGCTTTTGGGCCAAGCCGAGCTGCCCGCACGTGGGAGGAGTCGATCACCGCCCGCGACCAATTGGGCCCGCTCACCCGTTGCGGCGTCCCGCCGGTCGGGAGGCGCGCGTCACACACCGGTTGATCTGTGTGCGGTATCACGCATCCCGAGCTGGCCTAAGTTGTCTGCATCACAGCGGAAATGTCCTTTTGGCCTCCATGCTCGAAGCAGGTACCGACTCCCCCGAAGTGGGGCCTCTCGGCACCTTCTTGGGCGCCGGGTCGCGGAAGTGACCCCCGACACACCTGTCGTGAAGGTCGTCCCCCCGGCCGGTGCCCGACCCCACCACCCGCTCCCCGGAAGGCTCCCCGACATGGCCGCATACCTCTGCCCCCCAGCCGTCATACACGGCGAGCACACCGTGAAGACCAGCGAGATCGTCGCCGAGGTGCGCGACCGGCACCCCGACGCCGCCTGGGCACCCCGGATCGACTCCATCGCGGCCAGTACGGGCATCGAGTCCCGGGGCTGGATGCTGCCGCTGGAGACCGCCGTCGCGCCCGGCAAGGGCGGTGCGCTGGACGCCGTCGGCCTGGCGTCGGCTCAAAAGGCTCTGGCCGCCGAGGGGTTCGCCCAGCAGGACGTGGACCGCGCCGTCGCCGCGCTGGAGGCCCTGCCCGTCGCCCAGACGATCGAGGAGCGCACCGCGCCGGCCTGGGAGGCCGTGCAGTCCTACGGGGAGCGCGCCGCTCGCGGGGCCCTGCAGTCGGCCGGGCTGGACGTGTCCGACGTCGACTGCCTGATCACCAGTCACTCCACCACTCCGGCGCTGCCCGGTCTGGACATGTCCCTGGCCAACAGCCTGCCGCTGCGCCCGGACGCGATGCTGCTGCCCGCCACGCAGTGGGCCTGCATCGCCGGCACCCGCTCCCTGGCACTCGCGGCGGACCTCGTGGCGGCCGATCCCGACCGGGTCGTCCTGGTCGTCATCGCCGAGGCGCTCAGCACGACCTACCAGCCCGCGGACGACACTCTGGAGTCCCTGATCGTCCGGTTGCTCTTCGCCGACACCGCGGTCGCCGCGGTCGTCACGGGACGGCAGCGGTCCCAGTCGGTGCTGCGGTTGGACGCCTCGTGGCACCACACGCTGCCCGGCACCCAGGACCTGCACCGGCTGCGGACGCGGGCCGACGGCACCCACTTCGTGATGGACCGGCGCGGGCCGCGCGCGGTGCAGGAGACGGTCACCGCCATGTGGGACTGGCTGCGCAGCCGCTACCAGGACGACCCCGAGGCCTGGCACCCCGACGTCCTGCTCGCGCACCCCGGAGGGACCCGCGTGCTGGAGTACATGGAGCAGACGATGCCCGACTCGTGGCCGTCCGGGCTGCTCGACCACAGCCGGGAGAGCTACACCACGGGCAACCGCGGCGGCGCCGCCGTGTTCGACATCCTGCGCCGGGCGCACGACTCCGGGCAGCAGAAGCCCGGCAATCGCGCCGTGCTCTACGCGGCGGCGCCGGGGCTGACCGCCACCGCCCTGGAAGGCGAGTGGCTGTAGGCCGCCGCCGCACCGCCGGTACCGGCCGGTAGCGCTGACGCGTCCACCACCCCATACCTGGGTGTGCGGGTCGGTGGAGCCTGGGCGGGCGCGGCGAAGGCCTGGTTGTGCGCGCTCGCGGAGTCAGGGCGGGCGCGGCAAGGGCCTGTGCGGGCCGGCGGAGTCGGGGCGGGCGGGCGCGGCGAGGGTCTGGCTGTGCGGGGCCGCGGAACCCGAGGGCCTGAACGCACGTGGGCGCGGAGCCCGAGGGCCTGAACGCGCGGGCCCCTGGAGCCGAGGGGCTGAACGCACGGCAGCGCGGAGCCCGAGGGCCTGAACGCGCGGGCCCCTGGAGCCGAGGACCTGAACGCACGGCAGCGCGGAGCCCGAGGGCCTGAACGCGCGGGCCCCTGGAGCCGAGGACCTGAACGCACGGCGGCGCGGAGCCGAGGGCCTGTATGCACGGGCCCGTGGAGCCCCAGGGGGCGCCCGTACGCCGCCCGGGAGCCTGAGCATGGCGGGGGCCTGCCGAGCAAGGGCTTGGAGGTGCGGGATCTGCGGAGCCGGGCCCGGGACGTGCTGGGCCTGTGGCGCGCGAGCCTGGCGGTGCACATCCCGCGGACCCCGGGCCTGCTGGTGCAGGGCTCGCGGAGTCGAGGCCCTCGCTGGGCGGGGCCCGCGGAGGCCGAAAGCGCTGGCCTGCGAGGACCGCGAAGCCCGAGAAGCCGCCCCTGTAAGGCCCCCGGGACCCGAGGGACGGGCCCTGCAAGGCCCCCTGGGTCCGAGGGACGGGCCTTGCAAGGCCCCCGGGGTCCGAGGGACCGGCCCCGTGAGGGTCAGCCGCGCGGTCTCGCGACCTCCGCCCACACCACCTTGCCGTCGTCGGTCCACCGCACGCCCCACCGGGTCGTGAGCCGGTGCACGATGCCCAGGCCGCGGCCGCCGTCGTCGAGGACGTCGCTCCGCCGCAGGCGCGGCCGGCCGTTCCCGGTGTCGCCCACCTCGCACAGCAGGCCGCGGCCCGTCCTGATCAGCCGTACGGTGATGGGCCCCGTCGCGAACCGCACCGCGTTCGTGACCAGCTCGCTGACCAGCAGCAGCACGGCCCAGCGGGTGCGGTCGCCGGTGCGCCAGCGCCTCAGCAGCGCGTCGGCGTGTGCCCGGGCGCGCGCCGGCGCGTCGTCACGGGCGGGCAGCCGCCAGGTCGCCGTGTCCCCCTTGCGGTAGCCGATCATCCGCGCGAGCAGCAGGGTGACGTCGTCTCGCTGGTGTGCGGGGGCGAGCGAGGAGGCGACGTGCCGTGCGGCCTGCTCCAGGGTGTCCCAGGGGTGCACCGTGGCCACGGCGTCCGCCAGCCGGCCGATGCCGTCGTCGATCGACAGCGCCGGGTCCTCCACCAGGCCGTCGGTGTACAGGGCCAGCAGCGAACCGGAGGGCGCGGGGAACGTGTGGACGTCGAACGGCTCGCGCAGCGCGAATTCGGCGCCGAGGCCGGGGTGGGGCCGGATCGCGAGCAGCTCGGCCCGCCCGCCCGGGGAGACCAGGATCGGCGGCAGGTGACCCGCGCTGGACATGGTCACCTGGTGGCTGACCGGGTCGTACAGGGCGACGCAGCAGGTCGAGCCGAGGGCGCTGTAGCCGGCCGTCAGTCCGGACTCCGCGTCGTCCAGCAGGGACACGGTCTCGTCCAGGTGCTCCAGCACCTGGTCGGGTGCGAGGCCGGCGGACAGCAGCGCCCGGGCCTCCATGCTCAGCTGGCCCATGGTCGCCGCCGCCCCCAGGCCGTGCCCCACGACGTCCCCGACCACCAGCGCGGTACGGCCGTCCGGCAGCGGGAAGCTGTTCACCCAGTCGCCGCCGACGCCCGCGCTGTCGGGGGTGGCGGGCTGGTAGACGCTGGCGATCTCGATGGTGTCGCCGCCGGTCCGGGGCAGCAGCCGGCGTTGCAGCGCCAGGACCTGTGTGTGCTCGCGCTGATGCTGACGGGCCAGATCGACGTGGTGGGCCGTCCGGGCCACCAGTTCCTGCAGGTCGAACAGCTCGCTGTCGCGGAAGGGGTGGTCGGACCGCCGCCAGACCTCCGCCACGCCCAGGACGACGGGCGGTGTGCCGTCCAGGACCAGCGGGATGCACGCGACACCCGCCGAGCGGTCGCTGGGCACGAGGGCGCGGACGACGCGCGGGCTGCCGAAGACCCGCTCGACGGCCTCCCTGTCGGGTATGACGATCGTCTGCGGGTCGTCGTCCCGCATGATGGCCTGCGCCAGCAGCCGGCCGGCGTCGCCGGGCAGGTCGTTGCCGGGGGTGACGTAGCCCGCGGGCCATGCGCGGTCCGGCACGAGGGCCGCGCGACGCAGCCGGATGCGCCCCCGCGGTGTGCCGGCGACCCCCTCGCCCGTCCACACGGCGAAGTCGAGGTCGACGGCGGCCACGTCCCCCCAGGCCAGCAGGGACTGCGCGAGCGACTGCGCGGTCTCCCCGATGTCGAGCGAGGTGCCGATGGCGGTCTCGGCCGCGTAGAGGTGCAGCCTCCTGGCCATGGCGATCACCGAGACCGTCAGCCCCTCCTCCGGCGGGGCGGCGGGCAGGATGCTCATGGAGACCACCACCTCCGACCCGTCGGTGCGGCGCAGCCGCTGGATCCGGGCCACATGCGCCTCGCCGGTCTCCAGCACCTGCCGCAGGCGCCGGGTGACCGTCGGCACGTCACCGGGAGGCAGGAGGTCGACGAACGGCTTGCCCCGCGCGGCGTCCAGGCCCGCGAACACGGGGGCGTCCAGCTTGCAGCGGGTGATGACCAGATCCGCGTCCAGGTTGAGCGCGCCGAGGATCTGTTCCTGGCGGCCGTTCGCCGGGGCCTCGGCCGTCCGCTGCGCCGTGTCGGCACGGGAGTGCCGCTCCTCGGTCGAACCGGCGGCCGCTTCCTCTTCGCCGTGCGGGATGTAGCGCCCCAGCGCGCGGCTGACCAGGTCGAATGCCGAGGAGGACGGGGACGAGGACGAGGGTGTGGAGTCCATGCGGCTCTTTCGGTATGCGGACCCGTGCGAGCGGGGCCCCGAGCTCCCTGGTCGCACACCTCATTCAATAACACCGACGGCCGCTACGCCCACACCAGCGCAGCACCCGGCGAACACGGACAGTGAGGGCGGGATCTGCTCGCCGGGCGTGAGGACCCGCACCAGGAGAGCACGGGCAGGACGCCGACCCGGCGACCGCCGGTGAACCCGGGACAGCTGGGGCCGGGTGGGCGGTGGGGGCGGAACCTGCACGTGAGCTGCCCCCTCCCGGGCATGGAGGACGCCCCGGCGGGGCAAGCGGTCCCTCTGACATGGGGAGGATGCCGTGACCATGACGGAACCGCACGTGGAACCGGACGACAGGAACGACAGGAACGACGCCGACGGTGCGCGCGACGACGCACCGGAGAGGAGACGGGGCAGCAAGGGGCCCGAGACACCGCACGAGCGGGTCAACCGGCGCTGGAACGAGATCCTGCAGGAGACGCGCGTGTCCCAGACGGGCGTGCAGATCCTCTTCGGCTTCCTGCTCAGCGTGGCCTTCACCCCGCTCTTCAGGGAGTTGGAGACACTCGACCGCGCCATCTACGTGACGACCGTGGTGCTCGGCGCCGCCGCCACCGGGACGCTCATCGCCCCCGTCTCCATCCACCGCTTCCTGTCCGGCCAGCGCATGAAGGACGAGCTGGTGGAGACCGCCGGCCGCCTGATGATGTGCGGCATGGTCCTGCTCGCGCTGACCATCGGCTGCACCCTCCTGCTGATCCTGCGGTTCGTGGTGTCCGGTGTACTGGCCGAAATGCTGGTCGCGGGTGTCATGTTGTGGTTCGGCATCTGCTGGTACGCGCTGCCGCTGCACCTGCGGCGCCGTGCCGACCGGCGCGCCCGCGAGGCCGACCGCTCCTGAGGCACCTGCCCGGGCAGGCACGGCCTCCCGGGTGGTGACAAGTACACCTCCCTTTCGGCGCTCAGCCCCACTGATCTTCTCGTCCGGTCCTGGAACCGTCGTGGTGGACGAACCGGACGAGGAGGCAGGGCAGATGCAGAGGAAGAACGCCTGGAGGCTGCGCAAGGCACTGGTGGTCGTGGCGGCGGCCGGATGGGCGGGCACCGCGGTGGCCGACACGGCGGTGGCGGGCCCGCCGTCGGCCTCGCCGCTCCAGAGGAGCATCGACTCGCTGGTGAGCGAGGAGAAGTACCCGGCCGTGTCGGCCTGGGTGCACAAGGACGGTCGTACCACCTCGCTGGTGGCCGGGTCCGCCCGGCTGGGCCGGCAGGTGCCCGTCCCTCACGACGGCTACGTCCGGGCCGGGAGCAACACCAAGACGTTCACCGCGGTCGTGGTCCTCCAGCTCGTCGCCGAGGGCAGGGTCCGGCTGGACGAGCCCGTCGAGACGTATCTGCCCGGGGTGGTGCGCGGCGAGGGCATCGACGGCAGGAGGATCACCGTCCGCCAGCTCCTGCAGCACACCAGCGGCCTGCCCAGCTACACCGACCACATGGACCTGGAGGAGTTCGGCGCGGTCCAGCACAGGTTCTTCCACCCCCGCGACCTGCTGGCGACGGCGCTGGCCCACCCGGCGGAGTTCGCTCCCGGGACCAGCTGGAAGTACAGCAACACCAACTACCTGCTGGCCGGGCTGCTGATCGAGCGGGTCACCGAACGTCCCGTGCAGGAGCAGATAACCGAGCGCGTGATCAGGAAGGCCGGTCTGCGTCACACCTATTGGCCGCAGCCGGGCGACCAGACCCTCCGTGAACCGCACGCGCACGGATACGCCCTGGCCGATCCGCGGTCGCGCAAGGTGATCGACGTGACGGAGATGGACCCCTCCTGGGGCGGAGCCGCCGGACAGTTGATCTCGACCCCGAGCGACCTCGCCAGGTTCGCCCGCGTCCTCATTGACGGCAGGCTCCTCCCGGCCGCGCAACTGGCGGAGATGCGCAAGACGGTCGACGCCCCGCTGATGCCTGGCTGGCGTTACGGGCTGGGCCTGTTCAGCGTGCCGCTGAGCTGCGGGGGCGTCTACTGGGGACACGGCGGTGACATCGACGGGTACGAGACCCGCGGCGGCGCCACGGACGACGGCCGTTCCGTCGGGCTCGCGGTGACCGCGCTGCCGGGCACGTTCGGCGACGCGGAGGAGGGGGCCCGGGCCGTCATGGCGTCCGTGGACACGGCGTTCTGCGGGTGACCGGGGCGCCCGGCCCGCGTCACCGGGTCGTGGGGAGGCACGAAGGACGCCTGCCGGCCGCCGTGTCGACCGTTCCACGTGCCGTCGGAACGGGTCGGGCGGACCGGCAGGCGTCCTGTGGCCTGTCGTGCGTGCGGTCAGCGTCTGCGGGCCGTCCAGCCGCCGCCCACGCCGGCCACGTGCAGCGCCAGGCACATCAGGCCCAGCAGCATCACGTTCGTCGAAGAGAACACATCGTTGGTGCCGATCTCCGCCGCGTTGATCAGGAACGAGATGAAGAACAGCACTGCCGCGACTATGCCAAGCATGGAACGAGCTCCTCTCGAAGGGGTGAAGCCCGTATGCCCGGCCAACGTCCGGCCATACACGCCTGGTTCACCGAGCAACCGCGGGGGCGGGAGGACGGGGTCCGCCCGGCGCACCCGGACCGGCTCCACGCGGCTCACGCCGTCACGCGAGGACGGTGCGCACCCCTTGCCCGCCGAGGATCTCCAGCACGGCGGCGAACACGTCGCGGGGTTCGCCCCGGGGCGTCAGTCGGCGGGACAGGCGGCCACGGGCCACCTCGGCGTGCTCCCAATGCAGGGTGGCGGGTGAAGTGTGGCCGAAACCGCCGCGCAGACAGCCCGGTGGCGTCCTCCGGCACGAGCCACACCCGGGTGTCGACCCACCCCACCGCTCCGGCCCCTTCCGGGACCCAGCCGAACAGTTCGTACGTGCCACGGGGCGGTTCGGCGAACAGTCCTTCCGCCTCGGAACAGACGCCCCACACATGGCCGTTCGCCGTATCCGTCAACGCGTAACGCGCCTGCCCGCATTGCTGCATGATGTGCGCCCCCATGACGCACATCCTGCCCTGTTGCTCAGTGCGGGGTGGTCTCCGCGGCCCGTCCTGCGCCGGGGGCTTCCTCGAGCGCGCACGTGTTCGCGAGACTCGCCGCGCTCCGGTCGGCCGGCAGGGGGACCGTGTGGGACACGGGGGGCTGCTTCGCCGAGGTCAGCCAGTCCTCCAAGATCCTCGTCGCCGTGTGGTGGCAGGGGGCGAGCGGGCGGAGGCGGTCCGGGTACGTGTCGGCCAGCGCGTCGGCGTGGGTGCCGCCCTCGATGCGGTAGTAGCGGTGCAGGTCCCCGCGGCCCGACGCGCGCACCATGCGGGCGTAGACGTCGGAGTCCCTGCTGATCGGTAGCAGGACGTCCAGCGTGCCGTGCAGGGTGACGAGCGGCTTGCCGATGCGTCCCGTGAGCCCGATCCGGTGCACGGCCTTCCGCACCTCGGCGGGCCGCGCCGCGTAGTCGTAGTCGGCGTCACAGGCCGGCGTCCCGGTGGTGCAGAACGGCGTGCCCGCCTCGGTCGGGCCGTCGTAGCCGGGGTCCAGTTCCTCGCGGTAGAGGCGCTGCGTCAGGTCCCAGTAGACGGTGTGGTGGTACTGCCACAGGAACTCCGACCCGGCCGGGAACCCGGCGGTGTGCAGGGCTGCGCGGGCCGCGTCCGCTCCCTCGCCGCCGGTCGCGTACACCGGGTGGTTGCGCAGTGTCGCGGGCAGGAAGTCCAGCAGCGTGGGCCCGTCCGGGTGCCACAGCGTGCCCTCCCAGTCCACGCCCCCGTCGTACAGCTCGGGGTGGTTCTCCAACTGCCAGCGGACGAGGTATCCGCCGTTGGAGATGCCGGTGACCAGCGTCTGCGACGGCGGCCGGCCGTAGCGCCGGGCGACGGTCGTCCGGGCGGCCCGGGTGAGCTGGGTGAGCCGGTGGTTCCATTCGACGATGGCGTCCCCCGGCTTCCTGCCGTCCCGGTGGAATGCCAGGCCCGTGTTGCCCTTGTCGGTGGCGGCGTAGGCGTAGCCGCGGGAGAGGACGTGGTCCGCGATGGCGCGGTCGTTGGCGTACTGCTCACGGTTCCCGGGGGTGCCCGCCACCACCAGGCCGCCGTTCCAGCGGTCGGGCAGGCGCACGACGAACTGGGCGTCGTGGTTCCAGCCGTGGTTGGTGTTGGTGGTGGAGGTGTCGGGGAAGTAGCCGTCGATCTGGAGGCCGGGCACGCCCTCGGGCACGGCCAGGTCCTTGGGTGTCAGCCCCGCCCAGTCGGCGGGGTCGGTGTGTCCGGAGGCGACCGTGCCGGCGGTGGTCAACTCGTCCAGGCATGACGCCTGTTGACGCTCCGCGCCGGGCACGCGCACCTTCTGCGGGTGGGCGCAGTGGCGGCCGCCCGGGTCCTTCGGGCTCACGGCAGTCGCAGGGCCGGCGGGGAGGACGAGGGCCGCCACCGCGAGGGCCGCCGGGAGGCCTCGCCGCCAGGAGCCGGAACGGGGCCGGGCGGGAGGACGGGGGTGGGGTCGGGGGTGAGGACGGGGGCGGACGGAGAGCTGCATGGGTGACGCCTCCACGATCACGTGCAGCGCCTGCGGGGCGCGTACATCGCTTACCAGGACCCGCGGGAGGCTAGGGCGTCCATGTGCCCGCTACCTATGGGGTGGCGGACCATCTTCCGGCGTCTGGTCATGGTTGGGGCCCCCACCCCGTTCCGGGGATGGGAACGTGACAGCTCTCCCTCATCGTGCCGCCTACACGACGCGTCATTCGACAGGCCATATAGCGCCGTCACACATGTTCGCGCCGACCATGGCCCCCAAGCCCATGTCCGCACCGACCGGCGCACCTCCACCATGCAGCCAGAACGGTGGCCGATCCCCCTACGGCACCGGCCACGTGAGCGCTCCCCACCAGTTCCCTCCCGCCACGCTCCCGCACTCCCCCGCTCCCCCACCAGGAGGCCACCGTCATGGGACAGCCGCCCCCTCGCCCCGCGACCCCCCTCGGCCCGCGCCGCCGCAGCCTCGGCGCACGCGTCCGCCGCTGTGTCGCCGCCGTGGCCGGTGCCCTCGCACTGACCGCCGGCCTGGTCACCGTGAGCCCTGCCGCCTCCGCCGCGAGCCTCACGCAGGTCACCGGCTTCGGCACCAACCCCGGCAACCTCTCCATGTACGCCTACGCCCCGGACGCGCTGCCGGCCGGCGCACCCCTGGTGCTCGCCCTGCACGGCTGCACGCAGAGTGCCACCGACTACTACACGCACTCCGGCTGGCCCGAGTTCGCCGACGCGTACGGCTTCGCCCTGGTCCTGCCCCAGACCGGCAGCGCCAACAACGCCAACTCCTGCTTCAACTGGTTCGAGCCGGGCGACTCGGCGCGGGGCCAGGGCGAGGCGCTGTCGATCAGGCAGATGGTGGACAAGGCCGTCGCGCTGTACGGCAGCGATCCCCGGCGGGTGTACATCACCGGCCTGTCGGCGGGCGGCGGCATGACCGCGAACATGCTCGCCGCCTACCCGGACGTCTTCGCGGGCGGCGCCGTCGACTCCGGGCTGCCCGCACGCTGCGCGACCAGTGTGTCGGCCGCGTACACCTGCATGTACAGCCCTCCGGACAGGACCCCCGCCCAGTGGGGTGACCTGGTGCGCTCCGCCGCCCCCGCCGGCACGGCGTCCTGGCCGCGCGTGGCGATCTGGCAGGGCACCGCCGACACCACCGTCCGGCCGGCCAACGCTACCGAGCTGCGCGACCAGTGGACGAACGTCTGGGGCATCGGGCAGACACCCTCCCGCACGGAGAGCCTCGGCGCGGGCACCACGCTGAGTGTCTACGACGACCCCTCGGGCCGGCCTGCCGTCCAGGTCTACTCCGTCTCCGGCATGGCGCACGGTCTGGCGGTCGACCCGGGCAGCGGCCCGCAGCAGTGCGGCAGCACGGGCGCGTACTTCCTCGACACCATCTGCTCCAGCTACCACACCGCCCGCTTCTGGGGACTCGGCCAGGACCAGGACACCGGCTCCCTGCCCGCCCCGACGGGACTGTCCGTCACGGGAACCACCGACCACACCGTCTCCCTGAAGTGGAACGCGGTCGCCGGTGCGTCCTCGTACGCCGTCCACCGGGACGGCACCCGGGTCGGCACGGCCACGTCGACCGCGTACACCGACACGGGTCTGGCCACGGGCACGGGCTACGGCTACACCGTGGCGGCCGTGGACGCCTCGGGTGCCGTCGGCCGGCCCTCCCCGGGCGTCACGGCCACGACCTCGGGGTTCACGCCGACGTGCCACACCGCCGACAACTACGCGCACACGGCCGCCGGACGCGCCTACCAGAGCGGCGGCTACACCTACGCCAAGGGCTCGGGCCAGGCGATGGGGCTGTGGAACGCGTTCGTCACCCACACGCTCAAGCAGACGGCACCCGGCCACTACATCCTGGCCGACTCGGGCTGCTTCTCCTGACCCGCGAACCGCGCCCGTCCGCCCGGCCGACCGGGCAGGACGGGCGCGACTGTGTCCCCCACATGTCCGCTGTGTGAAATGGGCAGGTTCCGCTGGTACGGCGGCGTTCGTCGTGGTTCTCTGAGCTCATGACCATGCTCGTGACCCGCCGCCACGTGGACTTCGTGCGTGTCACCGCCATGTGTTGTCCGCCCATGGTCTGACGGCCGCGTCACCTCTCCCGAAGCGGCCCGGTCACCTCCTGACCCCGTCCGCGGCCGCGCCGCCGTGCCGTGCCGCCGTCGCGGGACCTCCGCACGTCCCCTCGCCTTCCTCTCCTGACCTGCCTTGTCTGCCCTGCCCTGCCCTCGTATCTGGGAGCACCACCATGAGCCAGCCCATCGACTCCGTCACCGCCGGACACACACCCGCCGACGACACCGCCGGGTCCGACACGTCCGCCTGGTCCTTCGAGACCCGGCAGATCCACGCCGGTGCCGTGCCCGACCCGGTCACCGGGGCCCGGGCCACGCCGATCTACCAGACGACGTCCTTCGTCTTCCGGGACACCCGGCACGCCGCGGACCTGTTCTCGCTCGCCGAGCCGGGCAACATCTACACCCGGATCCACAACCCCACCCAGGACGTGTTCGAGCAGCGCATCGCCGCCCTGGAAGGCGGAGTCGCGGCGGTGGCGCTGTCCTCGGGGCAGGCGGCGGAGACGCTGGCGATCCTGACCCTGGCCGGTGCCGGCGACCACATCGTCTCCAGTACGTCCCTGTACGGCGGCACCTACAACCTGTTCCGGCACACCCTGCCCAGGTTCGGCATCGAGGTGTCCTTCGTGGACGACCCCGACGACGCCGACGCCTGGCGCCGTGCCGTCCGGCCGAACACCAAGGCGCTGTTCGCCGAGACCCTCGGCAACCCGCGCGGCAACGTGCTGGACGTACGGGCGGTCGCCGACGTGGCGCACGAGGCGGGTGTGCCGCTGATCGTGGACAACACCGTGCCCACCCCCTACCTGCTGCGGCCCCTCGAGCACGGGGCGGACATCGTCGTGCACTCGGCGACCAAGTTCCTCGGCGGGCACGGCACCGCCATCGCGGGTGTGGTGGTCGACGGCGGCACCTTCGACTTCGGTGCGCACCCCGAGCGGTTCCCGGACTTCATCGAGCCCGACCCGAGTTACCACGGCCTGCGGTACTGGCCGGCGCTCGGCCCGGGCGCCTTCGCCGTCAAGCTGCGCGTGCAACTGCTGCGCGACCTCGGCCCCGCGCTCTCCCCCCACTCCGCCTTCCTGCTGCTGCAGGGCGTGGAGACGCTCAGCCTGCGTCTGGAGCGCCACTCGGCCAACGCGCAGGCCCTCGCGGAGTGGCTGGAGCAACGCGACGAGGTCGCCGCCGTGCACTACCCGGGGCTGCCGTCCAACCGCTGGTACGAGGCGGGGCGGCGCTACCTGCCGCGCGGAGCCGGGGCGGTGCTGTCCTTCGAGCTGCGTGACGGCGTGGAGGCGGGCAAGCGGTTCGTGGACGCCGTGGAGCTGTTCAGCCACCTCGCCAACATCGGTGACGTGCGCAGCCTGATCATCCATCCGGCGTCGACGACGCACAGCCAGCTCGACGAGGGGCAGTTGGCGGCCACGGGTGCCTCACCCGGCCTGGTGCGCCTGTCGGTCGGCATCGAGAACCTGGCCGATCTCAAGGCGGATCTGGAGGCGGGCTTCCGCGCGGCGAAGGGCGCGTCCTGAGCACCGTACTCACGCCGTCCGAGGTCCCCCTCCCGCCGGCCTCCGGGGCCTGGCGGGAGGGGGACCCGCCCGGGCGCCGGCAGTGGTACCGGCGCTCCGCACCGCTGTCGTTGGAGGCGGGCGGTGAACTCCCGGGCGTGCGGCTCGCGTTCGAGAGCTGGGGGCGGCTGGCACCGGACCGGTCCAACGCGGTGCTCGTCCTGCACGCCCTGACCGGTGACAGCCACGTGGCCGGCCCGGCCGGACCCGGGCACCCCACGGCCGGCTGGTGGGACGGGCTGGTGGGGCCGGGGCGGGCGCTGGACACCGACCGCTTCTTCGTCGTGGCGCCGAACGTGCTCGGGGGCTGTCAGGGCAGCACCGGACCGTCGTCCGTGTCGCCCGGCGGGCGCCGCTGGGGCGGTGCGTTCCCGTTCCTGACCCAGCGGGACCAGGTAGCGGCCGAGGCCGGTCTGGCGGACCTGCTGGGTGTCGACCGCTGGGCGCTCGTGGTCGGCGGTTCGATGGGCGGGATGCGCGCGCTGGAGTGGGCGGTGTCCCACCCGGAGCGGACCGGGGCGCTGCTGCTGCTCGCCACCACGGCCGCCGCGAGCGCGGAGCAGATCGCCTGGGCGAACATCCAGGTACACGCCGTGCGCAGCGACCCGTACTGGCGCGGCGGCGACTACCACGACGCCGCCGCCGGGCTCGGTCCGCACACCGGGCTGGGTCTCGCCCGGCGTCTCGCGCACGTCACCTACCGCAGCGAACCGGAGCTCCAGGCCCGCTTCGGCCGCGCGCCGCAGGGCGCCGAGGACCCCTGGCGCGGTGGCCGCTACCAGGTGGAGTCCTATCTCGACCACCACGCCGACAAGCTCGTGCGCCGCTTCGACGCGGGCAGTTACGTCACGCTGGCGCAGGCGATGAACAGCCACGACGTGGGACGCGGCCGGGGCGGTGTGCGGGCCGCCCTGAGCCGGGTGACCGCACCCGCCCTGGTCGTCGGGGTCGACTCCGACCGGCTCTACCCGCTGTCCCAGCAGGCGGAGCTGGCCGCCGGGCTGCCCGGGGCGGACCGTGTGCGGGTGGTCGAATCACCGTACGGGCACGACGGGTTCCTCATCGAGATGGAGCAGGTCGCCGCGCTCGCGGCCGAGTTGACGAGCTGATCCGCTCCGCGCCGGCGGACCCGCGGATCTGCGGGGTACCGGAAGGCGCGCCGCGCTCGGGTGCGGTCACCTCACCCCGCCCGCTCCGTCCGCCCTCGCGTGAAGGCGGCCCAGTCGACGATCTGCACCGCCGACCCCGCCGCCTCCCGGCCCCGGCAGTGGGCGTGGTGCCGGCGCGCGATGCCGTCCAGGTCGAGGTGCGGGCCGAAGGCCGGACGGGCCGCGAGGCGTCGCGCGTAGGCCCACAGCGTGGAACGGCCGGTGATCCGGTGCACCGCTGAGGCGTCCAGATGGTGCCGGTGCACGGTGTCGAGCTGCACCAGCGTCACCCACAGGTGGACGTCGGCCAGGGTGAGTTCGGCTCCGAGCAGGTGGTCCCGGGCGGCCAGCCGCGACTCCAGCAGGTCCAGGGTGTCCAGCAGCGTGGTCAGGGCCGCGTCCCGTTCCGCCGCTGCGGCCTCGGCGCGCCCGGCGCGTTGGGCGGCCGCCGTGATGCCCTGGTCGCAGAGCCGGGCCACGGCCTCGATCTCCTCCTCCGTGCCGCGCGGGACGAGATCGGGTCCGTCGCCGCCGAAGCGCCGGGCCATGTCACGCAGGATGCCGGGGGTGTGCGTGCTGACGATCGTCCCGGTCCAGCTGTCGCTGAGCACCGGAGCGACGGCCGGTCCGGGGTGCTGGTGCGAACTGGCCTCGTACAGGGGACGCAGGGCGGTGTGCCCGCCGTCGGGTGTGTCGGGTACCGCGGGGAGCAGCGTCACCGGCAGGGCGTCCTCGAGGCCGAGGAGGCTGTGGGTGACGGCGATGCGCAGGCAGTGCGGACAGGACGGCGACAGGTGGAGCCGGTACCGGTGCGGCGCGGCGTAGTACCCGCTGCGCGCGTCGCAGCCGATCCGGCCGCGGAAGGACGGCACGGCGGTCGGGGCTGATGCGGACATGCGTCTCCCTGGGGTGCTCGGTCACAGGCGTACGGGCACGAACGGCCCGGTGTACAGGCACGAGAGGCGGCGGCACGCGGCGGCATCGGCGCGGCCGGACGGGATCCTCGGGACGGAGGGATCAGACGGGGACGGAACCGCCGTCGCCCGGGGAACCGGCCGCGCTGCACACCCGCAGGAGATCGATGTGGCGGCGGGACGTCAGCAGGGGGGACCGCCGGAGGGCGAGGAGGGCGGCGTCGGAGCCGCGTGCCCGGCCGGCACGATCCATGATTGCCCTACCTTTTCACTAGGGTTCCCGTCATGGAGTCTCGGACCGTATGCGCCTCTCGTCAAGAGGGCCGTCCGGCCGGGGCCTGCCGTCTCGCCCGGCGGCACGGACGCCCGGCCCCGAGCGGGGGCGGGGCCCCTTCGCCGAACCAGCAGGCCTTTCCCGGGTGCGGGCATCCGGGCAGGACGCCGGTCACCCGGTGGCCGCCAGCACGGTCGTACGGCCGCCGAGCGCGGCGGAGAACTGGTCGGTGACCTGGGCCAGGGCCTCGGCCGAGCCGGGCGCGACGGTCAGGGTGCCGTCCTCCGCGGTGGTGAGGTCCTTGTCGAGGGTGAACCAGCCCGGGACGATGTGTGTCGCACCCATGGAGCTGAGGACGGGGCGCAGGGCGTAGTCGATGGCCAGGACATGGGCGGTGGAGCCACCGGTGGCCAGCGGGAGGATCGTCTTGCCGGCCAGGGCGAACTGCGGGAGCAGGTCGAGCAGCGCCTTCAGCAGCCCGGAGTAGGCGGCCTTGTAGACGGGGGTGCCGACGACGAGCCCGTCCGCCTGCTCGACCAGGGCCGTGGCCCGGACGATGGCGGGGTGCCGGAAGTCCGCGCCGAGCAGGGCCTCTGCCGGGACGGTGCGGACGTCGAAGGGGATCACCCGGTGTCCCTGCGCAATCAGCCGCTGGTCGAGGTGGCGCAGCAGACGGGCGGTGCGGGACGTGGCGGAGGGGCTGCCGGAGACGGAGAGGATGGTGGCCATGGTCGGGGGTCCTTTCGGAAGTACCGGGTGTGCTGGGGCAGTTCGCCGGTGAGGGCATGGCGGCCGCCTGTGCGGGTCGCCTACTTGCCGGTCCTGGGCAGGCCGGGCGGGTTGATCCGCGAGGTGGTGACGGCCTCGTCGGACAGGCCCCAGCGCTCGAGCACCTTGGCGTAGGTGCCGTTGTCGATGAGGTGGTCGATGGCGTCGGCGAGCGGCTCGACGAGGCCGCTGTCCTTCTTGGTGGTGGCGGCGATGAGGCCTGGGAGGCCGGCGCCGGCGCCGGAGTGGGTGCCGACGACCTCGGTCGTGCCGGTGGTGGCCGCGCGGTGGGCGACGGTCGGGTTGGGCCCCAGGTAGAGGTCGATGCGGCCGGACTGAAGGGCGAGTCGGGTGTCGCTGTCGTTCTGGTAATAGGCGATGTCCACCGGTTCGCGGCCGGCCTTCTCGTTCTCCTCGCTCCACTCGATCAGGAGCTTCTCCTGGTTGGTGCCGCTGCTGACGGCGACGGTCAGGCCCGCCACGTCCGCGGGGCCGGTCACCTTCAGGCCGCTGCCCTTCTTCGCCTCGAAGCCCAGGTTGTCCTCGCGGTAGGTGGCGAAGTCGTACTTCTCCTTGCGTTCCTCGGTGACGGTGATGTTGCTGAATGCGGCGTCGTACTTGGCGCTGTCGAGGCCGACGAAGATGTTCTCCCAGGACACGGTGGTGATGTGCGGCTTGAGGCCGAGGACGTCGGCGACGAGGTGGGCGAGGTCGGGTTCCACGCCGATGACGGTCCGGTTGTCGGTGGCGTAGAAGGTCAGCGGGGCCGCGGAGCCCGCGGCCGCCACGAGCTCCAGGGTTCCTCTCTTGCGGATGCGCTCCGGGACGCGGGCGGCGATGGCGTCGACCTCGGCGGTCGTGACGCGCTTCCGGTCGGGACTGGTGTCGATCTTCGTCGTGCCGCCGGAGGTGGCCGCGACCTCGGTCGTGCCGCCCTCGTCGGGATCGGCGCAGCCGGCGAGGACGAGGGCGGCGGCGAGGCCGAGTGCTGCGACGGCGGTCGTGCGGCGTGCGGTGGGGGCGGTGGTCACGGCGGTGCTCCTTGCGTGCGGGGACGAGGGTCGGGGACGGCATGCGGAGCGGCGCGGCTCACAGGACCTTGGAGAGGAAGGCGCGGGTGCGCGCGTGCTGCGGGGCGTCGAGGACGGCCGAGGGCGGGCCCTGCTCCACGACGACACCGCCGTCCATGAAGACGACGGTGTCGGCGACCTCGCGGGCGAAGCCGATCTCGTGGGTGACGACGATCATCGTGGTGCCGGTGCCGGCCAGGTCCTTGATGACGTCGAGGACCTCGCCGACCAGTTCGGGGTCGAGGGCCGAGGTGGGCTCGTCGAAGAGCAGCACCTTGGGTTCGAGGGCGAGGGCACGGGCGATGGCGACGCGCTGCTGCTGGCCACCGGACAGCTGCCTCGGGTAGGCGTCGGCCTTGTCGGCGAGCCCGACCCGGTCGAGCAGCCGCCGGGCCGTCTCCTCCGCCCGGCGGCGGGGGCGGCGCAGCGCGGAGACCGGGGCCTCGATCAGGTTCTCCAGCACGTTCAGGTGGGGGAAGAGATTGAAGTTCTGGAAGACGAACCCGATGTGGGTGCGCTGCTTCAGGACGTCCTTCTCCTTCAGTTCGTGCAGCCGGTTCCCCGAGCGGCGGTAGCCGATGAGTTCGCCGTCGATGGTGATCCAGCCGCGGCTGACCTTCTCCAGGTGGTTGATGGTGCGCAGCAGGGTGGACTTGCCGGAGCCGGACGGGCCGAGGACGACGGTGACCTCGCCGGCCCGGACCTGAAGGTCGACGCCGCGCAGCACCTCCAGCGGGCCGAAGCTCTTGTGGACGCCGTGCACGTCCACCATGACCTCGCTCATCGGCTTCCTCCCAGGGGTCCGAGGGTGTTCAGCGGTGCGACGGGCTGCTCGGGCCGGGCGGCTGCCACGCGCAGGGCCCGCACCAGGCGCCGGGCGCGCTGGAGGGGGGTGGGGGGCGGGGTGCGGTCGCTGCCGCGGGCGTAGTGGCGTTCGACGTAGTACTGGGCGACCGACAGCAGCGTGGTCAGCAGCACGTACCAGGCGGTGGCGACCAGCAGCAGCGGGATGACCCGGCCGTTGCGGCCGTAGACGACCTGGACCTGGTAGAAGAGTTCGCCGATGGACATCACGTAGACGACCGAGGTGCCTTTCAGCAGGCCGATGATCTCGTTGCCGGCGGTGGGCAGGATGGCGCGCATGGCCTGGGGCAGGACGATGCGCCGGATCTGCCGGAACCGGGGGACGCCGAGCGCGGCGGCGGCCTCCAGCTGACCGGGGTCGACGGAGATGACGCCGCCGCGGACGATCTCGGCGGCGTAGGCGGCCTGATGGAGTGTCAGGCCGATGACGGCGGCGCCGATGGTGCCGATGAGGCTGTTGCTGTCGACCGACCAGAACACCGGGCCGAAGGGGATACCGACGCCCAACTCCCGGTACAGGGCGCTCAGGTTGAACCAGAACACCAGCTGCACGATCATCGGGATCGACCGGAAGACCCAGATGTACGTCCAGGCGACGGTCTGCAGCACCGGGCTGCGGGACAGCCGCATGAAGGCCAGGACGGTGCCCAGGAGGAAGCCCAGGACGGTGGCGTAGGCGGTCAGTTGGAGGGTGACCCAGACCGCCTCGACGATCGTCTCGGACAGGACGTAGTCGCGGAAGACGCCCCACTCCCACACGGGGTTGGTGGCCAGTCCGTGCACGAACTGGACGACCAGCACGATCACGGCTGCGGCCGCCGCCCAGCGGCCGTAGTGGCGGGCCGGGACGACCTTGAGCGAGGCCGGGCCGTTTGGGACGGCGGGCGGGTCGGGGCGGGTGTCCGCTGCGGCCGTGCCGGAGGGCGCGGCGCCGGTGGTGGATGCCATCGTGGTGTTCCTGCTCGGCTGCTAGGGGTGCTCGGGCGGGTTGATGCGCGAGGTCTCGATCGCGGAGGCGGACGTGCCCCACTTGCGGAGGATCCGCGCGTAGGTGCCGTCCGCGATCAGCTCGTCGACGGCGGCCCGGAAGGCCTGGGTGAGGGGCGAGCCCTTCTTGAAGGCGAAGCCGACGTCGAGGCGGCGGTACTCGCCGAGGAACGTGGTCCGCGAGGCGGCCCGGGACGCCTGGTGGCGCAGGCCGTTGATGGTCGACATGACGACGTCGATGCGGCCCTGCTGGAGCGCGGTGAGCGTCGCCGCGTTCTCCGAGTAGACCTTCACGTCGTACGGCTTCCTGCCGGCCGCGGCGCACACGCCCTTGCGGGCGGTGAGCGTCGTCTCGAAGGTGGTGCCGGCGCCGGTGCCGATGGTCAGCCCGCACAGCTGGGTCAGGTCGGTCACCTTGCGGATCTCCGTGTTGCCCTTCCTCACCGCGAAGCCCTGGCCGTCGTTGATGTACGTGACGAAGTCGATGGTCTTCAGGCGCTCGGTGGTGACGCCGAAGTTGCCCGTGCCGACGTCGTACTTGCCGCTGCCGAGGGCGGGCAGGATCGTCTCGAAGGAGGCGTCCTGACGGTGCAGCCGCAGTCCGAGGACCTTGGCGACCGCGTCGGCGAGGTCGATGTCCTGCCCTGCCGGGGCCTTGTCCGGGCCGTTCGGGTAGTACGCGCCCGGCGGGAGGCCGACCGAGCTGCCGACCCGCAGGGTGCCCGACCGGCGGACGTCGGCCGGCAGCAGCGCGGCGACGGAGGCCACCTCGCGTACGGCGGCGACCGGGTCACCGGCGGGCGCGGGAGAGGCCTGCGCGCCGGCCGCGGCGGTGTCGCCGGAGCCGCAGGCGGTCAGCCCCAGCAGCGGCAGGAGCGCGAGGGCCGTGGCGCTGCGCAGGCGGCCTCGGGTGCCGGGGAGCTTCACAGGTCCGTGGCCTTTCCGATGGGCGGGACGGGCGGCAGGTGCTTCTCGAAGGGCAGCGGGCCGATGGTCTCCGGGTCGGCCGCGGTGTCGAACAGGGGTGTGTAGCCCGTGGCGAGGTACAGAGCGCGGGCCTCGGGCTGGCGGGGCCCGGTGGTCAGGAAGATCCGCCGGTAGCCCCGTGCGCCCGCCTCGTGTTCCAGTTCGCCGAGCACCCGGCGGGCGAGTCCGCGCCGGCGGTGCGCGGAGTGCGTCCAGATCCGTTTCAGCTCGGCCGTGGTGGCGTCGTGGCGGCGGAAGGCACCGCCTGCCACGGGGGCCCCGTGCTCCAGCAGCAGCAGGAGCAGGCCGCCGTGCGGCGGGGTGAACTCCTCGTCGGGGTAGCGGGCGATCTCGGCGTGCGCGTCCTTGCCGTACCGCGTCGCGTACTCGTGACCCAGTTCGCGCAGCAGGGGTCTCACCCGCGGGTCGGAGACGGGGACGTGCACGACGGCCGGCTGCGCCGCCCGGGGCGGCACGGGGGCTGCCGAGGTCATGCGCCCACCACCGCCCCGGCCCGGTCCTCGCGCGCGGCCCGCTCGGCGTCGCGCCTGGCGACCTCCTCACGGACGAGGGGGATCACGTACCGGCCGAAGTCGATGGCGTCGTCCAGCAGGTCGTAGCCGCGCGCGGAGAGGATGTCGACCCCGAGGTCGTAGTAGTCGAGCAGCGCCTGTGCCACGGTCTCGGGGGTGCCGACCAGGGCGTTGGAGTTGCCGGCGCCGCCGGTCGCCGCGGCGGTCGGGGTCCACAGGGCGCGGTCGTAGCGCTCGCCCTGCTCCGCGATGGCGATCAGCCGTTGCGAACCGGTGTTCTGCGGGGCGCCGACGCGCCGGCGCCGTGCGGGCCCGGCCGCGCCCTGCTCCCGGATGGCGCCGAGCGTGCGGTGGGCCTTCTCCCAGGCCAGTTCCTCGGTCGGGGCGATGATGGGCCGGAACGCCACCTGGATGCGCGGGACGTCGGTACGTCCCGCCGCCTTCGCTGCGGCCTTCACGTGCTCGATCTGCTCGGCGGTCCGCGCCAGGGGCTCGCCCCACAGGCAGTAGATGTCGGCCTCGGCGCCGCCGGCGGCGAGGGCGGCGGGCGAGGAGCCGCCGAAGGAGACGCCCGGGCGGGGCTGTTGGGCGGGGAAGACGTCACTGACGAAGTCGTGGAAGTGGTAGTGCTCGCCCTCGTGGTCGAAGGGCTCGTGCGTGGTCCAGATCTTCTTGACGATCCGGATGTACTCGCGGGTGCGGGCGTAGCGCTCGTCCTTGGTGAGGGTGTCGCCCTCCCGGCCCTGCTCGTGGTCGTTGCCGCCGGTGATGAAGTGCACGGTCAGCCGGCCCTCGCTGATCTGGTCGAGGGTGGCGAAGGTCTTCGCGGCGAACGTCGGGTACGACACGTTGGGCCGGTGCGCGAGCAGGATCTGCAACCGGTCCAGGCGGCTCGCGATGTACGCGGCGGCCGGTGCCGGATCGGGCGACCCGGACCCGTAGGCGAACAGCACGCGGTCCCAGCCGTGCTCCTCGTGGGCCCGGGCGAGGCGGAGGGTGTAGTCCTTGTCGAAGGCCGCGCCGGAGCGCGGGGTGGTTTCGGAGCCGTCGTTGGTGGCGGCGATGCCGAGGAACTCCACGGGCATGGGAAGGGGCCTTTCGGGAGTGACCGCACGCGGGCAGGGCGAACCGCCTTGCGTGCAGCGGGAGATGACCGGCCTGTCGAGGGCCGGTGCGTTCACGAGGTGACGACGCCGTGCGTCAGGAGGAACGGGTGTGGCAGCGCGCGCGAAGAGGAGGACCGGCTCGCGACGGGATCACCGAAGGGACGGGGTCACCGAAGGAGGGAAGGGCCGGCCGGAGGGTCCGCTGCCGAGTCAGGCGCAACACGCCGCGGACCACACCCGACCGAAGTCGATGTGGTCGCGCGAGACCAAGCGCTGCTGGGCGTCCATGCGCCTAATTGAGCAGGACATCAAGCGTCGCGTCAAGAAGCGACCGGATGCCGGACCCCCGCGTCCGTGCCTGCCGTCGGGCGTTGTTGACACATCCGTGCCGTGGACCCATACGATCGACGGCGGACGGCTCCGCCTCGCGTGAGCCCGCTTCCGCTGCCGCGTTGAGGGACGCGGCGACCGTGACGACGCAGCTTCCCGGCCCCCCTTCGTCTCCGCGCGGCGCTCGTGCGCTGCGCGCGGCGACGGGTGCTGCCGGGCGGTCGCCCTCGCCTGAATCCCTCTCCCGGAGAGCCTCCCCATGGTCACGTCTTCCGACGTCACGTCCGTCCCCGTCACGAAACGTCCGCTCCGCACGGAGGAGGCCGGTTCCGGCCCGCCGCGGATCGTGCCGCGCCGGCGCCTCGGCCGCTGGGCGGCGGCTGTCGCCGCGCTGGCCGTGTGCGCGATGGCGCTCCACTCCGTCGTCCGCAACCCTGCCTTCCAATGGGGCGTCGTGGGGCGGTACTTCACCACGGCCGCCGTGCTCGACGGACTGCTGCTGACCCTGTGGCTGACCGCGGTCGTGATGGTGCTGGGGTTCGTGCTCGGCACCGTCCTGGCGGTGATGCGGCTGTCCGGCAATCCGGTGCTGCGCACCCTGAGCTGGGGCTACGTGTGGGTCTTCCGGTCCACTCCCCTGCTGGTCCAGCTGCTGTTCTGGTTCAACATCGGCGCCCTGTACCCGACGCTCGGCCTCGGCGTCCCCTTCGGCCCGGAGTTCGTCACCGTCAAAACCGTCGACCTGCTCGGTCCGACCCTCACCGCGGTCGTCGGCCTGACCCTCCACGAGAGCGCCTACGCCGCCGAGGTGGTGCGCGGCGGCATCCTGTCCGTCGACCCCGGCCAGACGGAGGCCGCGCAGGCCCTCGGTCTCGGCAGGCGCCGCACACTGGGCCGCATCGTCGTCCCCCAGGCCATGCGCTCCATCGTCCCGACGGCCGGGAACATGCTGATCGGCACGCTGAAGGGCACCAGCATCGTCAGCGTGCTGGCGGTGCACGACCTGCTGTACTCCACGCAGTTGATCTACCACCAGACGTACGAGGTCATCCCGCTGCTGCTGGTCGCCACCCTCTGGTACGTCGCGGTCACCAGCGTGCTGGGGGCCGGCCAGTACTACGTCGAACGGCACTACGCACGCGGCGACTCCCGTGCCCTGCCGCCGACTCCGCTGCAACGGCTGCGGGCGCGCGCCGCGTCCGCCCGCGTGCGGCTGGGCACCGTGACGGCCTCCGACGCCCGCCCCTCGATCGGCGGTGACCGGTGACGGGCGCCGCACCGGCGGGCGGCGTCGGCGGCGCCTCGCCGGCCGTCCTGGTCGTCGTGGGCGCGGGCCCGCGTGCCACCGGGCTGCTCGAGCGCATCGCGGCGAACGCGCCCGAACTATGGCCTGACGGGGGCCAGTTGCACATCCACCTGGTGGACCCGTACCCGCCCGGGCCCGGACGGGTCTGGCGGCACGACCAGTCCCCGCTGCTGCGGATGAACTCCATGGCGGAGGACGTCACCATGTTCACCGACGAGTCCTCCACGATCGAGGGCCCGGTGCGCCCCGGCCCCTCATTGGCCGAGTGGGCCGCCGGCCTCTCGGGCCGGGGCCCCCGTCACACACCGGACTTCGTCCCCGCCGACCCCGGGGTCCTGGCCGAGCTGCGCTCGCTGAGCGGAACCGACTTCCCCACGCGCCGTGCTCAAAGCGCCTATCTGGACTGGGTGTTCCGGCGGGCGGTGGCCGAACTGCCCGCCTCGGTCACCCTCGAGGTGCACCGCACCACCGCGACCGCCGTCACCGGCCCCCCGGACGGCCGGCAGTGCGTGCACCTCGCCGGGCGGCCCACCCCGCTCGCGGCCGACCTGGTGGTCCTCACCCAGGGACACCTGGGCTCCGCCCCGCCGGCCGAGCACCGCCCGCTCGCCGCGTTCGCCCGCCGCCACGGGCGCTTCCACCTGCCGCCGGAGTTCTCGGCCGACGCGGACCTCTCGGGACTGCGCCCCGGCGAACACGTCGTCGTGCGGGGCCTCGGACTGGCCTTCATCGATCTGCTGGTGCTGCTCACCGAGGGGCGCGGCGGTACGTACCGCACCGGCGGCGACGGCACGCTCACCTACGTTCCATCGGGCCGTGAGCCCGTCCTGCACGTCGGGTCGCGGCGCGGCGTGCCGTACCACTCCAAGACCCGCTACCGGCTCCGCGGCCCGCGCCCCGCCCTGCCCCAGTACTTCGGCCCCGAGGCGGTGGACCGGCTGCTCGCCCGGCCCGGCCCGCTGGACCTGCGCCGTGACGTGTGGCCGCTGATGGCCAAGGAGATCGGGTTCGGCCACTACCACGAGCTGTTCCACGCCCACCCGGGCCGCACCGCCCTCCCCTGGCGCCAGTTCGCCGCCGCCTACGACGGCCTCGACTGGTACGCCGAGGGGATGACCGCCCTCGTCGCCGCGGCCGTGCCCGACCCGGCGGACCGGCTGGACTTCGAGGCTCTCGACCGCCCCTTGGACGGCCGTACGTTCGCCACGTCCGAGGCCTTCCAGGACTTCCTGCGCGACCACATCGCCGAGGACGTGGCGCGTCGGGAGGACGGGGAGTTCAGCGCCGATCTCGGGGCGTTCCTCGCCCTGCTGTCGGTGTACGGCGCGCTGCCGCGGCTGCTCGCCTCGGGGCGGCTCACGGCCCGTTCGGTCGCGGACCACCTCGACGGCTGGTGGCACGGGTTCTTCAGCTTCCTCGCCTCCGGTCCGCCCGGGGACCGGCTGCGGCAACTGCACGCGCTGTCCCGGGCGGGTGTCGTCCGGTTCGTGGGGGCCGGCATGCGCGTCGGCACCGACGAGGCCACGGGCACGTTCACCGCCACCAGCCCCACCGTCCCCGGCCGGACCGTCCGCGCGACGGCGCTGATCGAGGCGTATCTGCCCGCCCCTTCGCTGGCCCGCACCGAGGACCCCCTGCTGCGTGACCTGTACCGCCGGGGCTCCCTCAGCGAAGAGGTCGTCAGGGACGCCACCCGCACGCACCGTTCCGGCCTGCTGAGCGTCTCCCCCGGCGACGCCCATGTCCTGGACCCGGCCCTGGGCGGACCGCACCCGCGCCGGCTCGCGCTCGGCGCCCCCACGAACAGCCGGGCGGTCGCCGCCTTCGCCCGGCCCCGTACGGACGCTCCCGCCTTCCGCCAGAACGACGCGGTGGCCCGTCGGCTGCTGCGCACCCTGAGCGATCCGGCCGTGAGTCATTCCCCACGTTTCCTATCGAGTTACTAGGAAAGCCTTGACGGTGTCCGTGGAGGATGCACAGGATGGTGTACATGTCCCGTACACAGCAGCGACTCGTTCGCCGTCGGCATGTCGACTTCGGTCACGTCGTCAGCGCCGCCTGCTGTTGCGCCTGAGGCACCCGGCCGACCGCCGCAGGTGCCACTCCGGCTCACCTCACCTTCATCTTTCCCGCCGCCGGACGCGCCCGTACCCGGGCCCCGGCGGCCCGCAGACATCGAGGGACATCCCATGACCACGGCACTCCCGGCCCGGACCACCCCTCCGGCAGCCCCGCCCGTCGAGACCCGCCGCCTCCACCTGGTGGGTGACGCGGGGGTCGACGGCACGACCGGCCCCGGCGCCTCGCGCCTCGTGAGCTACCTCGTACTGGTCCCCGAGGGCACGGACATCGGGGACCTGTTCGCCAAGGACGGCCCGCGGCCCGAGATCCGGCCCGTGGAGGCGGTGGTCCCGGCCGCCGCCCCGCGCTTCGGCGACGGCGCTGTCCAGGTCGACCCGGCCCGCCGGGTCGCCGAGGTGGACGGCCGTCAACTCGACCTGACCTACCTGGAGTTCGCGCTGCTGGCCCATCTCGTCCGGCATCCGCACCAGGTGCACACGCGCGAGCGCCTGGTCGCCGCCGTCTGGGGCTACGACCACGTGGGCGACGGACGGACCGTGGACGTCCACGTCGCCCGGCTGCGCCGCAAGCTCGGCGCGGCACACCGGCACACGATCGCCACGGTGCGGCGCGTGGGCTACAAGTACGTGCCCGAGCGGCACAGCCCCGGCGCCGCACCCCGCCACCGACCTTGAGGAGAGCCCGCCATGGGCGTTGCCATCGCACCGGCCGACCCCGCCCCGACACCCGAGCGGACCGGGCCCGGCCGTGCGCACTGGCTGCGCGTGGCCCGGGAGGTGGCGGACGACCTGGCCACGGACGCCGTGGCCAGGGAGCAGGCGGGCAAGGACCCCTTGGCGGAGGTGGCCGCACTCCGTGAGGCCGGGTTGCTGACCCTTCTCGCGCCGGTGGAGTTCGGGGGCGGCGGCGCGGACTGGGCGACGGCCTGCGCCGTCATACGGGAGATCGCCGCCGCCGACGGAGCGATCGGCCAACTCCTCGGCTGTCACTACTTCCTGTCCTGGAGCACCCGCTTCTTCTCCCCTCCCGGTCTCGCCGCACGCGTCCACCTGCGGTCGGCGGCCGAACAGTGGTGCTGGGGCGGGGGCCTGGCCCGCCAGGGCGCCCCGGCGCTCCTCACCGGCAAGCCCGGCCGCCAGGTGCTCGACGGCCGGCAGAGCTACGCCACCGGCGTCCTGGTCGCCGACCGGCTCGCGGTCCGGGCCGTCCGCGCCGGCACGGACGAGCCCGTGGCCGTCCTGGTCGACCCCGCCGGCCCGGGCGTGCGGGTGGACGGCGACACCGGCGGCTTCGGCCAGCGGCTCGCGGCCGGCGGGAGCGTGGAGTTCGACGGCGTGCCGGTCACCGGCGACGACGTGCTCGGCCCGCTGCCCGCGGACGAGGAGTCCCTGTCCCCCGCGGCCGCCCTGGCCTCGCCGGCCGGGCGCCTCGTCTCGGTCGGGCTCCTGCTCGGCATGACGGAGGGCGTCCTGGCGGAGGTGCGCGAGTACAGCAGGACGGGCCACACGCCGTGGCCCCCCGCCTCCCAGGTCCCCACACCCGCCGATCCCCAAGTGCTCGGTGTGTACGGGGAGCTGACCGTCCTCACCCGCTCCGCGGCCGCACTCGCCGACCAGGCGCTGGACGCGGTACGGGAGGGGCTCTCGGCCGGGGACGACCTCGGTTTCGAGCAGTGCGCGGAGATCTCCGTCCTCGTCGCCGTGGCCGAGGCCGCCGCGTCCCGGGCGGCGCACGAGTCCACCGCCCGCGCCCTCGACGTGCTCGGCCCCCGGGCCGCCTCCGCGCGGCTGGGTCTTGACCGCTTCTGGCGCAACGCCCGCACGCACACCCTGCACGAGCCGGCCGCCCACCGCTTCCGCGAGGTCGGGGACTACTTCCTCAACGGCGCCCACCCGGCCTTCTCCCTGCCGGTGTGACCCTCAAGCAGGACGAAGACCGGCAGCAGACCGGGGCAATCCACGCACTTCACCGTCACATCTCACTCATCAAGACGGAGCTGCCCGCCATACGGACACCCTCTTGGGGCGGACGCCGACTTCTGCCACGATCCCTAGCAGCCAGGTAGGAAAACTAGGGAACTGCGAGGTGTGGCCGTGCGCTTGCTCCACTCCACCGCCTTCGCGCTGCTCCTCCTGACCTCGCGTCGCCACATCGATCTCGCGCGCACGTCCAGTGCCATGTGTCGGCCCGCCTGACGCCTCGCCATACCCGCCCCGTCCCGGTCGCAGGCCCCCGCACACCCCGCTGATCACTCGGGGCGGCCGGGTCACCCTGTGCCGGAGCATCGCGTTCGCCCGGAGTGTCGCGACCACCCGTCGCGACCACCCGCCCTCACCGCTGCGCTCAGCGGCTCACGCACGGCTGTCCCGTGCCGTGCGCCGGCGAGCGCTCCCCGACGTACGGCGACCCCCGGCCCCCCACACCATCGCCCGCTTTCCGCTCCCTCATCTCCGAGAGGACACCTCCGTGTCTGCCGCAAGACCCTTCACCAGCCTGCGCACCCTCGCCGCCCTGGCGGCGCTTCCCCTCCTGCTGACCGCTTGCGGCTACGGCTCCGAGTCCACGGACGACGGCAAGAAGAGCGAGGTCGCGGCCGGCGCCGAGAAGCTCTCCGTCGACCAGGTGAAGATCGGCTACTTCCCCAACCTCACGCACGCCACGGCGCTCGTGGGCGTCCAGGAGGGACTGATCCAGAAGGAGCTCGGCGGCACCACCATCAAGGCGTCCACCTTCAACGCCGGGCCGTCCGAGATCGAGGCGCTGAACGCCGGTGCCATCGACATCGGCTGGATCGGCCCCTCCCCGGCGATCAACGGTTACACCAAGTCCGGCGGCAAGAATCTGCGCATCATCGGCGGTTCGGCCTCCGGGGGCGTGAAGCTGGTCGTCAACCCGAAGAAGATCAAGTCCCTGAAGGACGTCAAGGGCAAGAAGATCGCCACACCGCAGCTGGGCAACACCCAGGACGTCGCGTTCCTCAACTGGATCGCCGAGCAGGGGTGGAAGGTCGACGCCGAGAGCGGAGCCGGTGACGTCTCCGTCGTGCGCACCGACAACAAGATCACGCCGGACGCCTACAAGTCCGGTTCCATTGACGGCGCGTGGGTGCCGGAGCCGACCGCGTCCAAGCTGGTCGCCGACGGCGGCAAGGTCCTCCTCGACGAGTCGACCCTGTGGCCGGACAAGAAGTTCGTGATCACGAACATCATCGTGTCGCAGAAGTTCCTCCGGGATCACCCGGACGTCGTCGAGGCGGTGCTGCGCGGCTCGGTGCGGACCAACGAGTGGATCAACGCCAACCCCGGCAAGGCGAAGGAGTCCGCCAACGAGGCGCTGAAGGAGCTGTCGGGCAAGGCGCTGCCCGCCGACGTCCTCGACCCGGCGTGGAAGTCGGTCACCTTCCTCGACGACCCGCTGGCCTCCACGCTCAACACGGAGGCGCAGCACGCGGTCACGGCCGGTCTGCTGGAGAAGCCCGACCTGAAGGGCATCTACGACCTGAGGCTCCTCAACAAGGTGCTGAAGGCGGACGGCAAGCCGGGGGCCGACGACGCCGGACTCGGCGCGAAGTAGCCCACGGCACGCGGGCGGGAATGCGGAGCCGGTGCCGGTGGTTGACACCCCTGTCTGACATGCCTGAGTCAACCGAAGGCTCGTGTGTCGGGCGGAAAGGAGTCCTCATGGCACGCAGCAGCGCGCGGCCCGTCGTGAAGCTGAAGTCGACGGCCGGCACCGGCGTCACCTACGTGACCCGCAAGAACCGCCTCAATGACCCCGACCGTCTGGTCCTGCGCAAGTACGACCCGGTCGCCGGGGCCCACGTCCCGTTCCGCGAGGAGCGCTGACCGCCTGCCTCCCGCCGCCCGGCGGCGGGAGGCCCCCGACGAAAGGACAGCCATGAGGACCGCGATCCACCCCGTCTCCCGTCCCGTCGTCTTCCGTGATCGGGCAGCCGGTTTCGCCCTGCTGACCCGCTCCACCCTCGACTCGCAGCGCACGGTCGAGTGGGAGGACGGCATCACCTATCCGGTGGTCGACGTCGAGATCTCCTCGGCGAGCCACCCCTTCTACACCGGCACCTCGCGCGTCGTGGACACCGCGGGACGCGTGGAGCGCTTCGAGCGGCGCTACGGCCGCGACGGCGCCCGCCGCTGACCGGACACCCGACCCGGAAGGGGACGACATGAAGGTACGCAAGTCGCTGCGCGCGCTCAAAGCCAGACCCGGCGCCCAGGTGGTGCGCCGCAAGGGCGTGACGTACGTGATCAACAAGAAGGATCCGCGCTTCAAGGCCCGCCAGGGCTGACGGACCCTCCACACCGTGGCCGGCCCGGCCCCCGCGTGCACCGCGGGGGCCGGGCCGTTCGCACAGCGGGCGCCGGTCCGGTTCAGGCGCCGCCGGCGGGAGCGTCCAGCGGACGCGCCCGGGCGATGAGCAGGGCCACGTCGTCGTGGTCGGCGGGCTGGCGCAGCCGCTGCAGGAGCCGGTCGGAGGTCTCCTCGGCGGAGCCGTGGGGCGGGGACAGCAGGTCCAGGAGGTCGCCCAGCCGCCGGTCGATGGGGTCGTCGCGCGTCTCCACCAGCCCGTCGGTGTACAGGACGAGCTGGTCGCCGGGCCCCATGGCGACGGTCGTGGTCTCGAACGGGACACCGCCCACCCCCAGCGGGGTGCCCGTGGGCAGGTCGAGCAGTTCGGGCGGCGCGCCGTCCCGGACCAGGACCGGCGGCAGATGACCGGCGCCGGCCACCTGGAGCCGGCGCAGATGCGGGTCGTACACCGCGTACACGCAGGTCGCGATGTAGGGGTCGAGGCCCTGGGTGATCCGGTCGAGGTGGCTGAGGATCCGGGAGGGGTCGAGGTCGAGCGCGGCGAGGGTGGAGGTGGCGGTCCGCAGCCGGCCCATGGTGGTGGCGGCCGGGATGCCGCTGCCCATGACGTCGCCCACCGCGAGGGCGGTCCGGTCCCCGCTGAGCGGGATGATGTCGTACCAGTCGCCGCCGACCTCGCTGAAGGCCTGCGCGGGGCGGTAGCGGGCGGCGATCTCCAGGCCGGGGCGGCGGGGCGAGGGCTGCGGCAGCAGGCTGCGCTGGAGGGTCTCGGCGGCGCGGCGGATGTGCTGGTGCAGCACGGCGTTGTCGATGCTCAGCGCGGCGGACGCCGCGAGTTCGCCGGCGAGGGTGAGGTCGTTCTCGTCGAAGGGCACCGGGTTGCGCGCGCGGGCCAGGCTCATGACCCCGATGACCTGACCGCGGGCGATGAGCGGGACCGCCATGTCGGTGTGGACCCCGGCCTGCGCGAGCAGGTCGGCCGCGGCGGCGTCGGCGGCGACCCGGCCGAGCTCGCCGCTGTCCAGGTGCTTGATCAGCAGCGGCTGGCGGGTGCGCAGGCAGTGGGCCGCCGGGTGGTCGGCGTGGTAGGTGGTGAGCTGGCCCGGCGCGATGATCGCCTCGGAGGCGTCGGTCGGATAGGCGGTCTTCACGGCGAGGGCGCGGAACAGCGGCGGCTTCTCACCGACGTCCGGGCGGCCGGTCCGCAGCACCGAGTCCAGCACGTCCACCGCGATCATGTCGGCCAGGTCGGGCACGAGCACGTCCGCCAGTTCCTGCGCGGTGCGCTCCACCTCCAGGGTGGTACCGATGCGCGACGAGGCGTCGGCCATCATCCGCAGGCGCTGCCGGGCCCGCTCGGCCTCCCTGGCCGTCTCGTACCGGTCGGTCACGTCGATGACGACGTTGGCGATGCCCAGGACGTTGCCGCCGTTGTCCTGGAGGCGGTAGATCGACACGGCCCAGGCGTGGTCGTGGTCGGGGTCGGCCCGGGTGCGGCCCACCACCTGCCGGTCCACCACGGGCCGGCCGGTCTCCAGCACGTCCAGCATCTGGTTCTCGGCGGCTTCGAAGGGCTCGCCGGGCAGGATCTCGCGGAAGCTGCGCCCGACGTGGCCCGCCTCGGAGACGCCGTGCATCGACGCCAGGGCCGGGTTGACGGCCAGGTACCGCAGCTCGGTGTCCAGGACGGACAGCCCGACCGGCGCCTGGGTGACCAGCAGGCTGGAGAGGGCCACCTTGCGCTCGACCTGCCGCAGCAGGGCCCGGTCGGTGGCCAGTCCCAGGGCGTAGTGGTCGCCGACGTTGTCCGTCAGCCGCATGTTGCGGAACTCCACCATGAGGCTGCTGCCGTCCTTGTGCCGGGCGGGGAAGGATCCCGCCCAGCCCCGGCCGGTCACCATCACCTCGGCGAACAGCCTGACGGCCGCCTCGCGGTGCTCGGGGCGCAGGAGCAGCTGGGCCGCGTACTGTCCGACCGCCTCCTCACGGGAGTAGCCGAACAGCTCCTCGGCCTGCGGGCTCCACATGTCGATCCGGCCGTCGGCCTCGGCGAGCACCGCGGCGACGCCCAGCAGGTCCAGCAGCCCGCTCGGGCCGGACGCGGCCCCGTCGGGATGCTCCGAAGGCTCCGCGTGCTGATCCCCTCGGCTCATCGCATTCGCCCCTTCCGCCTGTCGGCCTCGCCGCGTCCCGGTGGGCGGGCCCGCCGCTTCCCCGCTGTTCGGCGACCCGTTCACCTTGCGGCACACGGCTGAGGACGGCCAGAGGACGCGCCGGGGCGACGCCGCACGACGATCGTTCCGGCGGCCCGGTCGCCCGGCCGTGGAACGACATGGTGCTCACCTCGCCGGATCGTCCTTCTTCTCCACCCTTCCACACACCGGCCGTCCGCGGCGGGCGGCGGCGTCCGGGAGCGGGCACCGGGACCCGTGCCCCGCCCTCGGTCTCCTGAGGCCCTCTTTGTCGCATATGGTCGAGAGGTGACCGCTCTGGACGGCGAGCTCCCCGACGGCTCGTCCTTGGAGGAAACGCTCAGCGCCACGGTCCGGCGCACCGGCGCTTCCGCCGGAGGCGTGTACCTGCTGTCGCCCTCCGAACCGGTCCTGCGGCTGAGCCTGGTGTGCGGGGTCCCGGTGATGGCCGTGGCGCCCTGGTGGCGGGTGGCCCTGTCGGCCGCGGGGCCGTTGTCCGAGGCGGTACGGGACGACCGCCTGGTGTGGGTGGGACGGCAGGAGGACCTGGCCAGGCTGTACCCGAACGCCGCTGCGGG
Source organism: Streptomyces sp. NPDC053665 (assembly GCF_055585285.1). NCBI lineage: Bacteria > Bacillati > Actinomycetota > Actinomycetes > Kitasatosporales > Streptomycetaceae > Streptomyces > Streptomyces sp. NPDC053665. The sequence continues at coordinate 266,153 of NZ_JBVJKK010000001.1, forward strand.
ACTGCCGTACCGGTTCGCCCTGGCCTTCGCCCCGCTCGACGGCGTCCGCCACTGGGGAGCCCTCGCCCTGGTCTGGTCCACGAGCCACCCGCCGTCCCTGACCCGCCGCGAGCGCGGGCACATCCTGTCCAGCGCGCAGCGCGTCACCCAGGCGCTGGAGGAGTCACCCACTCCTTCGATCGTCCCCGACCAGCCCCGCGCGGTGCCGCTGCACCCGCCGGAGCCGGACAGGGCCCAGGCCGGTCTGGCGGCCGCCGACCTGGTGCAGCGGCTGCCCCTGGGCACCCTGGGCCTCGACCTCGAGGGGCGCATCACGTACGTCAACGATGCCGCCGCCCGCCTCCTCGGCCTGCGTCCCGAGCGCCTCCTGGGCACCCTGCCGTGGCAGGCCGTGCCCTGGCTGGACACCCCCGTGCACGAGGACAACTACCGCACGGCGGTCTTCAGCCGTGAGCCCGTCGCCTACACCGCCCTGCGCCCGCCCGACACCTGGCTCGACATCCAGCTGTACCCGAACAGCAGCGGCATCAGCGCACTGCTGCAACCGCACCGCGAGAACCGCCCCGTGGACAGCGCGCCGCCTCCCGTGGCGCGGGGGCCCGCACCGCCCGAGGGCGCCGGCACGGGCCGGGTGCACCAGCTGATCCATCTGGCGGCGGCCCTCAGCCAGACCGTCACCGTGGCCGACGTGATCCACGTCGTGGGCGACCAGATCGTGCCGGCCTTCAACGCGCAGAGCATGGTCGTCTCCGCGGCGGACGCCGGCCGGCTGAGGATCATCGGGCACCGGGGGTACGACCCCCGCACGATCGCCCGTCTCGACGGCCTGCCCCTGGACACCGACCTCACGCCCGCCGGCCACGTCCTGCAGAGCGGCGTCCCCGCCTTCTTCCCCGACCGCGACGAGATGGCCCGCGCCCATCCCCGGGCAACCGTGGTCAGCGGGAAGCAGGCCTGGGCCTTCCTGCCCCTGGTCGTCTCCGACCGCCGCGTCGGCTGCTGCGTGCTGTCCTACGACCGGCCGCGGACGTTCAGCGCCGGGGAACGCGCCGTGCTGGTCTCCCTGGGCGGGCTGATCGCCCAGGCGATGGACCGGGCCCGCCTGTACGACGCCAAACACGACCTCGCCCACGGGCTGCAGAAGACGCTGCTGCCGGTGACCCTGCCGCCCGTGCCGCAGCTCGGCGTGGCCGCCCGCTACCTCCCCGCCGCGCACGGCATGGACGTCGGCGGCGACTTCTACGACCTCATCCGTCTCGGCGACACGTCGGCGGCGGCCGTGATCGGTGACGTGCAGGGCCACAGCATCAACGCCGCCGCCCTGATGGGCCAGGTGCGCACCGCCGTGCACGCCACTGCCGGGGCGCGGCCCGACGAGGTCCTCATGCGCACGGACCGGGTTCTGCTCGACCTGGAGACCGACCTGTTCGTGTCCTGTCTGTACCTCCACGTCGACCTCGCCGAACGCCGGCTGCACCTGGCCAGCGCGGGGCATCCCCCGCCGCTGCTGCGGACGTCCGAGCCGGAGCCCCGCACCAGGGTGCTGGAGGTGGAGCCCGGGCCGCTGCTGGGGATCGGCACGGGCGTCGAGGCCACCTACCCGGTCACGACGACGGCCCTGCCGGCGGGCCCCTCTCTCCTGGCCCTATACACCGACGGCCTGGTGGAGGCACCGGGCGCGGACATCACCGAGTCCATCGCGACGGTCGCCGAGTACCTCACCACGGCCGGTGAACGGCCCCTGGAGGAGCTGGCCGACGACCTGATCCGCCACGCCCTTCCGGCACACGCCCACCTGGACGACATCGCCCTGCTCCTGCTGCGCCTGCGGTGACCCGCGGGCCTCACCGGCCCGTCGTCAGCCCCCGACCGGGGACTCGGCGGTGCAACCGCCCGAGGTCACCAGGCCCTCGGCGCTCTGCTCCTCGATCACCTCACCCTTGTAGATGATCTTGCAGGTCACCTCGGCGCCCTCGGGGTCCAGGGCGACGGGCATCACGGCGGCGGGCATGATGCCGCGCAGGGTGACGGTCTTCTTCCAGGGCAGTTCCGGCTTCGACACCGACTCGATCTTCGGGTCCATGGCCTTGCCGCCGCCCCCGTGGAACTCGATCGAGTCGACGTTCTTGCCGGTCACCTCGTAGGTGACCTGGTACGTCTCGTTCACGGCCTTGTCGACCTGGTCGACCGCCTCGGAGCAGGCGGTCAGGCCGAGCGCGAGGCCGGCCACGGCGACGGAACACACGGCGGCGCGGTAGGAGCGGTTCATGAGGATCCCCCCGGATCGTGGAACGGTGCTGCGCAGCCAATCGCAAAGGAAAAGTAAAGTCAAACGGGTTCGGGCCTGCTACAGGTCGAACTCCACGTGCTCGACGTCCGTGAAGCGGACCTCCTCCAGTTGGCCCGCGCGGCGGCCGCTGTCCTGGAAGTAGACCTCCTTGAGGCCCTCGGCGGTGATCTCGCGCAGGCGCCGGTCGGGGGCGCCCTGCTCCTGGGCCTCGAAGAGCCGGGCCGCGTACTGCGGCGGCAGTGCCACGGTCAGGTGCCGCATCCGGTCCTCGTCGGTGGTGCCGATGGGCGCGGTGTAGCCGATCCGGGCCCGGGTGTCGACGACGATGCCGTCGGTCGTCGCCGCTCTGCGCCGCGCCCTGGCGCGGACCTGCGGCTGCCACCGCCTGTTCACCTCGCGCTCCAGCCGCGCCGCGAGGTCCGGCCGCGGCTTCTTGATCTGGTTCCTCACATACCGCTCGACCGTGCGCTGGGAGACGCTCAGCAGCCGGGCCACCTGCCGGGTGCCCTTGAGCTGCCGGACGAGGTAACGCATCTGCGCGGGCGCGGTCTTGGGCGCCGGGCGGGTGAACGCCCGGCGCACCGCGGCGTCCAGCCCGTCCGCGAAGGTACTCATCGGCTGCTACTCCCCGCTGTCGGCGTCGGTGACCGTGCCGTCCTTGATGTACCGGGCGAGGTTGAGCTCCGGCGCGCCGAACCGTTCGCGGACCTCCTCGCCCCACAGCACGGTCTGGGTGCCCTCGTGCTTCACCAGCCCGGGATTCACGCCGAGTTTGAACCCCCCGGGCAGGGGCTTGCCGTCGCGGTAGGGCAGGAAGTCGAGCGGGCCGGTCCCCTCGGCGGCGTACACGACGCAGTCGGACAGGACGGCCACCGGGTACTGCCCGGTGAACGCCGCGTGCTTCACGATCTTGCGGTGGAGGTTGATCCGCGTACGGGAGATAACGGCCGCGCGGATGTCCGGTCGCCAGGTGGGGCGGGACAGCGCGCGCCATGGACTGCCGGGCCGCCAGCCCTCGCCCCGGGGCCGCTCGCGGAGTTTGCCGAGGCCGCCCTTGACCGTCGCCTTGACGGCGTCGGCCACGATCGCCGCCTGCGGGTCCCGGGCGCGGTGTCCGTCCATCGCCGCGAGGAAGTCGGCCGGCTCCATGTCGGTGTGCACCCCGAGGTCGGCCATGGTGGCCAGGTAGGCGTCCCGCAGCCGGTCGTACCAGGCGTCCAGGTAGCGGCCGTTGTCGAAGCGGACGTACGCCTCGAGCGGGCGCACCTCGTAGCCGAGTTCCACGGCGTAGGCGACGGTGGGTGTGGCGTACCAGGCCGGGCCCTCGGGGCGTTCGCCCTTCGGGGTGAACGGGCTGGGCAGCAGTGCGGCGTCGAGGTCGGCCCACCGGTCCTTGCCGATCCGCACCCGGGACAGGTCGACGTGCGACAGGTCGACCAGCCACGAGCCCGGCAGCTTCGCGTCGAACTGCGGTGCCTCCAGGTGTGTCGGCCCGCCGAGCCCCACGACGAGGCCGTTGGCCCCGGCGGCGAAGGCCATGTTCACGTCGATGCCGACCAGGTGCCGCAGGGCGCACTCGTCGTCGGTCATCGGCCGCGCCCAGTCGTACGCCTCCTCGAACAGCTTCTCGTGGGGCCCCCGGATGTGGAAGCGGGGCAGGTCGGTCAGGAGGGGGTGCCCGTCGGGGGCCTCGCACGGGGCGCAGTCGACCGGTTCCCTGCCCAGGCTGCCGGGGTTGTGCTCGGAGTGCCGCCTGCCGTCGGCGTCCGGCTCGGAGGCGCGGGTCGGCGGGTGCAGCGCGGTCATCAACTCCAGCCCGGTGACGGCCGTGGAGCCGCGCGGTGTCATCACCCGGGACGCGTACAGGCCGAGGACGCGGGCCAGTTCGGCCGGCGGGAGCTGGGCGGCGTCCCCCCAGTGGCGCGGGTCGAGCGCCCGCCACGACGGAATGCAGAGCTGCACGCAGGCACGCTCAGCACCGGTGGCGGGGCGGTAGATCCGCGCCCACGGCCCGAAGCCGCGCTTGGTCAGCTTCCAGTCGGCGCGCGTCAGTTGGCCGACGACCTTGTGGTCCTCCGGGAGCCGGCCGGTCCGCCGCTCCTCCTCGGTCAGGGCGACCGGCAGGCCGTAGCGCTCCAGCGCGGCCTCGGTCAGCACGAGCAGCGGGTCCCCGTCCTTGCCCGCGCCGACCAGCCTCGGCTGGCCCAGGCGCGCCTCTTCGAGGGTCCACGCGACCAGGGCGGGGACGCTCCTGGCGGGGACGTCGAGGATCTGGCCGCCGGGACAGTACGCCACGGTCCGCCCGTCGGCGTCCACGTCGACCACGGCGAGGGGGCCGTTCTCGAAGCGGGGGTCGCCGGCGCGCGCGGCGGCGGTGTGGGCCGGCTTCCGCGGGGCCCGGACGGAGGGGGCAGGTGCCTTCCCGGGCGCACGGCGCGCCGGCGCGGCCGCCCGGCCCGCGGCGGCGGGCTCGGCACCGGCAGCCGGGGCAGTGGGGGTGGCAGCCTGCACAGCCGGAGCAGCGGGGGTGGGAGCCTGCGGAGCCGGGGCGGGGGCCGCCGCCGCGGCAGGGGCGGGGGCCGCCGCCGCGGCAGGGGCGGGGGCCGCCGTGGGTGGGGCGGCGGGCGGGGGCGCGGCCGGCGCGGCCGGGTACAGGTCGGCCAGCTGCTTCAGCAGACGCGCGTACGCCTCGCGCTCCGGGCCGCGGGGCTCGGTCGGCTTCTTCACCGACTCCCAGCCGGAGACGGTCGCCCGGCGCACCTTGAGCGCGGCGGCCACCTGGTCCAGCGTCAGGCCGTGCGCCTGGCGCAGCCGCTTGCGCTCCTGCGCGGGCGGCAGCGGCGAGCGGGACGCGACCAGCGCGTCGACGGCGTCGAACAGCTCCGACATGCAGCACCTCCACCTGCGATGTTAGCCCCGTTTCCGTACCGACCGCGTACGCCCCGCGTACGGGCGCCGTACGAGTCGGGCGGGACGCCCGGGCCGTCACAGCCGGGCCACTCGTCGGAGTGGACCGCCCGGGCGCCCATGTCTGGCGGGGCGGGTGCCGGGTAGTCGGTTGGGGCGACAAGCCCGTGTGGTCGGAAGAGAGGTGGTCGGGGCCGTGGCGGTGAAGGCGATGGGGTGGGCGCACTCGTTTCCCATGTCGGAGGGAGTGCGCGCCGGGCGGGAATGGACACGCGGGCGCCTCGCGGCCCTGCCCTGGGCGGACGAGGAGCCGGACACGGTGGACGCGGTGGTGCTGGCCGTGTCGGAGCTGATCACCAACGCGCACGTCCATGCGCACAGCGACGCGCACCTGGTGCTCACCTGGGACGGCGACTGCCTGCATGTGAGCGTCCACGACGAGGACCCGACGCTGCCGCGCCCGCGTGACGCCCAGCCGGGTGAGGTCTCCGGGCGCGGTGTGGCGATCGTGCAGACGCTCGCCGACGAGTGGGGCATGAGGTGTCAGCGGCACGGCAAGACGGTGATGGCGTGCTTCCGTCCCGCGGACCCGGAGGGCGGCGAGGGTGCTGCCCGGGGACACGGCGGCGGCAGCGTCTGACGTCCGCTCACCCGGTGGGCCCGCCCCAGAAGGAGAAATGTCGTGTACCTGGCACGAGGATCGAGTGACGACCCGTACGTCTGGCTCTGGGTCCTGGGCGCGCTCGCGCTCTACGCCGTGATCAGCTACGGGCTGGCGTACCGGGCCCGGGCCCGGCGCGGTTCCTCGCACCCGGCCAAGGACGCCGTGCACGACCTGAAGGACCGGGAGGATCCCCAGCCGCCCGAGTACCGTCTCGCCAGCCGCGCGATCATGTTCTGCGGTGCCGGGCTGACCGCTCTGGCCGCCTACCTGACCAGCGGCGCGCTGCGGGTGGTGACCGTCGGCCTCACCGCCCTGGTCGCGGTGACCGTGTGGGCGTACTTCGACCACCGCACCCGGTCCCGGGCCGCCGTCCAGCGGGGCTGAGGACCGGACGCCGATCATGACGAGGCCGGGCCCCCTCCGCGGCGGAGGGGGCCCGGCCTCGTCATGGCGTGCGGGCGTGTGGACCTCAGGGCGTGGTCCGCGGATGGTTGCCCGGACCGTCCATCCCCGGGGACAGCGGGGTGGGTGACAGCTTCGTGTCCTCCTCCCCCGGCTCCAGCAGGGTGTCGGCTGCTCCGACGATGAGCGGATCGGGGGTGCCGACGGCATCCCGGTCCTTGTTGGCGTAGTCGACGCGCGAGAGCAGGCTGCGCATCGTCTCCAGCCGGGCGCGCCGCTTGTCGTTGCTCTTGACGACGGTCCAGGGGGCGTGGGCGGTGTCCGTGGCGCGGAACATGTCGACCTTGGCCTCGGTGTAGTCGTCCCACAGGTCCAGCGAGGCCAGGTCCGTGGGCGAGAGCTTCCACTGACGCACCGGATCGACCTGGCGGATCGCGAAGCGGGTGCGCTGCTCGGAGCGGGACACCGAGAACCAGAACTTCATCAGCAGGACGCCGTCCTCGACGAGCATCCGCTCGAAGGCCGGGCACTGGGCGAGGAAGAGTTCGTACTCGTCCTTGGAGCAGAAGCCCATCACGCGCTCGACGCCCGCCCGGTTGTACCAGGAACGGTCGAAGAAGACGATCTCGCCGGCCGTCGGCAACTGCGCGATGTAGCGCTGGAAGTACCACTGGCCCATCTCGCGTTCGGTGGGCTTGTCCAGCGCGACCACGCGGGCGCCGCGCGGGTTCAGCCGCTCGGTGAACCGCTGGATCGTGCCGCCCTTGCCCGCCGCGTCGCGTCCCTCGCACACCACCACCAGGCGTGCTCCGGTGTCCTTCACCCACCGCTGGAGCTTGAGGAGTTCGATCTGCAGGACGCGCTTGGTCCGCTCGTACTCCTTCCGGCCGATCTTGCGGTCGTAGGGGTAGTTCTCGCGCCACGTCCGGATGGGCCGTCCGTCGGAGTCCAGCACGATCGGCTGTTCCTGCCGGCTGTCGTCGACGGTCAGCCCTTCCAGCAACTTGTCCGCGTCTCGGGCGTGTTCGGCGTTCATCGTCCGGTTCCCCGTTCGGTCCGTTCCGTCATGCGGTCAGAACGGCATGCGGCCGCGGGAGCGGCGGCCCGCCGCACCGCTGCGGCTCACCGCTCGCGAGCTGGAGTGGAAGGGCTTGCTGAACAGCCGGCCCAGCACGCCCGGCGCCTTGCCGCCGGCCCGGGCACCCGCGCCCAGCGTCCGTTGCGTGCCCCGCTCCGGGTGCCGGGACAGCCGGGGGACGAGAAAGGCCAGGACGGCCAGCACCACACACACGCCGATGACTGCGGCGATCACCATGATCGAGCTCCCTCCACTGGGTGACGCACACACGGGTGCCCCCGCCCGCCTCACCCATGTGGAGCAACCGGAAAGCGCCGCACGAGCCTCGCCGCACGAGCTGCGCGGAGGGCCGCGGGGGCACGGCCGTGGCCGGTGGCCGCCGTCGGATACGGCGGCCACCGGCCACGGTCCTTCCGTCCGGGGTCAGGAGGTTCGGGAGGCGAGGTACTCCTTCACGCCCGGTGCGGTGTGCGCGTCCTCGACGTTCACCGCCGCCCCGACGGCCTTGGCGTCCGGCTTGTGGATGTAGGCCTCGGTGCTCGCGGGCCGCGCCTTGTCCGAGAAGTTCTGCGCGGTGCCCAGACCGACGTCGACGCTGGACTGCGAGCGGTGTGCCTCGACCACGGCCTCGCGGGTGAGGCTGCCGCCGTCGCAGGCCTTCTGCAGGTCGTTGCCCATCAGGCGGGCGGCGTTGTAGCCGGAGAGCACACCCGAGTCGAGGAGGGCGCCGGGGTACTTCTTCTTGTACGCCGCGACCATCTTGCGCACCCCGGGCAGCTCGGAGCTGACGGCCGGGGCGGCGCTCACCACGTTGAGCAGCGCGGCGAGGGCCGGGGCGGCCGGGGTCTTCATGAGCTGCGGGGCGTAACCGGGCGCACTGGTGACGACCGGCACCTTCAGGCCGCGGGAGGCGGCCACTCCGACCAGGGAGGCCGTCTGGGCGGGGCCGGCGCTGATCAGGACGGCCTTCACCCCCTCCTTGCGCAGGGCGGACACCTGGGCGGACAGATCGGTGTCCGTCGCCTTGATCTTCTGGCCGGCGACCTTCAGACCGGCCCTCTTCGCGGCCCACCGCGAGCCCTCCAGGGCGTTCGCGCCGTAGTCGCCCTCGAAGTAGACGTGGCCGATGGTGTCGCCCTTCGCCAGGCCCTTGCTGCGGGTGAGGAAGTCGACCGCCGCGATCATGTCGATGTCGTAGGTGGTGCCCAGGACCTGCACGGCGTCGCGGTCGAGCAGGGAGGCGGCCCAGGCCTGCGGGAAGGTCAGCACCTTGTCCCGCTCGACGTCGTCGAGCAGCGCCGCCATCACGGGCGACCCGATGACCTGCGGCAGCGCCACGACGTCCGAGGAGAGGTCGGCGTAGGCGGTGACCGCCTTCTGGACGTCGTAGCCGTGGTCCTTGACGACGATCTCGACGCGCCGGCCGCAGATGCCGCCGTCGGCGTTGACCTCGTCCGCCCACATCTGCTGGGCCTGGACGATGCTCTTGCCGAGGGTCGCGTACGGACCGGTGAGGTCGGTCAGGGCGCCGAGTCTGATGACCTTGTCGGTCACGCCCGGCCCGGCCTTGACGCCGTCGGCGCCGGCGCCCGGGTTCTTGGCGGAGTCGGCCTTGGAGCTGCATCCGGTGGCGGTGAGCAGCAGGACGGCCAGGGCGCCGGCCAGGAGCGCGGTCGGACGTGCGCGGTGCGTGTGGTGCGTGGACTTCACGGGGTGGGCTCCTTGGCTCGTGCGGACGACGCGGGTGAGGGTCGGGGCGTGGGGGCGGACGGGGCCGCCGGGGCGGCGCCCCGGCGGGGCAGGCGGGCGCGCAGGCGGCGGACCAGGCCGTGCAGGCCGTCGGGGGCGAAGAGCAGGATCAGGACGATCGCCGCTCCGTAGAGGTAGCGGGCGGCCTCGGTGGGGCCGACCGTGCCGTCGGTGCTGCCCGGGGCGGCCACCAGGGGCAGTTGGTCGGCGTAGCGGGTCATGAGCAGCGGCAGCGCGGTGACGAAGACGGCACCGGCGGTGGCGCCGGCGACCGACCCCAGCCCGCCGATGACGATCATGGCCAGGTAGTCGACCGACAGCACCAGTCCGAAGTAGTCGGGGACGACCCGGCGGAAGGCGAGGGCGAGCATCACCCCGGCCAGGCCCGCGTACATCGAGGAGACGACGAAGGCCGCCGAGCGGTAGCGGGAGACGTCCACGCCCATCACCGCGGCCGCCGTCTCGCTGTCCCGCAGGGCCACCAGGGCCCGTCCGGGGCGGCCGCGGAGCAGTCCACGGGCGGTGAACCAGGTGAGGGCGAACAGGGCCAGACCGAGGTACCACAGCCGCTCCTCCGCCCCGAACGGCACGCCCAGCACCGTGAGTTCGGAGTCCGCGGAGAAGGAGAAGCCGCCCACTTCGAGCGGCGGCACGGAACGGCCGTTGAACCCGCCGGTGACCGAGTCCGCGGTGAGCAGGACGTGGTGGCCGAGGAAGACCAGGGCCAGGGTGGCGACGCCGAGGTAGACACCCCGCACCCGGCCGGCGACGGGGCTGAAGAGCCCGCCCGCCGCCCCGGCGAGCAGGACCGCGAGGACGGCCGCGAGGGCGGTCGGCAGCCCGGGGCCGGGTTCGCCGGCCAGCCACACGTAGCCGTAGGCGCCGACGGCGAGGAAGAAGGCGTGGCCGAGGGAGAGCTGGCCCGCCGTGCCGGACAGCAGGCCGAGGCCCACCGCGCCAACGGCGGCCGCCATGGAGAACAGCCCGATGCGCAGCCAGAACGCGTCGAGGTAGAAGGGCAGGGCGGACAGGACGACGACGACCGCGAGGGTCCGGCCGAGGCGTGCGCCGCGGTTCCCGGGGAGCCGGTCAGACACGGACCGCCGCCTTTCCGCCGAACAGGCCGGTGGGCCGCACCAGCAGGACGAGGACCATCACGGCGTAGGGGGCGACGTCGCCGAAGCCCTCGCCCAGGACGTGCAGATCCGACTGGTAGCCGGCGACGAGCGCCTCGGTCATGCCGATCAGCAGGCTGCCCGCGAGGGCGCCGGGCGGCGAGGCCATCCCGCCGAGGATCGCCGCCGGGAACGCCTTGAGGGCGATCTGCCCGGTCGTGCGCTCCAGGCCGGGGGCCGGGAACGCGGCGAGGAAGACCGCCGCGAGGGCGGCCAGCGCCCCGGCCAGGCACCAGGCCAGCATGCGGATGCGCACCAGCCGCACGCCCATCAGGGCGGCCGCCTCCACGTCCTCCGCCGAGGCCCGCAGCGACAACCCCCAGGAGGTGAAGCGGAAGAGGGCGAAGACACCGGCGATGACGGCGGCCGAGACCACGATCGCGGCGATGCGGCTGTCGGCGACGGTCACCGGGCCCAGCCCGCTCACCGCGTCGCCCCAGGGGTCGCCGAGCGAGAGCAGGTCGCCCCCGATGCGCCGGGACAGGTCGGTGAGGATGAGGATGTCGACGCCGATGGTGACGATGGTCTGCACATGGGCGGCGTGCGGGTCGGCACCGCCGCCCGCCTGGAGCAGGAAGCGGTCCATGGCACCGGCGACGGCGGCCGTGACCAGGACGGACACGGCCAGTGCCCCGGCGAAGCCGAGGTCGTCGTGGAGCACGGCGGTGAGGTAGCCGCCGAGCAGGAGCAGGGAGCCGTGGGCGAAGTTCATGACGCCGGAGGCCTTGAAGATGATGACGAAGCCGAGGGCGACGAGGGCGTAGACGGAGCCCAGCGCGAGGCCGTTGAAGACGTTGTCCAGCAGGGTGGTCATGCGGCGTCCTCCTGTTCGGCGCCCGTGCCGAGGTAGGCGCGCAGCACCTCGGGGTCGCGGCGGACCTCGTCCGGGGTGCCGTGGGCGATGACGCGCCCGAAGTCGAGGACGGTGACCTCGTCGGCGAGCCGCATCACCAGTCCCATGTCGTGCTCCACCAGCACGACGGACAGGCCGAGTTCGGCCCGTACGGCGTGCACGACCTCGACCGTGCGGGCGCGTTCGGAGGCGTTCATGCCGGCGACCGGCTCGTCCAGCAGCAGGACGCGGGGCTCCAGGCACAGCGCGCGGGCGAACTCCACGCGCTTGCGGTCGCCGTAGGAGAGGAGGGCGACGGGGCTGTGGAAGTGGGCGGCCAGACCGGTGAGTTCGGCGATCTCACGGGCCCGGTCGAGATGGGCGCGCTGCTCGCGCCGGGCGTACGGCAGGCGCAGGCCGCTGGCCGCGAATCCGGCCCGGGACAGGGCGTGGCGGCCGAGCATCAGGTTGTCGGCGACGGTGCCCTGGGTGGTGACGATGTTCTGGAACGTGCGGGCGACTTCGAGGGCGGCGATGCGGTGCGGGGCGAGCCGGGTCAGGTCCGCGTCGCCCAGGCGCACGGTTCCGGACACCGGGCGGCACAGACCCGACAGCACGTTGAAGCAGGTGGACTTGCCGGCCCCGTTGGGTCCGATGAGGGCGTGGACGGTGCCAGGGGCGACGGTGAAGGACACCGAGTCCAGGGCGGTGAGTCCGGCGAACCGTACGGTCACGTCCGTGACGGCCAGTTCGGGCGGTGCGGTGGTGCGGACGGTCACGCGGCTCCCTGCCCCTCGGTGGTTCCGGCGGTCCGCGCGGTCCCGCCGTTCGCAGCGCCGTCGGCGCCGACGGCGATACCAGTGGTGCCGGGGGTGCCGGTGGTCTCGCCGAGGTAGAGCCGGCGCACCGCGTCCGTCCGGGCCAGTTCGTCCGCGAGCCCGGACAGCCGGACCTCGCCCACCTCCAGGACGTGCGCGGTGTCGGCCAGGGACAGGGCCATGCCCGCGTTCTGCTCGACGAGCAGCACGGCGGTGCCCTGGGCGTTGATCTCGCGGATGACGTCGGCGATGCGGTGGACCATCTGCGGGGCGAGGCCCAGGGACGGTTCGTCGAGCAGCAGCAGGCGTGGCGCGGCCATGAGGGCGCGGCCTATGGCGAGCATCTGCTGCTCGCCGCCGGACAGCAGCCCGGCGGCCTGGCGGGTGCGTTCGGCCAGACGCGGGAAGAGCGTGAAGACCCGTTCCCGGGCCTCGGCGACCTGGTCCGGGCGGCGCCGGCCGAGGCCGAGACCGCCGCTGCGCAGGTTCTCGTCGACGGTGAGTCCGGCGAAGACGCGCCGCCCCTCGGGCACTTGGACGACCCCGGCGCGCACGGCGGCGACCGGGTCGCGCCCGTCGAGTGCGGTGCTGCCGTAGCGGATGCGTCCGGCGGTGATCGCGCCGCGGTGCAGGCGCAGAGTGCCCGACACCGCCCGCAGGAGGGTCGTCTTGCCCGCGCCGTTGGCGCCGAGCAGGGTGACGACCGTGCCGTGCGGGACGGTCAGGGAGACGGAACGAAGGGCGGACACGGCACGGCCGTAGGTCACGTCGACGCCCTTGATGTGCAGGGCGGGTTCTTCGTCCGGTGGTGCTTCGGGCATCACGGCTCCTCGGGTCCGTGCCGTCGGGCACGGGTGCTTCGGGGGAAGGGCAGCCCACGACAGCACGGGCGCGGATGCGCGGTACAGGCGTCCGGGCCGTGATGCTGCGCGGTCCCAACCCCGCCGGACGGAGACTGTGCGGCTGCCCAGGGGCCCAGTGGGGCGCGCCGCCGGCCGCGCGCGGGAAGCGGGCCCCGTCAGCCGTGCCGCAGGCGGCGGGCGGTGAGGGCGAGGCCGATCTCCACCACGTCGTGCGGGCGGGCCAGGGAGCGGCCGATCAGTTGCTCGCAGCGGCGCAGCCGGTTCAGGACGGTGTTGCGGTGGCAGTAGAGGCGTTCACCGGCGCGCTGGGCCGAGCCCTCGCAGGCGAACCAGGCGACGAGGGTGTCCAGCAGGACGTCCCGGTCGGCCGGTTCCAGTCGCAGCAGCGGGCCGAGCACCTGTTCGGTGAGGGTGGCGCCGAGTTCCGGGCAGGAGCCGACCAGGGCCTCGGGGAGATGCTCGGCGAGGCGGACCGTGCCGCCCTCGGGCGGGCAGATGCTCAGGGCCAGATCGGCCATGCGCCGGGCGTCTCCGACGGCGGCGAGTCCCGTCACGGCGTCGCCGATGCCGACCCGGCGCCCGGGTGCCCCCTCGGCGGGCAGGCCGAGTGCGGCCAGCGGGTCGAGCGGGTCCCGCGGGTCCCGGCCGGGGGCGCCTTCCCCGAGCAGGACGATGCCGTAGTCGGCCTCGACCCCCGTGTGCCAGTACGTGCCGTCACCGTGTGCGGGGGCCGCCGCCCGGACGCCGGTGAGGTCCTGCGGCCGGCCGCACGCGACGGCGACGACGACGTAGCGGCCCTGCTCCGGCAGGCCCAGCCCCTCGGCCGTCTCCGGCAGGTCGGCGATCCGGCTGGTGCCCTCCAGCAGGGCCGCCGCCAGCAGGCGTGCCCGGTTCTCCCGCCGCCAGGCCAGCTGCCGTTCGGCCTGCCGGTAGGCGTCGGCGACGAGCGTGCAGTGCTCGTCGACGAAGTTCCACACGTCGGTGGCGACATGGACCAGGAGCCGGATGTCCTCCGGTTCCGCCCGGGCGGTCTCCTCGACCAGTCGCTGCCACACCAGTGACCCGCCCAGCCGGAAGGCGTGCAGCAGCGCGTCCAGAGGCAGCCCCTGCTCGGCCCGCGCGACCCCGATCCGCCAGGTGCAGCGGTGGGCCGCCTCCCGGCTGCCGCGCGGGTCGAGCAGCGAGGTGACACTGTGCCGCAGCGAGCGGTACGCCTCCTGCCAGGTGCCGGTGTGATCGTTCTCCAGGGCGGTCCGGTACGCCGGTTCCTGCTCGCGCAGGACCGCCAGCAGCCGGTCGGTCAGCTCCGGCAGGTCGTCGAGCAGGACACGGGCCGCGCGGTGCAGGACGCGCAGGGCGTCGGCGTCGATCAGCGACCGGACCCTCCGGGTCCGCGGCTGCGGCACGGGCATCGGCCCGGTCCGCAACGTCGTGCGTGTGCGTGTGCGTGCGGCAGGATGCATCGCGGTCCTCCCCCAACTCCGGCCTCCGGCGACTCCGTACGCCACCGGTCCGACGACTCCGGCGGGCACGTCACCGGGACGGCCGTCGTCACCCAGTACTCCTGCTCCGAAGAATGGCATACCGTCCGGTCGGTCCCCAGGGTTGTGCGGCCATCTTCTGCGAGTGGAGGTTCGGGTTCCGGATGCCGGAGGCGTGGGTTCGGCTCCGCGGGGCGGGAGGTCGGGGGGTCTGGGCCGCGGGGCGGGAGCTCGGGGTGTCTGGGTCGCGGGCGTGGGAGGCCGGCGGGTCCGGGCCGCGGGGGCGGCGGGCCAGTCGCACGGGCCGCAGGCCGGTCGTGCGGGCAGCAGAACGATCGTGAGGGCAGCAGGCCAGTGGCGGGTGCGGCGAGCCGGTCGCCGGGGCGGCGGGCCGACCACAGGGGCCGCAGGCCAGTCGCGGAGGCCGCGGGCCGATCGCTGGGGCGGCGGGCCGGTCGCTGGGGCGGTGAGCCGGTCGCGTGCGCGGCGAGCCGACCGCCGGGGCGGCGGGCCGGTCACGGAGGCCGCAGACCGACCGCCGAGGGCGGCAAGCCGATCGCCGGGGCGGCGGGCCGACCACAGGGGCCGCAGGCCAGTCGCGGAGGCCGCGGGCCGATCCTTGGGGCGGCAGGCCAGTCGCGGAGGCCGCGGGCCGATCCCTGGGGCGGCAGGCCAGTCGCGGGTGCGGCGAGCCGGTCGCGTGTGCGGCGAGCCGACCGCCGGGGCGGCAAGCCGATCGCGGATGCCGCAGGCCGACCGCTGGGGCGGTGAGCCGATCCGGAGGCCGCAGGCCAGTCGCGTTGCGGCGAGCCGACCGCCGGGGCGGCGAGCCGATCGCGGAGGCCGCGGGCCGACCGCCGGGCGGCGGGCCGACCGCCGGGCGGCGGGCCGACCACATGGGCCGCAGGCCAGTCGCGGGTGCGGCGGACCGACCAGGGGGGCGGCGGGCCAGTCGCCGGTGCCGCAGGTCGACCGCGGGGGCCGCAGGCCGGCCGCATGGGCGGCAAGCCAGTCGCCGGGGCGGCAGGCCAAGCACGGGGACCGCAGGCCAGTCGCCGAGGCCGCAGGCCGGCCGCATCGGCGGCAGGCCAGTCGCCGGGGCGGCGGGGTGGTCGTGGCGGGGTCAGCTGTCCTCGCGGCCGACCATGCGGGCGAGTTCCATGCGGGAGCGTACGCCGAGTGCGGCGAAGACGTTGCGCAGGTGGTAGTCGACCGTACGGGTGCTGACGGCCAGGCGCTGGGCCACCTCCCTGTTGGTGGCGCCCTCGGCGACGTGGCGGGCGATGCGCAGTTGCTGGGGTGTCAGCCGCGACAGCCCTCCGGCCGGCTCCTTCCCGGACGCGACCCCGTTGGCGCGCAGTTCCCCGCGCGTCTGCTCCGCCCACGCGCCGGCCCCGCAACGCTCGAAGCCGACCAGGGCGGCGCCCAGCCGGGCCCGGGCCTCCCGCAGACGGCGACGGCGCCGCAGCCACCGGCCGTACAGCAACTCCGTGCGGGCGCGTTCGAAGTCGCCGCCCGACTCGTCGTGCAGGGCCAGCGCCTCCAGGTAGAGCTGGTCGGCCGCCCCCTCCTCCGCGGCCAGCAGGGCGCGGCAGCGCGCGAGTTGGGCCGGCGCGTGCGGATCGGCGCCGAAGGCAGCCCACTGGGTGAGGTCGTCGATGACGCCGTGGGCGTCCTCCGGCTGACCGGCGAGCACGACGGCCTCGACGAAACAGGGCAGCGCCAGCATCCACACGGCGAAGTGCCCACGCCTGGGACCCGGGCCGACGAGCGGGCCGAGCCGGTCGGCGGCTTCCAGGGGCCGCCCGCGGGCCAGGTCGGCCCGGGCCAGGGCCCATTCGGCCAGGGTCGCCGCCTGGGCCAGGCCGTGACGGCGGGCGACGCCGAGGGCGGCCGAGGCGTAGCCGGCGACCGCGGCCGTGTCCCCCTCGATCGAGGCGGCCAGGGCGAGCATCGCGTGGTGGCTGGCCGCCGTGTTGTGGTGCCCGGCCGCCCGGGCCGCCCGCACGCCCTCCTCGGCGTGGGCGCGGGCCTGGGCGTGCCGGCCGGCGCGGAGTTCGGCGTAGCCCAGGTACTCCAGCGCCCGCGCCTCGTGAGCGGTGCACTCCGTGCCGCGGGCGGCCGCGAGGGCGCGGGCCCCGGCGGCACGGGCCGCATGGACGTCACCGAGCAGCAGGGCCGCGGCGGCGGCACGCAGCAGCCGGTCGGGGCGGTCATCGCCGCGCGCCCGGTCCAGCACGCGCCGCAGCGGCGCCGCGCCGTCCTCCGGGTGCCGGGCCAGCAGGGCCCGCATGCCCTCGCGGTAGTCGCGGAAGAAGGGGTCGGCCGTCGCCTCCGGTCCACTGGGCCCCGCACCGGTCCGATCCGGCGGGCCAGGTGCCGGAGCGGCCCCGTCCTCGCCGGGCACGGCCGGGACGACCCGGGCGGTGGACCACCCGTCGAGGGTCGCCAGGCAGATCTGCACGTCCCCGGTCGCCCAGGCCGCATCCGCCGCGCACAGGCGCGCGGCCTCGGCGCCGTCCGGGTCGACGGCCGCCAGCAGGGACGCGGCCAGCATCAGGGACTCGCGCGCGTCGCCCACCGGCCCGCCGGCCAACTGGCGCCTGCCGCGGGCGAACTCGGCGTGGCCGCGGTGCACGGCGGCCGGCCGGGCGGCCCCGGGTCCGGTCCCCGTGCGGGAAGCCGGCCACACGCTGCTTCCTTCTCCGGTCATCCCATGGAGGTTACTTGCGCGTAAAGAGGACCGGAAGGCTCGCGTCCGTGCCGCCCGGCGCGGCGACCGACGTGCTCACCTGCGACTCGGCCGGGTGCGGTCACACCCTGGATTGTGCGACTGCCCAACGGATCGCCCCCGTGGGCGTGCGCAGGCACGGCACCGGCGGCGGACGCCCTGGAGCGTCCGCCGCCGGTTGCTCCGCCGCCCCGGTCGCACGGGCCGGAGGCGGCGAGGCGGTCAGGAGGTGTGCGGGCAGTTGCCCCGGTACTCCTCGATGGTCAGGCTCGGCCTCGGCAGCGGGCACAGGAACTGCTCGTAGCGGGTGTCGTTGTCGACGAACCGCTTCAGCCAACTGATGCTGTACTTGGCGATTGTCGTGTCGTTGCTGTTCGGGGTGAAGTGGGTGGCTCCGTTCAGTTCGAGGTACGCCTTGTCCAGCGACGACGGCAGGTTCTGGTAGAACGGCTCGGCGTGGCTGGCGACCGGGGCGATCGTGTCGCCGTCGGCGCCGAAGATCAGGGTGGGGGTGCGGACCTCGGACCAGGTCTTGTCCAGGTTCCACGGGGTGAGCGGGATCGCGGCCTGGAGCGAGGGCCGGTCCTTGGCCGCTTCGAGGCTGCCGCCGCCGCCCATCGAGTGGCCCATCACGCCGAGCCGGGTGGCGTCGATCCGCCCGCGCACCGAGCTGCGCTGGGTGAGGTAGTCGAGCGCGGCGAGGAGTTGATCACCGCGCGAGTCCGGCTGGTCCACCGTGGTGTTGGTGTCGATGGTGAACACCACGAAGCCCTGCGAGGCCAGGCGCGGGCCGAGCCAGGCGATCGACGACTCGTAGGCGGTGAAGCCCGGCGAGATCGCCACGGCGCCGAAGGTGCCGTCCGCGGTGCTGGTCGGGTAGTAGATGGTGCCGCCGCCGAAGCCGGTCACGGCCAGCGAGGACACGGAGGTCTGCGAGACGGCGTACGGGCCGCGCAGGGCCTCGATGCTGGACTGGGTGGGCGCCGGACCCCGCTCGTAGGGGTTGTCGGCGGCGTGGGCCCCGGGGGCGGTCAGGGGGCCGATGCCGATGACGGCGGCGAGCGCCGCGGCGGCGCCGGCCAGTCGCCCGGCGCGGCGTCCGAGGGTGCCGCGGGCGCGGGTGGGTGAGTCGCTGTGGGGGTCGAGGTGCACGACGAGTCGTCCTCTCGGTCGTGGCGGACGGCCCACCGGGCGGGCATGCGGGACCTGGGGTGTCTTCCGCATGCCCGCGGTGGGCCACCGCCGTCGGGCTGGCCGTGCCACTGTCGGGGACCGGTCGGCCTGACGGGACCGGCAATGTCACCGGTCTCGTGCACCGGGCGGGGACGCCGCACCGCACACGGAGGACCGTCCCGTAGGACGCGCGGGACGGTAGGGCCGGGACGGCAGGGGCCGAGACGGCAGGAGCGAGCCAGGACCGCGGGGGCCGGAACAGCGGGAGCCAGGACCGCAGCACCGCACGGACCGCAGGAGGCAGGAGGCAGCATGGCCGGGCCCCGGACCGTACGGGCCGGGAGGCAGAAGCCAGGCCCGCAGGAGCCAGGTCAGCGGAAGCCAGAACCGCAGGCCCCTGGACGACAGGCGCGAACCGCGGAACCAGGGCGGGATCCCGCAGGGACCAGGTCGGGATCCGGTGGGGACCAGGTCGGGAGCAGGTCGGGATCCGGTGGGGACCAGGTCGGGACCAGGTCGGGATCCCGTCAGGACCCGTCCGGCTCAGGCGCGGTCGGGCGCGGGATCCCCGGCGGTGATGACCAGGGCCGCCTGGTCGTCCTCCACGGTATGGCCGCCCATGAACGCGCGGACGTCCTCCGCGACCGTGGCGACGATGTCGTCCGCCGTCGGCCGGAGCGGGGCCGAACCGAGGGCCTTGATCAGCCGGGCCTCGCCGTACTGCTCGGCACCGGAGGCCCGGCACTCGGTGATGCCGTCGGTGTAGAGCATCAGGCTCTCCGCCGGGCGCAGGGTGAAGCGGCTCGCCGTGAGCGTCGGCGGGATGCCGATGCCGATGAGCCCGCCCGACGCCTCGACCGTCTCGACCCGGTGGTCGCCGTCGAGCATGAGCGGCAGGGTGTGACCGGCACGGACCAGGTGGACGCCGACCCCGTCGGGGGACGGGGTGAGGTGGCCGTAGACGAGGGTCACGAAGCCGTTGTTCTGGTGGGCGTGCCGGTCGTTGAGGGCCTTGTCGACGGCCTTCACGACGTCGACGGGATCGTCGAGCAGCGAGGTGACGGCGCGCGCGGTGTGGCGGACCAGGGCGGTGGTGGTCGCGGCGGTGGCTCCGCGTCCGCAGACGTCCCCGAGGATGAAGGCCCAGCTGCCGTCCTCCCGGGGGAAGACGTCGTAGAAGTCGCCGCCGATCTCCAGTCCCTCACCGGCCGGGTGGTAGAAGGCGGCCAGCCGCGCGCCGGGGATGTCGGGCAGGTCGGGCAGCAGCAGGCCGGTCTGCAGGTCGCGGGCGAGCGTGGCGCGCTGGGTGTACTGGCGTGCGTTGCGCGCGGCCGAGGCGGCGCGGCGGGCCAGTTCCTCGGCGAGGGCCACCCGGTGGCCGTCGAAGGAGTGCCCGTCGGTGGACAGCAGCGTCAGCGCGCCGAACGGCCGCCCGCGGTCCACCAGGGGCACGCAGACGTAGCCGGTGACGCCCAGTTCCCGCCAGGGGCCGCTGCCCGTCGGGCTGCGGCGGGCCACTTCGGTCAGGCCGGAGGCCAGGACCCGGGCGACGGCCTCGTCCTCGGCCTCGCGGGAGGGGGTGTGGGAGGCCAGGAGCGCGCGCTGCTCCTCGCCGGGCGCGGCGGCGGCCACCCGCTGGAAGCGTCCGCCGTCCACGATGTCCACCGCGGCCAGCGGGGCGAGCGTGGGGCTGGACAGGGCGGCCAGGCGTTGGAGCGTCTGCCTCTCGTCCAGCCGTCCGGACAGGGCGCTGCTGGCGGTGAGCAGGAACGCCAGGTCCTCGCGGGCGGCCTTCTCTCGCGCGTCGGCGGCCTGACGGGCCTGTTCGGCCTGGTGCCGCTCGACGGCGAGGGCCGCGGTGTCGGCGAACACCCGGGCCAGTGCGAGGTCGCTGTCCTGGGGGTGGCGGGGGGTGCGGTGGTACATGGCGAAGGTGCCGAGGACCCGGCCGTCGCGCGCCAGGATCGGCGTGGACCAGCAGGCGGCGAGCCCCGCCTGCCCGGCGAGGGCGCGGAAGTCGGCCCACAGGGGGTCGGTGGCGATGTCGGCGACGACGACGGTGCGGCGACGGTGGGCGGCGGTGCCGCAGGAGCCGACGCCCTCTCCGGTGGCGATGCCGTCGATGGCCTGGTTGTAGAAGACGGGCAGGCTGGGCGCCGCGCCGTGGCGCAGGTGCCGGCCGTCCTCGTCGGCCAGCAGGACGGAGACGATCACCTCCGGCGACAGTTCCTCGATCGTCCGGCACATGCCTTCGAGCACCTCGGGCAGTGGGGCCTGGCGGGCGATCTGCTCCAGCAGCGCGTGCTGTTCGGCGGCCAGGCGCCGGGCCTGCTTGGCCTGCGTGGTCTCCACACCGATCATGCGGACGCCGATGACGTTGCCGCCGGAGTCCCGCCGGGCCTCGTAGGTGAAGTCGAAGTACGCCTCGCGGGTCTGCTCACCGGCGCCGAGCACGACCCGGGCGTCCCGGCCGATGTGCCGCTCCCCCGAGCGGTACACCTGGTCCAGGAGCTCGATGAACCTCTGGGGGACCAGCTCGGGCATGAGCTCGGCCAGTGGCAGCCCGGTGCGCTCCCGGCGGCCGCCGCCGATCGCCGCGAAGAAGGCCGGGTTGGCCGCCTCCAGGACGTGGGCGGGTCCCGCCATGGACGCGAACAGCGCGGTCGACGTCCCGAACAGCACGGAGAGGTCCTCGTCACGCACGGTCCCGGACATGCGGGTGCCGCTCATGGGTCTCCGTTCACGCTCGGCCGTCATCTCGTCCCCCCGGCCGGCCACCCGCCCCGGACACGAGGGGGAGCCGACGTCACGTTCGTCCGGCATGGGTCATGCCGCATCCATGGTCGTATGCACCGGAACGGCCCGGGCATGCCTGTCCGAGGAAGATCGAGAGGGCCGGAGGGGCTGGTGACCGCCGGTAACACGCAGTGCGCCATCGGGGCGCTCAGTCCACGGTCAGGTGCAGCCGCACGACGAGGCCCGAGGCGGGCGTGCGGATCTCCACCAGGTCGCACAGCTGGTGCATCATCCAGACACCGCGCCCGCCGGCCGGGGACAAGGGGTCGGGGCGGCGCCGGCCGACCAGCGGATCGGTGAGCCGGCCGCGGTCCTTCGTCTCGGCGACCAGGGTGTCGCCGGTCCGCCACAGCCGCAGGGTGCCGCGCCCGCCGCCGTGCCGCACCGAGTTGCCGGTGGCCTCGTTCACGGCGAGCAGCCAGTCCGTGCTGCGGCGCGCGGTCATGCCGGCGTTCTGCGCCCACTCGGCGGCGGCGTCGCGGACCTGACCGAGGTCCTGCTCCTCGAAGTGCAGGACGACCGGGTCCGCGGGCTCGGGCAGGGGTGCGTCGCAGTCCCGGTCCACCGCCAGCGGGTCCGTGTAGTGGGAGCTGGGGCGGCAGTCCTCGGCGGCCCCGAGGACGGGGTGCGTCCGGTGGGCCTCCGAGAGGATCCAGTCGGGCAGGCGGGTGTCGTAGGGACACAGGATCGTGGCCTGCCGGCCGGCGAAGGCCAGGTTGATCAGCGCCTCGTGACGGGTGGCCTCACGGGCCTCCTCCGGGGTGCGGCCGACCCAGATCGGCTCGCCCACGACGGAGGGGTGCCGCTCGGCGTGCCGGTCGGCGAACTCCTGGAGCATCGACAGGATGCGCCCCGGGTTGCGGCCGGCCTGGCACATGTCGACCCAGGTGACGTCGAGGTCCCCCAGTGCGTCGCGCAGCAGGTCGAGCCGGGGGCCCGGCACGGCGACGAGCACGGGCCTGCCCCGGGCGGCTTCCCGGCGGACGAACTCGCCGACGCTCTTCAGGTACTCCTGGTCGGTGCCGTAGAAGACGGCGGGGTGGTGGAACGCCGAGTCCTGGCTGCGGACGGCCGGCGGTCGCGAATACGTCGTCACGCCCCGACCTCCTCGAGACCGGCACCCAGCTCGGGGAAGAGTTCCAGCACGCGGTGGAAGGCGGGCGGGGCGTTCAGGATCCGCACCGGCGACGTCGCGGGCCGGCCGCGTGCGGCGCGGGCGATCTCGGCCACGGCGGCCACGTCCAGGTGGTCCAGGTCCGACAGGTCGAGCAGGAGGTCGGTGGCCGGCGAGGCGGCGAGGGAGGCGGCGGCCGCGGCGGCGACACGACGGCTCTCGTACCCGCCGGCGCCGGAGAGGCGGAAGCCGGGCCTGTCCGCCAGCGGGGTCGCCGACAGGGTCGGTACGCCGACGCCCCCGGCCGCGCCGTCCGCGCAGTTCAGATGCGCAGCGGCCAGTGCCGCCAGCGCGTCGCCGGGGAAGAGGCGCCGGTCGTAGAAGCACCACGCGGTCAGGGGCAACCGCTCGAAGACCTCGTGGTGGATACGCATCTCGTACTCGAGCAGGCGGTCGGCCCCGGGTATCCGCCGGGTGCCCCAGGACATCTCCCCGATGACGCGCAGGTTCCGGTAGCCCTCGGCGGCCGCGCCGTCCACCGCCTGCTGCCAGAGGCCGATCATGGCGTCCGGGTCGAAGCCGGATCCGGCCAGGTACGTCTCGCCCGCGGTGGTCACCAGCAGCTGTCCGCGGCGCAGGGCGCCCGCTGCGTCGACACCGTGCTCGGTGAGGACGTGCGTCACGCGGTCGGGGTCCGTGGCGTCGGCGAAGTACTGCACCTGTTCGCCCCGGTCGAGCCCGGCCCGTACGAAGGTCACGAGGTGACCGGCCCACTCGTCGTCGCTGGAGTAGCTCACGGCGACGTGACGGGCGGCCGCGGTCTCACCACCGGAAGAGGTCGGGCGTGTGTCCCGCATGGGTTCACCGGCTCCTTCCAGACGTGGAGATACCGTGCTTCTCGGGCCGACAGCACACGGCAGCGTACCTCAGACGGGCCCCTGGACGAGAGGCCCCGGCCTCCGTGGGCGTCACTCCGGAAAACGGACGCATCGCAGGTCACGGTGTCAGCCGGGGGTGGCCGCGTCCCGAGGGGCGTCGGCCGCGACGTCGGTCACAGCCCCGGCGCCGGGGTCGGCGGCCACGGCTTCGTCCACCGTCGCGTGGACGGGCAGCAGCTGGGAGATGCCGGTCATCGTCACCATGCGCATCAGGCGGTCGGGGACGGCGGCGAGGTGGAGCGAGCCGTTCCGCCGCTGCGTCGCGTGCAGGAGCGTGATGAAGGTGCTCAGACCGGTCGAGTCGACGAAGTCCACCCGGGCCAGGTCCAGCACCAGATGCCGCACCCCCTCGCCGACCAGGGTCAGGGCGTGGGCGCGCAGGGTGGGCGAGGTGTGCAGGTCCACGTCCCCGGCGACCGCGAGGACGGCGCTGCGGTCGCTGAGGTGCTGGACGGTCATGTCGAGCATGTCGGACACGTCTGTCATCACTCCTGGCCGGGGCTCTGGTGCTTCTGAGGGGCGTCGTGGCGGGGTGAGGCGGGGAGGGGCGGTGCCTGCTCCCCGGGGCCGGGCGGGGGCGGGCACGCCCGGGTCATGGCTGCGGTGGCCCGCCGTTCCGAGCGTGGACGGTGACCAGTTCCGCCAGGCCGGAGACCGTGAGGACGGGCGTCAGCAGCGGGGGGACGACGAGCTCCAGCCGGTCGGCGTGGGCGAAGAGCACGTTGAGCCCGGCGCTGTCGAGGTACTCCACCGCGGTCAGGTCCACCTCGACGGGGCCCGAGCCGGCGTCGAGGGCTTCGGCCAGGGAGACGGCGTTGCTCATGTCGATCTCGCCGCTGACCGTGAGCCGCGGGGTGCCGTCGGGGCGCCGGCCCGGGATGAGGGTGAGCGGGGTGGTCATCAGGCGATCCTCATCTGCATGTCGACGGTGGTGCCGGACGGGCCGGGTGTGATGGTGACGCGCTGCATCATGGCCCGCATCAGGGCGACACCCCGCCCGCGGTGGGTGTTGAGCTCCGGCTGGGGCACCTTCCACCGGCCGCTGTCGGCGATCGTGAGCCGCAGGCTGTCCACCAGGGCCTCGGCACGCAGCCGCACGGCCTCCCCCGGCGCGTTGCGGTGCCCGTGCTCGATCGCGTTGGCGCAGGCCTCCCCCGCGGCGACGAGGACGTTCTGCACGGCGTGCGGGGGCAGGTCGCACTGGTCGAGCCAGCCGCGCAGCGCCTGGCGGACGGGGGCGAGCTGGGCGGACTCGGCCGGGAACGACAGGTCCAGCGGGCCCGGGTGACGGTAGAGCAGCAGCGCCACGTCGTCGTCGTAGCCGCCGGCCGGTGACAGCCGGGACATCAGCGCGGTGGCGAGGTCGTCGACGGGCACCTCGCGGCCTTCCTGCACCGCCTCTCCGGCCGCCTCGATGCCGGCGTCGAGGGAACGGCGCCGGCGTTCGACCAGGCCGTCGGTGTAGAGCAGCAGCGTGGAGCGCGCGGGCAGGACGCAGTGCGCCTCAGGCCGCTCCCGGCCCGGGCGGACGGCCAGCGGCAGGGACCGTCCGTCGTCCAGCAGCCGCATCGCGCCGTCGGGGTGCGCGAGGATCCCCGGCGGATGCCCGGCGCTGGAGTAGGTCAGCTCACCGGTGGCGGGGCTGAGGACACCGCAGAACAGCGTCGTGCACTGCGCGCCCGGCACGGTCGCGGCGAACTGGTCGAGCGCCATCAGTGTGCTGGCGGGGCCGGACTCGCGCAGCAGCAGGGCGCGGCAGGCGCTGCGCAGTTGTCCCATGACGCTGGCCGCCTCCAGGCCGCGGCCCACGCAGTCCCCGACGACGATGCCGATCCGCCCGTCGGGCAGGGCGACGGTGTCGTACCAGTCGCCGCCCACCTCCAGCGGGCGGGTGGCGGGTTCGTAGCGCACGGCGAACCCGTCGGGGAGCCGCGCGGGGCCCAGGATGGCGCGCTGCAGGGCGATGGCGGTCTCGCGCTGCTGGTCGATCTGGTGCGCCCGGACCAGGCCCTGGGCGAGGTGTCCGGCGAGCAGGGAGAGCAGCAGCTGGTCCTCGCCGGTGAAGGGCCGGTGCTCGCCGAGGTCGATCCACAGGGCCAGGGGGCCGAGGGGGTGCTCCAGCAGGACGACGGCGCCGTTGTCCTCCGGGACGGGGGTGAGCGGTGACAGGTGCCGCAGGCCGGTGAGCAGGTCCTGGCGCTGGGCGGGCAGGTCGTCCCAGCCGAGGCCGGGGTCGGTCGCGGTGAGGGTCGGCACGTCGCCGTGGTCGAACACGGCGGCCACGACGTTCCGCGCCCGCCAGAGGTTCCGGAGTTCCGCGAGGGCGCCGGACAGCGCGTCGGGCAGGCTCGTGGCCTGCGACAGGGCCGTGCTCAGTGCGGCGAGCGCGGTCTGGCGCTGGACGGCGTAGTGCTCGGCGGTGACGTCGCGGAAGGTGCCGACCGTGACCTGCCGTCCGGTGTCGGGGTCCTGCGCCCTGTTCCAGGTGACCGCTATCCACAGGCGGTGGCCGTCACGGTGGGCGACCGGAACGGTCGAGGAGCCCTGCTCCCCCTTCAGCAGGCTCGCGAAGGCGGCGCCCACCCGGCGGTGCGCCTCGGGGTCGGTGCCCGGGTCGGGCCACCAGGGGTGGATCGGCGCGTACGGGAGGTCCTCGGCCCCGAAGCCCAGGATGTCGGTGAAGGCGGAGTTGATCTCCACGACCGCGCCGGACTCGTCGCAGACGAAGAACGCCTCCTGCAGCGAGTCGATGACGGCCGTCCGCCACCGCAGGTGGTGGCCGCGCAGCCGGGCCAGTTCGACGTTGGCGCGCACCCGGGCGAGGAGTTCGGCGGCGGCGAAGGGCTTGACGAGGTAGTCGTCCGCACCGGCGTGCAGGCCCTCGATGGACGCCTCCTGCCCGGCCCGCGCCGACAGCAGCAGGACGGGCACCGCGGCCGTGCGGGCCTCCTCGCGCAGCCGGGCCACCAGGCCGAGGCCGTCCAGCCGGGGCATCATCACGTCGCTGACGACGAGGTCGGGGAGGTCGCGGCGGACGGCGTGCAGGGCCTCGATCCCGTCGGTGACGGTGAGGACCTCGTACCCGGCTCCGGCGAGGATGCGGGAGAGGTACTCGCGCATGTCGGCGTTGTCGTCGGCGACCAGCACCCGGGCGCTTCCGGCCGGGCCGGGCGCCTGCGTCTCGGCCGTGTTCGCCGCGGTCGGCACGCCGATGCCCTCGGCGGTGCCGCCGGCCGGCAGCCAGCGCAGGGCCTCCTGCACGAAGGGGTCGGCGGTGGCGGCGGCCGCGGTGCTGCTCGCCTCGGACACCACGGAGTCGGGCGGCAGATGGGCGGTGCCGAAGGGCAGCCGGATGGTGAACGTGGTGCCTTCGCCCTCGCTGCTCCGTGCGGTGATGGAACCGCCGTGCAGGCCCACCAGCTCCCGGACCAGGGCCAGTCCGATGCCGCTGCCCTCGTTGGAGCGGGAGCGGGCGTTCTCGATGCGGTGGAAGCGCTCGAACAGCCGTGGCATCTCGCCGGCGGGCACGCCGATGCCCGTGTCGGACACGCTCACCACGGCTTCGGCGCCCGACCGGCGCACCCGGACGCCCACCGAACCCTCGAAGGTGAACTTCAGGGCGTTGCTCAGCAGGTTGAGCACCACCTTCTCCCACATGCTGCGGTCGATGTAGACCGGCTCGTCGAGGGGAGGGCAGTCCACGTCGAAGGTGAGCCCGGCCTTGTCCATCGCGGAGCGGAAGACGCTGGCCAGCTCCGCCGTCACCGCGGCGAGGTCGACGGGTTCGTGGCGGGCCTGCATCCGGCCGGCCTCGATGCGCGAGAAGTCCAGCAGCGTGTTGACGAGTTTGCCCAGCCGCAGTCCGTTGCGGTGGATGACGTCCAGTTCACGGCGGACGGGCTCGTCGGCGTCGGCGAGCCGGGTGCGCAGTTCCTCGGTCGGTCCCATGATCAGCGTCAGCGGGGTGCGGAGCTCGTGGCTGATGTTGGAGAAGAAGGTGGTCTTGGCGCGGTCCAGCTCGGCGAGTTCCTCGGCCCGCCGCTGCTGGGCCTGGTAGCCGCGGGCGCTGCCGATGCCGGAGGCGATGTGCCCCGCCGTCAGCTCGACGAAGCCGCGGTAGCCGTCGTCGAGCTCGCGGTAGCGGTTGAGCGCGGCGACGCAGAAGCCGTAGGGGGTGCTGCCCTGCTGGAGCAGCGGGACGACCAGCGCCTGCTCGGGCGGCTCGGGCCAGTCGCCGGCGGGCAGGTCGGCGAAGTGGTCACCGGTCAGCGGCACCAGGACCGTCTCGCCCCGGGCCAGTGCGCCCGCGGGCCACACCCCGTCGGGGTCGCCGGCGCGCAGGAGCGCCGGCGCCGCCGGGTGCCCCGGGCCGATGCCGGTCGAACCGCTCAGCCGGGCGTCGTCGCCGTCGAAGAGGTAGGTCAGCGTGAAGGGCAGGTCCCGGCGGTTGCGGGACAGCTGACGGTCGGCGAAGGCCAGCACCTCCCGCTCGGTGCGGATCACGCTCGGGTCGGACCCCAGGTCCCGCAGGGTGGCCATGCGCCGTTCGCCGATCACCCGCTCGGTGTCCTCGCTGACCACGCAGAGCATGCCGACGACGTCGCCGGCGTCGTCGCGCAGGGGGCTGTAGGAGAAGGTGTGGTACGTCTCCTCGCTGTAGCCGGAGCGCTCCAGGAACAGCAGCAGCCCTTCGTCCCAGGTGGCCTCGCCGGTGCGCAGCACGGTCTCGATGCGGGGACCGATGTCGCCCCAGATCTCCGCCCACACCTCGTTGGCGGGCCGGCCGAGGGCCCAGGGGTACTTGCGGCCGAGGGTGTCGCGCCGGTAGGCCGCGTTGCAGAAGAAGGTCAGCTGCTCGCCCCACGCCATCCACATGGGGAAGCGGGAGGACAGCAGGATGCTGACGGCGGTCTGAAGGCTCTGCGGCCACTGCTGCGGCGGGCCGAGGGGCGTGTTGGCCCAGTCCACCCGGGCGAGGTCGCCGCCCACCTCGCGGTCGGCGGCGAACACGTCACCCGCACCCGTCACCGGCGCCGGTCCGTGGCCGGCCCCGTCGGAGCGCTCCACACGACACCCCCCTCCATGCCCGCCCGCTTCCGGAACCACTTCCACGCCCATTCCATGCCGAACACTGCGGACGCCCCTGGTCCGCGACATATGCCTCTGTCTGCCCCGAAACCGCCGCCTGACGCCGCCGCATGCCACGTCGGTCTGCGTGCGGTGACGGCGTCCCCTCCGCCCCGGCCGGCCCCTCCCCCGGGGCGGTCACGGACGCGGTCGCGGTGCGGACGTGACGTCGGTGTCGAGCAGTTGCCGATCAGCCTACTGCCGGCGGGCGTGTCTTTCGTGCGGACTGCCGGGCACGGGTGCGCCCGGGCGGTCCGCACCCGCTCCGGTCCGGCCGCCGGTGACCTCGCGCGGCGGTCCCCATCATGAATGCGGCGGTCCCCCTCATGAATGCGGCCACAGTGGGTAAGCGGAAACCGTCCGACAGAAACGATCAGTGATCGAAGGCAGCCTCACCGCACAGGAACCCCCCATGGTCATTCCGCCGAGGAATCACGTGACGGATGCTCGCACCCCGGTGACGCCCCCGCGCTTCGGCGCCGTCTGGGGCTCCGAGGGAACATCCATAGCCGACGCACGCAACGCGGTACGCGGTCTGCTGGCGCGGGCCGGTCACCACCGCGACCCCCGGATCAGCCAGGACGCCGAGATCGTCGTCAGCGAGCTCGTCACCAACGCCCTGCGTCACGCGCCGGGACCCGGCGGTCTCCTCCTCGA
The DNA here is from genome assembly GCF_055585285.1 of Streptomyces sp. NPDC053665. Lineage (NCBI taxonomy): Bacteria > Bacillati > Actinomycetota > Actinomycetes > Kitasatosporales > Streptomycetaceae > Streptomyces > Streptomyces sp. NPDC053665. The sequence continues at coordinate 294,948 of NZ_JBVJKK010000001.1, forward strand.
GGTGCTCTCGCCCGGCCGGCTGCGGATCACCGTCCGCGACAGCTCGTCCGAGGCGCCCACACCGCGCCTCCCCGACCCCAGGCGCGTGGGCGGTCACGGACTCCACCTCATCACCCGCCTGTGCGAGCAGTTCCGTACCATCACCGTCGAGGGCGGCAAACAGGTGATGGCCGAGCTGGGCCTTCCCCCGGCGCCGGGGGGCCACGGGCCGCAGCCGGCGTTCTGACCGGAGTTTCTCGCATAGTCTCGACCGACGTACGACCGACGTACGACCGACACGGGCGACCCTGGGCCGGGGAGCCATGGACCGAGCACGAGGAGGAGGGACGATCGTGCTGACGCTGATCAGCCGCGAGGAGGATCTGGCCGTCGCGGCGCTGCCCGAGGACGTCGACTTCTTCACCAGTGCCGATGTCCGCGCCGCGGGCGAGGAACTGCTCGACGATGGCTGCCGCTACCTGGTCCTGGACACCACGCCCGTGGACTACATCGACTCCACCGGCATCACCGTCCTGCTGGCGTTCTGGCAGCGGCTGGAGGCGGCCGGGGGCGCGCTGCTCGTGGCCGTGCCGGACGAGCACCTGCGGTGGCGTCTTCAGACGCTCGGGCTGACCGGTGTCATGCCGGTCGCGCCGACCCTGCCGGAAGCCGTCTCCCGCGCCCGCCGCTTCCGGAGCATGACCCGAAGCCCCCGCCGGGAGGCAGCGGCGGACCTCGGCATCGAGACGGCCTGAACCGGCCGGCCGCCAGGGGGCGGCCGCGCGTCACGGACGCGGCTCCACGGTGACGTGCGGCGACAGCGCGCGCAGGAAGTCCGGCGCGTCGAACGCCTGGCCGGCGGACACCACGCCGACGGCGCGGGCCCGTCCGGTGAGCACCCTCTCGAGCGCCTCCACCACCAGCGGAGCGGTGACGGCGTAGATGTCCCGTCCGCGGGCCACGGCCCGCCGCTCGGCGCCGCCCGAGCGCACGACCACGTCCACGACGAACGTCTGGTCGGACCGGCCGCTCCCGTCGACGGCCGCCGGTGCCGGGGTGTCCGGGGCCGCGAGGTCCCGGGCCGCCTCCACCGTCATGTACGTGCACACGTCCGGGACCGCCAGGTGACTGGGGATCGTGACGACGTCGGCCATGGTGAACTCCCCGATCACCGGGCAGCGGCCCAAGGGGCCCGGGAAGTCCCACTCCAGAGTAGGCGGGGTGTCCTCGCGGTACTCCAGGCGTCCCTGCGCGAAGCGGACCCGCCGTCCGTCCCGCCGCTCCCGCGAGACCGCGCCCGAGGTGCGCGTCCCCGCGGTGGGGTGCCAGCTGCTGAGCCCGTACGCGATGTGCGCCTCGTCGGCCGCGGTCCAGTCCCCCATGGCCGCGGTGGCCAGCAGGTCGCCGAGTCCACCGAAGAAGGCCATCGCCGGGACGACCACCGCCTCGGCCTGCCGCGCACGCCCGGCGAACCGGGTGAAGGTGTCGGCGTTGGCCTCGATCTCGGCGGCGACGTCCAGGTACGGGATGCCGGCGCGCAGTGCCGCCTCCACCACGGGGCCGGCGGTCACGGCGAACGGGCCCGCGCAGTTGATCACCGCCGCCGTGCCGGCCAGGGCCCGGTCGAGCGACGCCCGGTCCGTCACCGACGCCGGGCGGGCCTCCCCTCCCGTCTCCCACGCCATCGCCGTGAGCTTGTCCGCGTCCCGGCCGGACAGGACGGGGACGAACCCGCGCCGCGCCAGCTCCGCGACCACGAACCGTCCGGTGTGCCCGTAGGCCCCGAACACCGCTGCCGTCCGACCCACTGCCATGGTTCCCCCTGCGCTTTTGTGCTCCGCGGTGATCCGTCCCGGACATCCTGGCGGCGGCCGGCGCTCGCCACGACTGTCCGGAACGCCACTCCCCCTACACTTTCGGACATGACCACCGTCGCGCTGGCCGTCACCGACGGCATGCTGCACTTCGAACTGGCGCTGGCCTGCGAGGTCTTCGGCGGGGCCGGTACCGACGCCGACGCCTCGTGGTACCGGCTGCGGATCTGCGGTCCGCAGGCCGTGCGGGCCGGTCGCTTCCGCCTGGAGCCCGACGACGGGTTCGACCGGCTGGCGCGCGCCGACACGGTGATCGTTCCGGGCTGGGCGGACATCGACCGGAAGCCGCCGGCCGATCTGGTCGACGCGGTGCGCGCGGCCCACGAGGCGGGGGCGCGGATCGCCTCCCTGTGCACGGGCGCCTTCGTCCTGGCCGCGGCGGGGCTGCTGGACGGCCGGCGTGCGACCACGCACTGGGCGCACACGCGGGAACTCGCCGCGCGGCACCCGCTGGTGAAGGTGGACCCGGACGTGCTGTACGTGGACGAGGGCAGGGTGCTGACCTCCGCGGGCAAGGCCGCCGCGATGGACCTGTGCCTGCACCTGGTGCGGCTGGACCACGGTGCGGCGGTGGCCAACACGCTCGCCCGCCGTCTGGTCGTCCCGCCGCACCGCGACGGCGGACAGGCGCAGTTCGTGACCACTCCGGTGCCCGAGCCGGGCAGCCACCCGCTGTCCGAGGTCCTTCCCTGGGCGCTCCAGCGGCTGGACCGGCCGATCACGGTGGAGGACATGGCCCGCCGGGCCGGCATGAGCGCGCGCAACCTGGGCCGCCACTTCCGGTCGGTGACGGGCACCACCCCGCTGCGCTGGCTGCTCACCCAGCGCATCCGCCGTGCGCAGGAGTTGCTGGAGACCACGGACCACACCGTCGACGCGGTGGCCACGGCCACCGGCATGGGTACGGCCACGACCCTGCGCCGGCACTTCCACCGCACGGTGGGGGTACCGCCCGACGCCTACCGCCGCACGTTCCGGGCCCGCGCCGGCTCGCTCGGCGAGACCGTCGGAGCCGGCGGTTCGGGCGGATCCGGCCCTTCCCGCTGACCTGCCCGGGGCGGTCGCCGGCACCGCGCGAACGGGTCGCGCGGTGCCGGTGGCGCCGGGGAGGGAGGTGGGTGCCGTACGGGGTGCGGCGGGAGTGGGGCGCACGCCGCACCCACGGGTCAGCTGAAGGGGTCGAGGGTGAGGTAGGCCTGACGCGGACTGCCGTCGTGGACCAGGGACTCGTGGTGTCCCACGTCGTCGAAGGCGAACGCGTACGCCTTGCCGTCGGCCGTCTGGGCGTGGATCTTGCGGGCGTAGTGGTTGGTGACGCCGTCCTTGTAGAAGTTCGCGGCGTCGGCGTCGGGCTGGTTGGGGTTGACCAGCAGGGTGGAGCGGTTGAAGCCGGCGCAGAGGGTGCGGGAGATCGGTCCGCGGACCTGGTCGTTGGGGGCGTCGAGTCGCCTGTGGCAGCCGAAGACCGAGGAGGCGTCGGGCTTCTGGAAGCTGGTGACCACCGTCCCCGCGCCGTTGGTGAAGTTCATGACGCCGCCGGAGACCCGGCCGTAGTACTTGGTGCCCGGCTGGTCGGCGAAGGGGGTGACCGTGAGGGTCGACGTGGAGTACTTCTGCCAGACGCGGTTGATGTAGTCGTCCATGACGGAGGCGGGCAGCGCCCCGGTCTCCAGGCCGTACAGCGGGGAGAGGGCGCGCAGGACGGTGCCGTCGGAGCGGGTCTGGATCAGGTTGGCCCAGCCTCCGGGCTGGCCCCGCAGGGCGTTGAAGAACCCGGTGTAGCCACCGGGCTTGAGCCGGCCCGTGGTGGCGGTGCTGCCGTCGGCCCGCTGCACGCCCACCGCGTACGGCGCCGAGAACATGTCGACCTGGGTGCTGTTGATCCACAGGCCGGCGTCGTTGAGCGTGTACTCCGACCAGTTGAACAGGATGTTGCGGTTGGGGTCGGTCGGGTTCTGGACGGCGGGCTGGACCAGTCCGCCGGTGGTGAGCTTGAAGACGAGCTTCTGGCCGTAGGAGAAGTAGACGCGGCCGGAGAACTTCGGCATGCGGATCGTCGTCGACTGGCCTGCCGCGGGGCCGGGGATCGAGGCGTCGGGGGCCGGGGTCGGGGGGTTCCCGCCCGCGGGCCAGGGATGGAAGGTGCCGTTCGCGTCGGCCCAGCCCTGCCGGCCGGTCGACAGTTCGGTGCCCAGGTTGTAGATGTACACCTGCTCACCGCGGGCCGAGTTGTTGGTGATCTTCAGGGGGATGGTGGCCGGGACGGCCGCATGGGCGGGGGTGCTCGCACCGGTCGCGAGCACCGAGCCGGCGAGCACCGTGCTGAGCGTCAGCGCGAGGGCGGCTGCCCGTCGTCGGAGTGTCCATGGCATGCTCTGCCTCCGTTCGGCGGATGGCTGATCCGGGAGGGTTGAGAGCGCTCTCAAAGCCGAGGGTCGCGCCTTGGTACGTACCTGTCAATCACTTGGACGCGGTGATTCCACCGACGCCGTGTCAGCGGGAACCCAGGTGACGCTCCGCATCTGCGCCGGCGCGTCGGTCGCGGGGCCGGACCGCCGGGCGGACGCAGGACAGGACGACCACGAAGGGCCAGACCGACTGCAGGGTGGTGACGGCGCGTTCGGCCACCCCCATGGCGCCCTGGAGATGGAGCTCGAGCAGGAACCAGCCCGCCCCCAGCGCCATCACCACCGTCGCACCGAGGGACGGGACCGGTCGCAGGGCCCAGGGGGCGCCCCGGCCGGAGCGGGCGGCCAGGACGGGCCACGCGGCCAGGAGGACGAACCCGGCCACGGCCACCGAACCGTGGCGCAGGGACCCCCCGCTGCTCGGCGCCGGGAAGAGGGCCACCGCGAGGGCCGCGACACCACCGCCCGCGAGGGCGATCCGCCCGGCGGCGGCAGCGGGCCGCAGCCCCCACGCGGTGAGCAGGTGGCAGACGCCCAGCGCGACGAACGCCGCCGTCATGACCCAGGAGCCCGTTGTCCCGGGCGCCGCCAGGACGCTGATGGTCTGGGCGACCGGGTCGTACGTGGAGCCCTGGAGGGACGCCGTCACCAGCCAGCCCAGGATCAGGACGACGGGCGCGCACGCCGAGGAGAGCAGGGCCCACAGAGGAACGGATCGCACCAGGCCACCGTAGGGCGGCCGACGCGGGACGCCGGGTTCCCGCTGCGCGGGCCGCCCCGCCTGGCGTAGTCGCGGCCCGCTCCCCCGCGCGGACGCGTCGGCGCCGCCTGGCTTCCCACGTCCCCGGCGGCCGGGGTTCCGGCCGCGGTGCTCCGCCTGATCCTGCACGCCCCCACGGGCCCGTGAGGCGGCTGCAACCGGCGGGCGCCGAGGACCGTCCTACTGGGCACCATGATCCCCGCAAGCACCACCGGCCTGCCGGCCGCACCGGTCCGCCAGTTGCTCGACTTCGCCTGGACGCAGACGCGTGCCTGCGCGTTCGCCATCGCCCTGCTGTCGGGCGTGGCGGCGTCCACGCTGCTGCCCGACCTGCCCGTGGCCCGCTACGACCTGCTCGTGGTCTACGGGGTGCTGCTCACGCTGGTGTTCTGGGCGCGCGGGTGGGAGTCCGGCCGGGACATCGCCGTCATCGCGGCCTGCCACGCCATCGGGCTGGCCTTCGAGCTGGTGAAGGTGTCCCTCGGGTCGTGGAGCTATCCCGAGCCGGCGGTGTTGAAGTTCGCCGGGGTGCCGCTGTACGGCGGGTTCCTGTACGCGGCCGTCGGCAGCTACCTGTGCCGAGCCTGGCACCTGTTCGACCTGGAGCTGGTGCGCTACCGCCCGCGGGCGACGGCCGTCGTGGCGCTGGGCATCTACGTCAACTTCTTCAGCCACCACTGGCTGCCGGACGTGCGCTGGGCGCTGGCCGCGCTGCTGCTCGCCGTCACCCTGGGCACCTCGGTGCGCTTCACGGTCCGGGGCGTGCGGTGGCGGATGCCGCTCGCACTGTCGTTCGTGCTGATCGGCTTCTTCCTGTGGGTGGCGGAGAACCTCGCCACCCTGGTGGGGGCCTGGCGCTACCCCTACCAGCAGCACGGCTGGGAGCCGGTGGGCGTGGAGAAGTTCGGCGCCTGGGCGCTGCTGATCAGCGTGACGTTCGTGCTGGCGGCGGTGGGGCGGCGGACCGGGCAGGGCGACGGGGACCCCGGTCGGCGTCGGGCGGAGGCGTGGAGTCGTCCGGCCACCCCGGACTGAGTATCATCCTATGGACGCCAATAGGGTGATTCGACCCCGGGGCCGTCCCCGACGGTGGCCCTCTTTGCCGGAGTGATCCATGTTCCGCACCGGCACGACCGACGACGGCGACGAGCTGCTGGTCCGGCTCGGCGCCCTGACGGCCCAGGCCCGCGCCCAGGCCGAGGTGCAGCGGTCGCAGGTGGAGCTGGCGATCGCGCTGCAACGCGGCATGCTCCCCCGGGACCTGCCCAGCGTCCGGCGGCTGCGCCTGGCGGTGCGCTACACGCCCGCCTGCCACGGACTGAACGTGGGCGGCGACTGGTACGACGCGTTCACCCTCGCCGACGGCCGCATCGGCCTGACCATCGGGGACGTGCAGGGCCACAACATCGAGGCGGCCGCGTTCATGGGCCAGGTGCGGGCGGGGTTGCGGGCCCTGGCCTCGGTCACCGGTGAGCCGGGGGAACTGCTCGCCCGGACCAACGACCTGCTCCTGTCGCTGGGCTCGGACCTCTTCGCGACCTGCACGTTCATGCGTCTCGACCCGTGTGCCGGCGTCGTGGAGAGCGCTCGCGCGGGGCACCTGCCGTGCGTCTGGGCGAGGGCCGGCGGCGCGTGCGGTGTCGCCGAGGACGCGGGCGGGCCTCCCCTCGGCGTGCAGGCGGGTGTGCCCTACCCGGTGACCCGGTACGAGCTGACGACCGGCGGGGTGTTCGTGCTGCTGACGGACGGGGTGGTGGAAGGCCCCTCGATGCCCCTGGAGGAGGGGCTCGACCGGGTGGCCCGGCTCGCCGGCGACGCGGCCGCGACGGGCATGGACGTGGACGCCCTGGCCGCGGCCGTGATCAAGGGCGCCGAGCGCGTGGGGCACGACGACGACGCCGCCGTCCTGGTGGTGGGCCTCGACGGGCCGGACGCTCAGCCATAGGGCCGCAGGACACCCGCTCCCGTCTCGCCCCGGAGGCGGCCCCGGTGTCTCATGGTCGCTGTGGTGGTCGGTGGCCAGGACTTGCGCAAGCCCGCCCGCGTCGTTCTGGAGACGCTGGCCGTCGCCGCCTGCTACTACGCGTCGGGCCGGCTGGGCCTGCTGCGGGAACTGGTCGTCGAGGGCGCGGTGGTCACCCCGATCTGGCCTCCCACCGGCGTGGCGGTCGCCTGCCTGCTGCTGCTCGGGCTGCGCTGCTGGCCGGGGATCGCCCTGGGGGCCTTCTTCGTCATCCTGTCCCTCACCTCCCTGACGCCGTCGGTGCTCGGCATCCTGGCGGGCAACACGGCCGCACCCGTCGTGGGGTACCTGCTGCTGCGCCGGGCCGGTTTCCGCACCGACCTCGCACGGCTGCGGGACGGGCTCGCCCTGGTGTTCCTGGGCGCGTTCACCGCCATGCTGATCAGTTCGACCACCGGCGCGGGCGTCCTGGTCGCCACGGGGCAGCTCGCGTGGGCGGGCTTCTGGCCGGTGTGGCTGGCCTGGTGGGTCGGGGACGCGATGGGCGTCCTGCTCGTCACACCGGTCCTGCTCCTGCTGGCCCGGGTGCGGCGGCCGCTGCCCCTGTCGCGCTGGAAGGAGGCCCTGGGCCTGACGGTCGTCGCCTGCTGCCTGCTGCCCGTGGCCGCGCGCAGCTCGGTCAGCCTGCTCTACCTCGTCTACCCCCTGCTGATCTGGACGGCGCTGCGCTTCCAGCTCGCGGGCAGCATGCTGTGCGCGCTGTTCGCCTCGGTCATGGCCACCGTGGCGGCGACCGACCACGTGGGGCCCTTCGAACGGCTGAACCGGGTGGAGGTGATGCTCAAGCTCCAGACCTTCAACGGCGCGATGGCGCTCACGGCGCTGATCCTCTCCGCGGTGATCACCGAGCAGATCCATACCCGCCGCTCGGTGGAGCGCGCCTGCCAGGAGCTGGTGGAGGTGCTCGGCCATCTCACCGCGGGCGATGCGGCGGACGTCCGCGGCCGGTCGGAGGAGGCCGCTTCGGGGCGGCAGCAGGAGGACTGACGTCCGGCCGGGCCGGTCCGCGCCGGTAGGCGGGACGTACGCTGGGCCGCATGAGCCGGGTCGAGGTGGTGCAGCTGCTGGTGTCGCCCGCGCACCGGCTGGCCGGGCGGCCGTCGGACGGCCCCTCCCCCGGCCCCGCCGACGAACGCGTCACCGGCGTCGAGGTGCGCCGCGGACTGGGACTGGTGGGCGACCGCTACTACGCCCGGCCCGCCCACCGCGACGCGGCGGTGACCCTCATGGCCGCCGAGCACCTCCCGGAGGGCGCCGACCTCCGGCACACACGGCGCAACGTCCTGCTGCGGGGCGTGGACATCGACGCGTACATCGGCGCGACGATCTCCCTCGACTGCGGCGCGGGGCCGGTGCTGTTCGCGGTGCGGCGGCCCGCACGGCCCTGCGCGTGGATGGACGTGACCGTCGGCCCCGGGGCGCAGCGGGCCCTGCGCGGCCGGGGCGGTGTGCGGTGCACCCCGCTGAGCGACGGGACGCTCGCGGTCGGCCCGGCCGCGTTCCGCGTCGTGACCGGGGGCGACGAGCCCGGCTGACGCCCGCGGAGCCGCCGGGACCGGCCCCGCTCCCGGCTCCCGCCTCAGCCGGCGGTCGGCGTCGTACGGATGGCCGCGATGTCGAACTGAAGGCGCACCTTCTCGCTCACCATCGCGCCGCCCTCGGCGAGCCTGCTGTTGTACGTCAGGCCCCAGTCGGACCGGTTGATGGTCGTGGTGCCGTCGAAGCCCGCCCGGTCGTAGCCGAACGGGTCGGTGACCTTGCCGATGTAGGTCATGTCGAGCACGACCGGCCGGGAAATGCCGCGGATGGTGAGTTCTCCCGCCATGCGGAAGAGATCGGCACCGGCCTGTTCCACCGACGTGCTGGTGAAGCGCATCCGCGGATACGCCGCGGCGTCGAGAAAGTCCCGGCCGACCAGGTGGGCGTCGCGCTGCTCGACCCCCGTGTCCACGCTGGCGGTGAACAGCGTGACGTCGGCACGTGAGCGGGTGGGGTCGTCCGCGTCGAAGTGGAGCCGGCTTTCGTACTCCAGGAAACAGCCGCGCACGGTCGTCACCATGGCGTGCCGGACCGAGAAGCCGATCCTGCTGTGGGCGGGGTCGACGACCCACTCACCGGTGAGATCCGCCAGGTGGGGGTTCGGATGCACGGCGGTGGGGGACGCCGCGCCGCCGGGGCGCTGTGGGGGGACGGTCGGCGCCTGACGGCGGGCCGGCACGACGCGGTTGAACAGGTTCATGATTCATCTAGGTACGTGAGTTTGGTTATGACCGCAAGTCCCCTGATGATTCAGCGGTGTTGCCCACGCGCCCGCACCTGCATTTCTCCGAAGCCTTTGCACAGAACCCACACATGACCGTTGCCGCGCGGGAACGAAAAACCCATGGAAAACGCCAGGGAATTTTATTTCGGGCATGTCATGATTCCCGCGACACCGAGATCGAGAAGTCGTTGTCGACCGTGTAGTAGGGGCGCAGGGTGGAGCCCTCGGAGCGGATCTCCGGGTAGACGTGCACGTGCTTGCGGTCGGCGATGTCGTCGAGCAGCCGGGCGACCCTGACCGCGGCGGCGCCGGCCGTGGGCCGTACGAAGGCGTCCCAGACCTGGTCCGCTCCCCCGCTCACGTCGGCCGTCGCGTCCCGGCCGGCGGTGAACGACAAGTCCTTGCCGTCCTCGTCGACCCGGGGGCGGAGGGTGTGCACCGTGCCGGTGCCGCGCAGGCGCAGTTCCACGAGGGCGTCCTCGGCGAGCCGCGCGCCGTGCAGCCGGACCGCGACCGTGACGTCCCGATCGGTGACATCCACCGTCCCGGCCTCCGCGTGGACGGTGCGCAGCCACGTCCTGAGGGCCAGGAAGCCGTCCTTGGTCGCGTAGGGGATGCGGACGGCGACGGGCGAGGTGCGGTCGCGGAGGTGGCCGTCCACCAGGGCGCGCAGATCGCGCAGGCCGGGGCGCAGCCGCACCGGTTCGGTGTCGGGCCCGGGGATCAGGTAGGTGTCCCAGCGTCCCTCGGCGAGGGCCGGGTGGGGCGGGAGCACCGCGCTCAAGGGGCCGTCGGGCCGCTCGGCCTCCAGGTCGAGGAGGCGGCTGTCGGTCCCGGGCCGCCCCTTCTTGGGGCGCGGCCGGAGCAGGAGCCGGGGGTGGGGGGCCGGGACCGGCGGGAGACGGAAGGTGATCCTTCCGTCCGGGTCCACGGTGCAGTCGGCCCGCGTCTCGTACTCCTGCTGCCCGCTCTCCCCCGCCGTCGCGACCGCCTCGTCCACTGCCCCGGTCCTGCCCGCCATGCCCGCCATGCCCGCCCCGCTCGTCGTCCCTGCCGTGTCCACCGCGTCCGCCCCGTCGACGGCGCCGCTCGCGCCTGCCAGGGGCGTCTCGCCCGCCTCGCCCTTCGTTTCCGCGGTGCGGGTTGCGCCCGCCGGGGCTGTCGCCCCCGCCGCACATGCGCGCGCTCCCCGTCCGGTACGTCCTCCGGGTGCCGTCGTGCTCATCGGCGGCCCTTCCGGAGCGCGCGCAGGACGCCCGACGCGGCGGTGCGGGCCGCGTCGCGGGCCGCGTGCGCGCGTCCGGTCAGGGCGCTGCCCGCCGGCCGGCGCGGTCGTGCGGACCGCCCCGCCGCCCTTCTCGCCGCGGCGGCGTTCTCCAGCAGGCGCTCGGCCTGGGCGACGACGGGGCCGGGGGCGAAGCGGCGGGAGTTCTCCAGTGCGGTGCGGCTCATGCGGCGGCGCCGCTCGTCGTCGCCGACGAGCTCCAGCAGCGCGGCGGCCAGGGCGTCGCGGTCGCCGACCGGGACCAGGCGGCCGTCGGCTCCGTCCGCGATGATCTCGCCGGGCCCGTACGGGCAGTCGGTGCTGACGACTGGCAGTCCGCAGCGCATGGCCTCGACGATGGTCATGCCGAACGGCTCGAAGTTCGAGGCGGCGGCCCCGATGGACGCCTTGGCCCACTCGGCCTCCATGGGCGTGGCGGCCCCCATCAGGAACACGTTGTTCCACAGCCCGAGCCGCTCGATGAGTGCGCGCAGCCGGGGCTGCTCCTCGCCCTTGCCGTAGATGCGCAGCTGCCAGTCCGGGTGCACCGCCGCCACCTGGGCGAATGCCTCGATGAGCAGGTCGTAGCGCTTGACCGGGACCAGCCGGCCGGCGGCGACCACGATGCGGGCCGTGCCGTCGGCCGGCGGCAGGACGGGGTCGGGGACGCTGTTCGGCAGTGCCTCCACGTGGACGCCGGGCAGCCACATCTTGCGCCGGTAGGCGGCGGCGTCCGCCTCTGTGACGGTGGTGATCACGTCGAGCCCGCGATAGGCGCGCCGCAGGGCGGTGCGCAGCCGCGGCGAGTGGTTGTCCAGGGTGAGGTGCTCCTGGCCGACGCGCAGGACGTGCCGGGGTGCCTGCCGGGCGATGTGCACGTTGAGCCCCGGGCGGGTGCCGATGACGACGTCGGCGTCGAGCGTCCGGAGGTGCTCGCCGATGCGCTGGTCGGTGAGTTCGCTGTACTGGCCGTGGCGGTACTCGGCGGCCGGGTACACCCGTGCCGGCTTGCGGTGCTGCGGATGATCCGCCTCGGTGCGCAGGTCGACCAGGGCCCGCAGCCGGACGGCCGGGTGGGGGGTCAGCAGGGGGCGTTCCCGGTGGCGCAGCGCGGAGACCACCTCCACCTCGTGCCGCTCGGCCAGCGCCGCGGCCAGGTTGAACGTGGTGGTGATCGTCCCTCCGATCCCATAGGCGTTGTGGATCAGGAATGAGATCTTCATGCCGAGCTAGACGGCAGCAACTACCGGACAGTTGTTTGCCGTTACCAGTCTGTGGCCGGACAGCCCGCCTCCCGGCCAGGGGCCGTTTCGGAATGATCTCGGACATAAGTGGTCTACGCCATACCGTTCCACCGGAGGTGTGTGGGTAGGTTTGACTCGTTTGCCCGCAGCAGCGTCGCGTCACCGGGTGCGCCCTCGTACCGATCGTCTGGAGACCCATGCGCCCTCGAATAGCCTCCGTCCCGTCCGTCGCCCTGGCCGGGGGCACGCTGGCCCTGGGCATCGGCGGTCTGTATCTGGCCGGGCTGGCGGTCACGGGCGGGGAGATCGACTCGGGCACGACGGTGCGCGGTGTGGAGATCGGCGGTCTGAGCCGCGCGGAGGCGGTGCGCAAGCTCGAACGGGACCTGGGCGCGCCCGCTGCCCGGGACCTGCCCGTGAAGGTCGGCGAGCGGACGGGGACGGTCGATCCGGAGCGCGCGGGACTCTCCTGGGACATCCAGGGGACCGTCGACCGGGCCTCCCGCAGCGGCACCGATCCGGTCAGCGTCTTCCGGGGGCTCTTCCGCTCGGGCGGCACCGTCGAACCGGTGGTGCGCGTGGACGAGGGCAAGGCCCGGGCGGCGCTCGGCGGGATTGCGAAGCGCCTGGACCAGAAGGTCCACGACGGGGCCGTCGGGTTCGACGGCGGTCGGGTCGAGCAGACCACGCCACGCACCGGATACGCCCTCGACGTCGACGCGGCGGTCGGTGCCCTGCGCGCGGCCTTCGTGCGGCAGGACCTCCGCTCCCCCACTGCTCTGCCCGTCCGGGAGACCCGGCCCGCGGTCACGGCCGGCGAGGTGCGCCGGGCGGTACGCGCCTTCGCGGAGCCCGCCGTGTCGGCGCCCGTCACGCTCACCGCGGCCGGCGAGCGCTTCACGGTGCCCCGGGAGGTCCTGGGCGCCCACCTGACCATGCGGCCGGACGACAGGGGCCGGCTGCACCCCCGGCTCGACGAGAAGGGCCTGCGGGAGGATCCCGCCGTGGACCGGCCGCTGGACCGGATCACCACGACCGCCGCCGACGCCGAGCTGCGCGCCGACGGCGACAAGGCCGTGATCGCCAAGGACGCCACGCTCGGTCACGAGGTCACCGGCGAGGCCCTGGGCAAGGCGGTGCTGCCGCTGCTCACCGCGAAGGGCGACGGCCGCGCGGGCACCGTGGAGGTCCGCACGACCCGGCCCGAGGTGACCCGCGAGAACGCCGCGCAGCTGGGACTGACGCAGACGATGTCCTCCTTCACGGTCGACTTCGAACCGGCCGAGTACCGCACCAGGAACATCGGCCGGGCCGTGGAACTGATCAACGGCTCGCTCGTCAGGCCCGGCGAGACCTGGAGCTTCAACCGGACGGTCGGGGAACGCACCGAGGCCAACGGATTCGTCGACGGGATCATCATCCTGAACGACAAGTACACCAAGGCGTCCGGCGGCGGTGTGTCGTCCGTGGCGACGACGCTCTACAACGCGCTGTTCTTCGCCGGGGTCAAGCCGGTGGAGCACGGCGCGCACTCGTTCTACATCGAGCGCTACCCGGAGGGCCGCGAGGCGACCGTCGCCTGGGGCAGCCTGGACCTGCGGTTCACCAACGACTCCGGCAAGGCCCTCTACATCCAGGCCGAGTCGACGGACACGTCCGTGACCGTCAATTTCCTCGGCACCCGCAAGTACGACGAGATCACGTCGGTCACGGGCCCGCGCACCGCGGTGAAGAAGCCGGGCAAGCACGTCAGCCACGACAAGGAGTGCGTACCGCAGACCCCGCTCGAGGGGTTCGACGTCACGGTGGAGCGCGTCTTCCACGACGGCGGCCGGGAAGTGCGCCGGGAGCCGTACCGCACCCACTACACACCGCGCGACGAGATCGTGTGCGAGTGACCCCCTCGGCCCGCCCGGGGGCCACCACCCGCCGGTGAACCGGCCGTTCGGCACCGGGCGTTGACCCGTCTCCCTGCCGCCAGCACAATGGCGGCCACTGTCTGAGAGCGCTCTCAAAGGGAGATCCATGACTGGCAGACCAGGCCCGGCCCTCGGCCGGCGTTCGCTCATCGGGGCCGGACTCGGCATCGGCGCCGCGGCCCTCACCGCCGCCGGCTCGGGGCAGGCCGTCGCGGCCGGTCCGGCCGGCCGGCACCACGCCTCGGCCCCGGCCCGGGGGCACGCCTTCCTCGCCGCCGCCATGGACGCCCACCCCGGCAACGGCACCGTCCGCCTCACCCAGAGCTACACCGACCAGGCCGGTCTGTTCAGCACCGCGTTCACCTACGACAACGCCCTGGCGATCCTGGCCCACCTCGCCACCGGCACCCGGGGAGGCCTGGCCCGCGCCCGCACCCTGGGCGACGCCCTGCTGTACGCCCAGCTCCACGACCCGGCGTACGACGACGGCCGGCTGCGGCAGGCGTACAACACCGGGCCGTACACCTTCTACGACGGGACGCCCCAGCCCGACGGGTTCGTCCGGGCCGACGGAACGGCCAACGTCGGCACGCAGTTCGGCTTCACCGGCACGGCCGTGGGGGACATGGCCTGGGCGGGCATCGCCCTGAGCGCCCTGGCCCGGCGTACCGGGGCGCGCCGCTACCTCACGGGCGCCGTGCGCATCGGCGAGTGGATCGAGCGCAACGGCCGCACCGGCGAGCCGCTGGGCGGCTACAAGTTCGGGGTGGACGGGGCGAACCGGAAACTGCCCTTCACCTCCACCGAGCACAACACCGACCTGGTCTGCCTGTTCGGCCGGCTCGCCCGGCTCACCGGCGACCGGGTGTGGCGGGAGCGCCGCGGCCGTGCCGAGGCGTTCGTCCTGCGGATGTGGGAGCCGTCCGGGGGTTTCTTCTACACGGGCACGAACGACGGGGAGACGGTGAACCGGTCCCCGGTCCCGGAGGACACCCAGACCTGGACCCACCTGGCGCTGGGCTCCTCCCGCCACTCCCGCTCCCTGGACTGGGCGGCGGCCGAGCTGGCCGTCTCGGACCACTCCGGGCGCACCAACAGCACCGTGCCCGCAGGGCAGTCGTACGAGGGCGTGACCTTCAGTTCGGCGAGCCTGCTGGCGAACGAGGACGCGCCGATCGCGTCCGGGCAGCCCAGACCCGACCGCAACGGCGTGTGGTTCGAGGGGACCGCCCACCTGGCCCTCGCCCTGCGCGACCGCGGGGCACGCGGCGACGAGACCCGCGCCCGGCGGCTGATCGCCTCGACCGAGAAGGCCCAGGATTTGCTGGGCGGCGGCCAGACCGTCGGCGGCAGGGCGCTGCCCGAGCGGTGCGGGGTGGTGTCCGCGAGCAGTCCGCTCGACACCGGTTTCGGCTTCGGCTACTACCCGTACCGGCACACGGGCGCCACCGCCTGGTACCTGATGGCGGCCACGCGGTACAACCCGCTCCGGGCCGGGATCTGACGCTCCGTCGGACCGAGGGGCGGGGACGCGGAACGCCCCGGGCCGTGCGGCCCGGGGCGTTCCGTCAGGCGGGTGGGATCAGACCAGGTCGAACCGGTCCAGGTTCATGACCTTGACCCAGGCCGCGACGAAGTCCTCGACGAACTTCTCCTTGGCGTCGTCGCTCGCGTAGACCTCGGCGAGCGCCCGCAGTTCGGAGTTGGAGCCGAAGACCAGGTCGGCGCGGGAGCCGGCCCACTTGACCTCGCCCGTGGCGGCGTCGCGCCCCTCGAACGTGGTCTGGTCCTCGCTCGTGGCCTTCCAGGTGATGCCCAGGTCCAGCAGGTTGACGAAGAAGTCGTTCGTCAGCGAGCCGGGCGTCCTGGTGAGGGCCCCGAGCTGGGACTGCTGGTAGTTGGCGCCCAGCACGCGCAGACCGCCGACCAGCACGGTCATCTCGGGCGCGCTCAGCGTGAGCAGGTTGGCGCGGTCCAGCAGCAGGTACTCGGCCGGCAGGCGGTTGCCCTTGCCGAGGTAGTTGCGGAACCCGTCGGCGGTCGGCTCCAGCGCCTCGAACGACTCGGCGTCGGTGTGCTCCTCGGTCGCGTCCACACGGCCCGCGGCGAAGGGCACCTCCACCTGGTATCCGGCTTCCTTGGCGGCCTTCTCGACGGCGGCGGAGCCACCGAGGACGATCAGGTCGGCCAGGGAGACCTTCTTCGCGCCGGTGTTGAACTCCTGCTGGATGCCCTCGAGGACCCGCAGGACCTGGGCCAGCTCGTCCGGCTCGTTGACCTCCCAGCCGCGCTGCGGCTCCAGGCGGATGCGGGCGCCGTTGGCGCCGCCGCGCTTGTCGCTGCCGCGGAAGGTCGACGCCGACGCCCAGGCGGTGGACACCAGCTGCGCGACGGACAGACCCGACTCCAGCAGCTTGGTCTTGAGGACGGCGATGTCCTCGGCGTCGATGGTCTCGCCCTCGGCCTCGGGCAGCGGGTCCTGCCACAGCAGCGTCTCCTGCGGCACCTCCGGGCCGAGGTAGAGGGACTTGGGGCCCATGTCGCGGTGGGTCAGCTTGAACCAGGCGCGGGCGAAGGCGTCCGCGAACTCCTGCGGGTTCTCGTGGAACCGGCGCGAGATGGGCTCGTAGATCGGGTCGAAGCGCAGCGCGAGGTCGGTGGTGAGCATCTTCGGGCGGTGCTTCTTCGCCGGGTCGTGCGCGTCCGGCACGATCTCCGGCGCGTCCTTGGCGACCCACTGGTGGGCGCCGGCCGGACTCTGCTCCAGCTCGTACTCGAACTCGAAGAGGTTCTTGAAGAACCCGTCGCTCCACCGGGTCGGCGTGCTGGTCCAGGTGACCTCGAGACCGGAGGTGATGGCGTCGCCGCCCTTGCCCGTGCCGTAGGTGCTGCGCCAGCCCAGGCCCTGCTCCTCCATCGAGGCGGCCTCGGGGTCGGCACCGACGTGGTCGGCGGGGCCGGCTCCGTGGGTCTTGCCGAAGGTGTGGCCGCCGGCGATCAGGGCGACGGTCTCCTCGTCGTTCATCGCCATGCGGCGGAACGTCTCACGGATGTCGCGGGCCGCGGCGAGCGGGTCCGGGTTGCCGTTCGGGCCCTCGGGGTTGACGTAGATGAGGCCCATCTGGACCGCGCCGAGCGGGTTCTCCAGATCGCGCTCGCCCGAGTAGCGCTTGTCGTCGAGCCAGGTCGTCTCGGGGCCCCAGTAGACGTCCTCCTCCGGCTCCCAGACGTCCTCGCGGCCGCCGGCGAAGCCGAAGGTCTCGAAGCCCATCTGCTCCAGGGCGACGTTGCCGGTGAGGATCATGAGGTCGGCCCAGGAGATGCTCTGCCCGTACTTCTTCTTGACGGGCCACAGCAGACGGCGGGCCTTGTCGAGGTTGCCGTTGTCCGGCCAGCTGTTGAGCGGGGCGAAGCGCTGCTGTCCGGCGCCGGCGCCGCCGCGGCCGTCGCTGATGCGGTAGGTGCCGGCGCTGTGCCAGGCCATGCGGACCATCAGCGGGCCGTAGTCGCCGAAGTCGGCCGGCCACCAGTCCTGCGAGGTCGTGAGCACCTCGGCGATGTCGCGCTTGACGGCCGCGAGGTCGAGCGCCTGGAAGGCCTCGGCGTAGTCGAAGTCCCCACCGAGCGGGTTGGCCACCTCGGGGTTCTTGGCGAGGATCTTCAGGTTGAGCCGCTCGGGCCACCACTGGCGGTTGCCGCCGCCCTGGGTCGGGTGCAGGGCGCGGTCGTGCGCCACGGGGCAACCGCCCCCCGCCTCCGCCGACTTCGGGTCGGTGACGATCGCGTCGTGGTTCTCGGTCATGGAAATCCTTCCGGACGGGGTGGATCGCGGTGCTCGGGGTGGATCACGGTGTTCGGTGGATCACGTGCTCAGGAACTGCGAGCGGTGGAGCAGGCGGGGCACAGGCCCCAGTAGATGACCTCGGCCTCGTCGACGGCGAAGCCCCGGTCGTCGGACGCGGTCAGGCAGGGTGCGTGGCCGACCGCGCAGTCGACGTCGGCCACGGCTCCACACGACCGGCACACGAGGTGGTGGTGGTTGTCGCCGACCCGTCCCTCGTAGAGGGCCGGGCTGTTGGGCGGATCCAGGCGGCGCACGAGCCCGGCCGCGGTGAGGGCGTGGAGTCCCTCGTAGACGGCCTGGACCGAGATGTGGCCGACGCGGCCGCGCACCTCGGTGGCGATGGCTTCGGCGCCGAGGTGGTCGCCCTCCCGCACGGCCTCGAGCAGCGCGACGCGGGCGGCCGTCACCCGCAGGCCGGCGCCACGCAGCTCCTCGGCGGTGGTCGGGGTCCCGGATGCGGTCATGCGGCACAACCTAGCCACACAAACACGAACGACTCAAGGAAACGAACGGTTCAATTTTGATGGCGGGCGGGTGGGGCGGTGCGGGGACTGGGCCGCCGCGACATGTGAGCCGAGTCACAGCGGCATGATCCCGCCCGGGGCCCGCGCGGGACGCGCGCAGCGCCGCGGGCGTCCCGGTGGTTCACGCGTCCGGCGAGGTCAGGCGCTCCAGCCGGGCCGCCGCCGTCGCCGCCCTGCGGTCCGCTTCACGGAGGCGGCGACCGGCCGTGCGGGCCTGCTCGCGGGCCGTCCGCTCGGCGAAGCGCGCCTGCTGGTGCTCGTTCCTGGCGCGCTCCAGTTCCTCGGTGAGCTCGCCGACGCGGCGCTGGAGCCGGTTCAGCCGCTCCTCCGCCTCCTGGGCGGCCCGGTCGGCGGCGTCGGCCTCCTCACGCAGCGCGCGCCGTTCCCGCTCGGCGGCCTCGGCGGCCTCCCGGGCCTGTGCCAGCTGCCGCCGCTGCCGCTCCGCGGCCTTCCCGTCCGGGCGGGAGGGCGCGGGTGCGGGCGCGGGGCGGGCCGGCGGGCGCTGCGGCCGGGCGCCCTCGGCGGCCGCCGGGAAGCCGACCGAGGCGCTCAGCGACTTGTCCAGCCGTCCGGCGGCCCACGTCCGGGCGGCCTCCGGATCGGCCAGGACGGCGTGCAGGGTGTTCTCGACCTCGCGCAGCACGCTCTCGCCGACGGGGTGCCCGGCCTCCCGGGCGAGCTGCCTGGCCTGGGCGGACAGGGCGCGCACCAGGGCGTGCTGCCTGCGGCTCAGCTCGCGCAGCTGCTCGCCGTCCAGGTCCTGGTGGGCGCGGCGCAGGCCCTCGCCGAGCCTGAGCAGGGGTTCGACCTCGCCGGGATTGCTGCGGACCAGGAGGTTGCTGACCCAGGCGGCGAGGCTGGGCTTGCGCAGGGCGCCGATCCGCCGGGCGAGATCCCGGTCGCCGGAGGTGCGCGCGGAGGCCACGGCGGAGGCGCGGGCGGCGACGAAGTCCTCCGGGCGGCGGGCGTACAGCTCCTCGGCCACGGTGTCGAAGTCCATGCGCGTCTCCTTCGCGTGCAGGCCCGGGTCCGATGGTCTCAGGACGGGTCGCCGGGGGCTCGCGGAACCTTCCGGAGGGGGCCCGGCCCGCTCCCGGGGACCCCCTGCGTGATCGCGGGATCGACGGTTTAACATATGAGCGCCGCCTAGCTCGAAAGATGGACTCGTGACTGTCAACGACGACTCGTTCACCAACTGGAAGAACCGCGAGGAGATCGCGGAGTCGATGATCCCGATCATCGGGAAGCTGCACCGGGAGCGGGACGTGACGGTCCTGCTGCACAGCCGCTCCCTGGTGAACAAGTCGGTGGTCAGCATCCTCAAGACCCACCGGTTCGCCCGGCAGATCGCGGGCGCGGAGCTCTCGGTCACCGAGACGCTGCCCTTCCTGAAGGCCCTCGCCGAGCTCGACCTCGGGCCGTCCCAGATCGACATCGGCATGCTCGCCGCGACCTACCGCGAGGACGACCGCGGACTGTCGGTCGCCGAGTTCACCGCCGAGGCCGTCGCCGGGGCCACGGGCGACAACAAGATCGAGCGCCGCGAGGGACGCGACGTCGTCCTCTACGGGTTCGGCCGCATCGGCCGGCTCGTGGCCCGGCTGCTCATCGAGAAGGCCGGCTCCGGCAACGGCCTGCGCCTGCGCGCCATCGTGGTGCGCGGCGGCGGGGAGCAGGACATCGTCAAGCGCGCCTCGCTGCTGCGCCGCGACTCCATCCACGGCCAGTTCCAGGGCACGATCACCGTCGACGAGGCGACCAGCACCATCGTCGCCAACGGCAACGCCATCAAGGTGATCTACGCCAACGACCCCTCCGAGGTCGACTACACGGCGTACGGCATCAAGAACGCCATCCTGATCGACAACACCGGCAAGTGGCGCGACCGCGCGGGCCTGTCGCAGCACCTGCGCCCGGGGATCGACAAGGTGGTGCTGACCGCGCCCGGCAAGGGCGACGTCCCGAACATCGTCCACGGCGTCAACCACGACACCATCAAGCCGGACGAGCAGATCCTGTCGTGCGCCTCCTGCACGACGAACGCCATCGTGCCGCCGCTGAAGGCGATGGACGACGAGTTCGGCGTCACGCGCGGCCACGTGGAGACCGTCCACTCGTTCACCAACGACCAGAACCTGCTGGACAATTACCACAAGGCCGACCGGCGGGGCCGCTCCGCGCCGCTCAACATGGTCATCACCGAGACCGGCGCCGCCTCCGCCGTCGCCAAGGCGCTGCCCGATCTCAAGGCGCCGATCACCGGCAGCTCGATCCGGGTCCCGGTCCCGGACGTCTCCATCGCGATCCTCAGTCTGCGGCTCGGCCGGGAGACCACCCGCGAGGAGGTCCTCGACCACCTGCGCGACGTCTCGCTGACCTCGCCGCTCAAGCGCCAGATCGACTTCACCACGGCCCCCGACGCGGTCTCCAGCGACTTCATCGGCTCGCGCCACGCCTCGATCGTCGACGCCGGCGCCACCAAGGTCGACGGGGACAACGCGATCCTCTACCTGTGGTACGACAACGAGTTCGGCTACTCGTGCCAGGTCATCCGGGTCGTGCAGCACGTCTCCGGCGTGGAGTACCCGACCTACCCGGCTCCGGCGGCCTGACGGTCGTCGTCCGGATCGGGCCCCGCACACGACCGGGTGCCGTGCCCCCCAGAGGGGCACGGCACCCGGTCGTGCGAACTCAGCGCTTGAAGACGATCAGCGCTTGAAGACGATCAGTGCTTGAAGACGATCAGTGCTTGAAGACGATCAGTGCTTGAAGACGTCCTTCGTCTTCTCCTTGGCCTGCCGCGCGTCGCCCTTGGACTGCTCGGCACGGCCCTCGGCCGTCAGCCGCTCGTTGCCCACCGCGCGGCCGACCGTCTCCTTGGCCTTGCCCTTGGCCTGCTCGGTCTTCGCCTTGGCCTTCTGCTCTTCAGCCACGGTTCGTTCACTCCAAGTCGTGTCCGACAGCGGGGTCGGTAGTACGGGTGACCGCGAACGGGCAGCTCAAACGTGCCGCCCTTCGGGGGCCGCCGTCGGGGCGCGTCAGTGGCAGCACCCGTCGGCGGCTCCCGCCGGCTCCTGACGGCAGAAGCAGGACGCCCGGATCGGCACGTCGGCCAGCGCCGTCGCCAACCTGAGCTGAGGGGCCACCAGGGCCGCCTCACCGGTCTTCCCGGTACGCAGCAGGCACTCGTGGAAACCGTGCAACGCCCAGACGTTGCCCGGGTGTTGCAGGGGGCGCGGCAGGGTGTCGTCCAGGCCCAGATCGGCGCGGTAGACGGCCTCGGCCTCCTCCACCCGCCCCTGTTCCAGCAGCAGCGCCCCGTAGGCGTGGCGGGTGGGCTGCATCCAGCCCCACGGCTCGTCGTATGGCAGGTTGTCGTCCAGTGCGATGGAGCGTTCGAGGGCGGCGAAGGCGGAGTCGTGGTCGCCCCTGCGGTACTCCAGCTCCCCGTCCAGCATCGCGGAGGCGATCGCGAGGATGTCGTGGCAGGTGTTGTTGAACAGCATGCGGGTCTCGGGCACCCGGCCCACCGCCGCCCGGAACAGCTCCCGTTCCGCCTCGGCGCGGTCCACCTCCCCGGTGGCGGACAGGGCGACGCCGCGCGCGTAGTGACGCATGGCAGTGGTGACCGCGTAGAGCTCCGGGTCGGCGGGGGCCGGCAGGTCCAGGATCTCCTTCCAGCGGCCGAAGCGGATCAGCACGTGCACGCGCATGGCCAGGAAGCCCTCCAGCCAGTCGGCCATGGGCGGGCTCTGCACGCGCAGCAGCTCCTCCGGTACGGCGGCCTCCAGCTCGGCGGCCGAGTCGAGGGCCACGCGGGACTGGCCGAGGAACATGGCCCCGTAGATCCGGAAGTGGTGGTTGTGCACCCGGTAGAGGGTGTAGAAGTTCATCGCCCCGGCGCGCCGCCGGTACTTCTCGTCGGCGGCGATCGCGTCGCTGTTCGCGGCGACGACGCGGCGGTAGTCGCCGCACAGGACGTCGAGGTGCGAGGGCATGTGCCGCAGGTGGCCGGCGTCGGGCACGAGGTCGCGCAACCGGTCGGCGACGGTGAGGGCCTGCTCCGGCGTCGGGGACATCTCCATCAGGTGGATGTACAGGTGCAGGATCCCGGGGTGCACGGCGCCGGCGTCGGTGGCGAGGGCGGCGTCCAGCACCGCCTTGGCCTCCGTGGTCCGGGCGCCCTCGGCCGGGCGGCCGGTGGTGATGTCCCACAGTTGCCAGGGGGTGAGGTTCATCAGGGCGTCCGCGTGGAGGGTGGCGATGTCGGGGTCGCCGGGCGCCATCCGGTACACCTCGCGCATGGCGTTCGCGTAAGGCTCGTTCCACACCGAGCAGTCCGCTGCGGCCTCCGCCTGCGGGTAGCGGGCCCGCAGCGCCTCGATGAGGGCCCGTTCGACCGGGGTGGCGCGGGCCGCCGCCTCGTGGGCCCGTTCCACGGCCGCGTGCGTGCGGTCCACGGTGCGCACGAGTTCGTCGCCGTCGAAGGCTTCCCAGGGCTTGTTGTAGTTGGGGCCGAGCGCGTAGGCGATGCCCCAGTACGCCATGGCGCACCCGGGATCGGCCTCGGCCGCCTTCTCGAAGCAGGCGACGGCCTCCTCGTGGTGGAAGCCGTACGTCCAGAGCAGGCCGCGGTCGAACCAGAGCTGGGCCTCGGGGGACGTGGTGGTGACGGGACGGCTGTGGGTACCGAGGTCGTAGTAGTCACCCATGGTCATCTCCTGGGCCGGCGGCCGGGCCGTGGGAGCGGCGGTGATCGCACACCCGCGGCTCCCGGTCGATCTCGCCCCTCCAGGTTAGCCGCCCGGGTACCGGCAGGCCGTGGTGTCGCACGGACCGGGGTCGCTCCGGCCCGCGCGGCGCGGTCGCGAGGGTGGCGGGGGTGCCCGTCAGCTGCTCGTGAGGATCTGCGGGGCCTGGATCTTGATCATGGTGTTGGTCCAGCGGATCTGCCGGAGCGTCTGCGGGTGGCAGTCGCTCGTCAGGGCCAGGAGCCGCTCGTCCCGGGTGGCCTGTGCCGCCTGGGCGAGCATCTCCCAGTGCAGGGAGTTCCGGGTGGCCGCCAGGTGCAGGTCGCGCAGGTCGTGCAGGAGGAGCAGGCCGGTGTCGGTGCGCCGGCCCAGGGCCTCGGAGGCCTTCTCCCGGAGGACGGCGAGCGTGCCGGGCGAGGGCGTGGCGCGCGGACCGGGCAGGTCGAGGCCGTGGTCGCGGCCGGCCTCGGCGAGGCGGCGGGTGTGCTCGTGCGACCAGCGGGCGATGTCGAGGGCGACGTGGTGGAACTCGTGGTCGCCGCGGTGGCGGGCGGCCGCGGTCAGCAGATCCTGCTCCAGGTCGCGTTCGCCGTCGTGCAGGAGGCGCAGGGTGGTGCCGATGCCGCTCATGAACCGCTCCCCGGCGTCGTCCCGCGGGTGCCGGGCGTCGCGGGTGCCGGGTCCGTACCCGGCCCGCGGCGGGCGACGAGGGTGACGCGTGCGGCGCCGGTCTTGAACAGGGGCTGCTTGGAGACCGGGTCCCAGTCGGTGACGGTGGTCTCGTTGGCGGCGCGGCCGGGGCCGCCGTCGGGCGGCCGGTGGCCCTCCGGGGTGTCCCAGTAGCCGTAGTGGAAGGGCAGGAACACCATGCCGTCGCGGAGGGCGGTGGTGCGCAACCGGGCCCGTACGGCGCCGCGCGGGGTGGTGACCTGCACCAGGTCGCCGTCGGCGAGCCCCTGGGTGGAGGCCTCCGCTGGTGAGATCTCCGCCCAGACGTCCGGTGCGGCGGCGTTCAGCTCGGGGGCGCGGGCGGTCTTGGTCCGGGTGTGGAAGTGGTAGACCGTCCGGCCGGTGATGAGTTGCAGGGGGTAGTCGGCCGACGTGTCCTCGTGCGGTGGCAGGTACTCCGCCGCCTTGAGCACCGCCTTGCCGTCCGGGTTGAGGGCCCGGTACTCCTCCGCCTCCACGGCCGCCCCGGTCACCAGGTCCCTGCCGTAGCTCTCGCACACGTCGGGCCGGGCGTGGTCGAAGCCGTCGGTGTAGAGGCGGGCGGTGCCCTCGGGCGCCTCGTCGGTGCAGGGCCACTGGATGCCGCTGCCGCCGCGCAGCCGGTCGTAGCTCAGGCCGGTGTAGTCGCAGGGGCGTCCGGCGCTGCATCGCTGCCAGGCAGCGAAGGCGGACTCCGGGTCGTGCCAGTCGATCAGGGGTCCGCCGTCCTTGTCGCGGAAGTCCATGCGGGCGGCGAAGTCCAGCAGGATGTCCAGGTCGGGGCGGGCCTCGCCCGGTGGTTCGACGGCCTTGTCGGACAGGTGCACGGTGCGGTCGGCGTTGGTGAAGGTGCCGGTCTTCTCGCCCCAGCCGGCCGCGGGCAGGACCACGTCGGCGAGCTGCGCGGTCTCGGTGAGGAACATGTCCTGCACCACCACGAACAGGCGTTCCTGGGCGAGGATCGAGCGGATGCGCGACAACTCGGGCAGGGACACGGCCGGGTTGGTGCCACTGATCCACAGCATGCGGATCGAGCCCTGCTCGGCGTACCGGAAGATCTGCATGGCGTGGGTGGGAGGACCGTAGTGCGGGATGGTCTGCGGGGTCACGTTCCACACCTCGGCCAGTTCCGCGACGTGCGCGTCGTTCTGCCAGTTGCGGAAGCCCGGCAGGTCGCCGTCGGCTCCGCACTCGCGGGTGTTCTCCGCGCTGGGCTGCCCGTTCATCTGCAGCAGCCCGCAGCCGGGCCGGCCCAGCATGCCGCGCAGGAGATGCAGGTTGTTGACCTGGACGGCGGCGGCGGTGGCCTGGTGGGACTGGTAGACGCCCTGGAGGACGGTGGACAGCAGCCGCTCGGCGGTGCCGAGGATCTCCGCGGCCCGCTCGATCTGCGCGGCCGGCACGTCGCAGATGCCCGCCGCCCACGTGGGTGTGCAGCGGTGGACCATGGCGGCCAGCTCGTCGAAGCCGACGGTGTGCGCCTCCAGGTAGTCCCGGTCGATCCGGTCCGTGCGGATGATCTCGTGCAGCAGCGCGTCGAGGAGTGCGACGTTGGTGCCGGCGCGGGGGGCCAGGTGGACGTCGGCGCGCCGGGCGACGGGGGTGTGGCGCGGGTCGACGCACACCAGCCGCGGCGGGTCGCCGCCCTCCAGGCGGTCCAGGAGCCGCATCCACAGCACCGTCTGGGTCTCGGCCATGTTGTGCCCGAACAGGGCGACGGTGTCGGCGTGGTCGATGTCCTCGTAGCTGCCGGGCTGCCCGTCGCAGCCGAAGGTCTCCTTGAGGGCCTCCGCGGCCGTCGCCGTGCACAGGCGGGTGTTCCCGTCGAGGTGGTTGGTGCCCAGGCCCGCCCGGGCGAGGACTGCGAGGGTGTAGTACTCCTCCAGGAACAGCTGCCCGCTGGTGTAGAAGCCGATCGAGCCGGGTCCCTTGTCGTCCAGCAGCTGCCGGGTGTGTCCGGTGACCCGGTTCATGGCGGTGTCCCAGTCGCACTCCACCAGCCGGCCGTCCTCGCGGATCAGGGGCCGGGTGAGCCGGTCCGGGGAGGCGTTGGCCTGCCAGCCGTAGAGGTCCTTGGGGCCCAGGCGTCCGCGGTTCACCCGGTCGACGGCCCGTCCCCGCACCCCCACCATGCGCCCGTCGCGCACCGCGATGTCCATGGCGTCACCGTTGGAGTGGAGCACGGAGGCGGTCTGCACCCAGCGCTGGACCTCCTGCTCGGCGACGCCGTCGCTCAGGTGCATGTCGACGCGTGCCGGCCAGGGGGCGCCGGCGTCGTAGGGGGTGCGCTCACCCCAGGGGTCCGCGATGCGATCGACCGGGTGGTCCACGATCCCACCTTCCGCAGAGGAACACTGCCGGCGACGGGTGCCCGCCGGAGCACAGGCAACACAGCGTACGCGAAGTGTGACAAATCAGACGAACGGCCATGCCCGTCCTCATCATCTCGTCGTTCGATCGTGGGAGCTTCGCCGACGGGCTGGCACGCCTCAACTCCCCCTCCATAGGATGTACTTCCTGTCCAGCCAGTCCGTTGGCACGGCACCCTGCAGGGGGAAAGACGATGCATTCCGAGAAGCAGCTGTCCACCGAGATCGACGCGAACGTGCCGACGGCAGCGCGCATGTACGACTACTACCTGGGCGGCAAGGACAACTACGCGGCCGACCGCACCGCCTGCGAAGAGCTCGACAAGGTCGTGCCCAGCACCCGCCGCCTCGCGCTGAACAACCGCCGCTTCCTCCAGCGGGTCGTCAAGACCCTCTCCGAGGAGTACGGCATCCGGCAGTACCTGGACCACGGATCCGGCCTGCCGACCCAGGAGAACGTGCACCAGGTCGCCCAGCGCATCGACCCCACCACCCACGTGGTCTACGTCGACAACGACCCGATGGTGCTGGTGCACGGCCGGGCCCTGCTGGAGCAGGACGAGCGCACGACCGTGATCCACGCGGACATGCGCGAGACCGACCTGATCTTCGGCCACGCCGACACCAAGCGGCTGATCGACTTCGACGAGCCGGTGTGCGTGCTGTTCAACTCCGTCTTCCACTGCATCCCGGACAGCGACACCGACGGCCCGCTGGCGGTCGCCCGCCGCGTGCGGGAGCGCCTCGCGCCGGGCAGCTTCATGGTGATGTGCCAGCTGGTCAGCGAGGATGCCGAGGTCCGGAAGTTCGTCACGGACTTCATGGACCAGGCCACCCACGGGAACTGGGGCCGGGTGCGCGAACCGAAGGACGTCGAGGCCTACTTCGAGGGCCTGGAGATCCTGGAGCCGGGCCTGGTGGAGGTGTCGAACTGGCGCCCCGACAGCGAGGTGGCGCCCCGTCAGCTCACCCACGAGTGGATCGAGTTCGGCGGAGTGGGCCGTCTGCCCCTGGAGGGCTGAACCGGCCGCGCCGGCTCTCCCGGCGAACCGCCCCTCGGCGGGGACCACGCGGTCCCGCCGAGGGGCGGTTTCACGTCAGGTGTAGCGCTGCTCCATCGTCTGGTGCAGCAGCTCCAGCGTGTCCCGGGGCTTGAGCGCCTCGTCCGCGAGACGGTCCAGCGCGATCCGGTACTCCTCCGTCTCGTCGCGGTCCTCGAGGAAGTTCGCGCTCTTGATGTGCTCCAGGTAGACCACGTCGGGCAGGTCGAGACCACCGAAGCGCAGGTACGTGACGGGGATGGCGGGTGCCGAGGCGTTGGTGACGCTCAGCGGCACGACCTGGAGCGTCACATTGGAGCGCTCGGCCATCTCGATGAGGTGGGCGAGCTGATCGCGCATCACCTCGGTGGAGCCGAGGACGCGCAGCAGCACCGACTCGTCGATGATCGCCCAGAGTTGGGGCGCTTCTGGCCGCAGCAGCAACTGCGCCCGGTGCTTGCGCAGCTCGACGCGCCGCTCCACCTCGCTCGCCGGGGCGTTCGGCAGACCGCGCTCGACCACCGCCTTGGTGTACTCGGGCGTCTGCAGCAGGCCGGGCACGTACTGGATCTCGAAGGTACGGATGGTGGCGGCGGCCTCCTGCAGCCCGACCAGACGATCGAACCACTCGGGCATCAGCCGCTTGTCGTAGCGCTGCCACCAGCCGGGCTCGCCTGCGCGCTGCAGCAGTTTGAGCAGCACGGAGGCCTCGTAGTCCTCGGTGCCGTACAACCGCAGCAGCGCACGGACGTCGTTCTCCGTCGGAGGGCGGCGGCCCTTGCCCGACTCGATGCGGGACAGCTTCGCGGCACTGAAACCGACTTCGCGCGCCGCCTGGTCCTGGGCGAGCCCGGCATCCTCACGGAATCCGGCGAGCTGCACACCGACCAGCATCTTGAGCAGAGTCGGCGCCGGCTCGGACCTGTCCAGGTAGGGTTCCAGACGGGAGATGCGATGCGACGCGGCGGACATCCTGACTCCCAGCGAGACCGGCACAAGGGCGATTTACACTATCGCACTTCACCCGGCCTTCACGCATCCGCCCGCAACAGCCGTTCAAAAACGATGTGTTGAGCTCCGCTTCACCGCAGGGGCGCGTACCGGGAAGAGGACCTCACACGAGGTGGTCGAACTCGCCGTCCTTCGCCCCGGCCAGGAAGGCCGCCACCTCCGCCGCCGTGTAGACCAGCGCGGGCCCGTCGGGGTCGCGGGAGTTGCGGACCGCGATGCCCCCGTCCACGAGGGGGGCCACTTCGACGCAGTTGCCCTCGGCGTTGCTGTGCCGGCTCTTGATCCAGCAGGCCTCCAACGAGCTGGCCCGCACTCCGTTCTTGACTGGTGGCACCGCAGTCTCCTTGCTGTTCTCGTTCCCCGCCGTACACGGTGTGCCCGGCCGTCGCACCGAGCCGGGCCTCGTCCCGTCGGCCGGGCCCGCCTCGACTCCACGCCTCGGCTCGCGTACCCATCACGGCTTGTTTTTCACGCAATTTCTCGTGCAATTGCACGCGAGCGCCTTCAGCGTGGATAATAGCTGCGGCGTCAACCCCCGTGCTGGCGCCCCGTCCTGACGTCGCATCGGGGAGATGCCGTGTCATCACCTGCGCAGCACGTGCTCCGGCAGCCCGGCGAGGCTGCGGCGCGTACCGGGACACCCGGACCGCGCCACTGCTCGCCGCCGGGCCCGGCGACGACGACGCCGTACGGGGCACCGCCGTCGGTGCCGGGGACTCCCCCGCAGTACGCGGGCCCCCTGGCCGCCTCGGCCTCGCTCCCCGTGGAGTGCAGCCGCGAGGGTTTCGCCCGGGCCCGGTCCTTCACCCGGGACACGTTGCACACCTGGTCGCTGGACCACTGCTGCGACGACACCACGCTGATCGTCACCGAACTCGCCGCCAACGCCGCGACGCACGCCGCACCGGCGCCCTCGCGGGAAGGGGCCGCAGCGGAGATCCGGCTCGGCTTCGTCCTGGAACCGGCACACCTCCTGGTCACCGTCTCCGACGGCGACGACCGCCCGCCGCTGTGTGCGCCGGCCGGCGTCGCGCTGGAGGAGAGCGGCCGGGGACTGTGCATCGTCGAGGCCCTGTCGGAGGCGTGGGGCTGGGTCCCCACTCCCCCCGCGGGCAAGACGGTCTGGGCCAAGCTGCCGACGCGTTCCGGCGTGGCCCTGCCTCCCCCCTCCTGTCCGCCCACGATCCGACCGCCCATCTGACCCGACTGCCGCGGAAAGGCCCCTCGCCATGCGCAGCGCTTCGACGGAACACCCGAGCAGCGAGCGCCCCCAGCGCCCCGACGCCCCGACCGGGGTGGCCCGCACCACGCCTCTCACGGCACTGGACCGTGTGCCGTGGGGCGACATCCAGGACTCCACCGGCTCGGCAGCGGCCATTCCCGTGCTGCTCAAGGGCATCGCCTGGGGTGATGCCGAGACGGCCCGGTCCGCCTTCGAGGACCTGAGGAAACGGATCTGCCAGTTCGGCTTCGTCGTGGAGCAGGCGACGGCGGCCACGGTCCCCTTCCTGTGGGAGCTGGCGAAGTCCCCCCAGGTGACCGTCCGCGCCCAGATCATCCAGCTCCTCAAGGCCATCGCCGACGCCCGGCAGTGGGAGAGCACCGCCGCCGTGTACCCGAAGCTGCTGAACCACCGTGAGAATCCCGTGGTGTGGGAGCGCGCGGCACGCCAGGCGGTGCGGGCCCGGCGCGAGGAGCTCGGGCGGCTGCTGTCCGACGAGGACCGCGAGATCGCCCGGGCGACGACGGAACTGGCCCGGTCGCTGGGCGCCTGAGACCGCCGTACGGTGTGCGGGGGACGGCCCCGCGCACGAGAAGTGATGAAACGGTGAGGCCCCGGCCGTCACGGGTGGTGCCCCTCGCCTCGCGGAGCCGCGCAGTGTAGACATGGCACATGGTCCGACTCTTGGGTCGCTCCGGGACCCGGTCGCCCCTGCGGCCCGGCGCTGCGCCGTCCGCAGGGCAGCGGCCTCAGGCGGGCCCGGCGCGACGGCAGCCGGTGACGGGGCTGCGTTCGGTGCTGGGCGGGCGCAGTGTGGCCGGCCAGGTCTTCCTCCTCGTCGTGGTGATCGTGCTGCTGCTGGTCGTGGCGGCCGTCGTGGCGCTCGTGCTGCAGGTGCGGCACGACACGACGGCGGAGGCCCGCAACCGGTCGCTCGCCGTCGCCGAGACGTTCGCCAACGCGCCGGGCACGGCCGAGGCGCTGAAGGGCCCCGATCCCACCGCCGTGCTCCAGCCGCGCGCCGAGGCGGCCCGGGAGCGGTCGAAGGTCGACTTCGTCGTCGTGATGAGCACCGAGGGCATCCGCTACACCCACCCCAAACCGGACCGCATCGGCAAGAAGTTCGTCGGGACCCTGGCCCCGGCGCTGGCGGGCAAGGTGGTGACCGAGGAGATCGACGGCACCCTCGGACCGCTGGTGCAGGCGGTCGTGCCGGTCACGGACCCCTCCGACGGCACGATCGTCGGCCTGGTCTCGGCGGGCATCACGACCAAGAACGTCGGGGGCACGGCCGACCGCCAGCTGCCGCTGGTGCTGTCCGCCGCCGCGATCGCGCTCGCGCTGGCGACGGCCGGGGCCGCGCTGGTGAGCCGCCGGCTGCTGCGCCAGACCCACGGGCTCGGGCCGCACGAGATGACCCGGATGTACGAACACCACGACGCCGTGCTGCACGCCGTCCGCGAGGGCGTGCTCATCGTCGACGACGAGGGCACCCTGGTCCTGGCCAACGACGAGGCGCACCGCCTGCTCGGGCTGCCCCCCGACGCCGAGGGCCGGCCCGTGCTCGGCCTGGGACTCGATCCCGGCACCGCCGACCTGCTGGCCTCGGGGCGCGTCGCCACCGACGAGGTGCATCTCGTCGGGGACCGGCTGCTGGCCGTCAACCAGCGGACCACCGACCGCGCGGGCGTCCCGCCCGGCAGCGTCGCCACCCTGCGCGACTCCACGGAGCTGCGGGCCCTGTCCGGGCGGGCCGAGACCGCCCGGGAACGTCTGAACATGCTGTACGACGCCGGGGTCGCCATCGGGACCAGCCTGGACGTGACCCGCACGGCGGAGGAGCTGGCGGAGCTGGCCGTGCCGAGGTTCGCCGACTTCGTCACCGTCGACCTGTTCGACGCCGTCCTGGGCGGCGGGCAGCCGAACGCGGTGGCCTCCCTCAGCCGCACGGCGCTCAGCGGCGTCCGCAAGGACGCACCTCTCTACCCCGTCGGCGAGCGGATCCGGTTCGTCGGCACCTCCCCGCAGGGCCGCAGCCTCACCACCGGCCGACCCGTCCTGGAGCCCCGGCTGGGTGAGGCTCCCGGGTGGCAGGCGCAGGACCTGGAGCGTTCGGCGCAGATCGTGCGGTTCGGCATCCACTCCCTGATCACGGTGCCGCTGCGGGCGGGCGCCCTGGTGCTGGGCGTGGTGAGCTTCTGGCGGTACGAGAAGCCGGAGCCCTTCGACGAGGACGAGCTGGCCCTGGCCGAGGAACTGGTCGCGCGGGCCGCCGTGTCCATCGACAACGCCCGCCGCTACACGCGCGAGCACAGCATGGCGGTGACGCTGCAACGCAGTCTGCTGCCCAGGAACCTGCCCGAGCAGGGCGCCCTGGAGGTCGCCTACCGCTACCTCCCGGCCCAGGCCGGGGTGGGCGGCGACTGGTTCGACGTCCTGCCGCTGTCGGGGGCGCGGGTCGCGCTCGTGGTGGGGGACGTCGTGGGCCACGGGCTGCACGCGGCGGCCACCATGGGCCGGCTGCGCACCGCCGTGCACAACTTCTCCGCCCTCGATCTGCCGCCCGAGGAACTCGTCGCCCTGCTGGACGAGTTGGTGGGACGGATCGACCAGGACGAGACGGAGGAGGAGGGCAGCGCCCCGGTCACGGGCGCGACCTGCCTGTACGCGGTGTACGACCCCGTCTCGCGACGCTGCACCGTGGCCCGGGCCGGGCACCCGCCGCCCGCCCTCATCCACCCGGACGGCCGGGTCGAGTTCCCCGAGGTGCCCGCCGGACCCCCGCTCGGGCTGGGCGGACTGCCGTTCGAGACGGCGGAGCTGGAGCTCGCCGAGGGCAGCCGGCTCGTCCTGTACACCGACGGGCTGGTCGAGGACCGGGAGCGGGACATCGACGTCGGTCTGGAGATGCTGCGCGAGGCGCTGGGCCGGGCCGGGCAGTCCCCCGAGGACACCTGCCGGACCGTACTGGACGCGCAGCTCACGGCCCGCTCCAGCGACGACATCGCCCTGATCGTGGCCCGCACCCGGGCGCTGGCGGCCGACCGGGTCGCCGAGTGGCCGGTGCCCGCCGACCCGGCGGCCGTGGGCGAGGTGCGGGCGGCGGTCACCCGGCAGTTGAGCGCCTGGGATCTGGACGAGCTGGCGTTCAGCACCGAGCTGATCCTCAGCGAACTGGTCACCAACGCGATCCGCTACGGAGGCGGGCCCATCCGCGTCCGGATGCTGCGCGACCGCAATCTGATCTGCGAGGTGTTCGACAACAGCAGCACCTCGCCGCATCTGCGGTACGCGACGATGACCGACGAGGGCGGCCGGGGCCTGTTCCTGGTGGCCCAGCTCGCCGAGCGCTGGGGGACGCGGTACCTGCCCGCCGGGAAGGTCATCTGGGCCGAGCAGCCACTGCCATAAGCGAGAGCAGGGGGATGGCATAAGATCGGCTTATGAGCTCATAGACCGGACCCGCATACCGACTTAGGCTTGCCTCAGTTTAGGCTTCCCGGTGAGATCGCTTGTCGCCGCTCGAAGGGAACCTGACCATGCCCCGCCCCCTGCGGGTCGCCATCGTCGGATCCGGCCCCGCCGGGATCTACGCCGCCGACGCCCTGCTCAAGTCCGAGGTGGCCACCGAACCCGGCGTGTCCATCGACATCTTCGAGCGCATGCCCGCGCCGTTCGGACTGATCCGGTACGGCGTCGCCCCCGACCACCCGCGGATCAAGGGCATCATCACCGCCCTCCACCAGGTGCTCGACAAGCCCCAGATCCGGCTGTTCGGCAACGTCGACTACGGCACCGACATCGGCCTGGACGACCTGCGGGCGTTCTACGACGGCGTGATCTTCGCCACCGGCGCCATGGCCGACCGGGCGATGTCCGTCCCCGGCATCGACCTCGACGGCTCCTACGGGGCGGCCGACTTCGTGTCCTGGTACGACGGCCACCCGGACGTGCCGCGCACCTGGCCGCTGGAGGCGGAGAAGGTCGCCGTGCTCGGCGTCGGCAACGTCGCGCTCGACGTCGCCCGCGTCCTCGCGAAGACGGCGGACGAGCTGCTGCCGACGGAGATCCCGCAGAACGTGTACGAGGGTCTGAAGGCCAACCGGGCCAAGGAGATCCACGTGTTCGGCCGCCGCGGCCCGGCGCAGGCCAAGTTCAGCCCGATGGAACTGCGCGAGCTGGACCACTCGCCGAACATCGAGGTCATCGTCGACCCCGAGGACATCGACTACGACGAGGGCTCGATCGCCACCCGGCGCGGCAACAAGCAGGCCGACATGGTCGCCAAGACGCTGGAGAACTGGGCGATCCGCGATGCCGGCGACCGCCCCCACAAGCTCTTCCTGCACTTCTTCGAGTCGCCGGTGGAGATCCTCGGCGAGGACGGCAAGGTCGTCGGTCTGCGCACCGAGCGCACCGAGCTGGACGGCACCGGCAACGTCAGGGGCACGGGCACGTTCAAGACCTGGGACGTCGGCGCGGTCTACCGCGCGGTCGGCTACCTCTCGGACAAGCTCCCCAAGCTGCCCTGGGACCTCGACTCGGGCACCGTCCCGGACCGGGGCGGCCGGGTCGTGCAGGAGTCCGGCGAGCACCTCCAGTCGACCTACGTGACCGGCTGGATCCGGCGCGGCCCGGTGGGCCTGATCGGGCACACCAAGGGCGACGCGAACGAGACGGTCGCGAACCTGCTCGACGACTTCGCCAACGACCGGCTGCACACCCCCGCCTCCCCCGGCCCGGAGGCCGTGGACGCCTTCCTCGCCGAGCGGAACATCCGCTTCACCACCTGGGAGGGCTGGTACCGGCTCGACGCCGCGGAGAAGGCGCTGGGCGAGCCCGAGGGGCGCGAGCGCGTGAAGATCGTCGAGCGTGAGGACATGCTCCGCGCCAGCGGCGCCTGATCTTCCTCACACCCGCGGGGCGGGTCCGGAGGCAATGTCACCGGACCCGCCCTTTCGCGTACTTGAACCGTGTACGATCCGGTTGCTTCACCGAATCGACACATCGCCTTCACGTGAAGGCCATGCAGGGGGGACGAACGTCCATGCGCATACGCCTTGTCGCCACCACGGCCGTCGCGGCCGGAACCCTCGCCGCCCTGACGGCGGCCCCGGCCCAGGCCGCCGAGTACTCCTCGGCGCTGAAGATCCGCGGGATCCAGTACGACGCCCCCGGGAGCGACTCCAACCGGTGCTCCGGGGGGAACACCAAGGACGAGTACCTGACCATCAAGAACTACTCCCGGTCCGCGACGGTCAACCTCAAGGGCTACGTCGTGAAGGACGCCACGGGGAACAGGTTCACCTTCACCGCGAGCCACAGTCTCCAGCCGGGCGACTACGTGAAGCTGCGCGGCGGCCACGGCACCGACTCGGACAGCAAGAACGTCGTGTACCGCGACAACTGCAACTTCATGTGGAACAACGACAAGGACACGATCTACGTGTACAAGCCGTCCGGCAGCCGTGCCGACGTGCACTCGTACACCAAGCGCGGCTCGGACGCCGACGGCAACGGGTACATCAGCTACCACGGCTGATCACCCGTCATGCCGGGGCCCTCCGCTACGCGTGCGTGGCGGAGGGCTCCCGTACGGTGGTGCCGGCTCAGACCTCCAGGTCGGCCTCGATGCGGCGCAGTTGGTGACGGGCCATCGCGAGGTTGGCGCGGCTGCCGTCCAGCACGAGGTACAGGAACAGCCCGCTGCCGCCGCGCCCCTTGAGCAGGCGGATCAGGTGGTACTGGGTGTTCAGCGTGATGAGGATGTCCTCGATCTCCTCCTTGAGGCCCAGGTGCTCCATGGTCCGCAGCTTGGCCCGTACGACGTCGGTGTTGCCCGCGGCCGCGATCTCCAGGTCGAAGTCCTTGGTGCCGCCGAGGGTGCCCAGGGCCATGCCGCTGGTGTAGTCGACGAGGGCCGCCGCCTTCGCACCGTCGATGGAGCTCAGGCATTCCTTCAGCGCGGTCTCCGTGTTGGCCATGCGCTCGTTCCTTTCCTTGGGTCTGGTGTTGCGGATCGGTCGGGAGGTTCGGAGGGCTCAGATGCCGGTGTGGGGGCGCGGCTGGTGGGGCGGCCGCTGCGGGGTGCGCACCGGAAGGGTGCCGATGGGCCGGGCCACCGGCGGGAGCGGGGACGCCTGGTGTTCCCCGAGCACCGGGCCGGACGCGGCGCCGGGTGTCTGCGCGGGGCGCTCGGCGGGACGCTCGGCGTGCCGGCCGGTGCCGGGGCCGACGCCGGTGGTCACCAGGTCGGCGATCCGGGCCCCGCTGCGGCGGCCCTCCAGATGGAGGCGGCCGACGTTGACACGGTCCTCGGCGAGCAGGGTGAGGACGGCCGTGGTACCGGCCGCGTAGGTGGCGACGTAACCGCGGGAGCCGCGCACCAGCAGCTCCCGGAAGTCGCCTCGGGCGGCCGCGTCGGTCATGCGGTGGGCCACGCCGAGGGCGGCGGCGGTCAGCGCGGCGAGGCCCTCCGGCTCGGTGTCCGGCACGTCGTGGGCGAGGACCAGTCCGTCGACGGTTGCGGCCAGGGAGCCGGTCAGGCGGGGGATGCGGGTGCGGAGCCGACGCAGTTCGTCCAGGACGTCGGTCTCGACGGCCATGAGCAGTCTCCTTTCGGCACGCTGTCGTCGCGCGCGGATCACAGTGCCTCCAGGGCGTGCAGGAGCCGTCGCAGCAACGCGGTGTCGGGCTCGTCCGGCACCACGGTGAGGGGGGCGCTGACCGGCGCGGCGGACGCGGGGGCGGGAGCGGGGGCTGTGGGGGGCGGCACGAGGGGGACGGGGTCCGCCGGCGCCGGGAACGCGGGGGCCGCGGCGGGGTCCGCGGGCGCCGGAGCCGCGGAGGGCGCGGCGGCGGGCGCGGCGGCCGGGACGACCAGGCCGGCGGCAGCCAGCCGGCGCAGTTCGACGAGGGTGTGGAAGGTGCGGCACGCGAGGGCGGTGGCGATCTGCGCGGCGGTGCGCACCCCGTCGACCTGCGCGAGTATCCGGCCGCGCCGGGCCGGCAGGTCCGCCGCGCCCCCCGGTACCCGGGCGAGCGGGTCGCGGTCGATGGCGGGCTCCGGCCAAATGCGCTGCAGCAGTTCGCGGCGGCGTGCGGACTCGCGCAGCACGGTGTCGACCGGGACGGGCCGCACGGACCCGAGCCAGTGGGCGACGCCGGGCCGGAAGCGCAGGGCCGGGCCGTCGTGGGTGAGGACGAAGTACGCGGCGTCGAAGAGGGCGCCGAGATGGCACAACTCCAGTGCTCCGGCGGCGAGTCGGCCGCTGTCGACGAGTTGACGGCCGACCCGGCAGCCGCGGCCGGCCCGGTCGATCGCCTCCCACCAGCCGTCCGCGTCGAGGGCGCCGCTGTGGGTGAGCAGGTCGCCGAGGTCGGGTGTGACGGCGGACTCCACGTGGACGACGTGCCCGTCCGCCAGGTAGAAGATCCCGGACTCGGTGGACAGGGCCCCGCTCGCGCCCTGCTCGGCGAGGCCCGCGAGCCGCGCCGAGGCCGGTTCGTCGGTGCGCGAGGTCAGCAGCGGCGTGATCATCCGAGCACCAGTCTGTCCGCCAGCTCGGCCAGCCGGATCCGGGCCAGGGCCAGGTTGCCGTCGGCCCGGTCGAGCCACAGGTGCACGAAGACGGTGCTCTCGAAGGGCGTGGTGACGAACCTGATGAGGTGGTACGCGTGCGGGTTCGTCACGATGAGGTCCTGTACGGGTGGCTCCTTGTCCGTGCCGGCGTCCGGATCGCCGCCCGCCAGGGCGCCGCTCTCGGTGGCGAGCCGGGCGAGTTCGGCGGTCTCCGCCGCCGTCGCCTCCGCGTCGCCGCCCGGTGCGTCACCCACGGCGCCCAGCGCAAGACCACTGATCCAGTCGACCACCGACGCCCCCCGGGCACCGGGCAGCCGCATGGCTTCCAGCAGACTCTCGTCAATTCCGGGCACGCCGGATCCCCTCCCCCTGCACGGCCGTTCCCGCGAACGTGAGCACGACACTACGCACGGTGCTCGGGGGCGCGGGAACGCTTTGGCATTTTCCAAGGGAATGTGCAGCGAACCGGACCGGCGTGGACCGGTTCGATCGTGTGCGAGCAGAAACGAAGGTTTTTGATCAGTGATCGGGGGCGGCATGCGACCCGGCCCGGGCCCTCGGAGGCATAGGTTCGGGAGGAGAGGTCAGAAAGGAACGCCCGATGAACCACCACGAGGTGCGCGACCTGATGAGCGACGCGGTCGTCCGGGTGCGGGGCGGCACGCCGTTCAAGGAGATCGCCCATCTGCTGCAGGAGTACGACATCACGGCGGTCCCCGTGGTGGACGAGCAGAACCGTCCGGTGGGCGTCGTGTCGGAGGCGGACCTGCTGTACAAGATGTGGGGCGGGCAGGAGGACGACGACGCGGACGGGGAGGGCGGCTTCCCCCGGACGGCCAAGGCGCGCGCCACCGACGCGGCGGGGCTGATGACGGCACCGGCGCTGTCCGCCCGGGAGGACTGCAGCGTCGTGGACGCGGCCCGCCTGATGGCCCGGCACCGCGTCAAGCGGCTCCTCGTCGTCGACGACGACGGACGGCTGATCGGCGTGGTGAGCCGGAGCGACCTGCTGCGGGTGTTCCTGCGGGCCGACCAGGCCATCCGCACGGAGATCGTGGAGGAGGTCCTGGTCAAGGCGCTGGGCGAAGCACCGTCCGCCGTGCAGGTCGACGTGACGCACGGCCATGTCGTGCTCAGCGGCCGCCTCTCCTCCCCGGACGCGGTCCCCCGTCTGGAGGAACTCTGCCGGGAGGTCGACGGCGTCGTGGCCGTGGAGTTCCGGCCGGGCCGGGAAGCGGACCGTGAGGGACCGCCGGGATGACGCCGGGGGGCGAGAAACGCAGCAGCGCACGGTGGGGTTCCGTGCGCTGCTCCCCC
The DNA here is from genome assembly GCF_055585285.1 of Streptomyces sp. NPDC053665. NCBI lineage: Bacteria > Bacillati > Actinomycetota > Actinomycetes > Kitasatosporales > Streptomycetaceae > Streptomyces > Streptomyces sp. NPDC053665. The sequence continues at coordinate 333,050 of NZ_JBVJKK010000001.1, forward strand.
GGGTGGGTCTCCCGGGTCAGACCTCGGTGCCGACGCGCGGGCGGCTGTCGCTCCCGGCGGGCGGCGTCTGCGGGGATGCGGACTCCTCGGAGAGCCGTTCCATGCCGCTGGTGGTCTTCAGCGGCTTCTCCTTGATGAACAGCACGGCCACCAGGGCGAGCGCGGCGAAGGGAGTGGCCACGAGGAACAGTTCGGCGGTGGCGACCCCGTAGGCGTGCTCCACGACCTCCCGGATCGGCTCGGGCAGGGTGGTCATGTCGGGGACGCCGCCGTGGCCGGCCGGTCCCCCGTCCCCGGTTCCGCCTGCGGCGGCGCCGGCCCGCGCCAGCCCCTCGGTCATCTCGGAGGTGACCCGGGCGGCGAGGATCGCGCCGAGCACGCTGGTGCCGATCGTGCCGCCCATGCTGCGGAAGAAGGACAGCACGGAGGTCGCGGCGCCGAGTTCGGCCGCGGGGACGTCGTTCTGGGCGGCCAGGACGAGGTTCTGCATCAGCATGCCGACGCCGATGCCCATGATCGCCATGTAGAGGCTGAGCAGGCCGAAGTGGGTGTCGGCGCCGATCGTGGACAGCAGCGCGAGTCCGGCGGTCATGGTGACGCCGCCCGCGACGAGGTACGCCTTCCACCGGCCGGTCGCGCTGATGATCTGCCCGGCGACGGTGGACGAGAGCAGCAGGCCCAGGATCATCGGCAGGCTCATCAGCCCGGCGATCGTCGGGGACTTGCCGAGGGAGACCTGGAAGTACTGCGACAGGAAGACCGTCCCGCCGAACATCGCCAGACCGACGAACAGGCTGGCCACGGTGGTCAGCGCCACCGTGCGGTTGCGGAAGATGCCCAGCGGGATGATCGGCTCGGCGACCCTGGCCTCGACGAACACGGCGGCGGCGAGCAGCGCCACTCCCCCGCCGGTGAGCGCGGCGGTCTGCCACGACGCCCAGTCGAACCGGTTGCCCGCGAGCGTGACCCAGATCAGCAGCGTGCACACGCCGGCGACGATCAGGAAGGCGCCCAGGTAGTCGATCTTCGCCTCCCTGCGGACCGTGGGCAGCTTCAGCGTGCGCTGCAGCAGGGCGATGGCCAGCAGGGCGAAGGGCACGCCGATGAAGAAGCACCAGCGCCAGCCGAGCCAGGAGGTGTCCACCAGGACGCCGCCGATGAGCGGTCCGGCGACGGTGCCCACGGCGAAGACGGCACCGAAGATGCCCGCGTACTTGCCCAGGCGCCGCGGCGGGATGATCGCCGCCATGACGACCTGCGCCAGCGCGGTCAGGCCGCCGGCGCCGATGCCCTGGGCCACGCGGCTGAAGATGAGCAGTCCCACGTCGTGGGAGAAGCCGGCCAGCAGCGAGCCGACGACGAACAGGCCGAGGGAGAGCTGGAGCAGCAGCTTCTGGTTGTACAGGTCGGACAGCTTGCCCCACAGGGGCACGGTCGCCGTCATGGCCAGCAGTTCGGCGGTGACGACCCAGGTGTAGGAGGACTGGCCGGCGCCGAGGTCGGCGATGATCCTGGGCAGGGCGTTGGAGACCACCGTGCCCGCCAGGATGGCGACGAACATGCCTGCCATGAGTCCCGACATGGCCTGGAGTATCTGCCGGTTGGACATGGCGGACGGAGGCGCCTCGGCGGGCGCCGCTGGAGAAGTCACATCATCTCTTTCGGGGTGCGGTGGCGGGCGCTTCCGTCGCGTCCGCCGGCGGCGGGCCGGGCAGGCCCGCCGCGAGGTGCTCGAAGGTCTCGCGGAAGACGTCCGCGAAGGCGAGTTCGTCCTGCCGCACGCACCAGTGCTCGACGGCGACCCGGACGGCCGTGACGCCGACGGCGGCGAGCAGGCGCGGTTGGAGGCCGAGGGCACGCCGGCGGCGCTCGTCGTCCGGCGAGGCCGGGTCGGTGCGCTCCTCGGAGAAGAGCGGTGAGCCGGCGCCGGTGCGTTCGGCGAGGGTCTCGGCCAGGGCGAGTTCGTCCGCCATGTGGGCGCCGATGCTGCGGGCCAGCAGATGCGGGGAGCGGCGCAGCACCTCCGAGTGGAGGCGCCACAGCTCCTGGTGCTGCTCGATCTCCGCCAGCTCGGCGGCGATGGCGTCGCGCAGGGCGTCCAGCGGGGCGGTGCCGGGGGGTGCCGCGAGGACGGCTCGCCTGACCCGTGCGCTGGATTCGGCGCCGATCATCACGAAGACGTCGTCGCGCGAGTCGAAGTAGTTGAAGAACGTGCGGGTGGAGACGCCGGCGGCCTCGCTGATGGCGTCCACGGTGACGTTCTCGGCGCCCTGCTCCGCCGCGAGCCGTACCGCCGCCGTCACCAGGGCGGCCCGCGTGGCCTGCTTCTTGCGCTCGCGCAGCCCGGCGGGCGCCGGCTTCCCGTCGGTCATGTTTTGCATGCTACGCAAAAATGCAGAGTCTGCAAAAATGGCGTCGACGGCCCGCACACTGCCGCGAACCACGGCGTGGATCCGGCGCCGGGGAAATACCTCCGGGCGCGGGGAGGGGGCTGTTAGGCTCGGGGGGACGTTGATCGTGTGTATCGAGGAGTCACAGACGTGGTGGGTGAAGACGACATCTCCGGGTGAGATCCGGATCTGACGGCCACCGGACGCGCTGCTGAGCGCCGCCGGCGTGGCCTGTTCGTCATACCCCCTTCCCCGCATCTGCCCAGGGCAGAGCTCTGTCTGCCCGCAGCCTTCTCGAGGTCATCGCCATGTCCGACGCCGCCGTCGTCTGCTCCCACGTGTCCTTCTCCTGGCCCGACGACACGCCTGTTTTCCACGATCTGTCCTTCACCGTCACCACGGGCCGAACCGGCCTCGTCGCCCCCAACGGCACCGGCAAGAGCACGCTGCTCAAACTGATCACCGGCGAACTCGCCCCCCGTACCGGCTCGTTGACCGTCAGCGGCACCGTCGGCCACCTCCCGCAGAACCTTCCCTTCACCGGTGAGCTCACCGTCGCCGAGGTGCTCGGCGTCGCCGCGGTGATCCGCGCCCTGGACGCCGTGGAGTCCGGGGACGTCGCCGAGGAGCACTTCGCCACCATCGGCGACGACTGGGACATCGAGGAGCGCACCCGCGCCCAGCTCGACCGTCTCGGCCTGGCCGGACTCGCACTCGACCGCCGCCTGCACACCCTCAGCGGCGGGCAGATCGTCTCCCTCGGTCTCGCCGCGCAGTTGCTCAGGCGCCCCGACGTCCTGCTGCTCGACGAGCCGACGAACAACCTCGACCTGGACGCCCGGCACCGGCTCTACGACGCGCTGTCCGACTTCGGCGGCTGCCTCCTCCTGGTCAGCCACGACCGGGCGCTGCTCGACCGCATGGAACGCATCGCCGAACTCGGCAGCGACCAACTGCGCTTCCACGGCGGCAACTTCACCGCCTACGAGGAGGCGGTGCGGGCCGAGCAGGAGGTCGCCGAGAAGAACGTCCGCAACGCCGAGCAGGAACTGAAGCGGGAGAAGCGCGAGATGCAGCAGGCCCGCGAGCGCGCCGAGCGACGGGCGAGCAACGCCGCCCGGAACCTGAAGAACGCGGGGCTGCCCCGGATCTTCGCCGGGAACATGAAGCGGGGCGCGCAGGAGTCCGCGGGCCGGGCCGGGCAGACACATGCGGCCCGCGTCGGCGAGGCCCGGGCCCGGCTGGACGAGGCGGGGCGCGCGCTGCGCGACGACCAGCAGATCACCCTGGACCTGCCCGACACCCGCGTGCCCGCAGGTCGCACCCTCTTCGCCGGCACGGGCCTCCAGGTCACACTCGGCGGCCGCCCGGTCTTCGCGGACGGCGGCATCGACCTGAGTGTCCGCGGCCCCGAGCGCATCGCGCTGACCGGGCCCAACGGCGCCGGGAAGACCACCCTGATGCGCCTGATCACGGGCGAACTGGTCCCGGACAGCGGGGAGATCAGGCGCAACGAGGGCCGGATCGCCTCCCTCTCCCAGCGTCTCGACCTGCTGGATCCGCGAAGCACCGTGGCGGAGAACTTCGCCGCGTTCGCTCCCGAGCGGCCCGAGGCGGAGCGGATGAACCTGCTCGCCCGCTTCCTCTTCCGGGGAGCCGGGGCACACCTGCCGGTGGGTGTGCTCTCCGGCGGCGAGTTGCTGCGCGCCACCCTGGCCTGCGTCCTGTGCGCCGAACCGGCACCGCAGTTGCTGCTCCTCGACGAGCCGACCAACAACCTCGACCTGGTCAGTGTGAGCAGGCTGGAAAGCGCGCTCGACTCCTACCGGGGCGCCTTCCTGGTGGTCAGCCACGACGAGCGGTTCCTCGCCGGGATCGGGGTGGACCGGCGGCTGCGGCTGGCCGACGGCACCCTCACGGAGAGGGGGGACTCCGCGGTGTGAGCCGCCGGTGTGTGCGGTGGCCCCGCAGCGGCACCTGCGGGGCCCGACGGCGCCCGGACGAACGGGAGTCCGGGACACATGTCAACTTCGTGTGCGGCCGAAGCACGCGTGTGTCAGCCCGCCGGGCGGGGGTGTGGGTACCATGCGCAGCACCATTTTCGTCGAGGAGGGCAGCGATGTGACCAGCCAACCAGCCTCCACGCTCCGGGCACGCTACGGGGAACAGGCCGCCTCGGACCTTGAGGAGAACCGGCGGCTCCAGAGGGAGTTGACCGAGCGGATCGCCGTCCTCAAGCAGGAGGAGGAACTCCTGGCGGACATCCTGAGGCTCGCCGGGGGTTCCGGGGACACCCCGGTGCTTCCCCGGCAGGCCGAGGACGAGCCCGATGCCCCGAAGACCGGGGACGAGCCGCGCGGGGCGAAGACCAAGGGCGGGCCCCGTGCGGCCAAGGCCAAGGCCAAGGCCAAGGGCGAGGGGGCACGCCGTGTGCCGAAGGCCCGGGACCGGCGCCGCGCCGCCGGGACGAAGGAGGGGGCCGGCGCGCGCAAGGCCAAGTCGGCGCGTCCCGCGCCTGGTTCGCAGCCACTGCTCGGTGATCTGCTGACGGATCTCCTCGGCGGCCACACCGAGCCGCGCCTGGCGAAGGAACTGCGCGAGGAGCTCATGGAGAAGCACTCCGACCGCACACCCACGCCGCAGGTCGTGCGGAACACGCTGGAGAACCTGGTCGCCAAGGGTCAGGTGCAGCGCCACAAGCAGGGCCGCTCGGTCATGTACACCCTCACCACGGCGGAGAAGGCGCCGGAGGAGCAGCCGGAGCCGCAGGCTCAGAACGGCTGACGGCCGAGCCGCGCGGACGACCGAGGGGAGGACGGACGTCCTCCTCCCCGGTCCCGCCGCGTCCTCAGGCGCCGGCGCGCCGGGGCAGCCGCCAGTCGGGGCGCGGGAAGTGACAGGTGTAGCCGTCCGGATAGCGCTGCAGGTAGTCCTGGTGCTCCGGCTCCGCCTCCCAGAACTCGCCGGCCGGGACGACCTCGGTCACCACCGGCCCCGGCCACAGCCCGGACGCCTCGACGTCGGCGATGGTGTCCTGCGCGACCCGGCGCTGCTCCTCGTCGAGGTAGAAGATGGCCGAGCGGTAGCTGACCCCGATGTCGTTGCCCTGGCGGTCCTTCGTGGTGGGGTCGTGGATCTGGAAGAAGTACTCCAGGATCGCGCGGTAGTCGGTGGCCGTGGGATCGAAGACGATCTCGATCGACTCGGCGTGCCGGCCGTGGTCGCGGTAGGTGGGGTGCGGCTTGTCGTTGTCGCCGCTGTAGCCGACCCGGGTGCGCACCACACCGGGGAGCGACCGGATCAGCTCCTGCATACCCCAGAAGCAGCCACCGGCGAGCAGCGCCCTCTCCTCGACGTCACTCATGGCGCATCACCTTTCTGTCGTCCGTCGTCACCATTCTGACAGGTGACGCCACATCGAGGCAATCGCGTCCCCGGCCTGGTCGGGCCAGGCGGAGGTCGACCCGGGGCATCGTGTCCCCGGGCAGCCGGTACCGCTCCGTCGCGACGAACCGTCGACAGCGGATACGGAGGGGGTGATCGTAGGGTGAGGGAGCGTCATGACCCGTGCAGGGAAGGGTCGGTGAAGATCCCGATCTTGGGAAGACGGTGGAGGTGATCTTCCATCGGTCCCATGAGAGGGGGCAGTCCGTGACCGCACCCGTGCGTCCCGCACCGCCTGCGCACCGCCGGCACCGGTTCGACCTCCGGTCGACCGCCCTGTTCTTCGTCTTCCTCGCCGTGGTCCTGGTCGTCGTGGGACTGGCCGTGCGCACGCTGGCCGACGCGGCCGAGCGGCGTCCGGTGTGGATGTTCGTCCTGATAGCCCTGGGTCTGGCGGCCCTGCTGAGCCTGCGGCGCCGGCTGCGCCTGGCGAAGGTCGCACGCCGGGCGGCCGCAGCCCTCGACGAGGCGGCGCGCGAGGCGGCCGACGCGCTCGACGCGCCGCCCCCGCTGCCCCGGCAGCGCCCGGCCGTCGACCTCGTCCCCGAATCCGACGAGGTCGTGGCCGTGGCCGGGCGACCCGAGACGGTCCTCGACTACGACGCCCTGACCCCCGACGGGTTCGAGGAGGCGATCGCCGCCCTCTGCGAACGCGACGGCTGCTCGGCCGTGGAGGTCGTCGGCGGCGCCGGGGACCTGGGCGCCGACGTGCTCGCCGTCACGCCGGACGGGCGCCGGGCCGTGGTGCAGTGCAAGCAGTACGGCGAGACCAACCGGGTCGGCTCCCAGGACCTGCAGCGCTTCGGCGGCACCTGCTTCACGGTGCACGAGGCCGATGTGGCCGTGCTCGTCACGACCAGCGACTTCACCGCACCCGCCCTGGAGTACGCCGAGCAGTGCGGGATCGTGTGCGTCGACCGGGAGGCGCTCCTGGCCTGGACGGACGGCACCGGCCCGCGCCCCTGGGAGATCGGCCCGGGTCTGCCGGCGGTGGACGCGGACCTGTCGGCGACGATCGCGCTGGACGGGCCGCAGCGCACCGCGCGCCACCTCACCGCCGACGGCAGCGGCTGCTGAGCTGCGGGTCCGCCGTCCCGGTGTGGTGGCACCAGCCATCCACCCCGGGACGTGGGTAGGGTGGCCGCACAGATGGTCGAGCATGGGCGGTGGCACATGGAGTGGCGGGAGTTCGCCGAGGAGATGGCCCTGCTCGCCCGGACCCTGCTGAAGCAGGACTCCGTGCAGGGGACCCTCGACGAGATCGCGGCAGCGGCGGTACGGCTGGTCGACGGCTGCGACGCGGCCGGGATCCTCGCCGTACGCAAGGGACGGGCCATCACGCTGTCCTCGTGCGGGGACATGGTCGAGGAGTCGGACCGGCTCCAGGGGGAGCTGGGCGAGGGGCCCTGTTTCGACCTCGCCCGGCGCACCGACGAGGACCGGGTCTTCCGGGTACCGGACATGACCGAACCCCAGGAGGACTGGCCCCGCTACGCCGCGGAGGCCCGTGACCTGGGGATCGGCAGCATGACCGGCGTCCTGCTCTACACCCACGACGAGGACTTCGGCGCCCTCAATCTCTACGCCCGCACACCCGGGACCTTCACCAAGGACGTGGAGACCGCGGGCTGGCTCCTGGCCTCGCACGCCGCCGTCGCCCTGGCCGACGCCCGGACCATCGACCAGCTCCAGCACGCTCTGGACACCCGGCACGCGATCGGCGAGGCCATGGGCATCCTCATGGAACGCCACGGCATGGCCGAGAACGACGCCTTCGACGTGCTGCGCCGCATCTCCCAGCACCACAACGTCAAACTGCGCGACGTCGCCCGGCGCATCACGGACGGACGGACCGACGAGCGGAACTGACTGCTCCGCCCCCGGGGGCCCGGGGTGCCTCGCCCCGCGCGCGACGGCCCCGGGCGCCGTGCCTCGGGGAAAGTCCCCCTCAAGGGTCACCGCTGTGTGACAGTGGGCACGAGCAGGCGCTGTATGCGCTGTCGGCGCCCGGGTAGGCGTACGGCGCAAGCGTCACCCCGAGCACCGAACCACAACGAAAGAACCCACATGGTCATCCCGCTTATGAAGCAGGCGGATGAGCAGGGACGCAACGACCGCGCCGCGCTGCACTTCGGTGCGGCGTGGGCCGAGGGCACGGCCTGCGCGGTCGATGCCCGACGGGCCCTGCGCGCCTTCCTCGCTCACGCCCCGCACACCGGCCGCTCCCCGGCGCCGGACCTGCTCGCCCTGGACGCCGAGCTGGTCGTCAGCGAACTCGTCACCAACGCCATCCGGCATGCGCCCGGTCCGTGCGGACTGATCCTGTGGTGTTCCGACGACGAGCTGGTGGTCACCGTGTGGGACAGCTCCCGGGAGGAGCCGGTGGTGCGCGAACGGGACGGTCGCCGGTTCGGGGGGCACGGCATGCACGTGGTCCACACCGTCAGCAGCGCGGTCGTCGTCACCGTCGGGGAGACGGGCAAACGGATCGTCGCCCGCATCCCGTTCCCGTCCGGCGGCGACGCCCCCGGCCAGGAGGGTGGCGGGGACGCCCCCGGCCCGGGCGGTGGCGGGGACACCCCCGGCCCGGGCGGGAGGACCGTCCTGCCCACGTCCCTCTCCGGTCGCCCCCCGCGGCAGCCATGACGGTCCGGGCGGCCGCCCGGACCGTTCACCCGACGTCGTAGGTCAGGTGGGTCGACGTCGGGGTCGCCGTCACCGTCCGCCGTGTGAAGGCGCGGCGGGTCCCCCCGGTGAACAGGGGCGTCCCCGCGCCCAGCACGACGGGGGCGAGGTGCAGGGTCAGTTCGTCCACCAGCCCGGCGTCCACGGCGGATCCCACGGTCGCTCCCCCGCCCATCACGACCACGTCGAGATCCCGTCCGGCGGCCGTCGACGCCGCCTCGGCCCGCTCGCGCGCGGCGGCTACGGCGTCGGCCAGGCCGGTGGTGACGAAGGTCCAGTCGAGGGCGCGCAGCCGTACCGACGCGGGCGGCGCGCCGGTCACCACGACGAAGGCGGGCCGGCCCACCTCCCCGGCGCCGTAGCCGACGGTGTCGTCCCAGCCCTGCGGCCCGTCCACCACGTCGAACAGACGGCGCCCGAGCACGACGGCCCCCGACCGGGCGGTCGCCTCCCGCAGGACGCGGCGATCGTCCGGGTCGTCGGAGAACGCCCATGTGTGCAGGGCCTCGCCCCCGGTGCCCAGGCCGTTGTCCGGTCCGGGATCGGGCCCGGTGACGAAACCGTCGAGGGAGACCGAGATGTCGGCGATGATGCGTGTCATACCGGGGCAGACCCGATCCGACGCCGGAACTCATCGCCGCGGCCGCCGGGCCGCGCACCGCCCGTTCGTCGCGTTTGCGCCACGGCCGAAACGGTCAACGATCTCGCGAGCGCACGGCGACCGACCCCATCGGGAGGCGGACCGAGAATGACCGTCACCACACCGCCGACGGCAGACGTCCTGCCGGTCACCCCCGTCCTGCGGGTGTGAGCCGGCACGCCCTGGACCGGGCCGGGCGCACGCTGCGGGACGGGTGGCACCGGCTCGGTGCGCACACCCTCGTCCGGCAGGCCCACGACCTGGAGCTGCTCCACCGGGCCATGGGCTTCGCCACACTGGCCCTGGTCACCCTGGCGCCCCTGCTGATCGTGGTCGCCGCCGCCGACCCGCTGGCCCGCGGCGGGTTCGCCTCCTGGCTCGCCGACGGCATGGGACTGTCGGGGCAGTCCGCGCGCGTCCTGACCGACATCATCAGCCCGCCCCGCAAGGTCATCGGCACCACCAGCGTGCTCGGCGGCGTCACACTCGCCCTCTTCGGCATCGCGCTCGGCGGCAGTGTCCAGAACGGCTACGAGCGGATCTGGGAGCTGGCACCCGGCCGCTGGCACCGGGTGTGGCGCCAGGCGGTGTGGATGATCGCCATGACCGCCTACCTGTACCAGGAGGCGCAGAGCCGCAGCATCACCTCCGGGGCCGGGCGGATCGCGCTGAGCGCGGCGACCGGGGTGCTGTTCTTCTGGTGGGGCCAGCGGTTCCTGCTGGGCGGGGTGGTCCGCTGGAGCGATCTGCTGCCCGGGGCGATCGCCACCATGGCCGGCCTGGTCGGCCTGCGGATGTTCTCCTACTTCGTCTTCACGCCGCTCATCGTCACCAACGCGATCAGCTACGGCGCGGTCGGGGTGGTCCTGGTCGTCGAGTCCTGGCTCATCGGCGTCGGCTACGTCGTGTACGGCGGGGCCCTGCTGGGGCACTGGCTGGTCCAGCACCACGGACTGCGGCGCGACGGCGGGGAGTGACGCGCCGGGCGGGGTACCCGGCCCGGCCCGTGGAGTGGAGGACGGATGACAGTCGATCTGGTGGGGTTCCTCGGCGTGGTGCTGGTGGCGTACGTGGTGCCGGGGCCGGACTTCCTGGTGGTGGTCCGGTCGGCGGCCGAGGATCCGTCGAAGGGGAGGGCCGCGGCGCTGGGCGCGCAGACGGGGCTGTGCGTGCACATGGTCGCGGCCGCCGCCGGCCTCTCGGTGGTCGCCACGCGCTCGCCCCTGGTCTACGACGGGATCAAACTGCTGGGCGCGGCCTACCTCGTGTACCTGGGGGTGCGGGCGGTCCTCGCTGCCCGCCGGGCGGTCCGGGAGCGGCGGCAGGGGCGGTCCGGGTACGGCGAGGCCTTCGGCGTCGGTCAGGCGGGTGCCGACGCCCGCGGGCGGTGGCGGACCGCGTTCACGCAGGGGTTCCTCACCAACGTGCTGAACCCCAAGGCGGCGCTGTTCTTCCTCAGCATCCTCCCGCAGTTCGTCGACGGGGGCGGCTCCGTGGCGCGGCAGATCTTCTTCCTGGGCTTCCTGGACGTCCTCGTCGGCGTCGGGTACTGGTTCGCCCTGGTGCTCGTCGCCTCCCGGCTGCGGGCCCTGCTCGCCCGGCCGACGGTACGCCACCGCTGGGAGCTGACCACCGGCTGGCTGTTCATCGCCATCGGCGTCTCGGTCGCGGCCACGGCCTGACCGGCGTCCGCCCGCCGGACATGGCCCGGGTGTCTCAGGTCTTCGGCACGCGCAGGGCGAGGAGTGCCACGTCGTCGTCGTTGCCGGCCGGGCGGACCCGCCGCAGCAGATGGTCGGTGAACGAGGCGAGGGGGCGGTGGGCGAGGGCGGCCGCGTGCTGGCGCAGCCGGTTCAGGCCCTCGTCCAGGTTGCGGCGCGGCTCCTCGATGAGGCCGTCGGTGTAGAGCACCAGGGTGGAACCCGGCGACAGCAGGGTGGTGGCGTCCGGGCGCGAGACGTTGCCCTGGGTGCCCAGGAGGATGCCGTGGCCGTCGGTGAGGTAGCTCGTCAGGCCGTCCTTGCTGACCAGCAGCGGCGGGGGGTGGCCCGCGTTCGTCCAGGACAGCCGCCAGTGGCCGTCGCCGGCCGCTTCGATCCTGGCGAAGATCATGGTGGCCATGGCGACGTCGGTGATGTGCTGGATCGCCCCGTCGAGGCGTTCCACGATCCGGCTCGGGGGTTCCGTCTGGGACCAGGCGTAGGCCCGCAGCATGTTCCGGACCTGCGCCATGCCGGCCGCCGCCTCCAGGTCGTGGCCGACGACGTCGCCGATGGCCAGGGCCGTGGAGGCGTCGGAGAGCGGGAAGGCGTCGTACCAGTCGCCGCCCACCTGCGACGACTCGGGCGCCGGGAGGTAGCGCACCGTCATCTCCAGGCCGGGGACGCCGGGCATCTGGGGCAGGAGGTGGTTCTGCATGGTCTCGGCGACCTTGCGCTGCCGCTGGTACAGGCGGGCGTTGTCCAGGGCGAGCCCGGCGCGGCGTGCGATGTCCTCGATGAGCGGGAGGTCCTGCGGCGTGAAGTCCGCGGGATTGTCGCCGCGCCCCACCGTCAGCGCGCCCAGGACGGCGCGGGTGCTGCGGATGGGCGCGATGGCCGCCGAGTGCATGCCGGTGGCCTCGAACAGGCGTCGCTGCTCGACGGCGATCCCCGAGTCGGGAGCTCCCTGGTAGGTCTGCGGGCCGGCCAGCGTGGAGGACACGCCCCGCAGGGCTCTGGACAGGGGCATCGGGGACTCCTCGGGGACCGGCGGCATGGGTCCCTGGAGCTCCTCGCGCTGCACGAGCTTGTCGTCCTCGGCGTGGACCACGAGCGTGCGCCACACCTCGTCGCGCTCGGTGATCAGGTCGACGACCGCCCAGTCGGCCAGGCGCGGCACGACCAGCGCGACCAGCCGGTGCAGGGCCTCGTCGACGTCGAGGGTCGAGGTCAGACGCGTGGTGGTCTCGGCGAGCAGGGCCAGCCGCTGCAGCTCCGTCAGGTGCTGGGAGGCCGGCTGCGGCGGCGGAGCGAGGTCGTCGGGGTGATCGGCGGCGTAGAAGACGACGAGGGTGCAGCCGGGATCGCCACCGACGGCGAAGGGGGTGATCAGCCAGGAGATGCGCAGGACCGAGCCGTCGGAGTGGGAGAACCAGTCCTCCGCGATCTGGGCGGCGCGGCTGGCGTGGAAGGCCTGGCGCATGGCGCACTGCGTCCTGGGCAGGGGCTGGCCCTGGGGGCCGCGGTGCAGCAGGTCGTGGGCGTCGTGACCGACGAGTTCCGCCTCGCTGCGGCCGAGGAGATGCTCGGCCCGGGTGTTGACGGCGACGATGAGGCCCTCGTCGTCCACGACGTAGGCACCGGCGCCGATGGCCTCCAGCGTCCCGGCCAGGGCCGCCGCGGCGGCGGGCGTGAGTGGTCCGCCGGCGGTCGCCGTGTCCTCGGGCCCCACCATCGCGGCCTCCTCGCTCAGCGCGCCGGCCTCCCGTGCGGGCCGGTGCTCCTCCGGTTCGCTTGCCTACCCCGTATTCCCCTGCCCACGGCGATTCCACGCCATCCGGGACCGGACTTCCATGATCTCAGGCAGGCGCCGCGCTGTCTGCGGGAGTACCGTCCCCTCGTCACCGGAGGCGTCCGCCGGGACCGGGCGGACGGTGCGGGCGGCACCCCTCAGCCGACCCGGATGCCCACGATGCAGGTGTCGTCGTCGGTGTCCGACCTGCTGTAGGTCAGCAGGCGGTCCAGTTGCTGGTCCAGGGTGGTGGGAGCCGACCGGACCGTGGTCAGCAGGTGGGTCAGGGACTCCTCCACCGGCCGGTCCCGGCGCTCGACGAGGCCGTCGGTGTACATCAGCAGGGTGTCCTCGGGCGCCAGCTGGATCTCCGTCTCCTCGTACACCGCCTCCGGGACGGCACCGAGCAGCAGGCCCTTGACCAGGGGCAGGGGCTGCGCGTCGGTGTCACGCACGAGGACGGGCGGCAGATGCCCGGCCCTGGCCCAGCGCAGCGTCCGGTGGACCGGGTCGTACAGCCCGCACACCGCCGTCGCCGTGACGGCGCCGGTCAGGTGGTGAGCGACGATGTTGAGCCAGGACAGCAGCTGGGCCGGTCCGGCGCCGGTGACCGCCAGGCCGCGCAGCGCGTTGCGCAGGACGACCATGCTGGTGGCCGCCTCGATGCCGTGCCCGGCCACGTCCCCGACGCACAGCAGCACCTGCCGGGACGGCAGGACGACGGTGTCGTACCAGTCGCCGCCCACCAGCTGCTCGGTCTCCGCGGGCCGGTAGCGGACGGCGACCTGGAGCCCGGACACCTGGAGCGGGGCCTGGGTCGGGGGCATGATGGCGTGCTGGAGCTGAAGGGCCAGCCGGTTGCGCTCACTGGCCTGCTGCTCGGTGTGGGCGAGCTGGTCCCGGGTGGCGGCGAGCGCGACCTCGGTCCAGTGCTGCGAGGAGATGTCCTGGCAGGCGCCGCGGACCAGCAGCAGCCGGTCGTCGGTGTCGAGCACGGGTTCGGCGACGATGCGGATGTGCCGGGTCACCCCGTCCGGCCGTTGCAGCCGGAAGGCCGCGGCCGCGGGCCGCCGGTGGTGCAGCAGGGTGCGCAGGAAACGCCGGATGGAGACGCCGTCGTCCGGGTGGGCGTGGGCCGGCAGTTCCTCCAGCGGCACCGGCGTCGAGGTCTGGGGACGCCCGTAGAGGTCGAACAGCTGCCCGTTCCAGGTGATCTCACCGGTCAGCACGTTCTCCTCGAAGCCGCCGATGCGGCCCAGGCGCTGGGCGTTCTGCAGCAGGCTCGCCAGCCGCGCGGTCTCGTCCTCGATGCGCCAGATCAGCAGCACGGACGAGCCGTGCCGGCTGATGCTGATGTCGGCGACGGCCGACAGGGGCACCTGGTCGACGAGGGCCGTGAGGTTCATCCGCCGGGCCCGGAAGGGCTCACCGGTGGCGTACACGCGCTCGACGCGCTGGAACAGCTCGCTCTCGCCGACGGCCATGGGGTACGCCTCGAGCAGCAGGGCGCCGCTGACGACGGCCCGGGGCCGGCCGGCCGGGTCGAGGAAGCGGTTGTTCACGTGCTGGATGCGGAAGTCCACGAGGTGACCGTCGGCGTCCAGGTGGGGCACCAGGACGAGGGCGGGGTCGTGCAGGCCGTCGGCCAGGTCCATCAGCTCGGCGGCGTCGGGCAGGACGCGCGGTTCCGTCGCTCCGGCGGGCAGTGGCGTGTACATCTCCAGCGTGTGGGCGCACAGTTCGGCCAGCGCCTCGACCTGGCGGACGATCTGCGGGGGCTGCGGCTGGAGCGGGTCGGGCCAGGCGATCTCCAGCACGCCGTGGATGCGTCCCCCGGTGCCGGCGGGCAGGGCGGCCCGGCCGCCGTCCGGGTGGTGGTGCAGACCGATGCTGGGCAGGCCGGTCCGGCCGAGGCTGGTGATCCACTGCCCCTCGCGCTCCATCAGCGCGCGCCGTGCCACGGTGACCACGTCCGGCGGTACGTAGCGCCAGCGGGTGGCCTCGGCCGGTGAGAAGCCGGCACTGCCCGCCAGGGTCAGCGAGCCGTCGGCGCCCGCGGCCCATATGGCCACGGCCGCCGCGCCGAGGGGGCGCAGCGCCTGCTCCAGCAGGGCGTCGGCGACGGCCTGGGCGTCGTCCGCGGCCAGCACGCCGCTCTCGGCCGCGCGCAGCCGCACGGCGGCCGACTCGGCCTCGGCCTCGTCGGCGGCCTTGGTGGCGGCGAGGAACGCGTCGGTCACCTCCGACATGCGGTCCCGGGCGGCCTGGTTGATGACGTCGACGGCCAGCTCCAGAGGGCTGAGCTGGGCCTGCTCGGCCAGCTCGGCGAGCTGCCGGGCGGCCTGGGCCGGGCCGCACCGGAGCCGTTCGATCAGGACGCCCTTGGCGAGTTCGATCAGGGCGCGGCCCTCGGCCTCGGCCTGCGCGGCCCGGACCTCGCGGCTGAGCCGTTCCACGGTGGCGGCCAGCCTACCCACCGGCGAGGCAGGAGGAACGCCCGGGGCGTCGGCGGGCGGCCCGCCGGGCAGCAGGAGCTCCTCCTCCGCGAGGAAGCCGGAACCGCCGGAGCCCGCCGGGTCCCCGGCCGGGGCGACCGGCTGGCCCCCGGGTGTCCCCGGCTCGCCGTCGGCGGTCGCGTGGGACGCGACGGCGGGTGCCGTCGGCCCGTCGGGCGTCGCGGGCGGGAGCGAGGGCGTCGGGTTCCCTGCGGCGTCGCGCTGCGCCCCGGCTTCCCCGGCGGGTTCACGCGGCTGCTCGGACATGCTCACGGTCTGGATGCTCCTCGGCTTCAGCGCCCGGCGGCGCGGAACGGCTGGTCCGGAGGGCGCCCGCCCCGCCGCTGTGCGGGGTCGGGCGCCGGCCGGTTCACACGGGCAGCCAGCGGCGGACGCAGGCGATGAGGTCGCGTGTGTCGACGGGCTTGGTGACGTAGTCGCTGGCGCCCGAGGCGATGCTCTTGTCCCGGTCGCCGGGCATCGCCTTCGCCGTCACGGCGATGATCGGCAGGTCGGCGTACTGCGGCATCCTGCGGATCTCCGCGGTCGCCGTGTATCCGTCCATCTCCGGCATCATCACGTCCATCAGGACGATGGCGACGTCCGGGTTGTTCACCAGCGTCTCGATGCCCCGGCGCCCGTTCTCGGCGTGCAGCACCCGGAAGCCGTGCAGCTCCAGGATGCCGCTGAGGGCGAAGAGGTTGCGCGCGTCGTCGTCGACCACCAGGACCGTGCGGCCCGCCGAGGCGTCGTCGACCACCGGCGGCGTCAGCGGCTGCGCCTCCTCCGGCCGGACCAGGGACAGCACGTCCCCGGGTTCCTCGGCCGACAGGTGCAGGGCGATCCGCTCGCGCAGCTCGTCGAGGCTGGACAGCAGCTCCAGCGCCCCGCCGGCCGAGCGGGCACGCAGCGTCTCGTCCAGCGCGACGTCCGCGGGGTGGTTGCTGTGCACGAGCACCGGCACGCTCGTCAGGGCCGAGTCGCCCTGGAGGGCCTGGAGGAAGCGGGAGGCCTCGCCGTTGCCCATGCCGAGCTCCAGGACCACGCAGTGGCACGGGTCGGCGGCGAGCGCCCCGGCCGCCTCCTGCGCTCCGACGGCGGTGATGACGTCGACCGCGGGCCGCTGCCCGCCGTCGGCGCGGCCGTGCGTCAGGTCGGCCACCACGCTCTCGGCGACGAGGGTGAGCAGACCGCGCGGCCGCTCCTCCACGACGAGCAGCCGCCGGGGCCGCGGTCCGGGCCCGATCTGGGGCACGGGCGCGGGCTGGGCGGAGCCCTGCGGCAGCGGCTCGGCGGAGGACCGCTCCAGGGTCCGGCCGTGCTGGAGCAGTTCCTCGAAGTCGGGCCGGGCCACCGGCAGGTACAGGGTGAAGGTGCTGCCCTGGCCCGGTGTGCTGTCCACGGTCACGGCGCCCCCGAGGAGCTGGGCGATCTCCCTGGTGATGGACAGGCCGAGGCCGGTGCCGCCGTACTTGCGGCTCGTCGTGCCGTCCGCCTGCTGGAACGCGCCGAAGATCGTCTCCAGGTTCTGCTCCGGGATGCCGATGCCGGTGTCCGTCACCCGGAAGGCCACCACGGCGCCGCCGCGGACCACGCCCTCGGGCACCTCGCCGTCCGCCGCCGGCTCGATGCGCAGCTCCACGGAGCCCTGCTCGGTGAACTTGACGGCGTTGGACAGCAGGTTGCGCAGGACCTGCCGCAGCCGGGAGTCGTCGGTGAGCAGGTCCGCGGGCGCCCCCGCGGCCGTCGACACCGTGAACTCCAGGCTCTTCTGCGTCGTCATCGGCCGGAACGTGACCTCGACGTACTCGATGAGCTGGCGCAAGGCCACCCGCTCGGGGGTGACGTCCATCTTGCCGGCCTCGACCTTCGACAGGTCGAGGATGTCGTTGATCAGCTGGAGCAGGTCGGAACCGGCGGAGTGGATGATCTGCGCGTACTCCACCTGCTTGGGCGTGAGGTTGCGCGAGGGGTTCTGCGCGAGCAACTGGGCCAGGATCAGCAGGCTGTTGAGCGGGGTGCGCAGTTCGTGGCTCATGTTGGCCAGGAACTCCGACTTGTACTTGGAGGCCAGCGACAGCTGCTGCGCGCGGGTCTCCAGTTCCTGCCGGGCCTGCTCGATCTGGAGGTTCTTCGCCTCGATGTCCCGGTTCTGCGCCACGAGCAGCGAGGCCTTCTCCTCCAGTTCGGCGTTGGAGCGCTGGAGTTCCTCCTGCTGCACCTGCAACTCGGTGGAACGGGCCTGGAGTTCGACGGTGAGGCGCTGCGACTCGACGAGCAGTTCGTCGGTGCGGGCGTTGGCCACGATCGTGTTGAGGTTGACACCGAGGGTCTCCATCAGCTGGGTGAGGAAGTCCCGGTGGATCTGGGTGAAGGGGGTCACGGACGCCAGCTCGATGACGCCGAGGACCTGGCCCTCGACCACGATCGGCAGCAGCACCAGCGCGGTCGGCACGACCTCGCCGAGTCCGGAGGAGATGGTGACGTAGTCCGGCGGCAGGTCGTCCACGGCGATGGTGCGCCGGCTGCGCGCGGCCTGGCCGACCAGGGTGCGGCCGAAGGCGATCCGGGTGGGCCGGGTGCTGTCCTCCGGGTAGCCGTAGGAGCCGACGAGCCGCAGCTCGGGCCCGTCGTCGCCGTCCTCGGCGAGGTAGAACGCCCCGTACTGGGCGGACACCAGCGGCACCAGCTCGTCCATGATCAGTTCCGCGACGACGGGCAGGTCGCGGTGGCCCTGCATCAGTCCGGAGATCCGGGCGAGGTTGGTCTTGAGCCAGTCCTGCTCCTGGTTGGCCCGGGTGGTCTCACGCAGGGACTCCACCATCGAGTTGATGTTGTCCTTGAGCTCGGCGACCTCGCCGGATGCCTCCACGTTGATCGACCGGGTCAGGTCGCCCTCGGCGACGGCGCTGGTCACCTCGGCGATGGCGCGCACCTGGCGGGTCAGGTTGCCCGCCAGTTCGTTGACGTTCTCCGTGAGGCGCTTCCAGGTGCCCGAGACGCCCTCGACCTCGGCTTGGCCGCCGAGGCGGCCCTCGGTGCCGACCTCGCGGGCCACACGCGTGACCTCGTCCGCGAACGCGGAGAGCTGGTCGACCATCGTGTTGATCGTCGTCTTGAGCTCGAGGATCTCGCCGCGGGCGTCGACGTCGATCTTCTTGGAGAGGTCGCCCTTGGCCACGGCGGTCGTCACCAGCGCGATGTTGCGGACCTGGCCGGTGAGGTTGTTGGCCATCGAGTTGACGTTGTCGGTGAGGTCCTTCCACGTGCCGGCGACGTTGGGCACGTGCGCCTGGCCGCCGAGGCGGCCCTCGGTGCCCACCTCGCGGGCCACGCGGGTCACCTCGTCCGCGAACGCCGAGAGCGTGTCGACCATCGTGTTGATGACCTCGGCGAGCGCGGCCACCTCGCCCTTGGCCTCGACGGTGATCCGCTGCGACAGGTCGCCGCGCGCCACCGCGGTGGCGACCTGGGCGATGGAGCGGACCTGACCGGTCAGGTTGGAGGCCATCACGTTGACGTTGTCGGTGAGGTCCTTCCAGGTGCCGGACACGCCGCGCACCTGGGCCTGGCCGCCGAGGCGTCCCTCGGTGCCGACCTCACGGGCCACGCGCGTGACCTCGTCGGCGAACGCCGAGAGCTGGTCGACCATCGTGTTGATCGTGCTCTTCAGCTCCAGGATCTCCCCGCGCGCGTCCACGGTGATCTTCTGGGACAGGTCGCCCTTGGCGACCGCGGTGGCGACGAGCGCGATGTTGCGGACCTGGCCGGTGAGGTTCCCGGCCATGAAGTTCACGGAGTCGGTGAGGTCGCGCCAGGTTCCCTTGACGCCCTTGACGTCCGCCTGGCCGCCCAGGCGGCCCTCGGTGCCGACCTCGCGGGCCACGCGCGTGACCTCGTCCGCGAACGCCGAGAGCTGGTCGACCATCGTGTTGATCGTGCTCTTCAGCTCCAGGATCTCCCCGCGCGCGTCCACGGTGATCTTCTGGGACAGGTCGCCCTCGGCCACCGCCGTGGTGACCTGGGCGATGGAGCGGACCTGGCTGGTGAGGTTGCCCGCCATGTGGTTCACGGAGTCGGTGAGGTCCCGCCAGACGCCCGCCACGCCCGGCACCTGCGCCTGGCCGCCGAGGCGTCCCTCGCTGCCGACCTCGCGGGCCACGCGCGTGACCTCGTCCGCGAACGCCGACAGCTGGTCGACCATCGTGTTGACGGTCTCCTTCAGCTGCAGGATCTCGCCGCGCGCGGGCACGTCGATCTTCTGGGACAGGTCGCCCTTGGCGACCGCGGTGGCCACCTGGGCGATGTCCCGGACCTGGGTGGTGAGGTTGCCCGCCATGGCGTTGACCGAGTCGGTCAGGTCGGCCCAGGTGCCCGAGACGCCCGGCACCTCGGCCTGGCCGCCGAGTGTCCCCTCGGTGCCGACCTCACGGGCGACACGGGTCACCTCGGACGTGAAGACGGACAGCTGGTCCACCATGCCGTTGAAGACCTTGGCGATGTCGCCCATGAGGCCGTCCGCGTCGTCCGGCAGGCGGGTGCCGAAGTCACCGTCCCGTACGGCCGTCAGGCCGGCCAGCAGGCGCCGCAGCTCCTGGTCGCCCGGCACAGCGTCGACGACCCCCGTGCTGTCGCTGGTCATGCGCACCCTCGTTCCGCTCCCCGGGAGCCCTCACAGCCGAGGACTCGGAACCACCCTGTGCCGGACCGACGGCTCGGCTGTCGTGCTCCGCCCCACGGTCACGCACGTGTGTGTGATGTGGAAATACGCCGCAGGTTAACCCACGTTTCACGACCTGAACAAAGCGCGGGTGGGCACCGGGAGCGGGCCGGCCGCGCCGCTGCGGCAGCGAGCGGCGACGGGGCGGCCGGCAGGGCGACGTGCCGCCCGGCGGCCGCGGGGAGGCGCTCTTGTCCGCGGCTCCGCTCCGGTGGAACGATGCCCGGCACCGTATCGCCCCACCCGGAGGGACCGTCGTGACCGATCAGCAGGAGCGCCCCCGGCCCGGCGCCGTGTTCGACGCGCTGGGCAGCGCCTACGAGGAGGCGTTCGCCGGGTCGCCGGCGCACCGGCGCTCCCTGGAATGGCTCCTGGAGCGGCTCGCGCCGGGCAGCCGCGTGCTGGACGTGGGCAGCGGGACGGGGGTGCCGACCGCGCGAACGCTGGCGTCGGCCGGACACGAGGTGCTCGGCGTCGACGTCTCCCCCGTCATGGTCGAGCTGGCGGCCCGCCAGGTGCCCGCCGCGTCCTTCCGGTGCGCCGACATCCGTGACGTACCACTCACCGACGGTGCGTTCGACGCGGTCTGCGTGTACTTCTCGCTGCTCCAGATGTCCCGCGCGGAGCAGGCCGACGTGGTGGGGCGGCTGGTGCGGGCGCTGACCCCGTCGGGTCATCTGGTCCTGGCGACCGTGCCGATCGACCTGGAGGACGTCGAGGGCGTCTTCATGGGGCACCCCGTGCGAGTGAGCAGCTTCGGCGCGCAGGACTTCACCGCGCTGGCGCAGGAGGCCGGCCTGGAGGTGCTGGACAGCGAGGAGATCCTGTTCACTCCGGAGCACCCGGACGCGCAGCCGGAGCCGCATCTGTTCCTGCACTGCCGTCGGCAGCCGGCCGCGGCACGGGCGGAGTGACGGGGTGGCGGGGCGGCCCGGGGGCCGGCCCGCGGCGCCTCACGGGGTACGGAACCCGCGGAACGTCACCGGTCTGCGGGTGGTGAACCCGAGCCGTTCGTAGAGGGCGATCGCAGCGGTGTTGGCCTCGGCCACGTGCAGGAAGGGACGTTCGCCGCGGGCCAGGATCCGGGTGACGAGCGCCCGGATCAGACGGGCCGCGCAGCCGCGTCCCCGCGCCTCGGGTGCCGTGCACACGGCGCTGATCTCCGTCCAGCCGGGGGGCCGCAGCCGCTCCCCCGCCATCGCCACCAGGGTCCCGTCGTCGTGGAGGCCCAGATAGGTGCCGAGTTCGCGGGTGCGGGC
Source organism: Streptomyces sp. NPDC053665 (assembly GCF_055585285.1). Taxonomy (NCBI): domain Bacteria; kingdom Bacillati; phylum Actinomycetota; class Actinomycetes; order Kitasatosporales; family Streptomycetaceae; genus Streptomyces; species Streptomyces sp. NPDC053665. The sequence continues at coordinate 354,175 of NZ_JBVJKK010000001.1, forward strand.
CCGGAAGGGCCCCGGCCGGGTCCGCTCGACGAGGGCGACCATGTCGGGCACGTGCTCCGCGCCCAGTTCGACGACGCCGGGGTCGGGCGCGCCGAGGGGTCCCGGGTCGTCGGCCCCCGTCCAGATCATCTGGCGTCCTTCGAGGACGAAGACCGGGGACCAGTCGGCCGGCGGCAGGACGGGACAGCCGAACATGTCGGCGAACGCGCCCCCGCCCAGCAGTGCGGCGAGGTCGTCCCACGCGGCGGCACCCGTCCCGGCCGACACCGCGGAGAACGTCGCGACGTCCGGCACATAGGTGACGGCACCGCCCAGCCGCCGAGCGAGATGCGCGTGGTGACCGTGGAGCGACGCGGTGACGGGATCGTCGAGTACGGCCGTGTCCCCGGGACCCGTCATCGTGCTGCGCCCCTCCTGCCCTGGAGCGGGCCGGCCCGGCAGACCGGCCCCGTGTCGGCGGATGCCGGGGATCCATCGTAGTCAGCCGATGAGTTCCCTCCGTCCGCGCGGTCCTTCCCTCGACACGAAGGGAGAACGCATCATGCGCAAAGTCGTCATCTGCACGTTCCTGTCGCTGGACGGCGTCATGCAGGCACCCGGCGGTCCGGACGAGGACACCGGGAGCGGCTTCGAGCACGGCGGCTGGCAGAAGCCGGTGTCCGACGAGGAGGTCGGCGCGGCCGTCGCCGGCTGGTACGAGCGGTCGGACGCGCTGCTGCTCGGCCGCAGGACGTACGACATCTTCGCGGCGTACTGGCCGGCCGCCGACCCCGCCGACCCGTTCACCGGGCGGATGAACGGGATGCGCAAGTACGTGGCGTCGCGGACCCTGACCTCCGTGGAATGGGAGAACTCCACGCTGCTCCAGGGCGAGGTCACCGACGCCGTGCGCGAGCTGAAGACCTCGGAGGGAGGTGACATCAACGTCGTCGGCAGCGGCGACCTCGCCCAGACGCTCATGCGGCACGGCCTGGTCGACGAGTACCGGCTGACCATCCATCCGGTGATCATCGGGAGCGGGAAGCGCCTGTTCGCCGGCGGAGCGGTCCCCACCGCCCTGGAACCGGTCCGCGTCTCGACGACGAAGAGCGGCACCGTCGTCGGTGTCTACCGGCCGAGCGGCGAACCCGGTCACGACAGTTACTAGGCGTGCCTCACAGGGTGACGATCGGCCCCCGGACCCGGTCGCCCTCGACGGTGCGCCACACGGCGGTGACACGGCCCACCGCCTGCCGCTCCGCGAGCGGGGAGCCGTCCTCCGGCCGCAGGACGCGGTGCAGGCGCAGCACCGTGCCCCGGGGCGAGGCGAGGAGGGTGCCGTCCCGGTCGTCGGTGGCGGTGAGGTCGGTGGGCAGGGGGCCCTCGCCCGTGAAGGAGACACCGACCTCGTGGTCGGGGGTGTCGCTGGCGTCCTGGTCCTGGGCCTGCGCCCGGCCCTCGATCAGGGCCGGCAACCGGTCGAGCAGCACCGGGTCGTGGCAGCCGTCGTAGGCCCAGCGCGGTCCGAGCACGCCGTGCTCCATCGTGCCGACGAGCGCGTGCCCGGCGCCGTCGAGGGGAGCGCCGCGGTAGGTGAGGGGCACGAGGTAGGTGACCGGTCCGGCGCCGGAGGTGTCGGTGACCACCAGGAACTCGATGCCGACCTCGCCCCGGGGGTCGTCCAGCCGGAACCCGCCGGCCCGGGACAGGTGCGGGGTGCCCGGTCCGCCCCGGTACCAGGGGCGGGAGGGCAGCCACCCGGTCAGCAGCTCCAGTTTGGTCGGCTTGAGCTCGGTCTGGTGGATGACGGCCATGGTGGTGGGGTCCTTCCGGTGACGCCGCTGCGTTTCCTGACACCTTCGCATTCCGCGGGCGCCGGAGGGGCGCTGTCCCGGCCCGCACCGGCTGCGGGGGGGACGGACCGGGCGCGGGCTTCCCCGGCGTCGGCGCAACCCCGGCCGCGCGCCGCACGTCCTCCCTGAAGAGCGGGACGGACCGACCGCCTGCCGCAGACACGACGGGGACGAGGATGAGCGAGAAGGGCCGCGCCCTGTTCGAGGCGCTGGATCTCGACCAGGACGGGATGCTCACCCGCGAGGAGGTGATCGTCGCGCTGCGCAGGAAGGGACCCTCCCTCGCGGCCTCGGGCGTGCTGCCGCTGTGGGGCGTGCAGGACGCCGAGGCCTCGTCCGCGCTGTTCGACACGGCGGACCAGAACGGCGACGCGGTCCTGACCGTCGAGGAGTTCACGGCGGTCGTGGACCGCCGCTTCGGCTGGTGCTGACGGGGGTCCCGCCGTCCGGCCCGGCGGGCAGGGCACGCCCCGGTGCGGATGGTGGGCGGGCCCTGCCCGTGCGGACCATTCTGGGGACCGGCGGGGCGCACGGCCACGGGTGAGACCGTTCGGTGTGTGCGCGCCGCGCACACCCCGCGTGCGGGACACCCCTGCGGTGCGCCCGGGCTCCGGCCCGGGTGCACGGCCCGCCTCGCATCGCGCCGCGCGGACCCACATGGCACGACTCGGCATGGGTACGCGGTCCGGCATGACCGAGGAAAACAAGAAAAACAGTCCAGAACGCAACGACCAGATCCGTGAGGTGGAGCAGGCGGAGGAGGAGCGCGCCGCCGCACGCCCCTTCAGCTACCCCCACCCGGAGCGGCGCGCGGGTGTGCGCGCCACCCGTCACATCAGCCGCGAGGAGGCCGACGCGGACAGCGTCCCCGGCGTGCCCGGCGGCTACGGCACCACCGGCGGCGGCCAGGCGGGCGGTCGCGCCGCGCCGCGACCGGGCGGCGAGGACACCGCCGAGGAGTCCGGCGTGACCGGCGTCGTCCCGGGAGGCACGCCGCATCCCGACCGGGAGGGTGAGGACTCGTAGACACGTACGTCAACAGGGCACCCGGCCCGGTGCGACCCCGGGTGGCACCCGCCGGTCCGCGGCGACGATACTGGCAGCCGCACGTGCCCCCGTTCCCAGATGGACTCATGCCGACCTCCTCCCCCGCCCGTTTCCCGACCCCCGCCACGGTGTGGCCGGCACGCGGCCGGTACCCGCAGGGCGACGCGCCGGACGTGCTCCGCCGATCGTTGCAGCAGCGCAAGGACAGCGGGGCGATCGACGACTTCCTCGAACTGCCCGACGACCCGGCGGCACCGGGCGAGAAGGTGTTCCAGGCCCGCTGGCGGGCCGGAGCCGACGTGACCGTGCGCGCCCGGATGAGCGTGCGCACCGGCCCGGACGACGGGCCGGGGCAGGAGTGGATGCTGATCGCCGAGGCGGAGCAGCCGTGGGACCACGCGTGGCCCTCCCCGACCGGCCTGTTCTGGCCGCAGGAGCCGGAGACCGCCTGGGACCGGGACGCCGCCGTCCGCCTGTCGACGGGCGGGATCAACCCGCTGCCGGAGGACGACAAGGAGACCCGCCGGCTGCTGCGGAACGCGGTGCGCGGCGGCTGGCACATCCACGTGGTCGTGCACGAGGCGATGACCACCGGCGAGCACGGCCGGGTCCCGCTGGCCAGGTGGCTGCCGCCGGGGCTGCGCCACCGCGTGGTGGAGCACCGCGCCGCCCCGCAGCAGCACCGGGGCCTGAACTGGGCCCTGCGCGACCTCGGGGTGCAGGTGCCGCGCGGCGGCGCCGTGGTGCTGCCTTCCGGCCCCGCCCCGGAGGGCTACGCGGCGGAGGACTTCTCCGTGCGGGCCGTGTACCTCGACGGCTCGGAGCCGGCCGACCTGGTCCACGCGGTGAGGCGGTTCGCCGCCCTGCCGGCGCCCCTCCCGGACGACGCCTTGCCGGCCCTCACCGCCCTGCGGGAGGACTGGCACCTGCTGACGGTCCACGAGGAGCTGGAGCGCCAGCGCGGCCTGGTGGCCATGTACGCCGAGGCCCTGGAGGCCATGACCACCTCGCGCGACCTGTACCGCGAGGCGGCCGAGCGCGCCCACGAGGCGCTGGCGGCCTACCAGGAGGCCGGCGAGGTCCCCGCCCCGCGCCAGGAGCCGTCGCAGACACCGGTCGCCTCCCCGTTGCAGCAGCTCACCCGGACCCTGGAGCGCTTCAAGCCCCGTCGTCCGGCCACCGCGCCCCAGGACGACGAGGGTGCGCGACCGGAGCGGGCGACGTCCCGGTCCTGAGGTCTCTTCCCGGGTACGGGTGTCAGCCGGGCCCTCCTGGATACGTGGTGCGTACGGCAGTACGCCCCGCCCCGGGAAGGTCCTCCACGACATGGGCAATCAGCGACACCACTCCCCGACCACGCTCCGCGTCAACGGCAAACCCCACACGCTCACCGTCGACCACCGGCGGGTCCTGCTGGACCTCCTGCGCGAGGACCTCGGCCTCACCGGGGCGAAGAAGGGCTGCGACCACGGCCAGTGCGGCGCCTGCACCGTCCTGGTCGACGGGCGGCGCGTCAACAGCTGCCTGCTGTTCGCGGTGGCCCTCGACGGATGCGAGGTCACCACCGTCGAAGGGCTCGGCGCCGACGGTGAGGAACCGCACCCCTTGCAGCGGGCCTTCGTGGAACGCGACGCCTTCCAGTGCGGCTACTGCACCCCGGGGCAGCTCTGCTCCGCGGCCGGGATGCTCACCGAGGCGGCCGCCGGCCATCCCTCGCACGTCACCGACCCGGCGGTGCCCTCGGGCGAGCCGGTGGCGCTGGACCGGGAGGAGATCCGGGAGCGGCTGAGCGGCAACCTGTGCCGGTGCGGCGCCTACCCGCGGATCGCCGAGGCCGTCGAGGACGTGATCCCGTGAAGGAGTTCGCCTACGTCCGCGCCGGGAGCGTCGAGGAGGCGACCGCCGCGTACGCCTCGCACAGCGGCGCACGCTACCTGGGCGGCGGGACCAACCTCGTCGACCTGATGAAGCTCGGCGTCGAGACGCCCGCCGCGCTCGTCGACGTCACCCGGCTGCCCCTGGACACGGTGGAGGAACTGCCGGACGGTGCGCTGCGGATCGGGGCCACCGTCCGCAACAGCGACCTCGCGGCCCACCCGCTGGTGCGCGACCGGTACCCGGCACTGTCCCAGGCGGTGCTCGCGGGCGCCTCCGGCCAGCTGCGCAATGCGGCGACCACCGGTGGCAACCTCCTCCAGCGCACCCGCTGCCCGTACTTCCAGGACCTGTCCAAGCCGTGCAACAAGCGCGAGCCCGGCACCGGCTGCGGCGCGCGGGACGGCGTCCACCGGGACCACGCCGTGCTCGGGCACTCGCAGCACTGCATCGCCACCCACCCGTCGGACCTGGCGGTGGCCCTCGCCGCCCTCGACGGGCGGGTCGAGCTGCACGGGCCCGAGGGCGCCCGCAGCCTCCCGGCCGCGGACTTCCACCGGCTGCCCGGGGACCGGCCCGAGCAGGACACCGAGATCCTCCCCGGTGAGCTGATCACCGGCGTCGTGCTGCCCGCCGCCACCGCCGGGCTCGCCTCGGCCTACCGCAAGGCCCGTGACCGGGCCTCCTACGCCTTCGCCCTCGCGTCCGTCGCGGCGGTGCTGCGGGTGGAGGACGGAGTGGTCGCGCAGGCCGGCCTCGCCTTCGGGGCGCTGGCGCACCGGCCCTGGCGGGCCCGGCGGGCGGAGGAGGCACTCGTGGGGGCCGCCCCGACCGCCGCCGCGTTCGAGCACGCCGCCGACCTGGAACTGTCCGCCGCGCAGCCGCTGCGCGACAACGCCTACAAGGTGCCGCTGGCCCGGAACCTCGCTGTGGACGTGCTGTCCCGGGTGGCGGAGGCGGCGCTCGCGAGGAGGACCTCATGACCGGCAGCCTGGGCGCCCCCGCCGCACGCCTGGAGGGGTACGCGAAGGTCGGCGGCACCGCCCGCTACGCCGCCGAGTTCCCGCTTCCCGGCCGGGCCCACGCCTGGCCGGTGCCGGCGGCCGTCGCGCGCGGCCGGGTGACGGGCGTCGGCACGGACGCCGCCCTGGCCGTGCCGGGAGTGCTCGCCGTCCTCAGCCACGAGAACGCGCCGCGGATCGCGGAGCCCGACGACGCCACCCTCGCCGTGCTGCAGAGCCCGCACGTCCCCCACCGCGGATGGTTCGTGGCCCTGGTGGTGGCCGAGACCCTGGAGGCGGCCCGGGCCGGAGCCGCCGCCGTCCGCGTCGACTACGCCGCCGAGGCGCACGACGTGGTCCTCAGCGAGACGCACCCCGGCGCGTACGTGCCGGAGAACGCCAACGCCGGCAATCCCGCCGTGCGGGAGCAGGGCGACCCCGGCGCGTTCGCCTCGGCACCCGTCACGGTGGACGTCGCCTACCGGGTGCCGCCCCTGCACAACCACCCGATGGAGCCGCACGCCAGCACCGCCCACTGGGAGGACGGCCGGCTCCTCGTGCACACCTCCAGCCAGGGCACCAACGCCGTGCGCGCCGCGCTCGCCACGCTGTTCGACCTGCCGGAGGAGCGGATCACCGTCACCGCCGAGCACGTCGGCGGCGGTTTCGGCTCGAAGGGCACGCCGCGGCCGGACGTGGTGCTGGCCGCGATGGCCGCCCGGCACACGGGGCGGCCCGTGACGCTGGCCCTGCCGCGCCGGTACCTGCCGGCCGTCGTCGGCCACCGCGCCCCCACGCTGCACCGGCTGCGGCTCGGCGCCGGCACGGACGGCCGCCTGGCGTCCCTCAGCCACGAGGTGACGACCCACACCTCCCGCGTCAAGGAGTTCGTCGAGCAGGCGGCGGTCCCCGCGCGGGTGATGTACGCCTCCGCCCACCTGCGCACCGCGCACCGGGTCGTGGCCCTGGACGTGCCGTCCCCGTCCTGGATGCGGGCACCGGGCGAGGCACCGGGCATGTACGCGCTGGAGTCCGCCGTGGACGAACTCGCCGATGCCCTCGGCATGGACCCGATCGAGCTGCGCGTGCGCAACGAGCCCGACGTCGAGCCCGACAGCGGCATGCCGTTCAGCAGCCGGCACCTGGTGGAGTGCCTGCGCGAGGGCGCCCGGCGCTTCGGCTGGGCCGGGCGCGATCCCCGCCCGGGCGTCCGGCGGGAGGGCCCGCTGCTGCTGGGGACGGGCGTGGCCGCGGCGACCTACCCGGTCATGACGGCACCCTCCACCGCGGCGGCCCGCGCCCTGCCCGGCGGGACCTTCGAGGTGCGGATCAACGCCACCGACATCGGCACGGGCGCCCGTACCGTGCTCGCCCAGGTGGCCGCCGACGCGCTCGGGGTGCCGCTGGAGCGGGTGCGCGTCGACGTCGGCTCCACGGACCTGCCGTCGGCCCCGCTGGCCGGCGGGTCGTCCGGCACCGCCTCCTGGGGCTGGGCCGTCCACGAGGCCTGCACCGCCCTGGCCGGGCGGCTGGCGGAGCACACCGGGCCGCTGCCCGAGGAGGGCCTCGACGTCCGGGCGGACACCCGGGGCACGGCGGACGCCGAGCCCGACCGGGCGCGGCACGCCTTCGGGGCGCACTTCGCGGAGGTCGCCGTCGACACCGTCACCGGAGAGGTCCGGACCCGCCGGCTGCTCGGGGTGTACGCCGCCGGGCGCATCCTCAACGCCCGGACCGCTCGCTCCCAGTTCGTCGGCGGCATGACGATGGGGCTGGGCATGGCGCTGACCGAGGGCAGCACGATGGACGCGGAGTTCGGCGACTTCACCGAATCGGACCTGGCGTCGTACCACGTGCCCGCGCACGCCGACGTGGCCTCGGTCGAGGCGCACTGGCTCGACGAGGAGGACTCCTTCCTCAACCCCATGGGCAGCAAGGGGATCGGCGAGATCGGGATCGTGGGCACGGCGGCGGCGATCGGCAACGCGGTGCACCACGCCACCGGCGTCCGCCTCCGCGAACTCCCCCTCACACCGGACCGGGTGCTGGCCGGCCTGCTCGGCCACCGTACGCCGGACGCGGGCGGGACCGGGTCCGCGGTGAGCGGATCCGGTCCCGTGCGGACGGCGTAGGGCCTACTCCGCGGGGGCGCCCGCCTCGGCCGGCGCGGCCGTCCACTGCCGGGCCGCGATGGGCGCCAGCACGCGGAAGACCAGGGCGACGAGGGACAGCAGCGCCGCGCAGACGGCGACCGCGGCGGCGAGCCACGGCGGGGCGAGGGCCAGGTCCACGGCCCGGGACAGCGACGCGGAGGGGAAGGAACTCCCGTACGCCTGGGCCCCGGCCAGCACCGTGGGCACCAGCACCGCCCCGGCCAGCACCAGCGCCACCGGGCGCAGGGCCAGCAGCAGCGCGAGCACCGTGCACAGCACCGACAGGCCGAGTGCGAACGCGTGCATCCGCAGCGACGCGTCCCCGCGGTCGAGCGGGAAGTGGACCACGGCGCAGGCGGCCAGGGCCAGGGCGGCGAGCCAGCCCGACCAGGACACGTACCGGCCGAGCCGGTCCGCCGCACGCTCCTCGCGCGGAGCCTCGGGCATCCGTGGCGCCGCGGCGGCCGCCTGGGCGCGTGCCGCGCGGCGGCTCGCCCTCGCGGGCTTGGCGGGAGCCGGTTCGCCGCCCGTACGGGACGGCTCGGCGGGCCTGCGGCCCTCGCGGTCCAGGCGTTCGAGGCCCAACCGGTCGATGAGTTCGACCAGTTCGCCGACGGACCGGCCGGTGGCGGCCGCGCGCAGGGCCTCCTCGCGGACGTGGGACTCCTGCGGCTCCTTGTGCAGCAGGGTGACCAGCCGGGTGACCTCCTCCACCGGGCGGTGGGCGGCGGCGGCCCGGATGGCCTCGTCCGCACAGTCCGCGTCGCGCGGCGGCTTCGTCAGCAGCGCGATGAGCCGGGAGACGTCCTCCACGGGCCGGGTCACCCCGGCCGTGCGCAGCGCGTCGACCTTGGCCTGCGTGTGGTCGGGCGACTCCTCCAGCGAGGTGATGAGGTCGACGACCTCCTCCAGCGGCCGGTCGGCGACGGCGGCGTGCACGAGGTCGCTGACCGCGTCCCCGTAGGGGGCACCGCCCACCGGGCCGGTGCCGGGCCGGAGTTCGACCGGGTTGTCGTCGAGGGAGCGGATGACGAACGGCCTGGGGCGCGGTTCGCCGGTCTCCTCGGCGCCGGGTGCCGGCTGCTGCGCCGCCTCGTGCGCGGCGGCGTCGGGCTCGGCGGACGGCCGGTCCGGCACGGCCGCGGGCCGGTGCTCCGGGTCGGCCCGGACCGTCCCGTCGGCTGGGGCAGGAGGTGCCTCCGCCGGGTCGAACCAGTCCTGGCCGGGGGGTGCGGGGGGCGCGGGGGGCGCCGGTGGCGGGTCGGGCAGGTCGGTCCGGTCCACGCCCGGCGGGGCAGCAACACCCGGCTGGGCGTGCGCGTCGGCCGCCGGCTGCGCGGGCGCGGCCGGGTGGAAACCCGGGGGCACGGGCGGCGGGGCCGGGTAGCCGGCCGGCGGCGGTCCGTACGCCCCGTACGGGCCGGGCGCGGGCTGCTGCACGCTCGTCTGCGGAACCCGGTACGCGCCGGTGGCGGCAGTGGTCTCGGCGGACGGCTGGGCGGGCCCGTTCGGCTCGCTGGGTATGGCAGGTTCGTTCGGCCGGGGTGATGAAGAGCAGGTGGTCATACTCGCCTCCGTGGGAAGAGTGCGGCCGCTCCTGCGCCCCCCGTCGTGTGACGAGCGACGTTACGTGGACCATTACTAGGCGCCCGTGTCACGCGGTGCCACTCGGGTGGGCCACCGGGATGACCCCGCGCACGGAGAGGCCCGCCGAGGGGCCGACATGTCGGGCTCGGGCGCAATACAGGCGCCGGAAACGGGAATCCAGGAAGGGACACCCCGTGTCGCGGCATGCCTTGAGGAGGGCGACCCGTGGAGACGACCACACTGGTGATCATTCTGGCCGCTGTGCTCGCGGCCGTCGTGCTGGCCGTCGCCGTCGGCGTCCTCGTGCGACTGGTGCGGACCCGGCGCGATCTGCGGCGCGCCGGGCTGCCCGCGGGTCCGCGCTGGGTCTTCTGGGGTGCGCTGCTCTATTTCGTGCTGCCCGTCGACCTGGTGCCCGATCCGGTGTACCTGGACGACATCGGTGTTCTGCTCCTTGCTCTGCGCACTGTCCGCGGCTCCCTCGGCGAACGGGAGCGCAGTACGGATCACCGGCCGGACCGGCTTCCGGCCCGATGACTACGGAAAGTAAGGAAACCAACCACCCGTTCGATTCGTATAAGTCTCTGGAAGCCGATTCCCGTCGGCGGAGCGGGCGTTCACGCCCCCGCTGCGCCGACCGGTCGGCGCAGCACCGACGAGGGAGAGACGATGCAACCGTTCGCGCTCAACTACGCGCGCCCGGCAGTGGAGTTGGACGCTGCCATTCCGTACGTGTACGACGCCGGACAGCAGTTGAACGTGCTCCGTGACGGCCGGGTCGCCGCCTGCGACTTCGCCCTGCTGCGGGAGTTCGGCACCACGACGTCCACCGCCGGTTCCAAGACGCACTTCGACGACTGATCACGGGCCGCGAAGATGACCGTACTGATCCTCACCTGTGAGGAGGACGTCACCGCGGACATGGTGGTCGTCCACCTGAACGCGACGGGGGTCCCGGTGGTCCGGATCGACCCCGCCGACCTGACCCGCGGCGTGGCCCTGTCGGGTGAGTACGTCCACGGCCGGTTCCGCGGCCATCTGTCCGCCGGGGGGCGGCTGGTGAGTCTGGCCGGGCTGCGGTCGGTCTGGGTGCGCCGCCCCGGCACTCCGGCCGGGAACGCCGACCATCCGTCCGCCTGGCTGACCGAGGAGGCCTCCCAGGCTCTCTACGGCATGCTGCGGGGCACGAACGCGCGCTGGATGAACGATCCGGACGCGGCCCGCCGGGCCCGGCACAAGCCCTGGCAGCTGCGGCTGGCCCAGCAGTGCGGCCTGCCGGTTCCGGCGACGCTGATCACGACCTTCCCGCGCGCCGCCCGGGAGTTCGCCGAGCGCTATCCGGACCTGGTGGTGAAGCCGGTGTCGGGCGCGCATCCGCAGGACCCGCCCCGGGCGGTGCCGACCAGCCGGGTCGCACCGGACACGGACTTCGCCGCCGTCGCGTTCGGGCCGACGCTGCTGCAGCGGCGGATCGGCAAGCGGGCCGACATCCGGCTGACCGTGGTCGGCGAGCGGATGCTGGCCGCCCGCATGGAGACGGCGCGGGACGCCGATCCGGACGAGGTCGACGTGCGCTTCGCGGCGCCGGGCTCGCCGTGGCGTCCCGTGGAGGTGCCGGCGTTCATCGGGCCGGGCGTCGAGGCGTACATGCGCGAGGCCCGACTGGCGTACGGGGCCTTCGACTTCGCCGAGGACGCGGACGGCGACTGGTGGTTCCTGGAGTGCAACCAGTCGGGTCAGTTCGGGTTCGTCGAGGTGGAGACGAACCAGCCGATCGCCCGCAGCATCGCCGAGTGGCTGGCGCGCCCGCTCCCCGTCGTGCCGTCGCAGTTCAACGGCTCGTCCACGACGGTCCGTTGACGCCGGGCCGGGATCACTGGGGGCGCGGGCCCGGCAGCATGCCCGCGCGCTGCCAGCCCATGCCCGGGGAGTGGGGCCGGTCGTAGCCGAGGGACTGCGAGGGCCGCATGACCAGCTCCAGTTCCCTGCTCACACGTTCGGCCTCACGGCGCACCTGTCCGGGGACGTCGCCGCGCTCCGCGATGAGTCGGTCGTAGATGGGGGAATCCTGGAACACCCGTCAACGTGCCTTTCTGCTCGTCGGCTCCGTACGGGGCCGAGACTGCGAGTGTAGGCGGCGGGGAGTCCCGGAGTGTGAATTCCGGGGGATGACTTGACGCAGACCGGACATCCGTGACGGGCGAACGCCCGGGCCCGCGACGGAACATCAGGCTCCGGTGGTGGATCCCGGCCGGACGATCATCAGAACGGTGACCGTCGCCCAGAGCAGGTTGAAGATCCCGGTGAACATGGCGAGTTGCACGGTGTCGCCGTGCTCGACGGCCTGCTCGCCCCGGAGTCTGCCGAGGAGTTCCTCCTGGCGCGGCAGGACGAAGGCGAGCAGAACGCCCGCGGCCGCGGCCGTCAGCGCGATGGAGGTGACGAGCCATCCGCTGCCCAGGACGCCCATGGCGGCACCGGTGGCGAGGCCGAGCACCGGGACGGTCAGGCCGACGGCGGCGTACACGCGGCAGATGCGGTGCAGCAGCGCGACGGTGCCGACCGCGGCCGTGGCGGGGCCGTCGGCGACCGGCACGGCGCGGCGGGCGGCCGGCGGGAACATGCTGGCCGCGACGGTCACGGGACCGATGGCGACGATGGCGGCCAGGACGTGGAGGGACAGCAAAATCTTGGTCACCAGGACTCTTTCCGTGGATGCGATCAACGGTGCCGGGCCCACGCTAGGCAGCGCGGCCGTGATCGCCCAGGGGCCGGAATGACAGCTTCCCACGGATTCCCGCCAACACCGCCGACCTGGAACTTCGCCAGGTGACCGGCTGCGGACGCCGCCCGGCCTGGTCGTGCACGGGTGGCGGGAATCCGCCTAGGGTGGCCGTCATGCACTCCGTGGCGATCCTGGTTCTCGACCGAGTGGTGCCGTTCGACATGGCGGCTCCGCAGCAGACGTTCGCCTGGACCCACATGCCGGACGGGCGGCCCGCCTACCGGGTGCGGCTGTGCGCGGAGACACCGGAGGTGCGCGCCGACGGCGGTTACACCCTGCGCGTCGAGCAGGGTCTCGAGGCGCTGGCGGAGGCCGACACCATCATCGTGCCGGGCTGCTCACCCCAGGCCGACCCGCCGTCCGCCCGGGTGCTGGCGGCGCTGCGGGAGGCGGCGGCGGCCGGTACGCGCATCGCCTCGGTGTGCGTCGGGGCCTTCGTGCTGGCGGAGGCCGGCCTGCTCGACGGGCTGCGCGCCACGACGCACTGGGTGGCCGCGGCCGAACTGGCCCGCCGGTTCCCCGCGGTCGAGGTGGAGCCGGACGTGCTGTACGTCGACAACGGGCAGATCCTCACCTCGGCCGGGGCGGCCGCCGCGCTGGACCTGTGCCTGCACATGGTCCGCCGGGACTGGGGGTCGGCGGTCGCGGCGAACATCGCCCGGATGTCGGTCATGCCGCTGGAACGGGAGGGCGGGCAGGCCCAGTTCATCGTGCACGCGCATCCGCCGGTGCCCCGCGGGTCGGCGCTGGAGCCGGTGCTGGAGTGGATCGAGGACAACCTGGCGCACGAGGTGACACTGGCCACACTGGCGGCGCGGGCGGGGATGAGCGAGCGCACCTTCAGTCGCCGCTTCCGCGAGCAGACGGGCACCACTCCCCTGCAATGGCTGTTGCGGGCGCGGGTGCGGCGTGCGCAGTACCTGCTGGAGAACACCGACCACTCCGTGGAGCGGATCGCGCGCCAGGCCGGGTTCGGCTCGCCCACGGCGTTCCGGGAGCGGTTCCGCAAGGTGGCGGGGACCACACCGTACGCGTACCGCACGGCGTTCCACGGGAAGACCACCGCCCCGGCGGTCCCTTCCTAGGGCCGCCGGGGCGGGACATCCGGTGCCGCCGTCCCTCGCCGCTGTCAGCCCACCAGCTTCAGGCCGTTGTCCCCGTCCGCGTCCGCCGCGTCGGGCCTGCCCTCGGTGAGCAGCAGGACATCCGCCTTCGCGATGGCATCGCTGATGTCGGACGTCCCCATCATCACGCACAGCGTGTAGCTGACGTCGTCCAGTTCGCGTGCCGCCGTCGGCACGTGCCTCTCCGCCTGAGCGATCCTCAGCGACGCGTACCGCGTCAGCAGCTCCCTGACGATCTTCCGGTCCGGTACCAGCACGTAAGCGCCCCTCTCTCTTTCCGACGCGTATGCCCGAACCGCACACATCCATTCACACGTTTTTCGCACCTGGGGCGGATATGACGAGAACTGATCGGATGCGGAGGGGGCCGGCTGAGCCGACCGTCGTCCGGGACCACCGTCGACAGGCGGCGGACCACGACGAACACCGGGCGCCCGCGCGGCGGTCGCAGCGCCGCGGGGCCTCGCCCTCCGGTCCGTGGCCCAGGATGACCGAAGGAGGGCGGGTCATTTCGGTCAAGGCCGTGGCCCGCCCTCCGATTGCCGTGTGCGAGGGCGAAGGGTCCCGGCAGACATCGGGCCGCGTCCGGCTCCGCCCGTTCCCGCGGCGCCGGGGTGAGGCCGGCGGGGCCGCCGGCGGACTCCTACCGCTTCCGGGTGCCATCGAGCTGCGAACCGGCCCTCTCGGGGGCATGGTGGGGCTATGGACGGTCAACCCCCTGTGGTCGTACAGCCGCCCGCGACGGACGGCGGACGGCTGGTGACCATCCGCGGCGAGAGCAAGGGCGTCGCCTACAGCCTGTTCGACGTGCTCGACCTGGTGCACCGCGAGGGCCTGCCCACCACCGACACGGCCGTGGACGACACCGAGCTGATCGAGTGGCGGGGCGGCGGCCCGTACGACTGGAACAGCGGGGCGGCCGAGGAGAGCTGAGCCGCCGTACGGCGGTCGGTGCCGTACGCTGCCCGAAAAAGGGTCCTTCATCCCCTTTCGGGAGGTTTCTCATGGTGACGCGTCTCAACCCGTACCTCACCTTCAACGGCGAGGCCCGGCAGGCGATGGAGTTCTACCAGGAGGTCTTCGGCGGCACGCTGGACCTCAACAGCTACGGCGCCTTCGGCCAGCCGGACGCCCCGAACGCCGACAAGATCATGCACGGCATGCTGCAGACCCCGAGCGGCTTCACCCTGATGGGCGCCGACAACCCGCCCGGCATGGAGTCCGCACAGGGCAGCCCCTTCTCGGTGAGCCTGAGCGGCGACGACGAGGCCGAGCTGCGCGGCTACTGGGAGAAGCTGTCCGAGGGCGGCTCGGTGGCGGTCCCCTTGGGGAAGCAGATGTGGGGCGACGTGTTCGGCATGTGCACGGACCGCTTCGGCGTCCCGTGGATGGTCAACATCAGCGGATCCGAGGGCTGAGCCGCGCTGCCGGGGGCCCGGTCACCGGACCCCCGGCAGCGCTGACGGATCAGGAGCCGGTGAGGACGACGAGCTGCTGCGTCGCCCTGGTCATGGCGACATAGCGGTCGACCGCTCCCCCGGTGCCCGCGCCCTGCCGCTCCGGGTCGACCAGCACCACGAGGTCGAACTCCAGCCCCTTGGACAGCTGCGGGGTCAGCGACCGCACCCGGGGGGACGCCGGCCGGAACGCCGGGTCGCCGATGACGCAGGCGATCCCCTCGGGGTGGGTCTCCAGCCAGGTGCCGAGGACCGGTTGCAGCTCCGCGGTGGACCCGTGCCGGACGGGGACCCCGCCGCGGCGGACGGACACCGGCACGTTGGCGTCCGGCAGCACCGCGCGGATGACCGGCTCCGCCTCCGCCATGATCTCCTCGGGCGTGCGGTAGTTGATGCTCAGCGTCGCCGTCTCGATCCGGTCCAGGCCGACCCGCCGCAGCCTCTCCCGCCACGACTCGGTGAAGCCCTGCCGCGCCTGGGCGCGGTCCCCGACGACGGTGAAGCTGCGGGAGGGGCAGCGGTGCAGCAGCATCTGCCATTCGGCGTCGGTCAGTTCCTGCGCCTCGTCGACGACGATGTGCGCGAACGGCCCGGCGAGCCGGTCCGGGTCGGCGGTGGGCAGGGCGCTGTCGTCGACGAGGGAGTCGCGCATGTCCTGCCCGTGCAGCATCACCAGCACCCCCTCGCCGTCGTCGTAGGTGTGCGCGTGCAGCAGGTCGTCCACGACGTCGGCCATGCGCTCCCGCTGGGCTGCCAGGGCCGCCTCCCTGCGCCGCTCGCGCCGGGACGCGTGCGGGTCGCCGAGCCGCCGGCGTGCCGCGTCGAGGAGCGGCAGGTCGGACACGGTCCAGGCCCGTGGGTCCTGCCGTTGCAGCGTGCGCACCTCGTCCCGGCCGAGCCAGGGTGCGCACAGCCGCAGGTAGGCGGGGACCGACCACAGGTCGCCGACCACGTCCGTCGCCTCCAGGACGGGCCAGGCCCGGGCGAAGGCCCCGGCCAGCTCGCGGTCCCTCGCCAGGTGCGTGCGCAGCACCTCGGCCGCGACGTCGCCGCCATGGCGGCCGGCCAGGATCGTGAGCAGTTCCTGCCAGACCTGCTCCCGTGCCTCGTTGTGCGGCGTGCCGGGTTCCGCCGCGTCGAACGCGGCGGCCCAGTCGTCGGCGCCCACGTGGACGTCGGTCCACGGTGTGGTCACCGTCAGGGCGCCCGTGGGCGGCTCCTCGTAGAAGCGGACGGCCGTCTCGACGGCCCGCACCATCTCCGCTGAGGCCTTCAGCCGGGCCGCCTCCGGGTCGCTCTCCTCCCCCGCCGTGGCCCCCTCGTCGACCAGGTCGCGCAGGATGCAGGTCTGCACGCCCTCCTCGCCGAGGCTGGGCAGGACGTCGGAGACGTACGCCAGGTAGGGCCGGTGCGGGCCGACGAACAGGACGCCGCCCCGGCGGTGCCGGGCCAGTCGCGGGTCGGAGTGGAGCAGGTAGGCGGCGCGGTGCAGGGCCACGACGGTCTTGCCCGTGCCGGGGCCGCCGTCGACGACGAGGGCGCCGCGCGAACCGGCGCGGATGACGGCGTCCTGGTCGGCCTGGATCGTGCCGAGCACGTCCCGCATCCGGGGTGAGCGGTCGGCGCCCAGGCCGGCGATGAAGGCGGACTGGTCGTCGAGCGCGGCGTGACCGCCGAGGGCGTCCGGGGAGAACACCTCGTCCCAGTAGTCGCCGATGCGGCCCCGGGTCCAGCGATAGCGGCGGCGGGCGGCCAGGCCCATGGGGTGGGCGTGGGTGGCGCCGAAGAACGGTTCGGCGGCGGGGGAACGCCAGTCGACCAGCAACCGGTGCCCCTCGCTGTCCGTGAGGCCGAGCCGCCCGACGTACACGGTTCCCGAGCCGTCGTCGGCGACCATGCGCCCGAGGCACAGGTCGAGGCCGAAGCGCCGCAGGGCGCGCAGCCGGGCGGTCAGCCGGTGGATCTCGGCGTCCCGGTCCATGGCCTGGCGGCCCTTGCCGCCGGGCGCCCTGCGCTCGGCCTCCAGACGCTCGGTCAGCTCGGCGATCGACTGCTCCAGGCACTGGGCGAGGGCGGTGAAGTGGCGCTCGTCGTCGGCGATCAGTTCCGGTCGGGCCTTGTGTGCGAGGCGGTCGGGGAGATCGAAGGCGCTCGTGGTCGCAGGGGTCACGTCATGCTCCCGTTTCCGCAGGTCATCGGCTCAGGCCGGACATTGTGCGGGAAGCCGGGGGCCTTGCCGCAAGGCCCCCCGTGCGCTATACCTTGAGAGTGGCGAGGAGAGGACTCCTCGCCTTTTCCGTTGCCCGCCCCCTCCCCTCGGCCGGCCGTCCGCGTGTGTCAGGCTCTCCTTCCAGGCACTGGGAAAGGCGGCGGCATGCGCATAGGACTGCTCGGCACCGGACCATGGGCGCAGATGGCCCACGCACCCGCTCTGAGCGGGCACGACGGACTGGACTTCGCCGGCGTGTGGGGCCGTCGCCCGGAGGCGGCGAAGGAACTGGCGCAGCGGCACGGTGTGCGGGCCTACGACGACGCGGACGAACTGTTCGCCGACGTGGACGCGGTCGCCGTGGCACTGCCTCCCGAGGTGCAGGCCGCCCTGGCGGTGCGGGCGGCGCGGGCCGGGTGCCATCTGCTGCTCGACAAGCCCCTCGCGCCGACGGTGGAGCAGGGGCGGGCCGTGGTCGAGGCGGCGCGGGCGGCCGGCGTGGCCTCGGTCGTGTTCTTCACGACCCGCTTCCAGCCTGAGCCGCGGGCGTGGATCGAGGAGCAGGCGGCGGTGCCGGGCTGGTTCACGGGCCGTGCGCAGTGGCTCGGGGCGGTCTTCACCGGTGAGAGCCCCTTCGCGACGCCGTGGCGGCGGGAGAAGGGCGCGCTGTGGGACGTGGGCCCCCACGCCCTGTCGGTGCTGCTTCCGGTACTGGGAGACGTGCGGCGCGTGACGGCGGCGGCGTACGGGCCCGGGGACACGGCGCACGTCGTCCTCGACCACACCGGTGGCGCCTCCAGCACCCTCACGCTCAGTCTGACGGCGCCGCCCGCCGCGGCCGGTGCCGCCGTGGAACTGCGCGGCGAGGCGGGCGTGGCGCTGCTGCCGGAGAGCTCCGACGGCGCGGTGCCCGCCCTGCGGCGCGCCGCGGACGCCCTGCGCGCCGCGGCGCGGACCGGCCGTCCCGACCCGTGCGACGCGGCGTTCGGCCTGCGCGTGACCGAAATCCTCTCGGAGGCGCAGGAGTTGCTCGACGGCGACTCGCTCCCGGCTGCCGCCGGCTGAGGATCCCGCCGTGAGCGGGGAGTGCGCCCGGGTGAACACCACCCGGGCGCACTCCCGTTCCTTGCCCGGCCGTCCGTCAGGCAGTGCGCGGCGGGTCGAAGTTGAGCCGCTCCTTCACGATCGGATAGCCGGCCTTGGCGAAGTGGGCTGCCATCGGGGCGTTGCCCCGGTCGGTGGCGGCGGCGACGAACTGCGCACCGCGCTCGACGAGGAAGTGCGTGCACTCGGCGAGGAGGTCGTAGGCGTAGCCGTACCCCCGCTGTTCGGGCAGGACGCCGATGAAGCCGACGCACGGGCCGGACGGGTTGTGCGCCGGGATGTGGATGCCGGCCGGCTCGCCCTCGGCGGTGTGGGCCACCTGCCACCATTCGCGCGGTGACGGGCACCAGTGGAAGAAGTCGAGCTCCTCCTGCGCCGCCCGGTCGAGTCCGCCCTGCTCGATCGCCTTCAGCGCGTGGGCGTCGAGAGTGGCGGAGTGGATGCGGCGCAGCGCGTCGAAGAAGACGGCGTCGTCCGGTTCGGCCCGGAAGGTGAGGCGCCCGGGCCGCTCGGGCAGGCCGTCGGCGGGCGTCCAGCGGTACAGCAGGCGTTCGACCAGCAGCTCGTAGCCGGCCCGGCGGGCGGCGGTGGCACGGGTCCGGGCCGCGGCGCGCAGGGCGGGATCCTCGCGCCAGCCGGCGGGCAGGTTCACCTCCAGTTCGACCTGCCAGGGCGCCGAGCGCAGCAGGGCCGCGCCCGCGTCCTCCTCGCCCTCGGCCACGTCGAACCAGTTGACGTTGAGGGGGTGCGTGTCGTCGGGGCCGCCCCACCAGGCGCCGCGGGCGACGACCCGGCCGTCGCGCAGGGCCACCCGCTTCCAGTCGGGGCGGTGCCGGGTGCGCCGGTGGCCCTCCCGGGCGCCCAGCGGGTCGGGCAGGGAGTCGAAGAGTGCGGCGTCGCTCGCGTCGAGCGCGCGGATGACCAGGTCGGTCATGGATGTCCTCCGGGACGATGCTGCGGGGAGCGCTCCCGGGGATCAGTCACTGCACGCCGGGACCACGGGGAGGGAGCGCGGGGTCGATGTGAACAGCACGGCTCTGCCCTCCTTCCGCTGGTCTCGGGGCGTGGTGCGGGCCACGTTACGCACTCGCATCCGGGGCGTCCACCGCATTACGGCGAAGCTCAAGTGGCCCTTAAGAGCGGCTCAAGGGAGCCTCATCAGCCCCAAGTGCCTCCTGCTTTCACGGGATTTCCCCCAGGGGACGGGTTGGCCGCCCGGCGGCGCGTCCGTAGCATCCGGTGCCGAGAACGGGCATGAGAGCGCTCTCATGCCGCCCCGTACCACAGGAGGCCCCCCACATGACTCCTCGTCACCAGCGTCCCCTCAGCCGCCGCAAGCTCCTCGCCGGACTGGGCGGTGCCGCCGTCGCCGTCCCCGCCGCCGCCGCGCTGGCCCCCCACGCCCTCGCGGACAACGCCCCGCGCACCCCCCGGGCCGCGGGCGCCCTCCCCCTCACCCTGGTCAACGACAGCGGCTCGTTCGGCGACGCCGACGTCCACGTCTACGTCGTGGGCAACGCCGACGGCCGTCAGGTGCGGCTCACACCCGACGGCACCCTGGCCCCCGTCGCCCTGGCCGACAACGGCCCCGACGGCTTCACCGACTACGCGATCGACCTGGCCGGCAGCGGCGAGACCCGGCTGTCCCTGCCCTACATGTCGGGCCGCATCTACGTGTCGCTGGGCGCCAGGCTCAAGTTCAAGGTCGTCACGGACGGAGCGGGCGACCCGGCCCTGCAGTACCCGGCCGGCTGGGTGTCCTCGGACCCCAACTACCCCGTGCTGCACGACTGCGCGGAGTTCACCTACAACGCGTCGGGCATGTTCTGCAACACGACCATGGTCGACATGTTCAGCGTGCCGCTGAGCATCCGGCTGACCGGTGCCCGGGACCAGACGACGGGCACGCTGCGCGACGGCGGCCGGGCCGCGGCGTTCGACGCCGTGCGCCGGGTCCCGGAGTTCGAGCGGCTCGTGGTGGACGACACGCGCATCATCGCGCCCGGCCACGGGCTGGACGCCGGGTTGTTCCCCAAGGACTACCTCGCTCCGTACATCGACGAGGTGTGGAGCACGTACACCGGCCGCGACCTGAAGGTGACCACCGACGCGGGCACGTTCACCGGCCGCGTGCGCGGCGGGCGCCTCTCCTTCACCGGCCCCGCGGAGGTCTCCTTCGGCAAGCCGTCCACCCGTGACGTCCTGTTCTGCGACGGCGCCCTGGCCGCGCCCAACGACGGGACGACCGGTCCGGTGGCGGCGATCCTGGGCGCCGGGTTCAACCGGTCCACCCTGCTCGCCTCCGCCGCGCAGCCGACGACCGACCCGGCGGCCTTCTACGGGACCGGCCTGACCAACCACTACGCCAAGGCCATGCACGCGGCCGCCCGGGACGGCCGCGCCTACGGTTTCGCCTTCGACGACGTGGCGGACTTCGCCTCGTACATCCAGGACACCGCGCCCACCGGCCTCCGGCTGACGCTCACGCCCTTCTAGGGCCCGTCGCCCGGACCGTCCGGGCGTCGCCGGGCCCGGCACGTCCGCCGCCGGGTGCGGGGCCCGGCGTGCGGCGGGCGGTCCGGCGTTGCAGCGTGGTGGTGTGAGCGGAGCACGTGTCCGGCTGCCGCCGCGCCGGGAGCGGGACGGGGACCGGCGCGGCTGGCTGCGCGGCGCCCCGCCGCCCCTGTGGGCGCGGGTGCTGCCGTCGGCGCTGCTGGTCGGGGTGTGCGTGGCCGAACTGGTCAGTCCCGAGCCGCTCGACATCGGCTTCCTGCTGGGCGCCATCCCCCCGCTGGCCGTCCTGGCGCACGGACCGCTGCTGACGGCGGTGCTGGGGACGCTGGCGGTGCTGGTGCTGGCCACACCGATCTTCGAGCTCGACGATCCCGGCAACACCGATCTGCTGACGGTGTGCTTCGTCTCGCTGCTGAGCGTGCTGCTGTCGTTCGTCCGCAGCAGACGCGACGCCCAGCTGGTCACCGAGCGGACCGTCGCCGAGGCCGCGCAGCGGGCCGTGGCGCCGCCGCTGCCGGAGCGGGTCGGGTCGGTGCGCTGCGCCGGGCTGTACCGGGCCGCGCAGCGCGGCACGCTCGTCGGGGGCGACTTCTTCGACGTGCGGGCGGGCCCGTACGGCGTGAGGGCGGTCATGGGGGACGTGCAGGGGCACGGCCTGTCGGCCGTCGCCACGGTCGCCTCACTGCTGGGCGCCTTCCGCGAGGCCGTGCTGGACCAGCCGGACCCGGGGGCCGTCGCCGCGCGGCTGGACCGGAGGCTGACGGTGGACTCCGCGCACGACCCGAACGCCGAACTGTTCGCCACGGCGCTCCTGCTGGACTTCTCCGCCGACGCGCGGACGGTGCACGTCGTGGCGTGCGGGCAGGCCGGGCCGCTGCTGCTGCGCGACGGCGGGGCCCGGGAGCTGGACGTCGAGCCGGGCACCCCTCTCGGTCTGGGACTGGCGGGGGCCGCCCCGCCCGAGGTGGTCACCGTGCGGCTGCACCCCGGGGACCGGCTGTTCCTGGCCTCGGACGGGGTGACGGAGGCCCGGGACGCCTCCGGGACCTTCTATCCGCTGGCCGAGCGGCTGCCGGTCCTGACCCGGGAGGACCCGTCGGCCCTGGCCGAGCACGTGTGGGCCGACCTGCTGCGGCACTGCCCGGACGTGCAGGACGACGTCACGATGCTGGTGCTGGCGCCCGAGCCGGAGGCGCCGGAACGGTGAGACCGGCCCGGCCGCGCCACCCGCCCGCGCCGTGACACGAAGCGGCCGGCGGCGGCCCGCGGGATCACGCGGGCCGCCGCCGGCAAGCCGTACGGCCGGGACGTCAGTCCTTGATCTCGCAGACGTTGCCGAACGCCGGGTTGAGCAGGCCGATCACGTTGATCGAGTTGCCGCAGACGTTGGCGTTGATGTCGATCGGGATCTGGACGACGTTGCCGGAGAGAACGCCGGGGCTGTCGGTGGCGATCCCGACGGGGCCCGAGTCGGCGCTCGCCGTACCGGCGAAGGCCAGCAGGGCGGCGCAGGCCAGGCCGGCCGCGGCGGTCACACGTGTGCGCATGGAAAAGCTCCTGTCAGTCGCAGGGACACGTGACTCCACCGTCACCCGGCGTAGCGCTGCGCGACATTCCTGGGGGTCCGAACGGGGTGCGCGGGCCCGTCACGCCCTCTCCGGATGCACGCGGCGCTCCGGCGGGCAATGGTGAGAGCGGACCCTTTTCAGCACCGGGGCCATCAGCGAGCCGGACCCTAGGAGCAGAAGCCATGTCGACCTCACAGCCCGCCGCGAGCCAGTCCCCCGAGGACCGTTGCACCCCGGACCGTCTGCTGCACGCCCGCACCGGCACGGATGTGTCGGCGGAGGACCTCGTCCTCGCCTCGGGCAAGGACCTCACCCCGCACACCATCGAATGGGCCGAGCGCAAGCTGGCGGAGGAAGGGCCGGCAGCCATGGAGAAGCTGCTTCCCTAGGGTCTGTCGTTTGGATCAGCCCGGCTATGAGGCTCGGCTCTGTCAGCCGACCCGAGCGGGGCCTGGTGCGT
This sequence comes from Streptomyces sp. NPDC053665, assembly GCF_055585285.1. Classification (NCBI taxonomy): domain Bacteria; kingdom Bacillati; phylum Actinomycetota; class Actinomycetes; order Kitasatosporales; family Streptomycetaceae; genus Streptomyces; species Streptomyces sp. NPDC053665. The sequence continues at coordinate 376,891 of NZ_JBVJKK010000001.1, forward strand.
CCAGCTGCAAGGCGGAGGAGGGCGTCAACGCGGAGCGTTGGCAACCGACGACAACGCCGCAGATGGGCGTGCCAGGCCCCGCGACGCCGGAATGATCCAAACGACAGGCCCTAGCCGCGCGCCCGCACCGAGGAGGCCACCGGCCGGAATGCTCCGGGTCGGTGGCCTCCTCGGTGCGGGGAGGGCGGCGGCGTCGGCGGTCTCGCCCCGAGCGGGTGCGGGCCGCGCGTCACCGGCGCGCGCGTCACACCCTGCCGTCGTCCTCGGGCAGGGCGGTGTCGTCCTCCACGACGTGCATGGCGGCCTCCTCGGCCCCGGCCGCTCCGCCGTCGATGCCGAGGTCGGAGGCGACGGCGTCCTTCTCGGTGTCCTCGTGGGCCCCCTCGTCCGGGGCGACCAGACGGCCGGCGCGGTCGGTGCCCGCCTCGGGGTCCACCGGTTCGCCGTCGCTGTCGGGGCTGTCGCCCACTCCGTCGCCCACCGGCTCGGCGGACACGTCCGGGACCTCCTGGGACAGCCGCTCGTCGAGCGTCTCGCCCTCGTGCTGCTCGGCCGCGGTGACGCCGGGCTTGGTGACGCCCAGGGGCTTCTCCGGCGGGGAGTAGCCCTCCTCGAGCATGTCGTCGTAGGTGCGCTCGTCGAGGGCGTCCTGCATGTCCAGCGGCGAGGCGTCCTCCTGCTCCTCGTTGGTCCCGGTGGGCTGGTACGCGTCGTCCGCCATCTGTTCGGAGTCCATCCGTTCCGTGCCCATCACTTGCCTCCCTGTCGCGCCCTGCGCGACGTGTCCGATCGGGTCTGCTCGTTCCGCGTTTCCCGTTCCGCGGGCTCTAACCTCGGCGGATGCCCGGCCCCGGCCGCCGAGCACCCGCCGGTGCTCAGCGGCCGCCGTCGCGCCCCGGGCCGGGCGCGAGGCGGACGTCCAGGTCCGCGACGCGGTGCACCGGCCAGTCGCGGGCGTAGCGGGGCGCGGTGCCGCCCGCCGGTGCGAGGTGGGCGACCGGGACGCGGTCCGCCGTGCGCAGGACGCCCGCGGCGGTCATGTTCTCGTTGTTGCCGGACGTCGCACCCGAGGAGCACCCGGTGTAGTAGCCGATCGGGATGGACTCGTGGCCGGTGAGCAGGCACGGCGGCCGGACGCCGAGGCGGTGCAGGGCGTCGGCGGTGCGGTCCCAGTCGACGCGGTTGGCGGTGTTGCGGGCTACGGCTCCGTGCAGCACGGCGAGCTGCACCGCGAGGTGCCCGGCCAGGCCGAGTGCGACCACGGTGGCGGCGACCGGCCGCCAGGTCCTGCGCGGCGTCCTGACCAGGTACCACAGACCGTCGGCGACGGGGATCGCGAGCAGGGCGTAGGCGGGCTGGAGGAAGCGGGGCGCCGCGTAGCCGATCATGAACAGGTACGGCAGGGCCGCCGTGGCGGCGCAGGCCAGCGGGACCAGGGTCCGTTCCAGGCGCCGGGCGCGGCCCGCGACGACCAGGCCGAGACCGGCCAGGACCGGCAGCGCGAACCACCAGGCGACGACCACCGGCTCGGGCATCGGCCCGGTGCAGGGGCGGCACAGGGCCCGGCCGCCCAGGCTGCGCAGCTGGTCGTCGACGGCGATCTGCCAGCCCAGCCCGCCCTGGATGCGCGATGCCTGGGCGAGCCGCTCCCCCAGGCCGCCGAAGCCGGCGTACGCCTCGATCACCCAGGGGACCGCACCCGCCGCCAGTCCCGCGGCCAGCGGCAGGAACAGGCGCCGATGACGGACCAGGGCGAGGACCAGCAGGGGCACGCTCACCCAGACCGCGTCGGTGGGCCGCATCCACGCCATGAGCGCGGCACCGGCGGCGACGCCCCACAGCGCCCGCGGGGAACGGCCCGCCCGGGCCCGCAGGAAGCAGCCCACAGCGGCCAGGGCCCCGAGGGCGACCCAGTAGTTGGGCATGGCCTGCGGTCCGTAGAAGACGGTCACCCACAGGGACGCGAAGAGGGCGCCCGCGGTCACCAGGACCCGCGTCGGGAACAGCCCCCGCCAGCAGCGCAGGGCGAGGTAGAGGCCCAGGCCCGACAGCAGGGCCAGGTAGACGCGCAGCAGCGGGACGGACGGGGACCAGGACGCCACCGGCGCGACCAACAGCGGGACGCCGCGGGAGCGCGGGGCGCTGAAGAAGGCCGCGGGGTGGTGCGAGGTGACCTGGCTGACGTAGACGATCTCGTCCCAGCCGAGGCCCAGCACGGGGCGGACGAGGGCGAGCTGGGCGAGGGTGAAGACCACGGCGAGCAGGGCGAGCGGCCGGTCCACGCGGCGCAGGCCGCGCGCACCGGAGGGTCCTGCCTGTTCACGTCGTCGCCCGCGGACGAGGAGGGCGTTCGCGCCGTCGGTCATCGTCCACCCCTTCCCCCGCACGCCGACGGGCCGCCCGCGGCCTCCGACCCGCTCGGGGCCGAGAGCCGAATGATCATCAGTACGGCCAACGTAACCCGAACGACGGGGGGACGAGGGGTGGAATACGGCCGAATGTCCGACCCGGCCGGAGCCGTCAGCGGGCGTTCGGGGCGCGGTGCGGGGGCTGCGCGGGCGCCGGGCGGTGGGTGGGGGCGGGAACGGCCCGCTCGGCGGGGGCGTCCTCGCTCACCGTCAGCTCGGTGCCGTGGTGGTGGATCGTCAGCGGCGGCCCGGAGTGCAGGGTGTACGTGGCCCGGTCGCCGGTCAGCTCCACCCGCAGGCACCGGCCGAGGAACTGGACGGTGAAGGCGAGCCTGCTGTACCGCTCGGGCAGGCGCGGCGAGAACCGCAGGGTGCCGTCGGTGCAGCGCATGCCCCCGAAACCCGCCACGAGTGCGAGCCAGGTGCCGGCCAGCGAGGCGATGTGCAGTCCGTCGCGGGTGTTGTGCTCCAGGTCGCCGAGGTCCATCAGCGCGGCCTCGGTGGTGTACGCGCGGGCCAGGTCCAGGTGCCCGATCCGGGCGGCCATGACGGCCTGCACGCAGGCGGAGAGCGAGGAGTCCCGTACGGTCAGCGGCTCGTAGTAGGCGAAGTTGCGGGCCATCTGCTCCTCGTCGGCGAACTCCTCGAAGAAGCTGTCGCAGGTGTACATGGCCAGGACGAGGTCGGCCTGTTTGACGACCTGCTTGCGGTACAGGTCGAAGTAGGGGAAGTGCAGCATCAGCGGGTACTGGTCCGGCCGGGTCCCGGCGAAGTCCCAGCGCTGGTACCGGGTGAAGCCGGCGTGCTGCTCGTGCACGCCGAGCTCCTCGTTGTACGGGACGTGCACGGCCTCGGCGGCGTCCCGCCAGGCCGCCCGCTCCTCCTCGTCGGCGCCGAGCTGCTCCGCCCGGTCGGGGTGGCGTTTGCAGGCGTCGGCCGCGGCCAGCAGGTTCGCCCGGGCCATGAGGTTGGTGTACGTGTTGTCGTCGGCGATGGCGCTGTACTCGTCGGGCCCGGTCACGCCGTCGATGTGGAACACGCCCCGGTCGTCGTGGTGGCCGAGGGAGCGCCACAGGCGGGCGGTCTCCACGAGCAGTTCGACGCCCACCTCGCGCTCGAAGGTCTCGTCACCGGTGGCGGCGACGTAACGGACGACGGCGTCCGCGATGTCGGCGCCGACGTGGAAGGCGGCCGTGCCGGCGGGCCAGTACGCCGAGCCCTCCGAGCCCTCGATGGTGCGCCAGGGGAACGCGGCGCCGCGCAGCCCGAGTTGGGCCGCGCGCTCCCGGGCGGCCGGCAGCGTCTCCAGGCGCCAGCGCAGGGCCTCGGCCGCGGACCGGGGCGCGGTGTAGGTCAGCAGCGGCAGCACGAACGCCTCGGTGTCCCAGAAGGCGTGGCCGTCGTAGCCGGAGCCGGTGAGGCCCTTGGCGGGAATGGCCCGCTGCTCGGCGCGGGCACCGGCCTGCAGGACGTGGAAGAGCGCGAAGCGGACGGCCTGCTGGATCTCCTCGTCGCCGTCGACCTCGACGTCGGCCCGGGCCCAGAAGTCGTCGAGGTAGGCCCGCTGGTCCTCCAGCAGGCCCTGCCAGCCGCTGTGCGCGGCCGCCGCCAGGGCCGCCTCCACCTGGTCGCTCATCGCGGGCCGGGACCGGGCGCCCGACCAGCCGTGCGCCACCAGCTTCTCCACGCGCAGCCGCTCGCCCGGCTCCAGCACGGAGGTGACGGTCAGCCGTGCGACGTCCACGTTGCTCTCGCCGGCGGTGGTGGTGCGTTCCGGGCCGGTGACCGTGTGGTCCGCGGCCACGGCGACGCGCAGGCCGCTGCGGCGGGTGCGGTGCACCAGCCGCAGCCTGTTCCCGGAGGCGAGGTCCTCCTCGGCCTCCAGGGGCGACTTCAGGGCCTTGGCCGCGCGCGGGTCGCCGTCCGGGCCGGGCAGGCTCTCGTTGGCGACCAGCTCCGACTGGACGACGACCCGGGTGCGGCGGTCGACGGGTTCCACCTCGTAGGCCACGGCGGCGATCGCCCGCTGCGTGAGCGAGACCAGCCGGGTGGAGCGCACGCGGACGGTGGAGCCCGCCGGGGAGGTCCACTCGCAGACCCGTTCCAGTACGCCCCGGCGCAGGTCGAGGGTCCGCTCGTGGGTGACGAGCCGCCCGTAGCGCAGGTCGAACGGCTCGTCGTCGACCAGGAGGCGCAGCACCTTGCCGTTGGTGACGTTGATGACGGTCTGGCCCGACTCCGGGTAGCCGTAGCCCGCCTCGGCGTAGGGCAGGGGGTGCAGCTCGTGGACGCCGTTGAGGTAGGAGCCCGGCAGACCGTGCGGTTCGCCCTCGTCGAGGTTGCCGCGCCAGCCGATGTGCCCGTTGGACAGGGCGAACACGGACTCGCTCTGCGCCAGCAGGTCGAGGTCGAGTTCCGTCTCGCGCACGGCCCAGGGTTCGACGCCGTACGCCCGCTGGGTGATCACTGCCGGCCTCCCAGTTCGCCGAGGTCCCGCACCACGACATCGGCGCCGTGCGCGTACAGGGCGTCGGCCTGCCCGACGCGGTCGACCCCGACGACGTAGCCGAAGCGCCCCGCGCGGCCGGCGTCCATGCCGGCCAGGGCGTCCTCGAAGACCGCCGCCGCGGACGGCTCGACGCCGAGGTCCCGGGCGGCGGCCAGGAACGTGTCGGGGCGCGGTTTGCCGGGCAGGTCGCGCTCGGCGGCGACCACGCCGTCGATGCGCACGTCGAAGTAGTGCTCGGCACCGATCGAGCGCAGCACGTCGCGGCAGTTGGCGCTGGAGGACACGATCGCGGTGCGCAGCCCCTGGGCGCGGACCCCGTCCAGGTAGCGCAGGGTGCCGTCGTACGCCTGCACGCCGTCCGTGCGGATCTTCTCCAGGACGAGGTCGTTCTTGCGGTTGCCGAGGCCGTGCACCGTCCGCGCGCCGGGCGGGTCGTCCGGGTCGCCGTCGGGCAGTTCGATGCCGCGCGAGGCGAGGAAGGTGCGCACGCCGTCGGCGCGGGGCCGGCCGTCGACGTACTCGTCGTAGTCGCTCGCCGCGTCGAACGGCCGGAAGTCCTCGCCGTCGCGTTCGCGCAGGAAGGCGTCGAACATCTCCTTCCAGGCGGCCGCGTGCACGACGGCCGTCCTGGTGACGACCCCGTCGAGGTCGAACAGGCAGGCGTGGATGTGTCCGGGGAGACCGAGCTGCGTCATAGGGGACCCGTTCCCCGTCGCGGGCCGGTCCAGTGAGTGGCGCACGCCACACCCTTCCCGGGCCGGCGGGCGGCACGGCGGGGGGCCGCGTCCGGGTGACACACTCTCCCTCGTGCCGCTCACCTTCGACGACCTGGTCCACCGTGCCCGAGCCCTCCCCCGAGGCGGCCGGCGCGCGATCCTCGGTGTCGCCGGCAGCCCCGGCGCGGGCAAGTCGACGCTCGCCGCGTCACTGGTGCGGGAGCTGAACGGGGCGGGCGAGCCCTGGGTGGCGCACGTCCCCATGGACGGCTTCCACCTCGCGGACGCCGAACTGGAGCGCCTGGGGCTGCGGGACCGCAAGGGCGCTCCGGAGACGTTCGACGCCGCCGGATACGCGGCGCTGCTGCGGCGGTTGCGCGACGACGACCCGGCGGAGACCGTGTACGCGCCCGGCTTCGAACGCGTGCTGGAGCAGCCGCTGGCGGGGGTGATCCCGGTTCCTCCCGCGGTCCGGCTGGTCGTCACCGAGGGCAACTACCTTCTGCTGGACCGCGGTTCCTGGTCCCGCGTCCGCCTCCTGCTCGACGAGGTGTGGTTCTGCGAGGTGCCGGAGCGGGAGCGTCTGCGCCGGCTGATCGCCCGGCACGAGGAGTTCGGCAAGAGCCACGAGGAGGCGGTGTCGTGGGTCCACCGCTCGGATCAGCGCAACGCCGAACTGGTCGCCGGGAGCCGGGACTTGGCGGACCTGGTGGTGCCGGAGCCGGCCCTGCCGCGACCGGCGGGCTGACGCTCGACCGGGCCGGAACCCGGGGCCGGGGTGCGCGCGCTGGGCCCGTCGGGGCAGGATCGACCGCATGATCAGGTCCGCAACCGTCGACGACGTCCCCGAGATCCGGACGATGATCCGCGAACTCGCCGCCTACGAGAAGGCCGTGGAGCAGGCCCGGTGCACCGAGGAGCAGGTGCACGCGGCGCTCTTCGGCGAGCATCCCGCCGCCTTCGCGCTGATCGCCGAGGACGACACGGGCGCCACCGTGGGCTACGCCCTGTGGTTCCCGCGCTTCTCCACCTGGACGGGCAGGCGCGGCATGCACCTGGAGGACCTGTACGTGCGGCCCGGGGCCCGGGGCGGCGGCCACGGCAAGGCTCTGCTCGCGCATCTCGCCGCCCTCTGCCGGCGCCACGGCTACGACCGGTTCGAGTGGTGGGTCCTGGACTGGAACGAGCCGGCGATCGGCTTCTACCGGTCGATCGGCGCGCAGGTGATGGACGAGTGGAAGGTGTGCCGCCTCAGCGGGGACGCCCTGGCCCGGCTCGCGGCCCAGGCACCCGCCGGCGACCTCTGACGGCGGCCGCCGCGTCGGGACGGCCGCCGGACAGGTCGCCGGCGGCCGCCCCGTGGTTCGCGACGGTCCCTCGGTCTCGGCCGGTCGTCGTCGAGGGACCCGCCGGGCTCCGTCAGTGCGCCGCCCGGGAGAAGCCGTCGGCGCTCACGTGGGGCATCACCCTGCCGGCCACCCGGAAGCGGCCGTTGGGGACGTCGGGGCACCTCGCCACATGGACGGTCAGCGGTCCGGCCCATGCGTAACCGCGGCGTTCGGCGTGCCGGGACAGGCTGTCGGTGAGGGCCTGCCCCACCTCGGTGCCGCTGCGCCCGAGGTGCTCGTGCACCTCGTCGGGCAGTTCCACGTCGTAGGCGTTGGGGACCATCACCCGGCCCCTGCCGCACACCACGGCGTTGTCGTCGCACTCGCGCCGAAGGGCGTCGACGACCTCGACGGGCTCCTTGTCGAGGAGGCGTGCCCACAGCGCCTCCCATCGGTTCTCGAGAGTCTGCTCCAGCGCGCTCAGGGCGCCCATGCGTTGCTCACCTGCCGGGAAGTCGTCGGTGCGGCCGCGGGGGCCGGGCTCACTTCTCGTCGAAGTCGTCGGGGCGTACGTGGGCCTCCTCCAGCGCCTCGCGCATGGTGCGGCCGGTCGCGCCCTGCTCCTTCGCGGCATCCTCGTCGTGCTGCTGCAGGACCTCGTCCGTGGTGTGGGTCTTCGGCCGGCTTTCCTCGGGGGTGCTCATGGGGGTGTCTCCTCTCAGGATCTGCTGCGGCGGCGGGTTCCCGCCCCGGCCCCGGGTATCCCGGCTCGCGGCAGATCATGTGCACCCGCGAAGAAGCCCTGGTCACCACGGTGGGTGAGCTATGTTGAACGTCCGTGGGGAACGAAGGAGGCGTACCGGTGCCATCGCCGCAGCAGGCACGCGCACAGGCATCCGCCATCACCTCGGGGAAGGCCGCCCCGGAGACGGAGGTCTCCCCGTCCTCCCGGCTGCGCACGCTCTTCGACCGGCCCCGGCTGTCCCCGGGGCAGCGGCGGATCGCCCAGTACCTGATCGAGCACATCACCGAGGCGGCGTTCCTGTCGATCACGGACCTCGCCGACCGGGTCGGGGTGAGCCAGCCGTCGGTGACGCGGTTCGCCTCGGCGGTCGGCTTCAGCGGCTATCCGGCGCTGCGCGAGAGGCTCCAGTCGATCGCGCTCGGCACGCTCGCGGGCGGACCGGCGGAGGAGAACCGGGGCAACGAGCTGCAGGCGGCGGTCGACGCCGAGATCGAGAACCTGGAGAACCTGCGGCGGGACTTCGCGGACCCGGCCCGGGTCATCGACGTCGGCCGCAAGCTGTCGTCGTCCACTCCGCTCACGGTCCTGGGCCTGCGCATCTCCGGTTCGCTCGCCGAGTACTTCGCCTACGCCGCGCGCCGCATCCACCCGGACGTCCGGCTGGTGACCCGGGGCGGCAGCGTCGCCTACGACGCCCTGCTCCAGTCGCGTGAGGCGGGCGGCACCTGGGTGCTGGCCTTCTCCATGCCGCGTCACGCCCAGGAGACCCTGACGGCGATCCGGGTGGCGCGCGGCGCCGGGCTCAAGGTCGCCCTGATCACCGACCTGGCGCTCGGGCCGCTCGCGGACGAGGCGGACGCTGCCTTCGCCCTGGGGACGGGCTCGCGCCTGGTCTTCGACTCCTACGCCGCCCCGGGCGTGATGTGCTCGGCGTTGCTCCAGGCCATGACGGACGCCGACCCCGAGCGCACGCAGGCCCGGCTGGAGGAGTACGAGCAGGTCGCCGACCAGCACCAGTTCTTCCTCAAGGACTGACCGCACGCCCGGACACCGGCGTGCACACCGGGACCTTCCGCAACAAAGCGCGCATGAATGTTTTCATGCTTCTTGCAAACCGGAAGGCATATATAAATACTGCTCACGGATCGCGACCCGGCCCTGTCCGGATCGGTTCCGCACCCGAGGAGCCGGGTCCTACCCACTCCGGCCTCGCGGGTGTCCGTGGGCGGCCCCGGTCATCCCCTAGGCCGGGGCCGCCCCGACCCGTCGTCCACCCTCACGACGCCGCACACCCGGAAGCGATGATCATGTCCATGACGTCCACGCGCATCAGCCCGGACTGGCCCTGCCAGGTCAAGACCCCCGGGAGTTTCGACTGGGAGCGCTCGGCGGCCAAGTGGCTGCGCGAACTGGTACCCACCCGCTACGCGGGCTACCCCGTGTTCATCCGTCACCCCGTCCTCCTCGCCCGGCACGCCCAGATCCAGGTCCAGCACGAGATCCGCGTCGCCCGCACCGCGCTGCAGACCGCCCGCGCCGACCTGCCCGGCCTCGGCCTGCACGAGGGCGTCATCGAGCACACGATCAAGCTGTACGCGGCCGAGGTCATGCAGTTGCAGCACATCGCCCGCAGCGTCCGCGCGGTCACCCGGGCGCTCAGCGAGTCCGGCCGCCACTGACCCGGGGCGCATGACCCGCTCCCCGCGTGGCACCCGGTGAGGGATGAGCACCACCGAAGCACGCCGGGCCGAACCGGTGACCACGGTGCTGACCTGGCAGGTGCGTCCCGGCCGGGAGCGGCAGTTCGAGGAGTGGACGCACGGCATCACCCGCTGCGCCCGGCGCTTCCCCGGCAACGAGGGCGTCTCCTGGCTCACGCCGGAGGACGGCCACCGCTACCACGCGGTGCTGCGCTGGTCGGACCGGCACCGGCTCGCCGCCTGGCTGGAGTCGGAGGAGCGGGCGCACTGGCACCGGCAGATCCACGACATCGCCGTCGAGATCAGCAGCGAGCGCCAGTCGACCACCGGCCTGGAGACCTGGTTCAGCCTGCCGGGCACGACCGTGCAGGCCCCGCCCCGGTGGAAGATGGTCCTCACCACCTTCCTCGGCGCCTATCCCTTCGTCCTGCTCGTCCAGTGGCTGGTGACCCCCTCGACCGCCGGCTGGCCGCTGCCGCTGCGGGCCGTCGTCTTCCCGCTGGTGCTGCTGCCGGTACTGACCTATCTGGTGATGCCCGGCCTCAGCCGGGTGCTGCGCCAGTGGCTCTATCCCCGCGACGGGCGCTGAACCGCCCGGCACGTGTCGGGGCGGCCGGGGGAACGCATGTGAAGAGGGTGCGTCACCTGCCCACAAGGCGCTCTTCCGATCCGCCCGGGTGTGCAATGCTCGACGCGTGACGAGCGAGCCCGTGACACCGGCACAGCCGGGTGCCGCACCGGACCTGGTCGAGCTGGCCAGGATCGTCGCCCGGCAGCGCGCCGAACTGGACCGGCTGCGCGACCAGGCGGCCGTTTCCGCTGTCGTCGAACGGGCCAAGGGCGCGGTCATGGCGCTGACCGGCTGTACCGCCGACGCGGCGAGCGAACAGCTGCGCCGCAGGGCCAAGGACGCGCGCCGCACCCTGCTGGAGGAGTGCTGGATCACGCTCGGTGCGCTCGGCCCGGCAGCACCCCCACCGGCCGCGGCGGACGCCCGCGGCAGCCGTGACGCGGCCGGCCCGGACATCCCCGGCCCCGGGCAGGACGCCGTCCCGGACGACCTCACCGACTCCCTGGCCCGCCTCGGCCAGGCCCTCGTTCGGGTGATGACGCCGCAGGACCTCGCCCGGTGCCTGCTGGTGCACCTCGCACCCGACATGGCGGCGGACGCGGTACTGGTCTACCGCCGCCGGGCGGACGGCGGTCTGCGGCTGATCGGGCACGCGGGAGTCGACGACCGGCTGGCCGACCAGTGGCGCCAGGTGCCGCCGCTGAGCGGAGTGGCGGCGCTGGACGCCCTGCGGGCGGGCGAGCCGCGCTGGCTGGAGGACTTCGACACCGACGCCAAGCGGTACCTGCTGATAGGGGACCCTCCCGAGCGGTGGCGCTCGCGGGCCTGGCTCCCCCTGTCCGGGACGGGTCCGGCCGAGGTCTGCATCGGGGTGCTGCGCACCCGTGCCGGTGAGTTCACCGCCCGGGACCGCGCGCACCTGAGGGGCGTCACGGGGTTGTGCACGGGCCGGCTGCGTGCCTTCGACGCCCCGCCCGAGCGTTCCGCCGACCCGGGCACGGACGCCGTGCAGGCCCTCTTCGAGGCGCTGCCGCTCTCGGCGATGCTGCTCACTCCGCTGCGGACCACCTCGGGCGACGTCGAGGACTTCCTGATCGAGGCCGCGACCACGCAGGCCGGCGACCTGCTGGGCCGCACCGGCGAAGTGGTGGCCGGGCGGCGGCTGCTCGAACTGCGCCCGGCGATGCCGGCGGAGCCGCTGTGGCAGGGCTGCCTGCGGGTACTGGCCACCGGGCAGGAGTACGAGAGCGACCCCTTCGCCCACGAGGAGGTCGTGGCGGGCATCGCGGCCCTGTTCATCTACACGGTCCGGGTCGCCCCGCTCGGCGACACCCTGGTCGTCTCCTGGATCCGCCACGGCTCCTCCGACCGGCAGGAGCAGCGCCTGGCCGACCTGCAGCGCCTGGGCAACCTCGGCTGGGCGAACTGGAGCCTGCACGCTCCGGAGGTCTCCTGGTCCACCCAGGTCTTCGCGCTGCTCGACCGGGACCCGGCGCACGGGCCGGTGCCGCTGATCGACGTGCCGGAGCTGGCCCTGCCGGAGGACGCACCCGCGCTGACCCGCGCCGTCGCCGACCTCGTCCACCAGGGGCAGTCCGTCGACGTGCCGTTCCGGATCCGGACCACCCACGGCATCCGCCATCTCCGGCTCACCGCCGAGGCCGTGTGCGACCGGCACGGCACGCCCGTCGAGGTGCACGGGTTCGTGCAGGACATGACGGCCCGGCGGCGGGCCGAGCTGGCCCTGGTCGAGAGCGAGCGGGCCATCCTCACCCAGCACGACGTGCTGCGGGCCGAGCGGACCCTGGCCTCCCGGCTCCAGCACGCCCTGCTGCCGATGGCCAACCGGCCGGTGCACCTGGCCGGGTTGCGGGTCGAGGTCGCCTACCTGCCCGCCCAGTCGGGTGTGCACGTCGGCGGTGACTGGTTCAGCGCCATCGAACTGCCCGACGGGGACGCCCTGCTGGTCGTCGGCGACGTCGCGGGGCACGGGGTCGACGCCGTCGCCACGATGGCCCAGCTGCGGTTCACCGCCAAGGGCATGGTCATCACGGGCTCGTCCCTGACCGGTGCGCTGGCCCGGCTGAACACGCTGCTGCTGCACTCGCGCGACACGTACGCCACCGCCACGATGGTCCTCGCCCGCTACAACCCCCGCGACCGCCGGCTGATCTGGGCCCAGGCCGGCCACCCGCCGCCCCTGCTGCTGCGGGACGGTGAGCCGCGGTACCTGGACCGCCCGCGCGGCATGCTCATCGGGGCGTCCACCACCCCGGTCTTCGAGGAGGCGGAGTGCCGTCTCGAACCGGGCGACCGGCTCATCCTGTTCACCGACGGGCTGGTCGAGCACCCGCCGGAGAGCATCGACCGAGGGCTGGAGCGCCTCGGGGAGGCCGTGGCCGCGCCGCACACCGACCGGCCCGGGTCGCTGGGGCCGCTGCTCGCGCGGATGCTGCCGGACGAGCGCAGGGACGACGTCTGCGTCGTGGACGTCCGGGTGCCGGAGGCGTGAGGGGAGCAGGCGTGCAGGCGCGGCCGGCGCCATATGGGCACGGCCGCGCGGGCAGGGCGCTGCGGCGCGGGTGACCCGACGGCGGCTCAGGAGTCGCCGCGGTGCCGCCAGTACCACCACAGGCCGACGAGCAGGGCCAGCAGGAACAGTGTGGGCAGCACCAGCCCGGGGATGCGGGAGCCGTTCATGGGCGGGGCCTTCGGGTCGCGGCGGACTCCGGCGGGGGGCGCCGGCGGGGCGGGGCGGCGCCGAGCCGTCCGCGACGGGCCGGTGTGGCAGGTGCTGGTGCTCGTGGAGTCGCCCCGGGCCAGGGTGACGCATCGCGGCGCTGCCGTACCGCCTCTTTTGCCTTCCGTTGCCGGGGGTTCGAGCCGCGGGACGCGTCGTCAGTCGACCGGGTGACCCGGTGCTATGTCGAGGGCGTCGGACAGGCGCAGCAGGGGGCCGTCCGGAGATGCCCGGCCGCCCCACTCGACCGGGTCGAGGACGAAGCCGACGTGGTCGCCGCCGCCGACCCGCGTCACGATCCGGCCGACGAACCAGCCCGGCGCGTCCTCGAGGACGAGCGCCCCGCCGTGCGCCTCGCGCAGCGCGACCCCACGGAACTTGTCGGTGTCGTCACCGGTCTGCCCGCCGAACCGCTCGGCGAGGGCGTGCTGTTCCCGGGTGAGGAGGTGCACGGCGAGCACGTCGGCGTTGCGGGCGACCCGGAGGGTGTGGTTCAGCTCGGAGAGCCACACGGCGAAACGCACCGGCCGCATCGAGCACTGCGAGGCGAACCCGACCAGGCAGCCCGCCCGTTCACCGGCTGCGGCGGCCGTGACCACGTACATGTCGGGGTTCAAACGGTCGATGAACGCGTCCATGCCCGTCATGTTCGCATCGGCCTCGTCCTCGGGCGGACGCGGGGCGGGCCTGCGGCGTCAGCTCGTGACGGGAGCCGTCCGGGACTCCAGAGCGGCCCGGGTGTCGTTGCCGTAGACGCCCGTCTCGTCGCCCCGGATCCCGTACCAGAGCTGGAAGCGGGCCACGGCGGCGGTCAGGACCGGGTCGTAGCGGCCGCTGGTGGAGCCGTCACGGTAGACGTCCGGGATGCCGAGCAGGCGCTGCTGGAGCTCGGCCACCTCGGGACCGCTGGCTCCCTCCCGCAGCGTTCCCGGACCGTCGGGATCGGAGCGGGGGACGGACGGCGTGGGCGCGGGGGTGGGAGCCGCGGCGGGGGCGGACGCGGGCGGCCGGGGCGCGGGGACCGCGGTGGCGCCGCCGTGGTCCCCGTGGACCAGCAGCGCCCCCGCGAAGCCGGCCCCCGCCGCGGCGAGGACGACCACGGTGACGGTGGTGCGGCGCCGTGCGGTCGCCGCACGGCCGCGGGCGTCCGAGCCGGTGGCGGGCGTGGTGCCGCGCCCGCGGTCCCGCCCGACGAGGCCGCCGACGGGCGGGAGTTCCCGCGTCTGGTCCTCGGAGCCGGGCTGCGGGACGGGCAGGACGCGGGGCTCCGGGACGGGCAGGGCGCGGGGCTCCGGGGCGGGTTCCCGGCCCGTCTCCCGGTGGAACTCGCGCATCAGTTCCGCCAGGGCGTCGGTGCGCCGGGGCCGCAGGACGCGGATGGGTTCCAGGACCGGGCCGTCGTGCGGCGGCCGGGGCTCGGACGGTGCCGGCACTCCGCTCTCCTTCCGTCCGGGCCGGGGCGGCTGGCACCCGGGCCGTGGATCGTCCTGCCCCTGGATACGCGACCGCCGCGCCGCCCGTTCATCCCGCAGGCCCGGCCGGGGCGCGCCGGAACCTCACCCGAGGCGCGGCTGCGGGGGCCCGGCTCGCGGCACCGAGTGCCATATGAGGTCGTACGGGTGCTACGTTGCAGATCATGAGCTCCGGGAAAGCCGAGACGGGGGCCGGCCGGCCGCCCATGCGGGACGCGCTGGTGGCGGCGGCCTTCCAGCTGTTCCTCGAGCGGGGGTACGAGCAGACCACGGTCGACGACATCGTTGCCCTCGCCGGCGTCGGTCGCCGCTCGTTCTTCCGCTACTTCCCGTCCAAGGAGGACGTGGTCTTCCCGGACCACGAGCGCTGCCTGGCCGACATGACGGCGTTCCTCGAGAACGGCTCCGGCGACGAGGAGCCGGTGGGGCGGGTCTGCGACGCGGCCCGGCTGGTGCTGCGGATGTACGCCGAGAACCCCACGTTCTCCGTCCAGCGCTACCGCCTCACCAAGCAGGTGCCGGGGCTGCGTGCCTACGAGTTGTCGGTGGTGTGGCGCTACGAGCAGGCGCTCGCCGCCTACCTGCGGCGCCGCTTCGCGGCCCGCCGGGAGGGCACCCTCCGGGCCGACGTGATCGCCGCGGCCGTGGTCGCCGCGCACAACAACGCCCTGCGGTCCTGGCTGCGTTCGGACGGGCGGGGCGAGGCGGACGCCGCGGTGGACCACGCGCTCACCTACGTCCGGTCGACGTTCGGCGGCACCCCGGCGCAGGCGGCTCCCGCCCCGGCCACCTCACCGCCCTCGCTCACGTCCCCCACGGCCGGCGAGCGGCCCGACGACGTGGTCGTCGTGGTGTCCCGTCGTGGAACGCCCCTGTGGCGGGTGGTGCAGGAACTCGAATCGGCCCTCGGCCGGACCTGAGAATCCCCCGCAGGACTCCCCACGAGCCGCATTCCGGATCGAGGGTACGGAGTGCCTTTACGAGTGGCACTGAGTGCCATACTCTGTGCTGCGTGCACGGTGGCACGGCGAACCGGGCACACGTGTGCGCGGGCGACCCCGCACACGCATTCCGGGCGAGTGCAGGGAGTTGACAGCGTGTACCACCACTCAGGAAGCGTCGCTCAGCAGACGGCCGGCTCCGCGACGGGCCTGCTCGACCCCCAGGGCAGGGACAGGGACGCCCTCCATTTCCAGCGCTGCACCTGGTGCGGCACGGCCATGTACCACCGGCTGCTGTGCCCGGTCTGCCGGGGCAGCGACCTGCGCACCGAGCGCGCCGAGGGCACCGGCACGGTCCGCCACTCCACGGTGGTGCACCGCAACACGCCCGCGGCCCGCAATGTGTCCATGGTCGAGATGGCCGAGGGCTTCGTCGTGCGGGGACGGGTCATGGGACCGCCCATCGGCATCCACAGCGGGGACCGGGTGCGCCTGTCCACCGCCAAGGACCCGGTCCGGGGTGAGCCGGTCTTCCAGCTGCTGGACGAGCCCTACCGGGCCTCGACCTGACGGCCCGTCAACTCCCGTCCCGAGCAGCAGCGTCGACGCTCACAGGGTGACGCGGATGCCCACCGTGCCGTCGGTGCCCCGCCGCAGGCGGCTGCCCAGCAGGGTCAGCCGGCCCATGAGGCCGTACTTGCGGGCGATCAGCTTCCGGTAGCGGGCGGTGGTGGCCGCGTCGGCGATCTCGGCGGTGGCGGGCACCTGATCACCCGTGGGGTTGCCGCGCAGATCGCACGGGCCGACCAGGATGCCGGCGCGGTTGCGGATGCGCTTGACCTTCCAGGAGTCGGCGGCCGTCCAGACGCCCAGCGCGTCCCCGTCGCGCACCACCCAGACCGGGGTGGCGACCGGTGTGCCGTTCTTGCGGTAGCTGGTGATCAGCACGTACTTGCCCGAGCCCAGCCGGTCCAGCGCCCTGTCGTCCATGACGGGCAGTCTACGAGCGTGTCCTCCGTGCCGCAGGTACCCGTCAGCGGGCCGCCGTCGCCATCCTGCGGACGGCCTCCGTGATCACCTGCGCCGAGGCCGCCAGGTTGAAGCGGGCGTGCCCGGCCCCGCCGGTGCCGAAGGGCACCCCCGAGGTGAGGGCGACGCGGCCGCGGCGCAGGAAGACCTCCGCCGGGTCGTCGCCCAGGCCGAGGGCCCGGCAGTCGAGCCAGGCGAGGTAGGTGGCCTCCGGCGGGCGGTGACGCACCTGGGGCAGGTGCTCGGCCAGCAGTCCGGCGAGCAGGCGCCGGTTGTGGTCGAGCCCGGTCAGCAGTGCGTCGAGCCAGGCGGTGCCGTCGCGCAGGGCGGCGGTGTGGGCGAGGATGCCGACGTGGCTGGGGCCGTGCCCGACCTCCTCCGGCATCCGGGCCAGGTCGCCGGCGGCCCCGGGCCCCGCGATCGCGAGGGCGGCCTTGAGCCCGGCGAGGTGCCACGCCTTCGAGGCCGACATGAGCGACAGTCCGCGCTCGGCGCCCGGCACGCTCAGATACGGCACGAACGGTGTATCCCCGAGGACCAGAGGGGCGTGGATCTCGTCGGCGACGACGCGCACGCCGTACCGCTCGGCGAGCTGCGCCACGGCGGACAGTTCGTCCTTCGTGTGCACGGTGCCGGTCGGATTGTGGGGGCTGCACAGGAGGTAGGCGGCCCGCCGCCCCGCCCCGGCGGCCCGCCGGAAGGTCTCCCGGAGGGCGTCCGGGTCGAGCCGGCCGTCCGGCCCGAGCGGGGTTTCGACGACCCGCCGGTCCAGGTGGGAGACGAAGTGGAAGAAGGGCGGGTACACCGGCGGGTTCACGACCACGGCGTCCCCGGGGCCGGTGACCAGTTTGAGCATCTCGACGACGCCCAGCATCACGTCGGGCACGATCGCGGTGCGTTCCACGGCGAGCCCGTCCCAGTCCCAGCGCTTGGCGGCGAAGGCGGCCAGCGCCTCGGCGTAGCCGGTACCGGCGGGGTAGCCGGTGTCCCCCAGTTCCATCGCGCGGGTCACCGCCCGTACCACCGCCTCGGCCGGCGGGACGTCCATCTCGGCCACCCACACCGGCAGCACGTCCTCCGGGTAGGCGCGCCACTTGATGCTGGTGCGGAGCCTGAGCCGGTCGAGCGTGAGGATCTCCAGGGGGTTGGGTTCACCGGACGACTCGCGCGGGGTCCTGGTCATGTCCCCACCCTAGGGGCCGTACGACCGCCGGGCAGCGCGGGAACGGGCCGTGCCGGGGAGGGCGGGAACGGGCCGTGCCGGGGAGGGCGGGAACGGGCCGTGCCGGGGAGGGCGGGCCCCTTCCGGTCTCGAAGAGATCACCTGCGCGGTGAACGCGGCGCGGGCGCGCGCCGTATGGGTGGAGGGCGTTCAACTCCGGGAACGGCCTGCGGTGTTCGCACCGTGATGTTCGGGTTCGGGAGCCATGCATGAGGCACGCACGACGACGGGTCGTCCGGCGAGTGACACGACTGGCGGCCGTCGGCGGACTCCTTCTGGGAGGAGCGATGGTCACGAGCGCCGTGGCGAGCGAGCCGCCGGACCCGGTCATCGGCGTCCCGTACGCGGCTCCCCCGGCCACCGGGGACGGCACCGGCCTCGCGGCCCGGCTCGGGGCCTCGCGCACGGGGGGCAGCTGGGTCGACGCGGCCGGGCGGCCGGTCGTCGCCGTCACCGACGAGAAGGCGGCCGCCGAAGTCGAACGGGCCGGGGCGCGGGCGAAGGTGGTCCGCCACAGCCTGGACGACCTCACGTCGGCGACGGCCACGCTGCGTTCGGCGCCCCGGGTGCCCGGCACGTCCTGGGCGCTGGACTACAAGCGCAACGAGGTCGTCGTCCGGGGCGACAGCACTGTCACGGCCGCCGCCTGGGCCCGGCTGACGAAGGTCGCGGACGGCATCGGCGGCTTCGTGCGCATGGAGCGCACCGAGGGCACCTTCACCACGCGGCTCAACGGGGCGCAGCCCATCCTGTCGACGGCGGGGCGCTGTTCGGCCGGGTTCAATGTGACCGACGGCACCAGTGACTACATCCTGACGGCCGGGCACTGCGGGCCCGACGGTTCGCTCTGGTTCGCCGACGACCGCGGCCGCCGGCAGGTCGGCACCTCGCTCAGGGGCAGCTTCCCGGGCGACGACTACTCCCTGGTGAAGTACGACGGCGGCCGCGCGGGCAAGGGCGCGGACGTGGTGGCGGTGGGCGACGGCAAGGGCGTGCGCATCACGGGCGTCGCCGATCCGGAGGTCGGGCAGAGGGTGTTCCGCAGCGGCAGCACCAGCGGGCTGCGGCAGGGGGAGGTGACCGCGCTGAACGCCACGGTCAACTACCCCGAGGGCACGGTCACCGGACTCATCGAGACGGACGTGTGCGCCGAACCGGGCGACAGCGGTGGTCCGATGTTCGCGGACGGCATCGCGCTCGGGGTGACCTCGGGCGGCAGCGGGGACTGCACCGCGGGAGGCACGACGTTCTTCCAGCCGGTGACGAAGGCGCTGACCGAGCTCGGCGTCAAGCTGATCGTCGCCGAGCAGGCCGGCGGTGCCGGTGCCGCTCCGGCACCCTCGGCGTCCTCGGCCTCCCCGGGCGCCGCCTCCCCCGGCACCTCGGCGCCGATCACCGGTGAGACGGTGTCGACACTGCTGGGCCGGCTCACGGACCCGCGCAACGTCGGCCCCGGCCTGCTGGTGATCGCGGGCAGCCTCGTCGCCCTGGTGGCGACGCGGTTCATCCGGGCGGAACAGGACCGCAAGGCCTACCGGCGGCACTACTCGGCGACTTGGGGCTGAGGGACCGCGGACATGCGAAAGGGCACCCATCGGATCAAGGGTGCCCTCGGCCGAGGAGCCGGTGCGGCCGGTGATGACCGGCGCGTCAACGGGGACCGGGTGGCGGTCAGGCCGCCGGCGCCGACTGCGGGGCCGCTGCGGCCCACTCCAGGACGAGCCGCTGGTACTGCTCGCGCTGCTCGACGCTCAGTGTCCCGCCCGACCGGCGCCACAGGGCCCGGATCTCCTCGTTGACCTCGTCAGCCGATCGCTCGGATGATGATTCAACAGTGGTGGACATGCTGTGAAGCATACGTCGCCCCACGTGAAGACGATGTGAGTAATCCCCAGCTAAAGGGACATTCCAGACAGTGGCACTGATCACGTCCATCTCCCGGTAAACGTGAGGCTGTTCACATCATCCGCCTGCGACTGCCCCTTCGCCGACCGGGAGTTCACCGCGAATCGCCGGTGATCAGGTGCCCGGCTTGCGGCCGTAGACGTAGACGTCGTCGCCCTTCTTCAGCAACGACCAGTACTTCTTGGCATCCGTCTTGGTCATGTTGACGCAGCCGTGCGAGCCCGGCGGGTTCCACATGCTGACGCCGACCGAGTGGAAGGCCTGGCCGCCGTCGAAGAACTGCGAGTAGGGCATCGGCACGTGGTAGATCGACGAGACGTGGTCGATGTTGCGCCAGTAGATCTTCTTCAGGCCGGTGCGGGTCTCGTAGCCGTCACGACCGGTGCGCACCGGGACGGGGCCGTAGACCAGCTTCTTGCCGTCCTGGATCCAGCTCAGCTGGAGCGTGAGGTTCACGCAGGCGATGCGGCCCTTGTTCACCGGGCACTTGCCGTCCTTGTTGGGGTTCGTCCCGACAGCCTTCTGCTTCTGCATCAGGTCCATCACACCCCAGGTGACGGGACCGGCGTAGCCGGCGTTCGGGGAGATGCCGTGCTTGGTCTGGAAGGCCTGGATGGCCTTGCAGTCGGTGGTGGACTGCTTCCCGTCGACCGGCCGGCCGAGGAACTTCTCCACCTGCTTCTGGTACGGGCCGGCCTGCGTCGTGCAGCTCGCGGCCTGCGCCGGCGCGGCGCCGAGCGCGAGCGTGAGCGGCGCCACCAGTCCGGTGATCCCGAGTGCGACGGCACCCCGTCTGCGTACGTCCCCCATGAGCGAGTCCTGCCCTTTCGCGGAAGTGGTCACATGGTTGCGATCCCTGCCACCTAGACGGGCGGACGGGCGGTTCGGTTGTACGGCGGGGGGTGCTGGAACCGATCGGTGACATTTCACACGGACCCGAGACGGTGTACACGCGAAGTGGACGAGTGCAGCGGCGCGACCGCTCCGGCCCTGGCCGAGCGAGGTGGGTCCGAGCAGCTGGCCAGGGGGCTGGACGCGCTGCTCGACCGCTTCACCGAGAAGGAGGGATGACGCCGGTGTCGGGGGCCGGCGGGCCGGCGGGCCGGTCACCGGTAGCCGGTGGTGTCCGCCGGCTTGCCCGGGTCCTGGACCTCGACCAGGTAGCGCCAGGCGTCCGGGCGGCTGCCGTCGAGGTCGGTGAATCCGTACTCGCGGGCGAGGCCGCCGCTGGAGAGGGACCGGCCGTTCAGGCGTGCCACGTCCGGGTCGGCGGCCAGGGCGGCCACGGCCCGGCCGACGTAGCGGGGGGTCTCCGAGATGGCGAAGTGGGGGACGCGTTCCAGGGCGTCGCGCCAGTTGTCCTCGCTCACCCCGAAGGTCTCCAGCATCAGCTCCGAGCGCATCCAGCCGGGGGTGAGGGCGACGGCGGTGGCGCCGCGCGGGCCGAGTTCGTGGCCGAGGGCGAACGCCATGCGCAGGACGGCGCTCTTGGCGAGGTCGTAGAAGAAGTTCACGCGGTAGTGGTCGCGGTTGTAGTCGGCGGTGCCGTCGGTGACCTCGACGACCAGACCGCCGGGGTGGCGCAGCAGCAGGGGCAGCGCGTGGTGGCTGGTGACGGCGTGCGTCTCGACGGCCAGGCGCAGCAGCCGCAGTCCGTTGTCGAGGTCGTGCTCCCACAGCGGGCTCTCCCACTCGAAGAGCTTCTCCCCGCCCCAGATGTCGTTGACGAGGACGTCGAGGCGGCCCTGCTCCCGCGCGATGCGGTCGACCAGGGCCCGGACCTGGGCCGGGTCGAGGTGGTCGGCGGGGACCGCGATGCCCTTCCCGCCGGCGGCGGTGACCAGGTCGGCGGTGTCCTCGATGGTCTCCGGGCGGTCGTACTCCGAGCGACGGTCCCGGGTGGTGCGGCCGGTGACGTAGACCGTGGCTCCGGCCGCGCCGAGTTCGACGGCGATCCCCCGTCCCGCTCCCCGGGTCGCCCCCGCGACCAGTGCGACCTTGCCCTCGAGCTGTACCGGCATGTCCGGCCTCCCGTGTCCTCGACTGTGTGCCGTGTCCAGGGTGACGGGTAAGCCGGACATCTTCTGTCGCCTTTTACGGGGACACGCGCTCAGTGGCCCCGGGTGATCCATTCCTGGAGGTGGGGGGCCTCGGCGCCGATGGTCGTCGAGTCGCCGTGCCCGGTGCGCACCGTCGTCTCGGGCGGCAGGGTGAGCAGCCGGTCGCGGATGGAGTCGATGATGGTCGGGAAGTGCGAGAAGGACCGGCCGGTGGCGCCGGGCCCGCCCTGGAAGAGGGTGTCGCCGGTGAAGACGGTGCCCAGCCCGGGGTCGTGCAGGCAGACGGCGCCGGGCGCGTGCCCGGGCGTGTGGATCACGCGCAGGTCGGCGCCGCCGGCCTCGATCACCTGGCCGTCGACGAGCCAGGCGTCCGGCTCGCGGTCGGGGTGGGTCTGCTTCCACAGCGGCAGGTCGTCGCGGTGCAGCCAGATGGTCGCGCCGGTGCGCTCCGCGAGCGCCGGGGCCGCGTCGATGTGGTCGTTGTGGGCGTGCGTGCACACGATGGCCGTCAGCCGGCGGTCGCCGAGGGCCGCGAGGATGGCGTCGGCGTCGTGGGCGGCGTCGATGACGACCGCCTCGTGGTCGTCGCCGACGATCCACACGTTGTTGTCGACGTCCCAGGTGCCGCCGTCGAGGCTGAACTGCCCGGAGGTGACGAGGTGTTCGACGCGCGTGGTCATCACAGCACCACCACCGAGCGCAGCACGTCGCCGTGGTGCATCCGCTCGAAGGCCTTCTCCACCTCGTCGAGCTGGATGGTCTCGGTGACGAACGCGCCGAGGTCCAGGCGTCCTTGCAGGTGCAGGTCGATCAGCATGGGGAAGTCGCGGGAGGGCAGGCAGTCGCCGTACCAGGAGGACTTCAGGGATCCGCCGCGGCCGAAGACGTCCAGCAGCGGCAGTTCGAGCTTCATCTCGGGGGTGGGGACGCCGACGAGGACGACCGTGCCGGCCAGGTCGCGGGCGTAGAAGGCCTGCCGGTACGTCTCGGGACGGCCGACGGCCTCGATGACGACGTCGGCGCCGAAGCCGCCCGTCAGTTCGCGGATCGCCTCGACGGGGTCGGTCCCACGGGAGTTGACGGTGTGCGTGGCGCCCATGGAGCGGGCGGTCTCCAGCTTGCGGTCGTCGATGTCGACGGCGATGATCGTCGCCGCTCCGGCCAGCCGCGATCCGGCGATCGCGGCGTCGCCGACCCCGCCGCAGCCGATGACGGCGACCGAGTCGCCGCGGCCGACGTTGCCGGTGTTGATCGCGGCGCCGATGCCGGCCATCACACCGCAGCCCAGCAGCCCGGCCACCTGCGGGGCCACCCGCGGGTCGACCTTCGTGCACTGCCCGGCCGCGACCAGCGTCTTCTCCGCGAAGGCGCCGATGCCGAGCGCCGGGGACAGCTCCTGGCCCGTCGAGGCGAGGGTCATCCTCTGCCGCGCGTTGTGGGTGTCGAAGCAGTACCAGGGCCGCCCGCGCAGACAGGCCCGGCACTTCCCGCACACCGCACGCCAGTTGAGGATGACGAAGTCGCCGGGCGCGACATCGGTGACGCCGTCGCCGACCGCCTCGACCACACCCGCGGCCTCGTGGCCGAGCAGGAAGGGGAAGTCGTCGTTGATGCCGCCCTGCTTGTAGTGCAGATCCGTGTGGCACACCCCGCAGGCCTGGACGCGGACGACCGCCTCTCCCGGGCCGGGGTCGGGCACCACGATCGTCTCGATCCGCACCGGTTCGTCCTTGCCGGGCGCGATCACACCGCGTACTTCCTGGGCCATGGTGCTGACTCCTTCGTCGGCCGGGTTCGTTCCCTTCCGACCCTACGCGCGACTGATCGCCGAGGGGCGCGGATCGGCCTGCCCCGGGCCGGGAAACACCAGGCCGGCCGGGTCGGCGCCGACGTAGCCTGAACCGTCCGTCCGAGGCGCCGAAGGAGCGACGTGAGCATCGCAGAGACCGAGACCGCCGTACCGCCCTGGCGGTTGCTGCTCGGATACGTCCGGCCGCACCGCTGGTCCCTGCTGGCCGGTGCGGTGCTGTCCCTGGTCACCGGGGCGACCGGGCTGCTGCTGCCGCTGGTCGCGCGCGGGCTCATCGACGACCTGTCGCACGAGCGGGCCATCACCGGGGCGCTGCTGGCGATGTCCGCCCTGGTGATCACCAACGCGGCGCTGGGCGCGCTGGGTTCGTACGTGCTGCAGCGCACCGCCGAGTCGGTGGTGCTCGGCGCGCGCCGGGCGCTGTCGTCGTACCTGCTGCGGCTGCGGGTCGCCGCGGTGGACCGCAGCGAGCCCGGGGACCTCATGGCCCGCATCACCTCCGACACCACCCTGCTGCGTTCGGTCACCACGAACTCGCTGGTGGGTCTGGGCACCGGTGGACTCACGCTGGTGGCGACGGTGGTGATGATGGGCCTGGTGGACGCCGTGCTGCTGGGGGTGACCCTGGCCGTGATCCTCGCCGCGGGCGTGGTGCTGGGGGTGATCGTCCCGCGCATCAACAAGGCGAGCCGCCGGGCGCAGGACGCCATCGGCGTCATGGGCGCCTCGCTGGAACGCACCCTGGGCGCGCTGCGCACCGTCAAGGCCTCCGGCGCCGAGCACCGCGAGGAGGTCACGCTGCACGAGGCCGCGCGGGAGTCGTGGCGGCAGAGCGTGCGGGCCGCCAAGTGGTCGGCGGCCGCGGGCAACACGGCGGGACTGGCCATGCAGATCGCCTTCATCACGGTGCTCGCGGTGGGCGGCGCGCGCGTGGCGACCGGAGCCGTCGACGTGGGCACGCTGGTGGCGTTCCTGCTGTACGTCTTCTATCTGATGTCGCCGATTCAGCAGGTCGTCGGCGCCGTCACGCAGTACCAGACGGGCGCCGCGGCCCTCACCCGCATCCAGGAGGCGCTGCGGCTGCCCGCCGAGCCCGCCGCCGCGCCCGCTCCGCTGCCCGGCCCGGACACCCGGCCCGCCGCCGTCGCCTTCGAGGACGTCCGCTTCCGCTACGCCGACGACCTGCCGCTCGTCCACCACGGGGTGACGTTCACCGTGCCCGCGCAGGGCATGACGGCCTTCGTCGGCCCGTCCGGCGCCGGCAAGACCACGGTCTTCTCCCTGATCGAGCGCTTCTACGACCCGGAGTCCGGCGTGATCACCCTCGACGGGCGCGACCTGGACGACTGGGAGCTGCCCCGGCTGCGGGCCTCGATCGGCTACGTGGAGCAGGACGCGCCGGTGCTGTCGGGGTCGCTGCGGGGCAACCTGCTGC
Source organism: Streptomyces sp. NPDC053665 (assembly GCF_055585285.1). Classification (NCBI taxonomy): domain Bacteria; kingdom Bacillati; phylum Actinomycetota; class Actinomycetes; order Kitasatosporales; family Streptomycetaceae; genus Streptomyces; species Streptomyces sp. NPDC053665. Next base: position 401,482 of record NZ_JBVJKK010000001.1, read on the forward strand.
TGGGCCGTCCCGACGCCGACGAGGACGCCCTCGCCCGGGTGCTGAAGACGACCCGGCTCGACGAACTGGTGGCCCGGCTGCCGGACGGGCTCGACACGCTCGTCGGGCACCGGGGGACGAAGCTGTCCGGCGGGGAGCGGCAGCGCGTGGCGATCGCCCGCGCGCTGCTGCGCCGCCCGCGGCTGCTGCTGCTCGACGAGGCGACGTCACAGCTGGACGCGGTGAACGAGGCGGCGCTGCGCGACACCGTCGCGGACGTGGCCAGGACGACGACCGTCCTGGTCGTGGCCCACCGGCTGTCGACCGTGACGATGGCCGACCGGATCGTGGTGATGGACGCCGGCCGGGTCCGTGCGGTGGGCACCCACCGCGAACTGGTGACCGCCGACCCGCTGTACGCGGAGCTGGCGGCGACGCAGTTCCTGGCGGCGGCGGACTGAGCCCGGACGCACCTGAGGGCCGCCCCCGGGAGGGGCGGCCCTCGTCCGGGCGCGGCCGTCAGCGGACGTTCGGGAGGAACCCGAAGACCGGGGAGACCAGGCCGACGACCTGGTTCAGCTGGTCGAGGTCGTTGAGACGGTTGAGCCCGGCCAGCTGCGAGGAGGGCCGCAGGATCTCGTCCTTGTGCTCGGCGGGGATGTCGCTCACGGCCAGCGAGTCCAGGGTGGCCATGGGGCTGAGCGGGCTCTTGGCTCCCGTGTCGGCCGCCTGCGCCATCGGCGCGGCGAGACCGGTCATCCCCGCGGCGAGACCAACGGCGGCGACGATACGTCGTGTTGAGATCATGCCTGTCGCAACGCGGACGGGTCCCCGGCGGACACGGGTGCACCGCTCCCCTCACCCGTCAGGCCCAGCGCCCCCGGGCTTGCCGCGCGCGCCGCGCGGGTGGAGGCTCGTGGTGGGAAGGCCCCACGCGGCCCGCCTCCGACCGGGCCGCGGCCCTGCCGAGGAGGTCATCATGGGCACGTCGACAGACTCCGCCTTCGACCGGGAGACACTGCGCCGGGGCCTTGAAGGCGGCACCCCGGACATGCTGATGTCCCTCTACGCCGACGACGCCGAACTGCGCATCGTCGACCGGACGGCCCAGCCCAGTCACCCGAAGGTCCTGCACGGCCGGGAGGAGATCGGCCGGATGCTGGAGGACGTCTACAGCCGCGACATGACGCACCGGCTGGAGCACTGCGTCATCCAGGGCGACGAGGCGGCGTTCAGCGAGAGCTGCGAGTACGCGGACGGTGTGCGCGTGCTGTCCGAGTCCATGCTGTCGCTGCGGGACGGCAAGATCGCCGAGCAGACGCTGGTGCAGGCCTGGGACGAGTAGCCGGCGGCGGAACCCGGGCCGTCAGCGCATCCAGGCGCTGTAGGACAGGACGGCCCCCTCCCGTACGCCGTACCGCGGGTCGGGGGCCGTCAGGGTGCTCTCCAGGCCGAGCACGGCTCCGGTCGCCGGATCCATGATCAGCATGCGGCGGACGCCGCGTGCGTCGTGCACGTACGCCTGGCCCCGCCGGCCGAGCCGGTCGGTCACCTGCCCGGCCGGGCGCAGCCCGGCGGCGTCCTGGAGGAGCCGGGCCAGGGCGGCGTTCTCCCGCTGGCCGAGGGTCCAGTGGTCCAGCAGGGTCGCCGCCGCATCCAGCAGGTCGGGCGTGGTGAGCGGCGTGTCGGCGTGCCGGACCTCCATGAGGTAGGCCCGCAGGCGGCCGGGGTCGTGGGGCGGGGGTGACTGGGGCGGTGCGTCGCTCCAGCTGGGCGGGTAGGTCCGGTCGAGCAGGACGGGTCCGTCCCCGTCGTGTCGCGGCACACCGCCCTCGTCCGAGAGGACGGGGCGGCCGGGGTGCTCCGGGCCGGTCTCGACGACGAGTTCGGTGTGGCTGCCGTCGGGCCGCCAGCGCACGAGCCGCTCCTCGGGCAGGGTCACCGGAGGTGCGTCCTCCGACATGCCGAGGCTCCAGGACCGTACGTGGGTGCCCTTGCGCAGCCGGGGTGCGCCCGTGGCCCCGATCGCGGCGGAGGCCCGCTCGGCCAGCCGGTCCAGGGGCAGGGCCGCGGAGCCGGTCCGGACGACGAGCGGTCGGGGCGCGGCGAGAGCGGGCGGGGTGCCCGGGCCGCTCAGCACGAGGGCGAGGGTCACGACGGTCACGACGGCGGTGGCGAGGAGCCCCCAGGCCAGCGAGGCGCGGCCGGGGGCGGGCAGCCACCGGTGCCGCCGTGTCGCGCCGGCTCGCGCCGGGGGCGCTGCCGTCCACCGGCTCCGCGCCGGCCGGGCCCGGCCGGGTCCGGGCAGCCGCAGCCGCGGGTTCCGCCGGAGCTCGGGCGGCCTCTCCTTCAGCAGGTCCTCCAGGCGGCGCTCGGCCCGGTGGTCCAGGGGGCCGTCGCCGAAGCGGGAACCGTCGGCCGGCACCGGGTCGGCGCCACGCAGGAGATCGAGTTCATCGGCCACGGCGGTGCTCCTCGGGAACGGTCACGCACGGGTGCTCGGGGGTCGGCACGGGAGTCGCGGGACGCGGGCGGTCACGTCCGGGGGCCGCGGCGCTGCTCTCCCGCACGCTCGCGCCCGCGTGCTCGGCGATCGGGGACGGGAGACGCAGCCCGCCGTGTCCGTCACCCACGACCGGGCTCCCCCGGGAGGGTCGCGTACGGGCGCCCGGGGGCCGGGACCGGCGCCGGGGGGCGCAGGCGGTCGATCTCGGCTCTGAGGCGGCGCCGGGCGCGGTGCAACCGCATCGCCGCGGCCCTGCTGCCGCAGCCCAGGGCGACGGCCACCTCGTCGATGCCGAGTTCCTCCCAGGCTGTTAGGCGCAGCACCTCCTGGTCGGCGGCGGAGAGCCGGGCGAGGGCCTCGTGCACCCAGGCACCCGGGGTGTCCGCCTCCGGGCCCGCGGTGATATGCCGCCGGTGGGCGGTGTCGTCGTTGCCGAGCCGGTCGAGCAGCCGACGGCGGCGCCCGAGCCCGCGGACGGTGTTCGCCAGGCAGTTGCGTGCCACGCCGTACAGCCAGGGCAGCGCGGCGGCCGGCAGGTCGGCCCGGCGGCGCCAGGCGACCGTGAACACCTCCGCCACCACTTCCTCCACCTCACCGGCCCGCCCGTCCAGCCGCCGCGCCACATAGCGGCTGACCGCCCAGTAGTGCTCGCGGTAGGCAGCGGCGAAGACCTCGTCGTCGCTCATGTCCCGTCCGTGTCCGGCACTTCCCCGATCGTCACACCCGGTTGCGGTGACGTTCGTCGCGTCCGTGCAGTGTGACCTCCGGCCGGGGCGCGGACACAGGCGGGGCATGAGGCATCTCAAGTGGCTGACGACCACGGATCACAAGACGATCGGCACGCTGTACCTGGCCACGTCGTTCGCGTTCTTCGTCATCGGTGGCGTGATGGCCCTGTTCATGCGCGCCGAGCTCGCCCGGCCTGGTCTGCAGATCATGTCGAACGAGCAGTTCAACCAGGCGTTCACGATGCACGGCACGATCATGCTGCTGATGTTCGCGACGCCGCTGTTCGCGGGCTTCGCGAACTGGATCATGCCGCTGCAGATCGGTGCGCCGGACGTGGCGTTCCCGCGGCTGAACATGTTCGCCTACTGGCTGTACCTGTTCGGCTCGCTCATCGCGGTCGGCGGTTTCCTCACGCCGCAGGGCGCGGCCGACTTCGGCTGGTTCGCCTACAGCCCCCTGTCGGACGCGGTGCGTTCGCCCGGTATCGGCGCCGACATGTGGATCATGGGTCTGGCCTTCTCCGGCTTCGGCACGATCCTCGGCTCGGTCAACTTCATCACCACGATCATCTGCATGCGCGCCCCGGGCATGACGATGTTCCGCATGCCGATCTTCACCTGGAACGTGCTGCTGACCGGTGTGCTGGTCCTGCTGGCTTTCCCGGTGCTGGCCGCGGCCCTGTTCGCGCTGGAGGCGGACCGCAAGTTCGGCGCCCACATCTTCGACTCGGCCAACGGCGGAGCGTTGCTGTGGCAACACTTGTTCTGGTTCTTCGGGCATCCAGAGGTGTACATCATCGCGTTGCCGTTCTTCGGCATCATCAGTGAGGTCATCCCGGTCTTCTCCCGCAAGCCGATGTTCGGTTACACGGGTCTGATCGGCGCGACCATCGCGATCGCGGGTCTGTCCGTGACGGTGTGGGCCCACCACATGTACGTCACCGGTGGTGTGCTGCTGCCGTTCTTCTCCTTCATGACGTTCCTCATCGCCGTCCCGACCGGCGTGAAGTTCTTCAACTGGATCGGCACCATGTGGAAGGGCTCGCTGTCCTTCGAGACGCCGATGCTCTGGGCGACCGGCTTCCTGATCACCTTCACCTTCGGCGGACTCACCGGCGTGCTGCTCGCCTCGCCGCCCCTCGACTTCCACGTCTCCGACTCGTACTTCGTCGTCGCGCACTTCCACTACGTCGTCTTCGGCACCGTGGTGTTCGCGATGTTCTCCGGCTTCCACTTCTGGTGGCCCAAGTTCACGGGCAGGATGCTGGACGAGCGCCTGGGCAGGATCACCTTCTGGACGCTGTTCACCGGCTTCCACGGCACGTTCCTGGTGCAGCACTGGCTGGGCGCCGAGGGCATGCAGCGCCGGATCCCCGACTACCTGGCCGTCGAGGGCCTGACGACCCTCAACATGGTGTCGAGCGCGTTCTCCTTCCTGCTCGGCCTGTCACTACTGCCGTTCTTCTACAACGTCTGGAAGACCGCCAAGTACGGCAAGCCCGTCGGCGTCGACGACCCGTGGGGCTACGGCCGCTCCCTGGAGTGGGCCACCTCCTGCCCGCCGCCGCGGCACAACTTCCTCGCCCTGCCCAAGATCCGCAGCGAGTCCCCGGCGTTCGACCTGCACCGGCCCGCGATCGCGGCCGAGGCCGCACGGGAGCTGACGCTCCGGTGACCGCGCCGGACGGCCCCCCGCCGGACCTGCGGGCGTTCCACAACGACGTCCAGGGTCATCTGCTCGTCGCCGCGGCGCACCGGGAGGCGCGCACGGCCGCCGCCCGGTGCGCCGCGGCCCTCGACTGGCTGACCACGGCGCAACGGGCCGAGGTGGAACGGCGGTTCGCGCAGGAGCACCTGGCGCTCACCCGCGTCTCGTGGGAGCGCACGGCCCGCCGCGGCGAGGAACTGCGGGCCGAGTACGAGGCCGTCTACCGCACACTCCGCGCGCGGCTCCTGGCCGGGCTGCTGCTGACCGGCGCGCTGGTGGCGGCGGTCGGCTGCGTGGTGCTGTGGGCGGGTGGGCCGCACTGACGGGCAGCACGGCGGCTGCGGCACGCTGCGCCGGTCCTGCGGGCACCCCGTCCGCGCCCGCAGCGCCTACGGGTAGACCCGGTAGCCTGCGCCGGCCGGTCGAGGCGGGCCGGGGCTCGGAAGGGCCGGGCCTCGGGAGGTCGAGGCTCGGAAGGGCCGGGGCCGGCCCGTGAGTTCAGCGGGAGCCCGTGAGGCTGGGGCGGGCAGGTCAGGGTGGGGTCAGGAGGCCACGTCCGGCCTGTGAAAACCAGGGTGGGGGCCCGGAGGTCCAGGCCGGACCGAGGTCCCGGGGCGACGGGGGCCCGGGGCGATCCCGGGCGGGCCCGTTAGGCCGGTACTCGCGCCCCGCGCGTTCAGCCCTGTCCCTGCCACCCCGGTGGCCTGAGGATGGCCAGGAGCTGGCGGACCAGTTCGTCGACGACCTCGTCCAGGGTCGCGTCGACCCAGCCGGCGCTCCAGTCGTGGAGCAGGCCGTTGACGCTGCCGATGAAGGCCGTCGCCGCGAGCCGGTAGTCCCGGGGCGCCGCCTCGCCGCGGGCGGCCGCCGCGTCGGCCTCGGCGCAGATGAGGTCGACCCAGCCCGCCCGGCGGGCGAGCCGCTGCTCCTCCAGGCGCCGGCTGACGCCGATGATCTCCACGAACGTGATGCGGATCCGGCGCGGGTCGGCGGTGACGCTGCGCGCGTAGGCCCGGAAGACCGCCGTGACGCGCTCGGTGAGCGGCAGGTCCGCCGCACCCGTCGCCGCCTCCAGCACCGCCGCCTCCGCCCAGCCGTTGACCTGCAGGTGGAGCGCGGCGAGCACGTCCTCCAGGGTGCGGAACTCCTCGTAGAACTGACGGGTCGACAGTCCGGCCGCCTCGCTCAGCGCGGCGACCGTGGTGGCCCGGTAGCCGGGGGTGCCGCCGAAGAGCTGGAGCGCGGCGTCGAGGAACCGCCGGCGCCGCTCCGCCTGCCGTTCCTCGGCCGTCCTGCCGCCGTAGCGGCCCGTCGGCGCTCTGAGTCTGCCCGGCACCCGCTCTCCCCTCGTGGCCCGCTCACAATTTTGTCGTGTACGCGGTCTTGTGGAGAAGGGCACCCCCTCCTTACTTTTCAGTAAGTTCACTGTGAAAGCACGTGTGTTCAGATTCCTCACCCCACCGCAGAGGAGGGATCAGCCATGTCCGTCTCCCGACGACGGCACCTGTGCTCCCTGACCGCCGCCCTGGCCCTGACCGCCGCCGTCCCCGCCACCGCCGCCGCGGCGCCCACGGGTTCGCCCGCCGCCCTGCGCGAGGTGATGTTCGTGGGCAACAACTGGGACGGCACCGCCGATGTCATCGCGTCCAGCGGTGACTTCGGGAAGATCGGCCGGATCGACGTCGTCCCCGACAAGGAACAGCGGATGGCGGAGATCAACGCCAACCCCATCAAATGGATCTACTTCATGGCGATCCGCAACAGCGTCGGCGAGGGGCACGACCAGTTCGTCGACGACATGTACTCCACCCCGGACGGCACGGCGATGGTGGTCTCCCGGCCGAGTTTCGCCGACGTCGTCTCCATCGACCTCGCCTCGGGCCGCATCAACTGGCGCTTCCCCGTGTCGGGTTACCGCTCCGACCACATGGCGGTCTCCCCCGACGGCAGGCGCGTCGCGGTGTCGGCGTCGACGTCCAACACGGTGCACGTCCTGGACATCGTCTCCGGCAAGGAGCTGGGCAGGTTCGCCACCGGCGACAAGCCGCACGAGAACATCTTCACCCAGGACGGCAAGTACATCTACAACATGGCGATCGGCGACGTGAACACCCAGACCGACGCCCCGTGGCTGGACTGGACGAAGGGCGACCGCCGCATCACCGTCGTCGACGCGACCACGTACAAGCAGGTCAAGGTCATCGACATGCGCCCGCAGCTGGACGCGCTCGGGCTGAAGGACTTCTCCGACGCGGTCCGGCCCGCCGTCTTCTCGCCGGACGAGTCGAAGCTGTACTTCCAGGTGTCGTTCTTCAACGGCTTCTTCGAGTACGACGTCGCCTCCGGGAGGATCACCCGGACGAAGACCCTGCCGGAGAACCCCGCGACGAGCGACGACCGCACCACGTTCGTCAACGACTCGCGCCACCACGGCATCTCGATGAGTCCCGACGGCAGCAAGTTGTGCGTGGCGGGCACCATGGACGACTACGCCACGGTCGTCGACCGGACGACGCTCAAGGAGGGCCCGCTGATCACCGCCGCCAAGCCCTACTGGGCCACGATCAGCGGCGACGGCAAGTCCTGCGTGGTGTCGGAGAGCGGCACCGACCAGGTCACCGCCATCGACTTCGCCACCGGCAGGAAGGTCGTGTCCGTGCCGGTCGGCGACCATCCCCAGCGGGTACGGCTCGCCCGTGTCCCGGCCGATTGGACGGGCCCCGGGGCCGGTTGACCCCTTCCGCCGTCCGTCGGTCACCTGCGCGGTGCGGAACCCGGACACCCCGCACGGTGACCGGCGGGCGGCGGCCGGCACCGCCGGCCGCCGGTGCCACCTGCCGCCGGTGCCGTGGGCGTACCCGCCGTGCTCAGCCGCTCACCCGGCGCGTCACGTTCAGCAGGTACTCCTTCCTGTTCAGCGGGTTGTGGTCGGTGCGCGCACGCTCGGGGACCGTGCCGTGCGTGACGGGCGCGTAGTGGGAGAACGCGCTCTCCAGCTCCCCCTCGCCCCGGGTCAGTGCGGGCAGCCGCTGCCCCAGGTCGTGCACCCGGGCGGCGGGCACGGTGCCGTCCAGGACGCACACGTCGTCCCGGGTGTGCGTCGTCTCCGGTACGGCCCCGAGCCGGGTGAGGACCGGCAGCAGGGCCCCCAGGGTGTCGGCGGGCGCTTCGAGGCGGAAGCGGTGCACCGGCTCGTGCACACGCGTCCCGGCCCGGCGCAGCGCCTCGGTCAGCACCAGCGGGGTCAGGCCCCGGAAGTCGGCACCCGTGCTCGACATGCTCTTGTCGAACCCCTGGTGGGCGTGACTCTGCCGGGGCCAGTAGCCGCAGTGGGTCAGGGTCACGCCGCAGTCGGGAACCCGCCAGCCGTGCAGACCCTGCTCCAGGGTCTCGCGCACGGTGTCCTCCACGGCCTTGAAGAAGGCGTACGGCATGGACCCGAGCTCCACCTCCAGCCGGAAGCCGACACCCGAGCCGGCCGGTGCGGGCTCGACGCGCAGACCCACCGTGGCGAGGAACGGGTTCGGGTCCTTGTCGATGAACTCCACGGCCTGCCCCGTGCCGGTGAGCCGCTCGACGCACAGCGGGGTGGTTTCGCGGAAGCCGACGTCGAGGCCGTACTCCTCGGCGAGCGTGGCCTGGACGACCTCCTTCTGCACCTCGCCGTACAGGGAGAGCGAGCTCTCCCGCCGGCGCTCGTCGTACCGCAGGCCGATCAGTGGGTCCTGCTCGGCGAGCTGGGTGAGCGCCAGGTGCAGCGCCCCGCGGTGCGCACCGGGTCCGGGGACCACGACCGTCTCCAGCGTCGGCGGGGCGAAGACGTGCGCGTACTCCGTGCCCGCCTCGCCGACCGGGTCGCCGATCTTGATGCCGGTCAGGCCGGTGACACGGGCGATCTGCCCGGCGCCGACGCGGTCCGCGTGGGTGTCGGTGCCCCGGGCGAAGACGCTGATGCCGGTGACCCGGCCCTCGGCGCCGTCCGTCCCGAAGGGGATCCGGTCGCGGGTGCGCAGGGTGCCGGAGAACATCCGCACGTAGGCGATCCTCTCCCCCGCCGGACCCCGCTCGACCTTGAACACGGTGCCGGACAGCGGCCCGTCGCCGTCGCCGTCCGCCGGGGGGAGCAGCCGCCCGATCCCGGACAGCAGCGCGTCCACGCCGGCGCCCGTGGCCGCCGAGCCGAACCAGAGGGGGTGGACGAGCGCCTGCCGGGTCTGCGCGGTGAGGGAGCGGTGCAGGAGCGCGGGCGTGACCGCGTCCTCGACGTAGGCGGCCAGCAGGGCGTCGTCGTGCTCGGCCAGCACGTCCAGGGCGGCGGCCGGGCCGGGCCCGGGCGTGGCACGGGCCGCGCGGGTGCCGAGGTCGGCGACGGAGCCGAGGGGGACGACGGCCGGGGTCAGCCGGACGGCGATCTCCCGCAGGACCTCCTCGTGGCGCGCCCCGCCGCGGTCGATCTTGTTGACGAACAGCAGCGTCGGGATGCGCAGCCGCTCGAGGGTGCGCATCAGCACGCGCGTCTGCGCCTGCACCCCTTCGACGGCGGAGATCACCAGCACGGCGCCGTCGAGCACCCCCAGCACGCGCTCCACCTCGGCGATGAAGTCGGGGTGCCCCGGGGTGTCGATGAGGTTGACGCTCACGCCGTCCAGCGGGAACGACACGACGGCGGACTTGATGGTGATGCCGCGCCGGCGCTCCAGCGCGAGGGTGTCGGTGCGGGTGCTGCCGTCGTCGACGCTGCCGATCCGGTCGATGACCCCGGCCGAATGGAGCAGCCGCTCGGTCAGGCTGGTCTTACCGGCGTCGACATGGGCGAGGATTCCGAGGTTGAGCGTGGGCACGAAGCGTCATGTCCTTCGAGAAGAGAACCGTGTGGGACCGGAGGGACATGAACGCTGGACGCATCTGTGCGGCTCCTCGGACTCGATGACGCGCTGTCCTGAGCAGTGCAGCAGACCGTCCCGGGGGGCGGCAACGGATTTGTCCGCCGCGGGGGGTACCCGGGGGCGGTCGAGGAGAGGAGCGGTGCGTGCGGGATCTGCTGCCGGTGCTCGGCCGCTGGTACGCGGCCGGGATCCCGTTCGGCCTGGCGACGGTCGTCGAGGTCAGCCGCAGCGCGCCGCGCGAGGCGGGCGCCGCGATGGCGGTCGGGCCGGACGACGAGGTCGTGGGCAGCGTGTCCGGCGGCTGCGTCGAGGGCGCGGTGTTCGAGCTGGTGCGGGAGGCGGTGGCGGACGGCGAGGCGCGGCGGGAGACGTTCGGCTACAGCGACGAGGACGCCTTCGCCGTCGGACTGACCTGCGGCGGCGAGATCACCGTGCTGGTGCGTCCCGTCACGCCCGCGCTGGACCCGGCCCTCGGCACGGTCGCGGACTGCGTCGCGGCCGGCGCGCCGGTGACGCTGGCGACGGTCACCGGGGGGCCTGCGCGCCTCGGTGCGGCCCTCGCCGTCCGTCCCGACTCGGTATCGGGCACGCTGGGCGCGAGCGGGCTGGACGCGGCCGTGACCGCCGACGCCCGCGGGGAACTGGCCCTGGGCGCGGGCGGTCTGCGGCACTACGGCCCCCAGGGGCAGCGCCGTGAGGACTCCGTCGGGGTCTTCCTTCAGTCCTTCGCACCGTCGCCGCGGATGCTGGTCTTCGGTGCGATCGACTACGCCGCGGCCGTGGCGCGGATCGGCCTGTTCCTCGGCTACCGCGTCACCGTCTGCGACGCCCGCCCGGTCTTCGCCACGCCCCGGCGCTTCCCCGAGGGGGTCGAGGTGGTCGCCGAGTGGCCGCACCGGTACCTGCGCGGCACGGACACCGACGAGCGCACGGTGGTCTGCGTCCTCACCCACGACCCCAAGTTCGACGTGCCGCTGCTGACCGAGGCGCTGCGCCGGCCAGCCGCGTACATCGGGGCGATGGGCAGCCGCCGCACCCATGCCGAGCGGGCGGAGCGGCTGGCCGCGGCGGGCCTGACGCCGCGGGAGCTGGCACGGCTGCGCTCACCGGTCGGGCTGGACCTCGGGGCGCGTACCCCGGAGGAGGTCGCGGTGTCCGTCGCCGCGGAGATCGTGGCGATGCGCTGGGGCGGCAGCGGGGCACCGCTCAGTACGAAGCGGGGCGCCGTGCACCCACCCGTCGACGGCTGACCCCACGGTGCGGCGCCGACGGCCTTGCGGCCGTACGCCGATCCTCGGCGAGCCACAGCAGGCGTGGTGCTCACCGATCTCCTCGTCTGTGCCGAGGCCCGCGGCGACGAGCCGGGCCCATCCCCGTCGGACAGTGGCGGCCTGCCGGTCGTTCGGGGCCGGTGCTCGTCCCGGCCCCTGGGCGGATCACGCCACGTCGCCGCGCCTGCGCGGTCGGTCCGGTGCGCGGGGCGGGAGGCGGTGGAGTTCCACCTCGCCCAGCCGGCCGTCGGTGACGGTGGCGGTCATGTACGTGCAGTGCGGCTGCCGGCGGCGGTCCGTCGGCGAGCCCGGGTTGAGCAGGCGCAGACCGGAGGGGGCCGTGGTGTCCCACGGGATGTGGCTGTGGCCGAACACCAGCACGTCGAGGCCGGGGAACCGGGCGGCGCAGCGTGCCTCCCGCCCCTGCTTGGCCCCGGTCTCGTGGATCACCCCGAAGCGCACCCCGCCGAGCTCGGCGTACGCCACCTCGGGCAGCCGCGCGCGCAACTCCGGGCCGTCGTTGTTGCCGTACACCGCGACGAGCCGGCGGCAGCGGTCCTCCAGCAGGTCGAGGGTGTCCGCGTCGACCCAGTCCCCGGCGTGGAACACGACGTCGGCCCGCGGCAGTTCGTCCAGGAGCGGGGCGGGCAGCACCTTGGCCCGCTTGGGCAGATGGGTGTCGGACATGAGCAGCAGACGCACGTGCTCAGCGTACGGCCGCCGCCGGAGGTCCGCCGGGGCGCGGCGTTCCGGACGCGCCGCAGGCCCGGACGCGTACGGCGTCCGGGCCTGCGGCGTGTCCGGTGCGGTCAGCGGCTGACGCCGACCTGCTCCAGCGAGCGGCGCAGCGGCTCCCAGCCGATCCTGCGGGGCAGGCCGCGGTTGCGGGCCTGGGTGAGCGGACCCCAGAAGCCCGCCTCCAGCAGGGCCTCGGGGCGCACGGCACCGGCCCGCTCCAGGATCGCCTCGGGCACCTTCTGCGGGTCGGGCACCTTGTACTCGGCCATGATCTCGTCGTACTTGTCGTGCAGCACCCGGTTGGCCGGGTCGGCGCCGAAGACGAGGAGCTGCCCGGTGGGGGCGGTGTCCACCAGGACCGTGACCAGGTCGGGGCGGTAGCGCGCCAGCACCTCGGTGATCTTGTAGACGTCACCGGTCCAGGCGTCGGTGTGCCGGTCCCGGGCCGCCTCGTCGACGCTGCGCGGCAGCATGTCGTCCAGGACGATCACGCTCGACCAGTCCGAGTACTTCTCGACGTTCATGAAGTCGCGCAGCGCGAACTCGAACAGGTGCATGCCGTCGATGAAGGACAGGTCGAGCGTGGTGCGGCGCCAGTAGCCGATCGGGCTGCGGCCGCGGCGCAGGTTGCGCAGCGGGTGGCGGCCACCCTTGAGGTGCTGCAAGGGGTTGTCCCGCGCGAAGAAGTCGTCGCTGGTGGCCTTCACCAGGTGGACGTCGCAGCGCAGTTCGGAGACCACCTTGAAGGCGGGGTCGATCGCGATGCTGGGCACGCGGGACAGCGTCAGGCTGCGCCCGTCGTTGACGCCGATCTCCAGGTAGTTCCGGTTGGCGCTGACCTTGTGCAGTTCCCGGAGGAACTCATGGCGTTTCACGAGGGAGACCTTCCTTGCGGATACGGGGCAGTGCTTCGTGCAGGGCGGTGCGCCAGTCACGCGGCCGGGGCAGGCCGATCTCCGGCCACCGGCGGTGTGCGAGGGCGCTGTACGCCGGGCGGGGCGCGGGCCGCGGGAAGGCCGCGCTGCTCGTGGGGCGCACCCGGTCGGGGTCGGCGCCGATGAAGGAGAACACCTCGCGGGCCAGCTCGTACCAGCTGGCCTCGCCGCGGTTGGTGGCGTGGAAGACGCCGTGTCCGCCGGTGGCGAGCCGGGGGCCGAGGTCGGCGATCCGCTCGGCCACGTCGGCGCTCCAGGTGGGCTGCCCGCGCTGGTCGTCGACGACGTCGAGGGTATCGCGGCGGGACTCCAGCTCCATCATGGTGCGGACGAAGTTGCGGCCGTGGGCGCCGTAGAGCCACGCGGTGCGTACCACGGCGCTCGCGCCGGGCAGTTCCTCCAGCACGGCCTGCTCCCCGGCCAGTTTGGTGCGGCCGTAGGCGGTGCGCGGGCCGGTGGGGTGGTCCTCCGGGTAGGGGGTGGTGCGGGCCACGCCGGAGAAGACGTAGTCCGTGGAGACGTGGATCAGGCGCGCGCCGTGCACGGCGCAGGCCCGGGCCAGCAGTCGCGGGCCGTCGCCGTTGACCTCCCGTGCCCGCGCCTCGGCGGTCTCGGCGTCGTCGACGGCCGTGTACGCGGCGCAGTTCACGACCACGCCGGGGCCGTGCTCGCGCACCGCCGCGTCGACGGCGCGGGGGTTCGTGATGTCGAGGGCGGCGCGGTCGAGCCCGGTCACGGTCCCGCCGCGGCGGGTCAGCTCCTCGACGACGTCGCGGCCGAGCATGCCGCCCGCGCCGGTGACCAGCCACCTCATGCGCGCCCTCGGGCGTCGTGCCGCTTCGGCGGCTGCCCGCAGGCCCGTCCGCCCCGGCACCGGGTGACGGTCCCGGTGCGGCGGGCGGTGAAGTCGCGGCGCGCGGACGCCCGTCGGGGGGTGCGGTGGGTGCCGGTGGCCACCGGCAGGAGCTGTGCGGCCGACGTGTGGGTGATCGGCCTCAGCCGTGCACCTGCACCACCGGACAGCACGAGAGCCTTCATTGGGCTCACCTTAGTCGCGATCCGGCGGTTGTGAACATCACTTCGGCGGGTTGCCGACGTGCGGAGTTGCCCGGATCGTCACCGCGCGTTCGTCCGGCGGGCGGTCAGTCCTCACCCCGGACTATGTTCCACTCCGGCCCGGCGTGGGCCGCTCCTGCCGTGGCCCGGTCCTCGACGGCCGGCAGGCAGGTGCGCACCGGGCTCTTGCCGTGCAGGCGGCGTGCCGTCGACCAGCCGGTCTCGGGGCGGCGGGCGGCGGGCTTCTCGGGGAGGTCCATGGACGTCACGGCTCATCATCTTCCTTCTGTTTCCGCTCCTCTTCGGGTGTCCGGTGACGAACCGGGCAAACACGCGCGGCCCGCTCGGGACGGTCATCGATCCGACTCCCGTGCGGTGTACGCCCGTTGACCCGGGGTCGCCTGTCGTGCACCGGCGCAGGGCCACCGCTTCCGGGCCCGCCTCCTCACCAGTCGCGGGCCGCTGCCAGCAACCGGTCACGGACGAGGACCACGTGCGGGTTGCCGGGGGTCCCGGGCCGCTGGACGAGGAAACCGGTGTTGATCGGCGCGTCCTCGGGGTCGTCGAGCAGGACGAGCGCGCCGGAGTCCAGTGCGGCGGCGCACAGGTAGCGCGGCAGCACACTGAAGCCGGCTCCCGCGGCGACCAGCGCGAGGACGGCCCGCAGGTCGGGCGCGGAGACGGCGGCGCGGCCGTTCAGGCGGCGGCCGAAGACGTGCCGCCAGTAGCGCCGCACGATCGGCAGGTCCTCGGCGTACGCGATCAGCGGGACGTCGTGGAGGGCGGCGGGCCCCTCGGCGGCCAGGCGCTCCCGGACGCGGCCGGCCCACTCGGGCGCGGCGACCAGGACGAACTCCTCGTCCGTCAGCGGCACCGCGGACAGGGTGCGGCCGCGGGGCCGGGTGGTGGAGACGACCAGGTCGTGGCGTCCGGCGCGCAGCTCCTCCAGGAGCGGTTCCGTCAGGCCCGTGGTGACGCGCAGCCGCACGCCGTCGGTGACGAGCGGGGCCAGGGCGGGCAGGGCCCGGGTGGCCAGCAGCTCGGCGGGGCCGGCCAGGTGGACCGGCTCGGCGGTCGCCTCGCGTCGCCGCCCGTGGCCGGTCGCCTCGGCGAGCGCGTCGAGGGGGGCGGCGACGCGGGCCGCGAGGTCGTGGGCGACCGCGGTGGGGGCGACGCCGCGGTGCAGGCGTTCGAACAGCTCCCGGCGGGTCTGCCGCTCCAGCGAGCGGATCTGGGTGGTGACGGTCGGCTGGGACAGGCCGAGCAGCTGTCCGGCGGCCGTGAAGGACCCGGACCGGTAGACGGCCAGGAAGGTCCGCAGGAGGTTGAGGTCCGGCCGGCCGGGCGCGGCGGCGGGGCCGACCGGGTCGACGGGGTCGAGGGGGTCGAGGGAGTCGCGGGGCTTCACGAGAGCCGACGGTACCGCCCGGTGCCATTGATTTCTCTATGGCAGGTATCGAAGGGTCCATTGGAAGACCGGGGGGCGACGGTCGTACGGTCGTCCTCGTCCCAGCCATCGCCGCGGTGTGCGACCGCGGCTCAACTCCCTGGAGTTCCCCATGTCGAAGATCCTCTTCGTCGTCACCGGCGCCGACACCTGGACGCTGGCCGACGGCACCGCCCACCCGACCGGCTTCTGGGCCGAGGAGGTCGTCGCCCCCTTCGAGGCCTTCCGGGACGCCGGCCACGAGGTCGTCGTGGCCACGCCCGGTGGTGTCGTGCCCACCGTCGACCGCGCGTCGCTCGCCCCGGAGGTGAACGGCGGCCGGGAGAACGCCGACCGGATCGCGGCGGCGCTCGCGTCCTTCTCCGGGCTGCGCCGGCCGGTGCGGCTGGAGGACGTCCGGGTGGAGGAGTTCGCGGCCGTCTTCTACCCCGGCGGTCACGGCCCGATGGAGGACCTGGCCGTGAACGGCGACTCGGGGCGGCTGCTCGTCCGCGCCCTGGAGTCGGGGATGCCGCTCGGTGTGGTCTGCCACGGACCGGCCGCGCTGCTGGCCGCCGTCGGGCCCGACGGGGCGAACGCGTTCGCCGGCCACGAGGTCGCGGCGTTCACCAACGCCGAGGAGATCCAGGGCGGTCTCGCCGACCGTGCCCCCTGGCTGCTCCAGGACCGCCTCACCGAGGCCGGCCTGCTCGTCCGCGCCGGTGAGCCCTGGGCGCCGCACGTGGTCACCGACCGCAACCTCGTCACCGGCCAGAACCCGGCGTCCTCCGCGCCGCTGGCGCAGGAGCTGCTGAAGCGGCTGAGCTGACCCGCCGGCCCGGGGCGCTCAGCGTCCCAGCGGCAGCTCCGCCCACACCTGTTTGCCGCCGCTGACCGGCAGCGTCCCCCAGGTGGCCGACAGCGCCTCGACGAGCAGGATCCCGCGGCCGCCGGTGGCCTCCCAGCCGATGCTCCTCGGTCGTACCGGGGTGCGCGGGGAGGCGTCGGCGACGGCGATGCGCAGGCGGTCGTTGATGAGGGTGAGGTCCATGCGGACCTGCCCGTCCGTGTGCACCAAGGCGTTGGTGACGAGTTCGGAGACGACGAGCAGGGCGGCGTCCTGATCCGCGGTGACGCCCCAGGAACGCAGCGTGCGCCGGGCGAAGCGGCGGGCGTGCCCGACCGCCTGGGGCACCCGCCAGACCGTCCAGCTCTCCCGCAGCGGGCGCAGCTCCATGCCGTCGTAGCGCAGCAGGAGCAGGGCCACGTCGTCGCTGCGCGGGGCGTTGCCGAGAAGGGCGTCGGCGACCAGCCCCAGATCGGTGGGGGCGGTGCGGGCGAACTGCGCGGCCAGGCGGGCCATGCCCTGGTCGATGTCCGACTCGGGCGTCTCGACCAGCCCGTCCGTGGCCAGGGCGATGAGCGTGCCGGGCTGGAGGCGGAGCGGGCTCATCGGGTACTCGGCCTGGGTGATCACGCCCAGCGGCGGGCCGCCCTCGGCCTCCGCGATCTCGGTGCGGCCGTCCGGCTGGCGGAGCACGGGCGGCAGGTGCCCGGCGCGCACGCACCAGGCGGCGCCCTCCTCCAGGTCGACGTCGACGTAGCAGCAGGTGGCGAACAGCTCGCTCTCCATGTCCATCAGCAGCCGGTTGGCGTGCGCGACCACCACGTCCGGCGGATGCCCCTCGACGGCGTAGGCGCGCAGTGCCGTGCGCATCTGGCCCATGAGCGTCGCCGCGCCGGCGCTGTGCCCCTGGACGTCGCCGATGACGAGGGCGACGTGGTGGTCGGGGAGCGGGATGACGTCGTACCAGTCGCCGCCCAGTTCCAGCCCCGCCGTGCTGGGCAGGTAGCGGGCGACGGCCACCGCACCCGGCAGCCGGGGCAGGCGGCGGGGCAGCAGCTGGCGCTGGAGCATGCCGACCAGCTCGTGCTCGGCGTCGAAGGCCCGGGCCCGCATCAGGGCCTGCCCGGCGAGCCCGGCGCAGGCGGTGAGCAGGGCGCGCTCGTCGGAGCCGAAGTCGTGCGGGGTGTCCCAGCCGATCAGGCAGGCGCCGGCCATGCGGTTCCCGGCGGGCAGGGGCAGGACGGCCAGGCCGCCGGGACCGACCTCGGCGAGGGAGGGCTCCAGGGGGCTGCCCGCGGGCCAGCTGCGGGCCCGGCCCTCGCGCAGCGCGGCGGCCAGGGTCGGCATGGAGCGCACGGGCGCGTCGGGCCACTCGCCGCGCCACTCGGAGCGCCACACCTCGGGCCAGGCCTCGGGTTCGGGCGGGTCGAGGACGGTGACGACCAGCCGGTCGCCCTCCAGCTCGGCGAGCGCGATCCGGTCGGCCCGCAGCGGGCGGCGCAGGGCGGCGACCACGGCCTTGCCGACGTCGCGGACGGTGACGGCGGTGGCCAGGGCGGCGGCGAGACGCTGGACGCGGGCCACGTCGGTGACGTCGGAGCGCAGCGTGGACACGTCCGCGACGGTGCCGACGAGCCGGGCGGGGCGGCCGTCCCCGCCGGGCACCAGGCGCCCGCGCAGCCGCAGCCACTTCGGCGGTCCGCCGGGCTGGAGCACCCGGAACTCCAGTTCCCGGTCGCCGATGGACATGTGGTCGGCCTCCACGACCGACATCAGCGACGGCAGGTCCTCGGGCACGGCCAGCCCGAGCAGGGTCTCCACCCGGCCGTCGAACGCGGCCGGGTCCAGTCCGAACAGGGCGAGCAGATCGTCCCCGACGCGGACGCGTCCGCTGTCCATGGCGAGGCTGAATGCCCCCGGCGGCAGCTCCGCGCCCTCGGCGGGGGCCGTGGGGGCGGTGAGGGCGACCGCGTCGGCGACGCGTTCCAGGCAGGCCCGGTCCTCGGCGCCGAACCCGCCGGCGCGTTCGGTCA
This sequence comes from Streptomyces sp. NPDC053665, assembly GCF_055585285.1. Classification (NCBI taxonomy): domain Bacteria; kingdom Bacillati; phylum Actinomycetota; class Actinomycetes; order Kitasatosporales; family Streptomycetaceae; genus Streptomyces; species Streptomyces sp. NPDC053665. The sequence goes on from NZ_JBVJKK010000001.1 coordinate 419,595, forward strand.
CGGCGAGCAGGCAGCCGCCCTCGTCGGCGCCCGAGGCCGGCAGCGGCAGGGCGAGGAGGTGGAAGTCCCCGGCGGCCACGCGCCGTGCCTGGGCGTGGCCGGCCAGGTCCACCGGGTCCAGCACGACCGGCCGTCCCGTGCGCCGGGCCTCGGCGACCGGGGAGCGTCCGGCGCGCGGATAGCTGTCGCGCAGTCCGTACAGGGTCCGCGGTGCTCCGGCCGACTCCACCAGGCACAGCATGTCGCCCTCGTTGCCGGGGGCGTACACGGCGGCGAGGACCGCACCCGCGTAGACCAGGGCCTGTTCGAGGACGCGGCGCACCCGTTCGGGTGATTCCTGATCGGCCGCGATCGCCTGGAGGGCACCTTCGACACGCGAGGTCCGCGTTCCGCGTTCTGGGGCGCCCTGACTGACCACGTTGGCCATTACAGCGCTTATGGGACCCCTGCGCAGCCCCTGTGGGCGGTCCGTGAACGGGCCTCGCGGACGCCGCCGCCGAGGGGCACCGGACGCGTCGCCGCTCCCGGTACGGGGCCGGGGGGTCCCGGGCGGCCGCGTGCGGCGGCCGGTGCGGCGCGGTTCGTCGTGCGGGACGGCCCGCCAGGGGGCAGATTTGTTCTGGGCCCGGCGGGTGCGAGGAGGTGGTCGGCGTGTCCGACGGTCAGGCGTCCCCGCAGGCGCCGGCGACCTCCAGGATGCCGGTCGGACGCCCCCTGCTGTCGCTCGCGCTGGCCTCGATGATGGACGAGGTGCACGCCCACTCCGGTGCGGTCTACCTGCTCGCACGGGACCAGCCGGTGCTGGAGATGGCGGTGATGGCCGGTCTGCCCCGGGCGTTCGCCGCACCCTGGGAGCGGGTGGGGCTGAGCGCGCCCATCCCGGTGGCCGACGCGGCCCGCGAGCGGCGTCTGGTCTGGGTGGGCGGCGAGGAGGAGATGGCCCGCCGCTACCCCCGCATCGCCATGGTCCTGCCCTACCCGTTCGCGCTGGCGGCCGTGCCGGTCGCCACCGACTCGACCGTCTACGGCGCGGTGTTCGTGACCTGGCCGGGGGCGCACCCGCCGCAGCTGTCCGACCACGAGCGCGACCATCTGACGGCGGCGTGCGGGCGGCTGGCCGTACGGCTGCAGCGGGCCGCCGAGCACAGCGTCCCGCCGCACCCCGAGACGGACCTGGTGGCCGCTCCCCTGGTGGGCGGCATGGCGGGCTCGCTGGGCACGGTCGAGGCGGCCCGGATGGTCGGCCGGCTCCCCTACGGCCTGGTCTCCCTGGACCTGCACGGCCGGATCGGCTTCGTCAACGCGGCGGCGGCCGAGCTGCTGAACGTCCCCGTCAGCCGGTTGCTGGGCACCCAGTTGTGGGCGTCGGTGCCCTGGCTCAACGACCCGGTGTACGAGGACCGTTACCGGGCCGCCCTGATGAGCCAGCACAGCACCTCGTTCGTGGCGCTGCGCCCGCCCGGCGAATGGCTGTCCTTCCGGCTCCACCCGAGCACCACCGGCCTGAGCGTGCGCATCACCCGTTCCCGGGCCGTGTCGGAGATGAACCGCGCGGTGCCACCGCCCGAGGGGACGCCCTCCCGGCTGGTCACCATCTCGCAGGTGCTGAACCTGGCCGGCGCGCTCACCGAGGCGGTCGGCGTTCAGGATGTGGTGCAGCTGGTCGCCGACGAGATCGCCCCGGCCGTCGGCAGCCAGGCCCTGGTGCTGCTGGGGTCGCGGGCGAACCGGATGCGGGTGCTCGGGCACCGCGGATACCCGGACGCGCACGTGGTGGAGCAGTTCGACGGCCTGCCCCTGACCGAGCCGACACCCGGCACCCAGGTGCTGCGGACCGGCGTGCCCGCCTTCTTCGAGTCGCAGGAGCAGCTGGAGCGCCTGTATCCGGCGCGCCACGCCACTCCAGACGGCTTCGCCGCGTGGGCCTACCTGCCGCTGATCGCGCAGGGCCGGCCCGTGGGGACCTGTGTGCTCTCCTACGCCGAGCCGCACCCCTTCCCGACCGAGGAACGGGCGATCATGACCAGCCTGGCCGGGCTGATCGCCCAGGCGCTGGAGCGCGCGCTGCTCTACGACGCCAAGCACCGGCTCGCGCACGGTTTGCAGGAGGCGCTGCTGCCGCACTCGCTGCCCGCGCTGCCCGGCATCGAGGCCACCGGCCGCTATCTGCCGGCCACCCGGGGCATGGAGATCGGCGGTGACTTCTACGACCTGGTGGGCAGCCAGGGCCTGGCCGCGGCGGTGATCGGGGACGTGCAGGGCCACAACGTCACCGCGGCCGGGCTGATGGGGCAGGTGCGTACCGCGGTACGCGCGTACACCACCGTGGGCCAGGCGCCGGAGGAGGTCATGCGCAGCACCAACCAGCTGCTGCTGGACCTGGGTTCCGACCTGTTCGCCAGCTGCCTGTACCTGCGGCTGGACCCGGCGCACGGCCGCGCGGTGATGTCCCGGGCCGGGCACCCGCCGCCGCTGCTGAGGCGCCCGGACGGCCGGGTGCGCGTCCTGGACCTGGCCGGCGGCCCGCTCCTCGGCATCGACGCCTCCGCGGTGTACCCCACGACGGAGGTCGCCCTGCCGCCCGGCTCGCTGCTCGTCCTCTACACCGACGGGCTGGTGGAGTCGCCCGGCACGGACTTCGAGGACGCCCTGGCAGACCTGGGCCGGCGGCTGGCCGAGGCGGGTGACCTGCCGCTGGACGAACTGGCCGACCGTCTCGTGCGCGAGGTCCGGCGCGAGGTGGACGGCGACGAACGCCTCGACGACATCGCCGTGCTGCTGATCAGGGCGGTCGGCTAGGGCCGGGCCCCGGGGCGGTCTGTGCCACGTCGGGCCGGAACGCCGACGGGCCGGTCCGGCCACCGCCGTGGGAAGGGGGCGGGTCCGGACCGGCCGCGCGGAAGCGGCTGCCGCCGGTTACCGGGACTCGGTCGCCCCGGAGTGGTCTCCGGCCTCCCGGCCCGCTTCCTGACCGGCACCCGCACCGGCCTCGCCGCCGCCGGCCTGCTCACCGGCGCCCGCACCGGCCTGCTCACCGGCACCCGCGTCCTGACCCGCGCCGGCCTCCTGACCCGCTCCCGCTTCCTGACCGGCACCGGCGCCGTTCCCGGCACCGGCCTCCTCGCCCGCTCCGGCTTCCTGACCGGCACCGGCCTCGTCACCGGCGCCCGCTTCGCCGCCCGCGCCGGCACCGCCGCCCGCGCCGAGGGTCGCGCCGACCGCCTCCAGAGCGGTGGTCACCGGCTGGAAGAACGTCTCGCCGCCCGACGTGCAGTCGCCGCTGCCGCCGGAGGTCAGGCCGATGGCGAGGCCGTCCTGGGTGAACAGCGAGCCGCCGCTGTCGCCGGGCTCGGCGCACACGTCGGTCTGGATGAGCCCGGTGACGGTGCCCTCGGGGTAGTTCACCGTGGCGTCGAGACCGAGCACCTGGCCGTCGTTGAGCCCGGTGGTGCTGCCCATCCGGAACACCTGCTGGCCCACGGTCGCCTCGGCGGCCCCGCTGATCTGGACGGTCTGGTTCCCCGCGTCGACCTCGCTGGGCGCCTGGGTCGCGGGGTCGTTGTACTTCACGAGTGCGAAGTCGCCGTTGCCCGGGAAGGTCGACTGGTCGACCGTGGCGATCGGTGCGCCGCCCTGCGTGTCGGACCACTCGTTGCCGCCGAGGGTGCAGTGACCGGCCGTCAGGAAGGCCGGGGAGCCGTCGCCCGCGGTGACGTTGAAGCCCAGGGAGCAGCGCGAGCCACCGGCGAAGATGGCGTCGCCGCCGGAGACGAACGGCTTGAAGGTGCCGGAGGACTTCTTCAGGGTCGCCATGCCGGAGCCGAGGCCGCGCACGGTGGACTCCAGCCGGTTCCACTTGGCACCGGTCACCGTGCTGTCGGCGGTCACCAGGAGCTTGTTGGTGCGCGGGTCGATCGACCAGGAGGTGCCCGCGATGGTCGCCTCGGACTTGAGCGTCGACGCCCCGTCCTGGAGCTCGGACCAGCTGTTGTCCACCTCGCGGACCTGCGCGCCGGCCGCCTTGGCCTGCACGATCACCTTGTTGTTGTCGCCCGGTACGACGTTGACGACGAGCTGCTTGCTGTCGCCGTCGTAGTAGGAGCCGCCGAACGCCTCTCCGAGGAGACCGGACAGCTGCGCGGCGAGTTCCGAGGCGTCGCCCGCCTTCAAGGTCCTGGGCGCGGCCGCCGCGTCGCCGGACGAACCGTCCTGCGAGGCATTGGCGTTGGGGAGCAGGATCGCTGCCGCGCCGAGCGCCACCACGCTGCCCGCCGCTATCGCGGCCTTGCGCTTGGGGATTCGCTTGTGACTCAAACTTCTCTCCTCCTGAGGGACGGAGCGGTGCCGCCGTCCGGCAGCGTCTTGGGGGCGCCTGGATGGCTGTTGGTACGCAGCGACCGCGCGGGGCGTTCAATCCCGATTGCAAGTGCTCCCCCCGGCTCACGGAATCGGCCGGCTCCCGTCGTGACGGCCTTTCAGCGCACCGCACCGCCGTTCCGCCGTGATGCACGACGGTCCGTGTCCACCGGGCAACGCTGGGTCGTGAACACGAAGTTGAATCCCGGCTTCCGCGAATCTGCACATCGGCTGCTCAACCCGGTCACCGTGCGCCGGGTTGTCCACAGGCGTGATGGGGCGCTCACGCCTTTGGGGCGGGAGTGCCGGATTCGCCGCCGGACGGCACAAGGGCCGGGATGCGCCGATGCCGTGGGGCATGTGAAGAAGTCGCCGCCGACCCGTGCGCGGATCTGCACGGTCGGGAGCCTCCGGTACACAAGTTGCCTGGTGAGACGGTTGATTGATTGGAAGCCCGCGCCTGCGGCGTGCTTTGATCCATCGCACCGCGGGGGCCGCGGAGGGCGTCCGGAAACGTGCGCCCGGCACTCGTGGTCGCGGCCGTCGTCTGTCCCCAGAGGGGGCCGCTCCCCCCTTGATGAGTTATCCATACGAAGGGAAGTTCCATCATGAACTCCACCCCCCAGGTCGAGACCGTCGAGATCGCCGACACCGAGCTCGACGCCGTTTCCGGCGGTCTGTCCGTGAACGCCGTGAACACCGTCACCGACACGGTGAACGGCATCGCCCCGGTCGCCGGCCTCCTCGACACGGCCGTCGGCACCGTCGAGGGCGTCACCGGCCTGAACACGGCCCCGGTCACCAACCTGGTCGCCGGTCTCTGATCGAGCCCCAGTGCCGACTCCCGGAGCCGCAGCCGGCGGTTCCGGGATCTTCGGCTGCCGTGACCGTCCCCGTCACGGCCGTCAGTACCTCTTCTACGGGTGAGGGAAGTTCCCTTGCAGTTCCGCCAACAGGCCCTCGCCAAGCTCCAGTCGCCGGAGGAACTCGACCTGCCGGTGCGCTTCGCCCGCCCGCAGGGCTGGCTCGTGCTGTCCGTGACGCTGGTGGTGATGGCCGCCGCCTCGGTGTGGGCGCTGACCGGTTCGGTCGCCTCCACCGTCTCCGCGCCCGCCGTGCTCACGCACGGGCAGGGCAGCTACGTCCTGCAGAGCCCCGTCACGGGACAGGTCACCCAGGTGCTCACCGAGCAGGGCCGGCGGCTGCCCGCCCGCTCCCCCGTGCTCAAGGTCCGTACCGCACAAGGGGAGGCCGTGGTGCGCACCCTCGACGCCGGGCGTGTCTCGGCGCTCGCCGCGACCGCCGGGCAGATCATCCGGACCGGCGCGGACGTCGCCGCCGTGGAGAAGGTCGCGCACGCCTCGGACGCGCTGCGCGCGACCGTGTACGTCCCCGCCCAGGACGCCGCGTCCATCCCCGACGGCGCCGCCGTCGACCTCACCGTGCAGTCGGTGCCGACCCAGGAGTACGGCGTGCTGCGCGGCCACGTGACGTCGGTGGACCGCTCCGCGCAGTCCCCGCAGCAGATCGCCGCGTTCCTCGGTGACAGCCGGCTCGGCGAGCAGCTCAGCGAGAAGGGCAGGCCGGTGGCCGTGACGGTGACGCTGGACAGGTCGTCCGCCACGAGGAGCGGCTACCGGTGGTCCTCCGCGGACGGACCCCCCTTCCGGCTGGAGTCCATGACGCAGGCCTCCGCCTCGATCCGGCTGACCGACCGGCGTCCCGTCGACTGGCTGCTGCCGTGAGCGCGACCGCGCAGCGCAGGAAGGGCGGCGGGCGCCGCGCCGCGCCGCCCGCGCGCAAGGTGCCGAAGGCCGCGGCGAGGACCGTCCGCACCCCGACCGTGCTCCAGATGGAGGCCGTCGAGTGCGGCGCCGCCTCGCTGGCGATGGTGCTCGGCCACTACGGCAAGTACGTGCCGCTGGAGGAACTGCGCATCGCCTGCGGTGTCTCCCGCGACGGCTCGCGCGCCAGCAACCTGCTGAAAGCGGCCCGTTCCTACGGCCTGACCGCCAAGGGCATGCAGATGGACCTGGCCGCCCTCGCCGAGGTGACCGCGCCGGCCGTGCTGTTCTGGGAGTTCAACCACTACGTCGTCTACGACGGCATGGGCCGGCGCTTCGGCCGCCGCGGCGTGTACATCAACGACCCCGGCAAGGGCCGCCGTTTCGTTCCCATGGAGGACTTCGACGGGAGCTTCACCGGTGTCGTGCTGGTGATGGAGCCCGGCGAGGACTTCACCCGGGGCGGGCGCAGGCCCGGGGTCCTGGGCGCGATGCCGGCCCGGCTGCGCGGGACCGCGGGCACCCTGCCGGCCGCCGTGCTGGCGAGTCTGCTGCTGGTGGCGGTCGGCGCCGCCGTGCCCGCGCTCAGCCGCACCTACATCGACGAGTTCCTGATCGGCGGCAGGACCTCGCTGCTGGGGGTGCTGTTCACGTCGATGGCGGCCTGCGTGCTGCTGACCGTGGTGCTGACCTGGTTGCAGCAGGCCAATCTGCTGCACGGCCGGATCATCTCCTCCACGCTCTCCAGCGCCCGTTTCCTGCGCCATCTGCTGCGGCTGCCGGTGACGTTCTTCTCCCAGCGCAGCCCGGCCGACCTGGTGCAGCGGCTGCAGTCCAACGACGCCGTGGCCGAGACCCTGTCCCGCGATCTGGCGGCGGCGGGCGTCGACGCCATCGTCGTCGTGCTGTACGCGGTCCTGCTCTACACCTACGACCCGCAGTTGACGTTCGTCGGCATCGGCGTGGCCCTGCTGAACATCGTCGCCATGCGGGTCGTCGTACGGCTGCGCGCCACCCGCACCGCGAAGCTGCGCGCCGACACGGCCCGGCTCACCAACACCGCCTACACCGGGCTCCAGCTCATCGAGACGATGAAGGCCACCGGCGGCGAGGACGGCTACTTCCGCAAGTGGGCCGGGCAGCACGCCACCACGCTGGAGGAGCAGCAGCGGCTCGGCGTGCCGAGCGCCTGGCTGGGCGTGGTCGCGCCGACGCTCGCCACCGTCAACAGCGCGCTGATCCTGTGGATCGGCGGCATGCGCGCCGTCGAGGGCCACATCTCCGTCGGTCTGCTGGTCGCCTTCCAGGCGCTGGTCACGCGGTTCACCGCGCCGCTGACCCGGCTGAACGGCGTGGCGGGCCGCATCCAGGACTTCGCCGCCGACGTGGCCCGGCTGAAGGACGTGGAGAACTTCCGGGCGGACCCGCTCTACGGGCGGCCCGGCGCGGGCGAGTCGACGCGGCGGTTGCAGGGCCATGTGGAGCTGGAGAACATCACCTTCGGCTACAGCCCGCTCGACAAGCCCCTGCTGAGCGGTTTCGACCTGAGCGTCGGGCCGGGGCGGCAGGTGGCGCTGGTCGGCGGGTCCGGCAGCGGCAAGTCCACGGTGTCCCGGCTGATCTCCGGTCTGTACGCGCCGTGGGAGGGCGTGATCCGCATCGACGGGCAGCGCATCGAGGACATCCCGCGCGGGGCGCTGGCCGCGTCCGTGTCCTTCGTCGACCAGGACGTGTTCCTGTTCGAGGGCACGGTCCGCGACAACGTGGCGCTGTGGGACCCGTCCGTGCCCGACGAGGCGGTGGAGGACGCGCTGCGTGACGCCGCCCTGTACGACGTGGTCGCGCGCCGCCCGGGCGGCATCCACAGCAGGGTCGAGCAGGACGGGCGGAACTTCTCCGGCGGGCAGCGTCAGCGCCTGGAGATCGCGCGGGCGCTGGTACGCCGCCCGAGCATCCTGGTGCTCGACGAGGTGACGAGCGCGCTGGACGCGGAGACCGAGCTGGTCGTGATGGACAACCTGCGCCGGCGCGGCTGCGCCTGCGTGGTGATCGCGCACCGGCTGAGCACCGTGCGCGACAGCGACGAGATCGTCGTCCTGGAGCACGGCACGGTCGTGGAGCGGGGACGGCACGAGGACCTGGTGGCGCGCGGCGGCGCCTACGCGGCACTGGTCAGGGAGCGGTGAGATGACGGCGGTGCACGAAGGGCACCACGGTGACCTGGTGCTGGGCGCGTTCGGGCAGCTGGGCTCGCGCGTCGACTGCGCCGGGTCCACCCGCCTGGACCTCGAGGGCCCGCAGGTGCTGTGGCTGGTCGCGTCCGGCGCGCTGGACCTGTTCGCGGTCGACGCCGGGCAGCAGGGCCACTGGCACCACCTCGGACGGCTGGAGGCCGGGTCGCTGGTGCTCGGGCCGGTGGCGGGCCCGCAGCACACGCTGGTGGCCCGGCCGCTGCGGGACTGCGTGGTGCACCGCATCGGCCTGCGCGAGCTGTACCAGCCGGCGAACACCGCGACCTGGTCGTACGACGAGTACGGCACCCCGCAGTACGTGCCGCCGACGACGAGTCCGCTGGAGTACGCGCTGGCCCTCGGGGTGGGCCGCAGCCTGTCGATCCTCTTCCAGGCGCCGATGGCCACGGAGCGGGCCGCCGCGCCCACCGACGACGACGTGTTCTGGATGCAGGTCCCGCCGGGCAGCGTGCAGTACGGCTCCCTGTACGGCGCCGAGGCGGCGGCGGACCTGCTGATGGACCCCGCGTTGTGGCAGTCCATGGTGGACCAGCAGTACCGGCTGCTGACCACGCTCGACCGCTGGATCGAGCAACTGGAGCGCACCCACGAGAACCGCACGGCCGAGGGCATCAAGGCCGGTGAGGCGGTGCGCGCCGAGGCCGACCGGACCCTGCTCGCCTCCATCGGCGGGCGCTCCGCCCGGACGGCCACCGCCGCGGACGCCGACGCGACGTACGCGGCGTGCAGGCTGGTCGGCCGGGCGGCGGGCATCCCCCTCGCCGAGCCGGCCCAGAAGGGCACGGGCGGGGACCGCCTCGACCCGGTGGAGCAGGTCGCCCTGGCCTCCCGCGTCCGCACCCGGGCGGTACGGCTGGACGGCCGCTGGTGGCGGGACGACGTGGGTCCGCTGGTCGGCCGCCGGGCCCTGTCGGGTGCGCCGGTGGCACTGCTGTGGCGGCGCGGCGGCTATGTCGCGGTGCATCCGTCGACGGGCCGTGAGACGCCGGTCGAGAAGGCCAACGCCGACGAGTTCGAGCCGCGGGCGGTGATGTTCTACCGTCCGCTGCCCGAGCGCGGACCGGGGCCGCTGGGGCTGTTGCGGTTCTGCGTGCGGGGCATGCGCGGCGATCTGACGGCCCTGCTGCTCAGCGGCCTGGTCACGGTGGCGATCGGGGCGCTGGTGCCCATCGCCACGGGCAAGGTGCTCGGCGAGTTCGTGCCGAGGGCGCAGACCGGGCTGATCGTGCAGGTGTGTCTGGCGGTGATGGTGAGCAGTGTGGTCGCCGCCGCCTTCATGCTGCTGCAGAACCTGACCATCCTGCGGCTGGAGGGCCGGATCGAGGCCACGCTCCAGCCGGCCGTCTGGGACCGGTTGCTGAGGCTGCCGACGACGTTCTTCACCGAACGCTCCACGGGCGAACTGGCCAGTGCGGCCATGGGCATCAGCGCCATCCGCAGGCTGCTGGCGGGCGTCGGGCCGACCGTCGCCCAGTCGGTGACGGTCGGGGCGATGAACCTGGGGCTGCTGCTCTGGTTCAGCGTGCCCATGGCGATGGCCGCGATCGGCGTGCTCGTCGTCATCGCCGCCGTGTTCCTGGGGCTGGGGCTGTGGCAGGTGCGCTGGCAGCGGCGGCTGGTGGTGCTGTCCAACAAGCTGAACAACCAGGCGTTCCAGACCCTGCGGGGCCTGCCCAAGCTGCGGGTGGCGGCGGCGGAGAACTACGCCTACGCCGCGTGGGCGTCCCAGTTCGCGCGCAGCCGGGAGCTCCAGCAGAAGGTGGGCCGGATCAAGAACGTCACCGCGGTGCTGGGCGCGGTGTACCTGCCGCTGTGCACCCTGCTGATGTTCATGCTGCTGGCCGGTCCGGCCCGCGGCTCGATGTCGGCGGCGGCGTTCCTGACGTTCAGCACCTCGGTGACGATGCTGCTGACCTCGGTGACCCAGCTGACGGGCGCGTTCGTCTCGGCGGTGGCCGCGCTGCCGCTATTCGAGGAGATCAGGCCGGTGCTGGACGCCACGCCCGAGGTGCGCGCGGCGAGCACCCGGCCGGGCCCGCTGACCGGCGCGATCGAGGCCCGGCGGGTGTCCTTCCGGTACACGGACGACGGTCCGCTGGTGCTGGACGAGGTGTCGTTCGAGGCGCGGCCGGGCGAGTTCGTCGCGATCGTCGGCCCGAGTGGCTGCGGCAAGTCGACCCTGCTTCGCCTGCTGATCGGTTTCGACCGCCCGCTGTCCGGCAGTGTGCTGTACGACGGTCAGGACCTGGCGGCTCTGGATCAGTCGGCGGTGCGCCGCCAGTGCGGTGTGGTGCTCCAGCACGCGCAGCCGTTCACCGGCTCGATCCTGGACGTCATCTGCGGCACCGAGCCGTACACGCCGGAGGAGGCGATGGCGGCGGCCGAGATGGCGGGCCTGGCCGAGGACATCAGGCGGATGCCGATGGGCCTGCACACGATCGTCTCCGGCAGCGGGGCGGTCTCCGGCGGCCAGCGCCAGCGGCTGATGATCGCCCAGGCGCTGATCCGCCGGCCGCGCATCCTGTTCTTCGACGAGGCGACCAGCGCCCTCGACAACGAGACGCAGCGCACCGTCATCGAGAGCACCAAAGCCCTCAACGCCACGCGCGTCGTCATCGCGCACCGGCTGTCCACCGTGCTGGACGCCGACCGGGTGGTGGTGATGGAGGACGGCAAGGTCGTCCAGCAGGGCCCGCCCGCCCAGTTGCTCGCGGAGACCGGTGGCCGGTTGCACGAGCTGGTGCGGCGCCAGATGGCGTGACGTTCACTCCTGCCCGGGGACCGGGGCCCCGGACGGGAGCCCGGCGGCGAGGTACGCCTCGTAGAGCCCCTTCCACGGTGCCTCGGCCCCGGCGTGCGGCCCGGGGTGGTCCGCGCCGCGGGCCCGGGCGTCCAGTGCGGCCAGGCAGAGCTCCCAGCCCGCGCCGTTGCGGGCGGCGGTGTCCTCGGCCGCGAGGACGTTGGTGAGGGTGAAGCGGGTGCGCCCGTCGTCGGTCGCCTCCAGGTCGAAGTGCACCTCGTCCCCGCTCCACTCGAACGACAGGTGCCGGGGCGGGTCGACGGCGATCACCCGGCCCGTGGAGTCCGCCAGGTGCGGATCGCCGCTGAAGGTCACGGCGCCGCCGGGACGCAGCTCGATCTCGGCTCGGGAGGGGAACCAGCGCTCCAGCTCGTCCGGGTCGGTGACGAACGCCCAGACGCGCTCGACGGGGTGGTCGTAGGTGCGGGTGAAGCGGACGGCGGGGCGCCCGTCGTCCAGGGTCAGGTAGGTACCGGTCACGTCGGCGGTCATGGTGGATCAGTCCTTCGGTGGGGGCGGCCCGGGCGGCCGGTCCGCCTGGTCGAGGCGGCGGCCCAGCGCGTCGAGGCTCTCGTTCCAGAGCGTGCGGTAAGGGGCGAGCCAGGCGTCGAGCGCGGCGATGGGGGCCGGGTCCAGCGCGTGGACCCGGCGCTGCGCGTCCTGCCGCACCCGGACCAGGCCGGCGTCGCGCAGCACCTTCAGATGCTTGGAGGCGCTGGGCTGGCTCAGTCCGCACCGCTCGGCGATCTCCCCGACGGGCCGGGGCCCCTCCAGGAGCAGCGCGACGATGGCCCGCCGGTGCGGATCGGCGAGCGCGGTCCAGAGGGCGGCGTCGGACATGGCACCGACTATGCCTCGCGGGTTATATGCCAGTTAAGGAATGTAAGGACTGTCGGGAGGGTGACCCTGTTGGTACGCCCGGTTAGTGGGTACCCACCGGCCATGCGGATCAGCGTGGTGGACGTGGGATCGAACACGGTCAGACTCGTGGTCGCGGATGCGGTGGGCGGAGTCCCGCTGCCCGTGCACACCGCCAAGTGGCGGCTGAGGCTGTCCGAGCAGGTCCCGCCCGGGGGTGCCATCCCGGAACAGGCCGTGGAGTCGCTGGTCGACGCGGTCGCCGAGGCCGGCCGGACCGCCGCCCGGTGGGGCGCGGGCGGGCCGCCGGCGTTCGCGACCGCCGTGGTGCGCAACGCGCCGAACCGGCAGGAGGTGCTGCACGCCGTGCGGTCCCGGACCGGCGTCGACCTGTGCACGCTGCCCGGCGAGGTCGAGGCCGAGCTGACGTTCCTCGGGGCGCGGCGGTGGATGGGCTGGCGGTCCGGGCCGCTCGCCCTGCTCGACATCGGTGGCGGCACCCTGGAGGTCGCCTTCGGGCGCGGACGGCTGCCCGACTTCGTGGCGTCCCTGCCCCTGGGCGCGCGGCGGCTCACCCACGACTTCTTCGAGGACGAGGACCCGCCGTCGCCCGAGCAGGTGCGCCGGTTGCGCCGCAAGGTCCGCCACGAGCTGCGGGACGTGGCGGCCCGGATCCGCTGGGAGGGCCCGCGCACCGCGGTCGCCACCTCCCGCACCTTCCAGCAGCTCGGACGGTTGTGCGGCGCGGCCCCCGGCCGCCGGGGTCCGTTCGTGGAGCGGGAACTGAGCCGCGCGCGGCTGCGCGAGGCCATCGGCCGGCTGGCCGCCCTGCCCGCCGCCGAGCGGGCCTCCCTGCCCGGCATCTCCGCGCCGCGGGCCGCCCAGAGTCTGGCCGGCGCGGTCGTCGGGCACACGGCGATGAAGCTGAGCGGCATCAGGTCCGTGACGGTGTGCCCCTGGGCGATCCGCGAGGGCGTGCTGCTGCGGCACATCGAGGACGGGCCGTCCTGGTGGGCCGAGGTGGCCCGGCAGGAGGAGGTACCGGCTCCCGCAGAGGCGGTGCCGCTGCGCATCGCCACCGCCTCGCAGTGAACGACGGAGAAGCACGCAGAAAGGAGAACCCGTGTCCCACGACAAGCACGGCGACAGCTCGGACGAGAAGCCCGAGACGGCATTCGACGAGGTCATGAGCGAGATCGAGGACGCCGGGACGCGCACGCACGACGACGCCCGGCAGCGGCGCCACCGGGGCGAGGCCGGGGAGGCCATCACCCCGAACGCCCGCGCCCAGGAGGAGTCCGAGGGCGACTGAGCGGGACCACGGACCCGGGCCCGGGCCGGCCGGAGACACCCTCCGGACCGACCCGGGCCCGGGCGCGTCCGCGGACAGGACGAGCGAGCGGCGCACATCCTGGCCGGGAGTGACGGCTGCTCCTGCCGCGGGTGACCTTGGGCGCTGGGCGGGTACCCGGGGGCCATGGAGCACGAAGGACCACGACTGCCCACCCCGCGCGGCCCGCTGAGCAGGGGTGTCGAGGCATATCTGCGGGGCGCCGGCCGGCTGCCCCGGTTGGAGGAGGTCGCCCGCGCCGAGGTGTACGGCGACGACCTCCAGCTCGCCCTCTACCTGTGCTACGAGCTGCACTACCGCGGGTTCGGGGCCGTGCCGCCCGAGCGCGAGTGGGACCCGGACCTGCTGCGCGTCCGCGCGGCGATGGAGCACCGGTTCCTGTCCGCGCTGCGCTCCGACGCCCAGGTGCACGACACCGTGGACGACGCGCTGGCCCCCCTCCTGGTCGAGCCCGTCGACGGCAAGGGCGTCAGCCACTTCCTGCGCGACGAGGGCGAACTGTGGCACCTGCGCGAGTACGCGGCCCAGCGCTCCCTGTACCACCTGAAGGAGGCCGACCCGCACGCCTGGGTGCTGCCGCGGCTGTGGGGCCGGGCGAAGGCGGCGATGGCCGCGGTCGAGTTCGACGAGTGGGGCGGCGGCCGGGCGGAGCGCGTCCACGCCCGCCTGTTCGCGGACCTGATGACGGACCTCGGCCTGGACACCACGTACGGCCGCTACCTCGGTGCCGCCTCCGCCGAGGCCCTGGTCACGGTGAACATGATGTCCCTGTTCGGCCTGCACCGCAGCCTGCGGGGCGCCCTCGTGGGCCACTTCGCCGCGGTGGAGATCACCTCCTCCCCCGGCTCCCGGCGGCTCGCCGAGGCCATGCGCCGGGCGGGCGCCGGACCGGCCGCCGAGCACTTCTACGACGAGCACGTGGAGGCCGACGCCGTCCACGAGCAGATCGTGCGGCACGACGTGATCGGCGGGCTGCTGGAGCAGGAGCCGTACCTGGCCGCGGACATCGCCTTCGGCATCGACGCCACCGAGTTCGTCGAGGAACGCTTCGGCGCCCGCCTGCTGGCGGACTGGCGCGACTCCCGGTCGTCACTGCGGGAACCGCTGGCCCGGGAAGTGACTCATATCTCCTGAGCACCGGGGTACTCGGCGCCCGTGATTGCACTGGTACCCCCGGGCGTCTACGCCCCGCAGGAGGACACCGAGCTGCTGGCCGGTGCCCTGTCCGACGAGCCGCTCCCCCAGGGAGCGGAAGTCCTCGACGTGGGCACCGGGTCCGGTGCCCTGGCCCTGGAGGCCGCACGCCGGGGCGGCCGTGTGACCGCCGTCGACGTGTCCTGGAGCGCCGTCTGGGCGGCCCGGCTGAACGCCAGGCTGGCCGGCCTCACCGTCCGCATCCGCCACGGGAACCTCTTCGACCCCGTGCGCGGACAGACCTTCGACCTCGTCCTGGCCAATCCGCCCTACGTGCCGGCGCCGAGCGGCCATCACGCCCCGCGGGGCGCGGCCCGGGCCTGGGACGCGGGCGGCGACGGGCGGCTGGTCGTGGACCGGATCTGCCGGGAGGTGCCCGCACTGCTGCGGCCGGGCGGGGTGCTGCTGCTGGTGCAGTCGGCGCTCGCCGACCCGGACCTCACGGTCGTGCAACTGCGTGCGGCCGGACTGAAGGCCGCGGTGACCCGCCGGCAGCGGATCGCTTTCGGTCCCGTGCTGCGCGGCCGGGAGCGCTGGCTGCGCGAGCGCGGTCTGCTGTCCGACGCGGAGAACGACGAAGAGCTGGTGGTGGTCCGTGCCGAACTCCCCGTCTGACCGCTCCGAGGCCCCGCGCCGGGTCTCGATCCAGCGCAAGGGGCCGCTGCTCGTGGAAGGCCCGGTGGAGGTGGAACTGGAGGACGGCACCGTCGTGTCCTCGGACCGCTTCCGGGTCGCCCTGTGCACCTGCCGCCGCAGCCGCCGCTACCCGTGGTGCGACACGAGCCACCGCGACCGGGCCTGACGCACCGGCCCCGGAAGAGTCCGGAGGCCGGCGGGCGGCCCCACTCCGCCCGCCGGCCTCCTTGTACGAGATCGCGGCTCCCGTGACAGCGGCCCGGCTCCCCAGCCACGGTCCGCTGCGCTTCACGGGGAACACACGATCCCGGTCCATGGGGTCCCCTAGAAGGAGAAGACGCCCGTTCCCAGGGCGTTCTTCATGCAGTCGTTGGAGAACGTGCGCTCGTACGAGACGCGCTTGCCCTGCCAGACACCGTCGACGGTGACGACGACGGGGTCGTACTGCTTGGTGCACATGACGCCCTCCTTCGCGGTCAGGGCGTCGAAGTCGCCGCTCACGCCCTGCAGTTCCGCACAGGCGGGGCCGGCGGCCGGGTGGGTGCCCGAGGGCCTCGGGGCACAGGTCAGGGTGACCGCGCGTTCCGGGGTGGTGGCGATCGCGCTCTGTCCGTGGCCGGCCGTGAGGACCAGGGCCGAGGGGGCGTAGAGCGCGGTGGGGGCCTGACCCGGGTCGGCGAGCGCGGCCCCGGAGAGGGGTCCGCAGACGGCGGTGGCCGTCAGTCCGACAGTCATGGCCCAGCGCGCGGGGGTCCGCATTGTGTGCATCCTTCCGCTCGATGACGATGTGTGCCGACCCGTGCTCGGATGGTGCCCGGAGCGGCGAGCGCGAGTCTGCCGAGTCCGCCGCCGAAACACACATCGACCCCACGGGTTTCAGTAACATTGCGTATTGAAGCAGTGGCGTGAAGTTACGGAATCTGCACGTGCGAAGCCCGTAACTGCGCGGTCTCCGGCGGCCCGAAGCGGCCAGATGGCTGATTTGCCTGCGCTCCTCAATAGGCCGGAAACATTCCGATTCCGCTCTCTCGTGGCCACTTTGCAACCGCTTGCGTTCATGCTCCCGACGCGTAACCGCCATCGGACGGCATCGATGATCACCGCCGATCGTCCGGCCGCATACCGCTCGGTATCCTCGGCCCGGCGGTCTCGACGAGGAGACGACGAGAAGGCGGGGCGTGACGTGGGCAAGCACTGGGCGGACTTCCAGTACGAGATCTACCTGAACGGCATGACGGGCGCCGTGCCACGGCTGCCCACGGACCTGACGCGCCTGGAGGAGCTGACCGAGCAGCGGCTCGGGCCCGGTCCGGTCGGCTACGTGGCGGGCTCGGCGGGCGACGGCAGCACGGCCCGGGCGAACCGGGCCGCCCTGGAGCGCCGCCGGATCGTGCCGCGCATGCTGCGGGACGTGCACGAGCGGGACCTGTCGGTGCAGGTGCTCGGCCGGGCCCTGCCCGCCCCGCTGGCGCTGGCCCCGGTCGGCGTCCTGTCGATCATGCACCCGGAGGCGGAGACCGCTGCGGCCCTGGCCGCCGCCGCGCAGGGTGTGCCGTACATCCTGTCCTCGGCGTCCAGCACCCCCATGGAGCAGGTCGCCGAGGCGATGGGCGACGCCGAGCGGTGGTTCCAGCTGTACTGGCCGAAGGATCCGGAGGTGGCCCGCAGCTTCCTCGGTCGTGCGAGGGCCTGCGGGTTCAGCGTGCTGGTCGTCACCCTGGACACCCCGCTGCTGTCCTGGCGGCCCCGCGACCTGGACCAGGCGTATCTGCCGTTCCTGCACGGCGTCGGCACGGCCAACTACTTCTCCGATCCGGCCTTCCGCGCGGGGCTGGCCAAGCCGGTGCACGAGGACCCGAACGCGGCGGTGATGCACTTCGTCGGCATGTTCTCCGACCCGGCCAAGACCTGGCCCGATCTGGCGTTCCTGCGGGAGAACTGGGACGGCCCGATCGTGCTGAAGGGCGTGCTGCACCCGGACGACGCCCGGCGGGCCGCCGACGCCGGCATGGACGGCGTGGTCGTCTCCAACCACGGCGGACGGCAGGTGGCGGGCTCGGTCGCCGCGGCCGACGCCCTGGAGCGGGTCGCCGAAGCCGTCGGCGACCGGCTCACCGTGCTGTTCGACAGCGGCGTCCGCACCGGCGACGACGTCTTCAAGGCCCTCGCCCTGGGCGCCCGGGCCGTGCTCCTGGGCCGCCCGTACGTGTACGGCCTGGGACTGGACGGCCGGGCGGGCGTGGAGCACGTGATCCGCTGCCTGCTCGCCGAACTCGACCTCACGCTCGCCCTGTCGGGCCACGCCACGCCGCACACGGTGGGCCGGGCCGACCTCGCGGAGGACCCGGCCTGAGGGGAGGGAGGAGAGGGCCGCGGGCGGCGCCTCAGGACGTCCGGCCGCCCGGCACGGCCACCTGCCGGGACGACGCCCCGTCCTGCTCCTCGATGGACAGGGACCCGGCCGTCGTCGGCAGCGGCTCGGCCTGCCAGCGCTGGGCGTCGGTGCGGTCGCGGACCTTGACCACCAGATCCGCGCCGGGCTTGTCGCCGGCCGGGGCCAGGGCGAGCTGCTCGTCCCAGCGGGGCAGCAACTCCCCCTGCACGGTGAGGTCGTAGCGCACGTCGTCGCCCCGCTCCGCACCCTCGTCGGCGCAGGTGCCGAGGACGACCACACCGGCGTCCTTGTGCGAGTCCAGGCACAGCCCCGGGTCGGCGACGCTGCGCAGCAGCCCGTCGTCCTCGACCGTCCACTGCTGGGTCCACACCGACGAGCACGCCGCCAGTTCGGTGCCCGAGCCCTCCTTGGGCAGGCCGCGGACGTCGAGGCACAGATCGGCCCCGGTGTTGCGCAGGCGTGCCACGTCCAGCGCCGCGGGCAGGCCGGCCGTGCCGGGGGGCGCGGCGGACGTGGCACCGTTGTCGCCGGTGCTGCCGGAGCCCGCCGGGTCGGCCCCGCCGCCGTCGTAGGGGTTGAGGCCGGCGATGAGCACGGTGGCCAGCACCCCGGCCGACACGGCGCCCAGCCCGGAGAGCAGCGTCCGCGACGACGGCAGCGCCACCGCCACCCGGCGGACGGGCACCGGGAACCGGGACAGCAGCCCGAGCCCGTGCCGTCCGCCGCCCCGCCGCCCACCGCGCCGGCCCGCGCGGGTGCCCCGGGCCCCGTGCGACGCCCGCCCGGGGCGGGAGTCGAGGTAGCGGCGGGCACCCCAGCCCAGCACCGCTTCGGCGATCAAGGGCCCCAGGGGCCCGTCGAAGTGGCTGAGTTGCTCCGCGGCGTTGCGGCAGTGGCGGCACTCGCCGAGATGGTCCTGGACGTCGGGCAGCAGGGCCCCGCCCCGGCGGATCGGGACGTCGAGGAGACGGTTGTGGAAGCGGCAGTCCTGCGTCGGGGCGAGTTCGCGATGGGCGCGCACGCAGCCTGCGCGGAACGTGTCACGCGCCTGATCGAGGGCGGCCGACGCGACCTCGGTGTCCATGCCCAGCAGTCCGGCCGGGACGTGCAGAGGATCGGCCTCGACCTCCGCGTGCCACAGCAGACAGCGCGCGGCGGCCGGAAGGGCCTGGAATGCCCGCTCCGCGAGGACGCGGTTCTCCGGTGTCATGGACGTCGCGGCGCGAAGTCCGCGTCCGCCCGCGGGTTTCCGAAGGGCGGGCAGTACGGCGGATATGCGATCGTCGCCCGACCACTCGCGGATCGTGTCGCGCACGGTGACCAGAAGGGCCGGGCGCAGCGCGACGGCGGACTCCCCGAACGCGAGACGGTTGAGGGTCCGGTGGAAGGCCGTCCCCGTGACCATGGAGGCGACCTTCGCCGAGGAGGCGAGGCAGATGACGGCGTACTCGTGCGCCGGCTGCCAGTGCCGCGCCATCAGCAGGGCGACGGAATGGGCGGCGACCCCGCCCTCCGGGCTGCCTCGCAGCGGCGCGGCGAGACTCTCGTCGGAGTCCCCCGGGCCCCCGCCGGGCGGGGGGTACGCAGGACGAGGGGGGTGGGGGGTGGGCACTGAGATGGTTCCTTCCCACGCGTGCGACACACAGAAGTCCTGTCGCCGAAAAGGAGGCCCGATGGGTGCGTCCCTTTTTGGCGCGGCGCGGGAGGTGCGAATTCGCCGGCGGCGATTCGGACCCGGTCGACTATGCGCGTGCGACTCCTGGCCATTCCCCCCGCACGCGTGGTGCACTCTTGCACAACCCCTGCAGGAGCAACAAGGCGCGCGGGCCACATATGCGCCATTGACAGAAAGTCAGAAAGAAGGGAACAGCCGCACGCACCTCGCACCTGCTTTCGACATTTCCCGGTGCTCGGCGGGAAAGGCACCCGAGGGGGCCGAGGGCGCCGCGTCTCAGATCTGCCAGGAGCGCAGCCGGTCCGCGGCGCCGTAGACGTCGGCGGTGCCGGACATCAGGTCGCGGGCGAGGTCGACCAGGGCACCGTAGGGCGGGTCGATGCCGACCCCGCTGACGAACATGTACGCCACGGCCGTCGCGCAGGCGAAGCGGGCGTTGGCCGAGGGCAGCGGACGCAGCACGGCGAGGGTGTGCAGCAGGGCGGCGGCCCGCCACGCCGGGTCGGAGTCGACGCCGAGGCGCGGCGGGTCGACGCGGTGCCGGGCGACGGCGGCGACCAGCGCGGAGAAGTCGTTGACGGTGGGCTGGTCCGGCAGGACCTCCTCGTGGCGTTGCAGCAGCCAGGGCACGTCGATGTGGAGGACGGATGCCATCGGTCAGGCGGCCCGCCCCTCGCCCCTGCCGGGCGGTTCGTCCTCGGGGAACGCGGCGGCGAACTCGTCGGCATGGGTGGCGAAGAACCGCCGGAAGGCCTCCGCGCCCTCCTGCAGAGCCCGGTGCCGGGCGATGTCGGCGGCTGCCGCCTCGCGCACCAGGGCCTTCATGGACGTACCGCGCTCCTTGGCGATCTGCCGCAGGTCCTCAAGTTCACGGTCGCTGAACTCGACGTTGAGAGCTGGCATGCGTTCACGGTACCGCTCGGGTACTGGCGCGTAAATAGCCCCAGGTCAGGATGGTCGGGCAGGGGTACCTCCTGCCGGGACGCCGGGGGCGGCAAGGCGACGCGGTTCACATCCGGCCGGGTGACGCAGCGCCCGTCACGAACGGGTGCGGCAGAACTCGCGGACCGTCCGGTTGAACGCCTCGGGCGCCTCGAGGTTGCTGAGGTGCCCCGCGCCGGGGAGCACCACGAGCGTGGCGTGCGGCACGGCGTCGAGGAAACCGCGGGCGACGGGCTCCACGGGCGAGCGCGCGTCCAGCTCGCCCCACAGCAGCAGGGTCGGGACGCCGATCCGCGGGAGCAGACCGCTCAGGTCGGCGTCGGCCATGGCGGCGAGTTCCGCGCGCATGCTGCGGCGGCGCGTCTGCGCCGACATCACCGACAGCAGACGCACCACGCCCGCGGGCGGCGCCTCGGCGAACAGCCCCGGCAGGCTGGGGGCGAACGCCTCGTCCGGTACGGCGAGCGTCCGCTCCGCGCCGCGGATCCGCGAGCGCACCTCCGCCGCGCTCAGCGAGCCCTTCCAGCCGGCGTAGGTGTCGGCGAGCACGAGCGTGCGGACCAGGGAGGGGTGGAGCCGGTAGAGCTCCAGGACCACCGTCCCGCCCCAGCCGAGGCCCAGCACGTGGGCCGGGCCGAGACCCACGTCCTCGATGACGGCCGCCAGGCAGCGGGCGTAGCCGGCGAGCGGGAAGACGGCCGGCACGTCGGAGGAACGGCCGGCGCCCGGCTCGTCCCAGGCGACGACGGTGAACTCGTCGGCGAGGTCCTCCATCTGCGGCCGGAACAACCGCGCGTCGCTCGTGGCGCCGTGCGCGAGCACGAGGGGCGGGCCGTGGCCCACCCTGTCGTACGCGACCCCGATGCCGTCGACCCGCACCGCTGGCATGTTCCCAGGCTACGCGCGGGTGCCGGGGGCGGCCTGTCGTCGGCCCCGCCCCCCGGCACGCGCGCCGTCACCCGAGGTGGCGGCCCTGGTCGGCCGCGAAGGAGGCCATGCGGGCCAGGGCGGCGTTCCAGTTGATGGTGTGTTCGTTGGTCGACCAGGACTGGATGTCGTCGATGTAGCAGAACTGCCCGACGCAGCCCTGCAGCTTGCTCTGCGCGTAGGGGTCCTGGATGTTCGAGTTCGGTCCGCCGGCGAGGGTGCCCGGGGGCGGGTTCGGCAGGTCCGGATCGAGCTGCCGGGCGTACCAGCGGCTGTGCTGGTTCCGCGCGCTGACCTCGCCGTAGCCGGTGACGTAGGAGATGTTCAGGGCGTTGCGGCCCAGGACGTAGTCCAGGCTCTGCAACGCCCCGGCGCGGTACCCGGAGGCGCCGGTGAGGTCGTAGGCGGTGGCGAGGACGACGGCGTTGTTCAGGATCTGGTGGCTGGAGCCCCAGTCGTAGACGTTGCCGTCCGGCGCGTACGGGATGCCGTAGGGGTGGTCCTTCAGGGTCGCGAGGTAGCGGTCGGCGCCCTTGATCACGGACCGGCGGACCTTGTCCCGGCCGGGCAGCGCGTTCGGCACGGTGGCGAGGTCGAGCCGGCCGGCCGCGCCGGTGCGGGCCCAGTCGAATCCGAGGGGCTGGAACAGGTCGGCGGTGTGGACCGGGGAGGTCAGCACGTACTCCTCGAACTGCCGCTCCCCCGTGGTGAGGTAGAGCTCGGCCGCCGCCCAGTAGAAGTCGTCGGCCACCTCGCGGTCGGGGTAGGCGCCGCCGCCGACGCCGTCGCTCTCGGAGGCGAGGAGGTCGGGGTGGGCGAGCGCGGCGGTCCAGGCCGTGCGGGCCGCGGCCAGGGCCCGGCCGGCGAACGCCTTGTCCCAGGGGCGGTAGAGCCGGGCGGCCTGGGCGGCCGTGGCGGCCAGGTTCAGGGTCGCGGCCGTGGACGGCGGGTGCAGCTCACGCTTCTGGGGGTCGTCGTGGGGCATCAGCGGCAGTCCGGTCCACTGCTCGTCGTGCACCTTGTGGTGGGCCATGCCGGCCAGCGGCTCACCCGGGGGCACCTGCATCCTCAGCAGGAACTCCAGTTCCCAGCGGGCCTCGTCGAGGAGGTCGGGCACCTTGTTGCCGCTCTCGGGGAGGGCGAGGGAGCCGTCACCGAGCGGGCCGGTCCGGCCGGTGCGGGCGTGCAGGGCGCGCTCGTAGGTGCTCAGCAGCTCCCAGGTGGAGATGCCGCCGTTGACGACGTACTTGCCGTGGTCGCCGGCGTCGTACCAGCCGCCGCTCACGTCCAGCGTGTAGTCGCAGACGCCCGGCCGGCAGGGCACCTCGGTGTCGCCCTTGTTGGGGGCCGCGCCCACGTGGCCCGCCGGGCGGCCGTAGCCGGGGCGCAGGTCGTCTCGGATCGGGGTGCCGCTGCGCTGGGTGTAGTAGTACTTCGCCGCGTCCAGCCGGAGCCGGTCGTAGACCCGCGCGTCGAGGTCGAAGGGGCGGCTGGTCTCGCCGTCGGCGGTCAGGGTGAAGCCCGTGCCCTTCGCGCGGTACGCGCCGAAGTCGATCGAGTGGACGTTCTGCCCGGAGGAGGCGTCCACGCCGCGCGGGACGGTCGTGCCCCGGGCGACCACCGTGCCGCGCGCGTTCCTCAGCTCCCAGGGCAGTTTCGCCGTGGCGTCGGTGACGAGGGTGGCGTTCTTGGGTCCGGCGGGCAGGTAGCCGACCTGGTTGACGCGGACCCGGGGACCGGTGTCGGGCTCGTAGGGCTCCGGCGCGACACCGCCCAGCAGGGAGACGTCGTCCATGCAGAAGCGCCAGGGGTCCGCGCTGCCGCCGAGCTGGAAGCCGACCTGGCCCCGGGCGGTGTCGACGGGCGAGGTGAAGGTGTAGGAGTAGGTGTCGCCGGAGACGCTGAGCTGCGGTGTGACCTCGTGGTAGGTGTCGTACGGCTCGACGGACAGGCCCACGATCGCGCGGACGACGTGTCCGGCGGGGGTCCCGGTGGCGCTGAAGGAGAAGCGGTAGGACTCCCCCTTCACCAGGGTGATGTCGTTCTGCCCGACGGCGGCGTCCCAGCGGTTGGTGGTGCCGCCGGGCACGTCGGCGCACAGCCGGCCGTCGGACGGCGCCGCCGTGACGTTCGCGGTCGTCCACCACGCTTCCGTGGAGGTGTCGAAGGTGCCGTTCCTGACCTGCTCGGTCTCCTCGGCCCCGGCCGGCGCGGCGGGCAGCGCGGTCAGCGCCGTCGCGAGCAGGGCTGTCAGGGACAGCAGGGCGGTTCTGCGTCGGTGCACGTCTGGACTCCTCGGCGCAGGGGCGGGCGACGCTCCTATGGGAGCGCTCCCAGGGTGCGGACGCCCGCCATGGTCGTGCCGAAGTGACGCCCCGTCAACGGTCGGGGCGGAACCGGCTGTCACCGCGTGGCTCCCGTGCCGTGCGGCCGGGCGGGCCGGGCGGCCCCGGGGTTACCGGTTCACACCGGGCGCCCACGCACTAGTCTGGGACTCTGGTGGCGCTTCCGTTCACTGAGAGTGTCCGTATGGAGTGGCGACGATGAGCCCGGACGATCCGTTCGACGACGGGGTGACCGCCCGCGCCGTCATCGCCGTCGACGGCACGCTCACCGAGTGGAGCGAGGGCGCCCGGCGCCTGCTGGGCCACACCGCCGAGGAAGTGGTGGGACGCCCCGCGACCGAGCTCCTGGCCGACGGCGCCGAACCGCCGCGGGTCGAGGACGGCCACCGCTGGAGCGGCACCCTCGCCCTGCGCCATCGCGACGGGCGCGCGGTGCCGGTGTGGGTGCTCGCCCACCGCAGGCCGCCCGACGGCCCGGAGACGACCGACTGGCTGGCCGTGGCCCCGCCGCGGGGCCCGCGGCACGGGCTGCCGGACGACGACCCGCTGGTGCGCGGGGCGCTGCGCCAGTCCCCCTGCGCGACGATGATCTACGACGAGGAGCTGCGGCTGCGCGGGGTCAACGACGCCATGGCGGACCTCGTCGGCCTGCCCGCGGAGCGGCTGCTCGGCCTGCGGCCCACCGACATCGGCAGCCGCCCGCAGAACCGGGAGCTGGAGGAGCGGCTGCGCCAGGTGCTGAGCACCGGCCGGCGGCAGGACATGCAGACGTACATGAAGGCCGGGGGCGAGACCCGCGGGCCGCACGCGTGGCTGGCCCGGATGGCGCCGCTGACCGACGCCGCCGGCCGGGTGCGGGGCGTGTGCGTGACCGCCCACGACTTCTCCGACCAGTACCGCTCCCGCGAGCGGCTCCAGCTCGTCAACGAGGCGAGCGTGCGCATCGGCAGCACCCTCGACGTGACCCGCACCGCCCAGGAGCTGGCGGACGTGTGCGTCCCGGCCCTCGCCGACTTCGTCAGCGTCGACCTGCTGGACCCGCAGGAGCACGGCGAGGAGTCCGCCGGCCCGCCGGTGCCGCCCGTGACCCTGCGCCGGGCGGCCCACCGGTCGGTGAACCCGGGCAGTCCCGAGGCCGTCGCCGAGCCGGGGCGGACGGACCACTACCCGGAGACCTCCCCTCAGGCCGCGTCCCTGTCGGCGGGCCGCACCGTCGTCGCCTCGGGCTCGGAGGACGACCTGGAGCTGTGGCTCGCCTGGGACCCGGCCCGGTTCCGGCGGATCCGCGAGTCCGGCATCCACTCCACGATGTCCGTCCCGCTCCAGGCCCGCGGCACGACCCTCGGCGTCGCGGTGTTCACCCGCTTCCGGCGCCCCGAGCCCTTCACGGACGACGACGTGCTGCTGGCCGAGGAGGTCACCGCCCGGGCCGCCGTCTGCATCGACAACGCGCGGCGCTACTCGCGGGAGCGCGAGACGACCCTCACCCTTCAGCGGAGCCTGCTGCCGCGGACGCTGCCGCGCACGGCCGCCGTCGAAGCCGCCTCCCGGTATCTGCCGGCCACCCGCTCCGGCGTGGGCGGCGACTGGTTCGACGTCATCCCGCTGTCCGGGATGCGGGTCGCCATGGTCGTCGGGGACGTCGTCGGCCACGGCATCCAGGCCTCGGCCACCATGGGCAGGCTGCGCACCGCCGTACGCACCCTCGCCGACATCGACCTGGCCCCGGACGAACTGCTCACCCACCTCGACGACCTGGTGGTGCGGCTGTCGCAGGAGTCGGGCGGCGACGCGGGCACCGGCGAGGTCGGCGCGACCTGCCTGTACGCGGTGTACGACCCGGTGTCCCGGCGCTGCTCGCTGGCCCGCGCCGGGCATCCGCTGCCGCTGCTGGCCCCGCCCGACGGGCCGCCCCTCCGGCTCGACCTGCCCTCGGGACCGCCGCTCGGCGTCGGAGGGCTGCCGTTCGAGAGCGTCGACGTGGAGCTGCGCGAGGGCAGTGTCCTGGTCTTCCACACGGACGGGCTGCTGGCCAGCCGCGAGCGGGACGTCGACACGAGCGCGCAGATGGTGCTGGAGGCCCTCTCGGTCCCCTCCGGCTCCCTCGACGAGACGTGCGACCGGGTCCTGCGCTCCCTGCTCCCGCCGGGCGGCTCGGCCGACGACGTGGCCCTGCTGCTGGCGCGCACCCGCGGTCTGCCGTCCTCCCAGGTGGCGACGTGGGACATCCCGGCCGACCCGTCGCTGGTCGCGCCCATCCGCAAGCAGGTCGTGGACCAGCTCGAACGCTGGGGGCTGGTCGAGGCCACGTTCACCGCGGAGCTGGTGGTGAGCGAACTGGTCACCAACGCCATCCGCTACGGCGCCCCGCCCATACGGCTCCGGCTGATCCACGACGCCGCGACGCTGATCTGCGAGGTGTCCGACACCAACCACACGGCGCCGCACCTGCGCCGGGCCAAGACCTGGGACGAGGGCGGCCGCGGTCTGCTGCTGGTCGCCCAGCTCACCCAGCGCTGGGGCAGCAGGCACACCGCCGAGGGCAAGACGATCTGGGCGGAGCTGGCGCTGGTCGAGGAACTCTGACCGGCCGCCCGCCGCCGGGCGAGCCGGGCGGCGGGGCGGTGGGTGGACCGGCGGACGACCGGACGGTCGCGGCCGGACCAGCGGAGCGCGGGCGGTCGGGGCGCAGGCGGTCGGGGCGCGGGCGGTCGGGGCGCCCGGGGCAGCCACGGCGGCACCTGGCCGGAAGCCGTACAGGGTCCTGGGCAGGGGCTCTCGCGGAGTTCTTACCGTCGCCTGGTTTCATGGGCGGGCACGTCGCGATCTCGTCCCGGAGGACCCCGCCCTGAACACCCCGCTCGCCGCAGTCCTGTCCGTGACGCTGCTGGTCGCCGTGCTCGTCTGGGCCGTCGCCCGGCCCCGCGGGCTGCCCGAGGCCGTGCTGGCGGTGCCGGCCGCCGCGCTCGCCGTCGCGGTGGGCCTCATCTCCCCGGACCACGCCTGGGAGGAGATCCAGCGGCTCGGACCCGTGGTGGGCTTCCTCGCGGCCGTGCTGGTGCTCGCCCACTTCTGCGACGTCGAGGGATTGTTCACGGCGTGCGGCGCGTGGATGGCCCGCCGGGCGCAAGGCCGGCCCGTCCGGCTGCTGGCCGCCGTCTTCGTCCTGGCCTCCCTGATCACGGCCGTGCTCAGCCTGGACGCCACGGTGGTCCTGCTCACCCCGGTGGTGCTCGCCACGGCGACCCGCATGGGCGTCGAGGCCCGCCCGCACCTGTACGCCTGCGCCCACCTGTCGAACACCGCCTCCCTGCTGCTGCCGGTCTCCAACCTGACCAATCTGCTGGCCTTCGCGGCGAGCGGCCTGACCTTCACCCGCTTCGCGGCCCTCATGGCACTGCCGTGGCTGGTGGCGATCGCCGCCGAGTACCTGGTGTTCCGCCGCTTCTTCGACCGGGAGCTGGCGGCGCCCCCGCCCTCCGCCGGCCCGGCCGGGCCCGAGGAGCCGCTGCCGCTGTTCGCGCTCGTCACGGTGGGCTGCACCCTGGCCGGGTTCGTCGTCGCCTCGGCCGCCGGGATCTCCCCGGCGTGGGCCGCCCTGGCCGGTGCCCTGGTGCTGGCCGGGCGCTCGCTCGTACGGCGGAAGGCCACGCCGCTGACCGTGGTGCGCTCGGCGGCCCCGGCGTTCCTGGCGTTCGTGCTGGCACTCGGCGTGGTGGTCCGGGCGGTCGTCGACCACGGGCTCGCCGACGCGCTGCAACGGGTCCTGCCCGGCGGGACGGGCCTGCCGGCGCTGCTGGCCGTGGCCGTGCTGGCCGCGGTGCTGGCCAACCTCATCAACAACCTGCCGGCCGTGCTGGTCCTGCTGCCGCTGACCGCCGGGGCGGGCCCCGGGATGGTGCTGGCCGTGCTGATCGGGGTCAACATCGGCCCCAACCTGACCTACGCCGGGTCCCTCGCGACGCTGCTGTGGCGGCGGATCGCCCAGCAGCAGGGGCACCGGATCGGCCTCGGGGAGTTCACCCGGCTGGGGCTGCTCGCGGTGCCGGCCGCGTTGGTGCCGGCCGTCGCGGCGCTGTGGCTGTCGCTGAACGTCGTCGGACCGTGACGGCGTCCGGCACGTCCGGTGCCTCTGGCACGCTCTGCACGTCCTGCACCGTCCTGCCCATCCGGTACGTCCTGCCCGTCCGGCGCACCCGTCAGCGGCGGCCGTCTCGGTAGTGCCCGTGGCCGCCGTACCCGTGGTCGGGGTAGCCGTAGTCCGGGTAGCCGTGGTCCGGATACCCGGGGCCGGGCTGTCCGTAGCGGCCGTCCTCGTCGCAGTAGCCGTAGCGGTGGCACGGGGCCTCGGTGGGCTCCTGCGGGGCCGGGGAGGTCCGGGACGTGACGTCGGACGGCGTCGGCGCCGGTGCGGGCCCCGCCGGTGGGGTGGACACGGCGACGGGTGCGGGCGGACGGGCCGAGGCGGGCTCGTTCCAGGTGACCGCCTTCATGCGCAGATCGGCCTTGGCGGTGTCGATCACCCAGCGCTGCACCGCGTCGTCGGCCCGGGCCTTGAGGACCAGCGCGCCCGAGCCGTCGGTCGCGGACGGCGTCAGGGCGAGATCCTGGTCGGACCGGGGCACGAGGGCGCCCTGGAGGGTGAAGTCGTAGCGGACGTCCTCGGTGTCCGCCCCGGAGGGCCCCGCGCAGGGGGTGAGCCGCACCGAGTAGCCGAGGCCGGAGTCGAGGCAGAGCCCCGGGTCGGCACCGCTGCGCAGCAGCCCGTCGGTCTCGTAGGTCCACTGCCGGCCGGGGGCCGAGTCGCAGTCGGTGAGCACGGCCTCCGCGCCCTCGACCGCCTTGCCGCCGTCGAGGCCGACGCACAGGCCGGAGTCGGCGTTGCGCAGCCGGCCGCGCAGCGTGTCCTTCCCGGCCTCGCCCGCACCGACCCAGGACGGCGCGGTGGTCGGTTCCTCCACGTCGGGGGCCTCTCCGGCCGGCCGTTTCCCGCCCTGTGGGGCGCTGTCACCGGAGCCGCCGACGGTCCACAGGACGAGCGGCAGCACGACGAGACCGCCGGCGGTCAGGACGCCCGCGGTGAGGTTGCGGCGGCGTGCGGCGCGGCGGGCCGCCTTCCGGCCCGCGCGGCGGGCGGCGGTGCGGGGGCCCACGGCGCGCGGGCCGGGCGCGGGCGCGTCCGGCGGCGGCGGAGTCGCGGGTGAGGCGGGGGGAGCGTCCGGGCCGTCCGGGCCGGGACCGGCCGTGGCCGCGGCCCGGGCCGAGGGCCCCGGCCGGGGCGGCACGGGGGCCGGTGCCGGGCCGCCGGGGTCGGTGAACGACTCCCCCGTCGCACCGGCGAGCGCCACGGGGTCGACGGGAACGACGGGATCCGGAAAGGCCGCCTGCGCCAAGGCGACCGGATCGAGGGCGGACCGCGGAACGGGCGGCGGGGTGCGGAAGCCGATGCCGTCGCGGCCTTCGGGAGCGTGGGCCGCCGCACCGCGACCGGTCTCGCCGTGGCCGCCGAGGCGGGGAGCCGCCGCACCGGGGCCGGCCTCGCCGGGACTCCCGGGAGCGGGTGACGCCGCAGCCCGGCCGGCCGCGGTACGGGTCCCGAAGCCGGAGGCCGCCGTGCCGTGGGCGGCGTGGGCGGCGTGGGCGCTCTCCTCGAAGCCGAGGGGAGCCGTCCCGCCGCCGAACGCGTCGCGGCCCTCGGCGGCGAGGCCCGGGTGGTGCTCCGCGGGGCCGTCCGCGCCGACGGCGGGCAGGGACGGGAATCCGTCGGGAGCCGGGTGCGGGGCCAATGCCGCGGACGCGGCGGCGGACGGGGCGGTTGACGGGCCGGGTTCCGCGGCGGAGCCCGTCCTGCTCGACGCGTACTCCGCCCCGCCCCAGCCGAGAACGGCCTCGGACAGGGCCGTGCCGAGTCCGTGGTTGAAGCGGTCGAGCTGGTCGGCGGCGGCGCTGCAGTGCCGGCAGCCCTCGATGTGCGCGCGTAGATCCGGGTCGACGGTCCGGCCGCCCCTGCGGTACGTCACGTCGAGCAGGCGCAGATAGCGGCGGCACTCCTCGTCCGGGGCGAGTTCGCGGTGCAGCTGGAGGCACTCCTCGCGCAGCCGGTCGCGGGCCCTGCCGAGTTCAACGCGCGCCCCTTCCTCGTCGAGGCCGAGCAGCCCGGCGGGGGAAGCGAGCGGCTCCCGCTCGACCTCGATGTGCCAGAGCAGGCAACGCGCGGACTGGGGCAGCCGCTGGAACGCCCCGGCGAGCAGGCGGCGGTGTGCCACCGGCAGCAGCCGCGCGGCCGGCCGCAGGCCGTCGGCGTCCCCCGTCAGCAGAGCGGGGTGGAGCATCTCGCGGCGGTGGTCGTCACACCACTCCGCCGCGATCCGCCGTACGGTGACGAGGAGATGGGGCCGCCATGCCGAGGTCGGGCCGTTCTGGCGCAGGGTCTCGCCGAACTGGCGGGTGAAGGCGGCGGTGGTGAGCATGCCCGCGGGCCGGGGGCCGTCGGTGCACAGCCGGGCGTAGGCGAAGGCCGCCTCCCAGTGGCGGTCCAGCAGTTCGCCCACGGGGTGCAGTGCGGGTGTGGCACCGGTCCACTTGCGGAGCTCGGCGCTGAGCTGCTCGTCCGTCGGACCGTACCTGCGGGCCGGGCCCGGGGAATTCGACGGGCCTGCGTCTTTCACACTGCATTCCTCTCAGGGACATGCCGAATTAGTCCATACCAAGGGGTATGCCGACCGTGGGGCCGCGCGCGCACGAAAGATCGGCGTGTTGTGGACACGCCGACAGGGCACACCTTTGCACAGGTCAGCGAAGCGGAACAAGCGATCCCGCGTTTTCCGCCACGGGCCGACCGGCCGGGCCTTTTTGACAGAATGTCAATCGACGCGACCGTGGAGATCGCGGTATTGGCCATCTTGTTCCGGCCGCCGGGTATTCACCTCGGACCCCGGTGGCGGGAAAAACCATTGGCCGCCGTGGCCCCGCCGGCTCACGCCCCCACCTGTGCGCGGAAAAGGCCTTCCCACCCGCCCTGTTCGACCTTTGGGCAACCGGCCCGCCCAGGAATGCGGCCGGCGGGGCCCCGCCGGATGCCCGGCCGGGGCCCCGCCGACGCGGTGTCAGTGCCCGGCGACCGGATGCGGTGTCAGTGCCCGGCGACCGGATGCGGCGTGTAGGGGCCCTCCAGTTCCTCGCGCTCCTTCTCGCCGAGTTCGAGGTCCACGGCGGCCACCGCGTCGCGCAGGTGCTCCGGCTTGGAGGCTCCGACGATCGGGGCGGTCACGGTGTCCTGGGCGAGGAGCCAGGCGAGGGCGACCTGGGCGCGGGGGACGCCCCGCTCACCGGCGATGCGGGTGACCGCCTCGACGATGGCGCGGTCGCCCTCCGGGTAGAGGGTGCTGCCGAAGGTGTCGGTGGCGCTGCGCCCGGTGGTGGTGCCCCAGTCGCGGGTGAGCCGGCCTCGGGCCAGCGGGCTCCAGGGCAGCACCCCCACGCCCTGGTCCGCGCACAGGGGCAGCATCTCGCGCTCCTCCTCGCGGTAGAGCAGGTTGTAGTGGTTCTGCATGGAGACGAACCGCGTCCAGCCGTTCAGCCGCGCGGTGTACTGCATCTTGGAGAACTGCCAGGCGTACATCGAACTGGCCCCGATGTAGCGGACCTTGCCTGCCTTGACGACATCGTGCAGGGCCTCCATGGTCTCCTCGACCGGGGTGTGCGGGTCGAAGCGGTGGATCTGGTAGAGGTCGACGTAGTCGGTGCCGAGCCGGGCGAGGCTGTGGTCGAGCTCGGTGAGGATCGCCTTGCGGGACAGTCCGCCGCCGTTCGGCCCGGGCCGCATCCGGCCGTGCACCTTGGTGGCGAGGACGATCTCGTCGCGCCGGGCGAAGTCGCGCAGGGCCCGGCCGACGATCTCCTCGCTGGTGCCGTCGGAGTAGACGTTCGCCGTGTCGAAGAAGGTGATGCCCTGCTCGACCGCCTGCCGGATCAGCGGGCGGGAGGCGTCCTCGTCCAGGGTCCACTCGTGCGTGCCGCGGTCGGGCAGGCCGTAGGTCATGCATCCCAGACAGATCCGTGAGACGTCCAGGCCCGTCGAACCGAGCTTCACGTACTGCATCGCTGCTGCTCCTGCCTTCCGGGAAGGGGTCACCGCGAGCGTACGGGTTCGTGCGGACTCGAAGCCGGGCCCGGCGGGCCGCGGCCGGCGCCGCGCGGGGCCCGGTCGTGCGCCGCACGTGCCGTGTCCGCCCGCGGCCGGACTCAGTCGCCCGCCAGCAGGTCCAGTGCCCGCTCCCAGCCGAACTCCGCCCGGCCGCCGTCCTCGCGCGGCTCCCCGGTGTACGGCTCACCGAACCGCACCCCCATGCCGCGCAGCCGCCGGAGGCTCTCCGCGTAGGCCGGGTGGGCGGCCAGCGCACCGGCCACACACGGCAGGACCGCGATGGGCACGCCGAGCCCGGCCGCCTCGCACAACGTGCCCAGGGCGAGGGTGTCGGCCAGACCGGCCGCCCACTTGTTGACGGTGTTGAAGGTGGCGGGTGCCACCACGACGGCGTCGGGGGCCGGGAACGGGCGCGGCTCGCCCGGGGTGCGCCAGGCCGACCGGATGGGCCGGCCGGTCAGGGACGCGACGGCACCGGTGTCGAAGAAGCCGTTCATCGCCACGGGTGTGGCGATGACACCGACCTCCCAGCCCCGCTCCTGCGCCGCGGTGATCAGCTTGCCGACCCCGGAGGCGACACCGGCGGCGCAGACGACGACGTAGAGGAAGGGTGCGCGGGCGGGAACCTGTTCGGTCATCCCGCACACCCTAGGGGGTGGCCGGCCCGCTCAGGCGACCGGCTGGGAGACGGTGATGGCACCGACCGGGCAGGCCCGGGCGGCCTCCCGCACCAGGGGACTGCCGCCGCCGTCCTCCCGGCCGGGCCGCAGCGTGCTGTAGCCCTCGTCGTCCTGGGTGAAGACGTCCGGCGCCGTCAGGGCGCACTGGCCCGCGCCGATGCAGCGGTCCCGGTCGATGTCGATGTCCACGGGCACGCACCCCCTACCAGGTCACGGGGAGTTCCAGCATCCCCTGGATCGTGTCGCCGGGCTTGAAGGGGATCTCCTCGGGCGGCGCGGCCAGCCGCAGCCCGGGCAGCCGCTCGAAGAGGCTGCGCAGGGCGATCTCCAGCTCCGCGCGGGCGAGGTTCTGGCCGAGGCACTGGTGGATGCCGAAGCCGAACGCGACGTGGTGCCGGGCGGAGCGGTTCCAGTCGAGGGCGTCCGGGTCCGGATACACGGTCTCGTCGCGGTTGATGACCGAGGTCGCGAACACCACGCCCTCGCCGCGCCGGATCGTCGTCCCGGCCACGTCGATGTCCTCGACGGCCACGCGCAGCATGCCGTCCGCGATCGACAGCATCCGCATGAGCTCCTCGACCGCGTCCGGCAGCAGCTCCGGGTCGGCGCGCAGTTCGGCCAGCCGCTCGGGGTGCCGGAGCAGCGTGAAGGTGCCCAGCGAGATCATGTTGGCGGTCGTCTCGTGACCCGCGACCAGCAGGATGAGGGCCATGGCGGTCAGCCCCTCCCGGTCCAGGGCGCCGTCGTGCAGCTGCCGTCGCACCAGGTCGTCCAGCAGGCCGGTGCCGGGCTCGCGTCGCTTGCGCTCGATCAGCCGGCCGAAGTAGGCCTCCAGCCGGTCGCGGGCGTCCATCACGTCGGCGGTCTCCGGGCCGCGCAGCAACCGGCGGGACTGGGTCTCGAAGAAGTCGTGGTCGGCGTACGGGACGCCGAGCAGGGCGCAGATCACCATGGACGGCACGGGCAGGGCGAAGGCGCCGACCAGGTCGGCCGGCGGTCCCTGGGCGATCATCGCGTCGAGCCGCTCGTCGACGATCTGCTGGATGCGCGGCCGCAGTTCGACGGCCTTCTTGAACGTGAAGTCGCCGACGACCATGCGCCGCTGGGCGCGGTGCTCGGGGTCGTCGACGCCCAGCAGTGCCGGGCGGCGGTTGCGGATCCCGGCGAAGCGCCGGGTGGTGGCGGGGAAGCCGGGGCGGTCGCGGTCGGACGACAGCCTCGGGTCGGCCAGCAGGGCGCGGGCGGTGGCGTGCCCGGTGACGAGCCAGGCCTCGCGGCCGTCGTAGAGGGTGATCCGGGTCAGGGGCCGTTCGGCGCGCAGCGCGTCGTAGGCGGCGGGCGGGTGGTAGGGGCAGGTCCGGCTCTGGGGGAAGGCGACGGGTGCGGTCGTGTCCGTCATGAAGACCTCGCAGACGTGTAGTGCGTGGTGCCGCTCCTCATTAGATGCCTCAGGCACCTATGGGGCGACGGGAAGTTCGGCCAGATCGCCCACGGCGGCAACATGGCCGGGGATGGCCGTCCGTCCGTTCGACGGCCGGGTGCGTGCGCGGGCCGGCGGGGCGCGCCCGGGCCCGGCAGGGGCGGAGGACCGCCGAGCCGGGGCGAAAACCGGTTGTCGGCGAGGTGGGGCAGGCCCCAGGATCCAGCCATGTCTACGAACGCTCCTGTGCTGCCGCTGTCCGTCGCCGCCCGCGCCGCGCGCCGACAGCAGCAGGCCGGCCACCGTGAAGGGCCGACCCCGCCGCGCTCGTGACCGCCGCGCTCGTCGCGGGGTTGCTCGCCGGCTTCGGCATCGCCGTCCCCGTCGGCGCCGTCGGGACCTACCTCGTCTCCCTCACCGCCCGGACGACCCTGCGCACCGGGGTCTGCGCCGCACTCGGCGTCGCCACCGCCGACGGGCTCTACGCCCTCGCCGCGACGCTCGGGGGCACCGCCCTGGCGACCGCGCTGCGGCCGGTGCTCGGCCCGCTGCGGTGGGTCTGCGTCGTGGTGCTGCTGGCGCTGGCCGTACGGGGCGCGGCCGGCGCGCTGCGGGAGTACCGCGGCCACCGGCTCGCCACCCGGTCCGCTCCTCCTCCCCCGGGCCCGGCCCGGGCCTACCTCGGCCTGCTCGGCATCACCCTGCTCAACCCGACCACTGTGATCTACTTCGCCGCCCTGGTGCTCGGCACGCGGGCGACCGGACCGGCCGGTCCGGCGGAGCAGGCCGTGTTCGTCCTGGCCGCGTTCGCCGCCTCGGCGAGCTGGCAGGTGGTGCTGGCCGGCGGCGGCGCGCTGCTGGGCCGGGCGCTGACGGGTCGTCGGGGGCGCCTGGCGACGGCATGGGTGGCGAGCGGGGTGATGACGGCCCTGGCCCTGCGGATGGCGGTCGCGCCGGGGTGAGTGCGCGCGTCCGGACACACCCCCCGTGGTTGCGGATGATGTGCGTCCGGGGTGGTGTTGTCTTCGGTGCAACAGCCCGGCACACGACGATGGGACGACACGCCATGCCTCTCGAGGGAGAGTACGAACCCAGTCCGACGGAGTGGGTGCGCAAGCAGGTGGAGCTGTACGAGAGCTCCGGCGGCACCGAGGGGACGACCCTGCAGGGGACGGGACTGCCGGTCGTGGTCCTGACCTCCCGGGGCGCCCGGAGCGGCAAGCTGCGCAAGACCCCGGTGATGCGCGTGGAGCACGAGGGGCGTTACGCGGCGGTCGCCTCCCTCGGCGGCTCGCCCAAGCATCCGGTCTGGTACTTCAACCTGAGGTCCCACCCGCAGGTGGAGGTGCAGGACGGTCCGGTGAAGCGGGACATGACGGCCCGTGAGGTCACGGGTGCCGAGAAGGCCGAGTGGTGGGAGCGCGCCGTCGCGGCGTACCCCGCCTACGCCGACTACCAGAGGAAGACGGACCGGGAGATCCCGGTGTTCGTCCTGGAACCGGCCGAGGCGGGCTGAGCCCCGGCCCCCGCGGGAGGGCGGGCCCAGGGCCCGCACGAAGGGCCGGCCGCGCCGTGAGCGCGGCCGGCCCGGGGACGTTCCGCCTTCAGGGGCGTGAATCCGCGGCGGCGGGGCATGCGTCCGTCAGGCCCCGCCGCGCTCCCCCGTCGCGGCGGGGCTTTCCGCCGCCTCGCGAGCCGGCCGGTCGGTGACGTCCAGGAAGATCTGGTGGGCCTCGGGCACCGTGTTCGCGATCGAGCGCTTGATGCGCACGGAGACCTCCTCGACCCGCTCGCTGTCCAGGCCCGGCACCAGGTCGATACGGGCGGCCACCAGAGCCGTGTCCAGGCCGGTCTTCATCGTGAACAGCGCCTCGACGCTGTCGATCTCCGGCTGGGCCTGCAGCAGTGCCTGGATCCGTCCGCTGGCCTCCGGGTCGGCCGCCTCGCCGATCAGCTGGTCGCGCGCGTCACGGCCCAGCCGGTAGGCGACGTACACCAGCAGCCCGCCGATCGCCAGGGACGCGGACGCCTCGTAGATCACCTCGCCGGTGGCCATGTGCAGGGCCATGCCGATGATGGCCAGTGTCACGCCCAGCACCGCGGTGCCGTCCTCGGCGACGACCGTGCGCAGCGCCGGGTCGCGCATCCCGGCGGCCGCTCCGCCCTGCCGGCGCACCTGGTACAGCGCCCGCAGGAGTGAACCGCCCTCCGCCAGCAGGGCGATGCCCAGCACGATCAGACCCGCCACGTAGCCGCCGAGGTCCTCCTCGCCTTCGTTCAGCAGGGCCTCGACGC
This sequence comes from Streptomyces sp. NPDC053665, assembly GCF_055585285.1. NCBI lineage: Bacteria > Bacillati > Actinomycetota > Actinomycetes > Kitasatosporales > Streptomycetaceae > Streptomyces > Streptomyces sp. NPDC053665. Next base: position 455,651 of record NZ_JBVJKK010000001.1, read on the forward strand.
CCTGGAAGAACGAGAAGCAGCCTCCCATCACGAAGATCCCCACGGCCGCCAGCAGCGACCAGAAGAACCGTTCCTTGCCGTAGCCGAAGGGATGGCGGCGGTCGGCGGGCCGGCGGCTGCGGCGCAGGGCCGCGAGCAGGAACACCTCGTTGAGGCTGTCGGCGACGGAGTGCGCCGCCTCCGACAGCAGTGCGGGTGAACCCGCGGCGAGGCCGCCGACGGCCTTCGCGGCCGCGATCACCAGGTTGGCTGCGAGCGCCACCAGCACGGTGACGCGAGTCCTGTGGTCAGCTCCTTCTTCAGTCACCTCCGCCGATTGCCCCGGTCGGCGGTGCTCATACCGTGCCGTCCGCGCAAAACGGGGAACGCGTTCACCAGGATCCACGCACGGCAGAGGAGGTCACCCCCATGAGCCGCGACGACGGCGACGGCGACGGCGGCAACAGCGCCTACGGGAGGAAGGCGTTCAAGCGGTCCAAGGCGCATTTCGCCGACCGGATCACGGCCGACGGCCGGGACGGCTGGCCGGTGGAGGCCGGACGCTACCGTCTGGTCGTCAGCCGGGCCTGCCCCTGGGCGAGCCGGTCGCTGGTCTCGCGTCGGCTGCTCGGCCTGGAGGACGCGCTGTCCCTGGCCGTGACCGACCCGATCCAGGACGACCGCAGCTGGCGTTTCACCCTGGACGCGGAGGGCCGTGACCCGGTCCTCGGCATCCGCTACCTGAGCGAGGCCTACGACGCCCGCGAGACCGGCTATCCGGGCGGTGTCAGCGTGCCGGCGATCGTGGACGTGCCCAGCGGCGAGCTGGTCACCAACGACTACCAGCAGCTCACGCTCGACCTCGCGACCGAGTGGACGGCCCTGCACCGCGAGGGCGCTCCGGACCTGTACCCGGACGGGCTGCGCGACGAGATCGACGAGGTGATGGCGGACGTCTACGAGGACGTCAACAACGGCGTCTACCGCGCCGGTTTCGCCCACACCCAGGAGGACTACGAGGCCGCCTGCACGGCTGTGTTCCGGCGTCTGGAACGGCTCGCCGAGCGGCTGGAACGGCAGCGCTACCTCGTCGGCGACACCATCACCGAGGCGGACATCCGGCTGTTCACCACCCTGGTCCGGTTCGACGCGGTGTACCACGGCCACTTCAAGTGCAACCTCTGGAAGCTGGCGGAGAACCGGGTGCTGTGGGGGTACGCGCGCGACCTGTACCAGACGCCGGGGTTCGGCGACACCGTCGACTTCGACCACATCAAGCGGCACTACTACCAGGTGCACACGGGCATCAACCCGACCCGGGTGGTGCCGCTCGGACCGGACCTGTCCGGATGGCTGACCCCGCACCACCGTGCGGAGCTCGGCGGCCGTCCCTTCGGCGACGGCACCCCGCCCGGTCCCGTCCGCGCCGAGGAGCGCGTCCCGGCGGCGCACACCCCCTGACGGACCGTCACCTCCCCTTCCCTTTCCCAACGACCGACGCGACCGACACGACCGAAGCAACCGAAGCAACCAAGGAGACTGCCCGATGGCCAAGAAGAAGAAGATGTCCCTCGCCTACCAGCCCCTGGGGTTCGTGCTCGGCTGGTCGGGCGGCTGGCTGGCCGGCCTCGCCTTCCGCAAGACGTGGATGGCGATCCGCCACGAGGAGGACGCCCCCGACGCGCTGGACAAGGACCGCGGCTGGGGCGAGGTCCTGATGGCCGCCGCGATCCAGGGCGCCATCTTCGCGGTGGTGCGCAGCGCGGTGGACCGTGCGGGTGCGAAGGCGATCGAGCGCTCGACCGGCACCTGGCCGGTCGGCGAGAAGGGCGGACGGGACTGAGGACACCCGGCCCCGCCGGACCCACGGCGGCTCGGCCCCGCCCGGTTCTCCACCGGGCGGGACCGAGTCGTGTGCGGGGCGGCGGGAGCCTCATGGCACCCGTGCGCGCGGGGAGGGCGATCGGCCGGGCTCAGCCCTGCTTGGGTGCCGTCGGCGGGGTGCGGCGCAGGGTGAAGGAGTGGCCTGCCGGATCGGAGTAGCCGCGCTCCTCCAGCGGGCCCGAGGCGTCCTTGGCCTCCAGGGGGCGCCCCCCGAGACTGACGACGCGGCGCTCCACCGCGTCGAGGTCGTCCACCACGAACTCCAGATGCGCCTGGAGGGAGTTCTCGGGGCGCGGCCAGCTCGGCGGAGTGGCGTTGACGTCCCGGCGCAGCGCGATCCGGAAACCGTCGGCCGTCTTGATCTCCACCCGGTTCGCCGTCGCGTCCGACTCCTCCCCTTCGAGCAGTTCCTTGTAGAACACGGCGAGTTTCTCGGGCTCGGCGCAGTCGAGCACGAGGACCCCCGCTTTCACCAGTGCCATGTCTCCTCCGCAGGATCCTGGCCGCGGAACGGTCGTGTCCCCGGCCCCTGTTGTGCGGATATCCCGGCCCGGCCGAATCAGTCGGTCCTCAACCCCGGGCGGCGGTCTGGAACGTGCGCCGGTACGCCTGCGGCGACACCCCGATGGCCGCGTGCAGGTGCTGACGCAGCGACGCCCCCGTCGCGAAGCCGACCCGGCCGGCGATCTGGTCCACCGTGAGGTCGCTGGACTCCAGCAGGTGGCGGGCCCGGGACACGCGCTGCTGGATCAGCCAGCGGCCGGGGCTGAGGCCCACCTCGTCGTGGAACCGGCGGGCGAAGGTGCGCAGGCTCATCCGGGCGTGACCCGCGAGGTCGGCCAGGGTGAGCGGGTCGTCCAGCCGCTCGAGGGCCCAGGCGCGGGTGGCCGCGGTGCTCGCGGCGCCCTGCTCGGGGACGGGCTGCTCGATGTACTGGGCCTGGCCGCCGTCCCGGAAGGGCGGGACGACGCAGCGCCGGGCGACGCTGTTGGCCAGTTCGCTGCCGTGGTCCTTGCGGACGAGGTGCAGGCAGACGTCCACGCCCGAGGCGGCTCCGGCGGAGGTGAGGAACGGGTGGTCGTCGACGAACAGCACGTCCGGGTCGAGGTCGACGTAGGGGAACATCCGCCGGAAGTGGTCGGCGACCTGCCAGTGGGTGGTCGCCCGGCGCCCGTCGAGGAGACCGGCGGCGGCGAGGACGAAGGCGCCCGTGCAGATCGAGACGATGCGCGTGCCGGGGCGGATGAGGGCGAGCGCGGCCAGGACCTTCGCGGGGACCTCGTCGCTCAGCCGGTCGGGCGCGACGGGCGCGATCACCACCGTGTCGGCGGTGGCCAGGGCCTCCGGGCCGTGCTCCACGGTCACCCCGAAGTCCGCGTTGGTGCGTACGGGGCCGCCGTCGACCGAGCAGGTCAGCACGTCGTAGCGGCCGTCGGCCGCGCCCAGGATCCGGCTGGGGATGCCCAGCTCGAAGGGATAGACCCCGTCCAGGGCCAGGACCACCACTCGCTCACGTCGCATGGCACGATTCTATCGAAGGTTGGCAATCGTGCCATTGGCGGACCGTGCGCGGACCGGCACGCTTGATGACCATGAGCACACAGAACACGATGCGAGCCATCAGCCAGGACGTCCTCGGCGGCCCCGAGGTCCTGAAGGACGTGGAGATCGAGCGCCCGGAGCCCAAGCCGAACGAGGTACTGGTCCGGGTGCGGGCCGCCGGGGTCAACCCGACCGACTGGAAGCACCGCGCCACCGGCGGATTCCTGGGCCGGCCGCCCTTCGTCCTCGGCTGGGACGTCTCGGGCGTGGTGGAGGCCGTCGGCATCGGCGTGGCGGCGTTCGCGCCCGGGGACGAGGTCTTCGGCATGCTGCCCTACCCCTTCGGTCACGGTTCGCACGCCGAGTACGTCATCGCCCCGGTGCGCGCCCTCACCCGCAAGCCGGACGGCGTCGACCACGTGCAGGCGGGCGCGCTGCCGCTGGTCTCCCTGACCGCCTGGCAGGCGCTGACCGAGCACGCCGGCCTCCAGCCGGGGCAGCGGGTGCTGATCCACGCCGCGGCGGGCGGTGTGGGGCACGTGGCGGTGCAGATCGCCAAGGCGCGCGGCGCCTACGTCATCGGCACGGCGAGCGCCGGCAAGCACGACTTCCTGCGTGAGATCGGCGTGGACGAGGCGGTGGACTACCGCGAGACGGACTTCACCGAGGTCGTCAAGGACGTCGACGTCGTGCTGGACACGATCGGCGGGGACAACGCCCTGCGCTCCCTGCGCGTGCTGCGGCCCGGCGGCGTCCTGGTGTCGATCCTCCCGGGCGGCTCGGACGAGCTGTACGAGGAGGCCGGGCGGCTCGGCGTGCGCGCCCTGCGCATGCTGGTGGACGCCGACCGCGGCGGCATGGAGGCGGTCGCGGACCTGCTGCGGACGGGCAAGCTGCGCGCCACTGTCGCCGGCACGTTCCCGCTGTCCGCGGCGGCTCGGGCGCACGAGCTGGGTGACACCGGCCGGACCACCGGGAAGCTCGTCCTGGTGAACGACTGAGCACGGTGACGGAGGGGCGGCACACCGGCCGGGCTGCGCAGCCCGGCCGGTGTGCCGTGTGTCCCGCGCGCATCCCGCCCGCATCCCGGGCTCACCCCGCCCGCATCCCGGGCGAATCCCCGGCTCGTCCCGGGCGCATCCGCGCGCGCTTCCTGCCTCGCGCCCGCGCTCGCGCCCGCGTGCGTCCCGGCGTGAACTTCTGCCAACACGGCCTGAATTCAATGACATATGTCAATCGAACATGCTCAGATTCACTCGTTCGGGGGTAACTTGCAGGGCGGGGACGGACGTGGTGCCGTACCCCCTTCCCACGCACGGAGCAGGCTGGAGGCGATCTCGTCGTGCGGCAGGAACCTGCACCGCTCACCCGTCACTTGCGCGTCCGCCGGGAACGGGGGCACACGGTGCTGGAACTCCGGGGCGAGATCGACCTCGCCGCGGCCGCGGAAATCACCCCGCATCTGGACCGGGAGACCGACCGCCCCGGAGCCCGGGTCGTCCTCGACCTCAGCCGGATCGAGTTCTTCGACTGCTCGGGACTGCGCCTGCTGTACCGGGCCCGCAGCCGGGTCCTCGACCGGCAGGGCCGGCTTCTCCTGGTCTGCGCCCACCCGCTGACCCTGCGCGTCCTGCGGATCACCGGCCTGTCCCGGCTGCTGCCGCCGCACCCCACGCTGGACGCGGCACTGCACCGGTCCGAGGCCACCTCCGGCCCGGTGTGATACCCCGCCGTCCACCGGCCCGGCCCGTCCCCAACTCGGCTGTCTGACAGGGGGCGTGGCGGGCATCCGGACGGTAGGAAGGAGGGCCGTCGCATGACGACTCCCGTCAAGCGCCGCGACAGGCGCATGCCCGGCTGGGCGAAAGTGGTGACCGCGTTCGTGCTGGTGCTCGTGGTGTTCTTCGCCGGGCTCCGGCTCAGTGTGCTGCCGGGACTGAAGGACCTGTTCGGCAGCGAGACCCACGACCGGTCCGGCCCCGCGCTGCTGAAGTCGATCCAGGACATCAGCCGCTACGACGCCGCCTCCGGCAACTTCCAGGTCGTCGTGGACCTGGAGAAGGACACGAAGTTGCTGCCCGACGCGATCCGCGGCACCCGCACCCTGTACGTCGGGGCCGGCACCGTCGACGCCTACGTCGACCTGGGCCAGGTCGGCGAGAACGACGTCCGGGTCGACGAGGACCGCACGTCCGCCACGCTCCGGCTGCCCCACGCCCGGCTGGGCAAGCCGGCGCTCGACCCCGACCGGTCCTACGCCGTGTCCAAGCAGCGCGGCCTCTTCGACCGGCTCGGTGATCTCTTCTCGGACAATCCCAACGGCGAGCAGGCCGTGCAGAAGCTCGCCGTGCGGCACATCGGCGACGCGGCGAAGGAAAGCGAACTGACCGCCCGCGCCGAGGCGAACACCACCGGCATGCTCGAAGGCCTGCTGCGGTCCCTGGGCTTCAAGGACGTGCGCGTCACGTACGGCGACTGACCGCCGCCGCCACCTCTGCGGGGCCCGCACGGCGCGACCGCGTGCCGGGCGGGCCCCCGTCATGCCCGCGCGGGCGCCGCCGCGGGGGCCCGCAGCGGCTCGGCGGACCCTCCCTGGAGTGCTCCGCGGAACCCGGGGCAACCGAGGGTGAGGACGGCCGCCGGCGGGCAACCCCTGGGTTCCCCGGGGTAACCGCCGCGTCACATACGGAAGTTGAAGACTGGAGGACGACGTCATGGCCGGTACCGCCTCACACCCCCCGACCGCCGGGTCCGGGACCGAGCGACGCCCGCTCCCCCTGCCCGTCCGGCTGCTGGCCGTGCTGTGCGCCTTCGTGTTCATGGTGGCCTTCGCCGTGGTGCTGGCCCGGCTGACCCTGCAGCCCTCGCCCGCCTCGGAGGCGCTGACCCACACCAACCTCCAGCCGGGCGACTCCTTGAAGGCCTACCTCAACCAGCCCGAACTGCGGGACGCCGTCCGGCAGGTCGGCGGCAACATCCTGCTCGGCGTCCCCTTCGGCATCCTCGTCCCCGTCGTCGCCCCCCGCACCCGCGGCATCCTGCGCGTGCTGCTGCTGACCGCGGTCGTGATGCTCCTGGTGGAGTTCGCCCAGGGCGCCCTGGTCACCGGCCGCGCCTTCGACATCGACGACGTCATCCTCAACACCACGGGCGCGCTGATCGGTTACCTGCTCCTGGGGCGGCGGCTCAGCCGGGCGGTGCACGCGCGCAAGCCGCGCGCGGCCGCGGCGCGGAAGCGGGAAGCGGCCGAGAAGGTCTAGGGCCGGCCCGTCGCGGCCGGGGCCTGTCGTCCGGACCGGACCGGCCGCACGGCCCGGCTGCGGTCGCCCGGCTCCGGTCGACCGGCCCGCCCCGCGACGCCGGGACGATCCGGACGGCAGGTCCTAGCGCACGGTCCAGGTGAACTTGTCGCCGCCGACCCAGCGGACCACGTCCGGGTCGTCCAGGTCGTGGACCGTGATGCCGAACGCGGCGGCGGCCATCAGGACGTCGGTGACGGCCTTGGCCTCACCGACGACCTGGCCGTCGATCTCCACGATCCGGAACGGCGGCGTGCCCGGCTGTACCCCGAGCACCATGATCCGGGGGGTCGCCATGTGCGGGCTCGAGATTTCGGTCATGCATCGAGCGTAGAGCGGAACCGGCCGCGGCGCGGGTCCGGGTCAGCGGTCGAGGAGCTCCAGGACGGCCGCCTCCACGGCTCCCTGGGTGGCGGGGCGCCCGAAGTCGCCGTGCTCCCCCAGCCGGGTGAGCGCGGGCGCGATGGTCTCCCCCTGCTCGAACAGCTCGAAGACGCGCGGGTCGATGTAGGAGGCCCGGCAGACGGCCGGGGTGTTGCCCAGGTAGTGGCTGACCTCGCGGACCACCCGCGCCGTCTGCCGGCGCCGCGCCGCGGCCGTCTGCCGGACGGCCTCGGTGGTGACGGCCAGCGCGACGGCGGCGAGCACGGTGGCGTGCCAGGTCCGGAAGTCCTTGGCGGTGATGTCGACCCCGGACAGCCGGCGCAGCGCCTCGTTCAGATCGCTGCTGTGCAGCTCGTGCCAGGCACGTGCCTCCCAGTACGCCAGCAGCCGCTCCCCGTCCTGCCGGCGGCGCAGCAGCGACCGGACGACGGCGTGGGCGTCGTCGTCGACGAGGGCCCGGACGAGGTCGACGCCGCCCTTGGCCGGGTAGCTGAACGCGATCTCGCCGCGACCGCACCGGACGTGCTCGCGCAGCATCGTGGTCAGGCCGAAGGTCCCGTTTCGGCGGGTGTGCCGGTCGCTGCCGATGCGGAAGAAGCCGAGGTCCAGCAGGCGCACGGCGCAGGCCGTGACCCGGGCCCGGCTCAGCCCGCGCCCGGCGAGGTCCTCGGCGACCCGGGCGCGCAGGTCGGGCAGGGTCCGCGCGACCTGGCGGACGTGCTCGTGCTTGGCCTGCTCCTGCTGGGCGCGGAACTCCTCGTGGTACAGGTACTGGCGGCGCCCGGCGTCGTCGGTGCCGACGGCCTGGAGGTGGCCGTTGGCCCGCCGGCAGATCCACACGTCGCGCCAGGCGGGCGGGATGACCAGGGCCTTGACGCGGGCGAGCTGCTCGGGGTCGGTGAGCGGCTCGCCCTCGGTGTCCAGGTAGCGGAAGCCCCGCCCGTGGCGCAGGCGGCGGAACCCGGGCTCGTCGCTGGAAGTGGTGCGCAGTCTCACGGCGGCCCCGCTCAGGGGCGTCGCCAGTCGTGGCCCGGCAGGTGCGACCCGGCCTGCGGCCCCATGCGGAGCATGCCGCCGTCCACGCTCCAGGAGGCGCCGGTGACGTACGAGGCGTCGGGTCCGGCCAGGAAGGCGATGACGGCGGCGACCTCGCGGGCGTCACCGGGCCGGCCCAGCGGGATGCCCGGGCGGCTCTCGGTGTGCGGGTCGGTGTCCTCCTGCCCGGTCATGGGCGTGGAGATCTCGCCGGGGGCGACGGCGTTGACGGTGATGTGGTGCTCGGCGAGTTCGAGCGCCATGACCTGGGTGAGCAGCCCGAGTCCGCCCTTGGCGGCGCAGTAGGGCGCGGCCCCCACGCGGGGCTGGTGCTCGTGCACGGACGTGACGTTCACGATCCGGCCGCCGTCGCCCTGCCGGATCATGTGCCGGGCGGCCTTCTGCCCGCACAGGAACGGTCCCACGAGGTCGACGTCCAGCACCTCGCGCACGACGGGCAGTTCCAGGTCGAGGAACGGGGTCATGGTGCCGGTGCCCGCGTTGTTGACCAGGACGTCGATGCGGCCGAGCCGCTCGCACAGGTTGTCGACGGAGTCGGCCGCCTCGGGCAGCCGGGTGAGGTCCATCCGGGCGACCTCGGCGCGCCGTCCGTGCGACCGGACCTCCTCGGCCGTCTCCCGCGCGCCCTCCTCGTCGCTGTGGAAGGTGATGCCGATGTCCAGGCCCGCCTGTGCCAGCCGTACGGCGGTCGCCCGGCCGATGCCGGAGTCGGCGCCGGTGATCACGGCGACCTTGGTGGGTGGCGCGGTGGAGGCGGGCATGACGGCTCTCCTGTCGGCTCGTTCGGGCGAGGGCGTTGCAGTACCCGGCAGTGATCGGCGCAAACCGCGCGGTCCGTCGTGCGCGCCGCCGGGCGCTGGGCAACCCTTGAGGAGGAGGTGGCGATGGACCCCGTCGAGGCACTGGAGCGGATCGCCTTCCTGCTGGAGCGGTCCCTGGCGCCGACCTACCGGGTGCGCGCCTTTCGGACGGCGGCCCGCGTGCTGAAGGACCTCGGTGAGGACGAGGTGGCCCGGCGCGCGGCGGACGGTTCCCTGGAGCGGCTGAAGGGCGTGGGCCCGAAGACCGCGCAGGTGGCCCGGGAGGCGCTGGCCGGGCAGGTGCCGGGCTATCTGGAGAAGCTGGAGGGCGAGGCGCACGAGACGCCCGCCGTACGGGGCGGACAGCGGCTGCGGGCGCTGCTGCGCGGGGACTGCCATCTGCACTCGGACTGGTCCGACGGCGGCAGCACCATCGAGGAGATGGGCCGCGCGGCGGCGGCGCTGGGCCACGAGTGGGCGGTGCTGACCGACCATTCGCCGCGGCTGACCGTGGCGCGCGGGCTGTCGCCGGAGCGGCTGCGCGAGCAGCTCGACGTGGTGGCGGAACTGAACGAGCGGTGGGCGCCGTTCCGGCTGCTGACGGGCATCGAGTGCGACATCCTCGAGGACGGCTCCCTCGACCAGGAGCCGGAGCTGCTGGAGCGGCTCGACGTCGTGGTGGTGTCGGTCCACTCCAAGCTGCGCATGGACGCCCCTGCGATGACCCGCCGGATGGTGGCCGCCGTGCGGAACCCGCACGCGGACGTCCTCGGGCACTGCACGGGCCGGCTGGTGACCGGTCGGGGGCGGCCGGAGTCGGAGTTCGACGCGGACGAGGTGTTCGCGGCCCTCGCGGAGACGGGCACGGCCCTGGAGATCAACAGCAGGCCGGAGCGGCTGGACCCGCCGCGGCGGCTGCTGCGCCGGGCCGTGGACGCGGGGGTGCTGTTCTCCGTCGACACCGACGCGCACGCGCCCGGGCAGCTGGACTGGCAGATCAACGGATGCGCCCGCGCCGAGGAGTGCGGGGTGCCGCCCGAGCGGGTGGTGACGGCGTGGTCCCTGGAGGACCTGCTGGCCTGGACGCGGGAGCGGCGCGTGCCCACGGGCTGACGTGGTACCCGCACCGCTGAGAGGAAGGAACCGCATTCATGGAACGCGCTGCCGTGTTCGACGTCGACGGCACCCTGGTCGACACCAATCATCTGCACGTCGTCGCCTGGTGGGAGGCTTTCCGGCAGGCCGGGCACGACGTGCCGATGCACGCCGTCCACCGGGCCGTGGGCCTGCCGTCCACCGACCTCGTCGCCCATCTGCTGGGCGACGAGCGGGACAAGGACCAGGACGCGGACATCAGCGCCGGGCACAAGGCGCTCTACGGGCAGTACTTCGCCCGGCTGCCGGCGCTCCCCCGGGCCGGGGACCTGCTGCGGCGCCTGCACCGCGACGGCTGGACGGTGGTGCTGGCCACGTCGGCGGGCGGTGCCGAGCTCAGCGCGCTGCGCCGGGCGATCGACGCCGACGAGGCCATCGCGGCCACGGCCAGTGCCGACGACGTCCAGGAGGGCAAGCCCGCCCCCGAACCCGTCGAGCACGCGCTGGAGCTGGCCGGGGTGCCGGCCGAGCGGGCCGTGTTCGTCGGGGACACCGTCTGGGACATGCACGCGGGCAGCCGGGCCGGTGTCCGTTGCGTGGGCGTCCTGTGCGGCGGCATTCCCCGCGCGGACCTGGAGAAGGCCGGCGCGGACGCGGTCTACGCCGACCCCGCGCATCTGCTGTCCGCCCTGGACGACGGACCCTTCGCATGAGCCGGGGTGAAACGGCCGGTCAGGCGGATACCCACGAGCCATGACGCGTGTGAGGAGTGTGCTCAGGCGGACGGCGGGGGCCGTCCGCCCGGGCAGGGACAGTGGTACGGCGGACGGCACGGCAGGGACGGCGGGCACCGGCACCGGCGCGGCGCCGCAGGGCGGGACGATGCGCGACCCGCAGCGCGGGGTGGGCGCGGTGCGGCCGGTGGAGGCGGTACGGCGGGAGACCCGCAGCGCCTGGGACGCGATGCGTGCCGCCTGGCGGGGTCCCGGACGGGAGCGGGACCTGGTCGTCCAGTCGCTCAAGGCCGCGCTGGCGGCGGTGATCGCCTGGCTGGTCGGCGGTGTCTGGATGGACGATCCGCTGGCTCTGATGGCGCCGTGGGTGGCGCTGGTGCTGGTGCAGGCCACCGTCTACAGCTCACTGGTGCAGGGCGCCCGGCAGTTCGGCGCGATCGTCGTGGGCACCCTGCTGGCCTCGGCGGCGCAGGCGGTCACCGGCGACACCACGGTCGCGATCGCCGTGTCCGTGCCGGTGCTGATGCTGCTGGCGAACTGGCAGCGCTTCGGGGACCAGGGCATCTACGCGGCGACCACGGCCCTGTTCACGATCGCGGCGGGCACGGTGAGTCTGAGCGGGGCAGGCCACCGGGTCGGCCAGGCGGCGATCGGCGCCGTCATCGGCGTGGCCGTGAACGCGCTGATCCTGCCGCCGATCCATCTGCGCGACGTGCGCGAGAACCTGGCGGCGCTCGCCCGTGAGGTGGGGGACGTCCTGTGCACGGTCGCCGGCGACCTGCGCGAGGGCGAGTGGGACGGGCAGACCGCCGCCGGCTGGGTCAGCGCCTCGGCGGGGCTGGACCACCGGTTGCAGGCCCTCCAGTCGGCACGCCGCTGGAGCCAGGAGAGCCTGCGCCTGACCTCGGGGCCGCTGCGCGCCCTGCACCGCGTCCCGCACGTCGCCGCGCTGCCGCCGGTGGAGGAGGACGAGCGGCTCGGCAGGATCACCGGGCACGTCAGCGCGCTCACGCGGGCGCTGGCGGTGTCCGTGGACGACAACCGGACCCCCGCCCCGCCCCAGGGCGAGGCGCTGCGCTCGTACGCGCGGCTGCTGGAGCTGATCGGGGAGGCCTGCCACGCGCAGGCGGAGAGCCTGTGCGAGGGCAGTCTGGAGGGCCGCCCGGACGACGCGACCGAGAAGGCGATGCGCGAACTGCACGAGGAACTGCAGGAGCGGCTGCGCCGGCACGCCGAGGAGGGCGCGGAGCAGACGGCGGTCCTGGGCACCCTGCTGCTCCAGGCGGAGAACCTCTGGGCGGAGACCGTTCCGGCCGCCGAGGAGCAGTGACGCAGCTCACGGCGGAGAGGGCCCGTGGGCGGAACACCCCGGGGTGGTTCGCCGTTGAACAACACGTGGGTGCGGATGGGACAGTGTCCCCGGGCCTCACCATCCGCCCACAGGGACGATCGTTCGGCTGAAGCCCTGTGGAGCCTTTCGCCGAGAGGCGACCGCCATCCGTGCCCACCTCGATACCGCCCCGGTCGTGATTCCCCCGTCGCGGCCGGGGCTTCCCTCTGCCCACGTGCAATCCCCTTCACCCGGGTACTCGGTCCGCTCCCGCGCAACCGCCGGGCCGAGAGGAGCCAGAGGTGAGCAGTACAACGGGCATGAGGGTGGTCGTCACGGGCGCCACGGGCAACGTGGGCACGAGCGTGGTGCGTCTTCTCTCCGAGGATCCGGAGGTCGGCTCCGTCCTGGGGCTGGCCCGGCGGCTGCCCGACTGGTCGCCGCCGAAGACCGACTGGGACGCGGTCGACCTGGCCGCCGAGACGTCCGACCTCGTCGAGCGGTTCCGGGGCGCGGACGCCGTGATCCATCTGGCCTGGGCGTTCCAGCCCACGCACGATCCGGCCACGACCTGGCGCACCAACGTGCTCGGCAGCATGCGCGTGTTCGAGGCGGTCGCGGCGGCCGGGGTGCCGGCACTGGTGCACGCCTCGTCGGTCGGCGCCTACTCCCCCGGGCCGAAGGACCGGACGGTGGACGAGTCCTGGCCCACGCACGGCTGGCCGGACGCCGCGTACTGCCGGGAGAAGGCGTATCTGGAGCGGGCGCTGGACATCTTCGAGCGCGACCACCCCGGTACGCGCGTGGTGCGGATGCGGCCCGCGTTCCTGTTCAAGTGGGAGTCGGCGAGCGAGCAGCGCCGGATCTTCGGCGGCAAGTTCCTGCCCGGGCCGCTGGCCCGCCCGGACCTACTGCCCTTCCTGCCCGACGTCCCCGGGCTCCGGATGCAGGCCCTGCACACCGACGACGCGGCGCACGCCTACCGGCTGGCCGTGCGCCAGGAGGTCCGGGGCGCCTTCAACCTGGCGGCCGAGCCGGCGGTCGACGCGCATCTGCTGGGCGAGATGCTGGGTGCGCGCCCGGTGCGGCTGCCGCGCACGGCGGCCCGTTCGGCGATCGCCGCCGCGTGGGGCCTGCATCTGCTGCCCGCCTCCCCGCACCTGTTCGACGCGGTGCTGCGGCTGCCCCTGATGGACTCGTCCCGGGCCCGTACGGAACTGGGCTGGGAGCCGCGGCGCACGGCGACGGAGGTGCTGGAGGAATTCCTGCGCGGGATGCAGCAGGGCGGGGGCGCGCGGACGGAACCGCTGCGGGGACGCAAGGTGGGGTGAGTGCGGAGGGGGGGCTCCCGGCACCGGGTCCGGGAGCACCCCCGCGCGGCCGGGCATGGTGGAGGGCCGCAGCCGACCCCCACAGTCGGCTGCGGCCCTCGGCGGGTGCCCTGCCCGGCCTCAGCCGGAGGGCTCGTCGGGTACCGGGTTCTCGGTCTGCTCCGTGCCCGAGCTGGGTGTCCCCTGCCGGCCCGTCCCCGCCTCGTCGGTGTCGGGGATGTCGCCGGCCGGGTCGTCGTCGTCCGCTTCCGCCCCTGCGTCGGCTTCGGCGTCACCGTCGGCGTCGGCCGAGAAGCGCGGTGCGACCTCCCACGGGTCCTCACCGGCGTCGGCCTGCTGGTCCGGCATGTCCCGCGGAACGGGCTCACCGTTCTCGCCGGGTGCGTCGAGGCGGTGGTCGGTCACGAGGTGCTCCCTTCGGTCGTCCGGCGTCACGCGAGTACCCCGCGCCGCGCCGCGCAACCTCGGCGCGGGCGCCCGCGTCCCCGGTGCCGGACGTTCAGCGCGGCGCCCGTTCCTGCAGCGCCGTACGCCAGGCCGGGAGCGGGTTCTCCGGTTCGGGGTCGGGACGCCTCCCGCCGCGGGCGAAGAAGTCGGCGAGCGGCAGGATGGCGGCGCCGACCGTGACCGCGTCGGGCCCGAGCCGGCCGAGCTCGACGGTCACCTTCCCGGCCGGGTGGCGCAGGGCGTAGGACACGGCGTGGCGGCGTACCGCGGGCAGGAAGCGGGAGCCGAGCGCCAGGCCCGCCCAGCCGCCGATGAGGATGCGCTCGGGCTGGAAGAGGTTGATCAGGTCGGACAGGCCGGCGCCCAGGTACTCGGCGGTCTCCTCCAGCACGGCGAGGGCGACCGGGTCGGCCTCCTCCCCCGCGGGCGGGTAGGCGGCGGCGAGCATCGCCGTGAGGGCGGTCTCCTCGTCGGTGCCGTCCGGGGCCGGGCCGCCCTCCTCACGCCAGCGGGCGAGCAGCGACTCGGCGCCCGCGTACGCCTCCAGGCAGCCGAGCGACCCGCACCGGCAGCGGCGGCCGCGCACGCGCACCGTCAGGTGCCCCCACTCCACGGCCCGGCCCTGCTCCACGTCCGGGGTGACGAGGCTCGCGCCGACGCCCGAGCCGAACAGGACCACGACGGCGTTGCGGGCGCCGCGCCCCGCACCGAACCACATCTCGGCCTGGCCGAGCGTCTTGGCGCCGTTGTCGGTGAAGTACGGGACGGTGTCCGGCAGCGGGGAGCCGGTGCGCAGCAGCGCCTCCAGCTCGACGGCGTCCCAGCCGATGGTCTGCCCGTGCACGACGGCGCCACGCTCGGAGGTGCGCTCGACGATGCCGGGGACGCCGATGCCGACGCCGAGGAGCCGCTCGGGCGCCAGCCCCGCCGCGTCGAGCACCTCGGCGATGCCGTGGCGGATGTGGTCGACGATGACCTCGACCTCGTAGCGCTGGGGGGTCAGGGGGCGTTCGGCGCGGGCGAGTTCGGTGAGCGTGAGGTCGAACAGCTCGACGCGGACGCGGGTCTCGCCGACGTCGACGCCGATCATGTGGCCGCTGCCGGGGGCGACGCGCAGCAGGGTGCGGGGGCGGCCGCCGTCGGAGTCGACGCTGCCGGCCTCCTCGACCAGTCCGTCGGCGACCAGGTCGGCGACGACGTTGCTGACGGAGCCGGAACTCAGGCCGGTGGCCGGGCCGAGTTCGAAGCGGCTGAGCGGTCCGTCGAAGTAGAGCCGCTGCAGCACGGCCGTGCGGTTGGCCCGCCTGAGATCGCGCACCGTGCGCCCGTTCCGCCCCGCCATGCGGTTCCCTCCACATCCCCGGTCCGACCTGCAACATACCGTCGGCGCGAGCCCGGCGCGACATTCCTCCAACCCTTATTTCATGATGTGAGCGAACCGACGGGGCGCCCCGGGCCGTCCGATGCGGCCCGGTACCGCCCCGGCCGGCCGGTCAGCCGGCCGCGTACACGTCCTCCACGTACCGCCCGTCCGCGATCAGCCCGTCGAGCCACTGCCCGGCGGCCGCCGCGTCGGCATCCGGGGTGCGCTCGGCGAACAGCGTACGGAACGCCTCCCGCACCCCGGGCGCCATGCGCGAGCCGTCCCCGCAGACGTACACCCGCGCCCCGGCGTCCAGCAAGGCCCAGACCTCCTCGGCCTCGGCGGCGATCCGGTGCTGCACGAACCGCACCTCGCCCTCGGGTTCCTCGCTGAAGGCGGGCCGCAGCGAGACGGCCCCGGCGGCCTCAGCGGCGCGCAGTTCCCCGGCGTGCAGGAAGTCGGCACCGGGGGCGTCGCAGCCGAAGTAGCACAGCGCGGGCGCGAGTCGGGCGCCCGACGCCGCAGCCGCCGCCCGGTCGGCGACCACACCGCGGAACGGGGCGAGGCCCGTACCCGCGGCGACCATGACGACCGGTCCGTCCGCGGTGGCGTCGATGCGGAAGTCCTCCCGGCACGGCTGCACGCGCGCGTACACCGTGTCACCGGGGGCCACGGCGGCGAGGTGGCCCGAGCCGGTGCCCCGGTACACCCCCCGGCCGGAGCGGGCGGGCGCCTCGAGCAGCGAGACCATCAGGTCGACGTGGCGGGGGTCGGCCGCGGGCGAGGAGGAGATGGAGTAGTGGCGCGGGCGCAGCGGGGTGAGCAGGTCCAGCAGTCGCGGCCAGTCCAGGGCGCCGCGCAGGGCCGGGTGGTCCTCCAGGATCTCCACCAGCGTGCGGGGGTCGCCGGTGAGGGCGGCCAGGGCCGCGCGCTCGGGCGGGCACGGGTTGGCGGCGGCGAGCGCGGCCAGCTGGGAGGAGCTCGGGCGTTCCTGGAGCTCGACGTGGTGGGTGAGGAGCTGGCGTACCGTCACCGGCCGGTCCACGGCGATGCCGTCGCGCCGCGGGCGGGCCGGGCGGATGTCCAGGACGGTGCCGAGGTCGGCGCCGAGGGCGGCGGCCGCGCGGGTGACGAGGTCCGGGTCGTTGGCGGGCAGGACGCCGAGGTGGTCGGCCGTGCGGTAGGTGACGCCCTCGGGCAGGGCGAGGCGGACGAACCGCTTGCGGCGCGGATGGCCGGGCGCGGTGAGGTCGTACGCCTCGGTGACGCGCAGGGGCTGGAGCCCGTGCCGTTCGGCGAGGGCGTCCAGGGGGCCGCCGGTGAGGGTGCGGACCTCGTAGGCGGTGCCGGGCTCGCCCGCGCCGGGCGTGGTGGCGTCCGGGTCGCCGTGGCGTTCCAGCAGGGCCGTGCGCAGGGACGCGGTGAAGGCGCGCACGCTTCCGGCGAGGTCGCCCGAGGCGTCGGCGGCGGCGCGCTCCAGCAGCCGCGTGGCGCCGGACCGCGCCAGCCGCTCGTCGATCCGGGTGGGGACGTGCTGGTAGGTGGCGGCCCAGGTGCGGTCGCCGACGCCGAGGACGGCGTACGTCACGCCGGCCAGGTCGCGCTCGTCCTCCAGGCGGGCCGCGAAGGCCGCGGCGTCGTCGGTGGGCCTGCCGTTGTAGGAGGCGGCCGTGATGACGACGGGGCGGTCGGTGGGCAGGCCGTCGGCGTAGGCGTCCAGCGGGGCGACCTCGGTGGCGCAGCCGAGTTCGGCGGCCTCGTCGGCCAGTCGGGCGGCGAGGTCCCGGCAGGTGCCGTAGTTGCTGCCGTGCAGGAACAGGGCGGAGGTGCCGGGGCGGACCCGCGCGGGCAGGTGCCGCGACCGGCCGCTCTCGGTCGGGAGGGCGGGGGCGGCTCCGGGCAGCGGCGGGTGGACGCGGTCGGCGGATGTGCGCGGGGTGAGGGTCAGGGTGAAGCCCTCGGGCTTGAGGGTGAGGGTCTCCTTGACGGTGAGCCGGTATCCGGCGTGGTCGTGCAGCCGGTAGCGGTGGACGAGCATGGCCAGCAGCATGGTCGCCTCGTGCAGGGCGAACTGCCGCCCGATGCAGGCGCGTTCCCCGGTGCCGAACGGCTTGAAGGCGTGCACCGGCCGCCGTTCCTCCGCCTCGGGCGTGAAGCGGGAGGGGTCGAACAGCTCGGGGTTGTCGCCCCACACGGGCATGCGGTGCAGCATCGGCGTGAGCACCAGGGCGGCCTGCCCGGCGCGCAGCGGGATGCGGCCGCCGAGCAGCGTGTCCGCGCGGGCCTCGCGGCCGAAGACGGCGGCCGTCGGCCACAGCCGCAGTGCCTCGTTGAGGACCTGCCGGGTGTAGGTCAGCCTGCCGACCTCGTCGAACGTCGGCTCGGGGTCCGCCCGGTCGCCCCACAGCGCGTCGGCCTCGCGCTGCACGAGCTGGAGCGCGGCGGGGTGCTTGGCGAGGTGGTACAGCGCGAAGGACATGGCGCCGGAGGTGGTCTCGTGCCCGGCGATCAGGAACGTGATGACCTGGTTGCGGATGTTGGCGGTGTCCAGCGTGGTGCCGTCGGCCGGGTGCTCGGCGGTGAGCATCAGGCCGAGGAGGTCGTCGCCACCGCCCGCGCCGCCGCCGGTGCGGGCGGCGATGACGTCGTCGACGACCCGGGCGAGGTGGGCGGCGTCCTCGCGGAAGGCCGTGTCCTCGGCCGCGTGGTCCCCGCCGGGCGTCCGGGCCAGGCGCGTCATGCTCCACTCCAGGCAGCGCACCATCGACGCGACGAAGGGGTGCGGCTCGTCCCGCTCGAAGGAGCCGAAGTCGTAGCCGAAACCGGCGAGGCCGATGGTGTCGAGCGTCATGCGGGTCATGTCGTCGGGCACGTTCACCGGCCGGCCGGCGCGCGCGTCGCGGTCCCAGGACGCGATGAGCCGGCGGGCCACCGTCAGCATCACGGGGTGGTAGGCGCGCATCGAGCCGAGGGCGAAGGCGGGCATGAGGATGTCGTGGGCCTTGGCCCAGTTGGGCTCGTCGTTGTAGGCGGTGAACAGGCCGTCGGCGGCGAACGCGCGCACGTTCTCCAGCCCGGGGCCGACGTGCTTGGCGAACCGCTCCTCGTCGGCGAGCTCGGCCACGAGGTCCGCGTCCCCCACGAACAGCGTGTCCCGCCCGTGCAGCCGCCGCACGAACACGGGCCCGTGCCTGCGCATGAGGTCCATGGCCTGCTGGACGGGCGCGCCGCCGGGGCCGGTGGCGGAGATGTCGGCTACGGGGACGCCGGGGAAGGGGGCGGTGGTGGGGGAGGTCGGTGCGGTGGGGCGCATGACGCGGCAACTGCCTTTCGCGGTACGGACGTACTGCCGTCCAGCGTGATCCACGGGACCCGGCGGGCGGGTGCGCGGCACTGCATGATTCTGTAGTGGCCGGCGGATGCGCCGCTCTTGCGCGGAGCGGCCCGGCGTGGCAGGAGAGGCGTGTGGACCCGGCCCGGTTCGAGGCGGTGACGTGGCGCAACCGCGCGCTGCTCCTGTTCGACCGGGTCGCGATGCCGGTCGCGGTGTGCGACGTGTACGGGGCGGTCCTGCTGGCGAACCCGGCGATGGCGGCCGAGTGCGGGACGACGCCGGGGCGGCTGCGCGGCCGCGACGTGCTGGAGCTGTTCCGCCCGCGGGAGGCCACGCAGGTGGAGCGGATCGCCGAGGCGCTGCGGTTGCGGCACCGCTCCCGCTACCAGGTGTCGGTGTGCTGGCAGGCCCCGGACGGGGCGGAGCGGTACGGCGAGCTGACGGCGGACCCGGTGAGCGACACGGTGGAGGACACCCCGGCCCTGCTGGTGATGCTGCGGGCCGACACCCGGCGCGAGCCCCTGGCCGGCCATGACGGCCGACGCGAGCCCCCTGCCGGGACCGACGGCCGGCGTAAGCCCCTTCCCAGGACCGACGGCCGGAGCGAGCCCCTTCCCAGGAGCGACGGCCGGCGCGAGCCCCTGGCCGGGACCGACGGCCGGCGCCCGCCCTCCGCCTCCTCCCCGGCCGCGGAGGGGGCCCGGGTCTCCCCCACCGAGGGGCGGGTGCTGGCCCTCCTGGCCGGCGGCGCCACCACCGCCCGGGCGGCCCGGGAGACCGGTCTGACCGTGGACGGGGTGACGTACCACCTGCGCCGGCTGTCGTCCCGCTGGCACGCGGCCACCCGCACGGAGCTGGTGGCCCGGGCCTACGCCCTGGGGGTGCTCCGGCCGGGGGTGTGGCCACCGGAGGCGGCGGGGACGCGGTAGGGCGAAATCCGCTGGCCCCCGCGCGCGGCCGGTGCCTACCCTGGCCGCCGAACCAAAACCTAGGACCCCTAGGTTGACGCAGCGCGATTCTCAGGAGCCCTCCGTGCGACCACTCACCGAGCAGGACATCCGCAGCTCGTTCATCAACTGCTCGAAGGGCGAGGCGAAGCGGCTCGCCGTGCCCCGGGACCTCGCCGAGCGCCCCTGGGAGGACCTCGACTTCCTGGGCTGGCGGGACCCGGGCGCGCCCGACCGCAGTTATCTGGTCACCGAACGCGGGGGGCGAACGGTGGGGGTGGCGATGCGGTTCCAGCCCGCGCAGCGCGGGTTCCTGCACCGCAGCATGTGCTCGCTGTGCCTGACGACCCATCCGCGCGGCGGTGTGTCGCTGATGACGGCGCGCAAGGCGGGTGCGGCGGGCCGCGAGGGGAACTCGGTGGGGGCCTACATGTGCACCGACCTGGCGTGTTCCCTCTACTTGCGGGGCAGGAAGGTGCCGGAGACCGGGGCGCGGTTCGAGGAGAGCCTGACCCTGGAGGAGCAGATCGAGCGGACCATGGGTCATCTCGCCGCCTTCCTCGACAAGGTCCACGGCTGACCCTCCTCGGTCGCCCGCGGTTTCCCCCGGCACTAACGTCCTTCATGGACGACTTCAGGACACCAGGGGAAGGGGAGCAGCCCGAGCATGCGAGAGGCAGTACGGGACTGGACGGCACGCGCCACGCGGATCGTGAGGAAGCGCCGGGACCCCGTGGTGGTCCAGACGCTCCGGTCCGCGACCGCGGCGACGATCGCGTACGTCATCGCGCTCAGACTGAGCCCCGAGGCGGCGCCGCTCACCGCTCCCCTGACGGCCCTGCTGGTCGTGCAGGTGACCCTGTACGCCACCCTCACCAACGGCTTCCGGCGGGTGAACGCCGTGGTGACCGGGGTGCTCGTCGCCATCGCGTTCAGCCTCCTGGTGGGCCTGACGTGGTGGAGCCTCGCCCTGCTCCTCGTGGCCTCGCTGGCCGTGGGGCGGCTGGTCCGGGTGGAGGAGTACGTCCCCGAGGTGGCGATCAGCGCCATGCTCGTCCTCGGCGTCACCACCGTGGGTGACACCGCCTGGGCGCGGGTGGTGGAGACCCTGATCGGCGCGAGTGTCGGGCTCGCCTGCAACCTGCTGCTGGCCCCGCCCGTGTGGGTGGAGGAGGCCGGTGAGTCGATCGACGACCTGGCGCGCCGGCTGCGGCAGCTGATGCTCCGCATGGGCGAGGAGGCCGCGGGCGGCACGCCCGTGGACCGGGCGGAGGAGCGGCTGTACGAGGCACGGCAGCTGGACCACGACATCTCCGAGGTCGACGCGGCGCTGCGGCAGGCGGAGGACAGCCTGCGGCTCAACCCGAGGGTGCGGGAGGGGACGCTGCACCGGGTGGTGCTGCGCACCGGCCTGGACACGCTGGAGATCTGCACGGTCGTCCTGCGGGTGCTCGCCCGTTCCCTCACCGACCTGACGAAGGTGCGGCAACCGGAGCCGCTGCTCGAACCCGAGACGGGAGCGGTGCTGCAGCAGTTGCTGTCCGAGATCGCCGACGCCGTGGTCAGCTTCTCGGTGCTGGTGACCACCCACCTCAGCGCGAGCGCCGAGTCGGCGGAGGAACGTCTCGCCTCCGAGCTGCGCACCGCGGCGGCCACCCGCGACAAGCTGGCCAAGCTGCTGCGCGAGGACGCCGACCGCGACGCCGGTCACTGGCAGCTGCTCGGGGCCGTGCTCACGGAGATCAACCGGATCCTCGACGAGCTGGACACCGAGCACCGCACCCGGCGTCTGTTCGAGGAACTGGACCGGGTGTCGACGGAGCAGCGCGCGCGGATGCCTCGTCTGACGCGGTTGCGGGAACGCCTGGGCGTCACGGAGCAGATGTGGCGGAACCGCGCCGGGTTCCACGAGCGTTCTCGCTGACGAGATGCCGGCCCGACGCCGGCACCACGGAGGAGGGGGCGGGCCGATGGCCGACTCGAGCGTGCGGATCGACGGGAACACGCTGCATCTGCCGGGAGGTGCGCTGGTGCGGTTCATCCGCACCCTGCGCCTTCCGGAGACCGGCACGCATCCGCTGCCGCCGGGGCTGGGCGAGTTCCCGGTCCGGCGGGTCGCGGACTACGGCGACCGGGTGCCCGAGGCGATGCGGGCGCGCGGCGGTGTGATGCTGCCGGTGTATCTGCGCGAGGCGATGTGGCTGAGTTTCGCCGGCACCCCGGAGCCGGCCGCGCTCCAGGTGGGCGTCGGCAAGGTGTGCGCGGTCTCGGGGCGGCCCTGGAGCGACGAGCTGGCCCGCGACCCGCAGAACTACGTGGTGCTGCCCCGCCAGCCCTGGCTGGACGGCATCAACTCCGGCACGGGCACGGTGCGTCAGTTCGTGGCCGTCCCGCTCGGCCTGGGCGCCACGGTCGAGGGGCAGGTCACGGGCGAGGAGGTGTGGGGCGGGGTGCAGCTTCAGTCCTTCCCGCTGGACGACGCGGAGCTGGCGCGCTGGCGTGAGGCCGAGCGTCGCCGGCGGGAGCGGACGCCGTGGCCGCCTCCGGGCGCGTACGGCGCCGCGATGCCGCCGGCGGCGCCGCCCGGGAGCAGCGGCTTCGGTGCGGCGATGCCGGTGTCGGCCCCGCCCGCGGGCGGGGTCCACGGTGTGCCGATGCCGATGGCGGCACCGCCCGCGCCGGGGGCGGCTCCCGCGGCCGGAGCCCCCGCGGGCCCGCCGCGTGCGGCCGCCATGGGGCTGGGCGTCGGGGGTTCCATGCGGCAGGAGGTGTACCAGGACGAGCGGCCGCTGTCGCACTGGGCGCCGCGGCCCGCGGGCCGGGTGTTCGTGCACCTGGTGACGCCGCCGGAGTGGCGCCGCATCACAGGTGAGCCCGCACCCCCGTCCCCGGTCGACCGGGCCGCGTACACCCGGGCGGGCCTGCCCTGGTTCGACTACTACGACGAGGACGCGCAGGACCTGGCCCCCACGGACACGCTCCACGCCGTCAAGCCGGTCGGCGACTGGCTGGGCAACGACCACGAGCCCTGGCAGCAGCCCACACCGGGCCAGACCCACCCCCTCAAGGACGCCCCCGGCAGACCGGTCTCCGACGGCGAGTGGTGAAGGGGGGTGCGGGTGCCGGCGGGGCGGGGCTCACGGCGGCGGGCTAGGGAGGTGGGCCGTGCCCGGTCGCCTCGGCGGTGTGCCGCGGCGGGAAACATCCGGAGTGCACAGGGGAGGCGGCAGCGGAGGCGGGCACTCGGCACGGCATGGACGACAACGACAGGCAGCAGATCGACGACCAGCAGAGCGGGACAGTCGAGCGGCTGGTGCGGGCATGGCTGGCCGAGACCGAACACCACGACCAAGACGCCGCCGGCAGGGCCCGTGCCGGCTGGGAACAGGGCTCCCTCCCCGAACCGGCCGCACAGGACCTGGCGACGTGGGTGACCGCACGGGTCACGGACACGGCGTTCAACGAGGACGAGGGCCCGGACGTCGAAGGCGACGTCCGGATCACCCCGGCCGACAAGGACACGGTCCACCGCTGGCTGCGGTCGCAGGGGCACGCGGTCTGACCGGGCCGGGAACCCGGTCGTCACGGCCCGCCAACCCGGGAGTGGCCGGCGTGTGGCCGTGCGGCGATCCGGGCCTGCCGGGGCCCGGCCCTGCCCGAGCCGCGCCGCCCGGCGTTGTTGCACCCGGCGTGCGTTCCGCGCGAGGGTGGCTCTCGCGACGGCGGTGGCGGACGAGTCGAGGGGCGACATGGGCAGTGGTGGCTGGAGCAGGCGCCGGTTCGCCGGAGCGCTGGCGGGGGCGGCCGCCGCGGCGGTCCTGCCGTCCTGTGACGGCGGGGCGCGGTCCCCGGCCGCGGACGCCGGCGACCGGGACGCGAGCGCGAGCCCGTCCCGGGAGGCCCGGCGCCCCTCCGGCCCCCGGCCGCTCCTGATCGGCACGTACACCTCCGCCGAGGGCGGCGGCAAGGGGATCGCCCTGGCGGCGTACGACCCGTCGACCGGGCGGATCACCGGCAACGGCACCGTCGAGAACGTGGGCGACCCGTCCTACTTGGCGCTCCATCCGGACCGGCGCACGCTGTACGCGGTGAACGAGCGGGAGGACGGCGCCGTGACCGCCGTCCGGCTGGCCGACCACAAGGTCCTGGGCAGCCGGAGCACCGGCGGCGCGGCCCCCTGCCATCTGTCGGTGCACCCCTCGGGCCGCTGGCTGCTGAGCGCGAACTACGGCTCGGGCAGCGTGGCCGTCCACCCGATCGACCCGTCGGGGTCCCTCGGTGAGCGCACCGATCTGGTGACCCATGCGAGCCCGCCGCCCGGCCCCGGCCAGGACGGCCCGCACGCCCACCAGATCGTCACGAGCCCGGACGGCGGCCATGTCCTCGCCGTCGACCTCGGCACCGACACCGTGTACACCTACCGACTCGACGAGCGGGCGGGCACGCTCGCCGAGGTCTCCCGGGCCCGGACCCGGCCGGGCGCCGGCCCGCGGCATCTGACCTTCCACCCCGGCGGCCGGTACGCCTACCTCGCCGACGAGGTGGACAACACCGTGGCCGTGTGCGCGTACGACCCGGCCACCGGGCGGCTGCGCGTGGGCGAGGCGCAGTCCACCGGCACCGGCCCGGGCACCAGCTACCCGGCGCAGCTGCTGGTCACGGCGAACGGCCGGTTCGCCTATCTCGCCAACCGGGGTGACGACAGCCTCACGCGCTATGCGGTCGAGGGGGACGGCGCCCGGCTGAGGCTGCTGGACACGGTGCCGGTGGGCGGGGAGTTCCCGCGGCAGATCGCCCTCTCCCCCGAGGGCACGCTGCTGTTCGCGGCGAACCAGAAGTCCTCCACCGTGACCGTCTTCCACGTGGCCGAGGAGGACGGCGGGCTGCGCCGGGCCGGGGAACCGTTCCCCTCAGCCGTCGCCGTCTGCGCGCTGCCGCTGTAGGGCACGCGGGCAGGACGCGGCGGCGGCCTGCCCGAGCAGCACGTGCATCCGCTCGGTGAGCTGCGCGACGTCGTCGGCGGGCGCGTGGAAGGCGAGCCGGACGTCGCCGTGGGTGCGGGCCCTTTCGATGCGCAGGGTCAGTCCGTGCCGGTCGACGGCTAGCGGCTGGACGCGCACCGCCCCGTGCAGGCTGTCGGGCTCGACGAGGCGGGTGAGGCGTTCGACCGCGTCGGCGTGGCAGTCGGCGAGATGGGTCAGCAGCCGGGCCTCGGCCGTGGTGAGCGGGTCGGGTGCGGCGGCGGCGAAGTCGCCGAGGTCCACGACCACCGCCCCGGACGTCCGGCGCAGCACCACCCGCGTCGGTGTGAAGGCCAGGCGGCCCTCCTCCACGGCGAACCAGCCGGCGAGCCACAACCGGGCGCGGACGCGGGTGCGTACGGGGACGGGGGCGACGTCGGCGAACTCCAGCACCGCGGACGGCTCGCCGCGGGGCGCGCAGATCGCGGCGGTGAGCAGGGCGCTGTCCTCCGGCACCTCCACGAGCACCCGGCCGTCGTCCGTGACCGTGTGCGCCCCGACCAGCTCCTCGCGCGTGCTCTCGGCGGTCACCGAGCAGGACCACGCGGCGGCGAGCACCGAGCGGGCCTGCTCCGCCGCCGAGGGAGCGGCCGTCCAGCTGTGCCTGTCGTCACCCATTCCAGACCTCCTTAGGTAAGCCTCACCTAACCTATCGGAGATCAGGGCGTGAGCCAACAAGGTCCGCCCGTCCCGGCGGGATCGTCAGGGGGTGAGAACACCCAGCAGGGCGCGGGCGCACACCTCGCGGACCTGGTCCCGGCTCACCTCCGTGCCGCGCAGCCACTCCAGGCAGACCGCCGTGGTGAAGGCCAGCCAGCCGCGCACGGCCAGGCGGACCTCGGGCCGCACGCCGACCTCGGGCCCGAACTCCGGGTCGGCGGCGAGCGCGGCGAGGATCTGCCGCTCCTGCGCGGCCAGCGCCCGCCGGTAGACGCGCCGCACCGCCTGGTCACCCGCCGCGTCGGCGCGGTGGAAGGCGCGGTACCCGTGGGCGTGCTCCCGCACGTACTCCAGGAACGTGTCGAGCCCCTCGGCGAGTTGCTCGCGCACCGGCCGGCCCGGCACCGCCGCGGTCATCCGCAGCATGCGCTCGCTCTCCCGCTCGACGACCGCCGCGAAGAAGTCCCGCTTGGTCGGGAAGTAGTGGTACAGCAGCCCGCGCGAGACCCCGGCGATCTCGGCCACCTGCTCGATCCACACGTCGTCGTACGGGCTGTCCGAGAACAGCCGCGCCCCCACCGCCAGAAGCTGCTCCCGGCGCTCCTGCGTGCTGAGCCGGCGGCGCGTGCGCCCGCCCTGGTTCGCGGCCATGCCCGCACTTTACTTGACGCCGGTTCAACAACGGCACCAGACTGAGGCGCGCTGTTGAACTCGCGTACAACACGGGCGAACAGGCCGCAGGAGCAAGGGAGATCGCGTCATGCCTCAGGCGCCGGAAGGGGCACGGCGGCCCAAGGGTTTCCGCAGTGCCGAGCTGGACTGGCCGGAACTGGACCGCATACCGCACCCGCCGCACCGCGTCCCGCTGCTCGGCGACGTGCTGGGCGTGAACCGGAGCACCCCGATCCAGGACTCGATGCGCTACGCCCACCGGCTCGGGCCGGTCTTCCGGCGCCGGGCGTTCGGCAAGGAGTTCGTCTTCGTCTGGGGCGGCCGGCACGCGGCCGACCTCGCGGACGAGTCGCGGTTCGCCAAGCACGTGGGGCTCGGGGTCGCCAATCTGCGGCCGGTCGCCGGGGACGGGCTGTTCACGGCGTACAACCACGAGCCGAACTGGCAGCTGGCGCACGACGTGCTCGCCCCGGGGTTCTCCCGCGAGGCGATGGCGGGCTACCACCCGATGATGCTGGCCGTCGCCGGGCGGCTGACGGAGCACTGGGACCGGGCGGCCGCGGCCGGCCGCACCGTGGA
The DNA here is from genome assembly GCF_055585285.1 of Streptomyces sp. NPDC053665. Classification (NCBI taxonomy): domain Bacteria; kingdom Bacillati; phylum Actinomycetota; class Actinomycetes; order Kitasatosporales; family Streptomycetaceae; genus Streptomyces; species Streptomyces sp. NPDC053665. Next base: position 482,108 of record NZ_JBVJKK010000001.1, read on the forward strand.
CGTGCCGGGCGACATGACCAAGCTGACGCTGGAGACGATCGCGCGCACCGGCTTCGGCCACGACTTCGGGTCGTTCGAGCGCTCCCGGCCGCATCCCTTCGTCACCGCGATGGTCGGCACCCTGACCTACGCGCAGCGGCTCAACACCGTGCCCTTCCCGCTGGCCCCCCTGCTGCTGCGCGGCGCGAGCCGCCGCAACGCGGCCGACATCGCCCACCTCGACCACACGGTGGACGAGCTGATCCGGGCCCGGCGGGCGGGCGGACCGGGGGACGGCGACCTCCTCGACCGCATGCTGGACACGGCGCATCCGCAGACCGGTGAACGGCTCGCCCCGCAGAACGTCCGCCGCCAGGTCATCACCTTCCTGGTCGCCGGGCACGAGACGACCTCCGGCGCGCTCTCCTTCGCCCTGCACTATCTCTCCCGGAATCCGGGGGCCGCCGCCCGGGCCCGCGCCGAGGTGGACCGGGTCTGGGGCGACGCGGCGCAGCCCGCGTACGACCAGGTGGCGCGCCTGCGCTACCTGCGCCGGGTGCTGGACGAGTCACTGCGGCTGTGGCCCACCGCGCCCGCCTTCGCGCGGGAGGCGCGCGAGGACACGGTCCTGGCCGGGGAGCACCCGATGCGGCAAGGGGCGTGGGCGCTGGTGCTGACGCCCATGCTGCACCGGGATCCCGACGTGTGGGGCGCGGACGCGGACCGCTTCGACCCGGACCGCTTCGAGGCGACGGCGGTACGGACCCGCTCGCCGCACACCTTCAAGCCGTTCGGGACGGGTGCCCGGGCGTGCATCGGCCGCCAGTTCGCCCTGCACGAGGCCACGTTGGTGCTGGGCCTGCTGCTGCGCCGCTACGAGCTGCTGCCCGAGCCGGACTACCGGCTGCGGGTGACGGAACGGCTGACGCTGATGCCGGAGGGCCTGCGACTGCGTCCACAGCGCCGCACCGCGGCGGCGCCGGAGCGGGTCTCAGCGCCGCGCCTCCCAGTGCCCGGGGCGGGTGACTGAGCCGGGCAGCCGGGTCCCGGCGCTCCCCCGGGCCGCGTTCAGCTGGGGCTGGGTGAGGAAGAACGCCCCGGTCAGATCGGCGTCGGTGAGGTCGGCGTCCCGCAGGTCCGCCCCGATGAGGTCGGCGTCCCTGAGGTCGGCCCCGGTGAGGTCGGCGGCGATGAGGTACGCGCCGCGCAGACTGGCCCCGCGCAGATCGGCGCCCTTGAGGCGGGCGCCCATCAGGTCCGCGCCCCGGCGGTCCTTCCTGCGGCCCTTGACCCCGGCGCGGGCCAGCTCGCTCGTCCTCAGCAGCAGGACGTTGACCTCCTGGCGGTGGGCCGCCACGTCGAGCGCGGCGAGCTGCTCGGGACTCCCGCCGGCCAGTTCCCGGGTCCTGCGCAGCGCCTTGCGCACCTCGGGGTGCACCGGCCGGGCCGCGGGCAGGGTGAGCGCCTCGGTGAGGTACCAGAGCAGTTCGTGCAGCTGCCGGACGACCGGGAACACGTCGAACATGCGGCGGGCGTGCTCGGGCGGCCCGGCCCGCCACCCCCGCCCGCCGAAGGTGATCTGCGAGACCTGCTGCCCGGCGCCGAAGCAGTCGTAGACCGTGCAGCCGGTGAACCCCGTCTGCCGCAACCGGGCGTGGATGCCGCAGCGGTGGTCCTCGCCGAGGTTGCGGCAGGGCGTGCCCGCGGCCTTGTCGACGGCGAAGTCGGCCGAGGCGGCGAAGGGCAGGGCGACGCAGCACAGCCCGAAGCACCGCTCGCAGTCGCCGCGCAGTTCCGCTCGCGCGGCATGGGGATCTCGCATGCCGTTCAGCATACGAAACGACCGGTCACCGCTCGTCTGCCGGCTCCGGGTCCTCCGGCAGCCGTACGCGCTCCAGCCGCTCGGGGTCGGCCAGGACGTACAGGCCGGTGATGCGTCCGCCGTCGATCGTCACGCCCATGACCGAGCGCAGCCGGCCCCCGGGCGCGTCGACCACCCCGACCGTGCCGTTGACGAGCATCAGTTTCGCGGACCGCGCGATGCGGGCGAACAGCAGTGCCTGCTCCGCGACCGTCCTCGCGCCCCGCACCAGCTTGGAGGCGGCCGCACCGCGCACCAGCGCGCCGGAGTCGGCGCGCAGCACCACGTCGGGGTGCAGCAGCGCCAGCAGCGCCTCGAAGTCCCCGGCGCGTGAGGCCGCCAGGAAGGCGTCGAGCACCTCCTTCTGCCGCCCGAGGTCCGGTTCCGACGCCGGCGTGGCCCCGCGCACCCGGCGGCGGGCCCGGCTCGCCAGCTGCCGGGTCGCGGCCGGAGCGCGCTCCACGATCGGGGCGAGGTCGTCGAAGGGCACGGCGAACAGGTCGTGCAGCACGAACGCGAGCCGCTCGTCCGGAGCCAGGTTCTCCAGCACCACGAGCAGGGCCAGGCCCACCGCGTCGTCCCGCAGGACCGCCTCCGCCGGGTCGGGGCCCGGCAGCGGTCCCAGCACCGGGTCGGGGACGAACACGGCCGGCAGGTCCGCCGAGTCGCCCATCGGGTCCTCACGGCGTGCCGCGCGCGAGCGCAGCAGGTCCAGGCAGATGCGGCCGGTGACCGTGGTGAGCCAGCCGCCCAGATTGCCGATGCCGCCGTCACCGGCCCGGCTGAGCCTCAGCCACGCCTCCTGGACGGCGTCCTCTGCCTCGGCCGGTGAGCCGAGCATGCGGTGGGCCACCGCCCTGAGCCGTCCCCGGTGCTCCTCGAAGCGGGCGGCGAGCTCCTCGCCGCCCGTCCTGGTCTCCCCCACCGTGGTCGCCCCCGCCGTGGTCTCCCCCGTCGTGCTCTTTCCCGCCATGGTCTCCCCCGTCATGATGCGGATCCTTCTCGTCAGGTCATCTGGCGAACACTTCGAACGCCACGGCCGGGCGGCCCCCGAACCGCTCCCCCATGGTCTGCGCGTGCTGCGTCAGGAAGCCGCGCACGTACGTCTCCGGGTCCTCGTCGGTCAGCACCTCGATGTAGCTGCGGTGCTCCAGCAGGGAGGCCACGGCCCGCTCCATGCCCGGCGACGCGTCCACGGCGTGGGTGGGGGTGGCGGAGCCCGCGACCGCGACCCAGCGCACCCCGTCCCAGGGGGCGAGGCCCTGCTCGGCCAGTTCCGGGAAGATCCACCGGTTGCCGGCGTCCCCGGCCGCGTCGAGCGTGGCCCGGCCGACGGCCACGTGGTCGGGGGTGTTCCAGGCGACACCGCCCCAGGTGTCCCGGTGGTTGAGGGTGATGACCAGTTCGGGGCGGTACCGGCGGATCGCGGCGGCGATGTCGCGGCGCAGGGCGGTGCCGTACTCGATCACCCCGTCGCGGTGGTCGAGGAACTCCACCTCCGAGACACCGACCACCGCCGCACTGGCCCGCTGCTCCCGCTCGCGCAGCGCACCGCACCGCTCGGGCTCGATCGTGTCGATCCCGGCCTCGCCCCGGGTCGCCAGGACGTAGGCGACCTCGCGGCCCTCGTCGGTCCATGCGGCGATGGCCGCGGAGCAGCCGTACTCGAGGTCGTCCGGATGGGCCACGACCGCGAGCGCGCGCCGCCAGTCGTCCGGCATGGGCTTCAGTTGATCGGTCGTCATGTCCGCAGACTAGTGCGCGGACCGCCGGCGCTCGCCGTCCGGCGCGGCCTCAGACCTCGTCCCGGGCCAGGGCCAGCAGCCGGTCCAGGACGCGCGGGCCGCCGGCGCGGACGCCGTCGTGCTCGAACTCGTCGGTGACCCAGGTGCGCAGGCCCCGGACCGTCCGGGCGGTGCGCAGCGCGTGTGCCGTGTCGACGTACATGTCGTCGTGGTAGACGGCCGCGGCGACGGGGACGTCGTTGGCGGCGAGGCGGGCCGGGTCGTACAGGGGCGTCCAGTCGGTGCGGGCGGCGAGCAGCTCCGCCGTCTCGCGCAGCGGGCGCAGGGCCGGGTCGCACGCGAACATCCAGGGGTGAATCGATTCTCCGGTGAACAGCAGCGGTTCGTCGCCCGCGAGCGCCTTGGCGGCGTCGAACTGCGGGAACTCGGCGCGGACCCGCTCGGCCGACCAGTCGGTGGGCCGGCTGTCCTGGCCGTAGATCGACTCGTGGACCAGGGCGTAGAGCGGGTGGCGGGCGAAGGACAGCTGGGTCTGGACCTGTTCCAGGAAGGCGTCGGAGAGGGTGGGGCCCTGCGGGGTGCGGACGAAGGCGTCCTCCAGCAGGTGGTGCAGGCGGTGGGTGCCGTCGCCGGTGCCGAGGAGGATGCCGAGCGTCTGGAAGGCCTCCACGGTGAACCGGTAGCCGTTCGGCAGGAGGACGTCGTGCGTCAGGAGGTGGTCGGCGATCCGGCGGGCCCGTTCGACGTCCTGCGGGTAACGGGCGTAGTGGGCCATGACCTTGCGTTCGACGCGCGGGTAGGCGGCCCGGTAGACGTCGTCGGCGTGGGCGTCGAGGGAGGGCAGCCCGCCGGTGACGAGCGCGGTGGCCAGTCCCTCGGGGGCCAGGGAGAGGTAGCTGGTCACGCAGAACCCGCCGAAGCTCTGCCCGAGCACGGTCCAGGGCCTGCCGCCCGTGACCCCGGCGCGGATGGCCTCGCAGTCGCGGACGATGGAGTCGGCCCGGAAGTGCGTGAGGTAGTCGGCCTGCTCGGTGGGGCCGCCGCGCAGCGGGAGCGTCTGGCGGGTGGCGGGCGTGGAGTGACCGGTGCCGCGCTGGTCGAGGAGCAGGACGCGGTACTCCTTCAGGGCCCGGCCGAGCCAGCCGGGCCGGCCGACGGAGCGGTCCGCGCCGAAGCCGGGTCCGCCCTGGAGGTAGAGCAGCCACGGCAGGTCGTGCCCGGCCCTGTCGCTCGCGACGGCCTCGCGGGCGTACAGCTCGATCGTCTCGCCCTCGGGGCGGTCGTGGTCGAGGGGGACGGTGAAGCGGCGGTCGGTGAGGACCACTCCGGGCTGGCGGTAGCTGAGGGTCAACGAGGCTCCCGGGACGGACGGATTTTCGGACCGCGTCCCAGTTCATCACAGGCGACGTCCGGCCGGAGGCCCTTCGATCATGAAATCCTGCTGAACGGCCGTTCAGGCCGGGCGTGCGGACGGGCTGCGTGGCCGCCGCCGGCCCGGACGGCGGCAGCGGGCCGTCGCCGCGGATCCGCGCGCCCCCGCCGGGCCGTCGCCGTGACCGTGGGCGCCACGCCCAAGGGACGGACGGCCGAGGCGTTCCGTCAGGCCGTGCCGGTCTTCGGCGGCGTGGACCTCGCGGTCGGCGACGCGGGTCCGTCGATCTCCGAGTCGCTGCCGGGGGCTTCCGCGGCGGACCGCGACCCCGCCCGTGCGCACCCGGGCGCCGACGCGGCGCGGACCGCGGGGCGCGACCGCGCGGTGGTGTGCCGCACGGCCCGCCCCGCCGCTCCCGACGGGCTCTCCCCCGGGCCCGCCGACCGCAACTACGCTGCACACGTCCGATGATCGGCCCCGAGGAGGACGATGCGCGTCGCCCTGTTCCTGACCTGCGTGAACGACACGCTCTATCCGGACACCGGACGTGCCGTGGTGAAGCTGCTGACCCGGCTGGGCGTCGACGTCGACTTCCCCGCGGGGCAGACCTGCTGCGGGCAGGCGCACTACAACACCGGCTACCGGCACGAGGCCGAGCCCCTCGCCCGGAACTTCGCCGAGGTCTTCGGCGGCTACGAGGCGATCGTGACACCGTCCGGGTCGTGCGGGGCGATGGTGCGGGAGTTGTACCCGCGGATGGGCGAGCGGGCCCGGGCCGAGGGGCGGGGCGGCGCCCTCGCGGCCACGCTCGCGCCGGTGGTGCCGAAGACGTACGAACTCACCGAGTTCCTAGTGGACGTGCTGGGCGTGACCGACGTCGGTGCTTACTACCCGCACAAGGTCACCTACCACCCGACCTGCCACGGGCTGCGCGCGCTCGGGCTCGGCGAGCGCCCGAAGCGGCTGCTGCGGGCAGTGCGGGGACTGGAACTGGCCGAACTGCCGGGCGCCGAGGAGTGCTGCGGCTTCGGCGGCACCTTCGCCCTGAAGAACCCCGACGTCTCGGCGGCGATGGGCGTCGACAAGGTGCGCCACGCCGAGTCGACGGGCGCCGAGGTGCTGTGCGCGGCCGACAACTCCTGCCTGATGCACCTCGGCGGGACGATGACCCGGCTGCGGACCGGCATGCGGCCGGTGCACCTCGCGGAGATCCTGGCGAGCACGGAGGAGGAACCGGCACGGTGAGCGGGACATACCTAGGGATGCCGGCGTTCCCGGAGGCGGCGCGGGAGGCGGTGGCCGACGACCGGCTGCGCGGCAATCTGCGGCACGCCACGCACACGATCCGCGCCAAGCGGGCCAGGGCCGTGGCGGAGCTCTCCGACTGGGCCGGACTGCGCGAGGCGGGCAAGCAGATCAAGGACCACACCCTGCGCCATCTGGACCGCTACCTGGTGCAGTTGGAGGAGGCGGTCACCGCGGCGGGCGGTGTCGTGCACTGGGCCGCCGACGCCGACGAGGCCAACGAGATCGTCACACGGCTGGTGCGGGCGACCGGCGAGTCGGAGGTCGTGAAGGTCAAGTCGATGGCCACGCAGGAGATCGGGCTGAACGAGGCGCTCGAGGCCGCGGGCATCCGCGCCTACGAGACGGATCTCGCCGAGCTGATCGTGCAGTTGGGCGAGGACCGCCCCTCGCACATCCTCGTCCCGGCCATCCACCGCAACCGGGGCGAGATCCGCGACGTCTTCCGGGACCGGATGGCCTCCTGGGGCCGCCCGGCCCCCGACGGCCTGACCGACGCGCCCGCCGAACTGGCCGAGGCGGCCCGGCTGCACCTGAGGGAGAAGTTCCTGCGCGCCAAGGTCGGCATCTCGGGAGCCAACTTCATGGTCGCCGAGACGGGCACCCTGGTGGTCGTGGAGTCCGAAGGCAACGGGCGGATGTGCCTGACCCTGCCCGAGACGCTGATCTCGGTCGTCGGCATCGAGAAGACCGTGCCGACGTGGCAGGACCTGGAGGTGTTCCTGCAGACCCTCCCCCGCTCCTCGACGGCCGAGCGCATGAACCCGTACACCTCGACCTGGACCGGCACGGCCGACGGGGACGGCCCCCGGGCGTTCCACCTGGTGCTGCTCGACAACGGCCGCACCGACACCCTCGCCGACGAGGTCGGCCGGCAGGCCCTGCGCTGCATCCGCTGCTCGGCGTGCCTCAACGTCTGCCCGGTGTACGAGCGGGCCGGAGGGCACGCCTACGGTTCGGTCTACCCGGGGCCGATCGGGGCCATCCTCAGCCCGCAACTGCGCGGCACGGGAAGCGAGATCGACGCCTCCCTGCCGTACGCGTCCTCCCTGTGCGGGGCGTGCTACGAGGTGTGCCCGGTCGCCATCGACATCCCGGAGGTGCTGGTGCACTTGAGGGAGCGGGTCGTGCAGGGCGGCGGGGCGGTCCGCGGGGGCGACAAGGTGGTCCTGCGGCCGGCCATGGGGCACGCGGCGGAGCGGGCGGCGATGCGTGCGGCCCGCTGGGCGCTGACGCACCCGGGTGTGCTGCGCACCGGCCAGCGGGCCGCCTCCCGCACCCGGCGCTTCCACCCCCGCACCCTGCCGGGACCGGGCCGGGCCTGGAGCGGGACGAGGGACCTGCCGCGGGTGCCCGCCGAGCCGTTCCGGGACTGGTGGCGGCGGACGGACGGCGGGAAGGGCGGCGCGACGTGAGCAGCAGGGAGCGGATCCTGGGCCGGGTGCGGCGCGCCCTGGCGGACCTGCCGCACGACGAGCCGCCGTTCACGCGCGCCTACCTGCGGGAGCACGGCCGGCGCGGGGTCGCGGAGACGGTGGAGCTGCTGGCCGAGAACCTGGCGGACTACCGGGCGGTGGTGCACCGCACGGACGGCGACGGACTGGCCGGGCTGATCGCCGCGCTGCTGCGGGAGCGCGGATCGGCGTCGGTGCTGGTGCCGCCCGGGGTTCCGCCGGGGTGGCTGGTGGCGACGGGCGTGCCGCGGGTGGCGGACCGGGCGGAGAGCACCCCGCGGGAACTCGACCGGGTGGACAGCGTGGTCACCGGCTGCGCCGTCGCCGTCGCCGAGACCGGCACCATCGTGCTGGACGGCTCGCCCGACCAGGGCCGCCGGCGGATCACCCTCGTCCCGGACCACCACATCTGTGTGGTGCGCGTCCCCGGCCAGGTCGTCTCCTCCGTGCCGCAGGCGCTCGGACGCCTCGACCCGGCGCGTCCATTGACGTGGATCTCCGGGCCGTCGGCGACCAGTGACATCGAGCTGGACCGGGTCGAGGGGGTGCACGGCCCGCGCACGCTGGAGGTGGTGCTGGTGAGCGAGGGCTGAGCGGGACCGGCCGGGCGTCAGGGCAGGATCGAGTCGACGTAGCCGCCGTCGACCCGCAGGGCACCGCCGGTGGTCGCGGAGGCCTGGTCCGAGGCGAGGTAGACGACCATGTGGGCGATCTCCTCCGGTTCGATCAGCCGTTGCAGCAGGGACTGGGGCCGGTGCTGCTTCATGAAGGCGCGCTGGGCCTCGTCCCACGGCAGGTCGCGGTCGACGAGCTGGTAGACGAAGTCCTCGACGCCGCCGGTGTGGGTGGGGCCGGCGATGACGGAGTTCACCGTCACGCCGGTGCCGGCGGCCTGCTTGGCGAAGCCGCGGCCGACCGCGAGCAGGGCCGTCTTGGACATGCCGTAGTGGATCATCTCGGCGGGGATGACGACCGCCGAGTCGCTGGCGACGTTCAAGATCCGTCCCCAGCCGCGCTCGGTCATGCTGGGCAGGACGAGCCGGGTCAGGCGCACGGCGGACAGCACGTTCACGTCGAAGTAGCGGCGCCACTCGTCGTCGCTGATCTCCAGTGGATCGGCGGACCCGAAGATGCCGAGGTTGTTGACGAGGATGTCCACCTGCCCGAGCGCGTCCACGGCCTGCCGGGCGCCCTCGTCGCCGGTCACGTCGGCGGCCACCGGGACCAGTTCGGCGCCGGGCGCCTCGCCGCGCATCCGTTCCACCGCCTGCTGCACCCGCTCGGGCGAGCGGCCGTTGACGCCCACCCGGGCGCCCGCCCGGGCCAGGCCCGTGGCGATGGCGGCGCCGATGCCCTGCGTGGAGCCGGTCACCAGAGCGGTGCGGCCCTTCAGATCGATCTGCATGCCGTTCCAACCCTTTCCGTACGGGAGTGATCAGGTACCCCGGGGGTGTCGCTGAGTACACCCCCCGATACGGGTTCTGCGGCCAGTGTGGCCACGCCCCGTTCTCCGTAGCGTCGAGGCGGGACACAGGGCGTGTCGGACGAAGGGGGACGAGGAGATGTTCCGCACCGGGGCACGGCAGGAGCAGGACCGGGAGCCCGCCGCCGAGGCACTGCGGCTGGTCGAGGTCACCAAGACGTACGGCAGCGGCGAGGGTGCCGTGACCGCGCTGGACGGGGTGACGCTCGGGCTGGGGCGCGGCACGTTCACGGCGGTGATGGGGCCCTCGGGTTCGGGCAAGTCGACCCTGTTGCAGTGCGCGGCGGGTCTGGACCGGCCCGACAGCGGGATCGTGCGGGTCGACGGCACCGAACTGACGGGCGGCGGCGAGGCGGAGCTGACGAAGTTCCGCCGCGGCCGGATCGGGTTCGTGTTCCAGCAGTACAACCTGCTGGAGACGCTGACGGTCGCGCAGAACACGGTGCTGCCGCTGAAACTGGCCGGGCGGCGCGTCGACCGGCGCCGCGTGCGGGAGGTACTGGCGGCCGTCGGTCTCGGCGACCGGCTCGGGCACCGGCCGGACCAGCTCTCCGGAGGGCAGCGCCAGCGGGTGGCGATCGCCCGGGCACTGGTCACCGAACCACGGGTGATCTTCGCGGACGAGCCGACGGGCGCGCTGGACTCGCGCAGCGCCCGGGACGTGCTGCGGCTGCTGCAGCAGGCGGTGCGGGTGCACGGCCGGACGGTGGTGATGGTGACGCACGACCCGGTCGCCGCCTCCTGGGCCGACACCGTGCTGTTCCTCGCGGACGGCCGGCTGGCGGGCCGGCTCCGGGCGCCGACGGCGGACGCGGTCGCCGAGCGGCTGGCGCACCTGGGCGACGACGCGACGGCGGGGGTGTGAGCGATGTTCGTACTGGCGATGCGGTCGGTGCGGCAGCGGCCCGGGCGGTTCCTCGCGACGCTGCTGTCCGCGTTCCTGGGCGCCGCGATCATCATGGCGTTCAACGCGCTGCACGACACCGCCGCACAGCCTGGGGTGGACCCGGTCAGTGCGCAGACCCTGTCCACGGCGGCGGGCGTGGTGGGCGGCTACGGCACCCTGCTGGTGTTCTTCGCGATCGCCTCGACGCTGACGGTGACCGTGCGTCAGCGCGCATCCGAACTCGATCTGCTGCGTTGCTCGGGGGCGACGCCGGGGCAGATCAAGCGGATGGTCGTGGGTGAGGCGGTGGCCGTGGCCCTGGTGGGCGCCGCGCTGGCCGTGGGCCCGGCGGTGCTCGGCGGCCGGGCGCTGCTCGAGGTGTTCCGGGACAGCGGGCAGGTCGCGCGGTCGGTGGAGTTCTCCTTCGGGCCGGTGGCCTCCTCGACCGGGTTCGGCATCACCCTGCTCGCCGCGGCGGGTGCCGCCTTCCTCGCCGTGCGGCGAGCGGCCGGCCGCGGCCGGGAGCGGGGGCGGGCGAGGGCGGTTCTCGCTTACGCGGCCCTGGCCGTGGGTGCCGCGTCGGTGGGTTCGACGTTCGCGTTCTCGGCGACGGACGCCGCGCTGATGGCGCCGCCGGCCTACGGGGCGATCCTGCTGTCGGTCGGCGCCGCGCTGAAGGCGCCGAGGCTGCTGGCGGTGGTCCTGGACCGGCTGCCGCTCACCGGGGCGAGCGGGTGGCTGGCGGTGCGCAATCTGCGGGAGCGGGCCGGGCAGCTCGCCGGGATTTTGATGTCGCTGATCCTGTTCACGGCCGTCGCGACGGCGACGCTGACGATGCAGGCGGTGGAGAGCGACGCCGTCGCTGCTTCGGGGGCCGTGAAGTCGGTCGACGCGAAGAACCTGGAGACGCTCAACGTCACGGTCGTCGGCATCATCGTGGTCTTCGTCTGCGTCATGCTGGTCAACTCCCTGTACGCGGCGACCTCCTACCGTGAGCGGGAGTTCGGGCAGCAGCGGCTGGCCGGGGCGACCGTCCGGCAGGTGCTGGGCGTGGTGGGCGCCGAGGGGCTGGTGCTGACGGTGACCGGCGTGTGCTGCGGCACGCTGGCCGCCCTGGCGGGGATCGTGCCCTTCACCGTGGTCCGCACGTACGGGGTGCTGCCCGGCCAGGTGTTCGGCGTGTGGCTCGGGGTGGTGGCCGTCGCCGCGGCGGTGACTCTCGGGACCGGCCTGGCGACGGCCCGGCGGGTGCTACGCACCGACGCGGTGCGGGCGGTGGCGGCCGCGGCGTGAGCGGGCAGATGCGGAGGGCGGTCGGGGCGCGGCCGTTCTCAGCGCGTCCCGGAGGCGTCCAGCAGCGCGGTCACGGTCGCGGTGGTGAGCCCGTCCAGGGTCTCGATCCCCGCTCCCGCCCGGGCGCTGGCCCCGTCGAAGACGAGCATCAGCTGACGGGCCAGCAGCTCGGGGTCACGGGCTCCGCCTTCGGCGGCCCGGGTGCGGAAGAAGCCGCGCAGCCGCTCCTTGGCCCCTCGGGCGACCGTGCTCGCCGGGTGGGCGGGGTTCTTCAGCTCGACGAGCGCCGCGAGGTAGGGGCAGCCCAGGTAGGCGGGGTCGGCGGCGGCCTTCTCCAGCCGTTCGAAGACGCCCAGGATGCTCTCGCGCGGGGTGCCGGGCGGAGCCTCCTCCGGGGCGGGGGCGAGGCGCGCCTCGTACTGCGGGAGCAGCCGGTCGAGGCTGGCGGCGAGGACCTCGTCCTTGCTCGCGAAGAGCTGGTACATGGAGCGCTTGGAGACCCCGGCGCTGCGGCACAGCGTCTCGACACCGATGGAGACGCCCTCGCGGTAGAAGAGGTCGGCCGCCGCGTCGAGCAGCCGGTCGCGGGTGGACGCCTTGTCAGTCGTGGCCATGAAGGCGAGGGTACCGCGCACACCACCCCGGGGGAAACCGATCGGTTTTGACCTGCCGCGGGCCGGCGGACCCGTGACAGCAACGGTGAACAAGCGCTTAGATAGTGCCGTTCGCCGCTCCCACCCAGCCCGGAGGTCTTCGTTGTTCACATCCGTCGACGAGGTCTCCGCCCGCCTGGCCGAGGCCGGCTATCTCGCCTCCCCCGCCGTCGCCACCACCGTCTTCCTCGCCGACCGCCTCGGCAAGCCGCTGCTGGTGGAGGGGCCGGCCGGGGTCGGCAAGACGGAACTGGCCAAGGCGGTCGCCCGGATCGCGGGCGCCCGGCTGGTCCGCCTGCAGTGCTACGAGGGCGTCGACGAGTCCCGCGCGCTGTACGAGTGGAACCACGCCAAGCAGCTCCTGCGCATCAGCGCGGGCCGCGACGAGACGTGGGACGAGACCCGCACGGACATCTTCAGCGAGGAGTTCCTCCTCACGCGGCCGCTGCTGACGGCCATCCGGGGTGACGACCCGACGGTGCTGCTGATCGACGAGACCGACAAGGCGGACGTCGAGGTGGAGGGCCTGCTCCTGGAGGTGCTCAGCGACTTCCAGGTGACCGTCCCGGAGCTGGGCACCATCACCGCGACGCGCCGCCCCTTCGTCGTCCTCACCTCCAACGCCACCCGGGAGCTGTCCGAGGCGCTGCGCCGCCGCTGCCTGTTCCTGCACATCGGCTTCCCGGACGAGGAGCTGGAGCGCCGGATCGTACGGCTGCGGGTGCCCGGGCTGGACGAGGCACTGGCCCGGTCCGTCGTCCGCGTCGTCGGGGCGCTGCGGGCGATGGACCTGCGCAAGGCCCCGTCGGTCGCCGAGACCGTCGACTGGGCGCGCACCCTGCTGGAACTCGGCGCCGGCACCCTGGACGGGTCCGTCGTGCGGGCCACGCTCGGCGTGCTCCTCAAGCACCAGGACGACGTGCTGAAGGCCGCGGCCAAGCTCGACCCGGAGGCCCTGTGAGCGCAGCGGCCGGTGTCGGGGAGCGGCTGACCTCCCTGGTGGGGGCGCTGCGCGCGCACGGCGTCCGGATCGGCACCGGTCAGACGGTGGACGCCGCGCGGGCGGTGGCGGAACTCGGCCTCGCCGACCGGGAGCTGCTGCGCGAGGGCCTCGCGGCGACCCTGCTGCACGGGCCGGGGCAGCGGGGGGTGTTCGAAGCCCTCTTCGACCTGTACTTCCCGCGCGGGGTCGGTGCTCCCGCCGGGGAGCCCGCCGGGCGGGAGGATCTGCGCGACCGGCTGGCGGGCGCGCTGGCCGCGGACGACCGCGCCCTGCTGGGCCGACTGGCGATCGAGGCCGTCGACGGTTTCGGCGGCTACGGCTCCTCGCCCGAGTCGGACGGCTGGTCGTCGTACCAGGCGCTGGAGCGGCTGCGGCCGCAGACCCTGATGGCCCGCGTGCGGGACCAGGTGCGCGGTGCGGGCGGCAGCCAGGGCTTCGCGGACCGGCTGCTCGAGGACGAGATCCGACGGCGGATCGAGGCGTTCCGCGCGATGGTGACCGCGGAGGCCCGGCGCCGCGTCGCCGAGCGGCGGGGACGCGACGAGATCGCCCGGCGGGCGGTCGCCCCGACCGCCGACCGGGTCGACTTCCTCTTCGCGGGCAAGGACCGGCTGGCCGAGTTGCGCCGCACGGTCCAGCCGCTCGCCCGCAAGCTCGCGACCCGGCTCGCGGCCCGGCGCCGCCGCGCCTCCCGCGGCGCGATCGATCTGCGGCGGACGCTGCGCGGCTCGCTCTCCACGGGCGGGGTGCCGATGCGTCCGGTGCTGCGCCGGCGCCGCCCCGCCCGCCCCGAGCTGGTGCTGCTGTGCGATGTGTCGGGATCGGTGTCCGGCTTCTCCGACTTCACCATGCTGCTGGTGCAGGCACTGCACGACCAGTTCGGCAAGGTGCGGGTGTTCGCCTTCGTCAACCGGATCGACGAGGTGACGGGCCTGCTCCGGCACGGCGCCGCCGACCCGGAGGGACTCGGCGTGCGCATCCAGGCGGAGGCGGCGGTCACCGGTTACCACGGCAGCAGCGACTACGGCATGGCGCTGGGCGAGTTCGCCGAGCACTGGGCCGACGCGGTCGGTTCGCGCACGACCGTGTTCGTCCTGGGGGACGCGCGCACGAACCGCAGCGATCCGAACCTGCCGGCGCTCGCCCGGATCGGTGAACGGGCCCGCCGCGTGTACTGGCTCAATCCCGAGCAGCGCGACCGCTGGGGCACCGGCGACTCGGTCGCGCCGGCGTACGCCGAGCTGGTGGAGATGCACGAGTGCCGCAACGTCCGGCAGTTGAGCGCGCTGGTGGCGCGGCTGCTGCCGGTGTGATCAGGCGGCGAGCTGCGGGTAGAGCACGGCCGGATCGGCCGACAGTCCGGCCTTGACCCGCCGTGTGAGGTCGTCGGCCAGGACCTCGTGGGCGCCGGACGCGATGCCGTCGAGGGCCTGGGCGGCGACGCTCTCGGCCGTGGACTTGGGCGCGTCGACCCCGGCGGCCAGGTCGGTGTCGACGTAGCCGACGTGCAGGCCCGTCACGTCGATGCCGCGCGGCTTGAGGTCGAGGCGCAGCGAGTTGGTCTGCGACCACAGTGCCGCCTTGGAGGCGCTGTAGGAGCCGGCGACCCCGATCCAGGACAGCACGGAGTGCACGTTGAGGAGGTGGCCGCCGCCGTTGCGCTCGATGACCGGGACGAAGGCCCGGGTGACCAGGAGCGGACCGTAGAAGTTCGTCTCGAACTCGCGCCGGACGTCCTCGACGGGCGAGTCGAGGAAGCTCGCGCTCACCGCCGCGCCCGCGTTGTTGATCAGCAGGGTGACGTCCTGGGCCCGCTCGGCAGCGGCGGCGACGGACGCCGGGTCGGTGACCTCCAGGGCGAGCGGCACGGCGTCGGGGTGGGTGACGGTGCGCGGGTCGCGGGCGGTCGCGTAGACCTTCCGCGCACCGCGCTCGTACAGGGCGGCGACCAGGGCGCGGCCGATGCCGCGGCTGCCGCCGGTGACCAGAGCGACGGAACCTTCGATGGCGGTCATGGGTGTCTCCCTCAACATGGCACACAGCGGGAAACCGATCGGTTTCCCGTCTCCGAAAGAGTAAACCGATCGGTTTCCGAAGGGCAAGTGCCGGCCCGCCGGCGGGCGGGAGGCCTGCGCTCCGCCCCCGGCGGGCCCGGGGTGAGGGGATGGTGGGTGCTAGTCCGTCTTGGCGTACGCCTTGGCCATGCCGCCGGCGAAGTCGTACACCACGCACTGCTCGTCGCCGACGACCCAGGCGTCGTGGCCGGGCGAGCAGACGAAGACGTCGCCGGGGCCTACCTCGCCCTCGGCGCCGTCGTCCATGCGGATGTGCATACGGCCGGACACCACATAGCCGTTGTGGTGGATCCGGCAGCTGTCGGTCCCGGCGAGCGGGGCCACGGACTCCGACCAGCGCCAGCCCGGTTCGAACGTGGCCACGGCGAAGTCCAGTCCACTCATGTGGACGGCTTCCAGGTGGCCTCGGGGGTAGTCGCGCCGCTCGTCCGGCTTGTCGAGCGTCTTCATCTCCAGCATGACGCTCCTCCTCGATGAGGCTGTGCCTCCATCGTCCGTCCGCCCGACGGGTGGCGCCAGCTCAGGAGCCCCCCGGCGCGCACAGGTCGGCGAAGCGGCGCGCGTCCACGTTGCCGCCGGAGACGATCACCCCGACGCGGCGCGGGAGGGGGCCCGCCCGCCCGGTCAGCAGGGCGGCCAGCGGGGTGGCGCCGCTCGGTTCGACGACGATCTTCAGGTGCTCGAAGGCGAACCGCATCGCCTCCCGGATCTCGTCGTCACCGACCAGCTCGATCGCGTCCACGAGCCGCCGGTTGACGGAGAAGGTGAGTTCCCCGGGCGTGTGCAGCGCCTGGCCGTCGGCGATCGTGCGCGGCACCGGGACGCTGACGCGCCGCCCGGCCGCCAGGGAGCGCCTCGTGTCGTCCCCCGCCTCCGGTTCGATGCCGATCATCCGGATGCGCGGGTACATCGCCTTGGCCACCGTGGCACTGCCGGCCATCAGCCCGCCCCCTCCGACGGGCAGCAGGAGCGCCCCCAGCTCCCCTGTCTCCTCCAGCAGTTCCAGCGCCGCCGTGCCCTGCCCGGCCATGACGTGCGGATGTTCGTAGGGCGGGATGAGCGTCAGCCCTCGCTCGGCGGCGAGGGCCTCGGCGACGACGACACGGTCGCCGGTGTACCGGTCGTAGGTGACGACCTCGGCGCCGTAGCCCTCGGTGGCGGCGCGCTTGGAGGGCGGGGCGTCCTCGGGCATGACGATGACGGCCGTGGTGCCGAGCTCGCGGGCGGCCAGGGCGACGGCCTGGGCGTGGTTGCCGGAGGAGTAGGCGGCGATGCCGCGGGACAGCCGCTCGGGGGTGAGCCGGGAGGCGGCGTTGAAGGCGCCGCGGAACTTGAAGGCTCCCACCCGCTGGAAGTTCTCGCACTTGAGGTGCACCTCCGCGCCGGCGAGCGCGTCGAGGGTGCGGGAGCGCAGGACGGGCGTGCGGTGGGCGACGCCCTTGAGCCGGGCCGCGGCGTCCCGGACGTCGTCGGGGGTGACCGGCGGGGTGGTCGTGGTCGTCACGCGGATCCTCCGGAGGTGTCGTGGGCGGCCCTGGCCTGGGAGAGGTAGCTGTAGGCGGAGGCCCGGGAGATGCCGAGCCGGCCGGCGACCTGCTCGACGGCGCCGCGCACGGCGAAGACCCCGCGGGCGTCCAGGCCGCCGAACAGCTCCAGGCGCTCCGCGCGGTCGAGTTCGGCCCAGCTGCCCCGCTGTTGTGACCGGTGGGCGTCGACGAGGGCGTCGACGACGGAATCGATGTCGTTGCCGAAGGTGGTGGTGGGCACCTCCGCGGGGACGGTGTCCGCCCCGGCGAGCGCCCCGAGCAGCCGGTGCGCCGCACCGACGGCGCCGATGTCGAGGTTGACGCAGAGCGCGCCGAAGACGGCACCGGTCGAGTCCCGCAGCACCATCGTGGAGGACTTGAGCAGGCCGCCGTCGCGGGTGCGGGTGACGTAGTTCAGTTCGTCACCCGCCCCGTCGCCGCCGGCCAGGACGCGCATCCCGATCTCGCTCATCGCCCCGCCCACCTTCCGCCCGGTCACCGAACCGGCCACGGCGACCACCGACCTCTCCGGGTCGCGGTAGTCGTGCAGCACCACTTCGCAGACCGGGCCGAAGGTGGCGGCGACGCCGTCCACCACGGGCGTCATCGCCGCCAGGATCGCATCCCGTTCGGCGTCCAGCGCGCGGTCCATCCCGTCTCCTCCCACCGCTTCCACACCACCCACCTTAGACGAGCAGTCCAGGTCTTGGATAGAGCGTCCAGGCATGACGATGCCCGCCGGGCAGGCCGGCGGGCATCGATGGCGCGGTCGCCGTCAGGCGGCCAGGGCGGGCTCGGACGGCGCCGCCGTCTCCGTCTCCGTCTCTGTCTCGGCCAGCAGGGCCACGAGCGTGGCCCGCGCCCGGGCCACGCGGGAGCGGACCGTGCCGATCGGGCAGCGGCTCAGCGAGGCGGCCTCCGCGTACGGCAGTCCCAGCACCTGCGTGAGGACGAATGCCTCACGCCGTTCCTCGGGCAGCCCGTCGAGCAGTTCCCGCAGCGCCACGCCGTCGTCGAAGCCGGGCAGGCCGCGCGGCTGGGCGCGTTCGGCCGCCAGCTCCCAGTCCGGCAGCTCGGCCCGGCGGGGACGCACGGCCCCCGACCGGATGCTGTCGGCGACCGCGCGCCGGGCGATGGCCAGCAGCCAGACGCGCGCCGAGGAGCGGCCCTCGAACCGGTGCAGGCTGCCGAGCGCCCGCAGGAACGTGTCCTGCGCGAGATCGTCCACCGCCTGCGGATCGGCGCACAGGTGCGCGACGTACCGGATGACGTCGCGGTGCAGGGCCCGGACGAAGTGCTCGACGGCCACGGAGTCGCCGCCGCGCGCGGCCAGCGCCCAGGCGGTTATCGACGCGTCGGCGCAGGCCGATCCGTCACGGGGCAGGGCAGGAGTGATCACCAGGTGTCCTTCTCGGGGGTCCGGGACCACGGAAGCGCGCGGGCACACCGCGCCGGCGGGCAACGCATGGGCGCGTGGTCCGGTGAGTGGGGAGGGGCGCGCCCGTACGGCACCCCGGCGGCCGTGAGACGGGCCGGAGCGCACGAAGTACGGGCACGGGACGCGGGCCGGAGCGGCGCGAAGGCAGCCCCGGGACCGGCACCGGCTGCCGTCAGGCGGCAGCGGCCCCCACGGGTGGCCCTCGGGAGGTGATCGCGTGGACGAGGAGCAGCAGCCGCGGCCTGCGGTCGCCGGACCGGCGGCGCACACGCGCCGGCGGGGGCGGCGGCGCGGGCCGGGCGAACAGGAGCCGCAGCGGAGCGGCGAGCCGGGCGCCGAGGGCGCGCAGCAGACGGAAGACGGCCCGCTCCCCGTGGGCCAGCCACAGGCCGCAGAGCAGGGCGGCGAGCAGGTGCCCGGCGAGCATCCCCAGGGACGAGTCGTCACCGGGGCCGTGCGCGGCGAGCATCCCGAGGGACGAGTCGTCACCGGGGCCGTGCGCGGCGTGCCCCGCGGCTCCCGCGCCGTGGCGCATCCCGCTCGCGCCCGCACCCGTGTCCGGCCCGGCACCCATGTTCATGTGCATGCCCATGGGCATGGGGTGGGCGCCCGCGGGCTGCGCTCCCCCGGCCGCCTCCCGGGCCCCCTGCGGGGCGAGGGAGAACGCCGAGTGCAGGGCGGTCTGCACGGCGACCGCGACGGCGACGACCACCCCGGGTCCGCGTTCACGGCCCGCCAGGCTCCAGCCCGCCGCGCCGGTGGCGGCCCAGCCGGCCGCCAGCACCCACGGCGGCACATGGTCGCCGGACATCATGACGTGGCCCAGGGCGGCGAGCACGACACAGACGGCCGCGAACACCGCGGCCCGTACCGTGCGGACGCACCACCCAGCTGTCATGGCGCCTCATCCTCGCATCCGGCCCCCGTTCTGCACCCATGCGTACGCGCGGCACCCGGTCCGGGCACTCAATCCCCGCCATGTGATCCAGGCCACTACGAGGGACGGGCACCCCTCGGGTCCGGCCGCCCGTCCGCCCCATGGCGTCCGCCCGTCCGCCCGTCCGCCCGTCCGCATGGTGGGCGCATTGCCCCACCCCAGCGCCGTGCCGATCATGCAGTGCCGCGTCGTCGCCTTCCCCGCCGTACCCCGAGAGGCGGCCCTGCCCCCACCTAGAGTGGGGCGGCATGACGAACCAGCCGACGCACAGCACCCCGACCCCGCCCGCCTACCTCGCCGAGCTGTTCTCCCTGGAGGGCCGCGTCGCGCTGGTCACCGGCGGCAGTTCCGGCATCGGGCGCGCCATCGCCGTGGCCCTGGCCCGCGCCGGGGCGAGCGTCGTGATCGTGGCCCGGAAGGAGGGCGAACTCGCGGCAACGGTCGCCGAGTTGACGAACCTAGGCTGCCGGGCCGCCTGGGTCGCGGCGGATCTGAGCACCCGGGAGGGCGTGCGGGCCGCCGCCGACGGCGCGGCGGAGGTGTTCGGCGAACCCGACATCCTCGTCAACAGCGCGGGGATCAACCTGCGTCCGCCCATGGACGAGCTCACCGAGGACGTCTGGGACGCCACGATGGCCGTCAACCTCGAGGCCCCCTTCCTGCTGGGTCAGCGTTTCGGCCCCGGCATGGCGGAGCGCGGCTACGGGCGGATCATCCACATCAGCTCCCAGCAGGCACATCGCGCGTTCATCCAGAGCGGGGCCTACGGCGCCTCCAAGGGCGGGCTGGAGGCGCTGGCCCGCTCCCAGGCCGAGGCGTGGTCGCCGCGCGGCGTGACCTGCAACCTGCTCGTGCCGGGCTTCGTGATGACGCCGCTCAACGCCCGTCTACAGTCCGACACCGAGGCGGTGGCGGCCCTGGCCGCCCGGACCATGATCGGGCGCAACGGCCTGCCCGGGGACTTCGCGGGCGCGGCCGTGTTCCTGGCGAGCCCGGCCTCCGCGTACGTCACCGGCCAGTCGGTGTTCGTGGACGGCGGCCTGTCCGTCCACTGACCCACCCCGAGATCCTGCGCAGTGCTCGCGGCGGCACCCCACCCGGCCCCGGCGTCCCCCGAGTGGAGAGCGGCGGCGCGCGCCGCCGGGTGCCCGGTGTCACGCTGGGCCCAGGACTCGCTGAAGGGAAGCACCGCCATGATCACCACGGAGTACGCCCCCGGCTCACCCTGCTGGCTCGACCTCGGAGCTCCGGACGTCCGGGCCGCCGCGTCGTTCTACAGCGCCGTGCTCGGGTGGGAGTACGAGTCCATGGGCGAGAGCGAGGACTTCGAGGGCGGGATGTTCAAGAAGGACGGCAAGGTCGTCGGCGGCCTCGGCAAGCTGACCGAGGAGGGCGCGCGCCCGGCGTGGATGCTGTACTACAGCGTCCCCGACGCGGACGCCACGACCGAGGCCGTGCGGCAGGCGGGCGGCACCGTCCGGGTCGAGCCGATGGACCTCGACGAGTGGGGCCGGATGGCCCAGTACAGCGACCCCCTGGGCGGCCAGTTCGCCGTCTGGCAGCCGGGGACGAACGCCGGCCTGGACCTCGTCGACGAGCCGGGCTCGCTGTCCTGGGTCGAACTGTTCACGACCGACGCGGCGGCGGCCAGGGAGTTCTACGGCGGCCTGTTCGACTGGCAGTTCAGCGACATGCCGCTGCCCGGCGGCGCGGGCACGTACACCCTCATCACGCCGGCGGGCCTGCCCGAGGACCGGATGCACGGCGGGCTGATGGAGATGGACGCGCAGGACCTGACGCTGACGGACGGACGGCCGTACTGGCACCCGGTCTTCGCGGTCGAGGACTGTGACGCCGCGGCCGCCCGCGTCACGGAGAAGGGCGGCGAGGTGCAGATGGGGCCGCAGGACATGGAGGGCGTCGGCAGGCTGGCCGTCTGCCTGGACCCCGCGGGGGCGGAGTTCGTGCTGCTCGCCCCGTCGGAGAGCTGAACCCCCACGGCGGCGGGCCTCTTGACCGGCCCGCCGGGCCGCCGCTGACCACAGGGGCTTACGCCGTGACTCCCGCGGCCCCGGTCGGGCCAGGACGGGCCACCCGCGTGCCCCCGACCGCCGGGCCAACCCGCCCACCCCGGCCGCCGGCAGGCCCCCGCCACCACACCGCGAGAGCACGTCCTGCGGGGCCGCGGGCCGCGTCCGGCCCCCGGTGGTCAGCCCGCCCTCCCGGGCGTGGAAGGGCCGCCTCCGCCGGGGGATCGCGGGGGCGCGCGGCGCCAGTATCCTGGGGCGGCTGCGGCAGCCCTCGGCAATCTCCGTGCGTGCGCGGGGAGTTCGGTCTGCGGCGGCGGACCTTCCCCTGAGCGTGAGACGAGGACGAGTGCTGCTAGCGGGCCGCTACCGGCTGGATGTGGAGATCGGGCGCGGTGGAATGGGAGAGGTCTGGCGTGCGTACGACGAGACGCTCGCCAGAGCAGTGGCCGTCAAGCTGCTGCTGCCCCAGGACACCGACGCCACCGCGACCTCGCGGTTCCGGCTGGAGGCCCAGACCGCCGGGCGCCTGAACCACCCCCACGTGGTCGGCGTGCTGGACTTCGGCGAGTTCGACAACCGGCTCTACCTGGTGATGGAGCTCGTCGACGGCGACAGTCTCTCCCAGCTGCTCGCCACGTCGGGCGCGCTGCCCGCCGAGCGCGTGGCGGTCCTGGCGGCACAGGCCTCCGCCGGCCTCGCCGCCGCGCACGCCCAGGGCATCGTGCACCGGGACGTGAAACCCGCCAACCTGCTGCTCGACGCCCGCGGCACCCTGAAGATCGGCGACTTCGGCATCGCGCGCTTCATGGACGACCCCGGCGCCGCGCTCACCGCCACCGGCCAGATCGTCGGCACGGGGATGTACCTCGCCCCCGAACGCGCCCTGGGCAAACCCGCGGGTCCCGCCTCCGACATGTACTCGCTGGGCTGCGTGCTCTACCAGCTCCTCAGCGGCCGCCCCCCGTTCGAGGCGGACAGCGCCGTCGCCCTGCTCCACCAGCACCTCGACGCCGCTCCGGTGCCGCCCCGCGAGCTGGGCGTCTCCGGTCTGCCGCCGGCGTTCGAGAACTACCTGCTCGGCCTGCTCGCCAAGCAGCCCGAGGACCGGCCCACCGCGCAGCAGGCGGCCGAGTGGTTCGCGGGCGGCGCCTGGCGGGGGCTGCCCGAGCCGCTGCCGGAGATGTCGCCGCCCGGGCGGTCCCGGCCCCGGCCCGCACCGGCCACTCACGGCACCCCTCCGGGCGCGGGGGCGAGCAGCCCGACCACGTACGCGCTGCCGGCGGCACCCGGGTCGCGCAGCGCGGCCCGCGCGGCGCAGGCGGGGCGTCCCGGGCGCGGCGGACGACGCGGCGGGGGGAGCGGAAACCGTTCGAAGGCCGTCGCCGCGGTCGCGGCCGCGGCGCTGTTCGTCGCCGCGATGCTCATCGGCATGCAGTGGTTCTCGCCGGACGACACCGCCACGGAGGGCACCGACCCGGGCCCCTCGCCCACCGCGAGCACCCCCACCGCCGGGGCGAGTTCCGGCCCCGCGTCGGGATCGCGGCCGGACTCCGGCCCGGCCGCCACGCCGGCCACCGGGACGGTGGCCGATGTCATCCCGCCCGGCACGACGCCGGTCGAGCAGGCCCCGCCCTCTCCGGCCGCCGAGGGCACCGCACCCCCGCCGGACGCGGGCGCCGAGCCACCGGCGGAGGCGGAGCAGCCGGAGCAGGAGCAACCGCCCGCGCAGCAGGGGGACGGCGAGGCCGAGGACGGCGGGGACGAGGGCGACGACTGACCCACGAGGCGTTCCCCCGGCGGAGCCCCAGGTGCGCCGGTGTGCGAGGGGGCGCCCCTCGCGCGCCCCCGGGTGCGGGTTGTGCTCGTCCTGATCCGGGCCTTATTGTCACCTGGCCTTGGTGAACGGGAAATCCGGTGTGATGCCGGTGCGGCCCTCGCCACTGTGAATCGGGAAGTCCGGCTCCGGCCCTCGCGGGCAGCCACTGGGTCCTTGTGACCCGGGAAGGCGGAGTCCGGGCGGTGGTACCCGTCAGCCAGGAGACCGGCCAAGGCGCGTCAACCATCCACGAGGTGCTGGAGAGGGTCTGCTGAGCCATGCACATAGCCGAGGGTTTCCTTCCTCCGGCGCACGCGGTCGCCTGGGGCGTCGCGTCGGCGCCGTTCGTCGTCCACGGGGTCCGGTCACTCACCCGTGAGGTGCGCGAGCACCCCGAGAGCACCCTGCTCCTCGGCGCCTCCGGCGCCTTCACGTTCGTCCTGTCCGCGCTGAAACTGCCCTCCGTCACGGGCAGTTGCTCCCACCCGACCGGAACGGGCCTGGGGGCCATCCTGTTCCGGCCGCCCGTCATGACCGTGCTCGGCACCATCACCCTGCTCTTCCAGGCGCTGCTGCTCGCCCACGGCGGGCTGACCACGCTCGGCGCCAACGTCTTCTCCATGGCGATCGTCGGGCCCTGGGCCGGGTACGCCGTGTACAAGCTGCTGCGGCGGTTCGACGTGCCGCTGATGGTGACGGTGTTCTGCGGCGCGTTCGTCGCCGACCTGTCCACCTACTGCGTCACCAGCGTGCAGCTGGCGCTCGCCTTCCCCGACCCGGGCAGCGGTTTCCTGGGCGCGCTCGGCAAGTTCGGCTCCATCTTCGCCCTCACGCAGATCCCGCTGGCGGTGAGCGAGGGACTGCTGACGGTCCTCGTGATGCGGCTGCTGGTGCAGTCCAGCAAGGGCGAGCTGACGCGGCTCGGCGTGCTGCTCACCGCCAAGGAGACGCGCGACGAGACCCAGGTGGTGGCCCGATGAGCCGGAACACGAAGATCAACCTGCTGCTGCTGTTCGTCGTGGCCGCGCTCGCCGTGCTGCCGCTCGTGCTCGGCCTCGGCGACCACAAGGAGGAGCCCTTCACCGGCGCCGACGGCGAGGCCGAGACGGCGATCACCGAGATCGAGCCCGACTACGAGCCGTGGTTCTCCCCGCTGTACGAACCGCCGTCCGGGGAGATCGAGTCGGCCCTGTTCTCCTTCCAGGCCGCGCTGGGCGCCGGTGTCCTCGCCTACTACTTCGGGCTGCGCCGGGGACGACGGCAGGGCGAGCAGCGGGCCCTGGAGCGGGAGGCGGCGGCCGCTCCCCCGGCCGCCGGAGAGTCCGTCTCCGCGAAGGACTGAGCCCGGGTGCTGCCGATCGACGCGGCGGCGCACAGCAGTCGCTGGCGCCGCCGTCATCCCGTGGACAAGGCCGTGCTCGGACTGGGCCTGACCGTGCTGGCCGTCTGCCTGCCGCCCTGGCCGGGCGCGGCCCTGGTGCTGGTCACCGCGGTCGTGCTCCTGCTCGGTCCGGCCGGTGTGCCCGGGCGGCGCCTGTGGCGGGCCTACCGGGTGCCGCTGGGCTTCTGTGCGACCGGCGCGCTGACCCTGCTGGTGCAGGTCGGCGGGCCGGGCGGGTTCGTCTCCCTCGCCGCCGACGGTCCGCTGCGGGCCGGGGAGTTGATGCTGCGTACCTCCGCGGCCTCGCTGGGCGTGCTGCTGTTCGCCTTCACCACGCCCATGTCCGACCTGCTGCCGCGCCTGGTGCGCGCGGGGGTCCCGGCGCCCGTGGTGGACGTGGCGCTGGTGACGTACCGGATGAGTTTCCTGCTGCTGGACTCCGTGCGCCGCATCCGGCAGGCCCAGGCGGCCCGGCTCGGTCACACCGGCCGCCGCGCCGAGTGGCGCTCCCTGGCCGGTCTCGGTGCCACGGCGTTCGTGCGGGCCTTCGACCGGGCCTCTCGCCTCCAGGCCGGCCTGGCCGGGCGCGGCTACGACGGCACGCTGCGCGTCCTGGTCCCCGAGGCGCGTGTCTCCGTCCGTTTCACGGCCGTCAGCTGCCTGCTGCTCGCGGTGCTGGCCGCCCTCACCTTCCTCCTGGAAAGGCCGCCGCTGTGAGCGAGCCCGCCCTCGTCGCCCTGCGGGGCGCCTCCTTCGCCTACGAGGACGGCCCCGCCGTGCTCAGCGGCCTGGACTTCACCGTCACCGAGGGCCGCGCACTCGCGCTGCTCGGCCGCAACGGCAGCGGCAAGACGACCCTGATGCGGCTGCTGAGCGGTGGACTGCGCCCGACCCGGGGCGAGTTGAGCCTCGAAGGGCGGACGGTGACGTACGACCGCAAGGGGCTGACCCGGCTGCGGACGACGGTGCAGCTCGTGGTGCAGGACCCGGACGACCAGCTGTTCGCGGCCTCCGTGGAGCAGGACGTGTCGTTCGGGCCGCTGAACCTCGGTCTGCCGGACGGGCAGGTGCGCGAGCGGGTGGCGGAGGCGCTGGCGGCCCTGGACATCACCGCGCTGGCCGACCGGCCCACGCACCTGCTGTCCTACGGCCAGCGCAAGCGGACCGCCATCGCGGGCGCCGTCGCGATGCGTCCGCGGGTGCTGATCCTGGACGAGCCGACGGCCGGGCTCGACCCGGAGGGCCAGGAACGGCTGCTCGCCACCTTGGACGGACTGCGCGCGAGCGGCACCACCGTGGTGATGGCCACCCACGACGTCGACCTCGCCCTGCGCTGGGCCGACGACGCGGCGCTGCTCACCCCGTCCGGCGTGCGCACCGGGCCGGCTCCGGTGGCCCTGGCGCGCACCGATCTGCTGCACGCGGCGGGACTGCGGCTGCCGTGGGGAGCCGCGGCCGCTCACCTGCTGCGCGCCCACGGCCTGGTGAGCGGTTCACAGCCCTGCCCCCGCACACCGGAGGAGCTCGCGGCCCTGGTCGCCGGACGAGCGGATGCCGTGCCGGAGGGGTCGCCGGTTCGGTCGACGTAGGACTGCACGGGTCCGCGGCGGCGGACGAGACCCGGGAGTTCCCTGACCGCCGTGGCCCACCGGTCCGTCCGGGTGGGTGTCGCAGTGCCGGAACCTGCCTCGTGCGCGAGGGGATCACCGGCGACGCGGCCCCGCGACCGCCCCGTCGCCGGTTCGACTGCCCCGAAAGGCGCTTGTCCCTCCCCGCCGGACCGCACTACGTTCCCGGGGTGGATCTCTTCTCCCCGTCCTGGACGGCGCTGCGCGGGGCGGTCGCCGCCCTGGACGACGTGGACTTCGGGCGCCCGTCCGGCTGCACCGGCTGGCTGGTGCGCGACCTGGTGTGCCATCTGGTCATCGACGCGCAGGACGTCCTCATCACCCTGGCGACCCCGTCGGACCGGGAGCCGACCCGGGACGCGCTGACGTACTGGGAGGTGTCCGCCGCGCCGCCCACCGGCGACGACCCCCTGGACGCGCTGACCGTCCGGCTGGCGTCCGCGTACGAGGACCCGCGCCTGCTCGCGTTCCACCTGGACGACGTCGGCTCCGCCGCGGGCCGCGCCGCCCTGCTCGCGGACCCGGCCCGGCGGGTGGGCACCCGTGGCGAGGTCCTCACGGTGGCGGACTACCTGTCGGCGTACGTGCTGGAGTGGACCCTGCACCACCTCGACCTGATCGCGCACGTGCCCCGCGCGCCGCTGCCGCCGGCGGCCGCGCTCCGCCGGTCGCGGGAGATGCTGGAGGGGATCGCCGGCTCGCCGTTCCCGGCGTCCTTCAGCGACGCGGACGCGCTGCTGATCGGCACCGGCAGGCGGGCCCCGACCGGGGCGGAGCAGGCCGCGCTGGCGGAGCGGACGCCCCGCTTCCCGCTCCACCTGGGCTGACTCCCCTTCCCGTGTCGCCCGCCGTCGTGGCGGATCCGGCGGGATGGGACCATAGCCGGTATGGACATCCGCCGCAGGAACAACGTGAACGTCATCGGGCGGGCCGATGCCCCCGTGCTCCTCCTCGCGCACGGGTTCGGCTGCGACCAGAACATGTGGCGCCTGGTGCTCCCGGCCCTGGCCGAGCGGTACCGGGTCGTGCTGTTCGACTACGTGGGCTCCGGTGGATCGGACCTGTCGGCGTGGAGCGAGGAGCGCTACTCGTCGCTGGACGGCTACGCGCAGGACGTCGTGGACGTCTGCGAGGAGCTGGACCTGCGGCAGGCGGTGTTCGTGGGCCACTCGGTCAGCTCCATGGTGGGGGTGCTGGCCGCCCGGTCCGCGCCGGAGCGCATCGGGGCCCTGGTGATGGTGACGCCCTCCCCGTGCTACATCGACGATGACGGGTACCGCGGCGGTTTCAGCGCCGAGGACATCGAGGAACTCCTCGGCTCCCTGGAGGCCAACTACCTCGGCTGGTCGTCCGCCATGGCTCCGGTGATCATGGGCAACCCGGACCGGCCCGAGCTGGGCCAGGAGCTGACCAACAGCTTCTGCGCCACCGACCCGGACATCGCCCGGGTCTTCGCCCGGACGACCTTCCTGACCGACAGCCGCGAGGACCTCAAGGGCGTATCCGTGCCGACCCTCGTGCTGGAGTGCGACCAGGACGCGATCGCGCCCCGCGAGGTCGGGGCGTACGTGCACGCGGCGATCCCCTCGTCGCGTCTGGTCACCCTCGACGCCACGGGCCACTGCCCGCAGCTCAGCGCGCCGGAGGCGACCACCGGGGCGATCCTCGACTTCATGGAGTCGCTGCGGTGATGTGCCGTACGAGCGGCGTGCCGGAACCCGCGGGGACCGGGGACGAGCCGAGCACCGACGCGGTGTTCACCGCCTTGCTGGAGGACAGCGCGGAAGACCTCTACGAGTCCGCCCCGTGCGGCTACCTGTCCACGATGATGGACGGCACCATCGCCAAGATCAACAGCACGCTGCTGGACTGGCTCGGCCTGGACCGCGCGGAGGTCGTAGGGCGCAAGCGTTTCCCCGACCTGCTGACCGTGGGCGGCAAGCTGTACCACGAGACGCACTTCGCGCCGCTGCTGCGCATGCAGGGAGAGCTGCGCGGCATCGCCCTGGAGATGCGCCGCGCGGACGGCGGACGGCTGCCGGTGCTGGTGTCGGCCGTGCTCAAGCGCGGCAGCGGGGGCGATCCCCTGCTCACCCGCATCACCGTCTTCGACGCGTCCGACCGCCGCGCCTACGAAGAGGAACTGCTGCGCCGCCGCAAGGAGGCCGAGCGCGCCCGCGCCGAGGCGGACGAGGCACGGCGCCAGGCCGAGGCCGACCGCGCCCGCCTCGCCGACGCCCTGACCGTCCTGCAGAAGTCCCTCGTGCCCGACTCGCTGCCCGTCGTCCCCGGACTGGAGACGGCCGTCCACTACCACACGGCCTCCCCGGACCAGCTGGGCGGCGACTTCTACGACCTGTTCCCGGTCGACGGCAACCGGTGGGCGTTCTTCCTGGGCGACGTGTGCGGCAAGGGCCCCGAGGCGGCCTCGCTCACCTCGCTGACCCGCTACACGCTCCGGGCCGCCGCGCACCACGACCCCGAGCCCGCATCGGCCCTGGCCACGCTGAACGCCGTGCTGCACGAGCGGTACACGGCCGGCGGCGACCCCCGGTACTGCACGTGCATCTTCGGGATCGCCGAGCCCGGCGGCCCCGACGGTTCGGTGACCGTCCGCATCGCCTCCGGCGGCCACCCCTCGGCGCTCGTCCTGCGGGCCGGCGGCGGTGCCGAGTTCCTGCCGACCCCCGGCGGCCTGCTCGTCGGCGTCCTGCCCCGCGCGCCGATCGGCAGCGCCGAGACCGTCCTGGCCCCCGGCGACACCATGGTGCTCTACACCGACGGTCTCACCGAGGCCCGTATCGGCCCCGGCCGCGACGACCTGTACGGCGAGGACGCCCTGCGCGCCTTCGCCGCCGAGCGGGCGCCCGCCTCGCCCCGCGAGGTGATCTCCGCGCTGACCGGACTGCTGCGGGGCTTCGGCGACGGGCTGGACGACGACACCGCCCTGCTGGCCCTCGGCGCCCCGGCCACCGACGGCCCCGCCCGGACCAGCCCCACCAGTGGGTCCGCCTCATGAACGCGCTCACCATCAGTCACCACGACACCGCGACCGGCCCCGCCGTCCGCGTGGCGGGCGACCTGGACTACGACCGGGCCCCCGAGCTGCGCCGCCGGGTCGAGGAAGTCCCCCTCGCCGCCGGGCAGTGCCTCACCCTGGAGCTGTCCGGTCTCGACTTCTGCGACTCCTCCGGCATCACCGCCCTGCTGGCCGCCCGCCAGCACGCCCTGGCCGCCGGGGCCGACGTCGTCCTGACCGGCGTGCCCGCCCACCTGATGCGCGTGCTCACCATGGTCGGCCTGGACCGCGTCTTCACCCTGCGCCCGGAGGCCGAAGCCGCGTCCTGACGGCGGCGGGGACCCGGCGCGGTGCGGGCACGGCGGCGGGGACCCGGCGCGGGCGGCGGCTGCCGCGCCACCGGTCCCCGCCGACGCGCGCCCCGGTGCTCCCCGGGCACTCCCGCCCGGCCGGAAAAGGCTTGGACCGGACGACCGCCCGCGCGGGACACTTCCGGACTCGACTCTCGATCCACACATCCGTTGCGGCGACGGCCCCTGCCCGCACACGCACGGCGGTCGGCCGCGGAACGACACAGGGGTGGGATGGAAACGCCGGAAACACACAGGGTTTTACCGGGCAGGCGTTCGGTGCTCCTCGCACTGCGCCACTACGGACGGGAGCTGGCCCGGCTGCGCCGGTGGACGGCTCCCGCGATGCTGCTCATGGCGCTGGGCAACATCGGGATCCAGTACGTCGCGCCACTGATCGTCGCCAAACTCGTCGGCGAGCTCGCGAGTGACGGGGACGTCTCCCTCGACTCCGCCCTCCCGTACGTCCTCGGCTTCGCCGGTGTCCTGCTGGTCGCGGAGGCGCTGTGGCGGGTGGCGCTGCACTGCCTCAACCGGCTCGACGCGCTCGGCATCGAGCGGCTGTACGTCGTCGGGATGGACGAGCTGTTCGCCAAGGACGCCACGTTCTTCCACGACAACTTCGCCGGGTCGCTGACCAAGCGCGTCCTCAGCTTCGCGGCCCGCTTCGAGCAGTTCGTCGACACGCTGACGTTCCAGATCGTGGGCAGCTTCGTGCCGCTGCTGTTCGGCGCGGTGGTGCTGTGGCGCTACGAACCGCTGCTCGTCGTCGGCCTGCTGGCGATGATCACGCTCACGGGCGTGCTCGTCGCGCCGCTCGTGAGGCGCCGGCAGGCCCTGGTGGACCAGCGGGAGGAGGCGATCGCCCGGGTGTCGGGCCATGTCGCCGACAGCCTGATGAACATGGACACGGTGCGGGCCTTCGCCGCGGAACGGCGCGAGGCCGCCGAGCACCGGTCCCGGGTCGCGCGCTCGCGCCGGCTCACCCTGCGCTCGTGGGACTACGGCAATCTGCGCATCGACACCCTGGTCGCGCCGATGTCGGTGCTCACGAACGCGACGGGGCTGCTGCTCGCGGTCGCGCTCGGCGGGGGCACGCACGGGGTCGAGGCGATCGTGGTCGCCTTCGCCTACTACAGCAACGCCACGCGGATCATGTTCGAGTTCAACCAGATCTACCGGCGGCTGGAGAGCTCGATGACGGAGGCCGCGCAGTTCACCGAGCTGCTCCTCACCCCGCCGACCGTGCTGGACCCGCCGGCCCCCGAACCGCTGCGGCCCCGAGGCACCGACGTCCGCTTCGAGAAGGTCACGTTCGCGCACCGCGGCGGCCGGCCGCTGTTCGAGGGACTCGACCTGACGGTGCCCGGCGGCAGCAGGATCGGCCTGGTCGGGCGGTCCGGCGGCGGCAAGACGTCCCTGACGCGGCTGCTGCTGCGGATGACGGACATCGACGGCGGGCGCATCCTGATCGGCGGCCAGGACATCAGCCGGCTGCGCCAGGCCGACCTGCGCGGGCAGATCGCCTACGTGCCGCAGGACCCGGCGATGTTCCACCGCACGCTGCGGGACAACATCGCCTTCGCGCGGCCGGACGCGAGCGACGCGGAGGTCCGCCGGGCCGCCGAGGCGGCCCACGTGACGGAGTTCGCCGACACGCTGCCGGACGGCTTCGACACCATGGTGGGCGAGCGGGGCGTGAAGCTGTCCGGCGGCCAGCGCCAGCGGGTGGCGCTCGCCCGGGCCATCCTGCGCGACGCGCCGATCCTGCTGCTCGACGAGGCCACCAGCGCCCTGGACTCCGAGAGCGAGCTGCTCGTCCAGGAGGCGCTGTGGCGGCTGATGGACGGGCGGACGGCGCTGGTCGTGGCGCACCGGCTCAGCACGGTCGCGGGCATGGACCAGCTGGTCGTCCTCGACCGGGGACGGATCGTGGAGCAGGGCACGCACGAGGAGCTGCTGGCGGCGGGCGGGGCGTACGCCAAGCTGTGGCAGCACCAGTCGGGCGGCTTCCTGGACGACACGGCCGGCCGGGCGGAGGCGGTGTAGCGGCGCGGCCGCCGGCCGCCGCGGCCCCTTGGCGGTGGCCGGCGGCGGGCGCGTCCCTATGATCGGGTGAGCCGGTGCGGGGGCGCCGGGGAGGGGTCGGGAGACGGTGGATTCTCCGCGAGGCCGGGTGGCCGGGTCCGTTCTGTGGGCGCTGCTGGCGCTGATGATCCTGGGCGTGGGCGTGGCGTCGGCGTTGCAGGTCCGCGGCGCGCTGGACCGCGAGCGGGAGTACCGGGCCGCGCGAGCCTGCGCCGCCACGCCCGTGCGGGCGTCCGGGTGCGTGTGGGAGCAGTCGTTCACCGTGCGCGAGACGGACCTGCACCGCGGTGAGCGCGCCGCGTCGCCCGAGGCCCGGCTGGTGCTGCCGTCGGGCAAGGTGTGGCGGGTGACGTTCCCGCGCGCCGAGCCGGTGCTGTCGGGGCTGGAGCCGGGTGACCGGGTCACCGGCGTCGTCTGGCACGGCCGGGTCGTCGAGGTGCGGGGCCCCGGGGGCGCGCGGCAGCAGACGTCCGACGGACCCGTGGGGTGGCCCGCGGACCGGCTCGGCGGCGCGCTGGCCTGCGTCTCGTTCGGCCTGGCCGGTCTCGTTGGCGGGCTGTGGTCCCTGGTCGCGCGCGGCGACCGGCACGCGAAGGCCGGGCGGGTGGTGCGGTGGCACGGCGTCGGCCTGGGGGCCGCCGCGGTCCTCGGCCTCTGGGCACAGACCGCCAACGACTGGCCGATCTGGGCGATCGTGGCGATCTGGGGTCCGCTCACGCTGCTGGTCCTGGCGTCCATGACGGCGTTCACGATCGCCGCCCTGCGCGGTGAACTGGGGGACGAGGCTCCCGTGGCCGCCTAAGGGTCAGGACTGCCGGGAGTGCACCGGGCTGTGGGCGACGTCGTCGGGGCAGGTGCGGTGCGGCTCCCGCGTACGGCGGTCGCGCCGCCAGTCGAAGGCGGCGAGGGCGAGCGAGGCGGCCATCCCGAGGATGCCGGCGCCCAGCGCGACGAAGAGGGCGCCCCGGTAGTCGTCACCGCGGTGGGCGAGCACCAGGTAGAACAGGCCGGGCAGGGCGGCGGTCCCGACGGCGGCTCCCAGGCGCTGCCCGGTCTGGAGCGCACCGCCCGCCGCTCCCGCCATGCGCACCGGCACGTCCCGCAGCGTCATGGTGATGTTGGGCGAGATCACACAGCCGCCGCCGAGGCCGCCGACGAACAGGGCCGGGGCGGTCAGCCAGGGGGCGATGTCCAGGGGCGCGAAGCGCAGCAGCAGCGCGGTGCCGCCCAGGCCGGCGATGACACCCGCCAGTCCCCCCACGGTGAGCAGCCGGCCGAGCCGGTCCACCAGCCGCCCGGACACCGCTGCCGCGCAGGCCGAGCCGACGGCGAAGGGTGTCACCGCAAGGGCCGACCGCAACGGGGACCAGCCGAGGCCGTGCTGGTAGAAGAGGGCGAAGACCAGCCAGATGCCGCTGAACCCGATGAAGTACAGGGCGCCGACGCCCGCGCCGACGGCGTAGCCGCGGACGGTGGTGAACAGGCGGGGATCGAGCAGCGGCTGGGTCCCGCGGGCCAGCAGCCGGTGCTGGCGGCGGGTGAAGCCGAACAGGAGCACGCCTCCGACCGGGAAGAGCCACCACAGCCCGGTCAGACCGCCGGCCTCCGCCTGCACCAGCGGGTACATCAGCGCGAGGACGCCGAGGCCGAGGAGGACGACCCCGGGCAGGTCCACGTGCCCGCGTCCGGAGGTGGCGGTGCGGGGCAGCAGGCGGCGGCCGAGGAGCACGGCGAGGACGCCGATGGGGACGTTGACGTAGAAGATCCACCGCCAGCCGTCGGGGCCGTCGGCCAGGGCGAGGATCAGGCCGCCCGCGAGGGGGCCGACCGCGGAGGAGATGCCGACGGTGGCGCCGAAGAAGCCGAAGGCGCGGCCGCGCTCGGCGCCCCGGAACATCTGCTGGATGAGTGCCGAGTTCTGCGGTGCCATGAAGCCGGCCGCCAGGCCCTGGGCCAGGCGGGCCACGACCAGCAGCGTGATGCTGGGTGCCGCTCCGCAGGCGGCGCTGAAGAGCACGAACCCGCTGAGGGCGAGCAGGAATATGCGCCGCCGGTCCAGGGCGTCGCCGAGCCGGCCGGCGCTCACCAGGGCGAGCGCGAAGGCGAGGGCGTAGCCGGACACCACCCACTGCACCTGGGCGGCCGAGGCGTGCAGTTCCTTCTGGACGGTGGGCAGGGCGACCGCCACGATCGACACGTCCAGCAGGCTCATGAAGCCGGCCACCAGGGTGACCCACAGGGCCCGCCAGCGGTTCGGGTCGGGCTCGTACCCGGTCTCCCGGCTCCCGCCGTCCCGCGCTGACGCTGACACTCGCGCTCCTCTCACCGGGCCGGACGGGCCGGTCAAGTTCCCCGGTCGGGGCGGGGGCACACACCCGGCCCGTGGTCGACACGCTGCGTGATCGACCGTACGCCGCGCGAACGGGTTCGTTTGAGCGCGCGCGTTCGGTGCAGGCGCTGTGGTTGGAACGACGTACGGCGAAAGGAACCGATGATGGCGGCGACCGGCAAGGACGAGTCGGTGGACCCGGCGGCGGTGAGAAGGCACCGGGTGCTGTTCCGGGCGATCGACCAGCGCCGCCACCCGAAACTGCGCCGCAGCGACATCACGGTGACCGACGAGGCGGCGGTCAAGCGCGCCACGAAGGCCGCCGCCCTGGGCAACGCGATGGAGTGGTACGACTTCGGCATCTACAGCTACCTGGCGTCGACCATCGGCAGGGTCTTCTTCCCCTCCGGCAACGACACCGCCCAGCTGCTCAGCTCCTTTGCGACGTTCGCGGTGGCCTTCCTGGTGCGTCCGCTCGGCGGCATGGTCTTCGGGCCGCTCGGGGACAGACTCGGCCGCAAGCGCATCCTGTCCCTGACCATGATCATGATGGCGGTGGGCACGTTCGCCATCGGCCTGATCCCCTCGCACGCCGCCATCGGCCTGTGGGCCCCGGCGCTGCTGATCCTCTTCCGCATGGTGCAGGGCTTCTCCACCGGCGGGGAGTACGGGGGCGCCTCGACCTTCATCGCGGAGTACGCGCCCGACAAGCGGCGCGGCTTCTTCGGCAGCTTCCTGGAGCTGGGCACGCTCGCCGGCTACGTCGGGGCGTCCGGCCTCGTCGTGCTGCTGCAGACCCTGCTCAGCGACGAGCAGATGCTGTCCTGGGGCTGGCGCGTCCCCTTCCTCGTCGCGGCCCCGCTCGGCCTCATCGGCCTCTACCTGCGGCTGAAGCTGGACGAGACGCCCGCGTTCCAGAAGCTGGAGGGCGGCCAGGGGAAGGCCGCCGACGCGGCCGAGGGGGTGGAGACCTCGGCCACCGCCGACCTGGGGCGGATCTTCACCCGCTACTGGCGGCCCCTGCTGCTGTGCCTCGCGCTGGTCGCGGCGTACAACATCACCGACTACATGCTGCTGTCGTACATGCCCACCTACCTGTCCGACGAGCTGGGCTACGCGACCAACCACGGGCTGCTGATCCTGCTCGTGGTGATGGTGCTGCAGATGTGCGTCATCAACCAGGTGGGCCGGCTGTCGGACCGTTTCGGGCGCAAGCCGCTGCTCATGACGGGCATGCTCGGCTTCCTGCTGCTGTCCGTGCCGTCGTTCCTGCTCATCCGGCAGGGCAGTGTCGTCCTGATCACCCTGGGACTGCTGCTGATGGGCCTGTCCCTGGTGATGATGCTGGGCACGATGTCGGCGGCGCTCCCGGCGATCTTCCCCACCCACGTGCGCTACGGCTCCCTGTCCGTCGCCTACAACGTGGCCACCTCGGTCTTCGGCGGTACGACACCGCTGGTGATCACCGCGCTGATCAGCGCCTTCGACTCCACCCTGATGCCGGCGTACTACGCCACGGGCGCCGCGGTCGTCGGTGTCGTCGCCGTGCTGTGCATGCGGGAGACCGCGAACAAGCCGCTGGCGGGGTCCCCGCCCTCGGTCGAGACGGAGGCGGAGGCCGCGGAGCTGGTGCAGGCGCAGTCGCCCCGGCCCCGGTTCTGACCGCCGACGGGCCCCGTCCACCCGGGCGGGGCCCGCGCGGTTGGACCGCGGCGGGCAGGGGAACGCGGGAGTGCCGTACACCGAACGACACGAGGCCGGTGAAGCGATGTCCGAGTACGAACGCTCCCGCACGATGCCCGCGCGGCCCGAGGACGTCTTCGACCGGGCGGCGGACGTCGACCGGCTCGATGCCTGGCTCCCCGGGGCCCTGCACGTCCGGGCCGGGGACCTGCCCGCCGTCACGGTGCACGAGGACGGCACCGACGAGGACACCCCCGCGCTGCTGCGCGCACGCCCCGAGCAGATGCGCCTGGAGTGGGGCACCCGTGAACAGGGCTCCTACGCGGGCTGGCTCCAGGTCGCCGGGATCGACAGCGGCGCCAGCGAGGTGACGGTGCACCTGTCGTTCTTCGACGACGGGCACGACCCCGGTGAGCGGGCCGCGGGCGAGGCCCTGGACTCCGGTCTGCGGCGGCTGGAGGAGCAGGTGCGGCTGCGCGCCGGGCACGGGACGGGCCGATGAGCGTGGCGCGCACCAGGCAGTACTCCGTGGCCGCGTCGGGACAGTGGACCGACGAGGAGGAAGGCCGGCGGCGGCTGCCCTCCGGGGAGGTCCACGCCTGGGAGCCGGGGCGCAACGAGACCGTGTGCGGCCTCTCCCTCAGCCGCTCCCGGCTGACGCGCCTACCGCACGTGAACTGGGTCGACACCTTCCCCGAGTCCGGCGGCGCGGCGGACCGGGTGCGGCGCCAGTGCCCGCGCTGCGCCTCGGTCGCGGGCCGCCGAGGGCTCGACGCCCGCCCGCGCTGGCGGCGCACCGACCCCCGCCCCTGACGCGCGGGACGCTCAGCAGGCGGAACCGGTCGCGGAGCCCGCCCCGTCCGGGCCGCCGCACGGCTCGGACGCGCCGCATCCGACGGCCCGGGGACGGATCGGCACACCATTGGCGCGCAGCACCTCGCGCACGTCCAGGATCAGCGAGAACACCTCCCGGTTGCGGTCCTCGCCCTGCTCGTCCCAGGCCCGCTGCTCGGCCTCGACGGCCATGCGGTCCTCGGCGAACACGCGCTCGGTGAAGCGCCGGATGAACGGCCAGGCCAGGCGCAGCGCGCCCGGGACCCTCGGCTTCTCGATCATCAGCAGGCCGTAGGTGTGGCACCGGCGCTGCTCGGCGTCCTCCGGCACGTAGGCGGCCCACAGGCGGAAGGCGGGCCGCTGCGCGTTCTCCGGGACCAGGTCGAGGGTCTGGTACGGGTACTCGGTGCGGATCGTCATGACGTCGCTGGAGTCGCTGCCGCCCAGGCCCTCGGCGGCGAGCAGGCTGGCGCCGCGGTCGCGTCTGCCGCCGGTGTGCGTGAACAGGTACCTGGCCTCCACCGACCGTGCGTCGGCGCGCTGGCCGAGCAGCTCGGGGCGGAGCCGGCCGACGACTCCGCGGTGCAGGAACTGGTGGTTCATGTCGAGCAGGTTCTCGTGCATGAACGAGTAGTGGCAGTGCACGGTCCGGGAGTAGGTCATCGTCGCGTACCGCGGGGAGCCGTACGCCGGCAGGTGCGGCAGCGGGGTGCCGTCCGCCTTGTCCGGGTCGCCGGGGAAGACGAACACCAGGCCGTAGGCCTCGCGGACCGGGTAGCCCCGCACCCCGCGCGGCGGCCGCCCGTCGCCCTTGGACAGGTAGGGGATCTGCGAGATGCGGCCGTCACCGCGGTAGGCCCAGGCGTGGTAGCAGCAGCGGAGCGTCTCGCCCTCGACGACCCCCATGCTCAGCGGCACCTGCCGGTGGGCGCACCGGTCCTCCAGCGCGTACACGGTGCCACCGGTCCCGCGGTACAGCGCGATCCGCTCCCCGGCGAACGCGGTCGCGTACGTCCGGCCCCTGCGCACCTTCCGGGACACGGCGACCGGGTACCAGTGGTCCGGGTGCGCCCCGATCCGCCGCAGGTCGGCGACGCCGGGACCGGTGTCGCGGTGCGGCGAGGGCCGGTCGCTCCCGGCCGCGGCGCGGGCGGCTCCGGCCTCGTGGGTCTCGGTCATACCTCTCCCTCGCAGGTCCCGGTCGTCGGGCGTGGGCGGCGTGGCCGCTGCCCCCGCCGGCCGGTCCCCGAGGCGACGGGCACCCGGGCGGCCACGCCCCATCCTGACGCCCGCGGCCCACCGGCGCCCTGCCCGGCGCGTGCGGACGGGTGAGGGCCCCGGCCGCCGGGCGGGCCCGGTTCGCTGCCGCGACCGCGCAGCGCGTTCCCGCCGGGGCGACGGGTAGCGGCCGGTCCGCGCGGTGCCGGGACGGGTTCCGCGCCGGCACCGCGAGCGGGGCCGGGGTCAGTCCTCGTCGCGGAGCCGGGCCGCGAGGCTGATCAGGGCCTGCGCCTCCGCCGGGTACCCGAGGGCGGTCAGCCGGGTGACGGCCGCGTCGAGACGGGCCAGGGCGGGGGCGGGACGCTCCAGGTAGAGGCCCTCCACCGCCCCCGCGAGACGGACGCACTCGGCCCATTCCCCGGCGTGCTCGTCCTGCGGTCCGGGCTCGCCGAGCAGCGCCAGGGCCTTGTCGAGGGCGGCCAGGGCGTCCTCGTAGGCGCCCGCGTAGGCGTTGACCCGCCCGTGCTCGTACGCCAAGGCCGTCTCCAGGGAACGGCCGTGCGGCTCGTGGCCGGCCGCGCGGGCCTCGTCGGCGACCCGGGCGGCGTCGTCCAGGAAGGCGCGGGCCGCCTCCAGCCCGTCGGGGCCCTGCTGCTGCGCCTGGAGCCGGGCCAGTTCGCGCAGGCAGTTGCTGAGCTGCTCGTGGCGCGGGTCCCGGGCGTGGGCGGCGAGGGCCCGGTCCGCCGCCTCGCGGGCCCGGCCGAATTCCCCGGACTCGGCGAGCAGCACGGCCGTCTCCGCGGCGATCATGGCGTGGCTGCCCGGGTCGTCGTCCCAGCCGGCCGATTCGGCCGCGAGGGCGACGAACTCCGTGGTGGCGGCCTTCAGGTCGTCCCCCGCGTGCAGGGCCCGGGCGCGGGTGAGGCGCAGCTGGGCGGCGAGCCGGTCGTCCAGCTCGCCGGCGGCGACGTCCGGGTCGGCGAGCAGCGAGTCGAGCAGGGCGATGCAGTCCTCGACCCGGCCGAGGTCGAGGCTGAGCTGTGCGGCGTTGGAGTAGGTGCAGTACGCGTCGGTGCGGCTGCCGCGCCGCAGGTCCGCCTCCGCCGAGCGCGTGAGGTGCCGCAGGGCCTCCTCGGGGCGGCCCAGGTGCATGCAGGCCTCGGCCAGGTCGGCGTGGAGGCGGCCGGTGTCCATCGCGTCGGCCGGCCACTCGGCGGCCCGGCGCAGTCCTTCGGTGAGGTCGGCGTACGCGGCCTCGGCGTCCCGCAGGCCGAGTTGGATCCGGCCGCGCAGACCGAGCGTGCGGGGCAGGTGCCAGGCGGGGCCCTGCTCCTTCAGCCGGGCCAGCAGCTCGTCGAGAGTGGTGACGGCGGCGGGCAGGTCGCCGGACAGGGCGTGGGTGCTGGCCCGCAGCAGCAGGGCGGCGGAGATCTGCCCGGCCACATCGTGCCGGACGGCGAACGCGTGCAGGGCGTCGATCTCGGCGAAGACCGGTGCGACGTGCTCCTCGTCGCGCGTGGTCTGCAGGCGCAGCGCCAGCGCGGTGACGCGCAGGCGCAGCATCCGGGCCTCCAGGTGGGGTGCGAGGCCCGGGGTCTCCTCCTGCAGCCGGACCACCGCCGCGTGCGCGGAGGTCAGCGCGGCGGCCCCGGCTTGCCCGCCGTCCGCGCCCTGCGCGGGGCGCCCCGCCCCGGCGAGCAGCGAGCAGGCGCGGGCCAGCGCCGCGGGGCCGGGCAGGCCGGCGTCGTCGTAGAGGCCCGCGGCCTCCTCGTGCAGGGCGACGGCCTCGTCGAAGTCCTCCCGCTCGCCGGCGCGGCTCGCCTCGTCGGTGAGCAGGTCGGCGCGCAGCCGCACGAGCGGGCCGGCGGCCGGGTTGGCGGGGTGGGCGTAGTCGCGGGCGGCGACGAGGGTGCGCAGCCGGTCCCAGCAGGCGCGGGCGTCCGGGTGGCCCTCCTCCTCCGCGGCGCGTGCACGCGCGATGAGGTCGGGCAGTTCCTCGGGGACGGCGGGTGTACGGCCGGCGGGCGCGGTGACCGGGGCGGCCGGGGCCACGTCGTCGAGGGTGCGCGGGCGCAGGGTCAGTTCGAGGGTGTCCAGCAGCGGGGCGCGCTCCAGCCGCTCCCGGCGGCGGTCGGAGTGGGTGGTGGTTCCGTTGCGGGCGTCGAACCGGGCGGCGAGGTCGTCGGCCCGGCCGCGTACCTCGGCGCGCAGCTCCGCGACGGTCCAGGTGCGTCCCGCGTACCCGGCGGCGGGCACGTCGCCGTGGCCGAGGCCCTCCACGCGCCGCAGGAGGACCTCCACGCCGGTGAGGAAGTCGAGCTGGTCCAGGGGCGAGTCGACCTCGTCGAAGAGGTTGCGGTTCTCGGCGAGCAGTTCCAGGCCGCGGGCCTCGTTGCCGGTGAGCGCGCAGAACTCCAGGTGCCGGCCGGTCTCCGCGGACATCGCGGGGTTGCGGCGGCAGGCGCGGTAGCCGGCCAGGTGCAGCTCCCGGGCCCGGTCCGCGTCGCCGGTGCGCAGCAGGGGCAGCAGGGCGTACGACAGGGAGCGGGCGGGCTCCTCCTGGCAGGACTCCTTGCCGGTCAGGACGGGTTCCCAGGTGCGCAGCGCGCGGGCGTCGTCGCCCGCCCCGAGGTGGTACAGGGCGCGGTCGCAGATCTCGCACGCCTCGCAGTCGCTGAGCCGGGTGCGGGTGCGGCCCGCCCACAGTTCGAAGGCGAGGGCGGTGTCCTCGCCCACGTGGGCGGCGAGTTGGTAGGCCTGGCCGTAGTAGGGCTGGAGGCCGTGGCCGGCCTTCTCGTAGCGGTCGCGCATCTCGGTCAGCCACTGGCGCAGGCTGGCCAGCGGTATCTCGGGCAGGGCGCGCAGGGCGTTGGACACCCACTTGAACCGCCAGAACAGGGTGTGGCGCAGCCGGTCGTCGAAGACGTCGGGCTGTTCGTCGAAGAGGTTCAGCAGGCGGGCGAAGACGACGGGCGACTTGCGGGGCTCGGAGCCGTAGGTGTACGCCTCCTGCAGTTCCAGGAGCGCGTGGATCAGCGGGAGGGGCTCGTCGAACTGCTCGGCGGCGTCGGCGAGTTCCTCCGCGGTGACCGTGCGGGTGCGGCCGTAGGGACGGCGGCCGTTCTCCCGGAGCGCCTGGTACAGCTCGTCGGTGCTCTGGGGGTGGGGTGCGGTGGGCATCGTCAGCTGTCCTTGCGCAGGGCGTGGGCGAGAAGGTCGAGGAAGGAGCGGTTGATCAGGCTGGACTCGGCGGGCCGGAGCGGGCGCCGGGACAGCATCACGGCCTGCCCGTAGAGGGCTTCGGCGCTGGTGCGGGCCAGTTCGGGCTCGTCGATGGTCACGGCGGTGCGGACCAGCGGGTTGAGCTGGTTGAGGATCAGCTGGGCGCGGGGGGCCTCCTGGCGCAGGGCGCCGAGGATGTCGCCCCACAGGCCGCCCTCCTGCTCGCGGGCGAGCCGGGAGCGGGTGCGTTCGTGCCGGGCCTCGCGGCTGTCGACGAGGAGGGCGGGGGCGGAGGCGGGCTGGAAGGTGCGCAGCGCGACGTCGCAGTCGAAGACGGCGAGGGCGTCGCGGGCCCGGGCGAGGTAGGCCGCGGCGGCGAGTTCGGTCTCCCGGTCGACGGGGTCGAGGTGGGCGGTGAGGGTCTCGGGGTCGAGGTCGGCGACGCTCATCCCGGGCCGGATCTCGGGCAGCCGGTGGACCAGTTCGCGGTCGTAGGTGTAGCCGCCGTTGACGACGCCGAGCCCGGCGGCGGACGCGATCGCGGCGACCTGCCGGAACTCCTCCACGGTCGACGTCACGAGCACGGTGGCGTGGGTGCGCGCGAACTCGTCGAGGGTGGTGTGCCCGTCGGTGGTCTCGAACGGCAGCCACGGCAGGAGCATCCGCATGATCTCGTCGTCGTGCACGGCGAGCGACTTCACGGCGAGGTGGTGCGCCTGGAGGAAGCGGTGGAGCAGGTCCGGGTCGCTGGCGGCGGCCCGGGCGATCCAGTCGCGCAGCCGCCCGGCGAGGGCGTCGCGCACGGCGGCCAGGGTGTCGTCCTCGTAGAGGGACTCGCGGGAGGCGGTCGGGCGCAGGCTCTCGGCGTCGACGACGCAGCGGACGAAGAAGGCCCACTCGGGCAGGATCTCCTCGGCCTGCTCGGACAGCAGCATGCCCTTCACGTGCACGCGGTGACCGTGGCGCCGCCCGGCCGGCACCGCCTCGGGCAGCACGCAGGCGATGCCCTTGAGGCCGACGGCCGGCAGGTCCAGTTCGATCGTGTCCAGCGGCCGGAAGCCGAAGACCTCCTCGCCGTACT
Organism: Streptomyces sp. NPDC053665; assembly: GCF_055585285.1. NCBI lineage: Bacteria > Bacillati > Actinomycetota > Actinomycetes > Kitasatosporales > Streptomycetaceae > Streptomyces > Streptomyces sp. NPDC053665. The sequence continues at coordinate 523,800 of NZ_JBVJKK010000001.1, forward strand.
CCGCCAGGGCCCGGGCCCGGGCCCCCGGGGTCGGGTGGGTGCGGGACCAGGGGGCGGGCTCGGGGTTGACGGGCGTGCCGGGGCCGCCCGTGCCGTCGTCGAAGGTCACCGGGTGGCGCAGCAGGGAGCCGAAGTGGCGGGCCAGCGCGTGGACCTGGCCGGGGCTCGTCCACTCCCCCGCGTCGGTGCGCGGGGTCAGGGTGACGGTGGTGCCGGGCGCGGGGCGGGCGGAGGCGGGCAGGGTGCGGACGGTGTAGCTGCCGTCACCGCGGCCCCGCCACTCGACGGCCGGGGCGCCGGGGGTGCGGGCGGAGCGGCTCAGGACGTGGATCTCGTCGGCGACCAGGAAGCAGGAGAGCAACCCGATGCCGAACTGGCCGATGAAGTCGCCGCGTTGCTCGGCGATCCGGTCCGCCCGCTTGCTGCTGCGGCCGATCGTGGCGAGGAACGCGTGCACGTCGGCCTCGGTGAGACCGACGCCGTCGTCCTCGACGCGGACCACGGATCCGTCGGCGTACAGACGGACCCCGAAGTCGTCGGCGGGGGCGTCCGGTTCGAGGGTGTGCCGCGCGGTGAGCGCGTCCACGGCGTTCTGCATCAGCTCGCGCAGGTAGACGCGGGGGCTGGAGTAGAGGTGGTGGGAGAGGAGGTCGACGAGGCCGCGCAGATCCACCTGGAAGGTGCGGTCGGCGCCGGCCTCGTGCGCGGCGGTCTCGGGCAGTGTCATCGGCAGTCCGGAGTCGGGAAGGGCCAGTGGGAGGAAGGAGGGTGCGGGGCGGGCGGTGGACGCGGGGGTGGTGCCGGTCGGGCACGGGGTGCCCGGTCCGGCGGCACGAGCGGCCGGGCGACGGGCGCGGCCGCCCGGTGCCCGCCGGTCCGGGCGGCGCTGCGGTGCGGGCGGTGCACCGGCCGGGAGCGACCGGGAGGCGCGGGCGGTGCACCGGCCGGGGGCGACCGGGAGGCGCGGGCCGTGGGCCGGCCGGGGGCGCCGGCGGGGCGGTCACCTGGACCCCGCGCCGGCTGCCCGGCACGGGGTGCGTGGCGTGGACGCCCCGGCGGTGGCCGGGCGGGTCAGGCGCGGCGGTGGTGGCGCGCGAACTGCTTCTCCGGGTCCGCGAAGTACGTCCAGGGCCAGTCGGTGTAGGCGCCGTCCAGGGTGTGGAAGACGCGCCGCACCGTGTGGCGTTCGCCGGCCAGGGACAGGGCCATGGCGAAGATGTGGAAGTCGTGCTGCCAGCCGAGCGGCCACGCGTAGGCGGGGTGCAGGATGCTGTGGTCCGCCGCCTCGCGCAACCGCGCCCGGATCTCGTCCGTCTGCAAGTGGTCTCCGCGCCCGGCCTCGACCCACTCCTCGATGTACGCCATGGGGAGCACGCAGCCGAGGCGGTGCCCCGCCGGGGCCACGGCGAACGCGTCCTCGGCGAAGGCGAGGGCCTGCCCCGGCTCGCCGCCCCAGCGGGGCTGGAGCTGGGACAGCCAGGCGAGGTGGACCTGGAGGTTCAGCGGGTCGCGGCGCAGGGCGGCGTCGCGGCGGGTCTCGTTGACGGTGGAGCCCAGGGACATGCCGCGGCCGGAGGTGAGCAACTGGCGCCACGGCGCGAGCCATTCCGGTCGCAGCTCGGCGGCTTCGAGGAGCTGCTCCTCGGCGATCTCCAGCCGCTCGTGGAACACGCGCCACTGCTCGCGCGTGACCTCGGAGGCCCGTGCGGCGGTGCGCGCCTCCCAGCCCCAATGGATGTGACGCGTACCGGAGATGAGCAGAGCCGTCGCCCGCTGCTCCTTGTCCTCCTCCACGGCCCGGACGATCCAGTCCTGCACGCCGTCCAGTTCGACGATCTCGCCGAGCACCTCGAGGTCGCGTCCGAGGTCGAAGGGGGCCAGCGCCGCCTTGACGGCTTCCCAGTCACCGGCGTCGGCGGCCTCCACCAGTGCCAGCACGCGCGCGTCGCCGAGAGCGCGCAGCCGGTACGTCCCGCCGCGCTGCCTGCGCGGGACCGGGAGGGCGTGCGGATCCGCCACCGGTCTCTCCGCGTCCCTGCCGAACAGCTTGCCGAACATGCCGCGCCCTCCCCTGGTACCGCGTGATCATCGGGGTGCAGCATAAGCGGACCCACCGACAGGTCCTCCACCGGGTTTTCACGGTGGTTTCACGCCTCCCACCTCGGCGATCACCCCCTCCGGGATCGAACGAGTGCGCTAGATTTTGCTCCGCCTTGACCGCGATCACTCGGATCCCTCAACCATCGGAGCAGCCTCCCCATGAGCGACATCGTCAACGGACTCGGCCGGGCCACCGCTTACGGCGGACTGGGTCTGGTCCTGCTGGTCCTCGGCATCGTCCTGGTCGACGTGCTGACGCCCGGGAAGCTCGGACGGCAGATCTGGGAGCAGCGCAACCGCAACGCCGCCCTGGTGCTGAGCTCCGCGCTGCTGGGCATCGGGGGCATCGTCTTCACGTCCATCTGGACCACCTACGACGACTTCGGCAAGGGCCTGCTGTCCACCGCGGCGTTCGGTCTGCTCGGCCTGGTGATGATGGCGGTGGCGTTCCTGGTGGTGGACCTGCTCACCCCGGGCCGCCTGGGCGAGGCCCTGGTCGAGGAGGAGCCGCACCCCGCGGTCTGGGTCACGGCCTCCTGCAACCTGGCCGTCTCGGCGATCCTGTCCGCGTCCATCGCCTGACGATCCGTCACCTGACGGGCCGTCGCCTGACGGTCCATCGCCTGACGGTCCGTCGCCGCCCGGGCGGGCCCCGGCCCCGGCCCGGGCGCCCGGCCGCGTCACGGCCGGGTCAGCGCACCCTCCCCCACGCCTTCAGGGGCGTCGCCGGCAACTCCGGGGCGGGCAGCGGATCACCGTCGTAGCCCTTCGCCTCACCGAACCGCCGGCACGCCGTCGACGTGCGCCTCGCCGGACCCCGGGTGACCGGCTCCGGGCCGCGCACCCGAGCCGGAAAACAGTAGCCATGTACATAGTAGCCATGTACTGTTTTGCTCATGAGCAGAGGTACGGACGGCGGAACGCCGGGCTTCCTGGTGTGGCGGCTGTCCATGAAGTGGCGGGTGGCGGTCGACCGGGCCGTCGCGCCCCTCGGGTTGACCCACGCGCAGTACTCGCTGCTGGCCTCCCTGCACGGCATGCAGCGCGGCGGGGAGCGCCCCAGCCAGCGCCGCCTCGCCGACCACACGGGTCTGGAGCCGCTGTACGTGTCGAAGCTGGCCCGCGCGCTGGAGACCGCCGGGTTGCTGGAGCGCACCCGGGACCCGCGCGATCCGCGCGCGGTGCAGCTGGCGCTGACCGAGCAGGGACAGGACGTCACCCGGCGGGCGATCACCGTCGTCCACGGGCTGCTCCAGCAGCTCCTGGACCCGCTCGGCGGCCTGGACGGCACGCGCACCCGCGCCTTCGTCCGGGATCTCACCGCCCTGCTCGACGCACCGCTCGACCCCTTCGCCGACCACGAGACGGAGCAGTCATGACCATCGACGCACCCCCGCTGGACCCGCGTGTCATCGCCCTGGCCCACTACGCGGGCCGGGCGGTCCTGGAGAGCGTGCTGACCCGGCTCGGGCTCACCTTCCAGCAGTCCGTCACCCTGCGGCTCGCCGCCCTCGCCGACGGGCCCGTCGGGCGGGAGGAACTCGCCGGCGGCGTCACCGGCGCGCTGAAGACCGGCGCCGCCGAGGCGCACGGCGTGATCGGGGAACTGGTCACGGCCGGGCTCCTCGCGCCGGAGGGCACGGCCGGGGTGCGGATCACGGACGCCGGGCGGGAGGCGTACACGAGGGCCTCCGGCCAGACGGCGCCCTACTCCGCGCGGATCTACGCGGGCATCCCCGAGGAGGACCTGGCCGTCGCCGGGCGGGTGCTGACCCTGATCACCCGGCGGGCCGAGGCCGAGCTGGCGGCGCTGCCCGGGTGACTCCCGACGGGCCCGGCCGAGCCGTGGAATATCGGACGCGGGGGGCGGGTTAACGGCCTCGAAGGAGGCACGAGTGAACACGACCTACGACGCCGCGTACTACGCGCACGGCACCCCGGCGGAGCGCTGGGAGCGTGCGCAGCTGTTCTTCGACGCCAAGGAGTACACCGCCGCCGCACGGGTGCTGTCCGGCCTGGTCGAGGAGGTGCCCGAGCAGACCGGGCCCCGGCTGCTGCTGGCGCGCTCGTACTACCACTCGGCCCAACTGCGCAGCGCCGAGGCCGAGTTGCGCGCGATCGTGGAGCGGGACCCGGTGGAGCACTACGCCCGGCTGATGCTCGGCCGCACGCTCGAGCGGCAGAACCGGCACGAGGAGGCCGAGTCCCACCTGCGGATCGCCTCCGCACTCGCGGGCGACTTCGCGCAGGACTGATCCCCCGCGCGCAGTGGATGCCCGGCTCCTCGGGGAGCCGGGCATCCGCACACCGGAGGCCCGCACCGGACGCGGTGCCCTCCGGCCCGCTACTTCGCGGGCGCGCCGGGGCCGTACGACCGCCGCCCGCGCCGGTGGGCGATCTCGCCCAGCAGGATGTCGACGGCGAGGAACACCGCGAGCGGAATGCCGAACAGGGGCAGGAAGTAGCCGAGTACGGCGACCCCGGCCAGCAGCGGCACCAGGATCTGGGGAGGCACCTGCTGCCAGGCGCCCCGCGGGATCGGCCGGCCGAAGGCGCTGCCCCGGCCGCGCTGCCACCACATGCGGTAGCCCCAGACGATCAGCAGGATCAGGGACAGGGTCAGCGCCATCAGCAGGAGCTGGTTGGCGAGGCCGAACAGGACGCCGGTGTGCAGGTCGATGCCCCAGCGGGTGAGCTTCGCGAGCACGGGGTGGTCGGCGAACCGCAGGACGTCCGTGACCTGCCCGCTCGCCGGGTCGACGGCGACGGCGTCCTGCTTCGTCGGCCAGCCCCGGCCCACCTGCTTGACGACGTAGGCCGAGTTCGCGTCGGCGGGCGGGACGATCTCCACCGGGTCGGTGAGCCGTTCGGCCCGCGCGGCCGCCAGCACCTTGTCCAGGCCGACGCCGTGGGAGGCGTCTCCCGCCTGCCCGGCGGCCGCGCCGTGACCGGAGTGCTCACCGCCCGCGGCCGCCGACACCGAGGGGGTCGCGTGCCCCAGGGAGGTCCGCAACTCGTCGATGTGGGCACCGGCGTAGGCCGACCAGGTCAGGCCGGTCGCCGACAGGAAGACGAAGCCGGTCGCCGCCCACACGCCCACGCTGCCGTGCAGTCCGAGGGTGCGGCGCCGCCCCTTGGTCCCGCGGACCCTGCGCAGGGCCCGGCGGCGGGAGAACCACAGCACCAGTCCACCGGCCGAGATCACCCACAGCCAGCTGGCCGCCAGTTCGCTGTACAGCCGTCCGCTCTCCCCCAGGTGCAGATCCCGGTGGAACTCGTCGATCCAGGTGCGCAGCGGCAGCGCGCCGGTCGAGCCGTACTGTTCGAGGGCCCCGCGCACCTGCGCGGTGTAGGGGTCGACGAAGACGGCCAGCGTGTGGCCCTCGTCGACGCCCGGGACGCCGGAGAGCATGACCCTGGTCGTGGCGTCGGCCTCGGGCGAGGGGCGCACCGCCGAGATCGTGCCCTCCGGGTGGGCCGTGCGGGCGGCGGCCACCTGCTCCCCGATGGGCAGTTTCCGCTCGCCCACCGGGACGGTCAGTTCGTGCTCGTACACGATCTTCTCGGCCTGGAACGAGGCCGCGTACAGCAGGCCGGTGACGGCGGCGACGAGGAGGAAGGGAGCCACCAGCACACCGGCGTAGAAGTGCAGCCGGAGGATCAGCGGGCGCAGGGGGGCCCAGCTGCTCCGGGCCGGTGCGGGGGCGGAGGGTTGCGGGGCCTCGTCCGTGGTGGTCGAGGGAGCGGTGGTCATCGGCGGGCTTCTCCGGGGGACGTCTCGGGCCGTTGTGGTGCAGGAGTCGGGGCGCGGGGCCGTCCAGTTCCCGGAAGTGATGTGTGATGTGCGCCACACGAGGGCGGGGGGTGCCGTGTCATCCTGGCGCGATGGGAACTCCGAGCGATCACGCACCCCTGGCCGAGCGGCTGGAGGAACTCCTCGCCGCTGGTGGCCCGTTGGCCATCGTCGCCGCGGGGGACCCGGTACTGCGGCGCCCCGCCGAGCCCTACGACGGCCAGCTGGACCCGGCGCTGTTCGCCCGGTTCGTCGAGGCGCTGCGGGTGACCATGCGGGCGGCGCCGGGCGTCGGGCTGGCCGCGCCGCAGGTGGGCGTGGGGCTCAGGATCGCGGTGATCGAGGATCCGGCGCCCGTGCCCGAGGAGGTGCGACTCGCGCGGGGACGGGTGCCGCAGCCGTTCCGGGTGCTGGTCAACCCCTCCTGCGAACCGGCCGGTGACGCGCGGGCGGCGTTCTTCGAGGGCTGCCTGAGCGTACCGGGCTACCAGGCGGTGGTGGCGCGGGCCGCCCAGGTGCGGCTGACCGCCCGGGACGAGCACGGGCGGGCTCTGGACGAGGTGTTCACCGGCTGGCCCGCCCGGATCGTGCAGCACGAGACGGACCACCTCGACGGTGTCCTCTACCTGGACCGCGCCGAGCCGCGGTCCCTGTCGTCGAACCAGGCGGCGGCCGAGCGCTGGGCGCAGCCGACGCCGGAGGCGGCCGCCCGGGCACTCGGCTTCCCCCTGCCGTAGGAAGCGCGACGGGCCCCGGCCCGGCCCGGCGGCCGGGACTGAGGCCGGGGCGGCGGCCGGGGCTGAGGCCGGGGCGGCCCCGCTGCGCCCGGCCGGAGCCGCCGGGGCCGCCCGGTCAGGCGTCCCGGTAGGCCTCCAGCAGGCGCAGCCACACCTCGCTGATCGTCGGGTAGGACGGAACGGCGTGCCACAGGCGGCCGACCGGGACCTGCCCGGCGACGGCGATCGTCGCGGAGTGGATCAGCTCGCCCACGCCGGGGCCGACGAGGGTGACCCCGCGCAGGATCTCGTCCTCCAGGTCCACGACCATGCGGGCGCGGCCCTTGTAGCCGTCGGCGTACAGGCCCGCCCCGGCGACGGAGGACATGTCCACGTCGACGGCTTTGACCCGGTGCCCGGCCTGCTCGGCCTCGGCGAGCGACAGCCCGACGGCCGCCGCCTCGGGGTCGGTGAACACCACCTGGGGGACGGCGCCGTGGTCGGCGGTCGCCGCGTGCGCCCCCCAGGGCTCGGCCGCCGGCTCCTCGCCGGTGGCCCGGGCGGCGATGGCGGCGCCGGCGATGCGGGCCTGGTACTTGCCCTGATGGGTCAGCAGAGCGCGCCGGTTGACGTCGCCGACCGCGTACAGCCAGTCGTGGCCGGTCACGCGGAGGCTGTCGTCGACCGGCAGCCAGCTGCCGGGGTCGAGACCGATGGTGTCCAGCCCGATGTCGGCGGTGCGCGGGGCGCGGCCGGTGGCGAAGAGGATCTCGTCGGCCTCGATGCGCTCCCCCCGGTCGGTGACGGCCACGACGGTGCCGTTCTCACGGGTCACCGACTCCACCGAGACGCCCGTGCGGATGTCGGCGCCGGCCTCGCTGAGCGCCTCGGCGACGAGTTCCCCGGCGAAGGGCTCCATCCGGGGCAGCAGGCCCTTGCCGCGGACGAGCATCGTCACCCGGGAGCCGAGGGACTGCCAGACGGTGGCCATCTCGGCGGCGACCACACCGCCGCCGACGACGATCAGGCTGCCGGGCACGCTCTGGGAGCCGGTCGCCTCCCGGCTGGTCCAGGGCTTGACGGAGTCGATGCCGGGCAGGTCGGGCAGCGCGGCACGGGTGCCGGTGCAGACGGCCACGGCGTGCCGGGCGCTCAGGACGGCCTCGGTGCCGTCGGGGCGGGTGACCGTGACCGTGCGGGGGCCGGAGAGCCGGCCGTGTCCGCGGTGGAGCTCGGCGCCGGTGGACTCCAGCCACCGGACCTGGCCGTCGTCGTGCCAGTCGGAGGTGTAGTAGTTCCGGTGGGCGAGGACCGCGGCGGCGTCGAGGGGGCCCTGCACCGCCTGGCGGAGCCCGGGCACGCGCCGGGCGTCCGCACGGGCGATGACCGGCCGCAGCAGGGCCTTGCTGGGCATGCACGCCCAGTAGGAGCACTCGCCTCCGACCAGCTCGCTCTCCACGACCGCGGTGGTCAGCCCGGCGGCGCGGGTGCGGTCGGCGACGTTCTCCCCCACGGGCCCGGCCCCGAGGACCACGACGTCGTACGTGTTGGTTTCCGTTTCCGTCATGGGGTCAGTCTGGTGGGTGGTGTGCACCCTGGCCACATGGGTAGGGGCGCGGAATACGTGTCCGGCCGGCCGTGTTGTGCCGACGGCTTGACCCCACACCAGGAAGAGGGATGAACGCCATGAGCACCGTGGAGCTCACCAAGGAGAACTTCGACCAGACGGTCACCGACAACGAGTTCGTCCTGATCGACTTCTGGGCGTCCTGGTGCGGGCCGTGCCGGCAGTTCGCGCCGGTCTACGAGAAGGCTGCGGAGGAGAACCCGGACCTGGTGTTCGGCAAGGTGGACACCGAGGCGCAGCCGGAGCTGGCCGAGGCCTTCGGCATCCAGTCGATCCCGACGCTGATGATCGTGCGCGACCAGGTGGCCGTGTTCGCCCAGCCGGGAGCCCTGCCCGAGGCCGCGCTGACGGACGTCATCGGACAGGCCAGGAACCTCGACATGGACGAGGTCCGCAAGGCGATCGCCCAGCAGCAGGCCCAGCAGCCGGGCGAGTGACCCCGCGGGGGGCTCCGGCTCCCCCGCCGGGGCCCGGCCTCCTGCCCCGAGCCCCCCGGGGCCGGCGCGCGGGTCAGCTCGATTCGCGGTGCAGGACCGTCGCACCCAGGACCTTGTGGGTCTCCGGTTCGGTGCCGGGCCGGCGGACCGCGCGGTCGACCAGCTCGGCCAGTTCCCGGCCCGACGGCAGCTTGAGCCGGACCGTGCTCAGCCGTGGCCGCAGCAGCCGTCCCAGCACGAGGTCGTCGGCGCCGATCACGGCCGTCTCCTCGGGGACGCGGACGCCCTCGTCCTGCAGGGCCCGCATCAGCAGCATCGCGTACTCGTCGTTGTAGGTGAACACCGCGTCCAGGCCGAGTTGCCGCCAGCGGGCGGCGAGCCGTGCCGCCTCCTGTTCGTCGTAGGCCAGGGGCAGTTCGGTGACCGTGGCGTCCGTGCCGCGCACGGACTGGCGCACCCCGTCGAGCCGGGGTGCGGAGAACGCGTCCAGGCCCCTTTCCTGCGGGACGACCACGCCGATCCGGCGCCGGCCGCGGTCGTACAGGTGGGCGCCCGCGCTGTGCCCGACCACGTCGTGGTCCATGAGCAGGGCGTGCGCGCCCTCGATGGTCTCGGGGCCGAGGGTGACCACGGCCCGGGCGCCGGAGCGCTTGAGCACGGCGACACCGCGCGGGCCGAGTCCGGAACCGGGTACGAGCACGGCCACGGGCCGCAACTCGGCCCAGGCGCGGGCCGCCTCGTCCCCGTGCGGGCCGCCGGTGCCGTACTGCACGACCGTGTAGTCCAGGGCGCCGAGCGCTCCCTGGAGGTCGGTGAGGAACCGGCTGTAGAGGGGGCCGACGGGGAACGTCGGCGCGGGGATCAGCACCATGCGGCTGTGCCCGGCGCGCAGGCTGCGGGCCGCCGCGTGCGGCACGTACCCGAGTTCTCTGGCGGCGTCGTGCACGCGGCGCCGGGTGGGCTCGCTGATCCGTACGGCGCCGGTGTTGTTGAGGACGTAGGAGACGGTCGCGCGCGAGACGCCGGCCAGGCGGGCCACGTCCGCACTCGTGGGCACCGAGCGCGACGGGGTCGGGGGCGCGGGCGTTTTCGGTATCTGCACCATGACGTACGGCATCTTGGCAGAAGCCCCAATGCGCGCTCGCGGCGGGGGAGTTGTGAGGATGCCGTGAGCGCCTCACGGTCCGGCGCGGGGTCCGCTCAGCTCGTCGGGCCGGTCCCTGTCACCCGGTCGACCAGGTCGGTCCAGGCCGCCTCCAGCCGGGACAGGGGCAGGCCGCACTGCCTGGTCAGGTGGTGGACGAGAGCCGGGTCGAGCTGGCCCATGAGGGTGTGGGCGAGCAGCTCGCAGTCCGCCTCGGGGACCGCCTGGCGCAGCAGCATCGCCACATGGTGCTGGAGGACGCGGCGGGGCGGGGCCACGAAGCGGCGTCCGGGGTCCGGCTCGGCCGCCAGCTGCAGTTCCAGTTCGTCGGCCGACCTGCGCAGCGACGCCCGGCCGAACGCCCGCAGCCGCTCCACCGGCGGCGCTCCCGGTCCGAGCGGGGGCGGGCCGGTGAGGAACGCGGCCTGGAACTTCCGCTCGGAGTGGTCGAGCAGCGCCGTGAGCAGGCCCGTGCGGTCGCCGAAGCGGCGGAAGACCGTGCCCTTGCCGACGCAGGCCGCCGCGGCCACCGCCTCCATCGTGACGGCGTCCGCGCCGCGCTCCGCCACCAGCCGGGCGGCGGCCTCCAGCAGCCGGGCGCGGTTGCGGGCGGCGTCGGCGCGCAGGCAGGGTTCGTCCGCCTCCAGGGCGGAGCCGAGCTGGAGCAGCTCAGGACGGTCGACGGGCTCCTGGGGCGTCGGAAGGGACGGTGGAACGGCGGACATGAAGCCAGCGTAAAGCATCGGGAACAAAACTGGACCGCGGTCCGGTTAGGATGCTACAAACGAAAAGCGGACCCCGGTCCGGATCGCGACCTCAGCTTGAGAGCACCCTTTCCTTACGTAGGAGTCAGCATGTCTGTTCGTATCCTCGCCCTCGTCGGCAGCCTGCGCGCCGGTTCGCACAACCGCCAGCTCGCCGAGGCGTCGGTCAAGCTCGCGCCCGAGGGGGCCGAGGTGGAACTGTTCGAGGGCCTCGCCGAGATCCCCTTCTACAACGAGGACATCGACGTCGAGGGCAGCGTCCCGGCCGCCGCCGCGAAGCTGCGCGAGGCCGCCGGCGCCGCCGACGCCCTGATCCTGTTCACCCCCGAGTACAACGGCACCATCCCGGCCGTGCTGAAGAACGCCATCGACTGGCTGTCCCGCCCGTACGGTGCCGGTGCCCTCAGCGCCAAGCCGGTCGCCGTCATCGGCACCGCCTTCGGCCAGTACGGCGGTGTCTGGGCGCACGACGAGACCCGCAAGGCCGTGGGCATCGCCGGCGGCAAGGTGCTGGAGGACGTCAAGCTCTCCATCCCCGGCTCGGTCACCCGCTTCGCCGAGACGCACCCGGCCGACGACGCCGAGGTCGCCGGGCAGCTGACCGAGGTCATCAGCCACCTCCAGGGCTTCGTCACGGAGCCGGCCGCGGCCTGACCCCGCCCGCACCCCCGCGCGCCCGGAGGGGCCGGGACCGTCGACGGTCCCGGCCCCTCCGGCGTGTCCGCGTCCCGCCGCGGGCGGACCGCTCAGGCCGCCTGCGGCTGCCTGTCCGCCCGGTGGATCGGGGCGGCCGTGCCGGTGAGCGGGGCGCCCGTCCCGCCGTGCCGCTGCGCGATGATCTCCGCCGCGATGGACACGGCGGTCTCCTCCGGCGTACGGGCGCCCAGGTCGAGACCGATCGGGGACCTCAGCCGGGCCAGCTCGCGGCTGCCCACCCCCGCCTCCCGCAACCGCCGTTCCCGGTCCTCGTGGGTGCGGCGCGAGCCCATGGCACCGATGTAGGCGGCCGGCCGGCGCAGCGCCTCCCGCAGCAGGGGCACGTCGAACTTGGCATCGTGGGTCAGCACGCACAGGACCGTGCGCGCGTCGGTGCCCGTGCGCCGCAGGTACCGGTCGGGCCAGTCGACGACGATCTCGTCGGCGTCCGGGAACCGGGCCCGGGTGGCGAAGACCGGCCGGGCGTCGCACACCGTGACGTGGTAGCCGAGGAACCGCCCCGCCCGCACGAGGGCCGCCGCGAAGTCGATCGCACCGAAGACGATCATGCGGGGCGGGGGCACGGCCGACTCCACGAGCAGGGTGACACCCCCCGGGCACAGCGTGCCGTCCTCGGAGAGCTCGACCGTGCCGGTCCGGCCCGCGTCCAGCAGCGCACCGGCCTCGGCGCGCGCGGTGCGGTCCAGCTCCGCGCCGCCGCCGAGTCCGCCGTCGTACGAGCCGTCGGGACGGACCAGCAGGGCCCGGCCGAGCAGCCCGGCCGGGCCCCGGGCCACCCGGGCCAGGGCCACCGGCTCACCGTCCGCGGCGGCGGACAGCGCGGCCTCGTGCACCGGCCGCCCGGCGGAGTACGGGACGACCAGCACGTCGATCGTCCCGCCGCAGGTCAGCCCCACGGCGAAGGCGTCCTCGTCGCTGTAGCCGAACCGCTCGGTCAGCGGCTCGCCGTCGCGCAGGGCCTGGCGGCACAGGTCGTACACGGCGCCCTCGACGCAGCCCCCGGAGACCGAGCCGATCGCCTCGCCGGCCGAGTCGACGGCCAGGGCCGCCCCCGGCGGGCGCGGGGCGCTCCCGCCGACGGCGACGACGGTGGCGACGGCGAAGTCCCGGCCCTCCTCGGCCCAGGCGTGCAGGGCCCCGGCCAGATCAAGCATCGCCGCCCGCCGACAGGACGCGGTCGGGCCGGATCGGCAGGTCGCGGTGGCGCACGCCGGTCGCGTGCCACACCGCGTTGGCGATCGCGGCGGCCGCCCCCACGATGCCGACCTCGCCGATGCCCTTGATGCCGACCGGGTCGTCGGGGTCGGGGTCGTCGACCCAGTCGGCCTCGACGTGCGGGACGTCGGCGTGCGCGGCGACGTGGTAGCCGGCCAGGTCGGCGCCGTAGACACCGCCGCTCGCCGGGTCCCGGACGGCCTCCTCGTGCAGGGCCATGGACAGGCCCCAGATCATGCCGCCGACGAGCTGGTTGCGGGCGGTGAGGGGGTTGACGATCCGGCCGGCCGCGAAGACGCCCAGCATGCGGCGCACCCGGACCTCCCCGGTCGCCGGGTCGACCGCGACCTCGGCGAACTGCGCCCCGAAGGAGTGCCGTTCCTTCTGCGCGAGCGCCCCGACGGCCTCCGTCGTGTCCGACCGTACGGTGATGCCCTGCGGCGGGATGTCCGCGCCGGGCACGAGGTCGCGGCGCAGTTCCTCCGCCGCGGCCGTGACGGCCCAGGCCCAGGAGCGGGTGCCCGCGGAACCGCCGGCGATCATCGCGGGGCCGAGGTCGCTGTCGCCGATCCGCACCAGCACGCGCTCGGTGGGCACGTCCAGGGCGTCGGCGGCGACCAGGGTGAGCGCGGTCCGGGCGCCGGTGCCGATGTCGGCGGCGTTGATCCGGACCGTGAAGGTGCCGTCGGCCTCGGCCGTCACGGACGCCGTGGAGGGCATGGCCATCGCCGGGAAGGAGGCGGCCGCGGTGCCCGTGCCGAGCAGCCAGCGCCCCTCGCGGCGCACGCCCGGGCGCGGGTCGCGCTCCGCCCAGCCGAACCTGCGGGCCCCCTCGCGGAAGCAGGCGACGAGGTTCCGCCCGGCGAACGGCAGTCCCGACACCGGGCCCACGGCGGGTTCGTTGCGCAGGCGCAGGTCGATCGGGTCCACACCGCACTTCTCGGCGAGTTCGTCCAGCGCCGACTCCAGCGCGAACGAGCCCGGAGCCTCGCCCGGGGCGCGCATCCAGGTCGGGGTGGGCACGTCGAGCCGTACCAGCCGGCTGACCGTGTGGTGGGCGTCGGCGGCGTACATCGACCGGCCGGCCGCGGCGCTCGGCTCGACGAACTCGTGCACGGTCGAGGTCTGGTTCAGCGAGCGGTGCTCCAGGGCGCGCAGCCGCCCGTCCGGATCGGCCCCGAGGCGGACCCTCTGCGCGGTGGGACTGCGGTAGCCGGCGAGCGAGAACATCTGACGGCGGGTCATGACGACCCGCACGGGCCGGTGCAGCACGGTCGCGGCCATCACGGCGGCCACCTGGTGGGCGCGTACGCCCTTGCTGCCGAAACCGCCGCCGACGTGCTCGGAGCGCACCCGCACGGCCCCCGGGTCGAGGGAGAACAGGTTCGCGAGCTCCCCCGCGACCCACTGGGTGCCCTGGTTGGAGTCGACGACCTCCAGCCGGCCGCCTTCCCAGCGGGCGGTCGCCGCGTGCGGCTCCATCGGGTTGTGGTGCTCCTCCGGGGTGGTGTACTCGGCGTCCACCACGACGGCGGACGCGGCGAGTTCCCGGTCGAGGTCGCCCTTCTCCACGACGGCCGGCATGTGCCCGTCGAGCGGGTACGCCTCGGCCTCACGCCCGGCCGAGAACGCCACGTCGTGCGGCTCCTCGTCGTAGTGCACGACGAGCGTCTCGGCGGCCTCCCTGGCCTGTTCGGACGTCTCGGCGACGACAAGGGCCACCGGCCAGCCCAGATGGGGCACCCAGTCGTGCTGGAAGAGGGCGACGCCGGGGTCCGGCGGGACGCCCATCATGCCGACGAAGTCGGTGTCGACGCGCGGGGCATTGTGGTGGGTGAGCACGGTGAGCACGCCGGGCATCGCCAGGACCGTGTCGGTCTCCAGGGCACGGACGCGGCCGCGGGCGACGGTGGACAGCACGAGCCAGCCGTGGGCGAGTTCGGCGAACGGGATCTCCCCGGCGTACCGCGCCGCGCCGGTGACCTTGTCGCGGCCCTCCACCCGTGTGTGGGCGGTGCCGGTCACCCGCCCGGCGGCGGACCGGCCGGTGGTGGCGGTGGTCATCGGGCGGCCTCCTCGGCGAGTTCGCTGAGGACGGCCACGACGAGGTTGCGCATAAGGGTCACCTTGTATCCGTTGCGGGGCAGGGGCCGGGCGGCGGCCAGTTCGGCGTCCGCGGCGGCCGCGAAGGTGTCGGCGCCGGCCGGGGCGCCGGTCAGGACGCGCTCGGCCGCGAACGCCCGCCAGGGGCGGGAGGCGACGGCGCCGAAGGCGAGGCGCACGTCGTGCACGACGCCGTCCCTCACGTCGAGGGCGGCGGCGACCGAGCCGATGGCGAAGGCGTACGAGGCGCGCTCGCGCACCTTGCGGTAGCGGGAGTTGGCCGCCGTGGGGGCGGGCGGCAGGGTGACGGCGGTGATGAGGGCGCCCCGCGGCAGAGCGGTCTCCCGGTGCGGCGTCTCCCCCACCGGCAGATAGAGGTCGGTGATCGGCAGCTCGCCGGGGCCGTCCGCCGTCTCGTAGGAGACGCGGGCATCGAGGGCGGTCAGGGCCACGCCCATGTCGGAGGGGTGGGTGGCGACGCAGTGATCGGAGGCGCCGAGGATGGCGTGATTGTGGTGCTCGCCGGTGAGGGCGGGACAGCCGCTGCCCGGATCGCGCTTGTTGCAGGGCGAGTCGACGTCGGTGAAGTAGCCGCAGCGGGTGCGCTGGAGCAGGTTGCCGCCGACCGTGGCCATGTTGCGCAGCTGCCCGGAGGCCCCGGCCAGGACCGCCTGGGCCAGGACCGGGTAGCGGCGCCGGACCTCGTGGTGGGCGGCCAAGTCGCTGTTGGTGGCGGTGGCGCCGATGCGCAGACCGCCCTCGGGGGTCGACTCGATGCGGTCCAGGGGCAGTTCGCGTACGTCGACGAGCCGCGCCGGGCGTTCGACGCCGGTCTTCATCAGGTCGACCAGGTTGGTGCCGCCGCCCAGGAAGCGGGCGTCCGTGTCGCCGTCGAGCAGTGCGACCGCGCCGGCCACGTCGTGGGCGCGGTGGTAGCCGAACTCCCTCATGCCATCGCTCCGTTCGCCTCGGCGGCGCGGGCCACGGCCTGGACTATGGACACGTATGCGCCACAGCGGCACAGGTTGCCGCTCATCCGCTCGCGGATCTCCTCGGGGGTCAGGGGCGGTGGCCCGGCCTCGGGCCGCAGGTCCGCGGTGGCGGCGCTCGGCCAGCCCGCGGCGTGCTCCTCGATGACGGCGACGGCGGAGCAGATCTGGCCGGGGGTGCAGTAGCCGCACTGGAAGCCGTCGAGGTCGAGGAACGCCTGCTGCACCGGGTGCAGCCGGTCGCCGTCGGCCACGCCCTCGACGGTGGTGATCTCGCGCCCCTCGGCCGCGACCGCCAGCTGGAGGCAGGCCACGCTGCGGCGGCCGTCGACCAGGACGGTGCAGGCGCCGCACTGGCCCTGGTCGCAGCCCTTCTTGGTGCCGGTCAGGTCGAGCCGTTCCCGCAGGGCGTCGAGCAGCGTGGTGCGGTGGTCGACGGTCAGCGTGTACTTCTCGCCGTTGACGGACAGGGTGAGGTCGCTGGACGTCGATGAGGCCATGGAAGCCTTCTCTCTCACGTGGTGAGGCGGGTCGGGGTCGGGCGTGGGCGCCGCGGCTGGCGGCGCCGGTGCGCGAGCGGGCAGGATGCGGGGCAGGTGGGCCGCGTCCGGCCGCCCCGGGCTGTCCCGCACGGGCGGCACGCCGATACGATGGGAACAAGCGGACAGTTGTCCGTTACCCGGAAACATAACGGACAACTGTCCGCTTAACAAGGACCGGGTTTCGGCCATCACCGCGAGGAGGGCCCGTGGGCCAGAACAGGGAAGCGCCCCTGCGCTCGGACGCGCAGCGCAACCGCGCGCGCATCCTGGAGGTGGCCCTGGCCGAACTGACCCGCTCGGCCGACACCCCGCTGAGCACGATCGCCAGGAAGGCCGGCGTGGGGCAGGGGACCTTCTACCGCCATTTCCCCACCCGTGAGGCCCTTGTCCTGGAGATCTACCGCCACGAGATGCAGCAGGTCGCCGACACCGCTGCCCCGCTGCTGTGCGGCCGGGAACCCGACCGGGCGCTGCGTGAGTGGATGGACGGGCTGGCCCGGTTCGCCATGACCAAGGCCGGCCTGGCCGACGCGATCCGGCAGGCCACCGGTGCGCCCGGGGCGCAGAAGCCGGGACACGCCCCGGTGACGGAGGCGGCCGAGTGCCTGCTGCGGGCCGCCGAGCAGGCCGGGACGATCCGCCCGGGGATCACGGTGGACGACCTGTTCCTCGCCATCGGGGGCCTGTGGACGCTCGACCCGCGCAGCGACTGGCAGCCCCGGGCGGCCCGCCTGCTGGACCTGGTCATGGACGCGCTGCGGGTCGGGGCGCCGGGCCGCTGACGGGGCGGGACGCCGGGCCGCCGACGGGTCCGGGGCGGCGACGCACCGCGCGGGGGCGGGTGCCGGGGGGCGGGTGCCGGGGCCGCTCGTCAGCTCGCCACCGTCGACGCCAGGTCGCGGAGTTCGGCCAGGGCGGCCGCCACGGCCGGACGGGCGTCGGCGCCGGCCCTGACGCAGGAGACGAACTTGCGGTGGGGGTTGCCGGTGCAGGGGACCCGGCTGAGGGGCAGGTCCGGGTGGAGGCGGGCCAGGCGGGGGACGAGCGCGACGCCGAGGCCCGCGGCGACCAGGTGGGCGGTGACGTTCCAGTCGAGGGCGTGGTGGACGATGTCCGGGGTGAATCCGGCGGCGCCGCAGGCGGACATGACGTGCGGGCGGCAGGGGCTCTCCGGCAGCGGCGCGATCCACGGTTCCCGGGCCGCCTCGGCCAGATCGGCCGGGCCCCGCCCGGCCAGCCGGTGCCCCTCCGGCACGACGAGGTCGTACGGGTCGTCCAGCAGGGGCCGTTGGTCGAAGCGGGCGTCGCTCATCGGCGGGTTGCGCGGCGTCACCTCCACGATCGCCAGATCGGTGTCGCCCTCGAAGAGCCGGTCGAAGCTCTCCGGCACACCCGCCTCGGTGATCCGCACCGCGAGCCGTGGGTGCAGCTCCCCCAGCCGGACCGCCAGCGGCACCAGCAGCACCGTCACGGCCACCGGGAAGCCGGTCACCCGCAGCACCCCGGAGGGCGCCCCGTGCTCGGCCCGCAGGTCGAGCTCCGCCCGGTCCCAGCGGGCCTGGATGGCGTCCGCGTGTGCCAGGAGGCTCTCGGCGGCCGGGGTGAGCCGGACGCCCCTCCCCTGCGGTTCCAGCAGGTCCACGCCCAGTTCACGGGCGAGCTGACGGATCTGCTGGGAGGCGGCGGACGGGGTGACGTGCAGGGCCCCGGCGGCGGCGGTGACCGTGCCGTAGTGGGCGACCGCCCTCAGGACGTGCAACCGGCGCAGGTCGATCATGCAGGCCAGGCTTCACAGTGCGGTCCGGAAAGTCAACCTGGACGTGTACGGATTCCCCGGCGCACGCTGGTCGTGTCGCGACGGCCCAACAGCCCCTGGAAGACGAGGAGTCGGTCATGACCAGCACAGGTGCCGGTGCCTGCCCGCACTGCGGGTGGCCGGACGGCGGAGAGCCGTTCCGGGTGCTGTCGCGGCACGCCACTGCGGCGGGCCGTACGGAGTGGACCCGCTGCGGGTGCGGCTCGCTTCAGGTCCGCGTGGTGGACGGCCGGGGCACCCGCGTCGTCTCCCGCAGCGGCCCGACGGCCTCACCGGGCCCGGGCGGTCCCGGGCGCCCCGGAGCCGGACACCGCCGAGGGTGACCCCGCGCGGGGGGTGGGGCCGTCAGCGGCAGGAGTACGTGAAGCCTGCGGTGGCCGTGCGGGGGGCCGGGGACAGGATGCGCAGCTCGGCGCGTGCCTCTCGCTCGCCCGGGCCCTGGAAGGTCCACCGCAGGTGCAGGCGTGCCTGTGTCCGGCCCCGGACCAGCTCCTGCTTCAGCACGCCGGACGAGGTGCCGTCGCTGCGGACCCAGCGGTAGGACAGCGTGCCCGGACGGCCGTTGGTGGTGACGAGGCCGGTGATGTCCGCCGTGCCGTCGCAGCCCAGCGCGGTGGGCCGGGCGGTGACCGTCACGGAGCCGACCGCGAGCGGTGGGCCGAGGCGCTGCCAGGCGAGGAACGCGAGGACGCAGAGCAGGACCAGTGCGGGCAGGGCGTGCCGACGCAGGCGCCGCTCCGCCGGTGCGGGGCGCTGGGGCAGCGCGGGGAGCGTGCGGTGGGTGCGCCCGGCGGCGGTGACACCCGGGCCGAAGCGCAGCACGGTCCCGTCGACGCGGTCGGGCTCCGCGCCCGCGGTCTCCGGCACGCCGGGCTGCACCACCAGGGTGCGGTCCGGGTCGGGCTGCTGCACCCAGTGGCTGGCCAGCACGGTGGCGCTGTACTCGTCCTCGGCCGAGCCGGTGAGGGGGGCGGCCTCGGGGCGCGTGTCCCCGGCCGGGCCGGGAGGCGGGGCGGACTCGGGGCGCGTGGCCCCGGGTGGCGGGGCGACGTCGGGGATCGTGGCCCCGGTTGGCGGGGCGACATCGGGGATCGTGGCTCCGACCGAGGCGACGAGCGGCAGCGTCTCCGAGCCCGTGGCTTCGGCCGAGCCGACGAGCGGGGCGGTCCCGGACCGTGCGGTCCCGGCCGAACCGGCGAGCGGCAGCGTCTCGGAGCTCGCGGAGTCCATGAGCGGCACGGTCTCCGAATTCGTGGCGCCAGCCAAACCGGCGAGCGGGGCGGTCCCGGACTGTGCGGTCCCAGCCGAGGCGGCGAGCGGGGCGGTCCCGGACCGTGCGGCCCCGGCCGAACCGGCGAGCGGCACGGTCTCCGAGCCCGTGGCGTCGGCCGAGCCGACAAGGGGGGCGGTCCCGGACCGTGCGGCCCCGGCCGAACCGGCGAGCGGCAGCGTCTCCAAGCACCCAGCCCCGGCCGGACCGGGGAGCCGCAGCGTCTCCGAACACGTGGCCCCGGCCGAGTCCGTGAGCGGCACGGTGTCCGTGTACTCGGCGCCGGGCGTGGCGGGGCGGTCGTCGTCGTCGTGTGCGGTCATCGCAGGTCGCACCCCCTGGTGAGGAGTTGCTGCGAGGCACCGCCGTCCTCGGCGGCCGGGGACGTCGTCGCCCGGACGGTCCAGTAGCAGCCGCTGCCGCCGAACGTGTGGTCGGCGGTGAGCGTGTACCGGGTGGCGCCGCTGCGCTCGAACGTCTGGGGCGCGCCGTCCCCCGTTCCCGGCTCCCCCGCCGTGTCGCCCGTCGACCAGGCGAGGGTGATCGCGACGGGCCCGGTGCCGCCGGTGGTGATCTCGACGGTCGCCGTGGCGGTGGTGGGGCCCGTCTGCCGCCAGGCCGACACGGTGACGTCCTTGACGGCGGGCACGGCGGGCGAGGTCGAACCGGTGGGCGTGGCGGGGTCGGTGGTCGCAGGGGTGCCCGGGTCGGACGTCGCGGCGGGCGGGGCGGCCGTGACGGGGTCCGTCGCACCGGTGGCGGCGGGCGTCGCGCCGGTGCCCGCCGGGCCCGTGGTGGAGACACCGGGTTCCGGCGAGGCGCCGCCGGACGCGGCGGGTGAGGACGACGGGGACAGGGGCGAGTCCGCCGGAGCGGGAGAAGCCCCGGCGCCCGTCCCGGGCCCGGTTCCGGTGGTCGCCAGGGCTTGTGCCGCCCCCTGCGCGGCGGCCCCCGGGTCGTACGACAGCCCCTGGGTCAGCAGGGCGCCGAGGAGCACGGCGGCCGCGGAGACGAGCAGTCCGGCGCGGCCGGGCAGCCAGGCCCGGGCGCCCCCGCTTCCCGGCTCGCGGCGCAGGACCGTGCGCGCGGTGTCGGTGGTGGTGCGGGGCGTGCCGCGGTTCGACGGCACCAGCAGCGGCAGCAGGGCGACCAGCGCGGCGAGCCGTGCGCGGCCGCGCCGCTCCCAGTCCTCGCCGTAGGCGGCGCCCGCGGCGGCCTCCAGCTCCGCGACGAACGCCTCGGCTCCGGCGGGCCGCAGGTCCGGGTCCTTGGCGAGGCCGCGGCGCACCAGGTCGCGCACCGCCCTGGGGGCCTCCTCGGCGGGGACGGGGGCGTCGACGTGCTGGAGTGCGAGTTCCGCGAGGTTGTCGCCCGGGTACGGCCGGTGCCCCGTCAGGCACTCGAAGAAGGTGGCCGTCGCCGCGTACACGTCGGCGGCGGGAGAGGCGGGGGCGCCGGTCCACTGCTCGGGGGCCATGTAGGCGGGGGTGCCCGCCACGCCTCCGCCGGTGCCGGCGTCCACCGCGATGCCGAAGTCGACGAGCGTGGAGGTCCCGTCCGGCACGACCAGGACGTTCTCCGGCTTGTAGTCGCGGTGGACCACGCCCACGCGGTGGGCGTCGGCCAGACCGAGCAGCGACCCCTTCAGAACGGCGAGCGCGGCCTCGGGTTCCAGCGGCCCCCGCCGCTTCAGCATGGCGCGCAGGCAGACGCCCTCCACCAGCTCCATGACGATGGCGGCGCCGTCCGGGCTCTCCACGTACTCGTACAGCCCGGCGACGTGCGGGCTGTCGAGGCCGGCCAGCAGGCGCGCCTCCGCCCGGAAGCCGCGCACGAAGCCCGGCCGGGTGCGCAGGGACTCGCTGAGGTACTTCACGGCCACGGGCACGCCCGTCTCCTCGTGCACGGCGAGCACGACCCGCCCGCTCGCCCCGGACCCGAGTTCCAGCGACTCGGTGTATCCGGGCACCGCCCATCCGTCCATCCCAGCCCCCCGAGGCCACCTCACGCCCGCCCCCCGGCGGAGCGGTCCGGCCGCGTTGTGAGACACGTTTCCGGCCACCGCGGTTGCGGGGCAAGCCCTCGGATGGCGGACGCAGGGCACACCGGTGGCCGGGAACCGATGCCTGCGGCCGCGTGAAGCGGCGCTGCCGGGGCACGAGCGCCGACAGGAGCGGTGCCGGTGGTGACGGGTGGAGAGGTGGCACGGAGATGAGCAGGCTGCGCGCGACCCGGGGGCGTCCGCCCGGACGTGCTCCGGGCGGGCCCCCCGCCCGCCCGGACGGCACCCACGGCCCGGAGGGTGCCCGTGGTCCGGCCGCACGCCCGGGCACCGGTCCCGTCCCCCGGACGTCCCATGGCCGCTGAGACCCGGGCGCCGGGAGTGCCCCGCCCCCGCCTGCGGGCCGCCTGGTGGCCGGCACTGCGCCGCACACCGGTGTCGCTGTGGAACGACGACGTCTCCGACTACGCGGCGGCGCTGACGTACTACGCCATCCTGGCGGTACTGCCCAGCCTGCCCGCCACGGTCCTGGCGTTCGGCATGGTCAGCCCCGGTACGGCCGCCGAGTTCGTCGCGCACGTCAGCGCGTACGCACCCGCCCAGTCCGGGCCGGAACTGCACGCCGTGCTGAGCAGGGCGCTGGGCACCGGCGGCGCCGCCTGGTCGCTGATGGCGGTGGCCGCGGCCAGCGCCCTGTGGTCGGCGACCAGCTATCTGGCGGTGTTCCGCCGCGCCCTGCACGCCATGCACCGGGTGACGGACCAACGTTCGCCCTGGCGCAGGGCCCACCGGATCCTGCTCACCGCGCTGGTGCTGCTCGGGCTGCTCCTGGTCGGCTCGCTCACGCTGCTGCTCACGGGACCGCTGGCCGGGGCCGTGGGCCGGGCGCTGGGGCTGGACTCCACGGCGGCCTGGGCCTGGAGCCTGCTGCGCTGGCCGGTCCTGCTGTGCCTGGTCGCCCTGCTGGTCGTGGTCGTCTTCCACACCGGCCCGGTCGAGGCGCGGCGGCGCAGGCGCAGCCTGCCGGGCGGGGTGCTGGCCGCCCTGCTGTGGCTGACCGTCTCCGCGGGCTTCTCCGCGTACGCCTCCACGCTGGGCACGTACAGCAAGCTGTACGGCTCCCTGGCCGGTGCCGTCGTCTTCCTGGTGTGGCTGTGGCTGTCCAACCTCGCCCTGCTGGCGGGTGCGCAGTTCGCCGCGGAACTGGCCCGGGACGCGGAACCCGCCCCGGAGGCGGACGCCGTGGCGGGGTCGGTTCCGTAGCGGCCCCTCCCCGCCGGGCCGCACCGCCCGGCCGGCCCGCCCGGCCCGCGCCGGCGCTCTCGCCCTGGGGCAGACTGTGCGGGCGCCGTCCCTACGAGGTTCAGGAGCCAGAGGCATGAGCGTGCAGCGCCACCCCCTCGCCGGGGTCACGGTGGTCAGCCTCGAGCAGGCCGTGGCCGCGCCCTACGCCACCCGGCAGCTCGCCGACCTCGGCGCGCGTGTGATCAAGGTGGAGCGGCCGGGGGGCGGCGACTTCGCCCGCCGGTACGACACCACGGTGCACGGCCACTCCAGCTATTTCGTGTGGCTCAACCGGTCCAAGGAGTCCCTCACCCTCGACCTGAAGGACCCGCGCGGGCGGGAGGTCCTGCACGACCTCCTCGACGGCGCCGACGTGTTCGTGCAGAACCTCGCCCCGGGGGCCGCCGCCCGGCTCGGGCTGGACGCCGCGGCGGTCACCGAGCGCCGCCCGGGGCTGATCCCGTGCACGATATCCGGCTGGGGCACCACCGGCCCGTGGGCCGACCGCAAGGCGTACGACCTGCTCGTGCAGTGCCAGACCGGGCTGGTGTCGCTGACGGGCACGCCCGAGGGGACCGCCCGCACGGGCATCTCGGTCGCCGACATCGCCGCCGGCATGTACGCCTACAGCGGCGTCCTCACGGCCCTGTACACGCGGGCCACCACCGGTGAGGCGCACCCGGTGGAGGTGTCCCTGTTCGAGGCGCTCGCGGAGTGGATGGGGCAGCCCGCGTACTACACGCGCCACGGCGGCGGCCAGCCCCCGCGCCTGGGCACACAGCACGCCACGATCGCGCCGTACGGGACGTACACCGCCGCCGACGGCAGGGACGTGCTGTTCTCCATCCAGAACGAGCGGGAGTGGGCCGCGCTGTGCGCGGAGTTCCTCGGCCGGCCGGAGCTGACCGGGGATGCGCGGTTCGCCACCGCCTCCGACCGCGTCGCGCACCGCGGGGAGCTCGACGCCGTCGTCGCCGAGCGCTTCGCCCGCTCGGCGTCGGACGAGATCCTGAAGGACCTGGAGCGCATCGGCATCGCGTGCGCCGGAGTCAACGACGTCGCGGCGTTCCTCGACCATCCGGTGCTGGCCGCCCGCGGCCGCTGGACCGAGGTCGGGGTGCCGGGCGCCACGGTCGAGGCCCTGCTCCCGCCGGCCGACCTCGCGGGGCTGCCGGCGCGCATGGACCCGGTGCCGGCGGTGGGCGAGCACACGGCGGCGATCCTCGGCGAACTCGGCCGCACCGACGAGGAGGTCGAGGCGCTGCGCGCCGACGGCGTGGTGTGACGGCGGGGGCCACCCCTGCCGGTCCCTACCGGGGGCCCGCGTCGTCCCGGGCCGCCTCCTCGGCCTGCTGCCGCTTCGAGGCGCGCAGGCTCGTGAACGTCGTCACGGCCAGGACCAGCACGATGAAGCCCAGCGAGAACGGGATGCCGATCTCCGGCACGGGCACCCCCGACTCGTGCAGGGCGTGCAGGAACAGCTTCACGCCGATGAAGCCCAGGATGATCGCCAGGCCGTAGGAGAGGTGCACCAGCTTCTTGAGCAGGCCGCCGATGAGGAAGTACAGCTGGCGCAGGCCCATCAGGGCGAACGCGTTCGCGGTGAACACGATGTAGGGGTCCTGGGTGAGGCCGTAGATCGCCGGGATGGAGTCCAGGGCGAACAGCACGTCCGTGGAGCCGATCGCGAGCATCACGACCAGCATCGGGGTCATCACCCGCTTGCCGTTCTCGGTGACGAACAGCTTGGTGCCGTGGTAGCGGTCGGCCACGCCGAAGCGCCGTTCGGCCAGCTTCAGCAGCTTGTTCTCCTGGTACTCCTCCTCGTGCTCCTCCTTGCGGGCGTCCTGGATCAGCTTCCAGGCGGTCCAGATCAGGAAGGCGCCGAAGAGGTAGAAGACCCAGGAGAAGGCGGAGATGATCGCCGCTCCGGCCGCGATGAACACACCGCGCAGCACCAGGGCCATCAGCACCCCGACCATGAGCACGCGCTGCTGGTACTGCGAGGGCACGGCGAACTTGGACATGATCAGCACGAAGACGAAGAGGTTGTCGACGCTCAGCGACTTCTCGGTGAGGTAGCCGGCGAAGAACTCCCCGGCGGGCCCGCTCCCGCCGACGATCCACAGCCCGACCCCGAACAGCACGGCCAGGACCACCCACACCACGGTCCAGGTCCCGGCCTCCTTGAGGGACACGTCATGGGGTTTGCGGCCGATGAGGAAGTCGACGCCGACGAGCAGGCACAGGGCCGCCACGGTCAGCAGCCACACGGACGGCGAGACGTTCACGGGCACTCCTGGTGCAGGCGGACAGGAACTCATCGTCGGTGGTCCCGGCCGCTTCCCGCACCACCACCACGCGCACGAACGGTCGAACCGCCCCGTCAGGCCATGCCACCCACCGATCCCCGCAGGCGTTTCCCCACGGTGACGCGATCCGTGTCGTCGAGGCCCCGATCCGCGTCCGACCGGGTGGTCGCTGCATGGGTGGGAGAGGGTCGGGCAGGCGGTGTGCATGGGCGGTGACACGAGTGACGGCGGGCAGGGGCGGCGGCCGGGTGAGTGTGGGCACCGTGCGGTGCCGCATCCCGGCGACGTCCGGATCGAGGCGTGGGCGGCGTGCCGGGAGCACTGCCTGGCGGAGGCGGTCCTCGCGATGGTGGAGACCTTCGCGGACGTCTCCGGCGTGCGGCCCACCGCCACCGGCCGCGTGCGTCTGGCCGACGCCAGCGACGACGACCTCCTGGCCGGCCTGCTGGACGAGATCATCCGCCGGCTGGAGGAGTACGGCGAGATCCCCGTCGACGTGGAGGCCGACGAGGCCGACGGCGGTCTGGACGTGCGCCTGGCCGTCGCCGGTGTCGCGGACGTGCCGATCACGGGCCGGGTCCCGACCGCGGTGGCCTGGGAGGAGCTGCGGATCGGCCCGGACCCGTACGGCTGGTCGTGCGCGGTGCGGGTGAGCGCCTGAGGAGACGGCGGGGCGGAACGCGCCGGGCGCGTGTCCTCGCCGCGTCTGGCGGGTACCCCGGACCGCATGACCGGCATGGAACTGCGCAGCGACGCGTTCGAGGACCACTCGTACCTCGCGCGCCGGTACTCCTACGAGGGACCGAACGTCTCTCCGCCGCTGGCCTGGAGCGGCGTACCGGACGACGCGGCGGAACTGGTCCTGCTCTGCGAGGATCCCGACGCACCCTCGGGAACCTTCGCGCACTGGGTCGTGGTCGGCATCGATCCGCACAGCGACGGCGTCGAGGCCGGGCACTGCCCGCCCGGTGGCACGGAACTCGTCAACGGGTTCGGCCAGCCGGGGTGGGGCGGGCCGCACCCGCCGCCCGGGGACGACGCCCACCACTACTGCTTCCGGCTCTACGCCCTGTCCGGCCCGTGTGTGCTGCCCGACGCGCCGCGCGCGGAGCAGGTGCACGAGGAGGTGGACAAGAACCGCCTCGCGGACGGAACGCTGGTGGGCCTGTACCGGCGCTGAGCGGCGGCGCGACCGGGCCCGTCCTCCCGGCACAACGAGCGGTTGTCGGCGTGCGGGGAGCGGTTGTTTGATCGCCCCGCGCCCTCCCCGCTTGGATGGCCCGCGGTCGACACCGGGTCGTCCGTGGGAGCGGGGAGTGTGTGCCGGGTATGGCGGGCGGGCCGTCGCTGGGGCGGCAGTTTCGGTGGCTGTGGGGTGCGTACGCGGTCAGCACGGCCGGGACCTGGCTGGCGTTCGACGCCTTCGCGCTGATCGCGGTCCTGGCGCTGGACGCCGGGCCGGCGCAGGTGTCGCTGCTGGCCGCGGTGGGACCGGCGGTCGGCGCGCTGGTGTCCCTGCCGCTGGGGCCCTGGGTGGAGGTCCGCCGCAAACGGCCTGTGATGGTCGCCGCCGACCTCGTGCGGTGCGCGGTGCTGCTGAGCGTGCCGGTGGCGTTCGTCCTGGGCCGGCTGGGCTCGGGTCAGCTGCTGCTGGTGTCGGTGGTCGTCGCGGCGGCCGACATCACGTTCGGCGCGGCGGCCGGAGCGCTGCTGAAGTCACTGGTGCCGCGCGAGCACCTCCTGGTCGCCAACGGACGCTTCGAGGCGACGAACTGGACCGCCAGCATGGTGGGACCGCCCCTGGGCGGTGTGGCCATCGGCCTGTTCGGCCCGGTGGCCACGGTGGTGGCCGACGCGGTGAGCTATCTGCTGTCGGCGCTCGGCATCCGGGCGATCGGTGCGGTGGAGGCCCCCCGCGCGCAGCCGCCGTCCCGCCTCCGGGCCGGTGAACTCCTCGACGGCTGGCGCCACATCCTGGCCGACCCGGTCCTGCGCCCCTTGTTCCGCAACACCGTCCTGGCCAACTCCCTGATCATGGCGGCCTCGCCCCCGCTGCTCGTCCTGATGGTCGACGACCTGCACTTCGCTCCCTGGCAGTACGCCCTCGCCTTCGCCGTGCCCTGCACCGGGGGGCTGATCGGTTCGCGCGCGGCCCCGCGTCTCGTCGCGCGGTACGGCCGCGCGCGGGTGCTGCGCGGCGCGGGGACGCTGCGGGCGTGCTGGTCGCCGGCGCTGGCCTGCACCGGCCCGGGCACGGCCGGACTGGTGCTGGTCATGGTGACGGAGTTCGCCCTGATCGCCTGCTGCGGCGTGTTCAACCCGGTTCTCGCCACCTGCCGGCTGGAGCGCACGCCGGCGGACCGGGTCACCCGTACGCTCGCCGCCTGGTCGGCGACCGGCAAGGCCACCACCGCCGCGACGACCGTGCTGTGGGGCGTCCTGGCCGGCCTGACCGGCCCGCGTGCGGCGATCGCCCTGGCGGGCGGTCTGCTCCTCGCCACTCCGCTTCTGCTGCCCCGGAAGGCGGCCCTCGCCGAGAGCGCGGCGCAGCCGGCGGGCTAGGGGCCCGGCCTGACCGGACCGGACCGGCCAGGGGGTCCGCGCGCGTCGGGGACGGGCGCGCGGGGCGTGCCCGTCCCCGGTCGCCGTCCGGGCTCAGACCGCCCCGGGCACGTCCTCCGTGACGCCGTTCAGCGGAGAGGACGGGGCGCTGCCGTACGGGCGCGTGATGATCTCCAGGCCGTGGCCGGCGGGGTCGAGGAAGTAGACCCCCCGGCCGCCGTCGTTGCGGTTGATGCGGCGGGGGTGGTTGCCGTGCGGGTCCGCCTGGATCGGGACCCGCGCCTCGACGAGACGGTCGAGGGCCGCGTCGAACTCGTCCTCGGAGACGAGGAACGCGTAGTGCTGCATGGGGATGTCGGCGTCGATGGTGAGGAAGTCCAGCGTGACGCCGTTGGCGGTGCTCACCGGCAGGAACACCCCGGTCGGGGCGCCTACTTCGAGCCCCAGGATCCCGGCCAGGAAACGGGCGGACGTCTCCCGGTCGTGGGAGAGGACGATGGTGTGGTTGAACTCGACTGACACGGTCAATGCCTCCACGGGCATCTTCGCGGCGCCTCCATGCCTCACCCGGCCGGTGACCGGCACGCGATGCCGCGCGGAGGATCGTAGGCAGCGGCGGCCGGGGGCGTCGAGCGGTTTTCGGCCGAATCGCGGGCGGGGGGCGTCGCGCGTTTGCGGCCCCCTTACGGACCGGCGGCCGGCCGGGGTCGTGCGGGACGAGCGAGCGGCCGGCCGCGCCCCCGCCCGCCGGTGCGTCACCGGGGTGCGCGGGGATGCGGGATGCGCCGCGGATGCGGGATGCGTAGGGGCGCGTGGGGATGCGGGGTGCGCCGCGGGTGTCCTGACATCCGTCAGGACCGCGCCCACCGTCCGTCTTCCTACAGTGGCCGGCACGGGGGCCACCGGGCCCCGCCGGACGACCGGGTACCCAGGAAAGGCAACCATGCGTATGTTCCTGCGCGGCGCCGCCGCACTCGCGACCGCCGTCACGGTCGCCTCGCTGACGACCGGCGCCCATGCACAGCCCCGCGCGGAGAAGCCCGCGCAGGCGGCCGAGGCCGCCGCGGACGCGCAGATCCCGGCCGGTGTCACCGCCGGTGTGGCCGTCTTCGACCGCCGTACCGGGGCCTTCACGGAACAGGTCGACGACCGCGCGAAGTTCCGTTCCGCCTCGGTGGTGAAGCTGCTGCTGGCGCTGGACTTCCTGTGGGACCGCGGGCCCGCCCACACCGTCCCGCCGGCCGACCGGGCCCTCCTGGAGCCCATGCTGCGCAGCAGTGACGACGACGCGGCGAGCCACTACTGGCAGGCACGGGGCGGCTCGGCGATCATCGCCCGGATGTCCGACCGGCTCGGACTGCGCGACACCGACCCGCCGCCCGCGGGCTACGAGGGGTACTGGGGCTACACCTCGGTGTCGGCCCACGACACGGTGACGATCTACCGGTACCTGCTGGACGAGGCCCCCGCACCGGTGCGCACCTTCGTCATGGACAACCTGCGTGCCTCGACGCGCTGCGCCTCCGACGGCTTCGACCAGCACTTCGGCATCGCCGGGGCGTTCGACCGTCCCTGGGCCGTGAAGCAGGGCTGGTCCGGGAAGTACGCGAAGGGCACGTGCGGCCCGGAGGACGGTGCGCCGGGCCCGGAGGCGGATCCGGCCCCCGCCCCGGGGCCCGCCGCCGTCGACCTGACACGGCCGGCGCTGCACACCACCGGCACGGTCGGCGCGGACGACCGGACGATCGTGGCCGTCCTGACCCTGCACCCGGTGGGCACGCCGTACGGGAAGGCGTACACCGACATCGGCCGGCTGACCCGCTCGCTGGACGTGCCGGGCGGTGTGCGGCCGTCCGGGACGTGGTTCGGCACCTGGGGCGAGCTCGTCAACGTCCGCAGGACGCCGGCGACGGGCTCGGGACGGGTGACCCGGCTCCCGGCGGGCGTGGAGGTCCTGGTGGGCTGCCAGACCCGGGGCGAGACGGTCAGTGTGCCGCCGTACACCAACGACTGGTGGGCCTATCTGCCGCAGTACGGCGGCTACATGTCCAACATCTACATCAGCTCGCCGGACAACCGGCTGCCGAACGTCCCGGAGTGCGGTCAGCCGTAGCCGTGGCGGGAACGGGGGACGAGCGGTGGGCGGGGCCCCGAAGGGTCCGGCCCACCGCTCGCGTTCGCACCCCTGCGGGGCGCCGGCCTGCCGCGGGCGCCCCGGTCAGCGCAGGTACGCCGCGTGGTAGCGCAGCACCTTCTCGACGTGCGGCCGGACCCGTTCCGGGACGCCGCGTTCCTCGATGACCGTGCGGTCGCTGGTGCGGTAGCCGGCGGCCACCAGGGCGGGGAGGTCCTTCTTCGGCAGGCCCGCCTCCTTGAAGCGCTGGTCGAGCCAGCACACGTATCCGGCCATGGTGGAGATCGCGTCCGGCGGTGACATGTGGTCCTTGTCCCCGTCCCCGTCGCCGTCCACGGCCCAGGCCCGGAACACCGACGGCGTCCACATGGCGATGCCGTACTCGTCGGCTTCCGGGCGGGAGGCCTTCGGGTCGAAGCCGCTCTCCGCCTTGACGAGCGCGGCGAGCAGGGCGGGGGTGATCTCCTCGTCCGTGCAGCGGTGCGCGGCGCGGGTGATGACGTCGCGCAGCGACGCGGGGACGTCGGAGCCCGCGGGGATCTCGCCGGGCGCGTCGCCGCGCGGGCCGGTGGCGGCGGCCTGGGTGCGCCGGCCGCCGTCGTCGTCCCGGTCGTCGCCGCTCCCGCCGAGCCACAGCGTCCCGGCGACCGCCGCGGCGGCCAGGACGGCGAGCCCGGCCGCGACGGCCGGCACCAGGCGTCCGCGGCGGCGGCCGGGGACGCCGGTGATCTCCTCGACCCGTGCGGCGACCGTGCGCGCCGTGTGCGGCAGCCGCCCGGCGTGGTCGGGGGCCAGGCAGTCTGCGATGAGCCGGCGCATGTCCTCGTCGAGCCCGGCGTCGAGCCGCAGCGCGGCGGTGCCGCGTGCGTAGGCCTGGGCGGCGAGCGAACGGGCCCGGGCGGTGGCGCCCGGGAAGGGGTGCAGTCCGCCGGTGAGGACCTGGTGGGCGAGGACGCCGAACGCCCAGACGTCGGCGGTGGGCCGGACGACGGAACCGTCGGCGCCGGTGCGCTGGGACCACCACTCGGGCGGCAGGTGGTCGAGCGTGCCGAGCGGCGGCAAGTGGGCGTGGGTGCCGTCGAGTTCGGTGGCGAGACCGAAGTCGGCGAGCCACACCCGGCCGCCTGGGCCGAGCAGGACGTTGGCGGGTTTGAGGTCGCCGTGCACCCACCCGGCGTCGTGCATGTGGGCGAGTCCGGCGGCGACGCCGCGCAGGACGCGCGGGGCGTCGTCGATCGGCGCGCCCGTCACGGCGGAGTCCAGCACGTCCTTCAGGCTGGCCTCGGCCCGGTCCATCACCAGGGCGATCGCCCCGTCGAGTTCGGGTGTTCCCGGTGCCTCGACGGTGCACACGGCGTGGGTGCGCACGAGGTGCGGATGGTCGGCCTCGGCGCTGAACCGGACCTCACGGGCGACGAGTTCACCGAGCGCGGCGCGCTGTCCGGGTCCCAGGGTGCCGGTGGGGAGCACCTTCACGGCGACGGGCGTGCCGTCGGCGACCGCACGTCCCTCGTACACGGTGCCCCAGCCCCCGGAGCCGATGACGGGACCCGTCTCCCAGGCGCCGATCCGGAAGCCTTCCGGCAACCGCGGGCGGGGTGCCTCCAGTTCGTCGTCCGGGGCGCCGGGCGTGCTCATGCGCCGGCCTCCTGCGGGGCGGCGCGGCGGGCGCTGCGCGGCGGCAGCAGGCCGAGGTGTTCCTCGCGCACCAGGCCGAAGCGCAGGGCGACGGAGGCGAGCCGGGCGCGCTTGGCGCCGGTGCGGCCGCCGTCGGGTCCGGCCGCGGCCTCTTCCACGGGTTCCAGGCGGAGTTTGGCGAAGGCCAGGTAGTCGATGTGGTAGTTGACCGCGGAGCGCGTGAGGTCCCGGCAGGACTCCAGCGGCCGCAGCCGGTCCACGATCTGCCCGACTCCCGGCAGTGCCGAGTCGGACGGGTCGCGCAGCCGGGATTCGCACAGGGCGACCAGGACGAGGAAGTACTTCGACGTCGGGTCCAGGGCGAAGGGGTGCACGGTCTGTTCGCCGCCGCCCGGGGCGGACTGCTCGCCGAGGTAGGCGTGCTGGGGTGCGAACACCTTGAAGGTGGCGGTGCCGGACAGGGCGGGCAGCACGACGCGGGAGAACTCGAAGGGCACCGGCGCCCCGAGCCGCCCGGGAGCGACGGTCAGGTACTCCCCGGCCCCCTCCAGGTTCTCGACGACGTACGACACGCTGCGGCTGAAGTTGGACAGCCGCCAGTAGTCGCCCGCCGCCTCCAGCTGGCCCGCGCGGCGGGAGATGCCGGGGTCCTCCAGGACGATGCGCACGCCGGCCGTGCCGCGGCCGAAGTCGGCGATGTCCCCCGGCCCCAGGTGGATCAGTTCCGGACTGCCCGTGTCGTCCGCACCCCACCGGGCGGGACCGGGCAACTGCACGATGATGGTTTCCACGCGGACTCCCCCGCTGATGACGCCCCCGATTTGGTCGCCAGGATTGTAGGGCGGATCGGACCCGCCGCGGAGGCGGCCGGGCCGTGTGCGCGGCGGGACGCGGGGCGTCGGTCGGGTCGCTGCGGGGAAGGGGGGCGCCGTCGGTGGCCGGGACGCGAACTTCCGTGTGCAGTACAGGAGTTGAGCACTCGTCGGCCATGGTCCGACGATACGGAGCGGCGCCGCCGGACGGCCACCGGTTTTCGGTTCAGCCGAGGCAGATGACGAGCAGGCAGAGTTCGTCGCGGGTGGAGCCGGAGTCCGGGTCCGCGGGGGGCGGGGCGGGCGCCGTGGGGTCCGTCGCGGGCGGAGGCGTGGCGGGGGACTCGGGCGGCCGGGTGTCCGTCCCGGCGGCGGGAGGCGCGGCCGGCGTGGTGGCGGCCGGAGCGGTGGTCCCGGCGCCCGGACGGGAGGAGCCCGCGGTGTCCGGGGCGGCCGCCCCGGTGCGCCCGGGGGACGTGAGCGGCAGCTCGCGGGGCGCGGTGGCGGCGTCCGCGTGCGTGCCGGCGGGGGTGGTGCGGGGGTCGACGGACCGGTCCTGCTGGTGGCGCGAGGCGCGCGGGGACCGCGGTGCCGTGGTGGGCGAGGACCGCGGGGTGCCGTACCGGTCCGGGGCGGGTCCGGTGGAGTCCGGCGCCTGCGCCCCGGCGCCGCCCATCGGGGTGTCGCCCGGTGTGGTGGCCGCCTGCACTCCGGGGGTGGCGTTGCCGTTCACGGCGGCGACGGTCAGTCCCCCGCCGACGAGGGCGACGGCGGTCGCCACCACGGCCCGCCGCTGGTTCTTCTTCCAGCGGGCCATCTGCCGGCGTCGCGCGGCCCGGCCCTGCGGGCGGCCCTCGGGGCCGTCGGGCGTCCCGGGCTCCGGGCCCTCGTGGGCGCCGGACGGCACGGGCGCCCGGTCCGGCTCGGGGGCGAGGGCGACGGGCCGCTGCGCGCCGGGGAGGGTCCGGTCCAGGAGGGACGTGTCGTACGGCAGGCCCGGGGCGGTCTCCCCCGCGGACGGGACGGTCTCCCCCGCGGACGGAGCGATCTTCCCCATGGACGGGACGGTGCTGCTCGCCGCGGTCCGGCCGGTGCGGCCGTCGATGCCGCAGGGGTCGATGTCCGGGGCGTAGGCGCCGCAGCCCGGGCAGACCAGGGCGCCGTTGAGGTGCCTGCGGCACGACGAGCAGTAGTCCATGTGTGGGTCTTCCCGATCTTGCTGTTGCGGCGGCCCGCCGGCCGCGACCTGGTCACGTTCGCACGCTGGAGCGAGCCGTAACGCTAACGAGGCTTTGGAAGGGCGGTGTGCAGCCTGTGTGACACCCCTGCGCAGATCCTCGGGAGCTCGCGTGTGCCGACGGGCACACGGAAGCGGCGCTTCACCCGCCTCCTCTCAACTGCCGCAATTCACAAGGGAGATGGCGCACAACCCTTTGGGTGCTCCGCGGGTCACACCATGCAGGAGCAACCACCTCGAAGAGTTGCAAGGGGGAAATATGAGATTCACCCGTTCCGTTCTGTCCGCCTCCGCCGTGGCGGCCCTGTCGCTGGGCACCCTGACCGCCCTGGCGGCACCGGCCTCCGCCGCGCCGAACACCACACCGCAGAAGGTGTGCGGAAGCGGCTACAAGACGGTCAACTCGGCGGCTCTCGGCTCGCTGGGGACGGTCTACCTGACCTACAACGCGTCCAACGGGCAGAACTGCGTCGCGACCATCCGCAACAACCCGGGCAAGGCCGTCGCCATGTCCGCCTGGGCCTCCGTACCGGACACGGAGGAGAGCCACTACGACGAGGGCCTGTTCACCTCGTACGCCGGCCCGACCTACGTCTACGGCAAGGGCCACTGCGTGGACTGGGGCGGCAGCATCGCCAACACCTACGTGCAGGTGTACGGCTCCAACTGCGGCGCCCTGAGGGAGCACCGGGTCACCGGCACCCGCTGACCCGGCCGGGCCGTCCCCCCTCCGCGACCACGGCGGGGAGGCGGCCCGTTCCGTTCCGCGCGGGCCGCGTATCCGGTGGCCTCCGGGGCACCCGGGTGCGATGACGGACGGGGAGAACGGCATCCGGCTGGTGCAGACGGTGCTCGACAGCACGGACGCCCGCGCACTGGCGGAGTTCTACCGGGCCCTGCTGGGCCTGGTGTACCGCGACGGGGACGAGCCCCCGCCCGCGGGGCGGCCCGACGAGCGCGGCCGGGACTGGCTGGTGCTGCGCGACCCGCGCGGCGGACCGCAGATCGCCGTGCAGCAGGTGACGGAGCTGCGCACACCGACCTGGCCGGACGGCACCGTCCCGCAGCAGCTGCACCTGGACCTGGCCGTGCCCTCGCTGGAGGAGTTGCGGAACCAGCACGCACGTGTGCTCGCCCTGGGCGGCACCCTGCTGGCCGACCGGGAGCAGCCCGATGCCGAGGACGACGAGCCGTTCCGCGTGTACCGCGACCCCGACGGGCATCCCTTCTGCGTCTTCGTGGAGTGACCCACCGGAGCGGGACCCCCGCTCACCGGCGGAAACGAGCCTTTCCCGTTTGAACGTGACGAATGTGCGTACTGGGGAGGGTGTGGCCCGTGGGTGAACGTCCACTCCCGTCGTGGCGTTCCGCCCTCGGCCACCGGACGTTACCGTTCGGTAGACAAGCCGCTTCCGGAGGTGTCCGCATGACGTTCGACCGTGCCGAGGGTCTGGCGGAGACCGCCCGCGCGCTGGCCGCCGGCGAGGTGTCCTCCCGCGCGCTGGTCGAGCGCACGCTGGCCCGTATCGAGGCGGCGCAGAGCAGCGTGAACGCCTTCCGGATCGTACGCACCGACGCGGCGCTCGCGGAGGCGGACGCCGCCGACCTGGAGCTGGCCGCGGGTGTGCGCAAGCCGTTGCTCGGGGTGCCGGTGGCGGTGAAGGACGACATGGACGTGGCCGGCGAGCCGACCGCCTTCGGCTGCTGCGGCGAGTTCCCGCCGGTCCCCGGGGACGGCGAGGCCGTACGGCGGTTGCGCGCGGCCGGGGCCGTGATCGTGGGCAAGACCAACACCTGCGAGTTCGGGCAGTGGCCGTTCACCGAGGGTCCCGCGTTCGGCTCGACGCGCAACCCGTGGAGCACGGACCACACGCCGGGCGGTTCCTCGGGCGGCTCGGCCGCCGCGGTCGCCGCCGGGCTGGTGCCCGCCGCGCTGGGCTCGGACGGGGCCGGTTCGGTGCGGATCCCGGCCGCCTGGACCCATCTGGTCGGCATCAAGCCGCAGCGCGGCCGCATCTCCACCTGGCCGCGCGGCGAGTCCTTCCAGGGCATCACCGTCAACGGGACCCTGGCCCGCACCGTGGCCGACGCGGCCCTGCTGCTGGACGCGGCGAGCGGCAACCACGACCTGGACCCGCACCGTCCCCCGGCGATCGACCTGTCGGCGGCCGTCGGACGCGACCCCGGGCGGCTGCGCGTCGCGCTCTCCCTCAAGCCGCCCTTCACCGCCGTCCCCGCCCGGCTGCTGCCCGAGGTCCGCACCCGGGTCACCGAGCTCGCCGAGCGGCTCGCCCGCCTCGGGCACACGGTGGAGGAGGCCGACCCGCCGTACGGGCAGATCGGGCTGACGTTCGTGCCGCGCGCCACCGCCGGGATCGCCGAGCGGGTGGGCGAGGCGCCCTTCCCGGCGCTGCTGGACCGGCGCACCCGGGACGCGGCCCGGCTGGGCCGGCTGCTCGGCGGGGCGCCGCTGCGGGCGGCACGCCGCGCGGAGGCCGTGCTGCACCGCCGCATCGGCTCCTTCTTCGACTCCTACGACGTCGTCCTGGCGCCCACGACGGCCGCTCCCCCGCCCCGTATCGGCGCCCTGCTGGAACTCAGCGGCTTCGCCACCGACCGGGCCATGATCGCGGCCTGCCCCTACGCCTGGCCGTGGAACGTGCTGGGCTGGCCGGGGATCAACGTGCCCGCCGGGTTCACGCCGGACGGACTGCCCGTCGGGGCGCAGTTGCTGGGCCCGGCGCACAGCGAGCCGCTCCTGGCGCAGGTGGCCGCGCAGTTGGAGGCGGAACTGCGCTGGCAGGACCGGTGGCCTGCGCCGCCGGTCACGGCGGACGCCGCGGCGGCGTAGCGACGCGTCCCGGCGGCGACGCCGGGCGCACCGGTCCCGGCCACCTGTGCCGCCCGGCGCGAAGGGCCGCGGCGCTGCGCACCGAGTAGGGCGGCTCCGGCTCGCGGACCACCTCGGTGGCACGGGCGAGGAGGAAGCGCGTGCCTCGCCTCCGGCCCTGCGGCGGATACCGGCCTCCGACCCGGGTCGTACAGCCTCGGTGGCGGTCGGGACCGTGGACCGACGCGGGGTCCGGGACCGGGACCGTAGCGTCCCGCTCATGAACAAACTGACTCGGGCGGCCGCCGCCGCCCTCCTCGCCGGCGCGGTCGCGTTACCGGCCGCCACCACCGCCCTGGCTGTGCCGCACCCTTCGCGCACCGCCGCCACCGCCACGGCTGCGCCGCCCCTTCCGCTGACCAGCGCGACCGTCCCGGACCGGCAGGCCGACCGCATGCGGCTGCCGGCTCCCACCGGCCCCCGCGCGGTGGGGAGTTCCGTCCTCCACCTCGTGGACCGCTCGCGGCCCGATCCCTGGGTGCCCGAGGCCGACGGCCGGGAGCTCATGGTCACCCTGCACTACCCCGCCTCCGCCCGGCACGCACGCGGACGCCCCGCCCCGTACGCCACCCGGGAGGAGGCCCGGCTGCTGCTGAAGGGCGTGTCCGTGGAGGGGCCGGTGGTGCGGCAGGTGGCGCGGGCCCGTACACACAGCCAGGTGGACGTGCGCCCTGCTCCGGGACGGCACCCGCTGGTGGTGCTCTCGCCCGGCTTCGGCCTGCCGCGGTTCACTCTCACCGGCCTCGCCGTGGACCTCGCCTCCCGCGGCTACGTCGTCGCCTCGCTCGACCACGCCTACGAGTCGTCCGGTACGTCGGTGCCGGGCGGACGGACCCTGACCTGCGTCGCCTGCACGGTCATGGACGGGAACGACTGGGCCGACGGGCGCCTGGTCACCGCGGCCCGGGCCGCCGACACCCGCTTCGTCCTGGACCGGCTGACCGGCTCCCGGCCCGCCTGGCGGTACGCGTCCGCCATCGACCGGACACGCATCGGCATGGCCGGCCACTCCATCGGCGGTGCGAGCGCCCTCAGCGCCATGGCCACCGACCGGCGCATCGACGCCGGGGTGAACATGGACGGCACCTTCTGGGACACGGTGCCCGCCGACGGACTCGGCGGACGCCCGTTCCTGGTGCTGGGCACCGACGAGTTCCACCGGCCGGGCGGTGGGGACACCTCCTGGGACACCACCTGGACGGCTCTGAACGGCGAGAAGCACTGGCTCACCGTCGACGGCGCCGACCACCTCGGCTTCTCCGACGCGCCCGTACTCCTCGACCACCTGGGCCTGCCCGGTGGCGACCTCCCGGCCGACCGCGCGGTGGCGGTCACCCGCACGTACGTCGCCGCCTTCTTCGACGAGCACCTGCGGGGCAGCAACCAGCCGCTCCTCGACGGCCCGGACCCGGCCCACCCGGAGGTGCGGTTCCACCGTCCCTGAGTTCGCGGTCACCAGCTTCCGGTGGAGAGACGGGCGAGTGCCGGGGCGAGTTCGCCGCGGTGGGAGGTCGCCATGCACATGGGCAGCCTCTAGGGTGCCCCCGTGAGCACGTTCCCCGACGACGACGTCCCCGGCCGCCACGGCCCTTCCGCCACCGTCCAGGCCGACCCGCGCAGGAGCGGCCCGGTGCGCACGGAGTACTCCCCCGACCGCGACGGTGACCCGGACCCCGGCGAGATCGTCTGGACGTGGGTGCCGTACGAGGAGAACGACGGCCGCGGCAAGGACCGCCCGGTCCTGGTCGTCGCGCGGGAGGCGGCCGGGACGTTCCTCGCGGTGCAGCTCTCCAGCAAGCGGCACGACGACGACCGGGAGTGGGTGCCGATCGGCAGCGGCCCCTGGGACCGGTCCGGCCGGGACTCGTGGGTGGACGTCGACCGGGTGCTGCGCCTGCACGAGGAGGGCATGCGCCGGGAGGCCTGCGCCCTGGACCGGATGCGCTTCAACCTCGTCCGACGCCGTCTGCAGGAGCGCTACGGCTGGAGCTGACCCTCCCCGCCCACCTGACACCCGGTCATGTCCGGCGCCCGGTTGCCAGTGACAGAGACCTCTGCGTTCACGCTTCCCTCACATCTGGACTAAGGTAGTCCAACGTTCAACCGTGGGGGGATCCATGTCGCACCACCAGCAGCCGCCTGCCCCGCCGACGTTCGTCGGCCCGCCCGGGCAGCCCGTACAGCCCGGCGGCAAGCCGGGCTGGGCCCGCAAGCGCGTCGCCCTTCCGGCCGCGTGCCTCGTCTTCCTCGTCGGAGTCGGCGTCGGCGCCGCCGACGGTGACGGCCGGCAGAAGACGGGCAGCGGCGCCGCGCCGCAGCCGACCGTCACGGTCACCGAGACCGCCGAGGCGAAGCCCGCCGGCGGTGACGCCGAGCCCGTCGAGCCCGTCCAGGACGAGAAGCCGAAGGCCGGCAAGGACGACGAGAAGGCGAAGGTGCCCGACTTCGTCGGCATGGGCCTGCAATCGGCGCAGGACAGGGCGCAGGAGCTCGGCTTCCACGGCCTCACCTCGCACGACGCGCTCGGCCGGGACCGCATGCAGGCCTTCGACCGCAACTGGAAGGTGTGCAGCCAGAACGTCAGGGCGGGCAGCTCCACGTCGACCGGTACCGACCTGGACTTCGGCACGGTGAAGCTGGACGAGACGTGCCCGGCGAAGGACGCGAAGCCGCCGACTGCCGAGAACGGGAAGATGCCGGACTTCACCGGGAAGTCGGTGAAGGCCGCCCGGGCGGCGCTGGACTCCGGCACGTCGATCACCGTCGACGACGCGAGCGCGGAGGACCGTTTCGTGTTCCTGGAGTCGAACTGGCAGGTGTGCACGCAGAAGCCGGCCGCGGGCACGGCCCTGAAGGGGCAGCCGGTGAGGTTCACGGCGGTCAAGTTCGGCGAGAGCTGCCCCTGACCCCCTGAAGCGCGGGGCTCCCGGGCGCGTCAGGTGCGGGATGCGGGAGCGCGGAGGCCGAACTCCCGCTCGAAGGCGGCCCGGACGGTCGCGCCCGGGGTGCGGTCGAGGATGCCGAGGACGACGTGGTCGAAGGTGGCCGCGAAGCGGCCGCCGGGGCGCAGCAGGCCGTGGAACGCCGCCGCCACCTGCGCCGGGTCGTTGCGGAACACGCCGCAGCCCCACGCGCCCAGGACGAGCCGCGGGTAGCCGTGTGCGGCGGCCGTCTCCAGGACGCGTTCCGCCCGCACCGCCAGGGCGCGCGGCAGTTCGGCCGCCCGTTCCGGTGCCGTGCGCAGCACCACGCCCGCGTTGGGCGCGGGGGAGGTCAGGAAGCCGGCGGTGTACGGCTCCTCCAGCAGCCGGCCCCGGTCGTCGCGGAAGACCGGCACACCGGGTGAGTGGATGACCCGGTCCGTGTAGAAGGGGTCGCGGTGGGCCCGGTGGTGGTCGTAGAAGTCGCGGGCGCGCAGCAGGCAGGTGTACAGGGCCGAGGCCCGGCACAGCGCCTCCTCCTGCGCCTGCGCGCCGTTCAGGTAGCCGCCGCCGGGATTGCGGGCCGAGGCGAAGTTCAGCACCGCCACGGAGCCGCCCAGCCGGCGGGCGGCCTCCAGGCTGCTCTCACCGGTGACCTCGACGCGGGTGCGCGTCACCCGGACGGCGGGCACGGGGACGGGTTCCGGCCCGTGCAGGCGGGTGCCCTCCCGGGCCGCCTGAACCTGCTCGGCGATCCGCACCTCGCGTCCGCCGGGCGTCCGGTAGCCGCCCGCCGCGACGATCCGCTCGGTCTCCTGGGCCACACCGCGCAGGCGCGCGCTCACGCCGCGACCCCCGTACGCGGCGTGACCGCGCACCGCGCGGCCGTTCTTGTCGTGCTCACGCAGGCATGGTGGTCGATGCCCGAACCGCCGCGCAACGGAGTTTTCCGTTGCCGGAGGAATGGGGCGGAAGCGCGGGCGAACGCCGGACACCCCAGGTGTGACCGATCACTGACGTCCCGGTTTGCCCCCTTGTGGTGAGCGGGACGACCGTCTTGGGTGGGACGGGTCGTCCGGTCCGGGCGCCGAAGTGCCCGGACCGGTGGCATGGTGGAATCTCAGGAGGATCCCGACATGTCCGATTCGGTAAGTGGCTGTACCCGGCCACGCACCTCGTTGTCCGAAGCCGAGGTCGAGGCACTGGTCCGCGGCATCTGCTTCAAGACCGGCCCGCCCCGCCGCCTCGGCGTCGAGGTGGAATGGCTCGTCCACGAGCTGCGCGCCCCGCAGCTCCCCGTCACCCACGAACGACTCCGGGCGGCTCACGCGGCCGTACGGACCCTGCCCCTGCGGTCGGCTCTCACGGTCGAGCCCGGCGGCCAGCTGGAGCTCAGCTCGCCGCCCGCCACCTCGCTGACCGAGTGCGTCGACACCGTCTCCGCCGATCTGGAGGCGGTCCGCGCGGTCCTCGGGCAGGACGGCCTCGCCCTCGCCGGCCTCGGCCAGGACCCCTGGCACCCGCCCCGCCGGTTCCTGCGCGAACCGCGCTACGACGCCATGGAGACCAGCCTGGACCGCACCGGCCCGGCCGGCCGGGACATGATGTGCAGCTCCGCCTCCGTACAGGTGTGCCTGGACGCCGGCCACGAGGAGCCGGGGCCCCTCGGCCACGTGCGGCGCTGGTGGCTGGCCCACCATCTGGGCGCGGTCCTGGTGGCGGCGTTCGCCAACTCCCCGCTCACCGGTCACCGTCCCACCGGCTGGCGGTCCACGCGCCAGCTCACCTGGACGCGGATCGGCGCCGGCCGGGCGGGAGGGCCGCCCCTGGACGCCGACCCGCGCGGCGCCTGGACCCGCCACGTCCTGGACTCCCCCGTGATGTGCGTCCGCGGCGACCGGACACCCTGGGAGGTCCCCGAGGGGCTCACCTTCCGTGAGTGGCTGCGCACCGGCGCCCCCAGGCCGCCCACCCGGGAGGACCTCGACTACCACCTGACGACACTGTTCCCGCCGGTCAGGCCGCGCGGCCACCTGGAACTGCGCATGATCGACGCGCAGCCGGGCGACGACGGCTGGATCGTGCCGCTGGCCGTCACGGCGGCGCTGTTCGACGACCCGGAGGCCGCCGAGACCGCCTACCGGGCGGTGAAGCCGCTGGCCGAGCGGACCCTGGGGCTGACCGCGCCGGACAATCCGCTGTGGCGCGACGCGGCCCGCTCCGCGATGGCCGATCCGGAGCTGCGCGAGACGGCCGTGGTCTGCTTCACGGCCGCGCTGGAGGCCCTGCCCCGGCTCGGCGCCTCCCCGGAGGTCGTCGAGGCCGTCACGGCCTTCCTGGACCGTTACGTCGTCCTGGGCCGCTGCCCCGCCGACGACCTGCTCGACCGACAGCGCGCCGCGGACGGCCGCACCCACGGGAAGGACCCGCGCTCATGACCGACACCCGTCCCGAGGCCGCTGCGGACGCCCCGGCCGCGGACCCGGAGGCGCTGCGCGAGCGCGCCGTCGCCGCGCTGGTCCTGGCCCGCGACCGCACGACCCTGCTGACCAGCTGCGTCGAGGAGCCCGACCTGACCGCGCAGCACTCCCCGCTGATGTCGCCGCTGGTCTGGGACCTCGCGCACATAGGCAACCAGGAGGAGCAGTGGCTGCTGCGGGCCGTCGCCGGGCAGGAGGCGATACGCCCGGAGATCGACAGCCTCTACGACGCCTTCGAGCACCCGCGGGCCGAACGGCCCAAGCTGCCCCTGCTGGCGCCCGCCGAGGCCCGCTCCTACGCGGCGGACGTACGCGGCCGGGCACTGGACGTCCTGGAGCGGGCCGCGTTCGACGGGACCCGGCTCACGGAGGCCGGTTTCGCCTTCGGGATGATCGCCCAGCACGAACAGCAGCACGACGAGACCATGCTGATCACCCATCAGCTCAGGAAGGGCCCGCAGGCGCTGACGGCGCCCGACCCGGAACCGGTGCCGCTGTTCACCGGGCCGTCCGAGGTCCTCGTGCCCGGCGGCCCGTTCACCATGGGCACCTCCGGCGAGCCGTGGGCCCTGGACAACGAACGCCCCGCGCACCGGCGCGAGGTGGCCGCCTTCCACATCGACACCACCCCCGTGACCAACGCCGCGTACCGGGCGTTCATCGAGGACGGCGGATACGACGACCCGCGCTGGTGGACGCCCGAGGGCTGGGCGCACATCCGCGGGCAGGGCATCCGCGCCCCGCTGTTCTGGCGGCGCGACGGCGCGCAGTGGCTGCGGCGCCGCTTCGGCGTCACCGAGGTGGTCCCGCCCGACGAGCCCGTGCTGCACGTGTGCTGGTACGAGGCCGATGCCTACGCGCGCTGGGCGGGACGCCGGCTGCCCACGGAGGCCGAGTGGGAGAAGGCCGCCCGGCACGACCCGGCCGGCGACCGCTCGATGCGCTACCCGTGGGGCGACGCCGACCCCGGCCCCGAGCACGCCAACCTCGGCCAGCGGCACCTGCGCCCGGCACCCGCCGGGAGCTACCCGGCCGGTGAGTCGCCGCTCGGCGTACGGCAGTTGATCGGCGACGTGTGGGAGTGGACGGCGAGCGACTTCCTGCCCTATCCGGGGTTCCGGGCGTTCCCGTACAAGGAGTACTCCGAGGTCTTCTTCGGCCCCGGCCACAAGGTGCTGCGCGGCGGTTCCTTCGCCGTGGACCCGGTGGCGTGCCGCGGCACGTTCCGCAACTGGGACTACCCGATCCGGCGGCAGATCTTCTCCGGCTTCCGCACCGCCCGCTCCGCGGAGGAGAACTGATGTGCCGTCACCTGGCCTACGTCGGGCCGGGCGAGCCGCTGGGCCGGCTGCTGGTGCAGCCCCCGCACGGGCTGTACCGGCAGTCGTGGGCGCCCCGGCACCAGCGCCACGGGACGGTCAACGCCGACGGCTTCGGCGTCGGCTGGTACGCCCAGGGCGACCCGGTGCCGGCCCGCTACCGCCGGGCCGGGCCGATCTGGGCGGATCTGTCGTTCGCGGACCTGGCCCGGGTCGTGACGACCGAAGGGCTGCTCGCGGCGGTGCGCGACGCGACACTGTCCGGCGCGGACGCCGAGGCCGCCGCGGCGCCGTTCGCGGCGGGGACCTGGCTGTTCAGCCACAACGGGGCGGTCAAGGGCTGGCCCGGCACGCTGGCGGCCCTGTCCCGGACACTGCCGGACGAGGACCTGCTGTCCCTGGAGGCCCGCAACGACTCGGCGCTCGTCTGGGCGCTGGTGCTGGCCCGGCTGCGCGGCGGCGACGAGGAGGGCCAGGCCCTGGCCGACACCGTCCTGGAGGTGGCGGCCGCGGCCCCCGGCTCCCGGCTCAACCTGCTGATGACCAACGGCGACACCATCACGGCGACCGCCTGGGGCGACACGCTGTGGTATCTCACCCTGCCCGGCGGCGGAACGGTCGTGGCCTCCGAGCCCTACGACGACGATCCGCACTGGCAGGAGGTCCCCGACCGCACCCTGCTCGCGGCGAGCCGCACGGATGTGCTGCTCACGCCGCTGAAAGAGCCGGCCGACACCTTCGCGCCCACTCCCGAGGAGTCCCGCACGTGAGCCCGTTCCAGCTGACCCGCACCCTGCCCGAGGACGCCACGGACGCCGCGTTGCGCGCCGACGTCCGGCGGGGCCTGACCGGCTCCCCCAAGACGCTGCCGCCGAAGTGGTTCTACGACGCCCACGGCAGCGACCTGTTCGAGGAGATCACCGCACTGCCCGAGTACTACCCGACCCGTGCCGAACGGGAGATCCTCCTCGCACGCTCCGGCGACATCGCCGCGGCGAGCGGGGCCCGCACCCTGATCGAACTGGGCTCCGGTTCCTCCGAGAAGACCCGGCACCTGCTCGACTCCCTGACGGAGCTGCGCAGTTACGTGCCCGTCGACGTCAGCGGCAGCGCGCTCACCCAGGCCGGGCGGGCGCTCGCCGCCGAGCGGCCGGACCTGGACGTGCACGCGCTGATCGCCGACTTCACCGGTGAGCTGAGCCTGCCGGACACGCCCGGGCCGCGGCTGGTGGCGTTCCTCGGCGGCACGATCGGCAACCTCCTGCCCGCCGAGCGCGC
This sequence comes from Streptomyces sp. NPDC053665, assembly GCF_055585285.1. Taxonomy (NCBI): domain Bacteria; kingdom Bacillati; phylum Actinomycetota; class Actinomycetes; order Kitasatosporales; family Streptomycetaceae; genus Streptomyces; species Streptomyces sp. NPDC053665. The sequence goes on from NZ_JBVJKK010000001.1 coordinate 567,902, forward strand.
CGCGTTCCTCGCGTCCGTGCGGGCCATGCTCGCGCCGGGCGACGCCCTGCTGCTCGGCACGGACCTGGTCAAGGACGAGGAGGTGCTGGTCCGGGCGTACGACGACGCGGCCGGGGTGACGGCGGCGTTCAACAAGAACGTCCTGACGGTGATCAACCGTGAGCTCGGCGCCGACTTCGACCTCGCGGGGTTCGACCACGTGGCCCGGTGGGACCCCGGGCGGGAGTGGATCGAGATGCGGCTGCGGTCCCGTTCGGAGCAGACCGTGAAGGTGCCCGCGCTCGGCCTCGCGGTGGACTTCGCGGCGGGCGAGGAGCTGCGCACCGAGGTGTCCGCGAAGTTCCGGCAGGAGGGAGTGCGCGGCGAACTGTCCGCGGCCGGGCTGGAGCTGACCCACTGGTGGACCGACGGCGAGGGACGGTTCGCACTGTCCCTGAGCACGGCCCGCTGACACCGCCGGTGCTCCGCGGCGGCGGCGAAGCGCGGGACGACGTCTCGCGCTTCGCCGCCCCGTGGGGCACGGTGGAGTGACGCGTGGCACACCCGTCACTGGAAGAGGAGCAGCGGCATGTCGCACCACACCTACCGGGTCACCGAGATCGTCGGCACCTCGCACGAGGGCGTCGACCAGGCCATCCGCAACGGCGTCGAGCGGGCGTCGCAGACCCTGCGCAACCTGGACTGGTTCGAGGTGACCCAGGTACGCGGCCAGCTCGAGGAGGGGCAGATCGCGCACTGGCAGGTGGGCCTCAAGGTGGGCTTCCGCCTCGAGGACTCGGAGTAGCCCGCCTCCCGGGGGGGGGCAGGGGCGCTCCCGCGGCTGCCGTCAGGTGCGTCCCTCCCGCTCCTGGGCCGCCTTCATCTCGGCGGAGCGGGCCGCCCAGTCGGCCCGCAGGACGGTGAAGCCGGCGCGCCGGGCGTCCTCGCAGACCAGTTCGTCGTCGTCGACGAGGACCCGGATCTCGCGGGTGCGGGCCAGCCGCCGCAGGGTCTGCAGCTTGGTGAACCGGGCGGGCCTGCGGTCGGCGTCCCCGCGCATGTGGAGCCGTCCCTCGGGCAGTCCCTGGGCGGCCAGCCAGTCCAGCGTGTCCTGCCGGCAGCGCTCGGGCCGCCCCGTGAGGTAGACGATCTCGCACTGGCGCACGTACTCCGCGACCAGCGCGACGCCCTCCATGAGCGGCCCGTCCTGCGGCGCCGCCGAGAAGAAGCCGTCCCAGTCCTTGGGGCGGCTCTCCAGGAAGTGCTGCCGGTGCGCGGTGTCGGCGAGGGTGTTGTCGAGATCGAACACGGCCAGGGGGTTCTTGCGGGGGTCGTCGCTCACACGCCCACCTTAGGACTCCGGCCGGGGGACGCACATCGACCCCTTTTTGCGTATGGGATTCATTTTCAGGTAGCGTCTCGGCGGGCCGCCCGCCCGGGCGGTGTCCCGAGGAGGAGTCCCATGGCTGTCCCGAAGCGGAAGACGTCCCGCAGCAACACCCGCCACCGCCGCGCCAGGTGGAAGGCCACCGCCCCCACGCTGGTGCCGGTCACCGTCGACGGGGTCCGCCACCTCGTCCCGCAACACCTTCTCCGGGCATACGAGCGCGGGCTGCTGCGCCCCGAGGGCTGACCCGCCCCGGGAGCGGCCGTCGGGGCGGAGCCGGGAATGCCGCGGGCCGGGAGGCGTTGACACCGGTGTGAGCTCCCTGATCGCCTCGGCCCGCTTCTCCGTCCTGGACCGCTCCCGCACCCGGGAGGGGCACACCCATCCCGAAGCGCTGCGGGACACGGTGCGGTTCGCGCGCGAGATGGAGCGGCTCGGCTACCACCGGTTCTGGGTGTCGGAGCACCACGGGGTGCCCGGGGTCGCCGGATCGGCGCCGACCGTCCTGGCCGCGGCCGTCGCGGGCGCCACCCGGACCATCCGGGTCGGCACCGGCGGGGTGATGCTGCCCAACCACCGGCCCCTGGTCGTCGCCGAGCAGTTCGGGGTGCTGGAGTCGCTGCACCCCGGGCGCATCGACATGGGCCTCGGCCGCTCCGTCGGGTTCACGGACGGGGTGCGCAGGGCCCTGGGCCGCGGCAAGGACGACGCCGAGGACTTCGAGGGGCAGGTGCGGGAGCTGCTCGGCTGGTTCCGGGGCACCTCCCCCACAGGCGTGCACGCCCGCCCGGCCGAAGGGCTGGCCGTGCCGCCGTTCGTCCTGGCCATGGGTGAGGGCGCCGCCGTCGCCGCCCGGCTCGGGCTGCCCATGGTGATCGGCGACCTGCGCAACCGGGACAGGATGCGGCGCGGCATCGACCACTACCGCGCCCACTTCCGCCCCTCCCCCTGGGCGGCCGAGCCCTACGTGGTCGTCTCCGGGACGGTGGCCGTGGCCGCGACCCCCAAGGAGGCCCGGCGGCTGCTGGTCCCCGAGGCCTGGTCGATGGCGTACTCCCGCACGCACGGCACCTTCCCGCCGCTGCCGCCCGCCGAGCGCGTCGAGGCGCGCAGCATGACCGCCAAGGAGCGCGACCTGTACGAGTCCGGCCTGACCGGTCACCTCGCCGGCACGCAGGAGCAGGTCGCGCACGAACTGGAGTCGGTGCTGAAGGAGACCGGCGCCCAGGAGGTCCTGGTCACCACCAGCACCCACGACCGCGACGCCCTGCTGGACTCCTACCGGCGGCTGGCCGCGATCACCTCGGGCTAGAGTCGCGGACATGCACGACCCCGACCGCCCCCACGTCCCCCACGCCCCCGACGTCCTCGACGTCCCCCACGATCCGTACGTCCGTGTGCGGGGAGCACGCGAGCACAACCTGCGGGGCGTGGACGTGGACATCCCGCGGGACGTGCTGGCCGTGTTCACCGGCGTGTCCGGCTCGGGGAAGTCGTCGCTGGCGTTCGGCACGATCTACGCGGAGGCGCAGCGCCGGTACTTCGAGTCGGTCGCCCCGTACGCGCGCCGGCTGATCCACCAGGTGGGCGCGCCGAAGGTCGCGGAGATCACCGGTCTGCCGCCCGCCGTGTCGCTCCAGCAGCGCCGCGCCGCCCCCACCTCGCGCTCCTCGGTCGGCACCGTCACCAACCTCTCCAACTCCCTGCGCATGCTGTTCTCCCGCGCCGGCAGCTACCCGCCGGGGGCCGAGCGGCTCGACTCCGACGCGTTCTCGCCCAACACGGCCGCCGGCGCCTGCCCGGAGTGCCATGGTCTGGGGCGGGTGCACCGGACGAGCGAGGACCTGCTCGTCCCCGACCCGTCGCTGTCGATCCGCGAGGGCGCGATCGCCGCCTGGCCGGGCGCCTGGCAGGGCAAGAACCTGCGGGACATCCTCGACGCGCTCGGCCACGACGTGGACCGGCCGTGGCGGGAGCTGCCCGCGCAGGCCCGGCAGTGGATCCTGTTCACGGACGAGCAGCCGGTGGTGACCGTGCACCCGGTCCGGGACGCCGACCGCATCCAACGGCCGTACCAGGGCACCTACATGAGCGCCCACCGGTACGTGATGAAGACCTTCTCGGACTCCCGGAGCCCGGCCCTGCGGGCGAAGGCCGAGCGGTTCCTGACCAGTGCGCCCTGCCCGGCCTGCGGCGGGAGCCGGCTGCGGCCCGAGGCGCTGGCGGTGACGGTCGGCGGACGGACCATCGCCGAGCTGGCGGCCCTGCCCCTGGTGGAACTGGCCGCCGCACTCGACGCGCGTTCCGAGGCGGGCAAGGTCCTCACCGACGACCTGCGCTCCCGGATCGCACCCGTCGTCGAACTCGGCCTCGGCTACCTCAGCCTGGACCGGGCCACCCCGACGCTGTCCGCCGGCGAGCTGCAACGCCTGCGCCTGGCCACCCAGTTGCGCTCCGGCCTGTTCGGTGTCGTGTACGTCCTCGACGAGCCGTCGGCCGGGCTGCACCCGGCCGACACCGAGGCGCTGATCACCGTGCTGGAACGGCTGAGGGCCGCCGGGAACTCGGTGTTCGTGGTGGAGCACCACCTCGACGTCGTGCGGGGCGCCGACTGGCTGGTGGACGTCGGGCCGCGGGCGGGCGAGCACGGCGGGCGGGTCCTGCACAGCGGTCCCGTCGCCGGGCTGGCCGCCGTGGCCGAGTCGGCGACGGCCCGCTACCTCTTCGACCGCTCCCCCGTTCCCGCCCGGCCGGTCCGCACCCCGAGCGGCCTGCTGACGATCGGGCCGGTCACCCGGCACAACCTGCGGGGCGGGACCGCCGAGTTCCCCCTCGGCGTGTTCACCGCGGTCACCGGTGTGTCCGGCTCGGGCAAGTCCACCCTCATCGGCGAGATCGGCGAGGACACCGAGGGAGTGGGCCGGCTGGTGTCGGTCGACCAGAAGCCGATCGGCCGCACCCCGCGCTCCAACCTCGCCACCTACACCGGCCTGTTCGACGTCGTGCGCAAGGTGTTCGCGGCCACCGACGAGGCACGGGCCCGGGGGTACGGTGTCGGCCGGTTCTCCTTCAACGTCGCCGGCGGGCGCTGCGAGACCTGCCAGGGCGAGGGGTTCGTCAGCGTGGAGCTGCTCTTCCTGCCCAGCACGTACGCACCGTGCCCGGACTGCGCGGGGGCGCGGTACAACCCCCCGACCCTGGAGGTGACGTACCGGGGACGCAGCATCGCGCAGGTGCTGGATCTGACGGTGGAGGGCGCCGCGGAGTTCTTCGCGGACACCCCGGCCGTGGCCAGGAGTCTTCGCACCCTGCTCGACGTGGGGCTGGGCTATCTGCGCCTCGGGCAGCCCGCGACGGAGCTGTCCGGCGGTGAGGCGCAGCGCATCAAGCTGGCGAGCGAACTCCAGCGCGGCAGGCGCGGCCACACGCTCTACCTGCTCGACGAGCCCACCACGGGCCTGCACCCGGCCGATGTGGACGTCCTGATGCGCCAGTTGCACGGCCTGGTCGACGCCGGGAACACCGTGATCGTCGTGGAGCACGACATGTCCGTCGTGGCGGGCGCGGACTGGGTGGTCGACCTGGGCCCGGGCGGCGGTGACGCGGGCGGGCGGATCGTGGCGGCCGGGCCTCCGTCGCGGGTGGCGGCCGCGCCGGGCAGCCGGACCGCCCCGTACCTGTCCCGCACGCTGTCGGGCACCCCGTAGCCGGGCCGGTCCTTCCCTACGCGACGAGCACCGCATGCGTCCCGGCGGGTGCCGGCCCGGGGTGCTGCTGCGCCGCGCGGGCGAGTGCGCGGCGGTCGGGAACACCGCCCGGGGGGATCGCGGGCCGCACCTCGACCTCCGCGACGAGGCCGCGGGAGGTCAGCACCCGCCACACGGAGGCGATCAGCGTGTCGTCGCCGACGAACGCGGGGGCGGTGCAGGCCGTCGCGGGACCGAGCCGGTAGGCGATCCGTACCGGCTGGACGGGCACACCGGCGTCCAGGGCCGCCTGGAAGACGGCCCGGCGGAAGGGGCCCTGGGCCCGGCCGCACCAGGTGCTGCCCTCGGGGAAGGCCGCGACCGCGGCGCCCTCGCGCAGCGCGCCGGCGATGCGGGCGACGGTGTCCGGCAGGGCGCGCAGCCGGTCCCGGTCGATGAACAGGGTGCCGCCGCGCGCGGCCAGCGCACCGGCGAGGGGCCAGTGCCGCACCTCCGTCTTGGCCAGCATCCGGGCGGGGCGGACCGCGGCCAGCAGCGGGACGTCCAGCCAGGAGATGTGGTTGGCGACCAGCAGCAGCCCCCCGGCGGGGGCGGGGCCGCCGGTGATGCGGACCCGTACCCCCGCGGCCCGCACGATCCACCGGCACCACCGCCGCACGGCGGCCTCCGGCAGCCGCGCGGCGAGCGGGGACAGGGCCGCACCGGCCAGGAGCAGCAGGGCCACGCCGGTCAGCCGCAGCACGGCGCGCGGGACGGCCCGGGCGGCCGCCGGCGTCGTCTCCACGCAGGCCCGGGGCGAGCAGGGCGCGGTGGGCAGCCAGGCGCTCGTCACGCGGGGGCGAGGGAGAGGAAGTGCTTCAGGTAGCGGGGGTCGACCCGGCTCATCGGCAGCAGCACGAACAGATCGGCCACGCCGAAGTCCGGGTCGTGGGCGGGCGCGCCGCACACCCAGGCGCCGAGGCGCAGGTATCCGCGCAGCAGGGCGGGGAGTTCGACCCGGGCGGCCGGTGCCGGACCGGGCGTCCAGGGCAGCAGCGGACGGACCCGCAGCTCGGGCGGCGACAGGTGCCTGGTGCTCACCCGGTCCCAGGCGGCGGAGGCGAGCGTGCCGCCGTCGGCCAGCGGGACGGAGCAGCACCCGGCGAGCCACTCGTGGCCCCGGTCGGCCATGTAGCGGGCGATGCCGGCCCAGATGAGGCCGATGACGGCGCCGCCGCGGTGGTCCGGGTGGACGCAGGAGCGGCCGACCTCGACCAGCTGCGACCGTATGCCGTCCAGTGCGGCGAGGTCGAACTCGCCCTCGCCGTACAGCCGTCCGGCGACGGCCGCGCGTTCCGGCGGCAGCAGCCGGTAGGTGCCGACGACCTGCCCGGTGGTCTCCTCGCGCACGAGGAGGTGGTCGCAGTAGGCGTCGAACGCGTCGGTGTCCAGGCCGGGTTGCGGGCCGGGGAGCAGCGCGCCCAGCTCCCCGGCGAAGACGTCGTGCCGCAGCCGCTGGGCGGCGCGCACGTCGTCCTCGGTCCGGGCGAGACGGACGGTGTAGCGGGCGGGGGCCGTGGGCTGGGCGGGGCGTTCGACGGTCAGTGCGCCGGTCATGGCTTCTCCTGGTCACGGGCCGGGGGCGGCGGGCGGTGCCGCCGTTCCCTGTTGTCCCGATCCCGGCTGACCGCCGCGTGTCGCGGGCGGGGAGCGGGGATGTGGGGTTGCTGAACGGCTCACCTCCGCGGGCGGGGCCCGGATGGCCCAGCAGCACACGCGCGCGTGCGCCGCCCGGGCGAGAGTGGGGCACATGACAGAACCCAAGGGCCGGAAGCGGGAGGGCGGTTCGCCATCCGCCGGGCGCCGGCCGGCCGTGCGCGGGGCCGGGGACGCCGCCCGGCGTGCCGCCCGGGCGCTGACCGAGCTGATCGGCCGGCGCCTGGAAGGAGTCTCCGCGGTGCGCCCCGGCGAGGACGGCGGCTGGATCGTCGACGTCGACGTGCTGGAACTGGCACGCGTCCCCGACACCACCAGTCTGCTCGCCACGTACCGGGTGGAGCTGGACCGGGAGGGTGAGATGGTGCAGTACCGCCGGGTTGCGCGCTACTGGCGCGGCGCCCGGGACCGGTGACGACCGCCCCCGGTCACGAGACGGGACCGGGAGGAGCACCTCTCCCGGTCCCGCCCGTCCGCACTCACCGGCGAACGCTTCGATGCCGTCCCGCTACCGCTTCACCTTCCGCGCCGCCCGCAGCCACTCCTTGTTCATGCTGGTGATGGACATGAGCGGAATCCCCTTGGGGCAGGCGGTGGCGCACTCCCCGGCGAGGGTGCAGCCGCCGAACCCCTCGTCGTCCATCTGCTCCACCATGTCCAGCACCCGCGTCTCGCGCTCGGGCGCCCCCTGCGGCAGCACGTTGAGATGGTTGATCTTGGCGGAGGTGAAGAGCATGGCCGCGCCGTTGGGGCAGGCCGCCACGCACGCCCCGCAGCCGATGCACTCGGCGTGCTCGAAGGCGAGGTCGGCGTCGGGCTTGGGCACGGGCGTGGCGTGGGCCTCGGGTGCCGAGCCGGTCGGGGCGGTGATGTATCCCCCGGCCTGGATGATCCGGTCGAGGGCCGACCGGTCCACGACGAGGTCCTTGATCACCGGGAAGGCGGACGCCCGCCACGGCTCGACGTCGATGGTGTCGCCGTCCCGGAAGGACCGCATGTGCAGCTGGCAGGTGGTGGTGCGCTCGGGTCCGTGCGCGTCGCCGTTGATGACGAGCGAGCACGCGCCGCAGATGCCCTCGCGGCAGTCGTGGTCGAAGGCGACGGGGTCCTCGCCCTGGACGATGAGTTCCTCGTTGAGCGTGTCGAGCATCTCCAGGAAGGACATGTCGGGCGAGATCCCGTCCACCTCGTACGTGGACATCGTGCCGTCGGCGTCGGCGTTCTTCTGCCGCCAGACGCGCAGGGTGAGCTTCATGCGTAGCTCCGCTGGGTGGGGTGGACGTACTCGAAGACCAGGTCTTCCTTGTGCAGGACCGGTGCCTCGCCGGTGCCGGTGAACTCCCAGGCGGCCGCGTACGCGAACTCCTCGTCCCGGCGGGCGGCCTCGCCGTCGGGTGTCTGGGACTCCTCGCGGAAGTGGCCGCCGCAGGACTCCTCGCGGTGCAGGGCGTCGAGGCACATCAGCTCGGCCAGTTCCAGGTAGTCGACGATGCGGTTGGCCTTCTCCAGCGACTGGTTGAACTCCTCGCCGGTGCCGGGAACCCTGATGCGCCGCCAGAACTCCTCGCGGATCTGCGGGATGCGCTCCAGGGCCTTGCGCAGACCCGCGTCGCTGCGCGCCATGCCGCAGAACTCCCACATCAGTTCGCCCAGTTCGCGGTGGAAGGAGTCGGGGGTGCGGTCGCCCTCGACGGACAGCAGCAGGTTCAGCCGGTCCTGGGTCTCGGCCAGCGCCTCCTGGACGACGGGGTGTTCGTCGTCCACCGTGTCGTGGTGGGGGTTGCGGGCCAGGTAGTCGTTGATGGTCGCCGGCAGCACGAAGTAGCCGTCGGCCAGGCCCTGCATCAGGGCCGAGGCGCCGAGCCGGTTGGCCCCGTGGTCGGAGAAGTTGGCCTCGCCGATGGCGAACAGCCCGGGGACCGTGGTCTGCAGGTCGTAGTCGACCCACAGTCCGCCCATCGTGTAGTGCACGGCCGGGTAGATCCGCATGGGCACCCGGTACGGATCCTCGTCGGTGATCCGCTGGTACATGTCGAAGAGGTTGCCGTACTTGGCCTCGACGGCCTGGCGGCCCATGCGGGCGATGGCGTCGGCGAAGTCGAGGTAGACGCCCTGCCCGCCGGGGCCGACGCCGCGTCCCTCGTCGCAGACGTTCTTCGCGGCGCGGGAGGCGATGTCGCGCGGCACGAGGTTGCCGAAGGACGGGTAGATGCGCTCCAGGTAGTAGTCGCGCTCGTCCTCGGGGATCTCGGCCGGCGGCCGATTGTCGCCCTTGGCCTTCGGCACCCAGATGCGGCCGTCGTTGCGCAGCGACTCGCTCATCAGCGTCAGCTTGGACTGGTGGTCGCCGGTGCGCGGGATGCAGGTGGGGTGGATCTGTGTGAAGCAGGGGTTGGCGAAGTGGGCGCCGCGCCGGTGGGCCCGCCAGATCGCGGTGGCGTTGGAGTTCATGGCGTTCGTCGACAGGTAGAAGACGTTGCCGTAGCCGCCGGAGGCCAGCACCACCGCGTCCGCGAAGTAGGTGTCGATCTTCCCGGTGATCAGGTCCCTGGCCACGATGCCGCGCGCCCGCCCGTCGACGACGATCAGGTCGAGCATCTCGGTGCGGGGGTGCATCTCCACGTTGCCCGCGGCGATCTGCCGGCTGAGGGCCTGGTAGGCGCCGAGGAGGAGCTGCTGGCCCGTCTGGCCGCGGGCGTAGAAGGTGCGGGACACCTGCACGCCGCCGAACGAGCGGGTGTCGAGCAGTCCGCCGTACTCGCGGGCGAAGGGCACGCCCTGGGCGACGCACTGGTCGATGATCTCGACCGAGATCTGGGCGAGGCGGTGCACGTTGGACTCGCGGGCGCGGAAGTCGCCGCCCTTGACGGTGTCGTAGAACAGCCGGTGGACGGAGTCGCCGTCGTTGCGGTAGTTCTTCGCGGCGTTGATGCCGCCCTGTGCGGCGATGGAGTGGGCGCGGCGGGGCGAGTCCTGGTAGCAGAACTGGACGACGTGGTAGCCCTGTTCGGCGAGGGTGGCCCCGGCGGAGCCGCCGGCGAGACCGGTGCCCACGACGATCACGGTGTGCTTGCGCCGGTTGGCGGGGTTGACCAGCTTCGCCTCGAAGCGGCGCCTGTCCCAGCGTTCTTGGACGGGGCCGGCCGGGGCCTTGGTGTCGGTGACCGGCTCCCCGGTCGTGTAGTCGGCGTAGGAAGTCATGTCAGCTCACCACTCCGGTCATGACGCCCACGGGGACGGCGATGAAGCCGGCCGTGAGCAGCAGCGCGAGGACGTCGGCAGCGGCCTTCAGGGCACGGTCGCGGGTGCGGCTGCCGGCGCCGAGGGTCTGTGCGGCGCTCCAGAAGCCGTGCCGCACGTGCAGGCCGAGCGCGAGCATCGCGACGATGTAGACGACGTTGCCGTACCAGGTGGAGAAGGTGTCCACGACGTTCTGGTACGGATGGCCGGGCCGGAAGCCGGGGTGCACCGTGCCGGTCGTCAGGTCGAGCAGGTGCCAGACGATGAACAGCCCGAGGATGACCCCGCCCCACCGCATGGTGCGGGTGGCGTAGGAGGCCCGCGGTTTCCGGTGCGCGTACTTGCTCGGCCGGGCCCGGATGTCGCGGCGGCTGAGCTGGTACGCGCACACCGCATGGGCCACGACGGCGATCACGAGGACGACGCGGATCAGCCAGAGCGTCCACTCGTAGTGCATGAACGGCTCGCCGACGGTGCGCAGCCAGTGGGCGTAGTGGTCGAACTCGCCGGCCCCGAAGAAGATCTTCAGGTTTCCGATCATGTGGGCGACCAGGTACAGCAGCATGATCAGGCCGCTGACCGCCATCACGGTCTTCTTGCCGACGGTGGAGTCCCACACGGTGCGTGCCAAGGACGGCCGCCGGTCCGTCCGCGTTGCCAGTGCCATGGCAGGCACGTTAGGCGGACCCATGGGGATCGGTCCAAGACATGGTCCGGCTGGTTTCGATAGCCGTCACCTATCGCGCGTCTATGCTGGGCGTATGCAGTTCCAGCAGCTCCAGTACTTCGTCGCCGTCGCGGAGACCCGGCACTTCACGCGCGCGGCCGATCTGGTCCACGTGGCGCAGCCGTCGCTGTCGCAGCAGATCAAGGCACTGGAGCGGGAACTGGGCGCCGATCTGTTCCTGCGGGCGCGGGGCAACATCACGCTGACGGACGCCGGTGAGGCGCTGCTGCCGCTGGCCCGGCGCATCCTCGCGGACGCGGACACGGCCCGGCACGAGGTGCAGGAGTTGGTGCAGCTGCGTCGGGGCCGGGTCCGGCTCGGGGCCACGCCGAGCCTGTGCACGGGTCTGCTCCCGGACGTGCTGCGGGCCTTCCACGACCGCTACCCCGGCATCCGGCTGCTGATCGAGGAGGGCGGCTCGCACGACCTGGTGCGGGAGCTGGCGCGGGGCGCGCTGGACCTGGCGCTGGTCGTCCTGCCCCTGCCCACGCCCTCCCCCGCCCTGACCACGGTGGAGCTGCTGCGCGAGGACCTGGTGGTGGTCTCCTCACCGGACACGCCCGGGCCCGCGCGAGGCCGGCGCACCGTGCGGATCGCCGACCTGGAGGGCGAGCGTCTGGTGATGTTCCGGCACGGCTACGACCTGCGCGAACTGACCGTGGCCGCATGCCGCGCCGAGGGCTTCGAGCCGGACTTCGCGGTGGAGGGCGGCGAGATGGACGCGGTCCTGGGCTTCGTCCGGGCCGGGCTCGGCGCCGCCGTGGTGCCCCGGATGGTGGCGGCCCGCTCCGGCGGCGGCCTCAGGGTGACCCCGCTGGCCCGGCCGGGCCTGCACCGCACGATCGCGCTCGCCCACCGCAGCGACGTGGCCCCGCCCCGGGCGGCGCGGGAGCTTCAGCGGATGCTGCTGGAGCGGTGAGGCGGTCGCGCCCGGGAGCGCCGCGGTGGTGAACGCCATGAGGGGGTGCGGGACCGTCGTGGTGGTTCGCGCAGTTCCCCGCGCCCCCGAAGGCGCGGTTCCCGCCCCCCCCCCCCCCCCCCCCGGGGCGCTCACCCCGTCGCGTCCACCAGCGCCAGGTCGTGCAGCCGCTCGGGCGGGCCCGGGCGGGCGTAGTACCAGCCCTGGGCCGTGTCGCAGCCGAGGACGCGGAGCTGCTCGGCCTGGGCTCCCGTCTCCACCCCCTCCACCGTCACCGCGAGGTCCAGGCTGTGCGCCAGCGAGACGATCCCCTCGACGATCTTGAGGTCGACGGGGTCCGCGGGGAACTGCTGCATGCTCTGCGTGAAGGAACGGTCGAGCTTCAGGATGCTGACCGGCAGGCGGCGGAGGTTGGCGAGGTTGGAGTAGCCCGTACCGAAGTCGTCCAGGGCGATGTCGACGCCCATCTCGGCCAGCCGCCGCAGCGGCTTCAGCAGGTCGTCGTCCGCCCCGATGAGCGCCGACTCGGTGACCTCCAGGCAGAGCGCGTCCGGGGCGACACCGGTGCGCTCCAGGATGTCGACGGTGTCCTGCACCAGCGCCGGGTGGGTCAGCTGGCACGGCGAGAGGTTGACGTTGATCCGCAGCGGCCCGGCGTCCTCGCCGCCGTGCAGTTCCCGCCACTCCCGGGCCTGCCGCACCGACTGCTCCAGCACCCAGCGCCCCAGCGGCACGATCAGCCCGGTGTGCTCGGCGAGCGGGATGAACCGGTCCGGCCCGAGCACCCCGTGCTGCGGGTGCAGCCAGCGCACCAGCGCCTCCGCGCCCCGCACGCTGCCGTCGCCGAGGTGCACCAGCGGCTGGTACTCGATGAAGAACTCGCCGCGCTCCAGCGCCGTCGGCAGTGCCGTGGTCAGCCCGTGCCGGGTGATGGCGCGGGCGTCGGCCTCCGGGTCGGCCAGCTCCCAGCGGTTGCCGCCCGCCGACTTGGCCCGGTACATGGTGATGTCCGCGCTGCGCAGCACCTCTGCCGGGCTGCGCTCGCCGGCCGGGCCCTCGACGATGCCGATGCTGCCCCGCACGGTCAGCTCACGGCCGTCGACACTGATCGGCGCGAGAAGCGCGTTCATGATGCGCCCGGCGAGCTCGTCGACCTCGCGCTGGGTGTCGGGGCCGGTGGTCAGGGCGACGAACTCGTCGCCGCCGAGCCGCGCGACCATCTCGCCGGGGGCCGTGACACAGGACTGCAGCCGGTCGGCGACCTCCACCAGCAGCCGGTCGCCGGCGGCGTGCCCGAGGCTGTCGTTGACGGTCTTGAACCCGTCCAGGTCGAGGTAGCACAGCCCGAACCGCTGGCCCGCCCCGGCGCCCAGTGCCTTCTCCAGGCGCTCGAAGAAGAACGTGCGGTTCGGCAGCCCGGTCAGCGCGTCGTGGGTCGCCTCGTAGCGCAGCCGCAGGTTCAGCAGCCGGCGCTCGGTGGTGTCCTCCATGAGGGCGAGCTGGTACTGCGGGCTGCCGTCGGCGTCGCGCAGCAGGGAGACCGTCAGGTTGGTCCACAGGACCGTGCCGTCGGGGCGGTAGAACGCCTTCTCCAGGTGGTAGTGCTCCCGTTCGCCGCGGACGAGTTCGTCGTACAGGCGCCAGGTCTGGGGGGCGTCGTCGGGGTGGGTCCACTCCTTGACGCTGCGGGTGCGCAGGACGTGCTCGGAGACGCCGAACATGCGCAGCAGCGCACCGTTGACCTGGAGGATGTTCCCGTCGAGGTCGGCGATGCCGATGCCTATGGCGGCGCCCTCGAACACGGCACGGAACCGCGCCTCGCTCGCGTGCAGGGCCTGCGCCACCACGCCCTGCGCCTCCAGGGCCGCCTGGGCGATGGACTCCTGCTCCGCCAGGGTCCGTTCGCGCAGGGCCCGCGCGAAGCCGGCCGCCATCGCGTGCTGCAAGCGGGAGCACCTGGCCCGCAGGTCCTCCTGGTCGCCGTCGCCGCCGCAGTACAGGACGAGGTAGGCGTCCACGCAGTCCAGGGTGCGGCTGAGCGCCTCGGGGTCGGTGCAGTGCGCGTGCACGAGCTCGGCGCCGACGCTGCGGCCCGCCTCCGCGTCGAAGGCCCGGGCCCGCAGGGCCTCGCTCAACGTCCGCGCCAGCGGCAGCAGGTGCGCCTCGAACTCGGTCCGGGTCGACGACGTCGAGGTGACGGGGAAGACCGCTCGGCTCCAGATCGTCGCGAACCGGCGGAGTCTGTCCTCCGGCCCGTCCGGTTCCGCGGTCACGCCGTACGCCCCACGCCCGCGAACCCGGAGAACGCGTACGGATCCTCGTCCTCCGGTGCGGTGTCGGGCCGCCAGCGCGGCATCGCCACCAGTCCGGGTTCCACCATGTCGTACCCTTCGAAGAACCGCGCGATCTCCTCGCGCGAGCGCATGATCAGCGGGTTGCGGATGTCCTCGTACACGTCCACCGCGCCCCCGGCCCGCTCCGGCGGCAACGGGACCCCCTCGTAGGAGGCGTGGGTGAGCACGAGCATGCTGCCGGGCGCGAGCGCCTCGGTCAGTTCGCGCACCGCCCCGTACGGGTCGTCCTCGTCCTCCACGAAATGCAGTATGGCAACGAGGAGCAGCGCCACTGGCCGATTCAGGTCGATCAGCCGCTCCACCTCGGTACTGCGCAGGATCTCCTGCGGCTTGAGGAGGTCCGCGGCGACGACGCCCGCGTCCTCGTTGCCCTCCAGGACCGCCTGGCTGTGCGCCACGGCCACCGGGTCGTGGTCGACGTACACCACGCGGGCGCCGGGACGGGCGGCCTGCGCCACCTCGTGCACGTTGCCGAAGGTGGGGATGCCGGAGCCGATGTCCAGGAACTGGCCGATGCCCTCGGCGGCCGCGTGGCGCACGGCGCGGCGCATGAACGCCCGGTTCGCCTGCATGATCTTGGGGAGCCCCGGCATGAACTCCATGGCCCTGCGGGCCGCTTCCCGGTCGACCTCGAAGTTGTGTGATCCGCCCAGGTAGTAGTCGTACATCCGGGAGACGCTGGGCACCGAGATGTCGATGCTCCGTGGGGCCCAGGCGGGACGCTCCATCTATCTCTCCAAGGCGTAGGCGATCCGGTGTTCGAGCAGAGGCTACTGATCGCCCGCCAATGGAGCGACCCGAAACGGAAATTGACCATCCGTTCCCGGTCACTGCCTGCGGCACGTGCCGAATTGATACCCGTCCGCATGCCCCATGAACATATGACGCCGCGCGCCCGGAAGATCCCCGGCACGGCAGAAAGGTCCGCCTCTCCGTGGGGTACGGAGAGGCGGACCGGGTCGGCACCCCAGGTGGACGACGAGCAACCCTGGGGAGGTTTCGCTACTTCGCCGGGGCGCCGACCGGCTTCCCGTCGGGCCGGACGGCGTACCAGGTGCCGCCCACGCCCTGGCCGTTGGTGTCACCGGGTGCCTTGTCCCCGGCGAAGGTGTAGATCGGCGAGCAGTTGATCGTCTGCTGCTTGCCCTTGCCGTCGGCCCGGTCGAAGATCATGTAGCCCTTCTTCTGGATGCCCTTGGTGTCGGCGAAGTCGACGGGCTCCACCAGCGGCCACTTCTCCAGGCACGCGCCCTCGCAGTTCGACACGGGCTTGGGCCAGGCCTCGTCCTTCATGAAGCGGTAGACGGTCATGCCGTTCTTGTCGACGACGATCTCGCCGAGCTCGGTGTCCTTGCGGGTGGACAGGCCGGCCAGGTCGCTGGCCCCGCTCCCGCCGTCGCCGGCCCCGCTCCCGCCGCCCTGCGCCTTCTTGCCGTCGGGGGCGAGGGCGTACCACTTGCCGCCCACACCCTGGCCCTTGACGTCACCGGCGTTGACGTCCTTGGCGTAGCGGTAGGCGGGCCAGCCGCCGACCGTGAGCTGCTTGGTGCCGTCGGCACGGGTGACCGAGCCGAGCAGCGACTTGGCGATCCCCTCGCCGGCCTCGGCGTCGTCCGCCGGCACGGGCGGCCACGTCTTGGCGCAGTCGCCGTCGCAGTTCGACTTGGGCGGCTTGTCGGCGTCCTGGTCGAAGCGGTACAGGGTGAGGCCGAGGCTGTCGGTGACGACCTTGCCGATCTCGTCGGCGGTGGAGACCGACAGCTTGCCCGCGGGGTTCGACAGGCCGGACGGGCTGGGCGCGGCCGGCTGGGGGCTCGCGCTGCCGCCCGCGCCGGCGCCGATGCTGCCGTAGTCTCCGGGCGCGGCCGTGGCGCCCACGTTCTGGCTGGCCGCCGGTGGGCTGTCCTGACCGCACGCCGTCGTCAGCGCCAGGACCGCCGCGGCGCTCGCCACGAGTGAGGCGCTCCGCCAGGAGGTCTTCATCGTCAACTCCCCAAGATCACAAGGGTGTTGCAGCGCCCTGCTGCGCCGCCGCACGGCCATGAGTACGCACGGGGGCAGCGGGTGTGTTCAACGGCGGGCCGAATTTCTTTCCGCGGCCCCCGGAAAACCCGACACGCGGCCCTCGGAAAACCCGGCACACACCCCCGGACACCCCGGCACACTCCCGCGGACATCCGCACACGCCTGCGAGCCCCACCGCACACCCGTGCGTCCCGGACGCCGTACGAGGGACGGCCGATCAAACCGATGCGCCACGGATGTCCTCCTTTCGGGGCAATCCCCTTGCGCCCCGGCGCGTCCCGGCGGCACAGGGCTCATGATCTTCGACGTGCATGGATCCCTCTCGAACCAACCCGCCCTTGCCGCACGGGCCTTGGCGGTGGTGACGCTGACCTGGACGCTCGTGGGCGCACCGGCCGGCGTGGCGGAGGCAGACGCCTGCGCGTACGCCTCGACGGGACCGGACGGCGTCGAGGCGGTGGCGATCGCCGGCAGTTGGACCTGGCCGTGTCCCACACCCACCCCGCCCCCACCGCCTCCTCCCCCTCCCCCCTGCGAACCGACGCCCACGCCCACGCCGACGCCCCCTCCGCCGAAGCCGACTCCCACACCGACGCCGAGCCCCACCCCGCCGCCGTCGCCGAAGCCGCCCCCGGTGCCGCCTCCCCCGAAGCCCACGGCGAAGCCCGTACCGCCGCCCGCGCCCGCGCCGCCTCCCGAGGCGCCACCGCCCCGGCCGGCCCCGCGACCGGTGCCGCCGCCACCCGCTCCCCCGGCGCCGGCCCCGTCGGCCACCCCGGCTCCGGCTCCGTCCGCGGCGCCGGTGCACTACCCGCGCTACCGCGCCGCCCCGCCGCGGCCCCGGCCCGCGAACGGCGCCATGTCGCCGCTCACCTTCGTCCTGCTCGTCACGGTGCCCGCGGTGGTCGCCGTCGCCGCGCTCCGCGCGCGCTGATCCCGAACCTGGAGGCACCCCTTGCCGGAATGGCTTGTTCTCACCCTCGCGATGCTGGCCGCCGGTGCCGTGGTGGTCGTCATCACCCTCGTCCGGCACCGCAGGGCGGCCGAGGACGAGGACCCCAGTGAGACCCCGGACGTCATCGAGTACATGACGATGTGGATCGGCGTGGTCTACGCCATCGTCCTGGGACTGGCGATCGCCGGTGTCTGGGAGGGCCGCAGTGCCGCCCAGGACCACGTCCAGGCCGAGGCGACCGCACTGCACGAGATCTCCGAGCGCGTCCGGGTCTACCCGCCCGACGAGCGCGACCGCATCCGGGAGGACGTCCAGGCCTATGTCAGCCACGTCGTCACCACGGAGTGGGACGCCATGGCCGACCGGGGCGAGGTCACCGAGCGCGGCGACGAGCTCTTCGCGCGGATCCGCCAGGACGTCACGGACTACGAACCGGCGACGGACTTCGAGGCGCAGGCCTACCAGCCGCTCGTCGACCAGGTGACCGCGGCCAGCCAGGCGCGGATCTCCCGGGCGGAGTCGACCGGGGAGACCATGCCGGGCGTGGTGTGGTTCGGGCTGGTCGCCGGAGCCGTCGTCACCATCGGGATGATCTTCGTCCTGCAGATCCGCAGAACGGCGCGCGAGCTGATCCTCGCCGGGCTGTTCTCCGCGCTGATCGCCTTCCTGCTGTTCCTGATCTGGGACTTCGACAGCCCGTACAGCAGGGGGGTCGCGGCCTCGGCGGAGCCCTTCCTCAACCTCTTCCCGGGGGCGGGGGACTGACGGCTCCTCCCCCACCACGGGCACCGGCCGGGGGGCGCGCGACACGCCGTCGCCGTCCCCCGGCCGTACGCGCGGCGTTCCCCCGTGCGGCCCACACCGTTCCCCCGTTCGCACTACGGGGATCGCGCACCCGTCCGTGCCTTCCTAGCGTTTCGGGCATCGAGGTGCAGGTGTGACATGAGCGGAACCGGTCCGCGGCTGCGCTTCGAGGACCCGGAGGGAACACCATGCGCGCGATACACGTCGCTTCGGCCG
Source organism: Streptomyces sp. NPDC053665 (assembly GCF_055585285.1). Classification (NCBI taxonomy): domain Bacteria; kingdom Bacillati; phylum Actinomycetota; class Actinomycetes; order Kitasatosporales; family Streptomycetaceae; genus Streptomyces; species Streptomyces sp. NPDC053665. Next base: position 585,910 of record NZ_JBVJKK010000001.1, read on the forward strand.
TACTGCTGGGCGCCGGTGCCCTGACCTCCTGCATGCCTCCCGCGGACGCGGCCATGCGGCCCGATTTCCGCTTCGGCGTGGAGCCGTCGGTGGTCGAACCGGGCGGCCGGGTCACCGTGTACGTCGAGCGCAACCACGCCTGCCGGGGGGAGGCGGCGGTCAACTCGCCGGTCTTCGACCTGGTGACGATCCCGCGGCACGAGTCACGGGCCAGGGCCGTGGTCGACCGGGACGCCAGGCCCGGCGCGATCTACGACGTGGAGTTCGCGTGTGACGAGTCGAGCGGCACGGCGCGCCTGACCATCGCCGGGGGCCGTCCGACGCACCACCCCACCGAGCACCCCACTCACCACTCGCGCCACCCGAAGGGCGTGCACGCGGGTGAGGGCGGCACCATCGCCGGGTTCGACGTCCGGAACATCGGCCTGGGCGCGGCGCTGATCGCCGGATCGCTGGGGGCCGCCTACCACTTCTCCCGCCGGCGCACGGACGAGGACGCGGGCTGAGCGAGGTGCGCGTGCCGCGCGGAACGCCGCCCCGGGACCTCCCGGCGAGGGGGGCCCGGGGCGGCGACCGTTCACGTGCGCGCCTCGTGGCGGGGACGGACGCCGAGGCGTCAGGCGTGCCGCTCGGCCCGGCGGCGCATCCAGAAGACACCGCCGCCGACGACCGCCGCGGCCACCAGGCCGCCGCCGATGGCCATGTCGGTCGGGGTGGCGCCGGTGGTGCTGCTGCCGCCGATGCCGCCGCGGACGCCGCCGATGACGGTGAAGGCCTGCGGCTTGGTCAGCGTCCGGCCGTTGCAGGTGACGGTGATGTCGTACGAGCCCGGGCGGGCGTTGCTGTTGATGATGGCGGTGCCCCGCGCGGTGTCGTTGCCGCCGCCGGTGCCCCGCCCGTCGCCGTTGCCGCCGGTGCCCCGCCCGTCCCCGTTGCCGCCGGTGCCCCGTCCGTCCCCGTTGCCGCCGAAGCCCTGACCGTCGCCGTTGCCGCCGGTGCCCCGACCGTCCCCGTTGCCACCGCCGCTCCGGTCGCTCTCGTTCCCCTTGCCGCCGTGGTGGACGGGCGACAGCCGGGTCGGCGCGAAGGCGTTGGAGGTCGCCGTACCGCCGTTGCGGCAGCCGTCGACGGTGATGGTCAGCTGCCCGCCCCGGGCGATGACGCCGGGCAGGGCGACGATGTTGCTGGGGGTGTCCCACGCCATGGCCGCGGGAGCCGACAGACCGAGGGCGGCCACTGCCGCGCCGGCCACCGCCAGAGCACGAGTGTTACGCATGTGATCCTCCGCGGAAGACGCCCCGGGACCCGTTCCCCGGTAGATCGGCGAGAAAGCGCCTCCCAGAAAGACAGTCAGTTGCCGCGCCCCGAGCCGCATTTCGGGAATGGTCCGTCCTGGTGAGCGAAGGCGTCGCCGGACGACCACGCGGAGGGACATCACCGCAGGTCACAGCGCGTTGGAAATTCTCTCGCCGCGGCAACTCGGATGGCGCACCTCAGCGTGCCGGGACGCCTCCCGCACGGCGCGGCCACCCGTTCGCCGTCGCCCCGTCGCCGGTTTCCGGCGCGGCACTTAGCGTGCTGGATATGCGCGATTGACCCGGCGACGGCCGCGTCGAGAGGGGATGGCCCATGTCTGCGTCCGAGCTGGCCGCGGCGGAAGAGGAGGCCCGGCGGAAGAAGCGCGCCCCGTGGGGCGTGATAGCGCTTGTTCTGCTCACCGGCCTCGCGCTCATTCGGAATGGTTCGGGAGAGTTCGACGAGGGGCCGCCCCAGCCGGCCACGGCGGCCGCCGCCGACACCCGGGTGCCCGGGGACACCTTCGCGGGGACAGTGAAGCCCCTGCCCTACGCCGTCCCGGCCCGGGTCGGCATCCCGGCCATCCAGGTCGACGCGCCGATCATCCCGGTGGGTCTGGACGCCGACGGCTGGGTGGGCGCGCCCCCGCCCGAGGACCCCAACCTGGCCGGCTGGTTCACCGGTGCCGTCACCCCCGGCGAGAAGGGCACGGCGGTCGTCGTGGGCCACGTCGACAACCAGCAGGGTCCCGCCGTGTTCTACGGGCTGGGGGCGCTGAAGAAGGGCAACCGCGTCGAGATCGCCCGGCAGGACGGCAGGACGGCCGTGTTCGAGATCTACGGCGTCGAGGTGTTCGCGAAGGACGACTTCCCCGGCGACCGGGTCTACGGCTCCAAGGGCGCCGCGGAACTGCGGGTCATCACCTGCGGGGGCGGCTTCACCGAGCAGGACGGCTACGCGGGCAACGTCGTGGCCTTCGCCCGCATGGTCGAGGTGCGCTGAGCGCACTCCGCCGGGCGGGCGAAGGCCCGTGCGGCGCTAGGCGTAGTGCCGCCGCGGCACGGTGACGTGGTAGCCGGAGTCGAGCAGTTGGGGCAGGTAGCGCCGCAGGGCGCGGACACTCTGGGAGCGGTCGCCCCCGGCGTCGTGGGAGAGCACCACGACGCCGGGGGCGGCGCCCTTCTCGACGCGCTGCACGATGGAGGGGGTGCCGGGGGTGGTCCAGTCGAGCGTGTCGACGGTCCAGGCGAGCGGTTCCATGCCGAGGTCCGCGCCGAGTTGGAAGGCGGCGCGGTTCCAGGCGCCGTAGGGGGCGCGGAACCACTCGGGGCGGTCCCCGCAGGCGTTCGCGATGACGTCGCTGGTGCGTTCCATCTCGGAGCGGATCTGCCGGCGGGTGAGCCCGGTCAGCAGGGGGTGGGACCAGGTGTGGTTGCCGACGACGTGCCCCTCGTCGCTCATCCGCGCGAGCAGCTTCTTGTTGTCCACGGCCATCTCGCCGCACACGAAGAACATCGCGCGCACGTCGTACTCGGCGAGGGTGTCCAGGATGTGGGGGGTGTAGCGGGGGTCGGGGCCGTCGTCGAAGGTCAGCACCATGGTGCGGCCGCGTCCGGACACGCGGAGCATCGGTTCGCGGCGTACCAGGGTCCGGCGGGGCGCGGCGCGCGGGGGGCCGTAGCCGGTGAGCGGCTGGAGGCGGTACGCGGAGGAGTTGGGGGGCCGGCGGGCCGGGGGCCCCGCGGCCGGGGCGGATCCGGTGGGCGGGTCCCCGGTGACCGCCGTGAACACCCCGGCGGTGGCGGCCGCTCCCACGGCTCCGGCGCCCGCGATCAACGCCCGGCGCCGGGTGAGCAGCCGGGAGAGCAACTGATCCTTCTTCATGACGTATCAGTCGCCCGGCCGAAGGCCGACGCACCCGCGCAACACCGGTGTGGCGGCACGCTTTCACCCGTCCGGCCCACGCAGTCGGGTCAGCGCCGGCGCACCAGCGGGAAGGGCAGGGTCTCGCGGATCGTGAGGCCGGTGAGGAACATGACGAGCCGGTCGACGCCGATGCCGAGTCCGCCGGTGGGCGGCATCGCGTACTCCAGGGCGTCGAGGAAGTCCTCGTCGAGCTCCATGGCCTCGGGGTCGCCCCCGGCGGCGAGCAGCGACTGGGCGGTGAGGCGGCGGCGCTGCTCGACCGGGTCGGTGAGTTCCGAGTAGGCGGTGCCCAGTTCCGTGCCGAAGGCGACCAGGTCCCAGCGTTCGGCCAGGCGCGGGTCGGTGCGGTGCTGCCGGGTCAGCGGGGAGACCTCGATCGGGAAGTCCTTGTAGAAGGTGGGCAGCCCGGTCCGCTCCTCCACCAGCCGCTCGTACATCTCCAGGACGATGTCGCCGTGGCCGTCGTCGGCGACGTACGGCACCCCGGCGCCATCGCACAGGCGCTTGAGGGTCTCGACGCCGGTGCCGGGGTGGATCTCCTCGCCGAGGGCCTCGCTGACGGCGCCGTAGACGGTCTTGACGGGCCACGGGCCGGAGATGTCGTACTCCCGGCCGTCCTTGCGGGCGACGGGCCTGCCGAAGGCGGCGGTGGCGGCCTCCTGGATCAGCTCGCGCACGAGGTCGAGCATCACGTCGTAGTCGGCGTACGCCTGGTAGGCCTCCAGGATGGTGAACTCGGGGTTGTGCTTGTAGTCCGTGCCCTCGTTGCGGAAGGTGCGGCCCATCTCGAAGACCTTCTCCATGCCGCCCACGCACAGCCGCTTGAGGTACAGCTCGGGGGCGATGCGCAGGTAGAGGTCGAGGTCGTAGGCGTTGATGTGGGTGGTGAAGGGGCGGGCGTTGGCGCCGCCGTGGATCTGCTGGAGCACCGGGGTCTCGACCTCGAGGTACCCGCGTGCCAGCAGGCCCTGGCGCACCGCCTGGACGGCGGTGGAGCGGGCGCGGACCACGTCGCGGGCGGCGGGGCTGGCGGCGAGGTCCAGGTAGCGCATGCGGACCTTGGCCTCGGGGTCGGCCAGGCCGCGGCGCTTGTCGGGCAGCGGGCGCAGGCACTTGCCGGTGAGCTGCCAGGAGGTGACGAAGACGGTGGGTTCGCCGTGGTCGCTGACGCCGGCGTGGCCGGTGGCGGTGATGTGGTCGCCGATGTCGGTGTCGGCGGTGAAGCGGTCCAGGGCGGGGCCGGAGCGGTCGCGGGTGAGGGCGAGCTGGTGGTCGCCGGACCAGTCGCGCAGGACGGCGAAGACGATGCCGCCGAAGTCGCGGGCCAGCATAATGCGCCCGGCGACGGTGACGTCCCGGCCCGGCTGCACCTCGGCGAGGGTGTGGGTGCGGGCGGGGATGTCCACCGGGTAGGGGTCGATGCCGTCGGCGCGCAGCCGGTCGAGCTTGCGGTGCCGGACGCGGACCTGGTCGGGCAGGGCCTCCCGGGGGTCGGCGGGCCCGGTCCCGTCCCCTCCGTCGAGACCGAGCGCCGCCAGCGACGGCAGCCCTTCGGTCGTGGCGGGCCGCTGCCCGTTCCTCGGGTGCCCCTTTCCCCACAGCTTGCGCATCGACGGTACGGAGACGAACCCCTCGGCGATGCCGGAGGCGAGGCCCACCTTCGCGAGGGAGGCGGCCTCCGCGTAGCACAGGAAGCGGGGGTACCACTCGGGGCGGTACTTGGCGTTGGAGCGGTACAGGGCCTCCAGCTGCCACCACTTGGAGAAGAACAGCAGCAGTCTGCGCCACAGGCGGAGCACCGGCCCCGCCCCGATGCGGGCGCCCTCCTCGAACACCGAGCGGAACACGGCGAAGTTCAGGGAGACCTTGCGCACGCCCAGCTTGGGGGCGGCGGCGCACAGTTCGGCGACCATGAACTCCATGACGCCGTTGGGGGCCTCCCGGTCACGGCGCATCAGGTCCAGGGAGACGCCGTCCCTGCCCCAGGGGACGAAGGACTGGATGGCGAGGAGGTGCCCCTGCCCGTCCACCGCCTCGGCCAGGAGGCAGTCGCCGTCGGCGGGGTCGCCGAGGCGGTCCAGGGCCATGGAGAAGCCGCGCTCCGTCTCGGTGTCGCGCCAGGCGTCGGCCCGTTCGACGAGCTGCCGCGTCTCCTCCTCGGTGAGGGTGGAGTGGCGGCGGACGCGGCAGGTCACGCCGAGGCGGCGGACGCGGTTGACGGCCTGGCGGGTGACGCGCATGTCGCGGCCGTCGAGATCGAAGTCGAGGACGTGCAGGATCGCCTCGTCACCGAGTTGCAGGGCGCCGAGCCCGGCGCGGACGAAGGCCCGGGCGCCTTCCTCGGAGGCGCCCATGACGGCCGGGACCCAGGCGTGGCGGCGGGCCACGTCCTGCCAGGCGGCGATCGCGTGCGGCCAGGCCTCCCGATCGCCCACCGGGTCGCCGCTGGCCAGGCACACGCCGGCCTCGACGCGGTAGGTGACGGCGGCCTTGCCGCTGGGTGAGAAGACGACGGCCTTGTCGCGGCGGGTGGCGAAGTAGCCGAGGGAGTCCTGGTCGCCGTAGCGGGCGAGGAGGGCGCGGATGCGGGCCTCCTCGTCGTCGTGCAGGGCGGCTTCCAGGCGCTGGGAGCGGAACAGGGCGGCCGCCGCGTTCAGCAGGGCCAGCGCGCCGAACAGGCCGAGGAGGAAGGACAGGGCGTGCGGCGGGCGGCCGTCGAAGCTCCCGGCGGGGACGAGTCCGCCGCAGACGCGGTTCGCGGCCCACGCCAGCCGCTGCCCGCTGGGCAGGGTGCCGGGAAAGGCCTCCACCAGGCCCCAGCCGACGAGGGTCGCCACGACGAGGCCGGCGACCAGGACGGCGAGGGCCCGGCGGACGGCGGCGCGGCGGGAGGCGGCGTAGAACTCGCGGCGGGCGACGATCAGCAGGACGAGGGCCAGGCCGCACACCACGAAGGAGGGGACGGACTCGGCGAACTCGCCGACGGCCATGCCGAGGATGTCGGTGAGGACCAGCAGGCCGAGGTAGACCACCACCAGCCACCAGGCGACCTTCTTGCGCGCCCCGGTGGCGGCGGCGAGCAGGAAGAGGAAGACCGCGTAGGCGAGGTTGGCGCTGACCGGGACGAGCAGCAGGTCCAGGAAGTGCACCAGGGGGCGCAGCGCGGCGCGCAGCGGCGGGATGACGGCGAGCAGGGCGCACAGCAGGCCGAGTGCGCCGAAGCAGACCGCGAAGCCCTGGGGTACCCGGCTGAGGAAGCCGTGGGCCCGATGGGGCGGGCGTATCGGACCGGTGGTGTCCTCGGCCCTCCCGGTGTCCGCGATGACGCTCATGCTTTCGACTGTAGGAACACCCGGGCGACCTCGCCCCTCGAGAGCGGTGCGTGCCCCTCGGCGGCTCCCGCCTGCCGGTGCCGGGTACGCCCTTCGATAGCCTCGCCACGTGACGGAACAGCAGCACTCCTCTCGGTTCGAGCGGGGCACGGACGGGCCGAAGGTCATCGTGGTCGGGGTGGACGGCTCCGACTCCTCCCTGCGGGCCGCCGCCTACGCCGGTGGCCTGGCGCGGCGGCAGAACGCTCTGCTCGCGGTGGTGTACGTGCAGCCGGTGCTGGCGGCGGGGGCCGCGCTCGGCGCGCCGGTGGCGGAGACGACCGACGAGATCGCCGAGGAGCTGGTGGCGCACATCCGGGAGTCCGCCGAACGGCTCAAGGGGATATTCGAGGTCCGCTGGGAGTTCCACACCTTCCGCGGCGATCCCTACAACGGTCTGGTGAAGGCGGCCGACGAGCTGAAGGCGGACGCCGTGGTGGTGGGCGCCTCGGAGCAGGCGGGCCACCGCATCGTGGGCTCGGTGGCGGTCCGTCTGGTGAAGGCGGGACGCTGGCCGGTGACGGTGGTGCCGTAAGGACCCGCCCGCGGGATCCGCCCGCGCGTGGTGTCTTCCGTCGGGCGTCCTGCTGGGCCATCATGATCCGCCGTCAGCCGATTGCCGCGCGCGAAGAGGTGAGGCACATGGCCGGGATCCGGATGGGTGAGGGGATTCTCCGCCGCAAACCGATCGAGCGGATCGAGGAGACGGAGTCCGCCGGGGGGCCGCAGCTGGAGCGGTCGCTGGGGCTGTGGCAGCTGACGGCCATCGGGGTCGGCGGGATCATCGGCGCGGGCATCTTCACGCTGGCCGGCACGGTGGCCAACGGCACGGCGGGCCCGGCCGTCCTGGTGTCGTTCCTCATCGCGGGCGTCGCCAGCGCCGCGGCCGCCCTGTCCTACGCGGAGTTCGCCGGGCTGATCCCGAAGGCCGGTTCGGCGTACACGTACGGGTACGCGGTGCTCGGCGAGCTGGCGGGCTGGTTCATCGGGTGGGACCTGCTGCTGGAGTACACGGCGATCGTCGCGGTGGTCGCCATCGGCATCTCCGGCTACTTCAGCTTCCTGGTGGGCGAGATGGGCGCGGACCTGCCCGCGTGGATGCTGGGGGCGCCCGGGACCGGTGACGGGCACCGGGTCGACCTGTTCGCGGCGCTGCTGTGCCTGCTGATCGCCTACCTGCTCACCCTCGGCATCCGGAACGCGGCCCGGTTCGAGACGGTCGTGGTCGTGCTGAAGGTCCTGGTGGTCCTGCTGGTGATCGCGGTCGGCGTCTTCCACATCGACACGGCGAACTACGACCCGTTCTTCCCCTACGGCGTGGGCGGCGCGTTCACCGGCGCGGCGACGGTGTTCTTCGCGGTGTTCGGCTACGACGCGATGTCGACGGCGGCGGAGGAGTCCAAGGACGCGCAGCGGCACATGCCGAAGGCGATCATCTACTCGCTGGTGATCTCGATGGTGCTGTACGTGGCGGCGTGCCTGGTCCTGACCGGCATGCAGAACTACAAGGACATCGACCCGGAGAGCGGTTTCTCGACGGCCTTCAAGTCGGTGGGGCTGAGCGGGCTGGCGGACGTGATCGCGGTGGGCGCGATCATCGGCATCCTCACGGTGATGTTCACGTTCATGCTGGGCGTCACCCGGGTGTGGTTCTCGATGTCGCGGGACGGGCTGCTGCCGAAGTGGTTCGCGAAGACGGACCCGAAGCGCCACGTGCCCACGCGCGTCACCTGGATCGTGGGGGTGGCCTCGGCCGCCATCGCCGGGTTCCTGCCGATCGGCGAGGCGGCCGAGCTGACCAACATCGGGATCCTGCTGGCGTTCGTGGTGGTGTGCGCGGCGGTGATCGTGCTGCGGTACCGGCAGCCCGAGCTGCCGCGCAGCTTCCGCACGCCGTGGATGCCGGTGGTGCCGGCGGTGGGCATCGTGTTCTCGATCTGGCTGATCACGTTCCTGCAGTGGCAGACCTGGGTGCGCTTCGCCGTCTGGTTCGCCGTCGGTCTGGTGATCTACTTCGGCTACTCCTACCGGCGCTCCGAGCTGGCGCGGACGGCGGTGGACCGGACGGAGGGCTCCCAGGAGCCCTAGCTGCCCATCACCAGCCCGTCCCCGGCGGCGCCGCGGCTGAGGGCGACGTCCCGGATGCGGTCGCGGACGGCGCGGACGTCGGCGCCCTGGGCCAGTGCCCGGTTGAGGTTCACGACCCGCCCGGCGTCGACGTCGAAGAGCTGCGGCACGAACTCCGCCTTGGTCACCTCCCAGCGGCCGCCCGGGGTCGCGGGCGGGGCGAAGGTGAAGCGGCCGAGGGTCGACTGGTTGCCGCGGGGGTCGGGGGTGCCGTCGGGCCCGGTCATCTCGCCGGCGACCTGGTCGCCCATGCCGTAGACGACCCAGGTGCCGTTGACCTTCTCGTAGGCCTGCGGGACGTGGGCGTGGGTGCCGAGGATCAGGTCGACGGCGGGGTGGTCCCCGCTGCGGGCAGCGGTGAGGCTCCGGGCGAGGGCCAGCTGCCGCTCGTCGGGGGCGTCCTGCCATTCGGTGCCCCAGTGCATCGACACGACGACCACGTCGGCGCCCGCGGCCCGCGCGGCCCGGGCGTCCTCGATGATCTTCGCCTCGTCGATGAGGTTCACGGCCCAGGGCTGCCCGGGCGGCAGGGGCCGGCCGTTGGTGTCGTAGCTGTAGGCGAGGTGGGCGACCTCGGCCGGGCCGGCCCGCAGGACGGTGACCGTGCCGGCCTCCTGCTCGGAGCGGGCGGACCCGGCGTGCCGCACGCCCGCGCGGTCGAGGGCGTCGAGGGTGCGCCGGATGCCGTCGGCACCGTCGTCGAGGCTGTGGTTGGAGGCGGTGGAGCAGCCGTCGTAGCCCGTGGCGGCGAGGGCCGGGGCCACCTCGGGCGGCGACTTGAAGGCCGGGTAGCCGGTGTAGGCGCCGTTCTCGCCGTAGACCGTCTCCATGTGGCACAGGGCGAGGTCGGCGCGGGAGACGACGGGGCGGATGCCGGACAGCATCGGCCGGAAGTCGTAGCCGGTGCCGCCCGCGTCGAAGCGGGCCCGGTCGATGATCGAGTCGTGCGGCAGGACGTCGCCGGAGGCGACGAGGGTGAAGCCGCGGGGGCCGGCGGCCGGGGCCGGGCGCCCGGGGCGGGGCGGTTCGTGGTCGCGGGCCTGGCAGGCGGCGCCTGCGGCGAGGACGACGGTCAGGAAGAGGGCCACCTGTCTACTGCGTGCGAGCATCCATTCACCCCACTGTGGGCGTTGTGGTCGTATTTACACACCATCAGGAAAGAAGGCACAGGGCGTCCCACCCGGCTGCGACACGCTCACGCGCCCCTCCGGCACCCGCATGGCCGGGCGGGCCGACCGTTCGTCGAACCGTTCGTCGACGCGATCGACCGTCCGTCGCACAGCGCGGTACGTGCCCTGTGCCCCTGCCGCGCCCTGCGGTGGCATACGGCCATGACGGCCGGAACCACGCTCACGAACGGGACGACGACCGCCGAGCACGAGCTCGCCGCACTCCAGCGCGAGCACGGCAGGCCCCTCTTCGCACTCCTGCTCCGGCTCTGCGACGGGGACCGCCAGCGCGCGGAGGACCTGGTCCAGGAGACGCTGGTGCGCGCCTGGCAGCACCCCGAGGCCCTGCGCGCCGACGACTTCGACTCCGTGCGGCCCTGGCTGATGACCGTCGGGCGGCGGCTCGCGATCGACGCCCGGCGCGCCCGGCAGGCCCGCCCGCCGGAGGTCGGCGACGCGGTGCTGGAGAACGCGCGGGTCGGCTCCGACCACGCCGAGCGGGCCGCCGCGACGCTCGACGTCCGGCGCGCTGTGAAGACACTCACGCGCGAGCACCGTGAAGTCCTGGTGCTCGTGTACTTCCAGGGGGCGAGTGTGGCGCAAGCGGCGGCGGCCCTCGGGATCCCGCCCGGTACCGTGAAGTCCCGCGCGTACTACGCGCTGCGCGCCCTTCGCCGGGTGCTTCCGGGATACGCCGCCGACCTGCGGTGAAACCGGCCGCTGAGTCAAGCCTCCGTAAAGCGCCTTGCTGAGGACCCCGGTTGAGCAGTCGGGTGTTCTCATCCGTGTTCCGGATGGGGCCGACCGCGCCCCGGGATCCGGTGTCGGGCGACGCGCAGGTACCGGAGGAAGGCAGGAAGGGATGCTGGACAGAGGTCACGAGAGCACGGACGGCGGCGAGGGCGAACTGACCGTCCCCATGGCGTGGTTGTACGCCGAGTACATCGCCGACGAGCTGCTGCGGACGGGCGACCTGATGCCGCCGACGTCCTTCGAGTTCCGCGCCGGGCGCGATGCCCTGGCGCTGACCGTCTTCCTCTCCGACACCGACGGGGAGCTGTCCGGCATCCGGGTCGTCACCCAGCTGGAGACGTGGCTGTCCCTGACCGCCTACGACATGCCCTGGCAGGAGTGGGTGCGCGAGCGCCTGGCCGAGCTGGCCGCCGGCGCCGCCCGCACGGGGCGGCCCGCGCCGGACCTGGAACTGGCGCAGGAGGCCTGGCGCTGGCTCCAGGAAACGGAGCTGCTCGCTCCCGATCTGAACGCCGTGCCGGGCGGTGTCCCGGTGACCGGGGAGGACGACGGACCGAAGGTCTGGACGCCCGCCTGGCAGCTCGGGCTGCCCCTGGGGCACCTGGCGATCCACCTGTTCTGAGAATTCCGCGGCCCGGACCAATCCGCGGGCCGCAGGGCTCCGAATCCTTTGGTTGCGATTGTGTCACCGGCTTGAGTGATTCCGCTGCCTGGTCCGTACCGGTGGGAGCAAGGAGTAACCCCACCCGCACCCAACGGCACGAGGATTCGGCATGAGGTCCCTGGAAAGGCATCGCGACGTCGGCGCCTACGCGCTCGGCGTGCTGGACGAGGCGGAGGCCTTCCGCTTCGAGGACCACCTCATGGAGTGCCCTCGGTGCGCTGCAGAGGTGACGGAGTTCGGCCCGGTCACACGGCAGATGATGCTGTACCGGCGGGCGACGCCGCGGTTCGTGCACCCGATGGCCCAGCCCGGCCCGCAGCTGCTGGACCGGCTGCTGGCCGAGGTGGCGACCCGCCGCCGGACCGGCCGCAGGCGCGTGCTGTTCGCGCTGGCCGCGTCGGTGGCGTTCGCGGTGTCGGTGCCGGGTGTCGCGATGATGGCCCAGGGCAGCGACGAGGGACCGCGGACGGTGGCGGCGACCGACACGCGCACCGGGGTGTGGGCGCAGGTCACGACGGAGGACGGGGCCTCCGGCAGCCAGGTCGAGCTGAAGGTGCGGGACGGCGCGGGCTCGCGCGCCTGTCACCTGGTCATCGTGGGCCATGACGGCACCGAGGAGACCGCGGCCAGCTGGCACGCCCCCGGGCACGACGACCGGCCCAGCACCATGATGGCGAGTTCGTCGATGCACGCCTCCCAGATCGCCCGCTACGAGATCCGCTCGGCGGCCGGGGACGTCCTGGTCCGGCTCCGGCCGGGCTGACCGGCCCGGGGGTCCGTCGTCCGTCCGCCCCCGTCGCCGGGCGGGGCGCGCGTGCCGGTGTGAGACTGCTGGACGACACACCCGGCAGTGCGGTGAGGGGAGACGACGTGGCGACGGCGGACACCGGCGACGGCCGCCTGGAGGAGTTCCTCGCCGACCCGGAGACGGCGACACTGGACCTGTTCACCGCCGCGGCCCGGTGCACCACGGCCCTCGGGATCCCGCACTCCGTGGTCTACCTGACCGACATCCAGCAGCGCCGGCTCGTGCCGCTCACGGACACCACCCCGGCCCTGCCCATCGACGACTCCCTCGCCGGCTGGACCTACCGCACCCAGTCGCTGCGCGTCGCGGAGTCCGACACCGGCGGCATGACGGCCTGGCTGCCCCTGGTGGACGGGGCGGAACGCCTCGGTGTGCTGGCCGTGCACGCGCCCGCGCTGACACCGGCCGTGCTGCGCAGCGCCCGGGCCCTGGCCACCCTCGTGGCCATGATGATCACGACGAGCCGGGCGTACGAGGACTCCTACGTCCGGCGTACCCGCACCGACCGGATGCGCCTGCCCGCCGAGATGCTGCGCGCGTTCCTGCCGCCCCGCACGATCGGCACCGCGCGCGTGGTGTCCACGGCCGTGCTGGAACCCGCCTACGAGATCGGCGGGGACGCCTTCGACCACTCCCTGACCGAGACGGCCCTGCACGTCACCGTGCTCGACGCCATGGGCCACGACCTGGCCTCCGGGCTCACCACGGCCGTGTCGCTGGCCGCGTGCCGCAACTCCCGGCGCACCGGGGCCGATCTGCCGGACCTCGTGCAGTGCGTGGACGACGCGCTCGCACAGTGGCTGCCCGACCAGTTCTGCACCGGGGTCCTGGCCCAGCTGGACCTGGCCTCGGGGGTCCTGCGGTGGACCAACTGCGGCCACCCCACCCCGCTGCTGATCCGCGACCGGCGGCTGCTCGTCGACGCCATGCTCCGCGAGCCCGATCCGCCGATGGGGCTGCCGTCCCTGCTCGCCGGGCGGAAGCGGGCGGTGCACGAGACGGCGCTGAAGCCCGGGGACCGCGTGCTGATGTACACCGACGGGGTCACCGAGGCGCGGTCCGCGGACGGCGGCGAGTTCGGCCTGGAGCAGTTCGCCGACTACATCATCCGGGCCACGGCCGCGGGCGAGCTGGCGTCCGAGACGCTGCGCCGGCTCATCCACTCCATCCTCGACTCCTCCGCGAGCCGGCTGCGGGACGACGCGACCATCCTGATGTTCGAGTGGTGGCCGCCGTCCGGGTGAGCCGCCGGGTCACTTCAGCAGCCGCGACATCCTGCGGTCCGCCAGCGGCTTGCCGCCCGTCTGGCAGGTCGGGCAGTACTGGAGCGAGGAGTCGCTGAAGGACACCTCGCGGATGGTGTCGCCGCACACCGGGCACGCCTCACCGGTGCGCCCGTGGACGCGCAGCCCGCTCTTCTTCTCCGCCTTCAGCCGCCCCGCCGCCACACCCCGGGAGCGCTCGACGGCCTCGGTGAGCGTCTCGCGCAGGGCCGCGTGGAGCCGGTCGGTCTCCTCCTCGGTGAGGGAGGCAGCGAGCTTGAACGGGGACATCTTCGCCGCGTGCAGGATCTCGTCGCTGTAGGCGTTGCCCACCCCGGCGATCAGGCTCTGGTCGCGCAGCGCGCCCTTGAGCTGCCGCCGTTCCCCGGCCAGCAGCCGCGCCAGCCGGTCCCGGTCGAAGTCGTCGGCCAGGGGGTCGGGGCCCAGCCGGGCCACGCCGGGCACCTCCTGCGGGTCGGCCACCACGTACACGGCGAGCCGCTTCTGCGTACCGGCTTCGGTCAGGTCGAACCCGGCTCCGGTCTCCAGCGCCACCCGCAGCGCGAGCGGGCCCTTGCCCGGGCGGGGCGGGCCGTCGGGGAGGCGGTCCTTCCAGTGCAGCCAGCCCGCCCGGGCCAGGTGCGTCACCAGGTGGGGTCCGTCCCCGGTCGCCACGTCGAGGAACTTGCCGTACCGGTGCACGGCGGTGACCTCGTGGCCCTCCAGCGCGGACAGGGGCGGCTCGTACGTCTTCAGGACGCTGATCGCGACGGGCAGCACGCGTACGATCTCGCGGCCGACGAGGTGCTCGGTCAGGAAGTCCCTGAGCGCCTCGACCTCGGGAAGTTCCGGCATGGCTCCAGGGTGCCACGCGCGGTCAGTCGCGGCCGGGCACCACGAACTCGCACCACACGGCCTTGCCGCCGCCGCGGGCCTCCACGCCCCACACGTCGGTGAGCAGCTCGACCAGCAGCAGGCCGCGCCCGGAGACACCCGACTCGCCCGCTTCCCGGCGGCGCGGCAGGGCGCTGGAGGTGTCCTCGACCTCCACGCGCAGGCGGCGCTCGGCGCCGGTGAGGACCCGCAGGGTGACGGTCGCGGCGCCCTCGGTGTGCATCAGGGCGTTGGTGATGAGCTCGTCGGCGGCCAGCTCGATCTCGTCGGCCCGGTCGCCGGCCCCCCACGCGGCGACCGCGGTGCGGATCATGCGGCGGGCCTCGGTCAGGGCCGCCGGGTCGCCCGGGGTCACGTGCCGCTGGATGCGGCGGCCGGACCGGTACCCCTCGGGGCCGCGCCGGCGCAGCAGGAGCAGCGCCACGTCGTCGTCCCCGCCCCGCTCGTCGGCCACCTCGATGAGCCGGTCGGCCAGCTCCCGTACGTCGTCGGGGCCGGTCTCGACGAGGGCGGTGAGGGTGCCCATGCCGTCGTCGAGGTCGGCGCCGGGCTGCTCGACGAGACCGTCGGTGCACAGCAGCAGGGTGTCGCCGGCGTCGAGTTCGACGGTGCCCACCGGGTAGTCGAGGCGGCCGAACTCGGCGGACAGGCCGAGCGGCAGCCCGCCGGCCACGGTGATCCGGCGGCAGGCTCCGCCGGTGTGGCGGATCAGCGGGTCGATGTGGCCGGCGCGCACGATCTGCAGCACGCCCGTGGTCAGGTCCGCCTCGGCGTACAGGCAGGTGGCGGAGCGGTCGGTGTCCAGTTCGTGCAGGAAGACGGAGGCGCGCGCCATGACCGTGGCCGGCGGGTGCCCCTCCGCCGCGTAGGCCCGCAGCACGATGCGCAGCTGGCCCATGACGGCGGCCGCGTGCGTGTCGTGGCCCTGGACGTCGCCGATCACGGCGCCGACCCGGCCGCCCGGCAGCGGGATCAGGTCGTACCAGTCGCCGCCGATGTCCCGGCCGACGGCGCCGCCGAGGGTGGCGGCCCGGTAACGCACGGCCACGTCGGCGCCGGGCACGCTCGGGATGGTGCGGGGCAGCATCGCCTGCTGAAGGCCCTGGGCCAGGTCCATCTCCTGCTCGTAGAACATGGCCCGTTGCAGGCTCTGGGCGATGCTGCTGCCGAGGGCGACGAGGACGTTGCGCTCCTCGGCGGTGAAGCCGCGCCGGTCGCTGTAGAGCAGGCCCATGGCGCCGATGGGCCGGGCCTGGACGATGAGCGGCAGGTAGGCGGCCGAGGTGATGTTCAGGCCCGTGATGTGCGGCCACAGGATCGGGTAGCGCTGGGCGAACTCCTCGGGCGACTCGATGAACCGCGGCCCGAGGGTCCGTACGGCCTCGCTCATCGGGTACGGGTCGTCGATGCGGGTGATGCGGGTGCCGGGCACGGAGCTCTCCGTGGGGCCCTCGGCGATCAGCCGGATCCGGCCGGCCTCGACCAGGCCCATGACGAGGCTGGTGGCGCCCAGGTGGACGAGGCCGTGGGTGTCCGTGAGGACGTCGATGACGTCCTGGACCGTGCGGGCGTGGGCGAGGGCGGCCGTGGTGAGTTCCACGACACTGGTCTGCTGGCGGCGCGCCTCGTCCCGGGCGGCCTGCTCGCGGCGGACGCCGATCTCGCCGAGCTCCTGGGTGGCGTCGCGGACGATGCCGATGATGCGGCGGGGCCGTCCCGTCCCGTCGCGGCGGATGTAGCCCTGGGTGTGGGTCCAGCGCAGGGTGCCGTCGCGGCGGCGCAGGCGGAAGTAGGCGCCGTAGTTCTCGCTGCCGTCCTTCAGGGCCTGGGACACGACCGTGTCCAGGCGCAGCGCCTCGGCGGGCGGGACGCGTGCGGACAGGGTGGCGGGGTCGCCGGCGTACTCGTCGGGGCGCACGTCGAAGACGTCGTGGGCCTGGGCGTCCATCTGC
This sequence comes from Streptomyces sp. NPDC053665, assembly GCF_055585285.1. Taxonomy (NCBI): domain Bacteria; kingdom Bacillati; phylum Actinomycetota; class Actinomycetes; order Kitasatosporales; family Streptomycetaceae; genus Streptomyces; species Streptomyces sp. NPDC053665. The sequence goes on from NZ_JBVJKK010000001.1 coordinate 602,132, forward strand.
ATCAGGCCGGTGTCCAGATCCCAGTCGAAGCTGCCCATCCGGTTGAGCGCGAGAATCGGATCCGGGTGGGCGGGCCAGTCGTCCGGGAGAGACAGGGCGGCGCTCGCTCCCCGATCAGCCATGCGCCCACCTTGCCAGCATTTGTCCGATTCTTCGACCGGATGGGTCGAACGCGTTCGACCGGACGGGTCGGCGGGGCCGGACCGGGCCGGTGTTCGCCGGGCGGGCGGCGGGGTAGCCGCATAGTGTTCTTCACCGAGCGTGACGGTGGGACCGGGCGCGGCACGGGAGGAGCGCACGGCTGTGGACTGGTTCACCGCATCCGACTACGGGCTGACCCGCCTGGTCTTCCAGCGGGCCCTGGCCGCCGTGTACCTGGTGGCGTTCCTGACGGCGGCGCTGCAGTTCCGCGCGCTGATCGGACGGCGGGGCATGCTGCCGGTGCCGCGGTTCGTGTCGCGGGTGCCGTTCGGGCGGGCGCCGAGCCTGTTCCAGCTGCACTACTCCGACCGCTTCTTCGCCCTGTGCGCGTGGGCGGGCTGCGCGGTGTCGGCGGGCCTGCTGGCCGGGCTGGACTCCCTGCTGCCGCTGTGGGGCGGCATGCTGCTGTGGCTGGTGCCGTGGGCGCTGTACCTGTCGATCGTCAACGTGGGGCAGACCTGGTACTCGTTCGGCTGGGAGTCGCTGCTGCTGGAGGTGGGCTTCCTCGCCGTGTTCCTCGGCAACGACGAGGTGGCGCCGCCGCTCGTGGTGCTGTTCCTGCTGCGGTGGATCCTGTTCCGGGTGGAGTTCGGCGCCGGGCTGATCAAGATGCGCGGCGACGAGTGCTGGCGCCGGCTCACCTGTCTGGAGCACCACCACGAGACCCAGCCGATGCCGGGCCCGCTCAGCTGGTTCTTCCACCGGCTGCCCCGGCCGCTGCACAAGGCCGAGGCCGCCGCGAACCACGTCACCCAACTCGTGGTCCCCTTCCTGCTGTTCACTCCGCAGCCGGTCGCCACGGCCGCCGCGGCGCTGATGATCGTCACCCAGCTGTGGCTGGTGCTGTCGGGCAACTTCTCGTGGCTGAACTGGATCACCATCGTGCTGGCGCTGTCGGCGGTGCGGTTCCCGGCCGACCCGCCCGCCGTGCCGGACGCCCCGCTGTGGTTCGCCGTCGTCGTGCTGACCGTGTGCGCCGTGCTGCTGGCCCTGAGCGCGCGGCCGGTGCGCAACATGCTGTCCCGCCGCCAGGTGATGAACCGCTCCTTCGACCCGCTGCACCTGGTGAACACCTACGGGGCCTTCGGCAGTGTGAGCCGGGTGCGCTACGAGGTGGTGGTGGAGGGCACGGCGGACACCGCGCCGCGGCCGGACTCCGGCTGGCGGGAGTACGAGTTCCGCGGCAAGCCCGGGGACCCGCGGCGCTGGCCGCGGCAGTTCGCGCCCTACCATCTGCGCCTGGACTGGCTGATGTGGTTCGCGGCCCTCTCCCCCGCCTACGCCGAGCCATGGTTCGGGACGTTCGTGGAGCGGCTGCTGGAGGGCGACCGGGACACCTTGAGGCTGCTGCGCCGCTCCCCGTTCCCGCCGGAGGCGCCCCCGCGGTACGTGCGCGCCCGGCTGTTCCGCTACCGCTTCACGACCTGGCGTGAGCTGCGGGAGACGGGCGCGTGCTGGGAGCGCACGTACGTGCGGGAGTTCCTGCCCCCGACGCGGCTGGCGAAGCCGGTGCACCGGCCGTGACCCCGTCCGCCGGGGGCCTCACCGGTCAGGACGGCCGCCGCGGCGGGTGCGCGTCCGGTACGGGGGCCCGGCCCGGCGCCGGGGCCTCGTCCGGCACGGGGGCCTCGGCGGGCAGGAGGCCCTCGGTGCGCAGCTCCTGCCAGAACGCCTGCGGCACCCGGGTGGCGAACTGGTCGACGCAGTCGTGCACTTCGCGGGCCGAGCGGGCTCCGACGAGGACGCTGGCGACCGCCGGGTGCGCGGCGCAGAAGGCCAGGGCGGCGGCGCGCAGCGTGGTGCCGTGGCGGTCGGCGAGCGCCTTCAGCCGCAGCGCCCGCCGCACCAGCTCCGGGGGCGCGTCGGTGTAGTCGTACCGCGCGCCCGGCCTCGGGTCGGCCAGCAGACCGGAGTTGAAGGCGCCGCCGATGACGACGGACCTGCCGCGCGCGTGTGCCGTGGGCAGCAGGTCGCGCAGCGCGCTCTGGTCGAGCAGGGTGTAGCGGCCGGCGCACAGCACCACGTCGACGTCGGTCTCGCGGACGAAGCGGGTGAGCATCTCCGCCTGGTTCATGCCGGCGCCGATCGCGCGGACCACGCCCTGCGAGCGGAGCTCCTCCAGCGCCGGGTACCCCTCGCGGAACGCCTGGCCGGCGTGCTCGTCCGGGTCGTGGAGGTAGACGACGTCGACGCGGTCGAGGCCCAGCCGTTCGAGGCCGGCCTCCAGCGTGCGGCGGATCCCGTCGGCGCTGAAGTCCCACACCCGGCGGTGGGTGGCGGGCACGGCGAAGCCGCTCGCGAGGTCGTCACCGCGGCCGTCGGCGCTCTCCAGGCGGCGGCCCACCTTGGTGGAGACCGTGTACTGGTCGCGGGGCCTGCCGCGCAGGGCCGCGCCCAGGCGGCGCTCGGACAGGCCGAGGCCGTAGTGCGGGGCCGTGTCGAAGGAGCGGATGCCCCGTTGCCAGGCGGCCTCCACGGCCTCCTGCGCCTCCTCCTCGCCGACCTCGGTGTACAGGTTGCCGATGGCGGCGGCGCCGAAGGACAGGGCCCCGACCCGGACGCCGCTGCCGCCGAGCCGGTTCACCGGGCCACCCCACGCGTCCCCGGGTCCCGCCTGCTCCACCGCGGGCCCGCACGGCCCCTCGTCGTCGCTCATCCTCACGGCTCCTTCCTCGTCCGGCTCCGGCACCGCGGTGGCCCGGAGGTCCCGCCGTCGATCCGGCTCGTCCACGGACGTGACCTGCTTCTCCCCGCGACCGTCAGGCGCGCCGCAGCCGCAGCGTCACCAGCTCGAACGGGCGCAGCCGCACCGCGATCCGGCCGCCGTCCGCCTCCGGTGCCGGTGCGCCGGCCAGGGGGCGTTCCAGCAGGTCCGTCACCGCGACGCCCACCACCTCGAATCCGGCGGTGAGCGTGGCGCGCGCCCGGCCGCCGAACGCCTCGTGGAAGCGGACGACGACGTCACCGCTGCCGTCGTCGGCCAGCTTGACCGCCGTGACGACCACGGCGTCCTGGTCGGACGCCACCAGCGGCGTGACCTCGCCGGCGCCGGACAGCCGCCGTTCGGGCTGGTTGATCCGCCAGCCCTCGCGGACCGCGTCACCGATGCCGGCGCCGGGCACCAGCGCGTGCCGGAAGCGGTGCACGCCCTGGTCGGTCTCCGGGTCGGGGAAGCGCGGAGCGCGCAGCAGGGACACGCGGACGGTGGTGGTCGTGCCGCCGTCGCCGTCGGTGCGGACGGTGCGCGTCACGTCGTGGCCGTACGTGGAGTCGTTGACGACCGCGACGCCCCAGCCCGGTTCCTCCAGGTGGACGAACCGGTGGGCGCACGCCTCGAACTTGGCCGCCTCCCAGGAGGTGTTGGTGTGGGTGGGCCGGTGGAAGTGCCCGAACTGGGTCTCCGACGCGTACCGTTCGGCGTGCACGTCGAGCGGGAAGGCGAGCTTGAGGAACTTCTCCGTCTCGTGCCAGTCGACCTCCGTGTCCACGACCAGCCGCCGCTCCCCCGGAGCCAGGGACAGCAGCTGGGTGACGCGGGAGGCACCGAAGGACCGGACGACCCGCACGCCCTCGCCGTCGGGGACGACCTCCTCGGCGTCGGTCAGATCGGTGACCGTGTTGCGGTAGAACTCGTCGACGTCCCAGGCGTCCCACATGTTCGGGAAGTCGGGGTGCAGCTGGAGCAGGTTCGCGGCCCGGCCGGGGGCGACGGTCTCCCGGTCGGCCTCGACGTCGTACGCGGACACCACGAGACCCCGGGCGTCGATCTCGACCCGGAGCAGGCCGTTGTCCAGGACGTGCCCGCCCCCGGGCCGGTCGGTGCGGGCCGTGCGCGCCGGCTCGGCCGGGGTGCGCGCACCCCCGGCCGGGACGCCGGCCCGGGTGTGCGGGGCGGCGTTGAAGACCAGCGGGGTCCGCCCCTCGCCCGCGAGGGCGCGCTGGGCGGCGTCGATGATCCGCTCCAGTTCCCCGGCCACCCGCTCGTAGGTCCGGCGGGCCTCGCGGTGCACCCAGGCGATGGACGAGCCGGGCAGGATGTCGTGGAACTGGTGCAGCAGCACCGTCTTCCAGATGCGGTCCAGGCCCTCGTACGGGTAGGGGAACCCGGTGCGCACGGCCGCCGTGGCGGCCCACAGTTCGGCCTCGCGAAGCAGGTGCTCGCTGCGGCGGTTGCCCTGCTTGGTCTTCGCCTGGCTGGTGAGGGTGGCGCGGTGCAGCTCCAGGTAGAGCTCACCGACCCAGACGGGCGGTTCGGGGTACTCGGCGGCGGCCTTCTCGAAGAAGGCCCGCGGGGTCTCCCAGGTGACCGTGGCCGAACCCTCCAGATCGCGCAGCCGGGCCGCCTTGGCGACCATCTCGCGGGTGGTGCCGCCGCCTCCGTCACCCCAGCCGGTCGGGGCGAGGGAGTGGCGGGCGACGCCCTTGTCCTTGAAGTTGCGGGCAGCATGGGCGATCTCGCTGCCCCTCATGGAGCAGTTGTAGGTGTCGACGGGCGGGAAGTGGGTGAAGATCCGTGTGCCGTCGATGCCCTCCCACTGGAAGGTGTGGTGGGGGAACTTGTTCGTCTGCGACCAGGAGATCTTCTGCGTCAGCAGGTACTTCGCGCCGGCGGCCTTGATGATCTGGGGCAGGCCCGCGGCGAAGCCGAAGGTGTCCGGCAGCCACGCCTCGTCGTTGTCGATGCCGAACTCGTCGAGGAAGAACCGCTTGCCGTGCACGAACTGCCGGGCCATCGCCTCGGAGCCGGGCATGTTGGTGTCGGACTCCACCCACATGCCGCCGGCCGGCACGAACCGCCCGTCCGCCACGGCCTTCTTCACCCGGGCCCACACCTCGGGCCGGTGGTCGCGCACCCACGCCCACTGCTGGGCCTGCGACATGGCGAAGACGAACTCCGGCTCGTCGTCGAGGAGCGCGGTCATGTTGGAGGTGGTGCGGGCCACCTTGCGCACGGTCTCGCGCAGCGGCCACAGCCACGCCGAGTCGATGTGGGCGTGCCCGACGGCGCTGATGCGGTGGGCGGAGGGGGCCGCGGGCGTGGCGAGGACGTCGGCGAGGCGCGAACGGGCGGCTGCGGCGGTGCCGTTGACGTCCTGGAGGTCCAGGGCGTCGAGTGCCTTGTCGACCGCCCGGAGGATCTCCCAGCGGCGGGCGGACTCCACGGGCAGTTCGGCCATCAGCTCGCCGAGCACCTCCAGGTCGATCACCAGCTGCCACACCGTCTCGTCGAAGACGGCGAGGTCCATGCGGGCGAGGGTGTACTGCGGTTCGCTGCCCGCGGTCTCCTTGTCGCCGAGCTGCGTGGGCAGGAAGGGGTGGTAGTCGAGGATGACGGGGTTGGACGCGGCCTCGACGTGCAGGCACACCTGCTCACCGCCCTCGGCGGGGGCGGCGACGCGTACCCACTGGTTGCGCGGGTTGAGGCCCTTCACGGGCGTGCCGTCGGGCCGGTACACCAGGCCCTCGCACTGGAAGCCGGGCATGTTCTCGTCGAAGCCGAGGTCAAGGATCGCCTCGACGGTCCGGCCGGCCCAGTTCTCGGGCACCGTGCCGGTGACGCGGAACCAGCTGGTGCCCCAGGGAGCACCCCAGCGGGCGCCCGTCTCGATCGGCTCGGTCTCCGCCGCGAGACCCTCGGCGACGGGGACGGGCTCGCCCGGCGCGTGCCACACGGCGACCTGGAGCGGCACGGACTCGGGGTACACGGCGGGGCGGACGCGCTCGTCGAGGACGCGCTTGAGGCGGGCTTCGACCAGGCTGCGGTCGTCATGCATACGGGATGCTCCCTAGAGGGGGTGGTTACCAGGCGTGGGTCAGGGTCACGGGTGCCGACGAGGTGTAGAGCTCCCCCACGGCCCGCAGTTCGAACCGTTCGGCCCGCTCGCCCTGCTCGGGTTCCAGCCCGGCGACGAAGAACGCCCGCTGGCAGGTGCCGCCGAGGAAGCGGCGGGTGCCGTCGGGGAGCCGGCGGTGCAGGGTGTAGTGGCGGACGGCGCCGCGGGCCGGGTTCCACAGCAGGCGCAGGTCCCCGCCGGACGCGGCGGCGACGCGCAGGCCGGTGGGCGCGGCCGGGGTGGCCCGGGAGGCGGTCCGCACGGCGAGTGCGCCGAGCCGCCACCGTACGGGGCCGCCGGGGTCCAGGGGGGTGAGCCGGACACCGAGCACCCGGACGGTCCCGGGCGGACCGGTGAGCCGCACGGTCGAGGTGTGCCAGGCGTCCGAGGCCCGTACGGGGACGTACCGGTACGGCGGTGCGGCGCCCGGGGTGTCCGGTTCGCCGGTGGCGACGGCCAGTTCGACGCGGACCCGGCCGGAGTCGGTGCGGTGGGTCAGCTCGACGACCGTGCCCGCGGTGCGGGGCAGCCGGGTGGCGTACAGGTCGAGGACGGCCGGTTCGGTGAGCTCGCCGTCGACGAGGACACTGCTGCCGCCGCGCCAGGCGTCCTCGAAGTCGAAGGACACCGCGGGGCGGCTGCCCTCGGTGTGCACCACCCAGCGCCGGGAGGGCAGCCGGTCCTGAAGGCCGAGATGGTTCCAGGGGGTGTCGGAGGTGATCGCGCCGTCCTCGAACCAGCGCAGTCCGTGCCCGGTGTTGAAGGAGCTGGCGAACGGGACCGAGGTGACGGTCGAGCGGTCGGCGACGGTCACGGCGGGTGCCCGCCAGGGGTCCGTGCCGTCCGGACGCGAGGGATCGAGGGAGCGGCCGGTCCAGAAGCGGTCGTCCGCGGTGTGGAAGGAGGCCGGGTCCCGCAGGTCGTCGGGCAGGTGGTTGCGGGTCCACTCGGGCCGGTAGAGGCCGATCGAGGCGAGGTGGGCCCCGTCCCGCGGCACGATCGCGTCCCACCGCACCGGGGTGTTCCAGCCGCCGGCCTCGACGTCCACGCCCGCCCACAGGTCGTAGCGGCTGCGGCCCAGTTGCTCGGCCCTGCTCGCCGAGGAGACCAGGCTGTTCGCGCTCCAGCGGAAGTCGACGAACATGTCGTCGGAGGTCCGGAAGAACGGTTCGTTCTGCCCGTCGAGGGCGCCCTGCCAGCTGACCGTGCCGTTCACCGTCATGGCGTCGTACCAGGTGACGCGCTGCCCCTTGGCCGTCGCGCGGGTCTTCAGCTCCCGCAGGAAGCTCAGCATGTCGGCGCCGAGGGCGACATCCCCTCCCCCGGTCTCGGCGTTGACGAACCAGCCGTCGAACCCGTGGGCCTCGGCGACCGCGACCAGCCGTTCGGCGAGCGGGTGGCGTCCGGCGGCGTCCTTCTGCACCAGGTCGCGGGTCCAACGCAGTTGCCCGCCGTAGGCGACGGGTGGCAGGAAGACGTTGCCGAGGACGGGCACGCCGTGCCGGTGGGCGGCGTCCACGATCGGCGCGTTCGGGGCGAGGATCAGCCCTTCGCCCGACGACCCGCCCCAGAAGACCAGTTCGTCGATGTATGCCCAGTGGGACAGGGCGTAGAAGTCGGCGGTGGGGGCTCCCTGGGAGGGGTTGCCCGCCGTGGGACCGAAGGAGACCAGCGACTGGATGCGGGCCTGGCCCGCGCGGGCGGTGGCGTTGGCGGGTGCCGGGGTGAATCGGGCGGCCAGCGGCACGGACGACGCGTTGAAGGCGAGATCCGGGTCGTCCTCGGCGCGCCAGGACTTCAGGCTGCGCCAGGTGATGCCGGGGCCGGGGGTGCCTTCGGGGAGGGAGTCCGGGTACCAGTAGGACGCGAACGGCGGGGTGGCGGCCCGCGGGGCCGCCGTCGCGGGCAGGGCGGGGACGAGCGCGGCCGCGGCGCCGGCGAGCAGCACGGTGCGTCGGGTGGGGGTCACGGGCGGATGCCTCCTTCGAGGACCTGGTCGGCGGTGACGGTCTCGGTGATGCCGCGTGCGGACAGGTGCTCCCGGTCGGTGGTCCGGGTGTCGAGGACGGTGGTGGGGCGCGCCCCGTCGGCGACCAGCCGGAAGAAGGCCTCGAAGACGGGCCCGCCGGGCGCGCACCGTGACCGGGCGGACGGGTCGGCGGGGACCACGAGCGCGGTGGTGCGGGCCGCCGGTGCGGACGGCGCCGAGCGCGCGGCCCGCTCCAGCACCAGGGCGGTGTCCTTCGGCTTGCGGTCGTTGGTCATGAGGCCCAGTCCGTACTCCAGGTCGGGGAAGTCGGCGAGGCCGCGGGAGACGTCGTGGGAGCACCACCAGGTGACACCCCACAGGTCCGGGCAGTCCAGGGCGTGCGCGACGGTGGCCTCGGTGAAGGCGGCGGCGTGCTCGGGCGGGACCAGGGGCGCGGGGGCGCCGACCTCCTGGAGCCAGACCGGCCGGCGCGGGTCGTCGGCCCAGGCCTTGCTCAGCTCGACCAGGTAGGCCGCGTGGTGCTCGCTCGGCACCGAGGTGCGGCCGTGGCGCTGGGCGGTGCCGTTGAACACCCAGGAGTGCACGGCCGTGACGGCGCCGTGCCGGGCGGCCTGGCCCGGGGTGAAGGGCTGGTCGTCCTGGTACCAGGTGGCGTCGTACTCGGCGTGCAGGTGCAGCCGGCCCGGGGCGCCCTCCTCGCAGGCGGCGAGCATCCGGGTGAGCCAGGTGTCGATCTCGCCGGGTGTGGCCCGGTCCGGGTCGGGGTGGGGTCCGGCGGAGAACTGGTTGACCTCGTTGCCGAGGGTCATGCCGATGAAGTTGGGCCGGTCGGCGAGGGCGGCGGCGAGGGTGCGCAGCAGGGCGGCCTGGCCGTCGAGCACGTCGGGGTCGGTGAACAGGTTGCGCCGGTGCCAGGTACGGGTCCAGGCGGGCAGGAAGTCGAAGCTGCTCAAGTGGCCTTGCAGGCCGTCCACGTTGACGTCCAGGCCGCGTTCGGCGGCGGCGTCGGCGAGCGCGACGAGCTGCTCCACGGCCCGCGGGCGGATCAGGCTGCGGTTGGGCTGGAAGTACGGCCACAGCGGGAAGACGCGGACGTGGTCGAGGCCGAGCGCGGCGATCGAGTCGAGGTCGGCGCGCACGGAGTCGAGGTCGAAGTCGAGCCAGTGGTGGAACCACCCTTCGCTGGGCGTGTAGTTGACGCCGAAGCGCACGGCTTGAGGCATGCGGGTCCCTTGCGACGGAGGACGGAGGTACGGGGTCAGCCCTTGACGGCGCCCTCGCCGACGCCGCGGAAGAAGTACCGCTGGAGGCAGGCGAAGAGGGCGATCAGCGGTGCGACGGCGATGATCGTGCCCGCGGCGACGAGGCGTTCGTCGTTGGCGAAGGTGCCGTGCAGGTAGTTGAGGCCGATGGTGAGGGTGAACTTGGAGGGGTCGCTCAGCACGATGAGCGGCCACAGGAAGTCGTCCCAGGCGCCCATGAAGGCGAAGATCGCGACGACGGCGAGGGTGCCCTTGACCGAGGGCAGGGCGATGCGCAGGAAGCGCTGCCACACGTCGGCGCCGTCGACGAAGGCCGCCTCCTCGATCTCGTAGGGCAGGTTGAGGAAGGCGTTGCGCATCAGCAGGACGTTCATGGCGCCGATGCAGCCCGGCAGGACCACGCCGACCAGGGTGTTGTTGAGGCCGAGCTCCCGCATGGTGGTGAACTGGGCGATGATGATGCCCTCGACGGGGACGAGCATCGCCAGGACGAAGGCCAGGGTGGCGGCGCGGCGGCCGCGGTAGCGCAAGCGGGCCAGGGCGTATCCGGCGAGGGCCGAGCCGGCGCAGTTGGTGACGACGTTGGCGGTGGCGACCTTCAGGGAGTTGAGGGCGTAGTCCCACACGGGGATGGTGTCGGCGACCCGCTCGTAGTTGTGCAGGGTGGGGTCGCCCGGCAGGAACGCCGGCGGGGAGCTGTAGATGTCCTCGGTGGGGCCCTTGAGGGAGGTGGACAACTGCCACAGGAACGGGCCGATGGTCAGGGCGAGGACGGCGAGCAGCAGGACGTAGCGCAGGGCGAGTTCCCACACCCGGACGCGGCGGCCGTGCTCGTCGGTGATCCGCGGTTCGCGGGCCGCGGCGGGCGCCTTCCGCCCGGGAGGTGCCTTCTGGAGGACGCTCACGAGTCCTCCTTCCGGTCGGCGCGCAGCACGAGCAGCATCAGGGCGACGGTGACGGCGAAGACGACGACGGAGAGGGCGGAGGCGTAGCCGACCCGGCCGCTCAGCCCGGTGCCGGTGCGCTGGACGAGCATGACGAGGGTGGTGTCCTCGCCGGCCGGGCCGCCGCTCGGGCCGGCCAGCAGGTACACCTCGGAGAACACCTTGAACGCGGCGACCGAGGAGAGCGCCGCGACGAGCACCATGGTGGAGCGGACGGCGGGCACGGTCACGGTCAGGAACCGGCGCACGGCGCCCGCCCCGTCGACGGCGGCCGCCTCGTGCAGTTCGCGCGGCACGTTCCCGAGCGCCGCCAGGTAGATGATCATGTAGTAGCCGAGGCCCTTCCACACCGTGACGGCCATGGCGCTCAGCAGCAGCAGCCACTGGTCGCTGAGGAAGGCGACCTTGTCCGCACCGGCCGCCTCCAGCATCGCGTTGACCAGTCCGCGGTCGTCGAGGAGCCACACCCAGATCAGGCCGACGACGACGATCGAGGCGACGACGGGGGTGTAGAACGCGGACCGGAAGAAGGTGATGCCGGGGATGTTCCTCTGCACCAGCAGCGCCAGCAGCAGCGGCAGGACGACCAGCAGGGGCACGACTCCGACGACGTAGAGGGTGCTGTTGCGCAGGCCGATCCAGAACATGTCGTCGTGCAGCAGCTCGCGGAAGTTGGCGAGCCCCACGAACGTCCCGGGGATCAGGGTGCGGCGGTCGGTGAAGGAGTTCACCAGCGTGGAGAGGAACGGGTAGAGCACGAACGCGCCGGTGACGAGCAGCCCGGGGGCGGCGAACAGCCAGGGGCTGGTCGGCAGTTGACGCCGCACCCGGGGGATGCCGGAGGAGGCCATGACGGGTCAGCCCTGCTGCTTCAGGAGCCGGTCGCACTCCTTGACAGCGTTGTCGAGAGCTTCCTTCGGGCTCTGCTTGCCCTGGAACGCCTTGGCGACCTGGTTGCGCAGCGCGATCTTCATCTGCTCGCTGAACAGCACCGGCGTGTAGTTCACGGCCGTCTTCAGCGACTTGGCGGCGGCGACGCGGACGCGGGTCTCGTCGGTGCCGTCCTGCTTCGTGAAGTACGGGTCGTCCAGCGAACCGGCGGTGCTGGGGAAGATGGCGACCTTCTTGGCGAAGGACATCTGGTGCGCCGCGTCGGTCACGAAGTGCGCGAAGGCGACCGCCGCGGGCTTGCGCTTCGACTGGGAGTTCACCATCACGCCCATCACGTACATGTTGACGTGCCCGGTGCTGGTGATCTGGTCGGTGATGCCGATGTTCCTGTACAAGCTCGGCGCCTGCTTCTTGAAGTTCCCGAGGTCGAGGGCGCTGCCGGGGTTCATGGCGACGGCCCCGGTGAGGAACTTCTTGCCGGAGGACTCGGGCGTGGCGGTCAGGGCCTGCCGGTCGAGGGCCTTGGCGTCGTACAACTCCTTGTACTTGGTGAGGAGTTCCACGCCCTTGGCGTCGTCGAAGGTGAAGGCGGTGCCTTCCTTGTTCATCAGCGGGACGCCGTAGCGGCCGAAGTCCTCGATGGTGGGCACGTTGGCGAGGGTGGCGACCTTCCCGTCGCTCCTGTCCGCCATCCGCAGGGCGTCGGCGAAGAGGTCGTCGTAGGTCCTCGGCGGCTTCTGCGGGTCGAGCCCCGCCTGCTCGAACAGGGTCTTGTTGTAGAACAGCGGGCCGGTGTTGAGGTACCAGGGGAAGGCGTACGTGCCGGTCATGCCCGGTATCCGGTGGCCGGCCCAGGCGCCGGGCAGGTACTCCTTCTCGTACTGCGGCGCGGCCTTGTCCAGGTCGAGGGCCAGTCCGGCCTTGGCGAGGGGCGCCACGAGGTCGGGCGAGACGTTGACGACGTCGGGCAGGGTGCCGCCGGCGGCGTCGGCGCTGATCTTGTCGGCGTAGCCCTCGGCAGGCTGGTCGACCCACTTCACGTCGGTGCCCGGGTGCTTCTTCTCGAACTCGGCGATCAGGCCCTCGAAGTAGGGCTTGAAGTTGGCGCGCAGGTTCCAGGTCTGGAAGGTGATGTCGCCCTCGACCTTGCCCGAGGCGTCACCCGACCCGCCCCCGCCGTCCCCGGAACCACAGGCGCTGAGGGGCAGCAGGACGGCGACGGCAGCGGCGGCGATGGCTCTGCGGGGGATGCGCACAGGGACCGGCTCCTTCGGGGGGAACGGGGCGGGGGCGGCGGAGATGACGCCGGGGCAGACATTGCATCGTCGCCTTCGGCGAAGTCAATGGATTCCGCTCGACTAAAGTCATTAGTTGGGCATTCATGCAGGTCAGACCGGCTTCACGGCGGCTCTTGCACTCGATCACTAATGCGCTTTAGGGTGCTGGCACTCAAGCGCATTAGTGCACATGCCGTGTCGCACCGAACGGAGAGCAAGGGTGACGGAAAAGCGCTCACCGGCCCGCCGGCCGACGATGAAGGACATCGCCCGGCGGGCCGGGGTCTCCGAGAGCGCGGTCTCCTTCGCGCTGAACGGCAGGCCCGGTGTCTCCGAGGTCACCCGGGACCGGGTGCGCCGGGTCGCCGAGCAGCTGGGCTGGCGGCCCAGCACGGCGGCGCGCGCCCTGTCCGGCGAGGGGGCCGCGACCGTCGGCTTCGTCCTGGCCCGTGCGGCGGGGACGCTGGGCGTGGACTCGTTCTTCCTCCAGCTCGTCTCCGGCATCCAGGAGGTGCTGGCCGAGCGGCATCTCGGCCTGCTGTTCCAGATCGCCGAGGACATCGACGACGAGTGCGCGGTGTACCGGCGGTGGTGGGCCGAGCACCGGGTCGACGGAGTCCTCGTGGTCGACCCCCGCACCGACGACCCCCGGCCCGCCCTGCTCGACGAACTGGGGCTGCCCGGCGTGGTGATCGGCGGTGACCCCGAGGAGCGGCACCCGGGACTGTCGACGGTGTGGGCGGACGACGCGGGCGCCATGGCGGCGGTGGTGGACGGGTTGTACGCGCTCGGCCACCGGCGGATCGCGCACATCGCGGGACTGCCCGGGCTGGCCCACACCGAGCGCCGGATCCGCACACTGCGGGCCGAGGCGCAGCGGCGGGGCCTGTCCGCCGTGCAGTCGGTGCCGACCGACTACTCGGACGAGGCGGGCGCGGCCGTCACCCGCCGGGTGCTGAGCGGTCCGAACGCCCCCACGGCCCTGATCTACGACAACGACGTGATGGCCGTCGCGGGCGTCGCCGCCGCGGCCGACCTGGGCTTCGCCGTGCCGGCCGACGTGTCCGTGGTGGCCTGGGAGGACTCCGCGCTGTGCCGTCTGGTCAAGCCGTGGCTGTCGGCGCTGTCCCGGGACAGCGTGGAGTTCGGCCGCACGGCGGCCCGCGAACTGACCGCCCTCCTGGACGGCGGCCCGGCCCGCACCGTGCGGGTACCGGTGCCGGAGCTGATCGAGCGCAACAGCACGGGACCGTCCCGGGTCACGCCGTAGGGCCCGCCCCGCCGGGGGGCGGCACGGCCGACGCGGGTCGTGCCCGGCCGGGACCGTGCACCGCACTCCCGTGTCGGGCCACAATGGGCGGTATGCGCCCCCGCGGCACCGCCTGTGCCGCCGCCGGGCTGCTGCTGGCCGTCGCGGGCGGCTGCACCGGCGGTGACGGTTCCGCCGCGCCCGCGACCGGCACCGTGACCACGCGCGCGGCGGGGGAACAGAGCCCGAGCAGCGCCTCCCCCTCCCCCGACCGGGTCGACCCCGTCTCCCTCCCGGCGCTGATGCGGCGCGAGCACACCGGCTCGGACCTCCGGCTCGGCGACGTGCTCGACCGCACCTCCGCCTACACCCGCTACGCGGTCACCTACGAGGCGAACGGCCTGACCATCTCGGGGATCATGAACGTCCCCGAGGGCGAGGGGCCGTTCCCGGCGCTGGTCCTGGCTCACGGCTACATCGACCCGGACGTCTACGTCAGCGGCCAGGGCATGCCCCGCGAGCAGGACCGCCTGGCCCGCGAGGGCTACGTCGTCCTGCACACCGACTACCGCAACCACGCCCGCTCCGACGACGACCCCGACAACGACGTGAACCTGCGCCTCGGCTACACCGAGGACGTCATCGGGGCCGCCCTGGCCCTGCGCGACTCCGGGCGCCCGGAGATCGACGGCGACCGCATCGGGCTGTTCGGCCGGTCCATGGGCGGCGGGGTCGTGTACAACACACTGGTCGTGGCGCCCGGCCTGTTCGACGCCGCCGTGGCGTACGCCCCGGTGAGCGCGCGCCCGGAGGAGAACATCGACCACTTCCAGCGGCCCGACGGCGACCCGGTCGTCGCCGAGATCGAGGACGCGCACGGCACTCCCGCGCAGAACCCGGCGTTCTGGCGCGGCGTCTCACCCCTCACCTACGCCGACCGCGTGACCGAGCCGCTGCTGATCCAGCACGGCACCGCGGACGAGACCTGCCCACCGGCCTGGTCCCGGGAGGCCGCCGCCGTGTTCGACGCGGCCGGCAAGGACGTGGAGCTGCGCACGGTCTCCGGCGAGGGCCACACCTTCGGTCCCCGCTGGGCCGCCGAGATGGACGCCACCGAGGCCTTCCTCGCACGCCATCTGCGCTGAGGGCGGCCTCCGGTCCGCCCGGTGGCCTCGACGCGCACGGACCACCGGGTGCACAGTTCTCCTTGCGTACTCGTCAGTAAGTCCGTGTCGATCCCTTCGAGGAGCCGCTGTGACCACCTGGGCCGGCCGCACCGCCGCCGAGATATCCGCCGCCGTCCGCGACAAGCGGGTCACGCCCCGCGAGGTGGTGGCCGAGCACCTCGCCCGGATCGAGCGGCTCGACGGCCGGGTCGGCGCGTTCCGTGCGGTGCGCGCCCGTGCGGCGCTGGCCGAGGCGGACGAGGTGGCGGCCCGCGGCGACTTCGCGGAACTGCCCCTGGCCGGGGTGCCCGTCGCGGTCAAGGACAACCTGCCGGTGCGCGGTGAGTCCACCCGCATCGGCTCGGCCGCGACGCCGGACACACCGGCCGAGCGCGACCATGTGACGGTCGCCCGGCTGCGGGCGGCCGGAGCGGTGGTCGTGGGACTGACGCACGTGCCGGAGCTGTGCGTCTTCGGCACGACGGACGGCGTGCTGGGCGTGACCCGCAACCCCTGGGACCTCTCGCGCTCTGCGGGCGGTTCGTCGGGCGGCAGCGCCGCCGCCGTCGCCGCCGGGATGGTTCCCGTCGCCCTCGGCAACGACGGCATGGGCTCCCTGCGCATACCGGCCGCCAACTGCGGCCTCGTCACCGTCAAGCCGGGCCGCGGCGTGGTGCCGACGGGCGACGGCGGCACCTGGTTCGGCATGGCCGAGCACGGCCCGCTCGCCACCACCGTCGAGGACGCCCGGCTGGTGCTGTCGGTCCTCGCCGGGACGGAGTTCGGGCCCGGCCCCGGCACGCTGCGGGTGGCGGTGTCGCTGCGCAGCCCGCTGGCCGGGACCGTCGTCAGCCGCCCCTACGCGGCGGCCGCCCGGGACGCGGCCGGCGTGCTGATGCGGGCGGGCCACCAGGTCCGCCGCGCCGACCCGCCCTACCCCCTGTCCCTGGCGGCGACCTCGCTGACCCACTGGACGGCGGGCACGGCCGCCGACGCCCGGGCCCTCGACCCGGGCCGGCTGACCCGGCGCACCCGGGTCCACGCGCGCATCGGCCGCCCCTTCGTCCCGTCGGCGGCCTCCGGAGCGGGACGCGAGAAGCTGCGGCAGCGACTGGAGCCGTTCTTCGCGGAGCACGACGTGCTGCTCACTCCCGCGCTCGCCCGCCGCTCCCCCCAGGCCGGGCCGTGGCACGAACGCGGCTGGCTGCGCAACCTGCTGGCCAACACCGCGTACTCGCCTCTGACCCCGCCGTGGAACCTGACCGGCTGGCCCGCGATGGCGGTTCCCTTCGGCACGCTCCCCTCCGGCGCCCCCTGCTCGGTGCAGCTGGTGGGACTGCCGGGCTCGGAGTCCCGACTCCTCGCGCTCGCGGAGCAGTTGGAGGCCCGAAAGCCGTGGCGGCGTACCGCGCCGGTCGACTAGAGTCGGCCGGGTGACTGCCGGGTCGGCCGTAGGCCATGCACGAGTGAGGCGCCCGGCCTCGGAGTGAGCCCGGCGGGGACGGCCCCGCCCCGGCCCCTCCGAGCGCCGGAGAGGGCACGCGCCCCGCCTCATGTCTCCGCGTCCTCGTTCCCGCGCCGTTCAGCGGCGCCTCGTCACGGACCCCGACACCCGGAGAGCATCCACCCTTGTCCCCCATGCCCCGCACCGAGTTGCCGACCACGGTAGCCCGCCTCGACCACACCGCCGTCTACGCCTCCGACCGCCACCTGTCGGCGGAGTTCCTCGCGGCCGTCCTGGGTCTGGAGGTCGGCGCCCCGTTCGGCCCGTTCCTCCCGGTCGACCTGGGCAACGGCGTGACCCTCGACTACTACGAGAAGCGCGACGAGCCCGTCCAGCCCCAGCACTACGCGTTCCTGGTGCCCGAGGAGCAGTTCGACACGATGATCGCCCGGCTGGAGGCGCTCGGCGTCCCCTACTACGCCGACCCGGGCCACACCGAACCGGGCCGGGTGAACGGCCTGTTCGGCGGCCGGGGCGCCTACTTCGACGACCCGGACGGCCACAACATGGAGATCATGACCCGGCCGTACGCCCGGCCCTGACGGCCGCGGCCGGCCGCTCGCGGCCGGTCCGGCCCCGGACGCCTACAGCGCCCGGTACATGACGTGCAGTCCGACGAGACCGTGCCGGGGATGCTCGAAGGCGTCCGGGACCGTGCCGAGGACGGTGAAACCGAGCGAGGTCCACAGGCGCACGGCCGGGTTGGTCTCGACGACGGCGTTGAACACCATCCCCCGGTACCCGGCGGCCCGGGCCTCGGCCAGCAGGTGCTCCGCCAGGGCCCTGCCGTGGCCCCGGCCGCCGCGGTCGGGGTCGACCATGAAGCCGGCGTTGGCGATCCGGGCGGCGGGACCGCCGTAGTTGGGGGTGAGGTAGGCGGAGGCGACGACGGTGCCGCCGTCGTCCTCGACGACCCAGACGCGCTTCGCCGGGTTCATCCACAGGACCCGGGCCTCCTCCTCGGAGGTTCCCGGGTCCCATGCGTAGGTCTCGCCCGCGGCGACGATGCGGTGCCAGAACGGCCAGATGCGAGGCCAGTCGTCAGCCGTTGCTTCCCTGATCAGCATGGGTGCGAGTGTGGCACGCCCATGCGTACGGAGAGCGCGGTGGGGCCCGCCCGCGTCAGTCGACGCTGGGCAGGATGTGGGGCTCGGCGAGGTCGTCCTCGTAGCCCGCGAGGCGGATCGGGGCCGAACGGGCCCACACGTCGAGGCTGCCGAGCTCGTCGGCCCGTCGGCCGGCGCGCTCGCCGAGTTCCTTGGGGCGCTGATCGCGCTTCGTCTTCTCCGGTGTCACCGCGCACTCCTTATGTGTCGGTCACCCTGGGGACGTACGCGCCGGTCCAGCTGCGCCTGACGCCCCCTCGGGGTTGCGTGTCATGTGCAGTTCGGACGCGGTGGCGCCGGTCGACTCACGGGAGAGCAGCCGTGGTGAACCGGCTTGTCCCAGACGGACCGTGGGTGTGGGTAGGACCCGAGCTGCTGTCCGTCCGCCTCAGGTTAACCACATGAGCGGGCACCCGCTCGATGGGGCTGAAAACAAGCGGTAACGATCGCGCGTCATCTGCCGTTCACCGGGGGTTTTCGCCCCGTTTTGACGCCCAATAGGCGTTTCACAAATCACTCGTTCGGCGTAGGTGCGCGACGACCCTTTCGAGACACGCCGCAGTGATCACGCCCTTCCGGCTCCCCCGGCGCGGCCGGGCGGGAACCGGCGCTCCGTCACCGGCCCGCCGCCCGGGGCGCCCTACCACTTCCCGGGCGCGTAGTCCTTCAGGAAGACGCCGTACAGGTCCTCGCCGGCCTCGCCCCGCACGATCGGGTCGTACACCCGGGCCGCGCCGTCGACCAGGTCGAGCGGTGCGTGGAAACCGGCCTCGGCGAGCCGCAGCTTGTCGTAGTGCGGCCGCTCGTCGGTGATCCAGCCCGTGTCGACCGAGGTCATCAGGATGCCGTCGGACTGGAACATCTCCTGGGCGCTGGTGCGCGTGACCATGTTCATCGCGGCCTTGGCGGCGTTGGTGTTGGGGTGCCCCGCGCCCTTGTAGCCGCGGCCGAACACCCCCTCCATCGCCGACACGTTGACGACGTACGCGCGCCCGCTCTCCGCCTTTTTCGCCGCCTCGGCCATCGCGGGGCGCAGTTTGCTGATGAGGATGAACGGCGCCGTGTAGTTGCACAGCTGGGTCTCCAGCAGCTCCACCGGGGAGATCTGCTCGATGGTCTGCACCCAGGTGTTGGTGTCGACGACGTCGGGGACGAGGCCGCCCGCGTCGATCGCCGTGCCGTCCAGGTGCCGTTCCACGCTGGCGTTGCCCGCGACCAGGGCGAGGTCGGCGACCTTCTGCGCGTCCAGGCCGCTGGTGCCGAGCGGCAGCGCGGCGAGGCCGTCGACCGCGCCGGAGTTGAACGCGCCGATGACGTGGTGGGCGGGCAGTTCACCGGCGGGCAGCGGCGCGCTCTCGCCCTCGACGAGGGCGGCGTAGGCCGACGGCAGCCGGCGGACCGTCTGGGTCGCGTTGTTGACGAGGATGTCGAGCGGGCCCGCCTCGGCGACCTGCTCGGCCAGGGCCACCGCCTGAGCCGGGTCGCGCAGGTCGATCCCCACGACCTCGAGCCGGTGCATCCACTCCGCGGAGTCGTCCATGGCCTTGAAGCGGCGAATGGCGTCCTTGGGGAAGCGCGTGGTGATCGTGGTGTGGGCACCGTCGCGCAGCAGCCTGAGCGCGATGTACATGCCGATCTTGGCCCGGCCGCCGGTGAGCAGGGCGCGCTTGCCGGACAGGTCGGCCCGGACGTCGCGCTTCTCGCGGTTGACGCGGGCGCAGTCCGGACAGAGCTGGTGGTAGAAGTAGTCGACCTCCACGTAGCGCGACTTGCAGGTGTAGCAGGAGCGCGGGCGCTGGAGTATCCCCGCGATCCGGCCCTCCTCGGTGCGCGAGGAGGGCAGCAGGCCCTCGGTCTCGTCGTCGATGCGCTGGGCCGAGCCGGTCGCCGTGGCCTCCGTGACCGCCTTGTCGTGGGCGGTCTTGGCGGCCCGGCGCTCCTGGCGGCGGCGCTGCTTGACCGTGCGGTAGACACCCGCGGTGGCCCGGCGCACGGCGATCGCGTCCGGGTGGTCGACCTCGAGCTTGTCGAGTTCCTCGAGCACGCCGAGGCAGACGGCCAGGCGCTCGGGGTCGATACCGGGTCCGTACGGGAGCCCGCTCGCCTCGTTGATGGCCTGCGGGCCGTCCTCTGTCACCGTCATCGCCGCTGCGTTCCCTGCTCTGCCGTCGTGGCGCGCCGGTCGCGCCCGCATTCGAACGGCGAATTTTACTTCAGCGCCGGGCCGCTCCGCCAAACCCGTGTCCGCTCAGGGCCGGCACACCTCGGTCAGCTCCGCCACCTCCCGGGAGACGGCGTCGGCAAACAGGCCGAGGTCGGGTACCGCCTCGCCGTCCGCGACCAGCCCGTAGTGGACGCTGCCCCGGTAGGTGGAGACGGCGACCGCCAGGGAGTGGCCGGGGGCCAGCGGGGCCAGCGGGAAGACGGCGGTGAGCGGGTGGCCGCCGAGTTTCAGGCCGAGGCTGGGCAGCGGCACGCTGGTCACGAGCAGGTCGAACCAGAGCCGTGCCGCCTGCCCGACGACGGGTCCGCCCAGCCGGTGGACCAGGGCGGGGACGTGGTCGGCGAGCAGGGCGACGGCGCCCGCGCCCCGGTGGGGGCCGGCGTCCTTGTTGCGGTCCATGGCCTCCCGGACCGAGGCCAGGCGGGCCAGCGGGTCCGGGTCGTCCACGGGAAGCCGTATCAGGTACCCGGAGAGCCGGTTGCCCTGCGGGTGCGCGGTGCGCGGGCGGCGCCGGGAGACGGGGATCAGGGCCCGGGGTGCGACGCCCTCGCTGCCGTCGCCGCGTTCGTCGAGCCAGCGGCGCAGGGCGCCGGCGACGACGGCGATGAGCACGTCGTTGACCGTGCCGCCGACGCTCTTGCGGATCCGGTGCACGTCGTCGAGGTCCAGCACCACCCCGGCGGTACGACGGGTGCCGCTCGGCTCGCAGCCGAGCGCCGGGGCGGAGCGCACGTCGAGGGAGGAGCGGGCGACGGCGGAGCCGATGTCCAGGGCGCGGCCCACGTCGGACAGGGCGCCGCGCACCATCCCGGGCAGGTCGCGCACGTCCGGGAGGAGGGGGCGCGGAGGCGCGGCGGGGCGGGGGCGGGACGCGGGCAGGTCCATCGGGTCCATGACGCCCGCGGCGAGGGTCAGCGCCCGCAGCCCGTCGGCCAGGGCGTGGTGGAACTTGAACAGCACCGCGAAGCAGTCGCCGTCCGCGCCCGGCAGCACATGGGCCTCCCAGGGTGGCCGGCCCCGCTCCAGCGGGCGTCCCATGAGGCGCCCCGCCGCCGCGTGGAAGTCGGCGGCGGGGGCGTGCAGCCGGACGTGGTGCACGGGGTCGAAGTCCGGGTCCGGTTCGCGGGCGGCGCCGCCGAAGGAGAAGGGGCTGCGCAGGGCGGCGGGCAGCGGCTGCCACACGTCGCGGATCCGCATGCGCAGCCCGGGGACGCCGGCCGCGCGGGCCGCGAGGAGGTCCGCCGCGTGGGCGCCCGCGGTGGGCGAGTGCGCGGTGAAGATCCCGAGGGCGCCGAGGTGCATCGGGTGGTCCGCGGACTCGAGGTTCCAGAACGCCAGGTCCAGAGGGGCGAGCAGATCAGCAGTCAAGGGCTTGCCTCGGTCGACGACGGATGAGCCGGCAGTCAATCGCTCCCAGCCGATTACGGTCAAGCATGATCAAGCTACGTACAGTACACAGCGGGTCGAGTCCCGCCCCGGTGACAGGGGCGGGACTCATGGTGCAGGTGCCGCTAGTCCAGCACAGGTTGCGGCGCCGGGCACCCCGTGGGAGTCACCCGGGAGGCGTCACGGATCAGCGCCTCGTGCGCGGCCTTCAGCCGGGCCGTGTCGGGTTTGAGCACCGCACGGTCGTAGGTGAGCAGACCGTTCAGCTCGCCCTCGACATCCGCGATCTGGGTGTACACGGCGCCGTTGCCGCCCTTGCAGGCCAGTGCCCGGACCTCGTCCAGCTTCTCGAGGTAGTCCTCGGTGTAGCGGGCCGGGTCGACGTCGACGTACGACTGCTGCACCGACCAGGCGTGGCCGGGCACCGCCAGGCCCAGTCCGCCGTACTCACCGCTGACCAGGGCGCGCTCCCCGTCGGGGCGGGGCGGCAGGGCGGGGCTCGGGTAGCCGTGCTCGTCCATGATGTCGCCGGCGTTGCCGTCGGCACCGAGGTTCAGGCCGGACTGGTTGTTGACGAGGCGGGTGGGGTCCCAGGCCTTGGCCTGCTCGGCGACCCGGCCCACGTCGTACTGGCCCCAGCCCTCGTTGAAGGTCACCCACATGACGACCGACGGGCTGCTGACGTGCTCGTCGATCATCTCCTTCAGCTCCCGCTCGTAGCGGGCGCGGGCGGAGGCGCTCGGGTTCACCCCGGCGGTCATCGCCGGCATGTCCTGCCAGACCAGCAAACCGAGCCGGTCGGCCCAGTAGAACCAGCGGTCGGGCTCCACCTTGATGTGCTTGCGCACCGCGTTGTAGCCGAGCTGCTTGTGCACCTTCAGGTCGTAGGCCAGGGCCTCGTCGGTGGGCGCGGTGTGCAGGCCGTCCGGCCAGAAGCCCTGGTCGAGGGTGGCCATCATGAAGACGGGCTCGCCGTTGAGGAGCGTGCGCGGCACGCCGTTCACCTTCTCGACGGCGACGGAGCGCATCCCGAAGTAGCTGCCGACCCGGTCCGCGCCGGCCTTCACCTCGAGCCGGTAGAGGAAGGGGTCGTCCGGCGACCACAGGTGCGGGTCGTCGACGGTCAGGGTCAGCGGCCCGCCGGTGCGGCCGCGGGCCGTGGCCACCTTGCGCCGGCCCTCGTACGCCGTCGCCGTGAGCGGTACGCCGTCGCGGACGCCCCGGGCCTCGACGGTGACCTTCTCCCCGGCGACGTCGGGTGTGATCTTGAGGGAGTCGACGTGGTCACGGGCGACCGGCTCCAGCCACACCGTCTGCCAGATGCCGGAGGACGGGGTGTACCAGATGCCGCTGGGGTCCAGGCGCTGCTTGCCGAGCGGCGGGTTCTCGCCGGAGGCGGCGTCGGTCGGGTCGTAGACGCCGACGATCAGCTCCTGGGTGCGGCCGGGCTTCAGCGCGTCGGTGATGTCGGCGGCGAACTTGTCGTAGCCGCCCTCGTGCGTGGCGACCTTCGTGCCGTTGACGTAGACCTCGGAGCGCCAGTCGACGGCCCCGAAGTTGAGCTTGAGCCGCCGGGCGGAGCCGATGTGCCAGTCGCGCGGGACGGTGAAGGTGCGGCGGTACCACATGCGGTCCTCGTGCCGTTCGATCCCGGAGAGCTGGGACTCCACAGGGTAGGGCACGAGGATGCGCTCCTTCAGCGTCCTGCCGACGGGCGGCTGCTCGCCCGGCTCGGCGGCGGCGAACTGCCAGCGGCCGTTGAGGTTGCGCCAGTCGGCCCGGGTCAGCTGGGGCCGCGGGTACTCGGGCAGGGCGTCGTCCGGTCCGACCTCGTCGGCCCAGCGGGTGCGCAGCTGATGCGTCGAGTGGTTGGGGCCGCTCGTCCAGAAGGCGCTGACAACGTTGCCGTCGGCGTCGGAGAGGCCGCCTTCGCCGTCGTAGCGGACGTCGGCGGAGCCCTTGGCCGTGCCGGTCCTGTTGCCGACGACGGGCTCGTCGAGGGCGACCAGGAGGGCGGCGGGGTCGGAGGGGTCGACCCGGACGGCGCCCAGCGGCCAGACGGCACCGCCGATCACCGCCGTGAGGTGCTCGGTGAACCCGGCCGGGGGCGCGGCGATCGGCCGGGCGAAGTCGAGCTTCAGGGTGCGGCCGCTGCTCTGCACGGTGGCGGCCAGGGCCCCGTCGTAGTCGAAGCCGTCGGGGAGGCGGAAGGCCGATTGCGGGACGGGCTGCTTGGCGGCCCCGGGCTGCGTCCAGCGCAGGTGGAGGTTGGAGCCGCCGTAGTGCTCGAAGTACTCGACCTTGATGTCGTACGGCGTTCCGGCGGTCAGCTCGATCGGCGCCGAGGTCTGCTCACGGTCCCAGTCGTCGACCCAGTGGTCGATGGCGAGGGAGCCGTCGATCCAGAGGCGGAAGCCGTTGTCGGCGGAGACGGAGAAGGTGTGCGCACCGGTGCGCTCCGGGACGATCCTGCCGGTCCAGCGGACGCTGACGTCGTCGGAGCGGCCGGTGGTGAAGTTCAGGCGCGGTTCGAGGTTGTCGAAGTCGAGGTTCTTCTCGAAGGTCGTCGCCTTGAGGGTGTGGAAGTCGAAGGCACCGGGGGCGGAGTGGGTGTAGTACTCGCCCTTGAGGCCGTGGATCTCGGCGGGTTCGTCCGCGAGGGCGGGTGCGGACGCCAGGCCGGTCAGGGCGAGGAGCGCGGCGAGCAGTAACGTGAGGCGGTTTCTGAGGCGTCGGGGACGCACGGAACCTCCATGCCAACGTTGTCATGTACAAGACGTTGGCATGACAACACGGATCCGGGGCTTCGTCCAGAGGCAGGACAAAGTCCCGTCCGCCGTCTCGTCAGGTGACCAGCTGCCCCTTGCCCAGGGCGATGACGCCGCCCTTGGAGACCGTGTACAGCTCCGCGTCCCGCTCGGGGTTGACGCCGATGGTCGCGCCCGGCGGGACCTCCACGTTCTTGTCGAGGACGGCGCCGCGCACCACCGCGCCCCGCCCCACGTGCACGTTGTCGTGCAGCACCGAGCCCTGCACCACCGCACCCGGGTCGACCACCACGCCCGGCGACAGCACCGACCGCGTCACCTGCCCGCGGACCAGGCATCCCGCGCTGATGATGGACTCGCTGGCGATGCCGCCGGCGTTGAACCGGGCCGGCGAGAGCTGGTACGAGTGCGTGTAGATGGGCCAGCTGCGGTTGTACAGGTTGAAGGCGGGCCGCTCCGCGATCAGGTCCATGTGCGCCTCGTAGTAGGCGTCCAGCGTGCCGACGTCCCGCCAGTAGCCCTGGTCCCGGCTCGTCTCGCCGGGGACGTGGTTGGCACTGAAGTCGTAGAGGGCGGCCTCGCCCCGGTCGGTGAGCTGGGGCAGGATCGAGCCGCCCATGTCGTGCACGGAGGACTCGTCCTCCGCGTCCCGCTTGAGCGCCTCGATGAGGGCCTTGGTCGTGAAGATGTAGTTGCCCATGGAGGCGAACACGCAGTTCGGGTCGTCCGCCAGGCCGGGCGGGGCCGTGGGCTTCTCCAGGAAGCGCTCCACCGTCTGCCCGTCCGAGCCGGGCGTGATCACGCCGAACGAGGAGGACTCGGTGCGCGGCACCCGGATGCCGGCCACCGTCACGCCCGCCCCGCTGTCGATGTGCTGGGTCAACATCTGGCGCGGATCCATGCGGTAGACGTGGTCGGCGCCGAAGACGGCCACGTACTCGGGGCGCTCGTCGTAGATCAGGTTCAGCGACTGCAGGATCGCGTCGGCGCTGCCCAGGTACCAGCGGGGGCCCAGGCGCTGCTGGGCGGGGACCGGCGTGACGTAGTTGCCCAGCAGGTTGGACATCCGCCAGGTGGTGGTGATGTGCCGGTCCAGCGAGTGCGACTTGTACTGCGTCAGGACGCAGATGCGCAGGATGCCGGCGTTGACGAGGTTGGACAGGACGAAGTCGACCAGGCGGTACGTGCCGCCGAAGGTCACCGCCGGTTTGGCGCGGTCCGTGGTCAGGGGCATCAGCCGCTTGCCCTCACCGCCCGCCAGCACGATCCCCAGGACCGAAGGACCACCACCACCACGCATGGCCGCTCCCCTCACGCCGATTTCCCCGATGCCTGCCCCTGACCAGTACCCACTAAGCCTGTTTGACGATCTCCTCGTACAGCCGCACCGTGCGGCGGGCCACCGCGTCCCAGCCGAACTCGCCGACCGCCCGCTCCCGCCCGGCCTCGCCCATGCCCCGCGCCGCCTGCGGATCGGCCAGGACGGTGTCCATGGCCCGGGCGAGCCCGGCCTCGAACCCCTCGCCGGCCGGGACGAGCAGACCCGTCACGCCGTCGTCGACGACCTCCGGGATACCGCCGACCGCCGACGCGACCACCGGCGTGCCGCAGGCCATCGCCTCCAGGTTCACGATGCCGAGCGGCTCGTACACCGAGGGGCAGACGAACAGCGCCGCGTGCGTCAGGAGCTGGATCACCTCCGGGCGGGGCAGCATCTTCGGGATCCAGAACACGCCGTCGCGGACCGCGCTCAGCTCCGCGAACAGCTCACGGAACTCCTGGTCGATCTCCGGGGTGTCCGGGGCACCCGCACACAGCACGACCTGCGCGGCCGGGTCGATGTCGCGCACCGCGCGCAGCAGGTGCGGCACGCCCTTCTGCCGGGTGATGCGCCCGACGAACAGCACGTACGGGCGCGAGCGGTCCAGACCGATCCGGTCGAGGGCGTCCGTGCCGGGGTCGGGCCGGTACAGGGTGGTGTCGATGCCGTTGTGCACCACGTGCACGCGCCCCGGGTCCAGCGCCGGGTAGCAGCCCAGGATGTCCTCGCGCATGGCCCCCGAGACGGCGACGACCGCGTCGGCGGCCTCGATCGCCGTGCGCTCGGCCCAGCTGGACAGCTCGTAGCCGCCGCCGAGCTGCTCGGCCTTCCAGGGGCGCAGGGGCTCCAGGGAGTGGGCGGTCATCACGTGCGGGATGCCGTACAGCAGCTTGGCGAGATGACCGCCGAGGTTGGCGTACCAGGTGTGCGAGTGGACCAGTTCGCGGCCTTCCAGGGCGGCGGCCATCGCCAGGTCCACGGAGAAGGTGCGCAGCGCGTCGTTGGCCCCGTCCAGCGCGGACCAGGAGCGGTGCCGCCGTACGCCGTCGGCGCGGCCCTCGCCCCAGCAGTGCACGTCGAGATCGACCAGCGGTCTCAGTTCCCGGGCGAGGAACTCCACATGGACGCCCGCACCGCCGTACACATCCGGCGGGTACTCCCGGGTCAGCAGTCCCACTCGCACCCGCAACTCCCTGCTCTCAGCGGCCGTTCCCTTTCATGGTCACCCACAAGCGCCGCGTGCGGAAGAGCGGGGCGGCCTCGGGAAGCAGCAGTCGCCGCAGACGCCCCCGCCGGGGACCCGGTAGTACAGGCAGCAGCTGCGCCGCCGGAAGGCCGTGCCGGTGAGCGTTCCGGCTCCCGCGAGCGCGGGACGGCCGAGGAGTTCGGCGGCCAGCGAGCCGGCCCGGGCGGACACGTCGGCACGGCCGTGCCGCCGGGCCCAGCGGTCGAGCTCGCGGGCCGCTCCGGCCAGCGCGGAGGCGGCGTTGCCGCGCAGCAGGCCCGGGGCGAGGCGCCCGTGGGCGGCCAGGGCCGTCGCCAGGGGGTCCAGATGCCCGCGCAGGACGACGTCCTCGACCGTCGCCGCGTCCGCGGGCAACGCCCGTACGCCGGCCAGCCGCAGGTCGTCGGGGGCGCCGGCGTCCGGGTCCCAGCGCAGGGCCCCGGCGTCCAGTACCGGCACGGCGCCGTAGAGCACGGCGCTGCCGAGGGCGACGGACCAGAGCCGGGCGGCCAGTCCCTGATGGGTCACGGACGCGGCGACGCGCATCTCGCGGGTGCCCAGGGCGGCGGCGACCTTCCGCAACCGAGAAACCAGGGGATTTCCGGGCAGATCGGGTGCCGTGACGGCGTATGCCTGTGCCAGAGTGGGAAGGGAGTCCGCTCGTGCTCCGTCCGTGCGCAGCACGAAGAAGCCGCCGAGCGGGCGGAGCGCGGCGAGGTCGGGGTCGAGGTCCACGAAGAGCAGTAGTACCAAGGCCCCTCAGGGACGCTGCCCGGGGACCCCCTACCCGGGGCGCCCACCCAGGGGATGACGGGGCCAGGCCCCTACTCCATCGGCAGTAGGACCCAATGAGTGCTCAGGGACGACGACGGGAAGACCCGGACACGGCAGGGTGTTGGACATGAAAGCCGACCATTCGCCGCGCCGGGCCGAGCGCCCCCGCCTCACGCAGAGGAGCAGCCGATGAGCGCCCTCGCGTTGTCCGTCCTGCTGTCGCTGGTGTCCGCGTTCGCCTACGCGGGCGGGGCGATCGTGCAGGAGCGGGTGGCGGAGTCCTCGCCGGGCGAGCAGTACGCTCCGCTGCGCCGGCCGGGATGGTGGGCGGCGGTCGCGCTGAACGGCCTGGGCGGTCTGCTGCACGTGGTGGCGCTGGCCTACGGCCCGCTGAGCCTGGTGCAGCCGCTGGGCGCGCTGACCATCGTGGTGGCGCTGCCGATGGCGGCGCTGTTCGTCGGCCGCAGGGCGGGGGCCACGGCGTGGCGGGGCGCGATCATGGCGACGGTCGGGCTCGCCGGTCTGCTGTCCCTGGTCGCCGCGTCCGACGCGCAGTCGCTGAGCGGGGCGGAGCGGGTGGCCGTCGCCCTCGTGACCGCGGGCGTGGTCGTGGCGCTGATGGTCGCGGCCCGGACCGCGCACCGGCACCCGGCGGTGCGGAGCATGCTGCTGGCGACCGCGTCCGGTATCGCCTTCGGCATGTCCTCGGTGTTCACGAAGACCGTCGCGGTCGACTGGACGGGCGGCGTCTCGGCGGCGGACGTGCCGTCCCTCGCGGTGATCGGCGTCCTGGCGACGGCCGGCATGCTGCTCTCCCAGGCCTCCTACCGGGGCGCCGGGCTCGCGGCCCCGCTGGCCACCCTGACGGTCGTCAACCCGGTGGTGGCGGCCGCGGTCGGCATCACGATGTTCGGCGAGAGCTTCCGCTACGGCACGACCGGCACGGCGCTCGCGCTGAGCTGCGGTGTGGTGGCGGCGGGTGGCCTGATCCTGCTGACGACGGAGCGGCTGGCGCAGGAGCAGCCGGAGCCGGTCGCCGTGGGCGGCGTGGGCGGCGTGGGCGGCGTGCCCGAGCGTGTCGGCGGTGGCGGGGTGCCCGACAGTCCCGCCGACCTGCCGGAGCCGGTCGCCGTGGGCGGCGTGCCCGACAGCCCCGCTGACCTGACCGAGCCGGTCGGGGTGGGCGGGGTGCCCGAGCGTGTCGGCGGTGGCGGGGTGAGGAAGAGCGGGAGCGGGGCGGTCGGCGCGGCCGGGGTGGAAGGCAGGCGTGCGGCGGGGCCGTTGCTCGTCGAGGACGTGCTGGTGCCGGGCCCCGCGGCCCCGCGGGCCTCCCCCGACGCGGCGCCCGGGAGCGGGCAGCCGCCGGCGGTGCCCGACGACGAACGCCCGCTGCCCTACGCCCCGTTCTACGGCATCCCCTACGTCCCGCTGCCGGTGCTCGACCGGCACCGCACGCGCGTCAGATCGTGACGCCGCCGGCCCTGAGGTACGCCACGGGGTCGACGTCCGAACCGAAACCGGGCCCCGTCCGCACCTCGAAGTGCAGATGCGGGCCCGAGCTGTTGCCCGTGGAACCGGAGCGGCCGATGCGCTGGCCGGCACTCACCGACTGCCCGTCGCGCACGGAGATCGCCGACAGGTGCGCGTACTGGCTGTAGCGGCCGTCGGAGTGCCGGATGACGACCTGGTAGCCGTACGAGCCGCCCCACCCGGCGCTGACCACGCTGCCCGCCGCGACGGACTTGACGGTCGTACCCGTGGGGACGGGGAAGTCGACACCGGTGTGGTAGCCCTTCGACCAGGCGGAACCCGCCTTGCGGTAGGGCGTGCCCGGGGAGGCGCCGACCGGGGCGACGAGGCCGTGGCGGGTGCCGGTGGACCGTGCGGCGCGTTCCTTGCCCGCCTCCTTGTGCCGGTCCTGGGCCCTGTCCTGCTTCGCCCCGTCCCGTGCCCGCTCCTTCGCCGGCTTCGCCGGCTTCTGGGGCGCGGGGTGCGCCTTCTCGGCCGGCCGCGGCACGGGCCGCGTCCGCGTCGCGCCCTCGCCGCGCAGCGCGAGCCGCTGGCCCGGCACGATCAGGTCGGGGTCGTCGCCCACGGTCGCGCGGTTGGCGGTGTACAGCCCGCGCCAGCCGCCCCGCACCTCGTGCTCGCCGGCGATGCCGGAGAGGGTGTCGCCGCGGACCACCGTGTACATCTCGGCGTTGCCCGCGCGGGACTGCGGCGTCGACTGCGGCCGGACGTCCTCGATGGACGTCTTCTGCCGCGTCTCCTTCCGCTGGGCGTCCTTGTGCTGCGCGCGCCCGGCGGCCGGGCGGATGTCGGGCTCGCCTCCGCCCCGGGTCAGTCCGGCGCGGACCGAGCAGGCCGGCCAGGCACCCGGCCCCTGCCCGTCCAGCACCTTCTCCGCGACGGCGATCTGCTGGTCCTTGGAGGCCAGGTCCGCGCGGGCCGCGTAGGTCCGGCCGCCGTAGGCCTCCCAGGTGGACTGCGTGAACTGCAGCCCGCCGTAGAAACCGTTGCCGGTGTTGATGCTCCAGTTGCCGCTGGACTCGCAGGCGGCGACCTTGTTCCAGGTGCTCACGTCCGCCGCCTGGGCTGCCGACGCGCCCATGAACGGCAGCGCCATGCCGGCGCCGCCTGCCGTGACGGTGAGCGAGGCGCGGTTGATCCTGTTCGGCTGATACCGGCGGTGCCGGCCGCGTACGGCCATCGGGAGCCCCCCTAGACATGCGTCAGGAGGGGCAAAAGTAAGCGCTGCGAACCGGCCGGAACAAGACGCCAATCGGCCGCGCGGAGGCCCGAATGGCCGATATGCGGCCCCAGTTGCGCGACGCGCGCCCCGGCCGTGCACCCCCTGCGGCACGCGGTGCGCGGGTGCGGCGCGCGCGGGTGCGCGTACGACCGCTGAGTACCGCGGGGCCCCTCGTGCGTATCTGCCTGCGCGGCTCGTGCGACCCGCGCGTGCGGACGGCACAGCGGCACGTCAGGATGGTCGGACGGACCAGGCCGGCGGGCACCACCGGCGGCACCGACACCTAGGTCTTCAGGAGCGAACCGAATGAGCAGTACAGCGCAGATCGGCGTCACGGGCCTCGCGGTCATGGGCCGCAACCTCGCCCGCAACTTCGCCCGCAACGGCTACACGGTCGCGGTGCACAACCGGACGCCCTCGCGCACCCACGCCCTGGTCGAGGAGTTCGGCGGCGAGGGCGAGTTCGTCGCGTGCGAGAGCGCGAAGGACTTCGTGGCGGCGCTGGAGCGGCCCCGGCGGCTGGTCGTCATGGTCAAGGCCGGCGACCCCACGGACGCGGTGATCCAGGAGTTCGCGCCGCTGCTGGAGCCCGGCGACATGATCATCGACGGTGGCAACGCGCACTTCGCGGACACCCGGCGCCGCGAGCGGGAGCTGCGCGAGCAGGGCATCCACTTCGTCGGCATGGGCGTCTCCGGCGGCGAGGAGGGCGCGCTGAACGGCCCGAGCATCATGCCGGGCGGCCCGAAGGAGTCCTACGACTCGCTCGGGCCGATGCTGGAGAAGATCTCGGCCAAGGCGGCCGACGGCACGCCGTGCGTCTCCCACGTCGGGCCGGACGGTGCCGGGCACTTCGTGAAGATGGTGCACAACGGCATCGAGTACGCGGACATGCAGCTGATCGGCGAGGCCTACCAGCTGCTGCGCGACGTCGCCGGGTACTCGCCGGCCGAGATCGCGGACATCTTCCGCACCTGGAACACCGGCCGCCTGGACTCCTACCTGATCGAGATCACCGCCGAGGTCCTGTCGCACGTCGACGCGGAGACGGGCAAGCCGTTCGTGGACGTCGTGGTGGACCAGGCCGAGCAGAAGGGCACCGGCCGCTGGACCGTCCAGATCGCCCTGGACCTGGGCGTGCCGGTGTCGGGCATCGCCGAGGCGGTGTTCGCCCGGTCGCTGTCGGGCCACGCGGCGCTGCGCGAGGCCTCGCGCGGGCTGGCCGGCCCGCAGGCGCAGCCGATGGGTGAGGCGGAGGCGCGGGCGTTCGCGGACCGGGTCGAGCAGGCGCTGTACGCCTCGAAGATCGTCTCGTACACGCAGGGCTTCCACGAGATCGCCGCCGGCAGCCAGGAGTACGACTGGGACATCGACCTCGGCGCGGTGTCCGCGCTGTGGCGGGGCGGCTGCATCATCCGCGCGGCGTTCCTGGACCGGATCCGCGCGGCGTACGACGCGCGGCCGGACCTGCCGAGCCTGCTGTCGGACGAGACGTTCGCCCGGGAGATCGCGGACGCCCAGGACGACTGGCGCGAGGTGCTGGTCGCCGCGACCCGTCAGGGCGTGCCCACGCCCGGCTTCGCGGCGGCGCTCGCCTACTACGACGCGCTGCGGGCGGAGCGGCTGCCGGCGGCGCTGACGCAGGGACAGCGGGACTTCTTCGGCGCGCACACCTACCGCCGGGTGGACCGGGACGGGTCGTTCCACACGCTGTGGGGCGGGGACCGGTCGGAGGTCACCGCGTAGCGGCCGGAGCCGCCGCACGGGCACCGGCGAGGGGCCGGTGGACCGCCCTGCCGACGGGCGTCCACCGGCCCCTCCGCGTGCCGTGCGTATGCCGTGCGTGTGCCGTGCGTGTGCCTGCCCCGGCATCCGACGTGCCGATGTGCCGCGGCCTGTGCCTCAGGACAGGGGCGGGCCGGGCTCGGGGCTGGGTACGGGCTCCGGTCCCGGGGGGATCGGGGACGGGTCGGGCCCGGGCACCGGGTCGGGCCCCGGGGGCCCCGGCGGCGTCGGCCCCGGCGGCGGGGTGGGCGACGGCGGGGGCGGCGTCGGCTCGGGGCCGGGCGGCGGCTGCGGGTTGGGCACGGGGTCGGGGCCCGGCGGATCCGGTTGCTGCGGATCCGGGCCCGGGGTCGGTGCGGGGGGCACCGGATCGGGATACGGGTTCGTCATCTGGTCCTCCAGCCACTGGCTCGACTCCGGCTCTGGACTACTCCCCCGCCTACCCGGCACCGCTGTGCGCAGTCACTCCCCAGCGGGACGGGGAGGCGACCAGGTGGGGTAGCGGCGGGGGCGCCGAGCGCGGCCGCGGGAGGCGGCGCGGACGCCGAGCGCGGCCGCGGGAGGCGGCGCGGACGCCGAGCGCGGCCGCCGGAAGCGGCGCGGACGGCAGGCCGGCGGGAGCGGCCGGGCGACGGGCGCGACCGCCGCGACGGACACGGTCACCGCGACGGGCCCGACAGCGGTGTGGGACACGACAGCCGGACACGACAGCGGTGCCGGACGCGACCGCGGCGGGACGCGACCGCGGCGCCGGGTGCTCGACCTGGCGATGCCTCCGGTGGCTGGCGAGGGTGCTCGACCCGGCGAGCGCTCCGGTGGCCGGTGCAGGTGCTCGACCCGACGACTGCCCCGGTGGTCGACGAGGGTGCTCGACCTGGCGACCGTCCGGTGGCCGGTGTCCGGTGACTGGTGAGGCCCTGCCGGGACTCCCCGGCGCACCGGCGGGGCGGCCACCGCGCGTGTCAGAAGCGGTCCGGGTGGGCGCGCAGCCAGTCCTTCGCGGCGTCGAGCAGCTCCGGGCGGGCCGCGGGGGCTTCGTCGGGGTGGCGTTCGGCCCACTTGGCGACGTACGAGCACAGCGGGGCGACCGCGCTGTGCTCGCGTCCGGCGAGGGTGTAGAGCTCGCGGGCCAGTGCCCCCGCGATGCCCTGCCCCTCGTGCGCCGGCTCCACGACGGTGTGCACGGGCACGAGGGCGCGCTCGGGGCGGTCCAGCGCGAAGTACTCGATGCGGCCCACGACTTCACCGTCGGCGAGGGCCTCCAGCCGGCCCGCCGGGCGGTCGTCGCGGATCTCCGGCTCGCTCATGGACACGCCTCTCCTTCGGTTGCCCTCAGGCGCCGACCGCGTGCGGGCTGCGCCGCTGGTCCGAGTCCGGCACGGGCGCGGAGGGGTCGGCGCCGAGGGCCACGATCCTGTTCCGGCCGTCCACGTGGACGACCTTGGGGACGAGTGCCCGCGCCTCGGCGTCCGTCACCTGGGCGTAGCTGATCAGGATGACCAGGTCGCCGGGGTGGACGAGGTGGGCGGCGGCCCCGTTGATCCCGATGACTCCGGATCCGCGCTCGCCCTCGATGACGTACGTCTCCAGCCGGGCGCCGTTGGTGATGTCGACGATGTGCACGAGCTCGCCGGGCAGCAGGTCGGCGGCGTCGAGCAGATCGGCGTCGATGGTCACGGAACCGACGTAGTGCAGGTCGGCCTGGGTGACGGTGGCGCGGTGGATTTTGGACTTGAACATGGTGCGCAGCATGGTGATACTCCCGGTTTGTCTGCTCCCTGCTTGCTGTCTGCAAGTCAAGGGCGGTCGTCGAACAGTACTCACGACTCGCTTGTTCGACCAGGCCTCTGAGCCGGCCCCCGGCGCCCGTCATGGGCGTCCTTCTCTCAGTGGAAGGCCAGCCATCCGATGCCCAGAGCGCAGGTGAGGCCGGCGGCGGCCATGGCGGCGGGCCGGTTGCGGTGCAGCGCGAACCAGAACAGCGCGGCGGTCACCAGCACCGCGCCCGTTCCGATCGAGGCGCGCAACGGCCCGTCGCTGTAGCCGTATTCGTCGGCATGCTGTGTCAGCCAGGCGAACCAGGTGATCCTCACGACGCCTCCCGTGGCCCTTTCGTGGTGGTGGTGTCGGTGTTCAGGCGCCGTGCGGCGCGGGAGCTGCGAGGAGGATCTCCCCGGCGAGGCGGTCGGTGCGGTCCGCGCCGCCCAGGCGGTGCAGGACGATCCAGCGGCCGTCGTCGTGCGCGGCGGCCACGACGGACGAGCCGCGCGTGGCGCCGTTGTGCCAGGTGATCGGGGCGCTCCGCTGCCAGCTGGGGGCGGGCGG
Organism: Streptomyces sp. NPDC053665; assembly: GCF_055585285.1. Classification (NCBI taxonomy): domain Bacteria; kingdom Bacillati; phylum Actinomycetota; class Actinomycetes; order Kitasatosporales; family Streptomycetaceae; genus Streptomyces; species Streptomyces sp. NPDC053665. The sequence continues at coordinate 636,116 of NZ_JBVJKK010000001.1, forward strand.
GCCCAGCCGTTGTTCGACGAGCAGTCCGACCACGACGTCGGACAGGGTCCGGCAGGTGGACCACAGCCCGCCGGCCGGCAGGATCGGCCCGGTCAGCGTCCAGAGGGGGCGGGGCCGGCCGAACAGCCCCCGTGGCACGAGCCGCTCTTCCTGCGGGGGCAGCGCGGTCACGGCACCCGCGTCGAGACCCAGCGGCAGCAGGACGTGATCGTCCACGAGTCGCTGGTACGAGCGTCCCGTGACCGTCGTGAGGGCGTGCCCGAGGACGGCGTACCCCAGGTTGGAGTACTCCTGAGTGCCCAGCGGGCCCGTGGCCACCCTGTCCAGCTCGCGCAGCGAGGCGCGCAGAGCCTGCTCGGTGAAGGTGGCGTACGGGTCGTCGGGCGGGCCAGCGGGACCGGGCGGCAGACGCGGCAGGCCCGAGGTGTGCTCGGCGAGGTGCCGGAGGGTGATGCCCGTCCCGGCGGGCACCTCCTCCAGGCACTCCTCCAGCGGAGTGTCGAGGCCGACGACCCCTTCCTTCGCCAGTTGGGCCAGGACGGTTCCCGTGAACACCTTGCTGAGGGAACCGATTTCCACGAACCGGTCCCGGTCGTGGCCGTGGGCGGCCCGGTCCTCGACACCGGCACCGCCCAGCAGGCAGAGAGGGGTGGGCATGCTGTCTGTCGCTCCTGTCGGTCAGACGAGTTCGGCTTGGGGCGCGGTCGGCTGCGTCGTGTTCTCTCCGCTCGGCCGCTCCGCCGTCGCGGGGTCCGCCGGCGCCGTGTCCGCCTGAGACGTCCGGCCCGACCGGGACGCCGGGGACCCGGGGATCCTGACCCGGACCCACAGCAGGGCACGGTCGAGTGCGCCGGACAGGAAGACCAGATCGCACGCGATCATCGTCAGGCGAAGCCGGTCAGCCCCATGAAGAACGCGATCGACAGGAAGCTGGTGGAGCGGGCCCACCTGTTGTACGGATGGCGACACAACAGGTCGAAGCGGGCACGTCGGCAGCGGTGGTCAATCGCGGCGTCGACGCGTCACCCGCATCATTTCATTACTCGCGAGTTTAGTGTGGTGAGCTGGCCGGACGGCCCTTCCAGTGACTCGAATCACAAGCAACTTCGTTGTGGCGTAAACCATTTGGCGTCACCCGAAGGTTCTCAGGCAACGTCCAGTGACACCGACGTACCCCGTGCTTTTCCTTTCCGTACGCCTGCACCGCGTACGGGGCGCGGCACTTGCGCCCACCCGCACCGGGCCGCCGATCCGGCCGCCATGAACCAGGCGACACCTCGCGTCGGCGTGCCGGAGGCCGCCGTTACGCGAAGGGGCAGTTCCGGCCACCTCCGGGCGGAAAGCCGCATAGGCTCACCTCGCACACGTCGAGGGCCGGGGAGGGACCACGATGCGACGGGGCAGTGCCGTGTACGAGCAGCCGTTGGACGCCATGACCGGGATGCCGCAGGGGTGGAAGGCGCGCGCTACGGGCGGTTGAGCACGGCCGTACCGAGCCCGTGCCCCCCAGGGCCCGCACCGAACAGGGCGCATGGCGCCCAACCCATGGCGTCCAACCGGCGTGCGCGCAGGCCCGTTTGCCCGGACCGGACCGTCGTCGCCTCTCCCCCGGTCCGGATCGTCTCTTCGTCGCAAGGAAGTGTTCGTGAGCGCAATCGGCTCCGGCGGAAGGGTGCAGCCGGCTCGTCCGGGTGACCCGGTCCGCATCGGCCCCTACCGCATCGTCGGCCGTCTCGGTGCGGGCGGCATGGGTACCGTCCACGCCGGCGTCGCCCCGGACGGGCTGCGCGTCGCGGTCAAGGTGATCCACCCGGAGCAGGCCCAGGATCCGGAGTTCCGGGCCCGGTTCCGGCGCGAGGTCGAGCTGTCCTCGCGTGTCACCGGACCGCACGTGGTTCCCCTGCTCGCCGCCGATCCGGACGCGCCGACGCCGTGGCTCGCGACCGCCTACGTCCCGGGGCCGACGCTGACGGAGCACGTGCACGCGCACGGGCCGCTGACGGACGGAGGCCCGTACGCCTTCGCGGCCGCCACCGCGCAGGCCCTCGCCGCCATCCACGCCGCGGGGGTGGTGCACCGCGACGTGAAGCCGCAGAACGTCCTGCTCACGCCCGCCGGGCCCCGGCTGCTGGACTTCGGCATCGCGCACGCCGCGGACGGGACCAGTCTCACCCGGACGGGGGTGATGACCGGCACCCCCGGCTGGATCAGCCCCGAGCAGTACCGGCAGGGCAGCGCCGGTCCGGCGGGTGACATGTTCGCGTGGGCGGCGCTGGTCGCCTACGCGGCCACCGGACGGCTGCCGTTCGGGGCCGGTGCACCCGATGTGGTCGCCTTCCGTGTGATGTCCGGCGAGGCCGACCTCGACGGGGTCCCCGTGCTCCTGCGCCGGGTCGTGGAGAAGGCGCTCGTCCAGGAGCCCGGTGAGCGTCCGGCAGCGGTCGAGGCCGCCGAGGAGTGTGCGGCGCTGCTGGCCTCCCAGGTCACCCAGGCCGCCGGTGCGGGTGCGGCCCAGGCGCCCGGCGACATGATCACGGCCGCGTGGGAGATACCCCCCGCCGACGACCCCACCTGGCAGGTTCCGTCGGACCCGCGCCGGTCCCGCAAGCGGGTGCTGGCCACCGTCGCCCTCGCGGCGGGTGTCGTCGGCGGGCTGGCCGGCGGGGTCGCGGCGCTGCTGCCCGGCGACAGCGACGGCGACCGTCGCTCGTCCGCGGCCTCGGCCTCGCCGCCGACGACCGCCGGGGCCGGACGGGCCACGGCGAACACCGCGCAGGGGAACGGCAAGGCGAAGCGGCAGGACGAGGGCACCGGTTCGGCGAACGCGGCGAGCTGGGACCGGGCGCGGGCGGCTCAGGGTGCGGCGGAACACGACGTGGCACGCGCGGTGCTCCACGACCAGGGGGTCGAGGCGGAACAGCTCGGTGACGGCGTCGACTTCGCTCCGGGGGCCGTGCGCTTCGACGCGTCGCGCCGCGAGGTCTACCTCTCCTACCGGCTCTCCTCCGACGAGCAGGGGACGCTGCTCGCGGAGACGGAGATCGCCGGGTCGCTGTGCCTGACCCTGCGCGACGTCGTCCTGGGGCAGCACCCGGACCTCCCGTACCGCACGTACGTCATGGTCGAGGAGGAGCAGGGCCGCGAGCCGCGGGTGACCTGGCAGGACGGCTTCGGCAACGGCACGGCGTGTCCGGCGGCCGGCGGCGACGAGACGGGCGGGGCCGGTGACGGCGGGCAGGACTGGCAGCCCGGTCAGGAAGGGCTCGGGCAGGCGATGATCCCCAGCAGCGACGACGCGGAGATCCGGGTCGCGGACGCCACCGCCAAGGAGATCATCGCGGGGACCAACAGGAGGCGCGGGACGCTGGGCACGGACCGGGTGCTGGGCCACGACCACATCAAGGTGGGCTTCGATCCCGGCAGTTCGGCGATGTACGTCTGGTCCGAGTACCTGCAGTGGAACCAGAGTCAGGTCGAGGCCTGGGCGGCGCCGGCCGCCGGCGTGGCCTGCCGGGCCCTGGTCGGCGAACGGGAGAGGGCCGGGAGCGCTTGGCCGTACTCCCGTTACGCCGTGGCCGAGATCGGCGCGTCCGGATATCTGATGGTCCGCTGGGGCACGGCCACCACACGGGGCGACTGCCCGTCCTGAGCGGATCTCCTCGGTCAGAGGAGCCGGACGAGAGCCCGCGCGAAGGGCTCCCCCGTGCGCGCGGCGTGGGTCATCCGCTCCCGCACCTCCCTCGGCGTGCGGGGCCGGTGACCGGGCCCGCCGCAGCAGCTCTTGTGGAAGCGGACGCCGGCGTGCAGCAGCACGGAGAGCGTGCGCCAGGCCGCGGTGTCGCGGCGGCGGGGTGCGGCGAAGGCCGAGCCCACGTGGACCAGGAGCCGCGCGCAGCGCGGGCACGCCCGTGCCCTGTCCGGGTCGTACGGCTGCTTGTACGACGCCCGGCAGGGGAGGCAGACGTAGGAGGTCTTCGCGTGGCCCATGGCGGCAGCGTAGCCAGGGGAAACGGCGGGGCCGAGTCCTTTTCGATCAGCCTGCCCCGCCCCCCGGGGGGCGAGGCGGACCCGGGGATTCTCCTACGGGTCCGCCGGGCGGCCGTCGATCCAGGTCTGCACGACCTCGATCCCGCCGATGCGCGAGGGGTCGACGCGGGTCGGGTCGTCGCCGAGGACGGCGAGGTCGGCGCGTTTGCCCGGGGTGAGGCTGCCCAGGGTGTGCTCCCAGTGGCAGGCACGGGCCCCGGCGACGGTGTAGGCGTGCAGGGCCTCGTCCACGGTGATGCCCTCGTCCGGGCCGATGAGCCGGCCGGACGTGGAGGCCCGTTCGACCATGAACTGGACGGCGCGCAGGGGTGATCCGTCGGCGACGGGCCGGTCCGAGCTGCCCACGAGGGGGATGCCGTGGTCCAGGAACGCCCTGCCCCGGTAGAGCCAGGGGGCCCGGTCCTCGCCCATGATCGTGGCGTAGTCGTCGCCGAAGTACCGCAGGAAGGCCGGCTGGACGACGGCCGTGACGCCGAGGCGTGCGAAGCGCGGCAGCTGGTCGGGGCGGATCAGCCCGGCGTGCTCGATACGGTGCCGGGCGCCGGGCCGGGGGCGGAGCCGCTGGGCGTGTTCGATGGCGTCCAGGGCGAGGTCGGCGGCGCGGTCGCCGATCGCGTGCACGGCGAGTTGCCAGCCGGCGAGGTGCCCGTCGACGACGAGCCCCGCGAGGGCGTCCGGGTCGTCCTGCAGCTGGCCGGCGTGGCCGAGCCCTTCGTAGGGGGTCGTCAGCGCGGCCGTCCGGGCCATCATGCCGCCGTCGGTGTAGATCTTCAGGGCGCCGACGGAGAGCCGGTCGTCGCCGAAGCCGGTGCGCAGACCGAGGTCGAGGGCGGCGGGGATGCCGTCGTCCTCGTGCGCGGCGACGGGGCGCAGCCGGTCCGCGGACACCATGAGCTGGACGCGAAGCGGCAACAGCCCTTCGTCCCGCGCCAGTTGGTAGGCGCCGAGCTCGACGGGGCTGTGGCCGAACAGGGTGCCGCCGATGCCGGCCTCGGCGCATGCGGTGATGCCCTCGGCCAGGCAGGTGCGGGCGGCGCGGCCGATCGCGTCGGCCAGGTCCCGCTGGGACCAGGGCAGGCGCAGGGCGCGGGCGGCGCCCATGGCCTGTTCGGCGAGGAAGCCGTCGTCGTGCGGGACGTCGGCGGGCAGCAGGTCCAGGACGGCGCTGTTGACGACGCAGCCGTGCCCGGAGTCGTGCAGCACGTAGAGCTTGCGCCCGTCGCTGACCCGGTCGAGCTCGGCGGCGGTCAGGTGGCGGCCCAGGGCCCGCTGGTCGTAGCCGGCGATGCTGACCCAGTCGCCGGGGCCCCGGCTGCCGGCCACGGCTTCGGCCACGTCGGCGAGCACGTCGTCGACGCGGGTGCGGCCGGCGATGCTCGGGGTGGTCTGCTTCAGGCCCGTCCAGGCCAGGTGCACATGGGCGTCGACGAAGCCGGGCAGAACCGTGGCGCCCTGCAGGTCGATCACCTCGCGGGCGGGCAGCGAGGTCACGGCCTCGTCGAGTCCCACGATCCGGCCCCGCCAGACGCCCAGGTCGTGGGCGACCGGGTTGTCCGGATCCATGGTGAGGAAACGGGCGTTGGTCAGCCGGGTGCAGAGCACGGGCGGGTCAGGCGTCCTGCGACGCGGCGAGGGAACGGGGGCGCAGATCCGTCCAGTGCGTCTCGACGTACGCGAGGCACGCATCGCGGGTGTTCTCGGCGAAGGCGACCGTCCATCCGCCGGGCACCTCGGCGAAGGCGGGCCAGAGGGAGTGCTGGCCCTCGTCGTTCACCAGGACCAGGAACCGGCCTTCGGTGTCGTCGAAGGGGTTGGTGCTCATCGCGGTGCCTCCTCGAAGGGGTCAACATTAGGTTAGGCTCGCCTAATTGACGGAGCCTAACCTGTGCCCCTCCGGCTCACAAGGAGACGTTCCATGCGCGTGGCCGCGGTCGACGGGAAGGACGCCTTCGCCGCGTTCGGGTTGCCGGGCACACCCGGCAGTACGGCCTTCTGGGCGGCGGCGGGCGCCCCCGCGGCGGTGCCGGACGGGGCCGGCGGCTGGGTGACCCTGTTCCTGTGGCGCGGGCCCGGTCCGGTGACGGCGGAGTTCGAGAGCTGGTCGGATCCCGTCCCGCTGGAGCGGTGGGAGGACTCGGACTGCTGGTACGCCGCGGTGCGGATGCCGGCGCGCCTGCGGGTGACCTACCGGTTCGTGACGCCGGACGCGTCGTACGCCGACCCCCTGAACCCGGCCGGTGCGGGCGGTGAGCGGTCCGTCGCGGCGACGCCCGACGCCCCGCAGCAGCCGCACTGGCCCGTCGTCGCGGCCGACGCGGTCCTGCCCCTGCCGCGCACGCGGATCCGGTGGGCGAGCGAACGGCTCGGGGGGCGACGGACCGTCCGGGTCCATCCGGCGGGCGGGGGCGGGCCGTTGGTGCTGCTGCTCGACGGGGACGACTGGCTGTATCTGCATCCGGCCATGACCGCCTTCGACTCGGCCGTGGCGGCGGGTGGACTGCCGCCGGTCACCCTGGTCTTCCTGCCGGTCAGGGACAGAGCGGCCGAGTTCGGGTGCCGGCCCGAGCTGTGGCAGGCGGTGCGCGACGAACTGCTGCCGCTGGTTGCCGAGTCGGGCGTGCCCGCCGAGCCGGCGCGACTGGTGGTCGCGGGGCAGAGTCTGGGCGGGCTGAGCGCGCTGTACGCGGCTGCGGAGTTCCCGGAGTTGGTGTCGCGGGTCGCGTGTCAGTCCGGGTCGTTCTGGTGGACGGCCGATGCCTCGCGGCGGGCCGATCCGCTGGCCGGCCCGGCCGGCGGTGCGATCGCCGAGCGACTGCGCCGGGGTGCGGACCTGTCGGGGCTGCGGGTGGCGTTCGACGTCGGGGAGCACGAGAGGCGGATGCTGCCTCACTGCGCGGTGGTGGAGGAACTGGCCGAACGGGCCGGGGCGACCGTGCGGGTGTCCCGGTCGCCGTCCGGCCACGACCGGGCCGGGTGGCGGCACGCGCTGCTCAGGGACGTCGGCTGGGCCCTCGGTGGGTGAGCCGCCCCGGATTCCGCGGGGCCCTGGCCGGCCGTCCCACCGCACGAGCGCTCAGCGGGCCACCGCCGTGCGGTAACCCCGTTCGTTCGCCAGCAGGTTGCGGTGGGTGTCCTCCGCCGTGACGACCCCTCCGTCCAGGACCAGCACCCGGTCCGCCGCGTCGAGGAACGCCGGGCTGCTGGTGATGACGATCGTCGTGCGGCCCCTGCGCAGCTCGGACACGTTGCGGGCGATGAGCTGCTCCGTGACCGCGTCCACCGCCGTCGTCGGGTCGTGCAGCACCAGGATCTCCGTGTCGGCGGCCAGCGCGCGGGCCAGGGACAGCCGTTGGCGCTGGCCGCCGGAGAGGTTGGCGCCCCGGTCGCGGACGGGGTGGTCGAGGCCCTCGGGGTGCAGGGCGACGACGTCGGTGAGCAGCGACGCCTCGACGGCCTCGGCCACCGTGCCGCTCGTCCCCGTGGGGTCGATGTTGGTGCGCAGGGTGCCGGCGAAGATCTCGCCGTCGTACGGGTTCACCAGCAGGTGCGCGCGGACGGCCTCGACGGACAGCTCCGCCAGGTCCTGCCCGCCGATGCGGACCGTCCCCTCGTAGGCGGCGGGCGGGACGGCGACCGCCAGTACGGCGGCGAGATCGGCCGCGGCGCGCGGCTGGTAGGGGGCGACGGCCACGAACTCGCCCGCCTTCACCTTGACGGTGAGGCCGTCGAGCGTGCCGTGGCGGACGCCGTCGATCTCCAGGCCACCGCCCGGGGCGGGACGGCAGGTGCCGGGGGTCATGACCGGCGGCGCCGCCAGGACCAGGGCCATGCGCTCCGCCGACGCCCGGGCGATCATCACGTACTTGGGCATCTCCGAGAACAGTTTCAGCGGCTCCATGATGAACTGCGCGAGACCGACGGCCATGACGAGTTCCCCGATGGTGATGCGCCCCTCGAAGGCGAGCAGACCCGCCAGCAGGGTGACGGCTCCGGCGAGGACCGCGTTGAGGGCGAGCGCGGTGCCCGCGTAGACGCCGTTCACCCGGGCGACGGTGATCGACTGCCGGCGCGCCTCGGTGCTGACCTCGCGGTAGGACCGGAACGCGGCGTGGTTGCCGCCGAAGCCGTGCAGCGGGCGCAGGCCCGTGATCAGGTCGGCGACCTTGGCCCCGGCCCGTGCCACGCGTGCCTGCTGCTCCTGGGTGCTGGAGCCGATCCGCCGGGACATCACGCTGAGCACCGACAGGATCGCCACGGTGCCCGCGATCACGAGCAGCCCGAGCCGCGGGTCGGCCAGCCCCAGCGCGACCGCGGCGACGAGCACCGCGACGAGCGAACTGACCAGCAGCGGCACCACCTCGATGATGTCGGCGGTCTGGTCGGCGTCCTCGGTGGCGATGGTCAGCACCTCGCCCGACTTGAGGTCGACGTCCCGTGCCACCGGTTGCAGTCCGCAGCCGGCGACCTGCACACGCCAGCGGTGCGCCTCGGTCGTGTTGGCCTTCTGCAGGATCCGCATGCCGAACCGCCACGACAACGACACCGTCGTGATGATCACGGCCAGGGCGCCGATCGACAGGGCGAGCGCGCCGAGGCCGCGGTCGCCGCGCAGGGCGTGCTCGACGATCAGGCCCAGTGCGATGGGGAAGGCCGTCTCACCGGCCTGGTAGAGGCCCATGAGCAGGGTGCCCCAGGCCATCGCGCCGAGGTTGCGGCGCAGGGCGGTGCGGAGGATGGCGGCCCCCTGGCGGGGCCGCTGTGCGTCAGTGGTCATCGAGGTGGCGGGCAATCGCTTCCGGGGTACGCAGGGTGAACAGGTCACGGATGGTGATCACGGGACCGTACTCGCGGCGGAGCAGCCCGGCCAGCCGCACCGCCAGCATGGAGTGTCCGCCGAGGGACACGAAGTCGCTCACCGCGCTCACCTCGTCGTCGTCCAGGTCCAGTGCCTCGGCGAACATCTCGCACACCGTGGTCTCGGTCTCCGTCAGCGGGCCCCGCTCCCCCGCCGTGGTCAGGGCGCCCAGCGGCCGGGCCTCGGGCAGCGCCTTGGTGTCGGCCTTCCCGTTCACCGTCAGCGGGAGGGCGTCGACCCGCGCGTAGTGCGTGGGGCGCAGGAAGTCCGGCAGGGCGGCACCGACCTCGGTGGCGACGTCCGCCAGCTCCGCCCCGTCCAGCACCAGGTAGGCGGCCAGCCGGTGGGCGCCGTCGACCTGCGGGTCGGGCTGGGCGACGGCCGCCACGAACCGCACCGCCGGGTGCGCCGCGAACGCGGCCTCGACCTCCCCCGGTTCGACCCGGTGGCCGCGGATCTTGACCTGCTGGTCGGTGCGGCCGAGGTAGGCCAGGTGGCCGTCGGGCCGGCGCACGACCAAGTCGCCGGTGCGGTACATGCGCTCCCCGGGTGCCGCGAAGGGGCAGGCGACGAAGCGGTGCGCGGTCTGGCCGGGCTGCCCGAGGTAGCCGCGCGCGATGCCCACGCCCGACACGTACAGCTCGCCGGGCACCCCGTCGGGCAGGGGCCGCAGCCACGGGTCGAGGACGTACACGTCGGTGTTGTCGATGGGGACGCCCACCACGGGGTCCGCGCACTCGAAGGTGCCGACCCCGAGGGTGTTGATGGTGTACTCGGTAGGTCCGTACAGGTTGTAGCCGACCGTGCCCTCGGTCCGGGCCAGGCGCTGCCACAGCGCCGGGGTGACGGCCTCACCGCCGAGCAGCACCAGCGCAGGCCGCCTCGCGGGGTCGTCCAGCAGTCCCTCGGCGAGGAGTTGCTGCGCGTAGGTCGGGGTGACGTTGACGACGTCGATGCCGTGCTCCAGGCAGTAGGCGACCAGCCGTGGGGCGTCGCGGCGCAACTCCTCGTCGCAGATGTGCACTTCGTGTCCGTCGGCCAGCCACAGCAGCTCTTCCCAGGACATGTCGAAGGCGAACGACACGGTGTGCGCGATGCGCAGGACCCGGTGGCCGTGGCGGGCCAGCACCGGCTCGAAGATGCGGCGCTGATGGTTGATCAGCATGTTGGTCAGGCCGGCGTACTCGGTGACGACGCCCTTGGGCCTGCCGGTCGAGCCGGAGGTGTAGATGGTGTAGGCAGGATGGCGCAGCCGGCCGGGGTCGTGCGGGTCGAACGTCGTGTACGGCGCGGCCTCGTCGAGCGGCCGGTCGAGTGCGATGAGGTCGCCGGTGAGCCGGTGCGCGACCGCGCTCACGGTGAGGGTCACCTCGGGCCGGGCGTCGTCCATGACGGCGGCGATCCGCTCGTCCGGGTGGTCCAGTTCCAGTGGGACGTAGGCGGCGCCGGTGCGCAGGACCGCGAACAGCGCCACGATGGAGTCGAGGGAGCGCGGGATCGCGAGCCCGACGGTGGTCTCGGGGCCGATGCCGCGCGCGACGAGCACTCCGGCGATCCGGCGGCTGCGGTCCCGGAGTTCGGCGAAGGTCAGTGTCGCGCCGTGGGCGACGAGGGCCACCCGTCCGGGGGTCCGGTCGGCGGCCCGGTCGAACCGGTCGACGACGGTGTCGGTGCCGATGGCGGTGCGCTCCCCCGCCCGCGGAACCGGTGCGAGGCCCGGCAGGGCGCCGACCGGGCCGGTCGCGCGGGACAGGTGCTCCAGGACGCCCAGGTAGTCGTCGAGGAGGCGGCGGGCGCCGGCCGTGTCGCCGTCGCGGTACTCCAGCTTGACGGTGAGCCGGTCGCCGGGGGTGACCACCCAGGTGAACGGGTAGTGGGTGGAGTCGTCGGCCCGCACCGAGGTGATGCCGTGCCGGGCGTTCATCTCGGCGAACGCGTCCATGTCCAGGAAGTTCTGCAGCACGAACAGGTTGTCGAACAGGGTGTCGTGCCCGCCGGCCCGCTGGATCTCGCCGAGCCCGAGGTGCTCGTGCTCCATCGCCTCGACCCGGGCCGCCTGCACGGCCGTCAGGTACGCGCGGACCGAGTCGTTCGGGCGGGCCCGGGTCCACGTCGGCACGGTGTTGAGGAGCACCCCGACGACGCCGGACAGTCCCTCGCCCTCGCGGCCGGAGACCGTGACACCGAACACCGCGTCGCCGCGGCCGGTGCGTGCCCCGAGCAGCAGGCCGAACGCGCCGGTCAGCACCGCGTTGAGGGTGACGCCGTGGGTCCTGGCCGCCTCCCGGACCAGGTCGGAATGCTCGGCCGACAGCGTGTGCACGAGAGCCTTCGGCAGGTCGTCGGGGAGGGAGGGCGCGGGTCCGGCCAGCAGGGTCGGGCCGGGCAGGCCGGCGAGGTGGTCCGTCCAGAAGCGCTCGGCCGGGCCGGGGTCGCGGGCGGCGAGCGCCCGGGCGTACTCCTCGAAGCCCGGGACGGCCGGTGCCGGGTCGAGGGGCTCGCCGGCGAGGACGGCGCGGTAGGCGTCGAAGAGGTCGCGCAGAACGATCTCGCGGGACCAGCCGTCCCACAGGATCAGGTGGTAGCTCAGGAGCAGCCCGTCGCGGTCGCCGGGCAGCCGCACCACGGTCATGCGGATCAGCGGCGGCTCGCCCGGGTCGAACCCGGTGACGCGGTCCCGGGCGCGCAGCTCGTCGGCCTCCGCCTGGGAGGCGAGCTCGACCGTGCGGACGCCGACGCGCCGGCCGGCCCGCAGGACCTGGACCGGGTTGCCGTCGTCGTCGGTGGTGAACCCGGCGCCCACCACCGGGTGCCGTGCCATCACGTACGCCATCGCCTCGGCCAGCGCGCCGGCGTCCAGGCGCCGGTCGAAGGTGAACCAGTTCTGGGCGACGTAGTGGCCGGCCGGGCCGCCCAGCTGGGCCTGGAAGTACAGGCCGCGCTGGAGCGGGGTGACCGGCGCCGTGCGCTCGGCGGTCACGGCGGCTTCCGTGATGTGGTGCAGGGCGTCGCGCCAGTGCTCGGTGATCTCGTCCGGCACTCCGTCGGCCAGGACGAACTCGGCCAGCAGGCTGCCGGTGGCGTCGTCGGTCCAGGCGTTCACCTCGACGGCGTACGGGCTGGGCTGCTGCCCCGCGCTCAGGTGCAGGGCACGGGACTCGCCGCCCCGGCCGAGGTAGTTGAACAGGACCTGCGGGCGGCCGGTGAGCAGGGGCGCGGTCTGCGGGTCGAGGTACCTCAGCTGCCCGTAGGCGAGGTGCCCGGACTCGTCCGGCTGGCGCGCGGCGAGTTCGCGGGCCGCGGCGACGGGATCGGTGTGCGGGGTGAGCCGGACCGGCGCGATGGCGGTGAACCAGCCGACGGTCCGGGTGTAGTCGTGGTGCGGGAGCACCGGGACCCGGCCGTGCCGCTCCAGGTCGACGGCGAGGTCGGTGGGCTCGGGCTGGACGCGGGTGAGGGCGGTGCGCAGGGCCCCGCAGAGCAGTTCGGTGAGGCCGACGCCGAGCGCGGCGGGGGCGGTGCGGGTGAGCCGGTCGCTCACGTCGGGGGCGACGACGACGGTCGTCTCGCGCAACGGCCCGCCGCAGGGCAGCGGTCGCGGTGCCCGCAGGGTGTTCACCCAGTGGTCCAGGCTGTCGGCGCCGGTGGCCGACCGGAGGGTGAGGGCCTCGGCGTACTCGGCGTAGGACGTCGTCGGCGGGGCGAGGGACGCGCCGCCGAGGGCCGCCGTGAGGTCGTCGAGCAGGATCAGCCAGGAGACCGCGTCGACGGCGAGGTGGTGCACGGTCACGACCAGGGTCCTGCTCGCCTCCAGCCAGGCGAAGGCGATCAGGTCGCCGGTCGTGGGGTCGAGCCGTCCGGCCGCCTCGTCGGCGACGGCTGTCGCGTCGGTGGTGTCCGGCCGTGCGACGGTGATCTCGCGCGCGGGCTCGGTGCGCAGGGTCCACACGCCGTGTGCGGTGCCGAGGCGCAGCCGGAGGGCCGGGTGCGCGGCGACGACGGCCCGTGCGGCCCGTACGGCGTCGGCGTGGGTGGCGCCTGCGGGCGCCGGGAGGGCGCGGGCCTGGGCGAAGCGGGCCAGGGGGCCGCCGAGTTCGCGCCGGCGGAGGATGATCGGGGTGGGGGGCAGCGGTCCGTCCTCGCGGTGGGCCCTCTCGGGCGCGGGGGCGGTGGCCGTGCCGCTGCGCAGGTGTCCGGCCAGGGCGCGGGGTGTCTTGAGCAGGAAGACGTCGCGAGGGGTGAGGGGCAGGCCCTGCGCCCGGGCCCGGTTCACGACCGTGATGGCGACGATGCTGTCGCCTCCGGCGCGGAAGAAGTCGGTGTCCGCGGTCACGTCCGCTCCGGGCAGCGCCCGGGCGAAGACGTCCACCAGCGCGGTGACGGCCGCGTGGTGGTCCGCGGCCGTTCCCGGATCCGCCGCCTGATTCCCGTCGGTCCCGAGGGGGCGTTCGGCCAGGGCGCGCCGGTCGAGCTTGCCGTTGACCGTCAGCGGCAGGGCCTCGATCGGGAGCACCCGGCGCGGGACCATGTGGGCGGGCAGCCTCTCCGCCAGCCGGTCCTCCAGGTCGGCGGGTGCGTCGCCCACCACATGCGCCACCAGGTGGTCACCGGTGTCCGACACCGTCACGGCCGCGTCCCGCACGCCGTCCAGGTCCCTGAGCGCGGCCTCGACCTCGCCCGGCTCGATGCGGAACCCGTTCAGTTGCACCTGGTCGTCGGCGCGGCCGACGAACCGCAGTTCGCCGTCGAGGGTGCGGACGGCGAGGTCGCCCGTGTGGTACATGCGCGAGCCGTCGGCCGCGAACGGGTCGGCGACGAACCGTCCGGCGGTGAGTCCGGGCCTGCCCAGGTAGCCGAGGGACAGCTGGTCGCCGGCGACGTAGATCGCGCCCACCCGGCCGGGCGGGACGGGCCGGAGCCGTTCGTCGAGGAGGTGGGTGACCAGGCCGGGGATCGGGCCGCCGATCGGGCTCGTGCCCGCCTCGCCGGTGAGGTCCTCCTCGCGCAGCACCCGGTGGGTGACGTGGACGGTGGTCTCGGTGATGCCGTACATGTTGACCAGCTCCGGCGCGGCCGTGCCGTGCCGTTCGACCCAGTCGCGCAGCCGGCCCGGGTCCAGGGCCTCGCCGCCGAAGATCACCCGGCGCAGCGCGGGCAGCGGTTCGCCGGCGGCCCGGTCGGCCTCGATGAACCGGTGGAAGGCGGACGGCGTCTGGTTCAGCACGGTGACGCCTCGTTCGCGCACCAGCCGGTGGAACTCGACGGGTGAGCGGGTCAGCGCGTGGTCGGGGACCAGCAGTTCACCGCCGTGGGCCAGTGCGCCCCACAGCTCCCAGACGGCGAAGTCGAACGAGAAGGAGTGGAACTGCACCCAGACGTCGTCCGGGCCGAAGCCCATGTCCGGTTGGGTGCGGGCCAGCAGCGTCACCACGCTGGAGTGCGGGACGACGACGCCCTTGGGCCGGCCGGTCGACCCGGACGTGTAGATCACGTACGCGGGGTCGCGCCAGTCGGGCCCGGGCCCCGGCCGGGTGGGGGCGGCCGGTGGTGTCTCACCCGGCACGAGGACGTGGGCCGGCACGTCGGCCCGGCTCACCAGGGCCGTGAGACGGTCGCGGTGCTCTCGGTCGACGAGGACGACCTGCGGGGCCGCGTCGGCGAGGACGTACTCCAGCCGCTCGTCGGGGTAGGCCACGTCCAGGGGGACGTAGGCGCCGCCGGCGCGGACGATCGCGACGAGGGCGACGACCTGCTCGACCGACCGCGGGACGGCGACGGCCACCCGGGTGCCCGGCCCCACCCCGGCGGCGCGCAGGACGGACGCCAATTCGTCCTTGAGCCGGGCGAGTTCGCCGTAGGTGACGGATCGCGTGGTGCCGTCGAGGCCGCACTGGGTGACGGCGGTCGCGGCCGGGTCGCGGCGGGCGGCCGCGTCGAAGAGGGCGTCCAGGGTGGCGGGGGCGACCGGGGCGGGCCGTCGGTCGCCGTCCCGTGCCAGGTCGGCGGCCGGGGTGCCGGGGCGGGTGAGCAGACCGGTGAGGGTCCGGGTGAAGGTGTGCAGCAGCGTCCGGGCCGTGGCCGGGTGCAGGAACGCGCCGTCGTGGACCAGGTTGAAGCGGGGGCGGCCGTCGGGGGCGCGTTCGACCACGAGGGTCAACGGATAGTGCGGGGCGCCCTCGTTGACGATGCCGGTGACCTTCAGTGTGTCGCCGGGGCGCCCCAGGGCGGTCGGGTCGGTGGCGACGTCGAACACCACCAGGGTGTCGAAGAGGGGCCCGGTGCCGGCCCGGCGGCCGATGCGGGCCAGGGAGACGTGCTGGTGCGGCCGGACGCGGGTCTGGTGGTCGCGGACCGCGGTGAGCAGGCCGGCCGCGGTGGTGTCCGCTGTCCAGCGGACCCGCACGGGGACGGTGTTGATGAACAGGCCCACCATGTCCTGGATGCCGGGCACGTCGGCGTCGCGGCCGGAGACCGTGGAGCCGAACACCACGTCGTCGCGCTGGAGGACGCCGCCCAGGGTGAGGGCCCAGGCGGCGTGCACGGCCACGCTCAGCGGGACGCCGGCCTCGCGCGCGGCGGTGTCGAGGTCGTCCTGGGGGTGCACCACGGCGTCGGCGAACCGGTCGGAGGGGGTGCGGCCCTCGGCGACCAGGCAGGGACCGGGCAGTCCGGCCAGTTCCCCGTGCCAGACCCGGTCGCTCTCCTCGGTGTCCCGGCCGGCGAGCCAGTGCAGGTAGTCGGTGAAGCCGCCGGCCGGGTGGACCGTGCCCGGTGCGTGGTACTCGGCGAGCAGCGCGCGGAGCATCGGCGGGACGGACCAGCCGTCGGCGATGATGTGGTGGACGGTCTGCACCAGCACGTCGCGGCCCGCTCCGGCCCGGATCAGGGTGGAGCGCATCAACGGGCCGGTGGCGAGGTCGAAGCCGGCCCGGCGGTCGCGCTCGGCGAGGTCGCGTATCTCCTCGTCGGTGATGCCGGGGCGGTCGAGCGTGGTGAAGGGTGCCGGCACGCCGTCCTCCAGCACGGACACCACGCGGCCGTCGGCCAGGGACGTGAAGCGGGCGGCCAGGTTGGGGAAGAGGGTGAGCAGCCGGGTCGCCGCCGCGGCGAGCCGGTCCGTGTCCATCTCGCCGTCCAGGGTGAGCAGTTGCTGCTCCACGTAGGCCCCGGCGGAGTCGTCGTCGAAGACGGAGTGGAAGTACAGGCCCTCCTGGAGCGGGGTGAGCGGCAGGACGTCCCGCAGGGCCGGCCCGTCCAGGGCGTCCACGTCGGCCTGGGTGAGCGGCACCAGGGGGAAGTCGCCGGGGGTGTGCCCGCCCCGGTCGAGGGCGGCCAGTGCCTCCAGTGCCGTGCGGAAGTAGCCGGCGAGGGCGGTGATGTCCGCGTCGGTGAACATGCCGTCGGGCCAGGAGACGGTCGTGACCAGTTCGTACGCGCCGCGGGCGGCGGGTTCGGCGATGGCGTTGAACTCCAGGGCGCGCGGCAGGCGCATGCCCGGGTCGCGCTTCTCGCCCAGTTGTCCGGTGGTGCCCGCGAGTTGCCAGTCACCGGGGGCGCCGGCGGCGAAACGGCCGAGGTAGTTGAAGAGGACCTGCGGCGCGGGTGCGTCGAACTCCACGTCGGCGAGGTAGCGCAGGGCGCCGTAGGAGACGCCGTGGTCGGGCACCCGGGCGAGGTCCTCCTTGACCGCCTTGAGGGCGGCGGCCAGGTAGCCGGGATCGGTGGGGTCGGCCGCCGGCCCGGGGTCGACGGTGACCGGGCAGAGGGTGGTGAACCAGCCGACGGTCCGCGACAGGTCCGGCTCGAACCCGGCCGGGCCGGCGACGCACTGCGGTTCGCGGCCGTGGCCCTCCAGCTCGATGTACGCGAACGTCTGGTCCTGGCCCAGGTCGCGGCGCCACCGGGCGAGGGCGACGGCGAGGGCGGTGAGCAGCACGGCGTCGACCCCGGTGTGGAACTTCGCGGGGATCTCGCCCAGCAGCGCGGCGGTGGCCTCGGGGCCGACCGAGACGGTGTGCAGGCGTTCGCGCGCGACGGTGTCCGTCGCGGCCAGGTGGCGCCGGCCCAGCGGCAGGTCCTCCCCCGGCAGCGGGCGGCGGTGGTACGAGCTGTCGGCGTCGAACGCGGCGCGTTCCAGCAGCTGGGTCCAGCGCCGGAACGAGGTGCCCTCCGGGGCCGGTTCGACGGGGGCTCCCGCACCGTACCGGCGCCACGCGGTGGCCAGGTCCTCCATCAGCACGCGCCAGGACACCCCGTCGATCACCACGTGGTGGGCGACGAGCACGAGTTGGCGTGCCGCGCGGCGCAGGACGGCGCTCAGCATGACACCGCCCTCGGGGTCCACTCCCTCGGTGGCGAGGGCGACGCAGGCGTCGAGCGGGAGGTCGCTCTCGCGCCACCGGGCCCGGCCCCGCCCGGCCTCGGGGATGTCGAAGCCCCAGCGCTCCCCGCGCACCAGGCGGGCGCGCAGCATGGGGTGCGTGTCGAGGAGGGCGGTGAGCAGCGTGCCGAGGGCGTCCGCGGTGAGCTCGGCGGGGGTGTTCAGCACGACCGACTGGACGAATCCGTCGACGGCGTCGGTGGTCTCGCCGAGCCACTGCACGATGGGCGAGCCGACGACGGTGCCGGTGGCGACGTCGGCGTGGTCCACGGTCCGCACGGCCTCCCGGCTCGCGACCGCCGCGAGCGCGCCCGCCGTGGGGTGCGCGAAGATCTGCCGTGCCGTGATGTGCAGCCCTCGCTCGCGCAGCGCGCTCAGCAGAGAGATGGCGAGGATGCTGTCGCCGCCGAGCTGGAAGAAGTCCTGGTCGACGCCGGCCTCGTCGAGCCGCAGCACCTCGGCGACGGCGTCGCACACGGCGCGTTCGTCGTCCGTGACGGGCCGCACGAGAGAGGACGCGCCGACGGCGGGCTCGGGCAGGGCGTTGCGGTCGAGCTTGCCGTTGGCGGTGAGCGGGAACTCCGCCAGGACGACGACGTGGGCGGGCACCATGTACGCGACCATGTGCGCGGCGGCCCACGCCTTGACGTCCTCCGCCCGCAAGTTTTCGCTCCCCGCGGCCGGGATGACGTAGCCGACGAGGTACGTGCCGCCCGCCGCGTTCTGCTTCGCGACGACGCAGGTGTGCCGTACGGCGGGGTGTTCCGCGAGGCCGATCTCGACGTCCTCGATCTCCAGCCGCATGCCGCGGATCTTGATCTGGTTGTCGGCGCGGCCGAGGAAGTCCAGGGAGCCGTCCGGGGCGAAGCGGGCGAGGTCGCCGGTGCGGTAGAGGCGGGAGCCGTCGGCGGCGAAGGGGTTGGCGACGAACCGGGAGGCCGTCAGGCCGGGGGCGCCGACGTAGCCGCGGCCGAGGAGGAACCCGCCGACGTACAGTTCGCCGCCGACGCCGACCGGGACGGGGCGCAGCTCCTCGTCCAGGACGTACAGCTGGGTGTTGGGGTTGGCGCGGCCGATGGAGGTCGACAGGCGTTCGGCGGCGCCGCGGTAGACGACGTGGGAGACGCCGATGGTCGTCTCGGCCGGGCCGTACCCGTGGTACATGGGGATGTCGAGCTTGGTGCGGAACCGCTCGTACAGCTCGGGGGTGAGCACCTCGCCGCCGCACCACACGTGCCGCAGGCTGTCCAGGCTCCCGGAGTCGCCGGCCATCTCCAGCAGCACGTCCAGCATGGACGACACCAGGTACGTGAAGGTGACGCGCTGCTCGGCGATGACGCCCAGCAGATGCTGCGGGTCGCGTTCGCCGCCGGGCCGCAGGACGACGAGCCGGCCGCCCGAGACCAGGGGCAGGAAGATCTCGTTGACGGAGATGTCGAACGACAGCGGCGCCTTGAACAGCGAGGCGTCGTCGTGGCCGAAGCCCAGGATCTCGTTCACCTGCCACAGCAGGCGTTCGCTGATGGCCTCGTGCCGGATCATGGCGCCCTTGGGCCGCCCGGTCGAACCGGACGTGAAGATGACGTAGGCCAGGGCGTCACCGGGGACGGTGACGCCGGTGCCGTCCTCGGGGTACGCCTCGTAGCGCCAGTCGCCGAGGTCGACGGCGACGGCGTCCGGTTCGGCCGGGTCGTGCTCGCCGGAGGCGTTGAGCTGGAGGACGACCCGGGCGTCCTCGACGACGACGGCCCGGCGCGCCGCGGGCCACTGCGGATCGAGCGGGACGAAGGCGCACCCGGCCTGGAGGACGGCGAGCAGGCCGATCACCATGTCGGCGGAGCGGTCGAGGGAGATGCCGACGACCTGTTCGGGCCGCAGTCCGCGCTCCACGAGGTGGTGGGCCAACTGCGCCGACAGCGCCGCGGCCTGACGGTAGGTCAGTGAGCGGTGTTCGTCGACGACGGCGACCGCGTCCGGTCGGGCCAGCGCCTGGGCCCGGAACATCTCGACGACGCAGGGGCGGTCCCGGTCGGCCCGGTTGTCGTTCCACTCGGCCAGGGTGGCGAGCCGGGCGGCCACGCTGGACGGGCCGACGGATCCCAGGGGCCGGTCGGGGAAGTCGGCCAGGTCGTCCAGGGTGAGCTGGGCATCGGCGGCGTCGACGCCGTCGGGCAGGGTGATGCCGAGTCCGTCGGCCGTGACGTGCCAACCGCCGGTCGTGGCACCGCCGTTGGCGGCCCAGCCGAGGACGTCGGCGAAGAGGGTGCCGGGCGTGAGGTCGAGGCCCTCCGGACTGCGGCCGGTCGCCCAGTAGGCCAGGGAGATCGCGCAGGCCTCGGCGATGGTCCGGTCCGGGTGGTCGCCGATCCGGCGGCGGACACCGGCCAGTGCCGGATTGGAAAGACGTACGAGACGAGCGCCCGACTGCTTCATGCGTGACTACCCTCTCTCCAGGCCCGCCACAGCCGTGCGTACCGGCCGCCCTGAGCCACCAGTTCCTCGTGCGTGCCCTGCTCCACGACGCGTCCCGCCTCCAGCACGGCGATCCGGTCGGCGGCCATGGCCTGGGAGAGCCGGTGCGCCACGAACAGCGTGGTCCGGCCCTCGCACGCGGCCCGTACGGCCCGTTCCAGTTCCGCGGCTCCCTCGCTGCCGGCCTCCGCGGTCGACTCGTCGAGCACCACCACCGGGGCCCGGCCCAGCACCAGCCGGGCCAGGGCGATCTGGGCGACCTTGGTGACGTCCAGCCGCTCGCCGCCCTCGCCGACCGGCGTGTACAGCCCCTCGGGCAGGGCGTCGGCCCACTCGCCGGCCCCCACGGTGCGCAGGGCGGCGCGCAGTTCGGCGTCGCTCGCGCCGGGCGCGGACAGCCGCAGGTCGTCGGCGAGCGGGCCGGAGAAGACGTGGGTCTCCTGGGTGAGGATGCTGACCAGGGCCCGTGCCCCCGCCTCGTCGAGATCGGCGAGGTCCCTGGTGCCGATGCGCACCGTGCCGGTCTCCGGGGTGCCGATGCCGGCGATCAGCGCGGCCAGGGTCGTCTTGCCCGCGCCGGTCGCGCCCACCAGCGCGAGGGAACTCCCGGCGGGGATGGACAGGTCGACATTCCGCAGCACCGGTTCGGCGGCGCCCGGGTAGCGGAACGTCAGCTCCCGCACCGTCACCGCGTACGCCCCGGGCTCCGCGGCGGTGACGGACGCGTCGCCGACCAGCCGCTCCCCGGACGACTCCCCGAGCACCCCGACCAGGCGGGTCAGGCTCGCGCCCGACTTCTGCGCCTCGTCGAAGGTGAACATGATGGCGCCCAGCGGGGTGAACAGCCGGTGGAACAGCAGCGGAGCCGCCGCCACCTCGCCGAGGGTGGCGGCGTCCGCCTCCAGCAGGGCGTAGCCGACCAGGAGGATCAGGACCAGCCCGATGAACTCGGCGCGGTTCTCGCGGCCGACGAACCGGCCGAAGAAGCGGAACACCTCGACGCCGAGGTCGCGCACCCGCCACGACTCGTCGGTGACCTTCTGGCGGAAGGCCCCTTCCAGGCGGTACGCCCGGACGGTGTCGATGCCGTTCAGGCCGCTGATGAACGCCTGTGCGCGGTCGGCCTGGGCCGTCCGCTGCCGGCGGTACAGGGGCGCGGACCGGGGCAGGTACCAGCGCAGGGCGAGCGCGTAGGCGGGCAGCGCGCCCGCGCCGGCGAGGCCGAGGCGCCAGTCCAGCCCGAACATGCCGAGGGTGGCGACGACCACCAGCACCCCCGCCGAGAACACCGTGGGGACGGCGGTGCGGATCCCCCTGGAGATGACGGCCACGTCGTCGCCGACCCGGGAGAGCACATCGCCCCGGCCGACCTGTTCGACGCGGGCGCTCGGCATGCCGAGGACCGCGCGGACGGCGCCTTCGCGCAGGCGCGCGAGGAGGTCGGCGCCCAGCCGGCCGATGAGGTAGGTCGACACCGCGGTGGCCGCGGCGCCGAGCAGCGCGGCGACGCCGATCAGGACGCCCACGGTGACCAGGACCGACCGGTCCTCGCCCCCGACGACCCCGTCGACCACGCGGCCGAGCAGCAGCACCGGCAGGACCTGGAGGGCCGCCCCCGCGATCGTGGTGAGCACGGTCGCGGCGGTCAGCCAGGGCGTCTCACGGCAGTGTGCGGCGACCCAGCGGCCGGCTTCCCGGCCGGTCGTGGTGCGCAGGGCCGCCGGGGCGGCGCGCGTGTCGGTGGCGCTCACTCCTGCCCGACCGGGTCGACGGGTCCGGCGACCGCGTACGGCATCGCCGACGACCCTCGCCGGAGCCGTCCGGCCTTCGTTCGGTGCAGGAGCATCGACGTCCCTTTGCTCTCGTGTCCGGTACGCCGCGCCCTCGGTTCGAGGGCGGGCGGCACCCTGGCGTGAAGTGAGGCAGCCTAAGTCGCTCGGGCGGGGTGGCCCGCCTGCGCCACCCGTCAGCGGGCCGTGCTGCCCGTGCCGTCGGTGAGGGTCCGCATCGGGCCGGCTCCGGATCCGGGCCCGCGGCCCAGGAGGGAGTCGAGGATCTCGCCCACCCTGACGGCCGTGTTGGACAGCAGGGAGGAGGTGATGCCGTGCGTGTGCTCCGTGCCGCCCTGGAGGTAGATGCCGCACCGCAGGGCGGGATCGGTGGCGATGCGGTAGTCCCGCTCGACGCGGACCCGTCCCTCGTCGTCGCGCAGGCAGCGGTCGGCGACCTCGCCGAGGAGGCCGGTGGGGTCGGCCGGGGCGTACCCGGTGGCCAGGACCACGACGTCCGCGTCGAGGTCGGTCTCCTCCCCGGTGACCAGGGACTGCACCGTGCACCGGACGCCGGAGGGCGACTCCTTGACGCCGGTGAGCCGGGAGACGTTGAGGAAGCGCAGCCGTTCGGCTCCGAGCACCTTCTCCTGGTACGCCTGCCGGTAGAGGTCGTCGATGAGGTCGATGTCCACCACGGAGTAGTTGGTGTTGCCGTGGTAGTCCATCAGGCGGCGTTTGACGTCCTCCGGGGCCGCGAAGTACTCGTCGACCGCCTGCGGGTCGAAGATGCGGTTGGCGAAGGCGCTGTCGTCGGCGGGGCTGTAGCCGTAGCGGGAGAACACCGCGCAGACCTCGGCGCCGGGGAAGCGGCGGTGCAGGTAGGCGACGTTCTCGGCGGCGCTCTGCCCGGCACCGACGACGACGAAGCGTGTGGGCGAGGTGCCCGTCAACTCGTCCACTCTGGCGAGCAGTTCGGAGTTGTGCCAGACGCGGTCGCCGCGCTCGACGCCGTCCGGCAGCAGGGGGCGCAGCCCGGTGCCGATGACGAGGTTGCGGGCCCGGTGGACCTCCAGGCCGCCGCCGGAGCGGACGGTCACCTCCAGGTGCTCCACGACGCCGTCCCGGCCGACGGGCGCGACGCCGACGACCTCGTGGCCGTAGGAGACCATGTCGTCGACCCGGGACGCCGCCCACTCGAAGTAGTCGTGGAACTCCACGCGCAGCGGGAACAGGTTCTTGTGGTTGATGAAGTCGATCAGCCGGCCCCGGCTCTGCAGGTAGCACAGGAAGCTGTACTCGCTGGCCGGGTTGCGCAGCGTCACCAGGTCCTTGAGGAAGGAGACCTGCATGGTGGCGTCGTCGATGAGCATGCCGCGGTGCCAGCCGAAGCGGGGCTGCTGCTCGAAGAAGCGAGCGGTGACCGCCTCCTGCCCGCCGACGTGTGCGTTGTGCTCGCGGAGTGCGATGGCCATGGCCACGTTGGACGGGCCGAAGCCGATTCCGATGAGGTCGTGGACCGGTGGTGCGTCATCAGGAGGAACCTGCGACATGTCACTCCCATCGTGCGGGGCAGCCGCGTGTCGGGTGGGGAGGGAACGGGAGACGGGCATGCCAGTTGGAGACCGGCATCCCCGTGAAACTTAGGTGAGCCTAAGCTAAACCGTCAGGACGTGTCGACAGGACAAAACAGACAGCCCGCCACCTGACGCTTCGCCAACTCCTGGCATTGAAGGCCCCGTTGTGAACTAAGGCAAGCCTTGCTTTACTTGCCTCGGTCATCGCCCTGCCCCTGAGGAGGAACCCCATGCGGGTCGTCATGTTCGGTTACCAGACCTGGGGCCACCGCACCCTGCAAGCCCTCCTGGAGTCCGAGCACGACGTCGTGCTGGTCGTCACCCACCCCAAGAGCGAGCACGCCTACGAGAAGATCTGGAGCGACTCCGTCGCCGACCTCGCCGAGGAGCACGGCGTCCCGGTGCTCATCCGCAACCGCCCCGACGACGAGGAGCTGTTCGCCCGCCTGAAGGCGGCCGATCCGGACGTCATCGTGGCCAACAACTGGCGTACGTGGATCCCGCCGCGCATCTTCGCCCTGCCGCGCCACGGCACGCTGAACGTGCACGACTCGCTGCTGCCGAAGTACGCCGGCTTCTCGCCCCTGATCTGGGCCCTGATCAACGGCGAGTCCGAGGTGGGCGTCACCGCGCACATGATGAACGACGAACTGGACGCCGGCGACATCGTCCGGCAGGAAGCCGTGCCGGTCGGGCCGGCGGACACGGCGACCGACCTGTTCCACAAGACGGTCGACCTCATCGCCCCGGTCACCATCGGCGCCCTCGCCCTGATCGCCTCCGGGCGGACGGAGTTCACCCCGCAGGACCGCTCGCAGGCGTCCTTCTTCCACAAGCGCTCCGACGAGGACGGCCGCATCGACTGGTCCTGGCCCGCGGAGGACCTGGAGCGTCTGGTGCGCGCCCAGTCCGAGCCGTACCCGAGCGCCTACACCTTCCACCGGGGCCGGCGCCTGGACGTCCTGGCCTCGTTCGTGTCCGAGGGCCGCTACGGCGGCACCCCCGGCCGCATCTTCTACCGCGAGGGCGACGGCGTGGTGATCGTCGCCGGGGCCGACGCCCGCACCGGGCGCAACCGCGGCCTGGCCCTCACCCGGGTGCGCACCGCGGACGGCCGGGAACTGCCCGCGACCGAGTACTTCACCTCCATGGGCGGCTACCTCACCGACCGCCCCTGACCCGCCCGGCCGGACGGCCCCGCCGCTCAGGCCCGCCAGGCGTACCGGCGTTCGGGCCGTCCGGTGGCTCCGTAGCGCAGCGTCACGTCCGCGCTCGCGATGCTGTGGAAGTACTCCAGGTAGCGGCGGGCGCTCACCCGGGAGAGGCCGGTGAGGGCCGCGCACTCGGTGGCGGACAGGGTGCCGTCCGCGTCGCGCAGGGCGCGCTCCACCAGCCCGGCGGTCTCCACGCTCATGCCCTTGGGCAGGGTGGGGGCCGGTGCCGGTGCGAACGCGCCGGCCAGGACGCGGTCCACGTCCGCCTGGCCCCGGACGACCGTGCTCAGCAGCCTGCCCCGCTGGGCGGCGTAGCGCTCCAGGCGGGAGCTCAGGTCCGCGAACCCGAAGGGCTTCAGCAGGTAGTCCACCACTCCCCGGCGCACCGCGCCGCGCACCGTCTCCGCCTCCTGCGCCGCGCTGACGACCATCACGTCGCAGTCGTGCCCGGCGGTGCGCAGCCGGGGGATGACGTCGAGACCGAACAGGTCGGGCAGGTACAGATCGAGCAGGACGAGGTCGGGGCGCAGCGCCCCGACGGCCTCGATGGCCTGGCCGCCGCTGTGGGCCTCGCCGACGACGCGGAACGGCTCGACGCGTTCGACGTACCGGCGGTGGACCCGGGCCACCATGAAGTCGTCGTCGACCACGAGCACGTCGATGGTCCCCGGCTTGTCGCCGTCCGCGCCCATGGCGCCGCTCCTTTTCGCCTCCGTGCCGGTGAGGTGGCCGACGGCCGTGCGTCCGGTGCAGGCGGCGCCGTTGCCGAGTCGTCCCATCATGACGCCCACCAGCGGAAATCGGAAGTGAGGCGTCAGGAGGCCCGGCAGGGCCGGGGGCCTACACGATGGCGGGCTGTTCCGGGTCCTGCGCGGGTGCGGGGCGCGCGCCCCCGAACTGGGTGCGGTACAGCTCGGCGTACCGCCCCTGCGCGGCGAGCAGTTCCTCGTGGGTGCCCTGCTCCACGATCCGCCCGGCCTCGACCACGAGGATCCGGTCGGCGGAGCGGACCGTGGACAGGCGGTGGGCGATCACGACCGCCGTTCGGCCGGCGAGGGCCTCGGCGAGGGCCTCCTGCACGGCGGCCTCGGAGGTGTTGTCGAGGTGGGCGGTGGCCTCGTCCAGGATGACGACGCGCTGGCGGGCCAGCAGCAGCCGGGCGATGGTCATGCGCTGCCGCTCCCCGCCGGACAGGCGGTATCCGCGCTCTCCCACGACGGTGTCCAGTCCGTCGGGCAGGGACCGCACGAGCTCCTCCAGCCGGGCCCGGCGCAGGGCGTCCCACAGCTCGTCCTCGCCGGCCCCGGGCCGGGCCAGCAGGAGGTTGGCGCGGACGGTGTCGTGGAAGAGGTGCCCGTCCTGGGTGACCATGCCCACGGTCTCGCGCAGGGACCGCGCCGACAGGTCGCGGACGTCGACGCCGCCGATGCGCACCGCTCCCCCGTCGGCGTCGTACAGGCGCGGCAGCAGCTGGGCGATGGTGGACTTGCCGGCGCCGGAGGACCCCACGAGCGCCACGGTCCGGCCTGCCTCCGCGCGGAACGAGACACCGTGCAGCACCTGTTCGCCGCCCCGCTCGTCCAGGGCGGCGACCTCCTCGAGGGATGCCAGGGAGACCTTGCCGGCGGCCGGGTAGCCGAAGCGCACGTCGTCGAACTCGACCGCCACGGGCCCCTCGGGCACCGGACGGGCGCCGGGTCTGTCCTCGATGAGCGGCTTCAGGTCGAGCACCTCGAAGACCCGCTCGAAGCTGACCAGGGCGCTCATCACCTCGACCCGTGCCCCGGCGAGCGCGGTCAGCGGTGCGTACAGCCGCGTCAGGAGCAGCGCCAGCGCGACGACCGCACCGGGCTCCAGGGTGCCGCGCAGGGCCAGGTAGCCGCCGAGGCCGTAGACCAGGGCCAGGGCGAGGGCGGAGACGAGGGTGAGGGCGGTGATGAACGCCGCCTGGGCCGTGGCCGTGCGCACCCCGACGTCCGCCACCAGGCGGGCGCGTTCGGCGAACTCCCGGGACTCCTCCTCGGGCCGTCCGAAGAGCTTGACGAGGGTGGCGCCGGGTGCGGAGAACCGTTCGGTCATGCGGGTCCCCATCGCCGCGTTCAGCGTGGCCGCCTCCCGCTGCATCCGGGCCATACGGCTGCCCATGCGGCGTGCCGGGAGCACGAACACCGGCAGCAGCACCAGCGCGAGCAGGGTGATCTGCCAGGAGAGGGTCAGCATCACGGCCAGCGTGAGCAGGAGGGTGACGAGGTTGCTGACCACTCCGGACAGGGTGTTGCTGAACGCGCGCTGGGCGCCGATGACGTCGTTGTTGAGACGGGAGACCAGGGCGCCCGTACGAGTGCGTGTGAAGAACGCCACCGGCATGCGCTGCACGTGGTCGAAGACGGCCGTGCGCAGATCCAGGATGAGGTGCTCCCCGAGCGTCGCCGAGAGCCTGCGCCCGAGGACGCCCAGCACCGCCTCGGCGACCGCGATCACCGCGATGAGCAGGGCCAGGCGTACGACGGCCGCCTCGTCGCCGTCCGACACGATGGTGTCCACGACACTGCCGGCCAGCACCGGCGTGGCCACCGCGAGCAGCGCGGTGCCCACGCCCAGCAGGACGAACAGTACGATCCGGCGCCGGTGCGGACGGGCGAAGGCGCCGACGCGGCGCAGTGTCGCCAGGGCGAAGGGGCGGCGCTCCTGCTGGGCGTTCATGACGCTGTACAGCTGCGTCCACGCCGTGGTCTCCATGCTCATGGGTGGGAACGTAGGACCTCAAGCGGCGTTGAGGTCAAGGAGCTCGCGCAACAGCCCCGACATCCCGCACAATCGGCCCGATCCCCCTCTTCCCCGACCCACCGCGCAAAGGTCCCGATGACGCTTCCCACGCAGCCGCTTCCCGCGCGCCATCCGCAGGCTCCGCTTCCGCAACCCGCCGTTGGCGCGGGGTGGGAAGCCTCGTCCGATGTGACAGCGGTTCAGCTTCCCGACGTCCGGCCGGCCCGGCTCCCCCGTCGCGTCCCGGCCCGCCGCGTGCGGCAACTCCTGTGCCTGCTGCCGCTGCTGGCGGTCACCGTGGTCGCGGTGCGGCACCGCTCGGTGCTCGCCGAGGGCTTCGCGCACCTGCGCACCGCCGAGTGGCCGTGGCTGCTGGCCGCGACCGGGGCGACCTGTCTGACCTGGGTCGCCGCCTCCTGCACCCGGCAGGGCGCGGTCGTCGAGTGCCTCCCCCGACGGCGGCTGCTGGCCACGCAGTTCGCGGCCGGCGCCGCCAACCACATGCTGCCGACCGGGCTGGGCGCGAGCGCGGTCAACCTGCGCTTCCTGTCGGTGTGCGGGCTGCCGCTGGCCCGCTCCTCGGCCGCCCTCGCGCTGTACCTGCTGGCGGAGAGCGTCGGCCGGGTGGCCCTGCTGGGCGCTCTGCTCCTGGCGTTCCCCGGTGCGTTGCGGCTGGGCGCGCTCGTCCCGGAGGCGGCGTTCGGGCCGCTGCTGGCGGGGGCGGGCGCGGTGCTGGTGATCGCCGTGCTGGTCCTCGTCCTGGTGCGGCGGCTGCGCGCGGCGCTGGTGTCGTTCCTGCGCACGGCGCTCGGTGAGGCGCGCCGGGTGCACACCCGCCCGGCGCGGGCGCTGGCGCTGTGGGGCGGCGCGCTCGCGTTCCCGGCGTTGCAGGCGTCCGTACTGGTGCTGGTGGGACGGGCGTTGGGGCTGGACGTGCCGGCCGGCCACATGGCGGTGGCCTATCTGGCGGCGACGGTCGCGGTGGCGCTGGTGCCGACCCCAGGCGGGATCGGGTCGGTGGAGGCGGCGCTGGTCATGGCGCTCGTGGCGGCGGGCGGCCCGGCCGCGGTGGCCACGGCCGTGGTGCTGGCCTTCCGGGTCGTCACCGTGTGGCTGCCGCTGGTGCCCGGGGCGCTGACGCTGGCGGCGCTGGTGCGGACGAAGGTGATCTGACCCGGCGCCTCCGGCGTGCGTGACGGTGCGTCATGTGCCCCGGGTCACCCTCCGCTCACCCCGGCCCGCGGTACGGAACCCCGTGCGGGATGCGGCAGGATGAACGACCGTGCCGACCGCCGGGCCGGGTGGCCGGACACCATCGGACATCACGCAGAACGAGCAGGTGACGACGTGACGACACTTCACATCCGACCGCCGCGGACGGCGTTCGCGGCGCTTCGCCTCCCCGGAGGTGAGCGGTGAACCGGGCCCTCACCCTGGACGATCTGCTGTTCGCGGGCATCGCGCTGGCCTCGGGCCTGCTGGCGGCGTTCGCGCTGCGGGTGCTGCTGCGCTGGCTGGGCGGGCACGCGGACCGGACCCGCTGGAGCGGGGACGACGTCATCGTGCACGCGCTGCGGGCCGTGGTGCCGTGGGCCGCGGTGGTCGGCGGCGTGGCGGGCGCGGCGGCGGTGCTCCCGCTGACCCGGGCGGTGCAGCACACCACCAACCAGGTGCTCACCGTGCTGCTGATCTTCGTCGCGACGGTGTCGGCGGCCCGGGTGGTGACCGGGCTGGTGCGCTCGGTCACCCAGTCCCGGTCGGGGGTCGCCGGTTCGGCCACGATCTTCGTGAACATCACCCGGATCCTGGTCCTGGCGATCGGCTTCCTGGTGGTGCTCCAGACCCTGGGCATCTCCATAGCGCCCCTGCTCACCGCCCTCGGCGTCGGTGGCCTCGCGGTGGCGCTGGCCCTTCAGGACACCCTGGCCAACCTGTTCGCGGGCATCCACATCCTCGCCTCCAGGACGGTCCAGCCCGGC
This sequence comes from Streptomyces sp. NPDC053665, assembly GCF_055585285.1. Lineage (NCBI taxonomy): Bacteria > Bacillati > Actinomycetota > Actinomycetes > Kitasatosporales > Streptomycetaceae > Streptomyces > Streptomyces sp. NPDC053665. The sequence goes on from NZ_JBVJKK010000001.1 coordinate 665,175, forward strand.
GACTACATCCGGCTCAGCAGCGGCGAGGAGGGCTACGTCGAGGACATCAACTGGCGGCAGACCACCGTCCGGAACCTGTCCAACAACCTCGTCGTGATCCCCAACGGCCAGCTCGCCAAGGCGAACATGACGAACTTCATGCGCCCCGAGGAGCAGCTGACCATCCTGGTCCAGGTCGGGGTCGCCTACGACAGCGACCTGGAGCACGTGGAGCGGGTGACCAACGAGGTCGTCGCCGAGACCATGGCCGAGGTCGAGGGGGCCGTGCCGGACCACGAGCCGATCATCCGGTTCCACACCTTCGGCGACTCCCGCATCGGCTTCACGGTGATCCTGGGCGTGGGCGAGTTCAGCGACCAGTACCGGATCAAGCACGAGTTCATCAAGCGGCTGCACCGGCGCTACCGGGCGGAGGGCATCCGCATCCCCGCCCCGGCCCGGACCGTGGCACTCCAGCAGGGCGCGGTGGTCATCCCGCAGCAGCGCACCGGCGCGATCGAGCCGGGCGCGCTGCCGGTCGCCGGCTTCGACTGAGCCCGGCCGCGGCCGCCCGGCGGCCGGGTCCCGGCCGGGCGCGGACGCGCTCCGCGTCCGGCCGGTCGCCCGCCGTCACTCCCGCCGGCTCCGGGGCCGTGGGCGTGGGGCCGGGCGGCGGCGCACGGCCCCGGATGGCCGTCCGCGGGCCGGGGCGCCCGGGTCCCGCGCCGACCTGGGTCTTCGCGGGCGGCGGGCCGGATGGCGGGAAACTGGGCCCGGACCCCTGTCGAGACCGGGTCGATCACGAGATATCTTGATGTCGAGCAATGTTGCAGACGTGGAGCGGAGCACCCGGTGACTGACTCGACCATCATCTATACGCACACTGACGAGGCCCCCGCCCTGGCGACGTATTCCTTCCTGCCGGTGGTCCGGGCGTACGCCTCGCAGGCGGGTGTCCCGGTGGAGACCCGCGACATCTCGCTGGCCGGGCGCATCATCGCCGTCTTCCCGGAGTACCTGGCCGAGGACCAGCGCATCCCGGACGCCCTGGCGGAGCTGGGCGAGCTGGCCAAGACGCCCGCCGCCAACATCATCAAGCTGCCGAACATCTCGGCGTCCATCCCGCAGCTCAAGGCCGCGATCGCCGAGCTGCAGGGCCAGGGCTACGCGCTGCCGGACTACCCGGACGACCCCAAGAGCGACGAGGAGCGCGAGATCCGCGCCCGCTACGACAAGGTCAAGGGTTCCGCCGTGAACCCGGTCCTGCGTGAGGGCAACTCGGACCGCCGCGCCCCCGCCTCGGTCAAGAACTACGCCAAGTCCCACCCGCACCGCATGGGCGCCTGGACCTCCGAGTCCAGGACGAACGTGGCGACCATGGGCGAGAACGACTTCCGCTCCACCGAGAAGTCCGTGGTGATCGCCGAGGACGGCACGCTGCGCATCGAGCTCGTCGGCGACGACGGCTCCACCACGGTGCTGCGCGAGTCCGTACCCGTCCTCGCCGGTGAGGTCGTCGACGCCTCCGTGATGCGCGTCGCCGCCCTGCGCGAGTTCCTGACCGCGCAGGTCGCCCGCGCCAAGGCCGAGGGCATCCTGTACTCGGTGCACCTGAAGGCCACGATGATGAAGGTCTCCGACCCCATCGTCTTCGGCCACGTGGTGCGCGCCTTCTTCCCGAAGACCTTCGCGCAGTACGGCGAGAAGCTGGCCGCGGCCGGCCTGAGCCCCAACGACGGCCTGGGCGGCATCTACAAGGGCCTGGAGGCCCTGCCGGAGGGCGCCGAGATCAAGGCCTCCTTCGACGCCGAGCTCGCCGAGGGCCCGGAGCTGGCGATGGTCGACTCCGACAAGGGCATCACCAACCTGCACGTGCCCTCGGACGTCATCATCGACGCGTCCATGCCGGCCATGATCCGCACCTCCGGCCACATGTGGGGCCCGGACGGGCAGGAGCACGACGCCCTCGCGGTCATCCCCGACTCCTCGTACGCGGGCGTCTACCAGGCCGTGATCGACGACTGCCGCGCCAACGGCGCCTTCGACCCGTCCACCATGGGCACGGTCCCGAACGTCGGCCTCATGGCGCAGAAGGCCGAGGAGTACGGCAGCCACGACAAGACCTTCGAGATCCCGGTCACCGGCACGGTCCGCCTGGTCGACGCCGACGGCACCGCGCTCATCGAGCAGGCCGTCTCGGCCGGCGACATCTTCCGCGCCTGCCAGACCAAGGACGCGCCGATCAAGGACTGGGTGAAGCTGGCCGTCACCCGCGCCCGCGCCACCGGCGACCCGGCGGTGTTCTGGCTGGACGAGACCCGCGCGCACGACGCCAACCTGATCGCCAAGGTCAACACCTACCTGGCGGAGCACGACACCGAGGGCCTGGACATCCGGATCCTCGACCCGGTCGAGGCGACGAAGCTGTCCGTGGAGCGCATCCGCCGCGGTGAGAACACCATCTCCGTCACCGGCAACGTGCTGCGCGACTACCTGACCGACCTGTTCCCGATCCTGGAGCTGGGCACCAGCGCCAAGATGCTGTCGGTCGTCCCGCTGATGGCGGGCGGCGGCCTGTTCGAGACGGGCGCGGGCGGCTCCGCCCCGAAGCACGTGCAGCAGCTGGTCAAGGAGAACTACCTGCGCTGGGACTCCCTCGGCGAGTTCTTCGCCCTGGTGCCCTCCTTCGAGCAGTACGCCAAGGTGACGGGCAACGCCCGCGCCCAGGTGCTGGCCGACACCCTGGACCGCGCCACGGCGACCTTCCTCAACGAGGACAAGTCCCCGACCCGCCGCGTCGGCGGCATCGACAACCGCGGCAGCCACTTCTACCTGTCCCTGTACTGGGCGCAGGAGCTGGCGCGGCAGACCGAGGACGCCGACCTGGCAAAGGCGTTCGCGCCGCTGGCCGAGACGCTCGCCGAGAACGAGCAGAAGATCGTCGACGAGCTGGTCTCCGCCCAGGGCAAGCCCGTCGACATCGGCGGCTACTACCAGCCCGACGCGGCGAAGGCCGCCGAGGCCATGCGCCCGTCCACCACGTGGAACGAGGCCCTGGCGTCGCTGAGCTGACGCCCCGGACCGACCGGTCCACCCGCTCCGCCCCGGCCGCGCTCCGCCCCGGCCGGGGCGGAGCCCTGTGCGCGGCCGTGCCCGGTTCGACGGGCACGCCGCACGACGGACGACACCCCGCCCCCGGAGCCGCCCCGTGACCGACGCCGCGCCGCCCTTCGCCCTGCTGCCGGGGGCCGCCGCCTCCCCGGTGATCCTCCATGTGCCGCACGCCGCCCGCGCCGTCCCGCCCGCCGTACGGGCCGGTATCGCGCTCGGCGACGAGGAACTGGCGCGCGAGCTGGACCACATCACGGACGCGCACACCGACCGGATCGCCGAGAGGGCGGCCGGGCTGGCCGGCGTCACGCCGTGGCGGTTCGTGAACCGCCTGTCGCGACTGGTCGTCGACCCGGAGCGGTTCCCCGACGAGCGGGAGGAGATGCTGGCCGTCGGCATGGGCGCGGTGTACACGCGCACCACGCACGGTGAAGCGCTGCGGCCCCCGGGCGCCGACACCGGGCCGCTCATCGAGCGGTACTTCCTGCCGTACGCGCAGGCCATGGCCCGAGCCGTGGCGGACCGGCTGGCGGCCTGCGGCCGGGCCGTGATCATCGACGTGCACTCGTACCCGAGCCGGCCGCTCCCCTACGAGCTGCACGGGCAGGGGCCCCGCCCGCCCGTCTGCCTGGGCACCGATCCCTTCCACACCCCGGCGGCACTCCTGGACGCCGCCCGGCGAGTGTTCGGGGAGACCGGGCTCGACACCCCGTTCAGCGGGACCTACGTGCCCCTGGAGTTCCACGGGACCCGGCCCGAGGTGAGCGCGCTGATGGTGGAGATCCGCCGCGACACCTACATGCGCGAGCCGGGCGGCCCCGCCGGACCCGGACTGGAACGGCTCGCGGGCGCGCTGGCCCGGCTCACCGACGCCGTGTCCGGCCCGGCCGCCACCGGCTGAGGCGGTTCGGACGCCGGCCGGCGGGCGCGCCCGTCAGGCCCGCAGCCACTCCGTCACCACCACGTCCCCGCCCGTCCGCAACCGCAGGGCGAAGGGGCCGGACGGCGGCGGGCCGCCCGAGAAGCGCCCGAGGTCGTCGGCGGTCAGCGGGGTGCCCGGCCGGGGCCCGCCCAGGACCTCCACGCGCGCCGGCTGCGGCGGCAGCACCTGCCCGATCAGGCCGTGCGCGCCGACCTCGACGTCGACGCTCACCTCGCCCGCCTGGAAGGTCAGCATGCGGGGCGCGTCGGTGACCCCCCGCACCGGGAGGGCGTCGACCAGCGAGTCGAAGGTCAGCTCGGCCACCCGCGCACCGGGGTCGTGCAACGCGTAGGCGTCCAGGGCGATCTGGTGCAGTTCCGACGGCACGGGGTCGAGCACGGCGGCGGCCTGCCGCAGCTCCTCCTCCAGCAGCTCGTCGTCGAACTCCCGGTCGTCGAAGTCCTCCTCGCCGAAGAGGTCGTCGTCCCGCATGCCGCTCATGCCGCCCCCCGTGCCTCGAGCCGGGCCCGCAGGCGCCGCAGACAGCGCTGGCGCAGCGGTCCGATGCTGCCCACCGCGATCCCGAGCGCGGCGGACACGTCCTGGTAGCTCGGCGGCGGTGTCGCCATCAGCACACGCAGCAACTGCCTGCACCGCTCGCCCAGTTGCTCGAACTCCCGCCACAGGCTGCGCACCCGCTCGCTCTGCTCGGCGGCCTCCTCGGCGTCGAGCAGCGACTGCTCCGGCGTCCCGTCCTCGCTGGGCCGGTCCAGCAGGCCCGGATCGTCGGTCAGGGTCAGCCGCTGCGCGCTCCTGATCACCTTGAGGCACTCGTGGCGCGCGGTACTGGCCAGCCAGGCGCCCGCCTTGCCGGGTTCACGGATCCGCCCGAGGTGCTGGGCGAAGCGGAACCAGGTGGTCTGGTAGACCTCGTGGGCGTCGGCGTCGGAGAGCCGGTGGGCCCGGACGACGGACCAGACCAGGGGGCCGAGCCCCTCCACGAGCGCCTTCCAGGCAGCCGCGTCGCCCTCGGCCGCGGCCTGGACGAGCGCGCCGGCATCAGTACGGTCCACGGCAGCCCCACCCCTCGAGTACGGCACGTCATCGTACGCCGTGGAGGGGGCTGTTCCGGTCCGTGCGGTGGTCCTCACCGTCCCGGGGCCGGCTGCAGGACCGGGACCGGGCGCCAGGTCGGCGGACGCAGGGCCGCCACGGCCGCCCCGCGCACCTGCGCCGACCCGGCGTCGGAGGCGAGCAGGTCCCGCCGGGCGGCCCGCGGGTCGCGCTCCTCGTGCGCGGTCATGCGGGCGGCGACGAGGCCCGCGGTGACGGGGGTGGCGAAGGAGGTGCCGCTCCACTGCGCGTAGCCCTCGAACATCACCTGGTCCGGCTTGGCCGCCGCGCCCTCGTCGCTCAGCACCCCGCTGTGACCGGGGGTCTGGCAGGTGCAGCCGTAGCCGGAGCCGTAGCGGCACGCGTCGTACGTGGAGTGCTGGTACACGTACGGTACGGGCGAGTCGAAGCCGGTGAGGGGGGCGGTGAGGCGCTCGCCGGGGGCGTAGACCTTCACCCAGGGGCCGTGGTTGGTGAAGCAGGCGCCGCCCTCGCCGTCGCTGCGCAGGGCGCCGACCGACAGCACGCAGTCCTCCCAGCCGGGCAGGCCGGCGTAGGCGGCGGGCCAGAAGGGGTTGCCGCTGCCGTTGTTGCCGGCGGCGGCGACCAGCAGGGTGCGCTGGTCGCGCAGTTCCCGCATGAAGTTCTCGACGCCGAGCAGGCCGTCGGTGCGGCCGTTGGAGGTGCCCGCGGACAGACTGAGGATGTCGGGCCAGCCGCTCGCGTCGACGGCTTCGAACAGCTTGTCCCCGAACTCCGACTCCAGCACGGCACCGGCGTCGTTGAGGCTGCCGCGCACGGTGATGTCGGTGTTGGGCGCGACGGCGGCGACGAGCCCGGCGATGAACGTGCCGTGCCCCACGTACTGCTGGAGGATCCCCCGCTCGTCGCGCTCGCGGACCTGGGCGTCGCCGACGGTGTGGGCGAGCAGGCCGCAGGAGCGGTGGTCGTGCATCAGGCCGGTGTCGACGACGAGGACGCCGACGGCGGTGGCCGGGTCGTGGGGGGTGCCCGCGGCGGCCGGGTTGGGCGGCTCGCTGAGCGGGGCGGGGACGGGTTCGTCGCCGGGGCAGGCGTTGACCGCGATGTGCACCACGTGGTTGCGGGCGGCCATCCGGCGTCCCGCCCGGGACTCGTGTTCCCGTACCGAGCGCAGAGCGTGGACGACCGCGCGGTCGGCGTCCCGGCCGCCCTCGCCCGGGTCGCCGACGCGGATCCGGGTGATGCCGCTGCGGTTGGTGAGCGGCCCGGCCCGGCGCACCTGCTCCTGGTCGAGATCGGGTGCCGCCGTGAAGTGGGCCCGCACGGCGTCCTCGACGACCCGGGCCTCCTCGCCGTCGCGGACGAGGACGACGCCCTTCTCGTACATGAACTCCGCCGCATCGTCGGGTCCCATCGCCAGGGGGACGTCCGGCATCGAGCGCTGGATCTGGTCGAACTGCTCGTGGAAGCGCTGAGGTGCCATGCGGGTCCTCTCGGGGGCGACGGCGTCGGTCGGTGCCGCGGAGCGGGCGTCGATTCTCTTCGACTGGAGCCGCCGTGCGCCTTCTTGATACACCGCCGCCCTGTGGGGCGCGGGCCTGCGGCCACTACCATCCGAGGAGTGACGGCGGGAAGCGAGTCGGTTGCGGAGCTGCTGCCCCTGGTGTTCGCCGACCCGGGCGAGGCCCTGGCGAAGGCGCGGGCGCTGCTGGACACCGGTCCGGGCCCGCTGGAGGCGTCCGTCGCCCACCAGGTGATCGGCATCTGGCAGCGGGACTTCGGCGATCTGCGGCTCGCGATCGGCCACCTGCGGCGGGCCCGGGCGTGCGCCGCGCGCGCCGGCTCGGCCGACCGGGAGGCGGATGTGCTGGCCACCCTGGGCGTGGCCCTGGTGCACGCGGGGCGCACCCGGGACGGGCTGGCCGCGTTCGAGCGGGGGGTGGCGCGGGGCACCGGGCACACCCGGGCGCGGGTGCTGTTCCGGCGGGCGTACGTGTGGTGGGTGCTCGGGCACCACCGTGAGGCGCTGGAGGACGTGCGCCGGGCCGTGCCCGTGCTGCGGCAGGCGCGGGACGTGATCTGGACGGCACGGGCGCTGACCCTGCGGGCGACGGTGCACCTGGCGCTCGGCGCGGTGGAGCGGGCCGAGGCGGACTTCACCGCGGCCGAGGCACTGTGGGAGACCACCGGGCAGGAGCACGACAAGGCGGACGCGGTGGAGAGCCGCGGGCTGGCCGCGTTCCGTTCCGGGGACGTGCCGGCGGCACTGCGGCTGCTGGACGAGGCCCAGGAGCGCTACGCCCGGCTCGGCACACCGACGTTCATGCTGGTCATCCGGCGCTGCGAGGTGCTGATGGCGGCCGGGCTGGCACCCGAGGCGCTGGCCGAGGCGGACACGGCGATCGGCCGGCTCGACGGCATCGGCGGGCAGTCCACCCGCAAGGCGGAGCTGCTCCTGGTCGCCGCAAGGGCCGCCCGGCTGGCCGGGGACCCGCAGACGGCGATCGCCCGCGCCGCCGTCGCGGTCCGGCTGTTCGCAAGGCAGCGGCGCACCTGGTGGGAGACGCACGCCCGGCTGGTGCTGACCGAGGCGCGGCACGCGGCCGGGCGCGGTTCGGGCCGGCTCGTCGCGGACGCGGCGGCGCTGGCGCAGCGGCTGGCGGCCTTCGGTGCTCCCGCGGCGCCGGAGGCCTCGCTGCTCGCGGGCCGGATCGCCCTGGACCTGGGGTGGACGGCCGACGCCGAGCGGCACCTGGCGCTGGCCGCGCGCAGCCGGCGCAGCGGCCCGCCGCTGGCGCGGCTGACGGGCTGGTCCGCGCAGGCGCTGCGGGCGCGGGCGGCCGGGTCGGCGCGCGGGGTGCTGGAGGCGTGCCGGCGCGGTCTGGACCTCCTCGACGACCACCGGACGACGCTGGGCGCCTCGGAGCTGCGGGCCCGGGCCACCGCACAGGGTGCCGAGCTGGCCGCGCTGGCGCAGCGGGCCAGTCTGGTCTCCGGCGGGCCGCGGCGGCTGCTCGTGTGGAGCGAGCGCTGGCGGGCCACCGTGCTGGCGGCCCCGCCGACCCGGCCGCCCGCCGACCCCCTGCTGCTGAGCGGCATGACGGCGTTCCGGGAGATCGCGGCGCGCGCGGAGGCCGCCCGGATGGAGGGCCGGCCGGTGGTGGCGCTGGAGCGCGAACAGCGGCGCCTGGAACGGGAGATCCGCTCCCGCACCCTGCACATCCGGGGTGCGGCACCGGGCGAGGGGAACCGGTTCGACGTGGAGCGGCTGCTGGAGCGGCTGGGCGACGAGGTGCTGCTGGTCGAGCTGGCCGTGCTCGACGGACGCGTGCAGGTGCTGCTGTGCGGGCGGGGCCGGGTGCGGAGGTTCGAGGCGGGGTCGCCCGCCGAGGCGGAGAGGGAGGCCGAGCACGTGCAGGCGGGGCTGCGGCGGCTGGCCCACCCGGGGGCGGACGCCCGGCTGCCGGTGGTGGAGGCGGCGGGGCGGCGGCTGGAGGACCTGCTGCTGGGCCCGGCGGCGGCACAGCTGGGCCGCGGGCCGGTGGTGATCGTGCCGCCGGGGCGGCTGCACCGGGTGCCGTGGGCGCTGCTGCCGTCGCTGCGGGAGCGGGTGCTCAGCGTCTCGCCGTCGGCGGCGAGTTGGCTGCGGGCCCGGGACACCGCGCCGCCGGCGGACGGCCGGGCCGTACTGGTCCGTGGCCCGGGTCTGGCCGGCGCGGGCGCGGAGGTGACGGAGCTGGCCGGGCGGTACGGCGGGGCGACGGTCCTGGAGGGCGGCGGGGCGCGGGTGTCGCGGGTGCTTCGCGAGCTGGACGGGGCGGGACTGGCGCACATCGCCGCGCACGGCACGTTCCGTGCGGACAGTCCGCTCTTCTCCTCGTTGCGGATGGCCGACGGCCCGATCGTCGTGCACGACTTCGAGCGGCTGGACCGCAGCCCGTACCGGATCATCCTGTCCTGCTGCGACACCGCGCGCCTCGCGTCGGTCGGGGCGGACGAACTGCTGGGCCTGGTCACGGCGTTGCTGCCGCTCGGCACGGCGGGGGTGGTGGCGTGCAGCGCCCCCGTGAACGACGCCGCGGTCGTGCCGCTGATGCTCGCGCTGCACAAGGGCCTGGACTCCGGGCTGTCCCTGGCGGAGGCACTCCGCGACGCCCGAGCCGCCCTGCCCGGCGACGCCCTGCACCAGGCCACGGGCTGGGCCTTCTCGGCCTTCGGCGCGGCCTGACCCGCCCCTTGCGGGTCGGGCCACCTGGTCGGTGAGCGGCCATGGTTACGGGCGCCCCCACACACCGGGCCCCGGGACGGAACTCCCGGCCCGCGCGGTGACCTGACCCATGCCCTACGCGGGTCGGGCCGCGCCCGGGACCTCAGGCGCGGGCCGACCGGCCCCGGAGGACCAACGGGACGGCGACGCCCGAAACAACGCCGTACCAGGCCCCGGGCCGAACTCCTGGCCGCTGGTCGGCAGACGACCGGACCGCAGCCGCGGGCCAACCGGCCCCGGGACCGACAGGACCCGAGCCTGCGCGGCCGAGCCGGGGCGGACTTCGGCCCCGGCTCAACTCCCGCAGCACGGGCGGCCCGACCCGTCCCCTGCGCGGGTCAGGCCGCCGGTCGGTGGGTGGGTGGGCGGGACGCCGGGTGGGGGTGTTCAGGCCAGTTGTGCCTCCAAGGGTTCCGCCAGGCGTGGCAGGGCCGTGCGGTCGACGGCGCCGAGGCGGGTGTAGGCGCCGTACAGGTGGTTGCCGACGGTGCGGATCGACAGGGTCAGGCGTTCGGCGATCTGGCGGTTGCTCAGCCCCGCCGCGGCGAGGGTCACGATCTGCCGCTGCCGGGCGGTGAGTTCACCGAGGGCCAGTCCGGACAGCGCGGGTGTCCGGGCGTCCTGGCAGCGCCGGGCCAGGGCGACGGCCCGGGTCCGGGCGTGCCGGGCGGCGCGGGGATCGCGGTGCACCGCCACCGCTTGGGCGTACGCCTCGGCGGCGAACAGCGTGAAGCCCCGCTCGGCCAGTTCCTCCGCCGCCGCGTCCAGGGCGGGACCGTCGGCACGGGCGAGTGCGTCGGCGTGCCGGGCGAACACACCTCTCAGCCGGCGGCCGGCCGCCTCCCCGGGAGTGCCGAGCCGGACCGCGTCGTAGGGCTCACGGAGCATGGGGCGGGGGGACCCGAGCCCGGTGGCGCGGTCGAGTTCGTCCCGGCAGGCCACGTCCCCCGGGTCGGCCCGCAGCCCCTCCCCGGCCCAGGCGGCCGCGGTCCTCGGCTCCCCCCGCAGCCGGGCGAACCGGGCCCGTACGGCGGCGTACGCCCCCGGCACGGGCCCGGCCTCGGCGACCAGGAAGTCGCCCACGGGGGTGGGCATCGCCCTGACGTCGTCCCCGTCGATCCGGCGGGCCAGTGCGGACGCCTCGGCGTCGAGGGCGGCGGCGTACGCCTCAGGGCCGGGCGACAGCCTGCGCGCCCGCAGCCTGCCCGCCGCCGCCCGCAGGACGGGGCCGTGGAGGGGGTGGGTGAAGCGGACGCCGCCCCGCGGCCCGACCTCGATCACCCCGTCGGACTCGAGCGCTTCGAGGGCGGCGAGGTCGAGGCCGTCCACGGTGGGTTCCAGGGGCTCGGCGAAGGCGAGGCGGTCGAGGGTCTCGCGTTCGCGCGGGCAGTCGCGGCCGAGGACGGGGGCGGCGTACGCCCGGACGGCCGCGGTCAGCGGGACCGGCCCCCGCCACCCGCGCTCGCCGCTGTCCGGACCGGCGGCGAGCAAGGGCCCCACGGCGTGCAGCAGTTCGCGCAACAACCGCAGGTCGCCCCGGCCGAGCCGCAGCAGCCGCCCGGCGGTCAGCGGGTCGAGAGGGCCGGCGCCCGCCGTGAGGAGCCGGGCGGTCTCCTCCTCCGGCAGTGGCTCCAGCGCCAGCCGCGGCAGGAGTTCCCCGGTCCACAGCCGGGTGATCGCCCCCGGCGTCGCGGAGCCGTCCGGGGCGGCCACCAGCAGGCGGGCGCGGCCGTGCACGGCGAGCTGGTGGACGAGGGCGGCCGAGGCGTCGTCGAGCAGATGCGCGTCGTCGACGACCACGGTGCCCGCCCCGGACAGCAGGTGGACCGCGCGGGGCAGGGTGACCGCCTCGGGCAGCACATGGGCGAACGCGGCGAAGGGCATCGCCCGGCTCTCGGGCGTACCGGCCGCCCGTACGCAGCCGCCGCCACCACGGACCGCCTCGGCGAGCAGGCGGGTCTTCCCGCAGCCCGCCGGGCCCGTCACCACGATCCCGCGCCGGTCGCCGGTCAGCGACCGCCGCACCAGCTCCAGTTCGTCCTCCCGCGCGCTGAACGGCCAGGGCGGCACCGGCGTCGTCGTGTCCTTCTCATAGGTCGTCACATCCTCATGAGCGCGACTGCTCACGTTTGATACAGGGCGAGTTGAGCAGATCCCGACTCATGTGCCCGGCCGGAGCGGCGGGCAGGATGGGGCACCGTCGGCGTCGCCGGCGGGCTCCTCGGGGAGCGGGGCGACGGGGGACCCCACTGCCTCGGCGTCGCCCCGCCGGCGTCCGTCCGCACTCCGTCCGGGTTCCCGGCGGACGGCGGTGGCGTGTGTTCAGGGCACGACACCGCCGCGCGGGCACCCGAGCCATGGTCCGGCGCCGGGGGAACGGCCGGGTACGTCACCCATGGGGGTGAGTGGCGTACCCGGCCGCGCCGTGTCCGGGGCCCGGGGCGTCCGACTCGCAGGCTGCCCCGGGGCGGTGGACGATGGAGGCGGAGCTGCAGGGGGGCTCTCGGCGGGAGACCTCCGTGGTGGACACAGACGTGCTGATCGTGGGCGCCGGACCGGTCGGGCTGACCGCCGCCGGGGAACTGAGGCGGCAGGGCGTCACCTGCCGCCTCGTCGACCGGCTGCCGGCCCGGCTGCCGTACGCGAAGGCGGTGGGCGTGCAGCCGCGCACCCTGGAGATGTGGGACCGGATGGGCCTGGTGCGTGCCGTGCTGGAGGCCGCCGTGCCGATGCGGGGGCAGGTGACGTACTCCGACGGCGTGGAGCAGGACCGCCTCGAGCTGCGGCTTCCGCCCGAGGTTCCCTACGCCTTCGCGGCGCTGCCGCAGTACGAGACGGAACGGATCCTGGAGGAGCACCTGGCCCGCTTCGGCACGGGGATCGAGCGGGAAACGGAGCTGGTGGACTTCGCCCAGGACGCGGACGGGGTGGTCAGCCGCCTGGTCGGGGCGTCGGGCGAGGAGCAGGAGGTGCGGTCGCGGTTCCTGATCGGCTGCGACGGGGCGCACAGCACGGTCCGCAAGAAGCTGGGTCTCGCCTTCGAGGGGGACAGGTTCCCCGAGGAGTACATGCTCGCCGACGTGGAGGTCGACTGGAGCCTGCCGCAGGGCTACAGCGTGCGGGCCTCCCACCACGACCCCGAGGGCCGCATCGACGACCTGCTGGTCTGCATCCCGCTGCCCGGGGACCGCCGCTACCGCATGTCGATGCTGGTGCCGCCGGAGCTGTCCGCCGCCCCCGAGGGCGGGCCGGACGCGGTGGCGCACGGGCTGGAGAGCGGACGCGCGCCGGGACTCGGGCACGTCCAGGCGGTGCTCGACCGGATGTCGCCCGAGCCCACGACGGTGTCGGCGCTGCGCTGGTCGTCGGTCTTCCGCATCAGCCACCGCCTGGTCGACCGGTACGCCGTCGGCCGGGTCCTCGTCGCCGGGGACGCCGCACACATCCACCCCCCGACCGGGGCCCAGGGCATGAACACCGGCATCCAGGACGCCTGCAACCTGGCGTGGAAACTGGCCCTCGCGCTGGACGGCGGCGCCCCTTCGCCGCTGCTGGCCGGCTATCACGCCGAGCGCCACCCCGTCGGGGAGGAGGTGGTGGGGCGCACCGTGCGCAACGCGGCGCGGGACGGGGTCCGGGCCGCACCCGGCGACCTGACGACGGTCCTGCTGCGGGAGGCCCAGTTGCTCGTCGGCTACCCGGACAGTCCCCTGGTCGTGCCGGACGGGGCCGCCGCGGACGGTGCCGGGGTGCCCGGGCCGCTGCCCGGCGAGCGGGTTCCCGACTGCCGCGGCCTGACCGCGCGCCTGGCCGTGACACCGCTGCGCCTGTACGACCTGCTGCGCGAGCGTGGGCACGTCCTCGTCCTCTACGCCGACCGTGCCGAGGCGCTCCGCGGGTGCGGCGAGGCGGCCGCCGGGGTCCACCGGCTGACCGGCGGCAGGGTGCCGGCGTTCGTCGTCGCCGGGCGCGGCGTGGACGGCCCGGAGGTGGCCCGGGGGCAGCTGAACGGACACGGGACCGGGGACGGGGAGGGCGGGGATGGGCGGGCGCTGCCGGTCTTCCGGGACGACGACGGCGACTTCGCCCGGCAGTACGGCGGGGACGCCGCGGCCTTCCTGGTGCGCCCGGACGGCTACCTCGCCGCCCGGCAGTCCCCGCCCGCCGCACCGGGCGCTGGATCGGCTCTGGCGGACGCGGTGGAGCGGGTCTTCGGCAAACGGGCCGGCTGAGGGCCGGGGCGAGGCCCGGGTGAGGCGCCGAACGGCGCCGGGTCGGGCCGCGAACGCGCCGGAGGCCGGCCCGGATCGCTCCGGCCGACCTCCGACCTGCTGCCTTGTTCGTCGGGACGACAGGATTTGAACCTGCGACCCCTTGACCCCCAGTCAAGTGCGCTACCAAGCTGCGCCACGTCCCGATGCGCACCACCCGGACGAACGGGTGATCGCGCTGGTCAACCCTACCGCATACGGAGCGGGGCCCCGGTGTCGCGGCGGAGGGGGGCGGGCGGAGGGAGCGGGTCGGGGGCGGGCATGTGGGCGCCGGAACCGAAGAGTTCGTCCCGGGGGGCGGGCCCGCGGCCGATACGGGCCCCGGTCCAGCCCGCCAGGCCGGCCGTGGAGACCACGACGGCGAGGACGGCCCACCAGGGCAGGCCCGTCTTGGTCGCGTGCCCGGCACAGGCCGCGACGGCCAGGAGTGCCGTGACGGCGCCCCCCGCCGGCCCGGCGCGCCGGGCGGACCGGTGCCGTGTCTCGTCCACGTCCTGCTCCCCCGTTCTCCCGTGCGTGTGCGCCCTCTTCGACGGGCGCGGTCACACCCGGACCGCATCCGCACCGCAGGGGCATATGCCGCAAACAATACGCCAAACGGCGGGAACTCCCGACCAGCGCATAGGGGTTGAGACGGACATCGCGCCCGGCCCTTCGGGGCCGGACGGGACGGAGTGTCCGCCCCGCGCCGCGGACACCCCACACTCTGTCCAGGCCGCCGCCCGCCCGGCCGCGGCTAGGGTCGCCGCATGACGCACAGCTTCGCACTGCACATCCCCGGCGCCGAGCTCGTCCCCGAGCCCCTCGCGCCCGAGCAGATCCTGTCCGGGGACCCCGAGGTGACCGGGAAGGTGGTCTGGGAGTCGGAGGACGGCCGGCAGGTGCGGGGCATCTGGCAGATCACGCCCGGCGTGGTCACCGACACCGAGGCCGACGAACTGTTCGTCGTGGTCAGCGGGTCGGCGACGATCGAGGTGGAGGGCGGGCCCACGCTCACGGTCGGCCCCGGCGACATGGCCGTGCTGCGCGAGGGCGACCGTACGACGTGGACGGTGCACGAGACCCTGCGCAAGGCGTACGCGATCAACCTGTGAGCGGGCGGGACGCCGTCAGCGCGCGGGCGGTGCGGCCGTCGTCCCCCTGATCTCCAGGGCGGGCGCGACGAGTTGCTCGCGGCCGGGGGCCGCGGGGTCGTCGAAGCGGTCCAGCAGGCAGCGGGCCGCGCGGCGGCCGACCTCGTGGCCGGCGTGGTCGACCGTGGTCAGCCACACGTGCCGCAGCCGGGCGATGCTGGTGTTGTCGTAGCCCACCACGGACAGGTCGCGCGGGACGCGGAGCCCCAGCTCCTCGGCCGCCGAGAGCACACCGACGGCGGTGATGTCGTTGACGGCAAGGACGGCCGTCGGCCGGTCGGGGCGGCTGAGCAGCCGGACGGTGGCGCGGTAGCCGCCCTCCTCGGTCATGTCGCCCGGTTCCGCCACCGCCAGGTCCGCGAGGCCGTGCCGGCGCATGGTCGCCGCGAAGCTCCGGCTGCGCAGCCCGCCCACCGCGCCGTACCCGGCGATGTGCGCGATACGGCGGTGGCCGAGGCCGATCAGGTGCTCGGTGGCCAGCCGGGCGCCCTGCTCGTCGTCGCCCGCCACGACGTCGGCGCCCGGCGGCGCGGGCTCGCGGGAGCCGGCCAGGACGACCGGGATGCGCCCGGCCACCTCCTCGAGCGCCGCCGGGTCGGGCAGGGTCCCGACCACGACCAGTCCGTCGACCCGCAGGTCCAGCAGCGGGTCGGCCGGGTCCTGGCCGGCACGGCGGTTGAGACGGGCGTCGGCGAGCAGCATGCGCAGGCCGTTCGCGTGCAGCAGGGGGTTCAGGCCGTCCAGGAGGTCGACGAACCAGGGGTTGCGCAGGTCGTTCAGCAGGACGCCGATCGTGCGGGTGCGCTGTTCGCTCAGGCTGCGGGCGGCCGCGTTGGGCCGGTAGCCCAGCTCGCGGGCGGCCCGCAGGACAGCTTCCCGCTTCTCGGGGCGGACCTGGTCGGAGCCGCGCAGCGCGAGGGAGACCAGCGACTTGGAGACACCGGCCCGCTCGGCGACGTCCCGGATGGTCGGCGGTCTCGTCATGCTGTGGACCGTTCCATGCGGGCCGTGCGCTTGTCAAAGGGTTGACAGGCTGCTCAGGGCCCGCTCAGGGTGGCGTGGACAGGTTCTGGAACGGTCCAAAGAGGGGCTCTCATGGTGGACACGCTCGGCGTCGCCGTCATCGGATTCGGCTGGATGGGGCGGGTGCACACCCAGGCGTACGCGCGGGTGCGCCACCACTATCCGCAGCTGCCCCTCGCCCCCGAGCTGGTGACCGTCGCCGAGGAGGTGCCCGGCCGGGCGGAGGAGGCGGCGGCGCAGTTCGGCTTCGCCTCGACGACCCGTGACTGGCGTGAGGTGGCCGCCGACCCGCGGGTGCGGGCGGTGAGCATCACCGCGCCGAACTTCCTGCACCGCGAGATCGGCGTCGCCATGGCCGAGGCGGGCAAGCACATCTGGATCGAGAAGCCGGTGGGCCTGACCGCCGCGGACGCCCGCGCGGTGGCGGACGCGGTCGCCGCGGCGGGTGTGCAGGGCGCGGTGGGCTTCAACTACCGCAACGCGCCCGCCGTCGAGGCGGCGCGCGAGCTGATCGCCTCCGGGGAACTGGGCACGGTCACGCATGTCCGCGTGCGGCTGTTCAGCGACTACGCCGCCCACCCCGAGGGGGCGCTGACCTGGCGCTACGAGCGGCAGCGCGGGGGCAGCGGCGTGCTGGGCGACCTGGCCTCGCACGGCGTCGACCTGGCGCGCTTCCTGCTCGGCGACATCGCGTCCCTCACCGCCGACACGGCGATCTTCCTGCCCGAGCGGGCCCGCCCCACCGGCGCGACGGCGGGCCACGGCCGGGCCGCGGGCGGGGAGCCGGGCCCGGTGGAGAACGAGGACTACGTCAGCTGCCTGCTGCGTTTCGCCTCCGGGGCGCGCGGCGTGCTGGAGGCCTGCCGGGTCTCGGTCGGCGAGCAGAACAACTACGGCTTCGAGGTGCACGGCACGAAGGGGGCGGTCTTCTGGGACTTCCGGCGCATGAACGAGCTGGGTGTCAGCCGCGGCACGACGTACCAGGACCAGTCCGTCACCACGGTGTACGCGGGCCCCGCGCACGGGGAGTTCGCCGCGTTCCAGCCCGGGGCGGCGAACGCCATGGGCTACGACGACCTGAAGGTCGTCGAGGCGTACCGCTTCCTGCGGTCGGTCGCCGAGGGCACTCCGTACGGGGCGACCCTGCGGGACGCCGTGCACAGTGCGGCCGCCCTGGACGCGATGGCCCGGTCGGCGGCCGGCGGTGAGTGGGTGGACGTGTCCGGGCCGCGGTGAGCGCCGCCGGAGGGTGCACTTCACCGCACCCGCGACCTCAGGTCGGGGTGTGGAGTCTGCGGCCCAGGTAGACCTTCACCGGCACCAGGAGCAGCCACACCCACATGATCCGGGGGCCGGCCACGAGGGCGAGCGGGGCCGTGGCGGTGAAGACCACCACCGACGTGGCGCTGTCGAGGAGGTAGAGCGGGGTGGCCGCCTCGGAGACGCGGCCGTGGCGCAGCCGGGGGCGCCTGGCCAGGACGGCGGCGACGGCCAGGTGGGCGGCGGCGAGCGCGGCGACCGCGCCGGAGTAGATCGCCACCGACACGGGCTGGGCCCCGTACTCGGCGAGCAGTCTGGTCGGGAACGGGACCAGGGCCGCGACCCCGAGGCCGGCCATGGAGATGCCGATGACCTGCCCGTCGATCTCCCGGACGTCCTGGAAGATGCGGCGGTGGTCGCGCCAGAAGCTGCCCAGCACCGCGACGCTGAGCGCGTAGGCACCGATGTCGGGCAGCAGGTCGCGCAGGGCGGCGCGGTAGGCGGCCGGATCGAGGTCCCGGGGCACGGAGAGGTCCAGGACGAGCAGCGTGATGGCGATGGCGAACACGCCGTCGACCAGGGTCACCAGCCGCTCGGGGCCGCCCTCCGGGCGCGAGGTCCACATGGTGCCCGACGGTAGGGCGCGCACCCGGTGTTGAGCCGGACCCACGCCCGGGCCCGGCGGGCGGATCACACGGCCGCCTGCGCGGGCATGTTGTACGGCGTCACCACCTGGATCGCCGACGGCAGCGTGGGGCCCGCGGGCGGCAGGGCGCCGTGCGCGCGCATGACGGTGTGGCAGGCCTCGCGCACGTCCTGGCGCAGGTCGTGGTGGAGCACGGCGGACAGGCGGTGCTCGCGCAGCAGGCGGGTGTTGTCGTGGTCGAGGTCGTGCGCGACGAACACGGCGCACTCGCGGCCCAGGTCGTCGAAGGCCCGCAGCGTGGCGATGTTGCCGCCGCCGATGGAGTACACCGCGCGGATGTCCGGGTCGCGTTCCAGTGCGGCGCGCACCAGGTCGTACTGGGTGGCGTCCAGGCCCTGCCCCCCGGCGATCTCGACCAGCGCGCGTTCCGGGTGGCGGGCGCGCATGACGCTGCGGAAGCCCATCTCGCGCTCCTCCTCGTTGCGGAAGAACCCGCTGCTGAGACTGGTGAGGACGTTGCCGGGGCGCTCCCCCAGCCACTGGCCCGTCAGATAGGCGGCCGTGGCGCCCGCCGCCCGGTCGTCGATGCCGACGAAGGCGCGGCGGGCGCTGGCGGGCAGGTCGGTCACCAGCGTCACCACGGGGATTCCGGCGGCTTCGAGACGCCCGACCGCGGCGGTGACCTCGGGAACGTCCGGGGCCTTGAGGACGACGCCCTGCGAGCCGCGCCGGGCGATGCGGTCGAGAATCCGCACCAGGTCCGCCGCGCCGGTCTCGCGGAAGTGGAAGCGCGAGCGCAGCACCGCCGGGTGCAGGGACGGCAGTTCGGCCTCCAGTGCGGCACGCACCGCCGTCGTGAAGCGTTCCGGGGCCTGCATGACGATGTCGACCATGAACGTCCGGCCGACCAGCCGGACCTGGGTGCGCTGGCGGTCGAGGTCGGCGATGGCCTGGTGGACCTCCCGCGCGGTGCTCTCGCGCACGCCTCCCCTGCCGTTCAGGACCCGGTCGACGGTGGCCTCGCTCAGTCCCGCCTGACGTGCGATCTCCCGGATCGGGAAGGGGTGGCCCATGCGCCGGCTCCTTGAGGGGTTTTTGATGGCTCGCTGCTGGTTGTTCGAGGGGTTTGTACTGACAAGAATGGCAGGGCTGCGTCGCTCCGTGACCCCGAAGGGACGACGATGTCCTTCACTTCCGTCCACCACCGCGCCTGGCTGTCCGAACAGGACTGCGACCTCGACGCGTTCCGCGCCCTGGTCGAGCAGGCGACGGATCCCACCGACTACCCGCACGCCTCCACCGTGGAGCGCGACGTGCCCGTGTACGACTGCGCGCTGCTCGAGGGCGACCGCGTGGTGCAGGCCGAGCTGGTGCGGGCCCTCGCCGACGGCCCCGGCATCGTCGTCTTCCGCGGGGCGTTCCCCGATCCGGCGGTCGTGGACCGGGCCACCGCCGTCTTCGAGGCGCTGATCGCCGAGCAGCGCGCCTCGGGCGCCGCCGCCGGCGACCACTTCGCCGCGCCCGGCGCCAACGACCGCGTGTGGAACGCGCTGGAGAAGGCGGCCCTGCACGACGCGGAGGCGTTCGCCGACTACTACGCCAACGACGTCCTCGCCCTGGTGGCCACCGCCTGGCTGGGCCCCGGCTACCAGGTCACCTCCCAGCTGAACGTGGTCAACCCGGGCGGCGCCGCGCAGAGCGCCCACCGCGACTACCACCTGGGCTTCCTGACGGACGAGGCGGCCGCCGCCTACCCGGCGCACGTGCACCGCCTCTCCCCCGTGCTGACCCTCCAGGGCGCGGTCGCGCACTGCGACATGCCGGTGGAGTCCGGGCCGACGATGTACCTGCCGCACTCGCAGAAGTACGAGCCGGGCTACCTCGCCTGGCGGCGCCCGGAGTTCCGGGCCTACTTCGAGGCGCACCAGGTGCAGTTGCCGCTGGCCAAGGGCGACGCGGTGTTCTTCAACCCGGCCCTCTTCCACGCGGCCGGCACCAACCGCTCCACCGGGATCCGGCGCATGGCCAATCTGCTGCAGGTGTCGTCGGCGTTCGGGCGGGCCATGGAGACGGTGGACCGGGAGGCCGTCGTCGGCGCCGTGTACCCGGTGCTGCTCAGGCGCCAGGCCGAGGGCGCGGACCGGGCCTGGCTGGAGCACGTGATCGCGGCGAGCGCCGAGGGCTACCCCTTCCCCACCAACCTCGACCGCGACCCGCCGCTGGACGGACTGGCCCCGCCCTCGCAGGCGGACCTGGTACGGCGGGCGCTCGCCCAGCGGTGGGAACCGGACGTGCTCCGGGCGGAGCTGCGGGCCGCCGCGCGGCGGCGGGAGAGCTGAGGAACTCCATGGGACTTCTCGAGGACAAGGTCGTCCTGGTCAACGGCGGCAGCCAGGGGGTCGGCGCGGCCGTCGCGCGGGCCGCGGTGCGCGAGGGGGCAGCCGTCGTCGTCACGGGCCGGCGCACCGGGCCGGGCGAGGCGCTGGCCGCGGAACTGACCGCCGCGGGCGGCAGGGCCCGCTTCGTACGGGCCGACCTCGCCGACGCCGAGCAGGCCAGGGGCGCCGTCGCGCGGACCGTCGGCGCCCACGGGCGGATCGACTGCCTGGTCAACTCGGCCGGGCTGACGTCCCGGGGCACCCTGCTGGACACCACGCCGGACCTGTTCGACCAGCACATCGCGATCAATCTGAAGGCGCCGTTCTTCGCGATGCAGGCGGCGGTCGCCGACATGGTGGCGCGCGGGGCGCCCGGCACGGTCGTCAACATCATCACGTCGTCGGCCCACGGCGGCCAGCCGTTCCTCGCCCCGTACGTCGCCGCGAAGGCCGGCCTGATCGGCCTGACCCGCAACGCCGCGCACGCGCACCGCTGGGACCGCATCCGGATCAACGGGCTGAACATCGGCTGGACGGCGACCGAGGGCGAGGACGCCACGCAGCGGGCTTTCCACGGGGCCGGGGACGACTGGCGCGAGCAAGCCGCCGCGAGGCTGCCCATGGGCCGGCTGGGCCGGCCGGACGAGATCGCCGACTTCGTCGTCCTGCTGCTGTCCGACCGGTCCGGGGTGGTCACCGGGTCGGTGATCGACTGGGACCAGAACGTCCTCGGCGGACTCGACTGAGCACCACCCGCACGCCCCCCTCACCCTCTCCAGGAGCACCACCTCATGCGTATCGGAATCCTCGGCCTCGGCCGCATCGGCGCCTTCCACGCCGAGACCCTCTCCGGACTCGACGCCGTCGACTCCCTCGTGCTGACCGACCCGTTCGCGGACGCGGCCAAGGCCGCCGCGGAGCGGTTCGGGGCCGAGGTCGTGGACTCCCCGGAGGCCCTGCTGGCCGCCGGGGTGGACGGCGTCGTCGTCGCGGCCGCCACGGACGCCCACCCCGCGCTGATCCTGGCCGGGGTGGAGGCCGGCGTGCCGGTGTTCTGCGAGAAGCCCGTGGCCCGCACCATGAGCGAGGGCGTCGAGGTGCTCCGGGCCCTGCGGGGTGCGGACGTGCCGGTCCAGATCGGCTACAACCGCCGCTTCGACGCCGGGTTCGTCAACGCCCGCGCCGCCGTGCTGGGCGGTGAACTCGGCACGCTGCACACGGTCCGCTCGACCACGCTCGACCCGGCGCCCCCGCCGGCCGCCTACATCGCCGCGTCGGGCGGCATCTTCCGCGACTGCTCCGTGCACGACTTCGACATCATCCGCTGGGTGACCGGCCGCGAGGTGAGCGAGGTCTACGCGGTGGGCGGCAACCGCGGTGCGGACTACATCAAGGACGCCGGCGACGCCGACACCACGGGCGCGATCCTCACCCTGGACGACGGCACCCTCGCGGTCGTCTCCAACTCCCGTCACAACGCGCGGGGTTACGACGTCCGCATGGAAATCCACGGCTTCGCGGACTCCATCGCGGTCGGCCTGGAGGACAAGCTGCCGCTGCGCTCGGTCGAGCCGGGCGTGACGTTCCCGGCGGGCACCCCGCACGACTTCTTCATGGACCGCTTCACCGACGCCTACCGCGCCGAACTGACCGCATTCACCGAGGTCGTGGCCGGTGTGCGGCCCTCGCCCTGCACGATCGAGGACGCCCTGGAGGCGGGCTGGATCGCCGAGGCGTGCACGCTGTCGCTGCACGAGCACCGGCCGGTGACCATCGAGGAGGTGCGGCAGGCCTGAGCGGCCGCCGCGCGTGCGGCCCGCGCGTGAGCGCGCGCCAGGCCCGCAGGGGGGAGGGCCCGGTACCGGTACCGGGCCCTCCCCCCTGCGGGCGGCTCCTCAGGCGTACAGCGCGGGCCGGTCCACCAGTTCGACCGCCACCCGTCCGCCGTCGCGCAGCGCCCGTACGCCCGCCTCGCACACCGCCGCCGCGGCGTAGCCGTCCCAGACGCTCGGGCCCGTCACCTCGCCGCGCCGGGTGGCGTCGACCCAGGTCTGGATCTCGCGGTCGTAGGCGGTCTCGAA
Source organism: Streptomyces sp. NPDC053665 (assembly GCF_055585285.1). Lineage (NCBI taxonomy): Bacteria > Bacillati > Actinomycetota > Actinomycetes > Kitasatosporales > Streptomycetaceae > Streptomyces > Streptomyces sp. NPDC053665. Next base: position 687,341 of record NZ_JBVJKK010000001.1, read on the forward strand.
GCGTTCGGTCCAGTCCTGGGCGATGGTGCCGCCCCAGCGGCCGGCCATGTGGGTGACCAGGGCGTGCCCGTCGCCGATGCGGGCGGTGCCGCGTTCGCAGACCAGCTCGGCCTGGACCTGGTAGCCGAAGCCGCAGTTGACGAAGATCTCGACGTCGCTGAGGGCGCCGCCGTCGGTCTCGAAGACGACGAACTGGGGATCCTGCAGGCCGTCCGGGGCGCCGGCCGAGGGGGTGGGGCGCAGCACGGTGACGGCGGTGATCTCGTGGCCCAGCAGCCAGCGGGTCGCGTCGGCCTCGTGGGCGACGGAGTCGGTGACCAGCATGGAGCTGGTGAAGGAGGGCGCGCTGGCGACGTTGCGGTGCCGGTTGTGCAGCATCAGCGCGCGGCCCAGCTGTCCCGTCGCGAGCAGGGTCTTCAGCCTGGCGTACTCGGGGTCGTAGCGGCGCATGAAGCCGACCTGGACCCGGCGGTGGCCGAGGCGCTGTTCGGCTTCCAGGACGCGCAGGGCGGAGGCCGCGTCGGGGGTGAGGGGCTTCTCGCACAGCACGGGCAGGTCGCGTGCGAACGCCGCGAGCAGCGCGGCCTCGTGGGACGGGCCCGGGGAGGCGATCAGGACGGCGTCGACGCCGTCCGCCTCCATCGCGGCCACCGGGTCGGTGTGGACGGTGCAGCCGCCGACGCGGGCGGCGACGGCCTTCGCCCGCTCCGCGTCGACGTCCGCGACGGCGGCCACCCGTGCTCCGCTGGTGACCTCGTGGATGCGGCGGGCGTGGTCGGCGCCCATCCGTCCGGTTCCGATGACCGCGACTCCGAGAGGGGCACGCTCGGTCATGGCCGTCCTTTCGGGTCGTCAGGCGCCGCAGGACCTGAGGAACGCGCGGGTCCGCACGGCGATCGGCAGCGGCTTGTCCGGCTCGCAGGGGTACATGTCCTGCTCGACGATGGCGAACAGGTCCACGCCGAGATTCTGCGCCGCGGTGAGGACCGGACCCAGCTCCGGCACACCGGCGGGCGGTTCGCACATCACACCGCGGGCGACGGCCGGCCCGAAGGGGACCTCGTTCTTCACGACGTCGGCGAGGATCTCCGGGTCGACCTGCTTCAGGTGCAGGTAGCCGATGCGCTCGCCGTAGGTCTCGATCAGCTTGACGCTGTCGCCGCCGCAGTAGGCGTAGTGCCCGGTGTCCAGGCAGAGGTTGACGTGCCGGGAGTCGGTGGAGTCGAGGAAGCGCTCGACGTGCTCCTCGGTGTCGATGTGGGTGTCGGCGTGCGGGTGCACCACGATGTCCAGGCCGTAGGTGTCCTTGACCTCCCGGCCGAGGCGCTCCATGCCGGTGGTGAGGTGGCGCCACTGCTCGGTCGTCAGCTCCGGCGGCTCCAGGATCTCGGCGGTCCTGTCGTCGCGCCAGAAGGACGGGATGACCACCAGGTGCCCGGCGTCCATGGCCTGGGTGAGCGCGGCGACCCGGCTGACCTGCTCCCAGGTGGAGTCCCACTCGGAGGGGCCGCGGTGCAGTCCGCAGAAGATCGTGCCGGCCGAGACGTTCAGGCCGCGGCGGGTCACCTCGTCGGTGAGCCGGGCCGGGTCGGTGGGCAGGTAGCCGTAGGGGCCCAGTTCGATCCAGGAGTAGCCGGCCTCGGCGACCTCGTCGAGGAAGCGTTCCCAGGGCACCTGCCGGGGGTCGTCGGGGAACCAGACGCCCCAGGAGTCGGGGGCGGAGCCGACCCGGATGCGGTCGAGCGCGTGGGTCATGTCAGGACTGTCCTTCCGACGACGCGGCTGCGGGAGAACCGATCTCCCCCTCCTCTGGGAGCCCTTGGACGTCGACGCCGCGGACCTGAGCCAACTCGTGCTTCAGGGAGGCCAGTTCGGCGCCGCCGGCCATGTGGTTGGTGAGCTCTTCGAGGCTGACCTCGCTGCGGTCCGCGGACATCTCCAGGGTGCCGAGGCGCAGCACGCTGAAGTGGTCGCCGACCATGTAGGCGTGGTGCGGGTTGTGGGTGATGAAGATGACGCCGAGGCCCTTCTCGCGGGCGGCGGCGATGTACTTCAGCACCACTCCGGACTGCTTGACGCCGAGGGCCGCGGTCGGCTCGTCCAGGATGAGGACGCGGGCGCCGAAGTAGACGGCGCGGGCGATGGCGACGCACTGGCGCTGGCCGCCGGAGAGCGTGCCGATGGGCTGCTCCAGGTCGTCCAGGACGATGCCCATGTTGCGCAGCTCCTCGTCCGCGGTCTTCTTCATCTTCTCGATGTCGAGGCGCCGCACGGGCCAGGGGCCCTTGGTCATCTCGGAGCCGAGGAAGAAGTTGCGCCACACCGGCATCAGCGGGACGACCGCGAGGTCCTGGTAGACGGTGGCGATGCCCCGGTCGAGGGCCTCGCGCGGGGTGGAGAAGCGCACGGGCTCGCCGTCGACGAGGAACTCGCCCTCGGTGTGCTGGTGCAGCCCCGAGATGATCTTGATGAGGGTGGACTTGCCGGCGCCGTTGTCGCCGAGGACGCAGGTCACCTTGCCGGGGTGGACGGCGAGGTCGACGCCGTGCAGGGCGCGGACGTTGCCGTAGGACTTGCCCGCGTCGCGCAGTTCGACGAGGGGGCGGTCTCCGGCCGTCGGCTCGTCCTTCAGGACGGCGCCGTGGGTGCCGGGTGTGTTGCTGGTCATCGCGGTCACCTCCGGGTCGCCGTGCGCTGGACCCACAGATTGATGAGGACGGCGCCGAGGAGCATGACGCCGAGGAAGGCCTTGAACCAGTCCGGGTTCCAGCCGGCGTAGACGATGCCCTGCTGCACCATGCCGAACATGAACGCGCCGAAGACCGGGCCGATCGCGGAGCCGTAGCCGCCGGTGAGCAGGCAGCCGCCGATGACGGCCGCGGCGATGTAGATGAGCTCCTGACCCACGCCCTCGCCGGACTGGACGGTGTTGAAGGAGAACAGCTGGTGCATGCCGACGAACCAGGCGCCGAAGCCGACCAGCATGAACAGGGAGATCTTGGTGAAGGTCACGGGCACGCCGACGGCCCGCGCGGAGTCCTTGTTGCCGCCGACGGCGAAGATCCAGTTGCCGTACCGGGTGCGCAGCAGCACCCAGGTGGCCAGGGCGGCGAAGACCAGCCACCACACCACCGTGATCTTGACGTTGACCCCGCCGACCTCGAAGCTCGAGGCGAAGATCTTCTGCGCCTGCGCGAAGCCGTCCATGTCGCTGATGTCGTCGGTGGCGACGTTGCCGGTGACCAGCTTGGTCACCGCGAGGTTGACGCCCTGGAGGATCAGGAAGGTGCCGAGGGTGACGAGGAAGCTGGGCAGGCCGGTCTTCACCAGCATCCAGCCGTTGAAGGCGCCGATCCCGAGGGACACCAGGAGGGCGACGACCACGCCGACCCAGACGTTCAGGGTGAGCTGGTAGCTGAGCATCGACGCGGTCAGCGCGGAGGTGACCACGGCGACGCCGGCGGACAGGTCGAACTCGCCGCCGATCATCAGCAGGGCCACGGGCAGCGCCATGATCCCGATGGTCGACGACTGGTACAGGATGTTCGCCATGGAGCTGCCGTCACGCACGGGCGGCGCGGCGAACAGGAAGAACACGAGGACGGCGACGGCGCCGAGGAAGACCCCGACCTCGGGGCGGGCGAGCAGCCGCAGGGCGAGCGGCCGCTGCCGCGTGCGCCCGTCGGACTGCCGGGGGCCGGGGGCCGGCGGTGTGTCCACCGCCGGCGTGGCCTGCTGGGTCATGCTCATCACCGGGTGCCCTTCGCGGCGAACTCCCCGATCCGGTCGACGTTGGACTTGTCGACGAAGGCCGGGCCGGTCAGCACGGGCTGCTCGCCGCCGCCGCTGTAGTTGCCGTTGTTCTTGTAGAGCCACAGGCCGTCGACGGCCAGATAGCCCTGGAGGTAGGGCTGCTGGTCGACGGCGAACTTGATGTCGTCGGCCTTGATGGCCTTGATCAGGTCCTTGTTCAGGTCGAACGTGGCGATCTCGGCCTTGCTGCCGGCGTCGCCGACGGACTGGACCGCGGTCAGGGCGAAGGGGGCGCCGAGGGTGACGACGTAGTCGATCGACGGGTCCTGCTTCAGCTTGGCGGTGATCGTCGACTTCACGGACGGCATGTCGGTGCCGTTGACGTTCTGGGTGTCGAGCTTGCCGTCGAAGGTCTTCTCCACGCCGTCGCAGCGCTGGGTCAGACCGACGTTGCCCTGCTCCTGCACCACGCACAGCGCGTGCTTGGCGCCGACCTCGTTGAGCTTCTTGCCGAAGGCCTCACCGGCGACGGACTCGTCCTGGCCGAAGAACTCCAGCAGGTCGAGGTCCTTCCAGTCGCTGAGGCCGCTGTTGAGGCCCACCACGGGTATGCCGGCCTTCCCGGCCTTGCCTATGACGCCCTTGAGCGCGTCCGGCTTGGCGAGGGTGACGGCGATCCCGTCGACCTTCTGGTCGATCGCGTTCTGGACCAGGTTGGCCTGGTTGCCCGCGTTCGGGTCGGCGGAGTAGACGAGCTTGATGTTGTCCTTGGCGGCCGCGGCCTCGGCGCCCTTGCGGACGGTGTCCCAGAAGGTGTCACCGGGTGCCTGGTGGGTGACCAGGGCGACGGTCATGCGGGGCGTGTTCGCCTTGCCGGCGGAGGCGTTCGCGCCGCCTTCCTCGGACTTCTTGCCCCCGGAACTGCTGGAGCAGCCGGCGAGGGTCAGGGCCGCCGCCGCGGCGACGGCGACGACGGGCGCGAGCCTGCGGGAGCGGGGGTGGGAAGAGCGGTCCATCTTTCCTGGCACCTCACTGTGCTGCTGCGGGGGAAAGGGAGGGATCACGAAGGGATCCGTGGTCCCGGAGCCTTACGGAGTCCGGATCATGATGCCGCACACCGACTGTTGCGATGGCACGGGATACAAGTCCCTGCCGCGCCCGCTGTCAATACTTTGTTAAGACATCATTTCACGAGCAGGTCCGAATGTAAGAACAAAGTATTGACAGCGCCGCCTTCCGCGACCTACACCTGGGAGGCGGCAGGTCCCGCGGAGCCCCGCCCCCACCGTGTCAGGGGCCCCTCGGGGCCGCATCCCCAGCTTCCGAGGAGGTCGCCCATGACCGGGCCAGCCCAGTATTTCGATGTCATCACGATGGGCCGCATCGGGGTCGACCTCTATCCCCTCCAGACGGGCGTGCCCCTGGCCGACGTGGAGACCTTCGGGAAGTTCCTGGGAGGTTCGGCGGCGAACGTGGCCGTGGCCGCCGCCCGCCTGGGCCGCCGCACCGCGCTGATCAGCCGTACCGGCGACGACCCCTTCGGCGCGTACCTGCACCAGGAGCTGACGGGCTTCGGCGTGGACGACCGCTGGGTCACCCCGGTCGCCGCGTACCCGACGCCCGTCACGTTCTGCGAGATCTTCCCGCCGGACGACTTCCCCCTGTACTTCTACCGCCGCCCCAAGGCGCCCGACCTGGAGATCCACACCGGCGAACTGGACTTCTTCGCGATCCGCGGGGCCCGGATCTTCTGGATCACCGGCACCGGCCTGAGCGAGGAGCCGAGCCGCTCGGCCACGCTCGCCGCGCTCAAGGCACGCGACCGGGCCGGCGTCACCGTCTTCGACCTCGACTGGCGTCCGATGTTCTGGCGCGACCCCGAGGAGGCACGCCCGCACTACCGCGAGGCCCTGCGCAACGCCACGGTCGCCGTCGGCAACCTCGACGAGTGCGAGATCGCCACCGGGGTGCGCGAACCGCACGCCTGCGCCGACGCCCTGCTGGAGGCGGGGGTGGAGCTGGCCGTGGTCAAGCAGGGGCCGAAGGGCGTGCTGGCCGTGCACCGCGACGGCAGCCGGGCCGAGGTGCCGCCGGTGCCGGTCGAGGTGGTCAACGGCCTGGGGGCGGGCGACGCCTTCGGCGGGGCCCTCTGCCACGGTCTGCTCGCCGGCTGGGACCTGGAGCGGACCATGCGCCACGCCAACGCCGCCGGCGCCCTCGTCGCCTCCCGCCTCGCCTGCTCCTCCGCGATGCCCACCGCGTCCGAGGTCGAGGACCTCCTCGCCGGCGTGCCGTCGCCGGGCACGAGCCACTGAAACGGAGCCTTCCTTGAACATCGGCATTCCCGAGCTGACCACGGTCCGGGCCCGCAACCCCGAGGCGGTCGCCGAGGCCGCGGCCCGCCGGACGCGGCGCCCGCTGCTCGGCGAGAGCGGCCGGCTGATGATCGTGGCCGCCGACCACCCGGCGCGCGGCGCGCTGGCGGTCGGCGACCGCCGCCTGGCCATGGCGCACCGCGCGGACCTGCTGGAGCGGCTGTGCACCGCGCTGTCGCGGCCCGGTGTCGACGGGGTGCTCGCCACCGCCGACATCCTGGACGACCTGCTCCTGCTCGGCGTGCTGGAGAACAAGGTCGTCATGGGCTCGATGAACCGCGGCGGCCTGGCCGGGGCCTCCTTCGAGATGGACGACCGCTTCACCGGCCACCGGGCCGAGGACATCGACCGCCTCCGCTTCGACGCGGGCAAGCTCCTGCTGCGCATCGACTACGACGACCCGGGCTCGCTGGCCACGCTGGAGTCCTCCGCCCGGGCGGTCGACGCCATGGCCGCCCGGCGGCTGCCGCTGTTCGTCGAGCCGTTCATCTCCCGCCGGGTCGACGGCAGGGTCCGCAACGACCTGTCCGCCGAGGCCGTCACCAGGTCGATCGCCATCGCCTCCGGCCTGGGCGGCACCTCCGCCTACACCTGGCTGAAGCTGCCCGTCACCGACGACCCGGACGACATGGGGGCGGTGCTGGAGGCCTCCACCCTGCCGGTGGTGCTGCTGGGGGGCGAGGTCGGCGGCGACCAGGAGGGCGCCTACGAACGCTGGCGCAAGGCCCTGCGGCTGCCGACCGTCCAGGGGATGGTCGTCGGACGGTCGCTGCTCTACCCGGCCGGGGGCAGTGTGGAGGAGGCGGTGGACACCGCCGTCGGCCTGCTGTGAGCCAGTCCGTGAACCGGTCCGTGAGTCGCATCCGCCGTGATCCGAAAGGCACACGATGACGTATCACCTCCCCGCGGGCAAGGCCCGGGGCGGCCCCTACACCGTCGACGTCACGCCCGGGTCGGCCGGCTTGGCCTTCGCCGGCCTGCGGGTCCTGGAGCTGCCGCCGGGCGGCACGCACACCTTCGACACCGGCGACAGCGAGTGGATCGTCGTCCCGCTCTCCGGCGGCTGCACGGTCGCCGCGGCGGACGACTTCGGCCAGGACACCTTCGACCTCGCCGGCCGCCCCGACGTCTTCAGCGGCGTCAGCGACTTCGCCTACCTGCCGCGCGACGCCCGGGCCACCGTGACCTCCGCCGCCGGCGGCCGGTTCGCGCTGACCGGAGCGCGCTGCACGCGCCGGCTGCCCGCCCGCTACGGCCCCGCCTCCGAGGTCCCCGTGGAGCTGCGCGGCACCGGCACCTGCTCCCGGCAGGTCAACAACTTCGGCGCGGCCGGCGTATTCGAGTGCGACAAGCTCATCGCGGTCGAGGTGATCACCCCCGGCGGCAACTGGTCGTCGTTCCCGCCGCACAAGCACGACGAGCACCGGCCGGGCGAGGAGTCGGTGCTGGAGGAGATCTACTACTTCGAGTTCGCCGGCCACGACGGCGTCCCCGGCCTCGGCTACCAGCGGGTCTCCCCCTCCGGACCCGGCCGGGACACCGACGTGCTGGCCGAGGTCCGCGACGGCGACGTGGTGCTCATCCCGGACGGCTGGCACGGCCCGTCGATGGCCACACCCGGCCACCACATGTACTACCTCAACGTCATGGCGGGCCCGGAGGCCGAGCGCGCCTGGCTGATCTGCGACCACCCCGACCACGCGTGGATCCGCGACACCTGGCCGGACCAGCCGGTCGACCCCCGCCTGCCCCTCTACACCGCCCCGGAGAGGACCCGATGAGCGCCCGCACCCGCCGACTGACCACCGCCCAGGCCCTGGTGCGGTTCCTGTCCGCCCAGTACACCGAGCGCGACGGCGTGCGCCGCCGGCTGATCGCCGGGACCTGGGGCATCTTCGGCCACGGCAACGTCGCCGGGATCGGCCAGGCGCTGCTCGAGCACGCCGAGGCGATGCCGTACCACCAGGGCCGCAACGAGCAGTCCATGGTGCACGCGGCGGTCGGCCACGCCCGCCAGCTCCACCGCCTGTCCGCCCAGGCGGTGACGACCTCCATCGGCCCGGGCGCCACCAACCTGGTCACCGGGGCGGCGCTCGCGACGATCAACCGGCTGCCGGTGCTGCTCCTGCCCGGGGACTACTTCGCCTCGCACGCGGCCGACCCGCTGCTGCAGCAACTGGAGCACCCGGTCGAGGCCGACGTGTCGGTCAACGACACCCTGCGCCCGGTGTCGCGGTACTTCGACCGCGTCACCCGCCCCGAGGCGCTGATCCCCTCCGCGCTCCAGGCGATGCGCGTGCTGGCCGACCCGGCCGAGACCGGCGCCGTCACCCTCGCCCTGCCGCAGGACGTGCAGGCGGAGGCGTACGACTGGCCGGAGGAGTTCTTCGCCGAGCGCGTCTGGTACGTCCGGCGTCCCGCCCCGGACCCCGTGGAGCTGGCGGCGGCCGTCGAGGCGATCCGGTCGGCCGAGCGGCCGCTGATCGTGGCGGGCGGCGGCGTCCACCACAGCGAGGCCGAGGACGCCCTGAAGGCGTTCGTGGAGGCCACCGGCATCCCGGTGGCCTCCACGCAGGCGGGCAAGGGCTCCCTGCGTCACGACCACCCCGCCGACCTCGGCGGCATCGGCCACACCGGCACGGCCGTCAGCGACGACCTCGCCCGCGCGGCCGACCTCGTCATCGGCGTCGGCACCCGCTACACCGACTTCACCACCGCCTCCGGCACGCTCTTCCAGAACCCGGACGTGCGGTTCCTCAACGTGAACATCACCGGCTTCGACGCCCACAAGCTGGCGGCGCGCACCCTGGTCTGCGACGCCCGCGCCGGGCTGGAGGAGCTGACCGGGGCACTGGCCGGACACCGCGTGCCCGAGGCGTACGAGGCCGAGTACCGCGCCGGCAAGGAGCGCTGGGAGGAGGTCGTCGAGGCCGCCTACCGGGCGGCCGACGACAGCGCGGTGCCGACCCAGACACAGGTGCTGGGCGCGCTGGACGCCGTCGTGGGCGACGAGGACGTGGTGATCAACGCAGCCGGGTCGCTCCCCGGCGACCTGCACAAGCTGTGGCGCGCGCGCAGCCCGCGCCAGTACCACCTGGAGTACGGCTACTCCTGCATGGGCTACGAGATCCCGGCCGCCATCGGCGTCCAGCAGGCCGCCCCGGGTACGCCCGTGTGGGCGCTGGTCGGCGACGGCACCTACCTGATGATGCCGACGGAGATCGTCACGGCCGTCCAGGAGGGCCTGCCGCTCACCGTCGTCCTGCTGCAGAACCACGGCTACGCCTCCATCGGCGGCCTGTCGGAGGAGACCGGCGGGGAGCGCTTCGGCACCGCCTACCGGTTCCGGGCCGCCGACGGCACCTTCACCGGCGCCCCGCTGCCCGTCGACCTGGCGGCCAACGCCGCGAGCCTCGGCATGGACGTGCTGCGCGCCAAGACCGTGCGGGAGCTGCGGGAGGCCCTGGCCGCGGCCCGCGCCGCGGACCGGCCGACGTGCGTGTACGTGGAGACCGCCCCCGCCCCGACCGCCCCGCCGGCCGAGGCCTGGTGGGACGTGCCCGTCGCCGAGACCGCCTCCCGGCCGGCCGCGGTCGAGGCCCGTGCCCGCTACGACCGCGGGGCCGCCGGGCGCCGCCGCCACCTCTGACGCCACCGCCACCGCTCCGGCCGCGCTGCTCGACCCGACCCTCGGAAGGGGCATCCCCATGGCGAAGACCGGTGACCGGGCCCGCACCGCGGCCGCCCCCGCCCTCGCCTCGCTGCACTTCGCCCCGGACCGGATCAGCCCCGTGCCGCTGTACCACCAGCTCGCACAGCAGCTGGAGCGGGCGATCGGGCAGGGGCTCCTCGCCCCCGGGGACCTGCTGGGCAACGAGGTGGACCTGTCGGTCCGCCTCGGCCTGTCCCGCCCCACCGTCCGCCAGGCCATCCAGTGCCTGGTCGACAAGGGCCTGCTGGTCCGCCGGCGCGGAGTGGGCACACAGGTGGTGCACAGCAAGGTCAGGCGCCCACTGGAACTGAGCAGCCTGTACGACGACCTGGAGGCGGCCGGGCAGGGGCCGGCCACCCGGGTCGTGCGCCACGAGACGGTCCCGGCGGCCTGCGACGTGGCGGCCGCCCTCGGGGTGCCCGAGGGCAGCGAGGTCGTCCTGCTGGAGCGGCTGCGCAGCACCCACGGCACGCCGGTGGCCCTGCTGCGCAACCACCTCCCGTCCGGGCTGCTCGACCTGGACGGCGCGCGCCTGGAGTCGACGGGCCTGTACCGGATGCTGCGCGCGGCGGGCATCACCCTGCACAGTGCCCGCCAGCGGGTGGGCGCCCGTGCGGCCACGGCGCGGGAGGCGGCGCGCCTGGACGAGGCGGAGGGGGCGGCGCTGCTCACCATGCGGCGCACCGCCTTCGACGACACCGGCCGCGCGGTCGAGTACGGCACGCACGTCTACCGCGCCTCGCGGTACTCGTTCGACTTCCAGTTGCTGGTGAGGCCTTGACCCACCCCCCACACCGGGTGCAAAGTCGTACATATACACCGTAAACATACGGTGGCGACGCACCCGACGCGGGAGTCCTGGCATGGTCCGCAGCAACCAGTTGCCGACCAACCGGCAAGCCGGCTCGTCCTGGGCGCCCTCGACCGTTCTGGTCACGGGCGGGGCGGGGTTCATCGGCAGCCACACCTGCGTGGAGCTGCTCGACCACGGCTACGAGGTGATCGTGGTCGACGACTACTCCAACAGCTCACCGCAGGTCCTCGCGCGGGTCGAACGGATCGCCGGCCGGTTCGTCGGCGCCGTCTACGAACTGGACATCCGTGATCGTCACGCCCTCTCGGCCGTCTTCGACCGACACTCCGTGGACGTCGTCGTGCACTTCGCCGCGCACAAGGCGGGGGGCCTGTCGACACGGATGCCCGCCGCGTACTACGACACCAACGTCGGCGGCACGACCGCCCTGCTGCACACCATGCAGGAGCACGGCGTGCACCGGCTGGTGTTCCCCTCCTCCTGCTGGATCTACGGCGACGCCGGGGGTGGTCCGCTCGACGAGGCGACCCCGGTCCGGCCCGGCACCCCCTACGCGACCTCGAAGTGGATGTGCGAGCAGATCCTCGGCGACGTCTGCCGGAGCCATCCCGACTTCACCGTGCTCTGCCTGCGCTACCCGGTGCCGGCCGGGGCCCATCCGAGCGGGCTCCTCGGGGAGGACCCGCGCGGCGCCCCCGAGAACCTGCTGCCCCGCCTCGCCCAGGTGGCCGTCGGCCGGCGCGAGCTGCTCAGCGTGTTCGGCGACGACTACCCGACCCCCGACGGCACCGGCGTACGGGACTACCTGCACGTCATGGACGCCGTCGAGGCGCACCGTGTCGCGCTGGACCACCTGGTCGACGTGCCGGGCATGCGGGTGTACAACCTCGGCGCGGGAACGGGCCGTTCGGTCCTCGAGGTGGTCGGGGCGTTCTCCCGCGCCTGCGGCCGGCCCCTGCCCTACGCCGTCGCCCCGCGCCGCCCCGGGGACGTCGCCGAGCTGGTCGTGGACGCGTCGGCCGTGACCCGCGCCTGGGGCTGGCGCCCCACCCGGGACCTGGCCGACGTGTGCCGGGACGCCTGGCGTTTCCAGCGGCTCAATCCGCACGGCTACACCGGCACCGCCCGGACGGCGGAGAGCGGTCAGTAGGACCGCCGGTGCGGTCAGCAGGACCCGCCGGTGCGGTCAGCAGGGCCCGCCGGTGCCGTCGGCTGCTCGCGGGAGAGGAGCCGTCCGCGTCACCGCCCGGGCGCGCCGGAGCCGCGCCCGCTCCACGCCGTGGCCGGTGAGAGGGCGAAGGCCGTCTCCACCAGGGCGATGTGGCTGAACGCCTTGGGGGCGTTGCCCAGTTGGCGGCCGCTGCCGGGGTCCCACTGCTCGGCCAGCAGACCGACGTCGTTGCGGACGGCCAGGACCCTTTCGAAGACCTCGCGGGCCCGCCCGCGCTCGCCCGTGGCCGCGAGGGCCTCGGCGTACCAGAGCGTGCAGGAGACGAACGCGCCCTCGGCGTCCGCCCGGTGCCCCGGTGAGCCGCCGTGCGCCCCTGTCCCGTACCTGCGGAGGAACCCCTCGTGGCCCAGCCCGCTCGCGGCGCGCACGGTGGCGCGGACCCGCTCGTCGTCGCCGGGCAGGAACCCGACCCGGGGCAGGAGCAGCGCCGAGGCGTCCAGGCCGGGGGCGCCGTAGGACTGCACGAAGGACCGCCGGACGGGGTCCCACCCCCGGCGGCAGACCTGGCGGTGGATCTCGTCGCGCATGACGCGCCACTGCCCGTAGGGGCCGTTGCGGCCGAGGAGCCGGGCCATGCGCACGGCACGGTCGGCCGCGACCCACGCCATGACCTTGGAGTGGACGAACTGCCGTCGCGGGCCGTCCACCTGCCACATCCCCTGGTCCGGTTCCCTCCAGTGCCGCATCAGGAAGCCCATGAGCGACTCGACCAGGTCCCACACGTGCGCCGGCAGGGCGATGCCCGCCCGCAGGGACAGCCACAGGGTATCCATGACCTCGCCGTACACGTCCAGCTGGAAGCAGTCGACGGCCGAGGTGCCGAAGCGCACCGGCCGGGATCCCTCGTAGCCGGGCAGCCAGGGCGCCTCGGTCTGCGGCAGCAGCCGCTGTCCCTTGACGCCGTAGACCGACTGGAGGTCGGCGGGATCTCCGGCGACGGCCCGCATCAGCCAGCCGAGCCAGGCCGTGGCCTCGTCGTGGTAGCCGCTGCGCAGCAGGCAGGACAGGGTGCGGGTGGAGTCGCGCAGCCAGCAGAACCGGTAGTCCCAGTTGTGCGCGCCGCCGATGGAGCCGGGCAGGGAGGTGGTGGGCGCGGCGACGATGGCGCCGGTGGGGGCGTAGGTGAGGGCCTTGAGGGTGATGAGGGAGCGCACGACGGCCTCCCGCCAGGGCCCCCGGTAGCGGCACCGGCCGGCCCAGCTCCGCCAGAAGCCGGTGGCCTCCTTCACGGCGGTCTCCGCCGGGACGGACAGCGGTGAGGGCGGGCCGGGCCGGTGCGAGGGCGTCCAGCCCAGGGTGAGGGCCAGCCGGCGTCCGGCCGTGACGGTGAACTCCCAGACGGTGGCGTCCTGGTCGCCCCGGTCGTGGACCGATCCCTCGGCCCCGAGCCAGACGGCGTCCGGGCCGGCGACCGCGACGGTGCAGTGGCCCGCGTCCCGCACCCACGGCACGACGCGCCCCTGATGAAAGCGGAGCCGCAGCTCGCTGCGCAGGTCCACGGTGCCGGTGAGGCCCTCGACCACCCGGACCAGGCACGGGACGTCGGCGCGGGGCGGCATGAGGTCGGTGACGCGGACGGTCCCGGTGGGGGTCTCCCAGACGGAGTCCAGGACGAGGGTGTCGGGTCGGTAGGAGCGGCGCGCGCAGGTGCCGCCGGAGACCGGGGCGAGGCGCCAGCGTCCGTTGTCCGGGGTGCCGAGCAGGGCGGCGAGGCAGGCCGGGGAGTCGAAGCGGGGCAGGCAGAGCCAGTCGACCGACCCGTCGCGGCCGATCATGGCGGCCGTCTCCAGATCGCTGATGAGGGCGTAATCCTCGATGCGTGCGTTCATGATCGGGACCACGCCGCCGTGCACTTCGCCACTTTCGAGCCTACTCCGCGCCCGGCGCTCCGGCACGGGCGTGCGCGCGTGGGTGCCGATCGGCGCCGGCACCCTCTTGACCTGCGAGACAATTCGGGCAAGATGTACGTATACGTCGTAAATATATGGCGTCTCCGCAGGGACGCTTCACCGGGGAGACACCGGCATCATGAACCACTCGCATCACCTGACCGAGCACCCCACCTGGACGTCCCAGGTCACCGGCAACGGCACGGCACGACCGGACCGTGCGGCCCATCCCCTGCGCCGGTCCGGGGACCGCCCCCCGCCGCGTGCCACCGTGAGCCTGGTCGTCCCCGCCCGCAACGAGGCGCGCAACATCCCCTGGGTCTTCGAGCAGATACCGGACTGCGTCGACGAGGTCATCCTGGTCGACGGCGACTCCGCCGACGCCACGGTGCACATGGCGACCCGGTGCCTGCCGACCGTCCGCCACGTCGAGCAGAGCGGTCCGGGCAAGGGCAACGCCCTGCGCACCGGCTTCCTCGCCGCGACCGGCGACCACATCGTCATGATGGACGCGGACGGCAGCATGCTGCCCGGGGAGATCCCGCACTACCTGCACTTCCTCGACAACGGCTTCGACTTCGTCAAGGGCTCGCGGTTCATCGCGGGCGGCGGCTCCCTGGACATCACGCGCATCCGGCGCCTGGGCAACCAGGTCCTGCTCGCCGCCGTGAACCGCCTCTACGACGCGAAACTGACGGACCTGTGCTACGGCTTCTGCGCCTTCCGCCGGGACTTCCTCGACGACCTCGACCTGCACTCCTCGGGCTTCGAGATCGAGACGGAGATGATCGCCCACGCCCTGCGCTCGGGCCTGCGCATCGCCGAGGTCCCGAGCCTCGAACTCCCCCGCCGCAGCGGACGCTCCAACCTGCACGCCGTCTCGGACGGCCGGCGGGTCCTGCGCACCCTGCTGTCGGAGCGGCCCGGGGCCCGCACCGCCGCGCGCGGGAACCCGGCGTGAGCGTCACCGGTCCCGCGGCGCCGGACGTCCGCCTCCCGGCGAGCGCTCCGGCCCAGGTCGTCGACGTCGACCTGGCGCGGCCGCACGAGTTCCGCCCGCCCGGACGGCCCGGGCTGATCCGCCCGGCTCCCCCGGTGCTCGCCCTGGTGCGGCTGCGCGGCCGTCCGCTCGGCATGGTCCACGCCACCGGGGAGCGGGAGGACACCCCGGAGGAGCTGTGGCGCTCGCTGGCCGACACCGCCCGCCGGCGCTTCGTGCCGCCCGGGTCCGGTCCCCCCGCCCCGAGCACGTCCGTCCGGCCGTACGTCAGTGTCGTCGTCGCGACGCACGACCGGCCCGGCATGCTCCGGGACTGCCTCGACTCCCTGCTCCGGCAGGACTATCCGCGCTTCGAGGTGATCGTCGTGGACAACGCCCCGGCGGACGACGCGGCCGAGCGGCTGGTGCGCGGACACTACGCGGGCCGGGTCCGCTACCTGCGGGAACCGGTGCCGGGGCTGGCCCACGCGCACAACCGGGGCCTGGCCGGGGCCCATGGCGAGATCGTCGCCTTCACCGACGACGACACCCTGGCCGACCCGGGCTGGCTGGCCGCGCTCACCGGTGCCTTCACCGCCGACGAACGGATCGCCTGCGTCACCGGGCTCATCGTCCCGGCCGAACTGGACACCGCGGCCCAGGTGGCCCTGGAGCGCCACGGCGGCTTCGCCAAGGGCTGGGCACCCCGCAGCTGGTCGCTGCGCCACCCACCGGACGATCCCCTGTTCCCCTTTACCGCGGGGCGCTTCGGCTCCGGCACCGACATGGCCTTCCGCGTCACCGCGCTGCGCGCGCTGGGCGGCTTCGACCCGGCGACCGGCACCGGCACCCCGGCACGCGGCGGCGACGACCTGCTCGCCTTCTTCCGGATCCTCACCGCGGGCCACACCCTGGCCTACCGGCCGGACGCCATCGTCTGGCACCGCCACCGGCGCACCCCCGACGCCCTGGACGCCCAGGCGTTCGGCTACGGCGCCGGGCTCGGCGCCTACCTCACCGGCGCCCTGGCCGGCGAGCCCCGTATGCTCCCGGCCCTGCTGCGCAGGCTCCCCCGGGGCGTGCGGTACGCCCTGGTCCAGGCCCGCCGCAAGGCCCGGGCGGACACCGCGCGTCCGCGCCGGCTCGCGCTGCTGGAGCTGCGGGGGCTGCTCTACGGGCCGGTCGGCTACCTGCGCAGCCGCCACCGCAACCGCGCCCACCGACCGCGCTGAGGAGGGAGCCGTGTACGCGTCCCAGCAGACGGCCGGCCCGCCCGGGTCCGCCGGCGCAACGGGCCGGGCGCGGTCGCTGACCGCCGTGGTGCGCACCGGCGTCGCCCGCGTCCTGCCCAGCGAACCGCTCGTGCGCAACGGCCACCTGCTCGCCGTGGGTTCGCTGGTGAACGCCGGAGTCGGCGCCGTCTTCTGGCTGTTCGCGACGCACTGGTACGACGACGAGGTCGTGGGCGTGAGCTACTCCGCCCTGTCCGCCTCCCTGCTCCTGGCCAACATCGGCCAGCTCAACCTCAACGACTTCCTGATCCGGTTCCTGCCCTGCTCCGGCCGGCAGACCCGCAGACTGCTGCTCACCTGCTACGCGGTGACCGCCTCCTGGAGCGCCGTGGTCTGCCTCGTCTTCGTCCTGCTGGTGCCCGCCCTCGCGCCCGACCTGGCCTTCCTGCGCGACCCCCTGGTCGCCCTGTGGTTCGTGGCCGCGACCGCCGCGTACACCGTCTTCGTGCTGCAGGACGGCGCGCTGACGGCGATGCGCCGCCCCGGCTGGGTGGTCGCGGAGAACATGGTCTTCGCCGTCGTCAAGATCGCCCTGCTGGCCGGCGGGGCCGTCCTCGCCCTCACCAGCGGCATCCTGCTGTCCTGGGCGGGAGGACTGCTGGTCTCGCTGATCGTGGCCAACTACCTCCTGCTGCGGCGGGCGGTGCCGCGCCACGAGCGGGACAACCCCGAGGCCGTGCGCCCGCCGCGGCTGCTCAGCTACGCGGCCGCCGACTACACGGGCTCCCTGTTCCGCATGGCGGCCTACACCCTGGTGCCGCTGATGGTGCTCAACGCGCTCGGCGCCGAGCAGAGCGCCTACTTCTCGCTCGCGTGGATCATCGGCTACGTCCTGTTCCTGGTGGTGCGCAACATGGGCAGCTCGCTGGTCGTGGAGGCGGTGCGCCGCCCGGAGCGGCTCGCGGAGCACGGACTGCGCGTGCTGCGCCACTCCGGGACGCTGCTGGCCGCCGGGGTGGCCGTCATCGTCGCCGGAGCCCCGTGGATCCTGCGGCTGTTCGGCCCCGGCTACGCCGAGCACGGCACCACCCTGCTGCGCCTGCTGGCCCTGTCCGCGCTGCCCAACCTGGTCTTCAGCGTGGCCGTGGACGTCCTGCGCGCCCGGCGCCGGATGCGGCTGGTGGTGGGACTGCAGGTCGCCCTGTGCGTGCTGGTGCTGGGGCTGGTGCGGCTGCTGCTGCCGGTGTTCGGCGTGACGGGGGCCGGCCTCGCCTGGCTGGCGGCCGAGTGCCTGATCGCGGCACCGCTGCTGGTCCTGCGGTCCCGCTGGCTGGTCACCGCCTCCGCGAGCACGCCCTGACCCCCGGGAGGACCTCATGGACACCGCACCGACCCTCTCGGTCGTCGTGTGCGCGTACACACTCGACCGCTGGGAGGACCTCCAGGCCGCGATCGCCTCGGTCCATGCCCAGCGCCGCCCCCCGGAGGACGTCGTCCTGGTCGTGGACCACTGCCCGGCGCTCCAGCGGCTGGCCGGGCGCATGCTGCACGGCGTCCGCGTCCTGCCCAACGAGCAGCGCAAGGGCCTGTCCGGTGCCCGCAACACCGGCGTCGCGGCGGCCGTCGGGGACGTGGTGGCGTTCCTCGACGACGACGCGACGGCCCACCCCGCCTGGGCGGAGCGCCTCCTGGCCGCCTACCGCGATCCGCTGGTCGCCGGCGTGGGCGGGCTCGTCGTCCCCTGGTGGGAGACGGACCGTCCGCCCTGGTTCCCGCCGGAGTTCGACTGGGTGGTGGGCTGCTCCTACCGCGGGCTGCCCGAGGAACGGGCACCGGTCCGCAACTTCATCGGGGCCAACATGTCCTTCCGCAGGGACGAACTCCTCGCGGCCGGCGGCTTCCGCACGGACCTGGGGCGGGTGGGCACCCGGCCCCTGGGCTGCGAGGAGACGGAGCTGTGCCTGCGCGTGACCGCCCGCCGTCCACAGGCCGTGCTGCTGCACGACCCCTCGGCTGCCGTGCGCCACCGCGTCCCCGCGGCTCGGGCCACGTGGTCGTACTTCCGGTCGCGCTGCTACGCCGAAGGCCTGTCCAAGGCGCTGGTGGCCCGGTACGGCGCCGGTTCCGCCGCCCTGTCCAGCGAGCGTGCGTACCTGGCCCGGACCCTTCCGCGCGCGGTGCGCGACGCGCTGCGGCCGGGCCGGCCCCCGGCGGCGCGCACGCTCCTCGCCCTGGTGCTGGGCACGGGTGCCACCGCTCTCGGGTACGCCGTGGGGTCCGTGCGCGCCCGGTTCCCGGCCGGCCGCACCCCGGCCGCTCCCCTGCCCGTGCCCGTGGGCGGGAGGCCCGCATGAGGTGCCGGCCCGTTCCCGTGCTGCTGTACCACTCGGTGTGCACCGACCCGCCGGCCTGGATCGCCCCGTTCACCGTGAGCCCCCGCGTCTTCGCCGAACACCTCGACCTGCTGGCGGACCACGGCCTGGAGGTCATCCCGCTGCGGCGACTGCTCGACGCGGTGCGGGGCGGCCCGCCCCTGCCGCCGCGCCCGGCCGTGCTGACCTTCGACGACGGGTTCGCCGACTTCCGCACCACGGTGGCCCCCCTGCTCTCCGCCCGCGGCCTGCCGGCGACGCTCTACGTCACCACCGGCGCCCTCGGCGGCCCCACGCGGCCGGCGGGGCACGGCAGTCTGCTCCCGCCGGCGCCGATGCTGACCTGGCCGCACCTGCGCGAGCTGGACCGGCACTTCGAGATAGGCGGCCACACCGTCACCCACCCGCAACTGGACACCCTGCCCCGGAGCGCGGCGCGGCGGGAGATCGCCGGGTGCCGGGCCCGGCTGGAGGACGCGCTCGGCCACCGCGTGGACGCCTTCGCCTACCCCCACGGCTACTCCAGCCGCCCGGTCCGCCGGCTGGTGCGCGAGGCGGGCTGGACCTCGGCGGCGGCGGTCCGCGACGGCTTCAGCTCCTCCGCGGACGAACCGCTGCGCCTGGCGCGGCTCATGGTGCGCGCCGACACCCCCCGGGCCCGGTACCTGGACTGGGTGCGCGGTGAGGGCGCCCCGGTCGCGCCGTTCCCCGAGGGGCCCCGCACCCGGGTGTGGCGCGGCTACCGCAGGCTGCGGGCGAGCATCGACCGCCCCTACCCGTCCCTGCCGCCGGCGACGGCCTGACGGCCCGTCACCGCTGCCAGACGCGCACCCAGTCCACCGTCATACGGGCGGAGTCCACCGACCGCGGAGGTGACGCGGGCACGCCGACGGCGAGGTTGATCAGGACCTCCATGGGCACGTGCGGGACGCGCTCGGGTTCCGTCACCCGGAACCTGCGCACCCCGTCCACGTACCAGCTCACCTCGTCCGGGGTCCACAGCATGGCGAAGACGTGGTGCCCGTCCGGGAACGCGACGGGTCCGTACCCCGCCCGGGCCCGCTGGTCGCCGTCCGGGCTGCGCCAGTGCACGTACATCATGACCCGGTCGGTGCGCTCGAGGAACTCCATGATGTCCAGCTCCGGCGGGGTGAACCTGGACGCCGGCATCATCCAGAACGCGGGGAACATGCCGGCCTCCGCGGGGATGCGGATGGACGCCTCGAAGTACCCGTAGGTGAAGACGTGCCGGGGTTCGGCGTACCAGTCGTCGCGGCCGGTCGAGATCATCCCCGAGCGCCAGGGGTAGGTCCGGTCGTCGCTGCCGCGGGTGGAGCGCCGCTCGGCGTTCAGGCTGAGCTGCCCGTCGCCGACGGAGACCTGTCCGGGCAGGTACCACTGCTCCTCGTCGTTGCCGCTGTTGGTGCACCCGTCCCGGTTCCAGTCGTAGCAGGTCGCCCAGCGGCCGGTGTCGAGTTCCGAGCCGTCGAACTCGTCACGGAACGTCAGTTTCCAGTCGCCCGGCACCGGTGCGGGCCTGGGGGGCTGCTCCCGGTCGGCGGCTGCGCATCCGGCGGTGAGCACGAGTGCCGCCGCCAGGGCGGCCAGGGCGGTGCGCAGCCGTCGTGCCGGCATGGGGGTTACCGCCGTTTCCCGGCCGGTGCGGCGTCACCGGTGCGGCCGTCCGGCGGCTCGGCGCCGGGTTCGGCCCGGCGGCGCCGGTCCGGGACGGGCAGCAGGGCCAGGAGGGTGGTGACGGCCGCCAGGGTGCTCAGGACCGGCGTCGTGCCGTAGGCCCCGCCGAGGTAGAACGGCACCACCACGAGGACGTCCAGGCACAGGCTGAGCACGACCGGCAGGAACGCGCTCTCGACGGCGAACGGCCGTCCCCCCACGGGCCAGGGCGAGGGGCCCGACCAGCGCGTGGCCGCTGCCCCCGGGCACAGGAGCAGGAAGGCGCACACGACGACCAGGCGCGGGACGCTCGCGTCCGGCAGGAGGTGCGCCGCGGCCAGGGCGATCCAGCCGGACAGGGCCAGCCCGATGCGCAACGGCCGTGTCCGGCGCGGGGAGTGGCCGGTGAGGAGCGTGGTCATGACGACTCCGCGCGGTCGGGGTTCTGGTAGCGGTAGACCACCGCGTCCTTGTTGCGGAACACCGGCACGAAGCCCCAGGTGCCGGCCATGGCCGTGTCCATCCGCCGCATGGTGTCGGCGGGCAGGGTGCCGTTGAGGTAGCACTCCGCGGCCTGGGCGCGGCTGAGCACGATGTAGGCCGGTTCGCGCTCGGTGGCACCGTCGATGAACGGCTCCAGCCCTTCGATCGGATCCCTCACCAGCCGGCGGCGGACCGCGAGGTCCTGTTCGTTGAGCTGGACGCGCGGGTGCTGGTCGTAGTTCATCTCCAGGCCGGGCACGTCGGAGGTGAGCGAGACGATGAGGGAGCCCGGGGGCGTGGTGGCCGTGACGAAGCGGGTGGCCGCCACCTCGTCCTTCGTGAAGTAGTTGGCCGACTCCTTGCCGTAGTACCCGAAGAGCAGCCCGCCGAGCATCGCCAGGAGCACCGGGGCGACGGCGAACACGCGCAGCCGCGGGCGTCGCCGCGATTCGAACAGCAGCGCCGAGATGAGCAGCACGGCGGCCGGCAGCGCGAACAGATAGGCCCGGAAGATCATTTCGCCGCCGTAGGCGTTCGCCACCAGGACCGGCAGGGGAGCCAGGACGAGCAGCGGCAGCCCGGTGCGGCGGGTCCAGCGGCGCCGGAAGAAGGCGATCGCCGCCAGCAGGAACACCGCGGCGGACAGGCCCCGGTCGATCCAGGAGACCTGCACCTGCCCGGGCGCGGCGGTGCCGAGCGCGGCGAGCCCGGAGACCACGTTGGAGTCCGGTTCCAGCAGCGCGCCCACGAACTCGCTGAGATTGGCCGAGACGAAAGGCCGGGCCACGGTGGCGTCCCAGAGGAGGGTGAGCAGCACCCCGGCGCCCAGGACGGGCAGCAGCACGCGTCTGTTGCGCCGGGGCAGCGACAGGGCGACCAGCGCGCTGATCATCATGAGTGGGGTCAGCGGGTGGGAGCAGACGATCACCGCCATGATCAGCACGACGGCCAGGAACCTGCCGGGGGGCCAGGCCCGGTCCGTGGCGCCCGGGGGGCGTTCCGCCGAGGCCCGCAACTGGCTCATCAGCAGGGCGACGAGCGTGACGAAGAGCAGGAAGGCGAAGGCCTGGGGGGCGAAGTAGTCCTGCCCCACCCAGGAGCAGGAGTAGTAGATCCAGACGGCCCCCCAGATCAGCCTCCGGTCGGTGGTGACGGACCGGTAGATCAGGAGCAGCGGCGCGATCAGCAGGGCGTTGACCACGGGCGGCGCCCAGACCGCGTAGCCGAGTGCCGACTCCAGGCCGGTGGCCTGCACGACCAGGGCGTTGAGGTGGAAGAAGCCGGGCCACTGGTCGTAGACGTCCAGTTTCTCCGCGCCGGGCACGCTGCCGCCGTTGCGGATCATGGCGTCGACGACCGCGACGTGCTTCCACGCCCAGCCGTAGCGCAGGGTCGGGTAGAGCAGGGCCGGTGTGGCGTGCAGGATCGCGATCAGGGCGAGGACGTGGGCGAGGAACCAGCCGCCGTGGGTCCGCCGGTCCGACAGGGCCGCGCAGAAGCCGAGGACGAGCAGTCCGAGGGCGACCCAGAAGAGCACGGGCAGCACCTGCAGCAGGCCCAGGTCGGTCATGGCGCCGAGGTTCACGTGGCGCAGGGACAGCAGCCACAGCACGAGGGCGACGGGCAGGGCGGCCCGCGCCGCCCACTGCCGTGCCGCCGGCCGTCGCGCGGGCGGTCCGGCCGCCGCTTCGGGGGTCCGCCGCGTCTCCGGGACGGCACGCGGCGCCCACTGACCAGCCGTCAGCGGCGAACGCTTGCCCATGGAGATGCCTCCCGCACAGCGGGTGCGACGACCGGGCCGGGGAAGCACCCGCGCGGCGCTTCCTCATCGGCACACACCAGCGATCGATACCGAGCGATATGCGGCATAAATGCTAAAAATTACGTTACTGCCCTTCAGTGCGAGTGGCAGCGCGAACGGGCGAGCGTCGAAGGAGCACCGTGACACCACGACTGGGGCCCCCGTCCCGGCCCCTGCACCGCCTGCGCGGGCACCTCGCCGCCTTTGCGGCCGCGGCCCTCCTCGTGCCGGTGGCGGCCTGCGGGTCCTCGGGCGGGGACGACGGTGTCCCGCGGCCGGACCACGTCGTGGTGGTGGTCGAGGAGAACCGCGGCTACGAGGACGTCATCGGCTCCCCCGAGGCCCCGTTCATCAACGAGCTGGCCCGCAAGGGCGCCAACCTCACCGAGTTCTTCGCCGTCACCCACCCCAGCCAGCCCAACTACCTGGCCCTGTTCTCCGGCTCCACCCAGGGCGTGGACGACGACTGCCCGAACGACTTCTCGTCCCGCAACCTCGCCTCCGAGCTGCTCCAGGCGGACCTCACCTTCGCCGGCTACGCCGAGAGCCTGCCCAGGGCCGGCTTCCGGGGGTGCACCAGCGGCCCCTACGTCCGCCGGCACGCGCCGTGGGTCAACTTCACGAACCTGCCCGACTCGGTCAACCGCCCCTGGACCGATTTCCCCGAGGACTTCTCGAAGCTGCCCGACGTCTCGTTCGTGGTGCCGAACCTGGACAACGACATGCACGACGGCGGGGTCGAACGCGCCGACGCCTGGCTGCGCGAGAACCTCGGGGACTACGCGGAGTGGGCCATGACCCACAACAGCGTGCTGGTGGTCACCTGGGACGAGGACGAGGGCGGCGAGGACGAGGACAACCACATCCCGACCGTCGTCGTCGGCGAACGGGTCGAGCCCGGCGACCACGACCAGCCCAACAACCTGTACGGGCTGCTGCGCACCCTCCTGGACGCCTTCGGCCTCGACGCGCTCGGTCACAGCGCGGAGGCCGAACCACTGGACATCTGGAAGGGCGACGGCTGACCAGGGCTGTCAGGCGTCCTGGAACCGGATCGCCCGCTTGACGGCGGTGCGCAGCCCCCGCTCGGCGGCGGAGACCGGCAGCCGCTCCCGCCAGTAGCGGGGCGAGGGCCGGCTCACCGCGCCGAACCCGGCCTTGAAGTGCTCCAGCGAGGAGCCCGGGGCCGACTCCCCCAGGTCGAAGACCCGGCACCCTTGCGCGCACGCGTCCTCGACGGCCAGGCGGTACAGCAGCGGGGTGGCCCGGACCGGGTGTGCCACGTCCCGGTCCATGGCCGCCCGCCAGAACTTCGCGTGCGGGCCGTGCCGCAGCACCACGAGGGCGGCGGCGGGCTCACCGCGGTCCCAGGCGGCCCACAGGGAGCAGGCGGCGCCGAAGCGGGCGGCCACGGCGGCCAGCCGCTCCTCGGGGAACTCCCGCCGTCTGCGCAGGCGGGCCAGCGCGCGGGGCTCGTGCTGCTGCTCGGCCCAGCGCTCGATGGACCGGTCGTACAGCTCCTGGAAGACCGGCACGAGCCGGCCGGACCGGTCCACCTCCACGTCGAGGTGTGCCTTCTCGGCGCGCTTGACGTCCCGCCGGACCCGCTGGTGGAAGCGGTCCCGCCAGACCGTGCCGAACCCTCCGTCGAGGTCGATCGCCTGGGTGGTGTGGGGTTCGAGCCGCAAGAGGCCGCGGGCGGCGCGGCCCCACAGCTCGGCTCCCTGCGGGCGCAGCCGCAGGCCGACCCGCAGGGCGGGGCGGCGGGCCAGGTCCTCGCACACCACCCGCGCCTCGTCGGGGCCCACGCCCGCCGAGGCCACGGGCCCGCCGATCCCCCAGCCGGCCGGCCAGGACTCCTCCGCGTCCAGCCGGCGGGGACGCCTGCCCCGGCTGACGAGCGGCAGCACGATCCGGCCGCCGCCGGGGAACGTGTAGAGGCGGCTGGCGTCCCGGTGGGGTCCGGTCGCGCACAGGCAGTCGAGCCAGGTCGGCGTCTGGGTGACGGCGAGGTCCGGGTCCCGCCCGGCCAGGTCCCACCACACCTCCCGGGGCGCCGGGGTCGTCACCTGCACGGGGCCGGCCGGGGTGGCGACGGCCGGCTCGGACGGGTTCACGGCGTCCTCCCGGGAGGTCGTGGGCGCGGCGCCGCGGACCGGACCGGCGCTGCGCCGTCGGACGGGGGCACTTCGGCGAGGACGGCCACGACGTTGTCGGCGACCCAGCGGTGGCTGCGCCCGTACCGCTGCGACTTGTCCAGGTTCCCGGCCACGTGCCACAGCCAGGTCAGCAGCGCGGCGGCCGTCTCCGTCCGGGGTTCCGGCGGCAGGGCCCGCACCCCGGCGAGCAGCCGCCGGTCGGCGGGCCGGAGGCAGGCGCGCCGCAGGACGTCGGCGACGACCGCGCCGAACTCCCGCCCGGCGAGCTGGTGCCGCAGGGTCAGCACGAACGTGTGGCAGTCCAGCAGCGCCGGGCCGTCCGGGACGGCACCCGCCCAGTCGATCACCCCGGACGGCGTCCCGCGGTCCGGCCGGAGCAGCAGGTTGCCGGGGTGGAAGTCACCGTGGGTCCACCCCACCAGCAGGCGGCGGCCGCGCAGTTCCCGCTCCAGCAGGTCGCGCACGGCCTCCAGGGCCCGCGCGCCCTGGCCGCTGCGGCACCAGCGCACCTCCCGGGCCAGGACGTCGAGCCGCGGTTCGACCCACTCGGCGGCCCGCCGTGTGACGTCCTCGGTGCGTCCGGTGGCCCGGTGCAGCGCGCTGATCGCCGCGAGGGCGGACTCGGCGACCCGGCGGGCCTGCCGCGGTGCGTGCCTCAGGTACGCGTCGGCCCCGGTCCCGGGCAGGCAGGACTCCACCACCAGCGGCAGCGGACCGTCCGGGCGGTGCTCCTCCACGACCGGGAGCAGCCGCCGCCACGGCCCCAGGCGCTCGTCCTCGGCCAGGCGCCGCACGACCTCGCACTCGTGGGCCAGTGAGGCGGACGCGCGTGCGCTGCGGGGGTGTTTGACCACGGCCGTGCGATCCGGGCCGTCGAGGCGGAAGACGAGGAGGTCGGAGAAGGTCCGCCGGGGAAGGCGCGGGTCACCGGCGCCCAGCGAGTCCGCCAGCCTGCGGGCCGTCAGGGCGTCGGCGGGGCGCGTCACCACGGGGGCGGGGCGCAAGGGCAGCAGCCCCCGCAGTTCCTCGGTCAGCGTCACCCGGCACTCCCTTCCACCAAGTGGCCGCGCATGCCTCGTGCCGCTCCTTCTCATCCTCGGCGCAGCTCGGTCGAGGTGCGACTCGGCCGCGATCGTGTATGTGTACGTCGTAGGAGTCGTCCCCCGTCCCGCCCGGGACGTCGCGTCCGCACACCGAGGAGGCAGCATGGCGAACGGCCGTGGGTCACGGGAGGCCCGGCGCGCCAGCGACCGCGGCCGCTACGGCCGGCTCAACCGGGAGCGCGTGCTGGCCAGCGCCCTGGAACTGGTCGACCGCGAGGGCCTGTCCGCGCTCAGCATGCGCCGCCTCGGCACCGAGCTCGGCGTGGAGGCCATGGCCCTGTACCGGTACGCCCCCAGCAAGGACTCCCTGCTCGACGGCCTGGTCGAGGCGCTCTACCTGGAGCTGGAGGAACAGCTCGCCGCGGACGGGGGCGCGGACGAGGACTGGCGGGCCGGTCTGCACCGCATCGCCCGCGCGACCTACGACGTGTGCCTCACCCACCCGCAGGCGGTGCCGCTGCTGTCCACGCGTCTGCTGGCCGTGCCGCTGGTGCGGCGGCCCCCCGCGGTGCTGCGGGACCACGAGCGGGTGCTGGCGCTGCTGCGCGGCGCCGGATTCGGGCCTCAGGCCGCGGCGGGCCTGTTCCGCGCCTTCACCGCCTGGCTGCTGGGCTACGTCTCGGTGGAGCTGCGCCCGGTGGTGGACAACCCCGACGAGACCGAACCGGCGTTCCGGCTCGGTCTGCACCGGCTGTCGCCCAGGGAACTGCCCACCCTGCGGGACACCGCGGCCGCGCTCGCCGAGCCCGGCGGCCCCGAAGGGCTCGCGGCCGGCCTCGACGCCTTGCTCGACGGCTTCGAGGACGGCCTCAAGGACGGCCTCACGGACGGTCCTGAGGACGGCTCCCCTCCCGCAGCATCCGGCTGAACGGCGTCGTGGGCCGCTCCAGCGGCTCGCCGTCCAGCACGATATCCACGACCTCGTTGAAGAAGGCCAGACGTCCGCGGACCGCCGCCACTGCGGTCAGCGGCTCGGCGTAGCTCCAGAGCACGTTCGGCGGTACGTCGCCCGCGCCGCGCCAGGACCAGTAGGAGGCGGTGCCCTTGTAGGGGCAGCCGGTGCTGTGGTCCGTGGGCGCGAAGAGGTCGAGCCGGACGTCCTCGGGCGGCAGGTAGTAGCGGGTGGGCAGGGACGTCTCGAAGAGCAGGACCGGCGCGCGGCTGTCGGCGACGGTCTGCCCGCCGATCTCGATGCGCACATGCCGGCTGCTCGGCAGGGCGTCGACGCGTTTGTGCGGGTCACGCGGGTGGACGAAGATCTCCTCGTCCTCCTCGTACCAGTGGTCGAGGCCGGTGTCGGTGCGCCGGAACCACTCGAAGGCGATGTGCCCGGACAGGTCGTCGGCGGGGAAGGTCCAGGCCGCGCCAGGCCGTACCGGCCCGTCGGCGTGCAGGTCGTAGAAGACCTGGGAGCCGGTGTGGCTGCCGGTGGGCGGGTGCAGGGCCGGGCGCAGGAGGTCGGTGCGGACGTCCTCGCGCGGGAAGGCGTACTGCGGCACGGGCAGGTGGGGCTCCCAGACGAGCACCGGGCGCCGGCTGTCGACGACGGTGGTGTCGCCCACGCGTCCGCGCACCCAGCGGTCGCTGGGCTCCCACAGCAGGCCCTCGGGGGTGGTCCTCATCGAGCGGGCGGCGGGGTGGGCCGGGTGGAGGGTCATGACCGGTGTGCTCCTTCCGGAGGTCCGGGCCCGGATTCCCGCGGCCTTCCGGAGCACGGGCCCGTCTGTCTCCACGGTCCCACGGCGCGGGGAAACGGTCCCATGGCGGGGGGACCGGTCCCACGGCGCACGGAAAGACCCCATGGCGCACGGGAAAGGCCCCACGGCGCACGGAAAAGGCCCTCGCGGACATCCGCCCGCGAGGGCCTTCCACACCGTCGGGACGACAGGATTTGAACCTGCGACCCCTTGACCCCCAGTCAAGTGCGCTACCAAGCTGCGCCACGTCCCGGTGCGCGCCACCCGCCGAGACCGGCGTGATCGCGCGGACAGCACTTTACCCCACACCCCTGGCCGCACCGAAAACGGGCCGCGCGGGACAATCGCCGTATGGGCAGCACAGGAGAGACGCACTCGGGCCTGACCGGCGGCGCACGGGACCGCGACGGCGAGGGGCGGGCCCGCAACGCCCGTCCCCGGGACGGTCTCGGGCGGCCCCTGCCGTACGGCAGCCAGGGGGTGCCCCGGCAGCCCGAGGGTGTGGTCCGCACGCCCGAGGAGACCGTCCGCGAGGCGCAGCGGCTGCTCGACGAGGGCAAGCCGTTCCACGCGCACGAGGTCTTCGAGGACGCCTGGAAGGCGGGGCCCGAGGAGGAGCGCGAGCTGTGGCGCGGGCTGGCCCAGCTGGCCGTGGGGCTCACGCACGCCGCACGCGGCAACCTCACGGGAGGGGCGCGGCTGCTGCGCCGTGGGGCGGGCGCGGCCGGGGCGTGGGTGTCCGGCGCGGGACAGCCGCGACCGCACGGGATCGACGTCGGCGGAGTCGCCGCCTGGGCGCGGGAGCTGGCCGCCGAGGTGGAGCGCGAGGGCCGTTCCGTGGACGCGGCGGCCCGCGCGCCGCGGCTGCGGGGAGCGGACGGGGGCCGCTGATCCGTGGGGCGGTCCCGCGGTGCGGCGACGGCGGCCTGGCCGCTCGCGGGGTCAGCGCAGCAGCAGTTGCAGGCCGCCCACCACCGTCGCCGCGATGACCAGTTGCTCGAACAGCCGCTGGTCGATCCGGTGCACCGCCCACGTGCCCAGCAGCGCGCCCGGCACGACGAACAGCACGAGCGCCAGGTCCAGGAGCAGGGACCGGCCGTCGATCAGGCCGAGGCCGGCGCTGAAGGGCAGCTTGGAGACGTTGACGATGAGGAAGAAGAACGCGGAGGTGCCGAGGAAGCCGAGCTTGCGGAAGCCGGCGGACAGCAGGTACAGCGACATCACCGGGCCGCCCGCGTTGGCGACCATGGTGGTGAAGCCGCCCAGGACGCCGTAGGAGCGGGCCTTGAGGCGCCCGGCCCGGGTGGTGACCGGCTCCGGCTCCGCCCCGGTGTCGGCGGTGCGCCTGCGCCAGAGGGTCACGGCCGCCATCAGCAGCAGGATGGCGCCGATCGAGGTCCGTACGGCCGCGTCGTCCGCCCACAGCAGGAAGACGGTGCCGACGACGACACCGGCCGCGACCGCCGGGAACAACCGCCACAGCGTGGGCCAGTGCGCGTGCCGCCGGTAGGTGGCGACGGCGAGGAGGTCCCCCGCGATCAGCACCGGCAGCAGCACCCCGGTGGAGGCGCGTGCGGGCAGCACGGCCGCGAAGATCGCGAGGCTGACCGTGTTGGCCCCGCTGACGGCGGTCTTGGAGAAACCGACGAGCAGGGCCGCGAAGGCGAGGGCGGCGAACTCCCAGCCGGTGAGGTGCCAGAGCGTCATGGTGTTCATGCGAACACCGATGCTATGTGCACCGAGTCGACGGGGTCAGGGCCGTCTCGCCCGGTGGCCGCGCACCCGGGATGCGCGGGGCGCGGTCAGTGGCGCTCGACGAGAACCGCGCTGCCCTGCCCCACGCCGACGCACATCGTCGCCAGGCCCCGCTCCGCGCCCGTGCGCCGCATCCGGTGCAGCAGGGTGGTCAGGATGCGGGCGCCCGAGCAGCCCAGGGGGTGGCCGAGGGCGATCGCGCCGCCGCTGGGGTTGACCAGCTCCGGGTCGATGCCGAGCTGGTCGACGCAGGCCAGGGCCTGGGCGGCGAACGCCTCGTTGAACTCGGCCTCCTGCAGGTCGCCGATGCTCCAGCCGGCGCGGGCGAGCACCTTGCGGGTGGCGGGGACCGGGCCGATGCCCATCACGTCGGGGTGGACCCCGGCGGAGGCGCCGGCGACGTAGCGGCCGAGGGACTCCAGGCCCAGTTCGTTCAGGGCCTCCTCGCTGACCAGGAGGAGTCCGGCGGCGCCGTCGTTCATCGGTGAGGCGTTGCCCGCGGTGACCGTGCCGCCCTCGCGGAAGACCGGCTTCAGCCGGGCCAGCTTCTCGGGCGAGGTGTCCTCGCGCACGCTCTCGTCGGCGTCGACGACGACCCCGTCGGGCCGCTCCACGGGCAGCAGTTCGTCGTCGAAGTGGCCGTTCTTGCGGGCCAGGGCGGCCAGCCGGTGGCTGCGCAGGGCGAAGTCGTCCTGGCGTTCGCGGGTGATCCCGTACCGGGTGGCGACCTCCTCGGCGGTCTCGCCCATGGCGAGCAGACCGTGCAGGTCGCGCATCGCGGGGTTGACCAGGCGCCAGCCGAGGCGGGTGTCGGCGGTCTCCATGCGGTGCGGCAGGGCCTCGTCGGGGCGGGGCAGCACGAAGGGGGCGCGGCTCATCGACTCCGAGCCGCCCGCCACGACGATGTCGGCCTCGCCGGCGGCGATGGTGCGGGCGGCCGTGGTCACGGCCTCCAGGCCGGAGGCGCACAGGCGGTTGACGGTGGCGCCGGGCACCGACTCGGGCAGACCGGCGAGCAGGACGGCCATGCGGGCGACGTTGCGGTTGTCCTCGCCGGCCTGGTTGGCCGCGCCCCAGTAGACGTCGTCGATCCGGGTCGGGTCCAGCGCGGGGACGTCGGCGACCAGGGCGCGCACGACGCCGGCGGCGAGGTCGTCGGGCCGGACCGCGGACAGGGAGCCGCGCAGCTTGCCGATGGGGGTGCGGCGGGCGGCCGCGAAGTGGACGGGACGCACGGGAGGACTCCTCACACCGCCGGTTAATTAGCACCGCTAGTTTCGGACTATAGCCCCTTGCCAGCCCCCTGTGAAGGATTCAGGGGTGAAGGGGGCGTCGGCACGGTGGTATCGCAGGCCACTCCACCGGCACCGCGCCTTCCGTATCCGCGTTTGCACCGGTGTGCCCGGGGCACCCGCGCGTCCATGGAGTGGTTGCGGAGCGCCGCCTGCGTGGACGAGGACCCCGAGCTGTTCTTTCCCGTGGGCACCGCCGGACCCGCCCTCCGGGACGTGTCAGCCGCCAAGCGCGTCTGCGCGCGCTGCCGAGTCGCCGACGCCTGCCTGACCTATGCGCTGAGCAACGGCCGGGCCTCGGGCGTGTGGGGCGGCACCTGCGAGGAGGAGCGGGACGCACTGCTCCGGACGACCCGGACGACGGGTACGACGCGAACGACAAGTTCGACGAGAACGACCTGAGAAGGAGAAGCACCCCATGACCCCTGTCAGGAGCACCCTGCCCGACGAGGCCCGACGGGTCTCCTGCGAAGCCCTCCAGGACACCCTGGTGGATCTGCTCGGTCTGTCACTGATCGGGAAGCAGGCGCACTGGAACATCGTCGGACCGCGGTTCCGGTCCGTCCACCTCCAGCTCGACGAACTGGTCGCGGCCGCACGGAACTTCGCGGACACGGTGGCCGAACGCTCCGCCGCCCTCGGCGTGCCGCCGGACGGCCGCCCGGAGACGGTCGCGAAGGCGTTCACGCTGCCGGCCCCGCAGGAGGGCTGGGTGCGCGACGCGGACGCCGTGCAGGTCATGGTCGACGCGCTGCAGGACGCCGCCACCCGGCTGCGCGAGCGCATCGACACGACCGAGAAGGCCGACCCGGTCACCCAGGACCTGCTCATCGCCGTCACCGCGGAACTGGAGAAGCAGCGCTGGATGTTCGTCGCGGAGAACGTCCCGGGCGAGAGCTGAGCCGGCCCGGACGCGCACGAAGCACCGAGCAGGCACCGACACAGGCACGGAAGGGGCAGACGATGACCGACGCCCTCGAACTCGACGCGCTGTGGGAGGACTTCCACCGCGCCGTCAACATGACCTCGCAGGAACTCGCCGCCTGGCTGCGGGTCCGGGACGCCGGCGAGGACACCGAGCCGCTGCCCGAGCAGGCGGGCACCGACACCGGGCAGCACGTCCTGGCGATCCTGCAGAAACGGCGCACGGACCTGACCGAGGACGACCTGCGGGTGATGCGGAAGGTCGTCGACACGGTCGACGAGCAGACCGATCCGGAGAACGAGCCCGAGCCCGAGGCGACGGAGGGCGACACCCGCCGCCGCCACCGGCTGATGACGCTCGGCCACGACCCGTTGAGGGCGTGAGCTGTGGAGCGGCAGGAGCGCGTCCTGCGCCGGCTGCTCGACGCCCACGGCCGGGCCTACGCCGACGAGGCGGGGATCCGGCTGCGGGACACGCCCCAGCCGCTGTACCGGCTGCTGGTGCTGTCCCACCTGCTCAGCGCCCGCATCCGCGCGTCGGTCGCGACGGCCACCGCCCGTGCCCTGCACGAGGCGGGGCTGCGCGACCCGCGCCGGATGGCGGCGGCCTCCTGGCAGCAGCGCGTGGACGCGCTCGGCCGGGGCGGCTACCGGCGCTACGACGAGCGCACCGCCACCCAGCTCGGCGACGCCGCCGAGCTGCTGAACGACCGGTGGGGCGGGGACCTGCGGAAGCTGCGCCGGGAGGCCGACGGCGAGGTCGCCGAACTGCGGCGCCTGCTGCAGGAGTTCCCGGGCATGGGACCGGCCGGGGCGGACATCTTCCTGCGGGAGGCACAGGGCGTCTGGCCGGAACTCGCCCCCTTCCTGGACGCCAAGGCCCTCCAGGGCGCCGAACGGCTGGGTCTGCCGCAGGACGCCGAGCGCCTCGTCGCCCTGGCCGGGAACACCGGCGCGGACGTCCTCGCCGCCGCGCTGGTCCGCGCGGCGGTCGGCAAGGACGTGGCGGCGGACGCCCTCGCCGACTGAACCCTCCGCCCCCGCCGCGAAGCCCCCCTCCCGGACGGGCGGTTCCCGGCCCGCTCCCGTCGCGAAGCCTCCCCTCCCGGACGGCGGTTCCCGGCCCGCTCCCGTCGCGGCGGCCGCTGCGGCGGGAGCCCGGCCGTCCCGCTCACCCGAACGGTCCGACGCCGCTGGTGGGCCGCAGGTGCCGGTGGTGCGCTGGGGACACGCGCCACGTCCCCAGGAGGCACCCGCCATGACCCGTCGATCGCCCCGGCTCGCCCGCACCCTGACCACCGCCCTGGCGGCAGGCACCCTGCTGGCCACCGCCGCCTGCTCGGACGGCGGGGACGCGGACGGCGGCACACGGGTCACCGGGGCCCGGGCCTCGCAGGTCGCCGGGGAGCGGCAGACCCCCTCCCCCACCGCCACCCTCAGCACCGACGGAGCCCGCACCGCGCTGATCACCGAGGCGGACATCGAGGACGACTGGACCCAGGTCAAGGACACCGAGGCGGAGAACTGGCACGACAACCTGCTCATCGGCAAGGTCGACGTCAACGACTTCGTCAGCGGCAAGAACCAGGCAGCCGACTGCCAGCGCCTGATGGACTCCCTCTTCGACGACGACCTGCTCGGCAGGCCCTCGGGCGCCTCCGCCCTGCGCGGCTTCACGCAGGGCGACTCCCGCCTGCTGTACCAGGTCGCCTCCTACGACCGCACCGACCCGCAGGACTCCCTGACGTGGATGTCGACCCTGCCGGACACGTGCGACCAGTTCACCCTCACCGACGGCGGCGACAAGCGCACCGTCCAGGTCGTGGAGACCTCGCTGCCCGGCGTCGGCGACGCCCGGGAGGGCCTGCGCGTGACCGTGCAGGGTGACAGCGGGGGCGAGCCCGCCACCCTCACCCTGGACGTCGCCGCCGTACGCGTGGGCGACGACGCGATCACCGTCACCGCGGGCGGTCTCGACGGGGACGAGAACGACTCCACCAAGCAGGCCGTCGAGCAGGGCACCCAGCGCCTGGAGGACGTCCTGGCCGGCAAGTCGCCCGCCGCGAGCCCCACGGACTAGCCTCCCGCGGGCCACCCCTCCCTCGGCACCGCCCGCTGCGCCGATTCGCGGGACACCGTGATCATCGGCGCGGCACAATGGCGGCCATGACCGATCGGTCGTTCGTGCGAGGAGAGGACGAGTCGTGAGTGATGGCCACACCCCTTCGGGAGGATCGGCGCGGCTGAACACCGGTGTGGCGCACAACGCGCGCGTGTGGAACTACTGGATCGGCGGCAAGGACAACTACGAGGTCGACCAGCGGGTCGGCGAGCACGTCGCCGGCATGTTCCCGATCATCCGGGACATCGCCCGGGCGGACCGGGACTTCCTGGGCCGCGCCGTGTCGTTCCTGGCCGGCGAGGCCGGGGTACGGCAGTACCTCGACATCGGCACGGGCCTGCCGACCGCGGACAACACCCACGAGATCGCCCAGCGGATCGCCCCGGACTCCCGCATCGTCTACGTCGACAACGACCCGATCGTGCTGGTGCACGCCCGGACGCTGCTCACCGGCACGCGGGAGGGCGTCACCGCGTACATCGACGCCGACGTGCACGACCCGCAGGCCATCGTCGAACGGGCTGCGGACACCCTCGACTTCACGCGGCCGGTCGCCGTGATGATGCTGGGGATCCTCAACTTCGTCCTGGACGTCGACAAGGCCCGCGAGATCGTGCGCCGGGTGATGGCCGCCGTGCCCTCCGGCAGTCACCTGGTGCTGACCCACCCGACGTTCGACGAGGAGCTCGGCGGCGCCGGCCAGATCCCGGCGATGGAGTTCTGGAACGAGAACGCCACTCCCCCGATCACCGCGCGCAGCGGCGCGGACATCGCCGCGTTCTTCGAGGGTCTGGACCTGCTGGAGCCGGGGCTGGTGTCGTGCGGGCAGTGGCGGGCCGACCCCGGCGCGGCCGTGCTGGTACCGCAGTACGGCGCGGTGGCCGTCAAACCCTGACGCCCGTGGCGGGCCGCCGCGCGGCCGGCGGCTCCGCCGACAGCCGAAGGACGATTGAACGGGGGTGTGGACGGTCACAGTTCTCTGGGAGCTGCTACCCAGGAAGTCCGAACGGCTGAAAGTATGATCAAGCGATGTCTGACATGACCGAAACCACGCCCGGCTGGCTGTCCTCCGACGAGCTGGAGATGGCGCGCGCCCGCATGCCGATCCTGTACGTCGAGGCCGTGCCCGTGCGTGTCGACGACAGCGGCGAAGTGACCAGTGTCGGCCTGCTGCTGCGCATAGGGCCCGACGGAACGGTCAGCCGGACGCTGGTCTCCGGCCGCGTGCTGCACCACGAGCGGGTCCGCGACGCGCTGCTGCGGCACCTGGAGAAGGACCTCGGTCCGGTCGCCCTGCCCCGCGTCCCGGCCTCGCTCCAGCCGTTCACGGTCGCGGAGTACTTCCCGACGCACGGCATCACGCCGTACCACGACCCGCGCCAGCACGCGGTGTCCCTCGCGTACATCGTGCCGGTGACGGGCGACTGCCGGCCCCGGCAGGACGCGCTGGACCTGGTGTGGTTCAGCCCACAGGAGGCGCTGTCGCCGGCGGTGCAGAGCGAGATGCCGGGCGGCCACGGGGTGCTGCTGAAGCAGGCGCTGTCCCACGCGGGCTGCGTGATCTGACCTCGCGCGTGGCCGCCGCGGCCTTGCGGCGGCCACCCGCACGACGACCAGCGGGTCAGCCGATGCCGGCTGACCCGCTGGTCGATGCTGTCGGGACGACAGGATTTGAACCTGCGACCCCTTGACCCCCAGTCAAGTGCGCTACCAAGCTGCGCCACGTCCCGTTGCCCGTCTGACCTGGGGTTTCCCCCGGCCGAACGCGCAGGGAAACCATACCGCACTCGCGCCGGTGATCGCGCACCCGTTTTCGTCGTCCCGCCGCTTGACCTCGACCTTGCTCGAGGTTGCACGCTCGGGGACATGACACACGCGACACGGATCTCTGCGTACGGCTACGCCGACCTGCCGGGGCTGATGGCCCTGATGACCGGCGACGAGAAGCACGGACCGGCCGCCACCTCGACCCTGGACGTGCTGTGGGTGCTCTACGACCGGGTGCTGCGGGTCGACCCGCAGCGGATCTCGGATCGGGAGCGGGACCGGTTCCTGCTGTCGAAGGGCCATGGGCCGATGGCGTACTACGCCGTGCTGGCCGCCCGGGGCTTCCTGCCGGTGGAATGGCTGGCGGACTTCGGCTCCTACCACTCCCCGCTCGGCCACCACCCCGACCGCACGCTGGTGCCGGGAGCCGAGATCGGCAGCGGCTCACTGGGACACGGGCTGCCGATCGCCGTCGGCACCGCGCTGGGGCTGCGCGCGCAGGGGCTGGACGCGCCGCGGGTGTGGACGCTCGTCGGCGACGCCGAGCTGGACGAGGGCAGCAACCACGAGGCGATCGCCTTCGCCGGTCCCGCCGGCCTGGAGCGACTGCACACCGTCGTCGTCGACAACGCCTCGGCGACCTACGCGCGGCCGGGCGGGATCGCCGCCCGCTTCGAGGCGGCCGGCTGGTCCGCGCTGACCGTCGACGGGCGCGACCACGAGGCCCTGCACGCCGCGTTCACCGCGCCGCACCCGGGCCGTCCGCACGCGGTCGTGGCCCGGGTCGAGCCGAAGACCGGCTGATCCGGCCGTCCGTCCACCGGGCGGCCGACGCCGCCCCGACCTCTCCGAAAGGGAACCCCGACCCCATGGACACCATGCGTGACCGCTTCGCCCCTGTCGTCTCCCGGCTGCTCGACGAGGACCCCCGGGTCGCCGTGGTCCTCGCCGAGATCGGTGTGAGCGGCTTCGACGAGGCCGCCCGGCGCCACCCCGGCCGGGTGATCAACGTCGGCATCCGCGAGCAGTTGCTGATCGGCGCGGCCGCGGGCCTCGCGCTGACCGGGCTGCGCCCCGTGGTGCACACCTTCGCCAGCTTCCTCGTGGAGCGGCCCTTCGAGCAGGTCAAACTGGATCTCGGGCATCAGGACGCGGGCGCGGTCCTGGTGAGCGCGGCCGCCTCGTACGACTGGCCCGCCGGCGGCTACACGCACATGGCGCCCGGCGACGTGGCGCTGCTCGACACCCTCGACGGCTGGACCGTCCATGTGCCGGGCCACCCCGACGAGGCCGAGACGCTGCTGCGGCACGCCGTCGCCGCGGGCGACGACAAGGTCTACGTGCGGCTGTCGGTGCAGTCCGGCGAGCGGGCCCTGCCCGTCGACGGGGCGCGCCTCCTGACCGTCCGCGAGGGCCGCCGCGGTGTCGTGGTCGCCGTCGGGCCGATGCTCGACGCGGTGCTCGCCGCCACCGAGGGCCTCGACGTGACCGTGCTGTACGCGACCACCGTCCGCCCCTTCGACGCGGCCGCCCTCCGCCGGGCCACGGAGGCGGCCGGGACGGACGTCGTCCTGGTGGAGCCCTACCTGGCGGGCACGTCGACGGCCGCCGTGAACGACGCGCTGTCGGCGGTGCCGCACCGGGTGCTGGGACTGGGGGTGGGACGCCGTGAACTGCGGCGGTACGGGCGGCTGGAGGAGCACGTCGCCGCGCACGGCCTGGACGCGGCCTCGCTCAGGGAGCGCATCGCGGCCTTCACCGGGGCGGCCGCCGCCGCGTGAGCCCCGAGGCGGTCATCCTCCCGCCGGGAGACCGAGCCGGGGGTGGGCCTCCAGGAGCCGGGTGGGGGCGGCCTGGCGCCAGGAATCGGCCAGGATGTCCCGCAGTTCCTCCTCGCCCTCCAGCGCGTCGAGCCGGGCCCGCACCCAGGCGAACGACGACTCGTGGTCGGCGATCCAGAACTTGTCCGGCTCGGCGAGCACCAGTTCGTCCCGCTCCTCCTTGGGGCAGCGCACGGCGATCGAGGTCTCCTCCTCGGGCAGGGTGGCGAACATCTTGCCCGCGACCCGGAACGTGGGCATGTTCCAGGCGACCTTCTCCGTCGTGTCCGGCAGGGACAGGGCGATCCGTCGTACGTCTTCGGCATCCGGCATGGCAGGCACCGTAGCGGCCGGCACTGACAGTCAGCCGGTGGGCGTGGGGGCCGTGAGCCGCTTGTAGTAGATCGTCGTCGGCCGCAGCACGCCTTCGGGGCTCGCCGCGTAGTCGGGGACCGTGCCGGCCGGGGTCCAGCCCGCGGAGCGGTACAGCCGCTCGGCGGGACTGCCGGTCTCGGTGTCCAGGTGCAGGAGCGTGACGCCGGAGGCGACGGCGGCGGTCTCGGCGGTGGCCAGGAGCCGGCGCCCCAGCCCCCGTCCGCGCGCCTCGCGGTGCACCATCAGCTTGACGAGTTCGGCCCGGTGGCGGCTGTTGGGCTTGGCGGCGAAGGCGAGGCTCACGGTGCCGAGCACCCGGCCGCCGTCGTGCACCGTCCAGACGGCGAGCCGGCCCGCCGCCACGTCGGCGGCCCGCTCGCCCCACCAGGCGAGGGCCTCGGCGCGGCCGAGCGGGGCGAGGAACCCGATCGACGCCCCGCCGCGCACGGTGTCGGCCAGCAGGTCCGCCAGCCCTCCCGCGTGCCGGCGCACCCCGGTCGCGTCCAGACGCCTCACGGCCGCACCACCGCCAGGAGGTAGCGCACCCCGCCGGGTGCGGTGCACCGGAACCTGGTCGGTCCCCACACCCGCATCCGCAGGCAGTCACCGGTGGCCAGGTGGTGCTCGGCGCCCTCCACGGTGACGTCCAGGGTGCCGTCCAGGACCCAGACGTGCTGCTCCAGTCCCGCCACCGGGGGGCGGTCGTAGGCGAGGTCGGCGCCGGCGGCGAGGCGGCCCTCGACGAGTTCGCCGCGCAGTGCCGGGTGCGGGGGCGAGACGGCCCGCCGGACGAAGCCGGAGGCCCGGTCCTGCCAGACGGGCTGGGCCCCGGCCCGGACCACGGGTGCGGGTTCTGCCTCGACCTCGCTGAGCAGCTGCGACATGGTCTGCCCGTAGACGGCGCACAGGCGGTTGAGCAGGGCGGCCGTGGGGCTGGTCTCGGCGCGCTCGGCCCGGGACAGGGTGGACCGGCTGACGCCGCTGCGTTCGGCCAGTTCGCCCAGGGACCAGCCCTGCGCGGCCCGCAGCTCGGCCAGGCGCGCGCCCAGCCGCACGTCCACGGGGTCCGCGTCGTCGTCGCTTCTCATATCCGGGACGCTATCCCTGATGTGAGACAGCCGGGTTACGGAGTCCTCACACCGGCAGCGGCTGCGCCTGGGCCGCCGCGCTCAGCGCCTCCAGGACCGGGCGGATCAGCGGGTGCTCCTCGGCCCCACGGCGTACGGCGGCGAAGACCCGCCGGGTCGGGGCGGTGCCGTCGACGGGACGGACGACCACCCCGGTGAGGTCCATGCCGCGCAGCGCCGAGCGCGGCACGAGCGCCACCCCCACGTCGGCCGAAGCGAGTGCGACGACCGCGCGGAAGTCGTCGGAGGAGTGCTCCATACGGGGCTGGAATCCGGCGTTCTCGCAGGCCAGGACCACCACGTCGTGGCAGGGGTTGCCCGGGTAGGGGCCGATCCAAGGGTCCTTGCCGAGTTCGGCGAGCGGCACCTCCGCCGCCCCGGCCAGCCGGTGGCTGACGGGCACGACCGCGTCGAAGGGCTCCGCGTACAGCGGCACGTGCGCCAGGCGCGGATCGTCGGCGGGCGGGGCGCCCCGGTACTCGACGGCCACGGCCACGTCCACCTGCCGGTCCAGCACCATGGGCAGGCTGGCGTCGCCCTCCGCGTCCTGGACGCGGATGCGGATGCCCGGCGCCGACTCGGCGAGCCGGGCGACCGCGGGCGCCACCACCAGGGCGATGCCGGTGGCGAAGGCGGCGACGGTGACCGTCCCCGCCTCCCCCGAGCCGTAGGCGGCCAGCTCGGCCTCGGCCCGCTCCAGCTGGGCGAGGACCACATTGGTGTGGCTGAGCAGGATCTCGCCGGCCGGGGTGAGCCGCACGCCCTTGGCTCCGCGCTCGACCAGCCGGTGGCCGGTCTCCTGCTCCAGCGCGGCCAGCTGCTGGGACACGGCCGAAGGGGTGAGGTACAGCGCGGCGGCAGCCGCCGTCACGGTGCGGTGGTCGGCCACCGCACGGAGGATGTGGAGCCGCCGCGCCTCGATCATGCGACCGATTCTCTCAGGTCACCGGCTGTTTTCGGCCTCCAGCTCCGCCCGGGCCGCCACGAAGGCGTCCACGGCGCGGTTCACGTCGTCCGTGGAGTGCGCCGCCGACAGCTGGACCCGGATCCGGGCCTGGCCCTGCGGCACGACCGGGTACGAGAAGCCGATCACGTACACCCCGCGCTCCAGCAGCAGTTCGGCCATGCGTCCGGCGACCGCCGCGTCGCCGATCATGACCGGCGCGATGGCGTGGTCGCCGGGCAGGACGTCGAAGCCCTCCTCGGTCATCCGGCCGCGGAAGAGGGCCGTGTTCTCCGCCAGCCGCACGCGCAGGTCGTCCGCGGACTCCAGCAGGTCGAGCACCTTCAGGGAGGCGGCCGCGATCACCGGGGCGAGGGTGTTGGAGAACAGGTACGGCCGCGAGCGCTGGCGCAGCAGGGCGACGATCTCGGCGCGGGCGGCGACATAGCCGCCGGAGGCGCCGCCGAGGGCCTTGCCGAGGGTGCCGGTGATGATGTCGACGCGGTCCATGACGCCGTGCAGCTCGGGCGTGCCGCGGCCGCCGGGGCCGACGAAGCCGACCGCGTGGGAGTCGTCGACCATGACCATCGCGTCGTAGCGGTCGGCCAGGTCGCAGATCTCGCGCAGCGGGGCGACGTAGCCGTCCATGGAGAAGACACCGTCGGTGACGATCAGGCGGCGGCGCGCGTCGGAGGCCTCCTTCAGGCGGGCCTCCAGTTCGGCCAGGTCGCGGTTGGCGTAGCGCAGGCGGCGGGCCTTGGACAGCCGGATGCCGTCGATGATCGAGGCGTGGTTCAGCGCGTCGGAGATGACCGCGTCCTCCGGGCCGAGCAGCGTCTCGAAGACACCGCCGTTGGCGTCGAAGCAGGAGGAGTACAGGATCGTGTCCTCCTGGCCGAGGAACGCCGACAGCCTCGCCTCCAGCTCCTTGTGCACCTCCTGCGTGCCGCAGATGAAGCGGACGGAGGCCATGCCGTAGCCCCAGCGGTCCAGGGCCTCGTGGGCGGCGGCGACGACCTCGGGGTGGTCGGCCAGGCCGAGGTAGTTGTTGGCGCAGAAGTTGAGGACCTCGCCGGGGCGGCCGCCCGCGGTGACGTTCACGGTGGCGGACTGCGGGGTGCCGATGACGCGCTCGGGCTTGTGCAGTCCGGCGGCCCGGATCTCGTCGAGGGTGGCGCGCAGGTCGTCGCGCACGGAGTCGAACATCGGGGAAGCTCCTAAGGTGCTCGCGGAGGGAGGGGGTTACGCGGTCCAGTCGAGGATGACCTTGCCGCCGCGGCCGCTCGCCGCGTCCTCGAACGCCGCTTCGTAGTCGCGGTGGCCGTAGCGGCCGGTGATGACGGGCGCGAGGTCCAGGCCCGCTTCGAGCAGGACGGACATGGCGTACCAGGTCTCGAACATCTCGCGGCCGTAGATGCCCTTGATGGTGATCATCGAGGTGACGACGCGGGCCCAGTCGACGGGGAACTCCTCGGCGGGCAGGCCGAGCATCGCGATCCGGCCGCCGTGCGTCATGTTGGCGATCATGTCGCGCATCGCCTCGGGGCGGCCGGACATCTCCAGGCCGATGTCGAAGCCCTCGCGCAGTCCGAGCGTGCGCTGCCCGTCGGCGATGGTGGCCCCGGAGACGTTCAGCGCGAGACTGACGCCGATCTTGCGGGCGAGTTCCAGCCGCTCCTCGCTGACGTCGGTGATCACGACGTTGCGCGCTCCCGCGTGCCGGGCCACGGCTGCGGCCATCAGGCCGATCGGGCCCGCGCCGGTGACCAGGACGTCCTCGCCGACGAGCGGGAAGGACAGCGCGGTGTGCACGGCGTTGCCGAAGGGGTCGAAGATGGCGGCCACGTCGAGGTCGACGGGCACCCGGTGCACCCAGACGTTCCCGGCGGGCAGGGCCACGTACTCGGCGAACGCGCCGTCCCGGCCGACCCCCAGTCCCACGGTGGCCCGGCACAGGTGGCGGCGGCCCGCGAGGCAGTTGCGGCACTTGCCGCACACCAGGTGGCCCTCGCCGCTGACCCGGTCGCCGACGGAGACCTCGGTGACGTCGCGGCCGGTCTCGACGACCTCGCCGACGAACTCGTGCCCGACCACGAGCGGGGTGCTGATGGCCTGCTGGGCCCAGCCGTCCCAGGCGCGGATGTGCAGGTCGGTGCCGCAGATGCCGGTGCGCAGCACCTTGATCAGGACGTCCCCGGGGCCGATGACCGGCTCGGGTACGTCCGCCAGCCACAGGCCGGGCTCCGCCTTCTGTTTGACCAGCGCCTTCACCGCTACGGCTCCAGGGGGTGAGTCCCGGCTCCGGGCATGCCGAAGGAACCCCTGGGCCGGGAGAGGAGTGGGATCGCACAGCAATCTGCCGTACGACGGCGCACCCGGTCCATCGAGGATTTCTTAAGCGCCGCCTCAGCTTTGCTTCACGCCCCGGTGGCGGCCGGTGCCGGTGGGCTCAGTGCGGCGGCAGACCCTCGCGGCGCTCCAGCTCGGCGGAGAGCAGCGCGGCGTGTTCCTTGATCGCCGTCAGGCCGGGTCTGCCCCACGGCCGCGGCTGGACGTCGGCGACGCTGACGGTGCCCAGCACCACCCCGGAGCCGTCCAGCAGCGGCGCCCCGAGGTAGGAGCGGATGCCGAACTCGTCGACCACCGGGTTGCCCGCGAAGCGCGGGTAGTCGCGGACGTCCTCCAGGGCCAGGGCCTTGCGGCGCGCCACCACATGGGGGCAGAAGCCGTGGTCGCGGGGCAGCACACGGCCCAGGCGCGGACCGGTGCCGTCGCTCCGCACGGCCGGCGGGACGGCCGGGACGGCCAGGCCCGCGTAGAACTGCCCCTGCTCGCCGGGGAAGTTGACCATCGCGTACGGCGCCCCCGTGACGTCGGCGAGGCGCTGGGCGAACGCGTCGAGGGCGGGTTCGGGGTGGTCCCCGAGGCCCATCCCGCGCAGTCGGCGAGCGCGGGCGGGGGCCTCCGTGTCCTCGGG
Organism: Streptomyces sp. NPDC053665; assembly: GCF_055585285.1. Classification (NCBI taxonomy): domain Bacteria; kingdom Bacillati; phylum Actinomycetota; class Actinomycetes; order Kitasatosporales; family Streptomycetaceae; genus Streptomyces; species Streptomyces sp. NPDC053665. Next base: position 729,717 of record NZ_JBVJKK010000001.1, read on the forward strand.
GGTGAGCAGGAGACGACCGGCCGGGCGCGGCGGGTCGTAGGTCATGGGCGTGGTCCGGGGCTGTGGGCAGGCGTCATGGAGGCACTCCGTGGCGGTGTCGGTCGGTCACATGTGGGCGCTGTACCCCGTGGTGGGGGCGGGTGTGTGGGCGATGAGGTGGCGCACCAGGGTGAGCAGGGTCTGCACCCCGGAGCTGGAGATCCGGGCGTCGCAACGGACGACCGGGATGTCCGCGGGCAGGTCGAGGGCGCCCCGGACCTCCTCGGGGTCGTAGCGGTGGGCGCCGTCGAACTCGTTGACGGCGACGATGAAGCCGAGCCCGCGCTGTTCGAAGAAGTCGACGGCGGCGAAGCACTCCTGGAGGCGGCGGGTGTCGGCGAGGATCACCGCGCCCAGCGCGCCCTCGCACAGCTCGTCCCACATGAACCAGAAGCGCTCCTGGCCCGGGGTGCCGAACAGGTACAGCACGTGCTCCGCGTCGAGTGTGATGCGGCCGAAGTCCATCGCCACGGTCGTCTCGAGCTTGTTCTCGATGCCGTCGAGGTTGTCGGTGGTGGCGCCGACGGTGGTGAGCAGCTCCTCGGTGCTGAGCGGCGCGATCTCGCTGACCGCGCCGACGAAGGTGGTCTTGCCCACGCCGAACCCGCCCGCCACCAGGATCTTCAGCGCGGTGGGGAAGGGATCGGCACCGTGGCCGGGTCCGCCGGCGTAGTCAGAGCTGTCGTCGTAGTCCATCGAGCACTGCCTCCAGAAGAGCCCGGTCCGTCGGGTTGTGGTGGAACGCGGGGGGCTTGGTCGTCAACGCCCCGCAGTCGACGAGGTCGGCCAGCAGCACCTTGGTGACGGCCACCGGCAGTTTCAGGTGGGCGGCCACCTCGGCGACCGCGACGGGCACCCGGCACCGTTCCAGCGCCTGGGTGTGTTCGGGGCCGAGGTAGCCGAGGGGGGTCGCCCCGGTGGCCATCACCTGGGACACGAGGTCGAGCGCGACGGTGGGACGGGTCCGGCCGTTGCTGACCGTGAACGGGCGCACGAGGCGCCCGGCCGCGTCGTCGAGCCAGGGCCCGTCACCGGCCGCCGTCACGCTCAAGGCCTCATCGCCGGGGATTCGACGGACTGCTGCCGGGGCGCGGTCACCAGGTAGGGGCGGACGCTCTTGACCAGCATGGCCATCTCGTAGCCGAGCACGGCCGCGTCGGCCTCGCGGCCGGCGAGCACGGCGAGGCAGGTGCCGGACCCGGCGGTGGTCACGAACAGCAGGGTCGAGGCCAGTTCGACGACGACCTGGCGGACGTCGCCGCCGTCGCCGAAGCGGACCCCGGCGCTGCGGCCCAGCGAGTACAGGCCGGAGGCCAGGGCGGCCATGTGGTCGGCGCTGTCCGGGTCCAGGCCGTGCACGGACTTCACGAGCCCGTCGCAGGACAGCAGCACCGCGGCGCTCGTGTGCGGTACGCGCTGCACGAGCCCGCTCATCAGCCAGTCGAGGTCGGATACGTGGGCGGTCGGCGCGTCGCTCGCCATGGTGGATCGACTCCTTGGGGTGCGAAGGTCTGCGGGAGCGCTGGGGGTGGGGGCAGGGGTGGGGGTGGGACGGGGGGTGGTCATCCGGCGGGGGCGCTCCCGTCCCGCCGGTCGGTGGTCGTGTGGTCGGGCCGCGGCCCGGGGGCCGGGGCGGCCGGGGACACCTCGGTGGTCAGCGGCTGGGACCGCACCGGCCGCAGAGGGCTGAGTCCTCTCAGCGCGGAGTCCCCGGGTGCCGAGTCCCTGTGCGTCGCCGTCATGTGCGCAGGGTCCATGGGGGCCCGGGCTGTGTGCGGCGGGTCCATGGGGGCCGGGGCTGTGTGCGCAGGGTCCATGGGGGCCGGGGCTGTGTGCGGCGCGTCCATGGGGGCCGGGGCTGTGTGCGGTGGGGCCATGGGGGGCCGGGCGCTGTGGGGCGGGGCCGGGTGCGCGGACTCCAGGTGGGCCGGCACCGTGTCCCCCCACGCCATGTCCCCTGTCTCCAGGCTCTGTTGCGCCTCGGCGAGGCTGATGCCGCGCTGGAACGCGGCCATCAGGCCCGGGTCGTGGCCCACGAGGAACTCGGGGTCCTGCCGCGGCGCGGGGCCGTCGCGCAACTGCGGTGCGATGTGCTCCTGGGCGCGGCGGCGGGGCAGTTGGGGCTTGCCCATGGTGCCGCGCACGGCGCCGTTGCGGGGGACGGGGGGTGCGGAGCCGTGCGCGGCCAGCACGGACCGAACTTCCGGATTGATACCGGGCGCTGCCTCGGCCGGGGTGGGCCGCTCACGGCGGGCGCCGCGTACCGGCAGGGGTGCGGGGGCGCCCGCGGGCGGACGGGCCGGCTGACCGCCCTTGTCGGGTACGGCGTCGGCACCGCCACCGGCACCCGTCGGGGTCGGAGCGGATGCCGCGGACCGGCCGTTCGCCGCGTGCCTTCCCCCCTGCCCGCTCTCCCCGCCCGGCCCGCTCCCGCCGACCTGTCGGTGCTGCCCGGCCTGCCCGGACTGCCCGGCCTGATCGGACTGCCCTGCCTGCCCGGTCCGCGGCAGCTGTGGGAGCGGGGAGGGCTGCCCGCCCGTCGCCACCGCACCCGTCACGACCCCACCCTGCGGCTCCGCACCCGCCGCCGGCGCCCCGGCCTCCGCCCCGAGCAGCGCCTGCGGCACCACGAGCACGGCCTGGACGCCGCCGTAGATGTTGGACTGGAGGCGGACGGTGATGCCGTGCCGCCGGGCGAGCTGCGAGACGACGAACAGGCCGATGCGGCCGTCCGCGAGGAGCCGTGCGACGTTCACCTGGTCCGGGTCGGCGAGCAGCGCGTTCATCCGCGTCTGCTCCTCGACGGGCATGCCGAGGCCGCGGTCCTCGACCTCGACGGCGAGCCCGGACGTGACGAGATTGGCGCGCAGCAGGACCTGGGTGTGCGGGGCGGAGAACACCGTGGCGTTCTCGACGAGTTCGGCCAGCAGGTGGATGACGTCGGCGACGGCGTGCCCGCGCAGCTGCCCGTCGATCGGCGGGACGAGTTTGACCCGGGAGTACTGCTCGACCTCGGCGATGGCCGACCGCAGCACCTCGGTCATGTCGACGGGGTTGCTCCACTGCCGCCGGGAGACGGCCCCGCCGAGCACCGCGAGGTTCTCGGCGTGACGGCGGATGCGGGTGGCGAGGTGGTCGACGTGGAAGAGCCCCTTGAGCAGGTCGGGGTCCTCCATCTCGTTCTCCAGCTCGTCGAGGATGGAGATCTCGCGGTGGACCAGCGACTGCAGCCGCCGGGCGAGGTTCACGAACACCTCGAGCTTCTGCTCGCTCCCCGCCTGGCTGGAGAGCTGGGAGGCCTGCACGACGGCGGTGACCGCGCTGTCGTGTGCCCGGGTCAGATCGGCGCTGAGCAGATCGAGGTCGTCGGTGTCCGCGCCGGGGCCGCCGCTGTGGTCCCGCGTCCCGGCCTGCGGCGGTCCGTCGCCGCGCCGCAGCGCCTCCACCAGGGCCCGCAGGTCGGCCTCGCGCCGTGCGGTGGCGCGGCGCAGGACGCCGACGCGGTCGTGCACGGACCGGGCGGCGCGGCCGGCGGCCACCGCGGCCACGACGAGGGCGACGAGGGTCACCGACAGCGCGCCGGCGAGCACGGCCCACAGGGTGAGCCCGGGGCGTGCGCCGGTGGAACGGACGGTGAAAAGGACGGCCGCGCAGCCGCTGAGGGCGACGGCGACCGGCGGCAGCACGGCGATGCGCAGCAACTGGGACCGTATGTGGGTCTCGGGCAGCGCGGGTGCGGGGCGAGAGGCCGGCCGCCCGTGCCGCCCGCCCTCACGGCGGTCTGCGCGTGCGGCCGGTGGCCGGAGGTGTGACATCGGTGTCCTCGTGCTGGTCCGTCGGGCGTCGGGGCCAGGGGCGCTCGCGGTGGTGCGCCGGGGTTCGCGTGGCCGCTGGCGCGCCGGGGCGCCTTGGGTGGTGCGCCCGGCTTCGCGTGGCCGCTGCCGTGCGCCGCGGGTGTCGGCGGCCTCGCTCCGCGGCCGTCCGGCGGCGTTCCGGTCCGGGTTGGCGTGGCGTCCCGGGCCGGGGCCCGCGGCGGCGCCGGCGTCGGTGGTGCGCGGGCAGCGGGGGTCCCCGCCGCGTCGACTCCCTCGTCCGCCTTGCGCCTGCACGTGCCGGCCCCCGCTCCTTGGTCCGTCCGTTTCCCGACGGCCACTGACAGTAGTCGTCAGCGCATCATGTGCGGTGGGCAGTTGACAAACTCATACGGAGAGCGTCCCGCTCTGGTATGAGGGCTCGTACGACAGACCGATAACCCCCTCAGGATTTCGGTCAGGAACGGCAGCAGTGCGATCCGACCTGGTCAGAGACGGTCACACGAAGACGGCGAGGGCCGGGGAGCCATCCGCTCCCCGGCCCTCGCCGTCCATCGTTCGTGCGCCCCGGCTCAGCCCGCCGGAAGCGACTCGGCGCCCTCGGTGCCCGTACCGGCCTTCCGGTCACCGTCACTCACCGTATCGGCCTGGGCCACGGCTGCCCGGTCGGACACCGTCTTGATCGTGCTGTCGGTGACGGCCTCGACGGCCGCCGGACGGCGGCCCGACGAAGCGAGCGCCACCCCGCGCCACCACGGCTCCGAGGGGACGGACTCGGCCGTCGGCTCGAACGGCTCGCCCGGGTGGGGCAGGGCGATCCGGGCCCCCACGGCGCGGGCGGCCCGCAGCGTCCCCTCGCCCGGCTCCGCCCACGGATGCGTGGCCAGGTTGAAGGTCGCCCAGTGGATCGGCAGCATCAGGCCGTGGTCCGGCCCGCCCTGGAGGTCCAGGTGGGCGCGCATGCCCTCCTCCGGGGTCATGTGGATGTCCGGCCAGAAGTCGGAGTAGGCGCCGATCTGGATCATGGTGGCGTCGAACGGGCCGTGCGCGGCACCGATCTCCTTGAAGCCGTCGAAGTAGCCGGTGTCCCCGCTGTGGTAGATCCGGTGCTCCTCGCCCTGGACGACCCAGGAGGCCCACAGGGTGTGCTGGGTGTTGCGCAGGCCGCGGCCGCAGAAGTGCCGGGCGGGGGTGGCGGTGAGGGTGAGACCGCCGACCTCGGTCGACTCGTGCCAGTCCAGCTCGCGCAGCCGGCCGGGCGCCACGCCCCAGCGCTCCAGGTGGGCGCCGACCCCGAGCGGGACCGCGAAGAGCGTGTCCGTGCCGGCCAGCGCCTTGATGGTGGGCATGTCAAGGTGGTCGTAGTGGTCGTGCGAGATGACCACCACGTCGACCGGTCCGAGCGCGGCGAGCGGCAGCGGGACGGGGTGCAGCCGCTTGGGGCCGGCGAAGGGGAACGGCGAGCAGCGCTCGCCCCACACCGGGTCGAACAGGACCCGCCGGCCGTCGATCTCCGCGAGGACGCTGGAGTGCCCCGTCCAGGTCAGCCGCAGGCCGGTGGCCGGGGGCCGGGCGATGTCCGCGAGCGTGGTGGAGTGCACCGGCACGGCGCCCTGCGGGGTGCGCCGCGGGCGGGTCTCCTTGTCGAAGAAGACCTTCGCGAAGTCCAGGGTGGAGCCCGAGGGCCGGGTCCGCGCGGGGCCGCCGGGGTTCTGGAAGACCCCGTCCGCGAAATGGGGCGATCGGCGGATGCGCGCCATGCGCTCGCCGCTCGGGTCCGCGCCGAACGCCCCGGGGCGCAGCGCGCGGAGCCCGGAGCTCAGGGTACGGAAACCGGCCACGGTACCTCCAAGTGGAGTCGGTCAGGCTTTCCATTATGGTCGGCCCCTCCGGCCCCACCCGTGCACCGGCGCCCCGCGAGGGGGGATACTGACCGGCGATTCAGTAGCCCGGTGGCGAAGGAGCCCGTATGGCCAGTCCCTGGATGTCCCTCACCTGGACCGATCACCTCACCGGCCGGCAGGGCTTCCTGGTCGTCGACCGGCTGGTGCGCGGTGTCGCCAGCGGCGGTCTGCGGATGCGGCCCGGCTGCACCCTGGACGAGGTGACGGGTCTGGCCCGCGGCATGACGCTGAAGGAGGCCCTGCACTACGACCCCGCGGGCCGCTACGTCCCGCTCGGCGGCGCCAAGGGCGGCATCGACTGCGACCCGCGGGACCCGGAGGCGTACCCGCTCCTGGTGCGGTACCTGCGGGCGATGCGCCCGTACATCGAGAGCTTCTGGACGACGGGCGAGGACCTCGGACTCGGTCAGGACGTGGTGGACCGGGCCGCCGCCGAGGCGGGTCTCGTCTCCTCGATCCAGGCGGTGTACCCGCTGCTGCAGGACGAGGCGGCGGCCCGGCGCCGGCTGGCGGACGCCTTCGCCCTCGAGGTGGACGGCATCGGCCTCGACGAGCTGGTCGGCGGCTGCGGGGTGGCCAAGGCGGCGCTGACCGCGCTGGACCGGGCCGCGGTGCCGTACGCGGGGACCCGGGTGGCGTTGCAGGGGCTGGGCACCATGGGCGGGGCCACGGCCCGGTTCCTCTCCCGCGCGGGTCTGCCGGTCGTGGCCGTCGCCGACCTGAAGGGCACGATCGCCAACCCGGCGGGGCTGGACGTCGAGGCCCTGCTCGCCGCCCGTGACGCCCACGGCACGGTCGACCGTTCGGTGTTGCGCCCCGGCGACCTCGAACTGCCCGGCGACGCCTGGCTGTCGGCCGACGCGGAGGTGCTCGTGCCGGCGGCCGTGTCGTACGCGATCGACGCGGAGAACCAGGCCCGGATCACCGCCCGCTGGGTCGTGGAGGCGGCCAACATGCCCGTCACGGCGGAGGCGGAGCCCCTGCTGGCCGCGCGGGGCGTGACGGTGCTGCCGGACGTCGTGGTCAACTCAGGGACGAACGCCTGGTGGTGGTGGACCCTCTTCGGGGACGTCGGCCCCGACGCCGAGGAGGCGTTCGCGCACATCCGCCGTGCGATGCGCGACCTGGTGGAGCGGACGCTGACCCGCGCGCAGGCCGACGGGACCACGCCCCGGTCCGCCGCGCACGCGCTCGCGGCGGACCGGCTGCCGGAGCTGGCGCGCCGGTTCGGCTGGCACCGCTGACGTGCGGGACCGGCCGGATCCGTACGCCGGGGGCCGTGCCCGCGTGGATAGGGTGACGGTGTGACGAGAGTCCGGTTGAGTGTCGCGGAGCGGCGCGGGGAGCTGTTGCGGGCCGCCATCGAGCAGATCGAGGCGCGGGGCGTGGCGGCGGTCAGGATCGCCGACGTGGCCTCGGCGCTCGGGGTGAGCAACGCGCTGGTGCTCTACCACTTCTCCTCGAAGGAGCAGTTGGTCGCCGCCGCGTTCCGGCACGCCGCCGAGGCCGACCTCGCGCACCTGCGCAGGCTGCTCGGCCGCCGGTCCCCGGCGCTGCGCCGGCTGCGGTCGGCCGTGCGGTGGTACGCGCCGACCGGCCAGGCCAAGGGCTGGCGCCTGTGGATCGAGGGCTGGGCGGCCGCGTTGCGCGAGCCGGCGCTGCGGGAGGTCACCGAGGATCTCGACCGGCAGTGGAAGGCCGCCCTGGCCGAGGTCATCGCGGAGGGCGTGGCGGCCGGCGAGTTCCCCTGCCCCGATCCCCCGGGGGCCGCCTTCCGCCTCACCGCCCTCCTCGACGGCCTCGCCGTCCAGCTGACGTCCTACCCCGGGTCGGTCCCCCGGGCCCGCGCCCGGCAGTGGGCGGACGAGGCCCTGGCCCGGGAACTGGGCCTGGAACCGGCCGCGTCGCCCGCCCGGTAGCGGTCCGGCCCGCCCGGTAGCGGTCCGGCCCGCCCGGCGCGGGTCTCACGCCACGGGCGCGATCCGCATCCGGATGTCGTCCGGGGACAGGGCCCCCTTGGCCGTCACGTGGTCGCCGGAGGACTGGCCGCGCAGCCGGCGCCCGATCCACGGCACCAGGAACTCGCGCGCCCACTGGACGTTGTCGCGCCGCATGTCGAACGCCCCGCGCGGCGGCAGCGGCGGCCAGACCTGCTCGGGGTCGGCGGGCACGTCGAGGCCCATCACCTGGCCCGCGCGGAGCGCCACCCGTGTGTGCCCCTCGGGAGACAGGTGCAGCCGGTCGGCGTCCCAGGCCCGGCGGTCCTGGACACTGCGCAGGGACCACAGGTCGAGCACCGGGCAGCCGTACCGGTCGGCGATGGCCCGGACATGTCCGTTGTAGGTGGCGATCTTGCCGCGCAGGTGCTTGAGCACGGGCACGCCCCGGGTGTCGAACCCGGTCGTCACCATCACCGTGCCGGCCGCGGCGGTGAGCCGCAGCAGCGCCCGCTCGAAGCGCTCGGCCACCTCGTCGGGGTCGGTGCCGGGCCGAATGATGTCGTTGCCCCCGGCGCAGAACGAGACGAGGTCCGGGGCCAGTTCGACGGCCCGCGGCACCTGGTCCGCCACGATCTGGTCGAGGAGCTTGCCGCGCACGGCGAGGTTCGCGTACCGGAAGTCGCCCTCGGGCCTCAGGTCGGCGAGCAGGACGGCGAACCGGTCGGCCCAGCCGACGAACGCCCCGTCGGGGCCGGGGTCGCCGACGCCCTCGGTGAAGCTGTCCCCCAGCGCCACGTACGACCCGATCACTGCTTTGCTGTCACTCTTCGAATCGTCTGCCACAGCCGTTCATGATTCACCCTCGAATGTGACCTACGCGACCGTAGGCAGGGCTTGACGGGCGGTGAGAAAGGCCACTCCCCAAGGGTTGGTCAACTTCGGAATACGCATGTCCACGGGGGCGTTGGGGGTGCTCGCCACACGCCGAAGGCCGGACCCGGTCGTTCGGGTCCGGCCTTCGGCGGCGTGTCAGGCAGGTGGGGGTGCGGTCGGTCAGCCGACGGAGACGCCGTGCGAGCGCAGGTAGGCGACCGGGTCCACGTCCGAGCCGTAGTCGGGCGTGGTGCGGATCTCGAAGTGCAGGTGCGGTCCGGTGACGTTGCCGGTCGCGCCCGACAGGCCGATCTGCTGCCCGGCGGTCACGGTCTGGCCGACCGAGACGGACAGCTGCGACAGGTGGGCGTACTGGGCGTAGTTGCCGTCGCTGAGCTTGATGACGACCTGGTTGCCGTACGCGCCGCCCCAGCCGGCGGAGACGACCGTGCCCGCGCCGACGGCCTTGAGGGAGGTGCCGGTCGGGACGACGAAGTCGACACCGGTGTGGTAGCCGCTGGACCACATGCTGCCGGACATGCGGTAGGGGGTGCCGACGGACGCGCCGTCCACCGGCAGCGAGAAGCCACTGGCGTTGCTCTGGGCGGCGGGCGCGGCGGCGGCCGGCTTCGCGGCGGTGCCGGCCTTGGCGGAGGTGTCCGCGGAGGACTCGGCGGCGGACTTCTTCGCGGGCTTCTCCGCCGAGGCCTTGGGGGCGGGCTTCGCCGGGGCCTGGCTCGCGGCGGCCTTCTTGCCGAGGGAGAGCTTCAGGCCCGGGTGGATCAGCGACGGGTCGTCGCCGACGGCGTCGCGGTTGTCCGCGTACAGCTTCTTCCAGCCACCGCTGACGTGCTGGTCGGCGGCGATCCTCGCGAGGTAGTCGCCGGCCTTCACGGTGTACGTGCGGGCGCCGGCGGTCTTCTCGGCGGCCTTCTTCTCCGGGGCCGGAGCGGACTGGACCGCCTTGTCCGGAGCCGTCTGCGGGGTGGCGGCGTGGGCGCCGGCGGCTCCCATCAGCGGCAGCGCGAGAGCGGCGCCGCCGGTGCCGGCGACGGCGATGGAGCGGGTGAAACGCTGGGTCTTGGGACGGCGGTGCTTACCCTTCGCGGGCATGGCGAATTCCTCTCCGTCGCCTGCGAGGTGAGCTGTCGGGTGCGGGCTGGAGATGCCCGGCCGCGCCGTGGCGCGACTGAACCCCAAGCCGTTCCGGGAACCGGAACAGGCGTCGTACCTGTGGGTCCCCCGCTCCTGCCGTACGTCGGGTCAGTGTGTGCGGGCACCGGGCGGCGGCAGGATTAGGCGTCCGTCCGGATCGGTGTGGAACGTAAGCGACCGGGACGCGAAGGGACAAGCCTGTGGTTGCGCGTGACGGTGTTTTCCCTGAGGCGCCGGTGTTCTCCGCCGTCACCGAGCGTGGATCCACGATCTTCGGCTTTTCCCAATGTCCCGGATAATCGCCTGAATTACGTGCACATGGCGACAACACATCGTCACGGATATGACGATGGTCACGCCTCCTCGCCCCATCTCGGCGCCGACCAGGGCACGTTGTGGCGAAGCGGCCGAAGCGCCTCATTCGGACCAAACGGCCACTTCCGCTCAACATGGACGACGATCCCGGCACCGGGGAGGCCGCCGCCCCGTCGCCCGCCCCTCGAGGGCCGGGACGGCCGGCGACGCCTGTGGACACCTGATTGCCCCAGGCAGGCATGTCGTATCGTCGGGTGGTGCCCGCCGGCGAGCCGCGGCGGCGGGCACCGATGGGGAGGAGCCCTCGTGACACAGCAGGTCCCGTCGACGGAGCCCGAGCTGACCGGAGTGCGCAATTTCCGCGACGTCGGCGGACTGCCGACGGTGGACGGACGGCGGGTGCGCCCGGGCGTGCTGTTCCGCAGCGGCCACCTCGCGCACGCGACCGGGGAGGACGCCGCCTTCCTGGCCGGACTGGGCCTGCACACGATCTTCGACTTCCGCAACGCGGCCGACCAGAAGCTGGAGGGGCCGGACGTCACGCTGCCGGGTGTGCGCAACGTGAACCTGCCCCTGAGCGACCCGGCCGACGGCGCCGAGTTCTGGACGATGGTCCGCGACGGCGACCTGGACCAGTTGCGCGCGATCCTGGCCGACGGCAAGGGCGCGGCCCGGATGATCGCCTCGTACCGCTCGATCGTCAAGGACCGCACCGGCGAGCACTCCCGGGTCCTGCACGCGCTGGCGCAGGACAGCGTCCCGGCACTGATGCACTGCGCGGCCGGCAAGGACCGCGCGGGGCTGTCGGTGGCGGTGACGCTGCTGGCGGTGGGCGTCGAGCGGGAGGCGATCGTCGACGACTACCTGAAGTCGAACGCCAAGCACCGCCGCTACAAGGTCCACCGCAGCAGCTCGCACGCCTCGGCGTACTCCCCCGAGGTCATGGAACTTCTCAGCCCCCTGTTCGACGCGCGCGCCGAGTACCTGACGGCCGCCTTCGACACGATCGAGGAGACCTGGGGCGGGGTGGACGCCTATCTGGAGCAGGGGCTGGGGCTCGCTCCCGAGACCCGGGAGCGGCTGCGCGAGCGGCTGCTGGACTGAGGCCCTCCCGGACCCCGGCCCCGGCCGCGATCTACTTCGTCCCGACCTCGAACAGCAGGTAGATGAAGGCGGCGAAGACGTGTCCCAGGATCAGGTAGACCAGCAGGCGCACCCACAGGGCCCGGGGGAACTTCTCCTCCAAGTCGCTCATGTCGTCTCTCCAGGGTTGGGGCCCAGGCACAGGGCGGCCGTGGGGCTCTGCAGCAGGGTGTGCACGAAGAGCAGGTCGACGCCGTCGTGGTCCTCGGCGGCGATGCGGTGCGGGGTCAGCGAGTCGAAGTGGGCGCTGTCGCCGGGCGCCAGCCGGTGCAGGGTGTCGGCCAGGCGCAGCCGGAGCCGGCCCCGCAGCACGTGCAGCCACTCCTCCCCGGGGTGGACGCGCACGATGTCGCCCTGGGAGCCGAAGGGGACGTGCACGCGCAGAGCCTGCATCCCGCGGCCGGGGGCGCCGGCCTGCCAGTAGGTCCAGCCGCCCGCCGCGGTGGGTTCCATGGCGGCGGCGCGGATGACGGAGTCCCGTTCGGCGACCGTCTCGCCGAGCAGTTCGGAGACCGTCGTACCGTAGATGCGGGCGAGTGCCAGCAGCATCGGCAGGGAGGGCTGGCGCCGGCCGGTCTCCAGCCGGGACAGGTGCGCGGGCGACAGCCCGGCGGCGCGGGCCGCGGCCTCCAGCGTCAGGGAAGCCTGCCGCCGCAGCGCCCGCAGCTGCGGGGCGACCGCGGCCGGCAGGGCGCCGGGGGCCGGTTCGGCCGGCGAGCCGGCCGCTGGGGGCCGCTCGCTTGCGGAGGAGCTCATGCCTCCATTCAGCCGCAGGTTTGCCTGTGCGGCAAATTTCTTGCCTCTCAGGCAAACCGGGCCGGATTCAGCGGTTGGCGACCGCCTGCTTGACGAGGGTCTTGCCGAAGTCCCACATCAGTCCGCCGTCGTGGGCGTCGTCCATCACGGCCGTGAACGCCTCGACGAACCGGTCCACCTCCCGCTCCCCGATGATCAGCGGCGGAATCAGCTTGATCACCTCCATGTGGTCGCCGGAGACCTGGGTGAGGATCCGGTGCTTCCGCAGCAGCGGCACCACGACCATCTGCGCGAACAGCCCCTTGCGGGCCGCCTGGAGCATGGCCCAGCGGCTGCGCAGCTTCAGCGACTTCGGACGGCCGAACTCGATGCCGATCATCAGCCCCCGGCCGCGCACCTCGGCGAGCATCTCGTAGCGGTCGGTCAGCGCCGCGAGCCGGGACCTGAGCAGCTCGCCGGTGGCCCGGACGCCGGCGACGATCTGCTCGTTCTCCATCACCGACAGCACCGCCAGGCCGGCCGCCATGGCCTGGGCGTTGGACCCGAAGCTCGCCGAGTGGACCAGAACCCGGTCCATGGACGAGTAGACCTTCTTGAAGATCCACTCCTTGCCGAGGGTGGCGCCGACGGGGACGTAGCCGCCCGACAGCGCCTTCGCCACGCACACCAGGTCCGGCTCCACGCCGTCCTCGTGCTGGTAGCCGTAGAAGTCGCCGGTACGGCCGAGGCCCGTCTGCACCTCGTCGGCGATGAGCAGGGCCCCGCGCCGGTGGAGCAGCTCCTGCGCGGCCCGCAGCCAGCCGGGCGGGCCCTCCAGCACGCCCTTGCCCTGGATCGGCTCGACGATCAGGGCCGCGACGTCGCCCTTGTCCAGCTCCCGCTCCAACGCGTCGAGGTCGCCGAGCGGCACGGCCGTGTCGGGCAGCAGCGGGGCGAAGCCGTCGCGGAAGGCGGACTCGCCGTTGACGGACAGCGCGCCGGTGGTCAGGCCGTGGAAGGCGTGCGCGCAGTACAGGACCCTGGGCCTGCCGGTGACGAACCGGGCGAACTTCAGTGCCCCCTCGACCGCCTCGGTGCCGCTGTTGCCGAAGAACACCCGGTCCAGGTGCGGGCTGTGCGCCAGCAGCTTCTCGGCCAGCAGGCCGGGCAGCGGCTGGCAGTCGAAGCGGGTCAGGTCGGCGAGCCGGGCGTCGAGGACGTCGTGCAGCGCCTTGCGGACGACGGGGTGGTGGCGGCCGAGCCCCATCACCCCGAACCCGGCGAGCATGTCCAGGTAGTCGTTGCCGTCCGCGTCGTAGAAGTAGGCGCCCTCGGCGCGCTCGTAGACCTTGTCGAAGCCGATGGTGTGCAGCATGCGCGGGAGCTGGTGGTTGAGGTACCGGGTGTGCAGCTCGTAGCGCTCGGCCCCGCGCTCGGCCAGCAGCGCGCCGAGGTCGAACTCCCCGGCCTGCGACGACTCCGACGCGGATTCGGCGGTGGTCATTCCTGTGACTCCTTGGACTGCTCTTCCTCGACGGTCAGACTCGCGCTGATCCGTCCGGCGATCTCTACGGGGGTCAGGCCGATGTCGGCCAGCACCTCGCCGCGCTTGGCGTGTGCGAGGAACTGCTCCGGGATGCCGAAGCGCCGCACGGGCACGTCGACCTCCGCGTCCCCGAGGGCCAGCGCCACGGCCGAGCCCACGCCGGCGGCCCGGCTGTTGTCCTCGACGACGGCGACCAGGTCGTGCTCGGCGGCCAGGGCCGGCAGCGCGGGGTCGACGGGCTTCACCCAGCGGGGGTCGACGACGGTGCAGCCGATGCCGCGGGCCTCGAGCAGCTCCGCGGCCCGCAGGCAGACGGACGCCATCACGCCGACCGCCACCAGCAGCACGCGCGGGTCCGGCGCCCGGTGCAGGACGTCGGTTCCCCCCACCCGGTCGATCGCCGGGATGCGCGGCCCCACCGACTCCTTCGGGAAGCGGACCAGGGTCGGCGCGTCGTCCACGGCGACCGCCTCGCGCAGCTGGGCCCGCAGCTGGTCGGCGTCCCGGGGCGCGGCGATGCGCAGTCCGGGCACGACCTGCAGGACGGACAGGTCCCACATGCCGTTGTGCGAGGCCCCGTCGACGCCGGTGACCCCGGCCCGGTCCAGGACGAAGGTCACCCCGCAGCGGTGCAGGGCCACGTCCATCAGCAGCTGGTCGAAGGCGCGGTTGAGGAACGTGGCGTAGACGGCGACGACCGGGTGCAGTCCGCCCGTCGCCAGGCCCGCAGCCGAGACGGCCGCGTGCTGCTCGGCGATGCCGACGTCCCACACCCGCTCCGGGAACCGCGCGGCGAACGCGCCGAGGCCGACCGGGTGCAGCATGGCGGCGGTGATCGCCACCACGTCCTGCCGCTCCTCGCCGATCCGCACGATCTCCTCGCCGAACACGGACGTCCAGGAGGGGCCGCCCGCCGGCGCCAGCGGGGCGCAGGTGAGCGGGTCCATGACGCCGACGGTGTGGAAGTGGTCCTCCTCGTGGGCGAGGGCGGGCTCGTACCCCCGGCCCTTCTCCGTGAGGCAGTGCACGAGCACCGGCCCGTGGAAGCGCTTCGCGCGCCGGAGGGCCGACTCCACGGCCCCGATGTCGTGGCCGTCGATCGGGCCGACGTACTTCAGGCCCAGGTCCTCGAACAGGCCCTGCGGGGCGAAGGCGTCCTTGAAGCCCTTCTTCGCACCGTGCAGGGCCTCGTAGAGGGTGCCGCCGACCAGGGGCGTGCCCTGGAGCACGTCCTTGCCCCAGGCCAGGACCCGCTCGTAGCCGTCGGTGGTGCGCAGGGTGGCGAGGTGGTCGGCGAGCCCGCCGATGGTCGGGGCGTAGGAGCGCTCGTTGTCGTTGACCACGATGATCAGCGGCCGGTTCCGGGCGGCCGCGATGTTGTTGAGGGCCTCCCAGGCCATGCCGCCGGTGAGCGCCCCGTCGCCGACGACCGCGACGACGTGGCCGTCCCCGCCCCGCACCTCGCGTGCCTTGGCCAGCCCGTCGGCCCAGCCGAGGGCGGTGGAGGCGTGGCTGTTCTCGATGACGTCGTGTTCGGACTCCTCCCGCGAGGGGTAGCCGGACAGGCCGCCCTTGCCGCGCAGCTTGGAGAAGTCCTGCCGGCCGGTGACCAGCTTGTGCACGTACGCCTGGTGGCCGGTGTCCCACAGGATGCGGTCGGCCGGCGACGCGAAGACCCGGTGCAGGGCCAGGGTCAGCTCCACCACACCCAGGTTGGGGCCCAGGTGGCCCCCGGTCCTGGCGACCGCGTGCACCAGGAACTCCCGGATCTCCGCGGACAGTGCGCTCAACTCCGCCTCGGACAGCGCCTTCAGGTCGCGTGGTCCGCGGATGCTCTCCAGGATCGTCACTTACGGGCCCCCTTCGGTTTCCGTGCTGCTCAGCTCACGGTGACGGCAGGCTCCCCCGGCCCCACGCCGTCCTGCTCCAGCTGCTCGGCGAGTCTCATCGCCTCGTCGATCAGCGTCTCGACGATCCTCGACTCGGGCACGGTCCGGACGACCTGCCCCTTGACGAAGATCTGCCCCTTCCCGTTGCCGGAGGCCACGCCCAGATCGGCCTCCCGGGCCTCGCCGGGCCCGTTGACCACGCACCCCATGACGGCGACGCGCAGCGGCACCTCCATGCCCTCCAGCCCGGCGGTGACCTCCTCGGCCAGCTTGTACACGTCGACCTGGGCGCGTCCGCAGGAGGGGCAGGAGACGATCTCCAGCCGGCGTTCCCGCAGCCCGAGGGACTGCAGGATCTGGATGCCGACCTTGACCTCCTCGGCGGGCGGCGCGGAGAGCGACACCCGGATGGTGTCGCCGATCCCCTGGGACAGCAGCGCCCCGAAGGCCACGGCCGACTTGATCGTGCCCTGGAACGCCGGTCCCGCCTCGGTCACTCCCAGGTGCAGCGGATGGTCACAGCTCTCGGCGAGCCGGCGGTACGCCTCGATCATCACGACCGGGTCGTTGTGCTTGACGGAGATCTTCAGGTCGTGGAAGCCGTGCTCCTCGAACAGGGACGCCTCCCACAGGGCGCTCTCCACGAGCGCCTCGGGGGTCGCCCTGCCGTGCTTCCGCAGCAGCCGCCGGTCCAGCGACCCGGCGTTGACGCCGATGCGGATCGGGGTGCCGTGGTCGCGGGCGGCCTGGGCGATCTCCTTGACCTTGTCGTCGAACTGCTTGATGTTGCCGGGGTTGACGCGTACGGCCGCGCAGCCGGCCTCGATGGCCGCGAAGAGGTACTTGGGCTGGAAGTGGATGTCCGCGATCACCGGGATCTGCGACTTGCGGGCGATGACCGCCAGGGCGTCCGCGTCGTCCTGCGTGGGGCAGGCGACCCGGACGATCTGGCAGCCGGCGGCGGTGAGCTCGGCGATCTGCTGGAGTGTGGCGCCGACGTCGGAGGTGCGGGTCGTCGTCATCGACTGCACCGACACCGGGGCGCCGCCGCCCACGGCCACCTGGCCGACGTGGACGGTGCGCGAGGCGCGCCGGGGCGCGACCGGGCGCACCGGCACCCCGGGCATGCCCAGCGGGACGGTGGTCACGTCCTCAGTCCCGGTTCCCGGAGACCGTCTCGCGCATGGCGCGCAACGACTCCTTGAGCGAGCCCATGGTGGCCAGGACGGCCGTGGGCTCGTAGCCGCAGTGCGCCATGCAGTTGGCGCAGCGCGGGTCCTTGCCGCGGCCGTACTTGTCCCAGTCGGTGTCCTCGACGAGCTCGCGGTACGTCGGCACGTACCCGTCGCTCATCAGGTAGCAGGGGCGCTGCCAGCCGAAGAGCGAGTAGTTCGGGATCGCCCACGCCGTGCAGGGGAAGTCGACCTTGCCCTCCAGGAAGTCCAGGAAGAGCGGGGAGTGGTTGAGCCGCCAGCGCCGCCGGTTGCCGCCCGAGAAGGCCTTCTTGAACAGCTCGCGGGTCTGCTCGACGCCGAGGAAGTGCTCCTGGTCGGGGGCCTTCTCGTAGGCGTAGGCGGGCGAGATCATCATCTCGTCGACCTCGAGGTCGTCGTTGAGGAAGTTCAGCACCTCGATGATCGTCTGCGGGGTGTCGGTGTTGAAGAAGGTGGAGTTGGTGGTGACCCGGAAGCCGCGCCGCTTGGCCTCCTTGATCGCCTCCACGGCCTCGTCGAACACGCCTTCCTTGGCCACGGACTCGTCGTGCCGCTCGCGCAGCCCGTCGATGTGCACCGCGAAGGCGAAGTAGGGCGATGGCGTGAACTTGTCCATCTTCTTGCGCAGCAGCATGGCGTTGGTGCACAGGAACACGTACTTCCGTTTGGCCACCAGCTGACGCACGATCTCGTCGATCTGCGGGTGCATCAGCGGCTCGCCGCCGGCGATGGACACCATGGGGGCACCGGACTCCATGACGGCGCCCACGGCCTGGGCGACCGGCATCCGCTGCTTCAGCACCCCGGCGGGGTGCTGGATCTTGCCGCATCCCTCGCACTTGAGGTTGCAGGCGTACAGCGGTTCCAGCTCCACGATCAGCGGGAACTTGTCCCTGCGGCGCAGCTTCTGTTCAGCCAAGTACGTAGCGACCTTGATGGACTGTCGGAGCGGCATGGCCATCTGGCTCACCTCCTGGGGAGCAGCAAGGAACGGTGCCATTCGAAGAAAGCGGGAAGGACCGAACGAAGAACACGGAAAGCTGATATTCCACCGCGCACCGTGCCGATCCGGACGAGTTCATGTTCTGGAGCGTCCACGACCACCCGGACGGCCGCAACCGGGCGCTCGCCCCCGCGCACGGCGCTCAGGAGCGTGGCGGCGGACTCCATGTCGGCGGCGATGGCTCCGGTGGCGCGCAGGGCCGAGCGCTCGGGGCCGCGCACGACGTGGTCGGACCCGGTGAGCGGGCCGGTGTGCACGGTCCGTCCGGGTACCGCGCGGACCAGGGCCTTCACCAGCAGGTCGGTCCCGACGCAGGCCGTCGTGGCGCGCGGGTCGCGGGTCTCCTCGGCGACGACGAGGTCGCCCGGGTGCATCCCGGGCGCGAGCCCGGCGCAGAAGCCGGTGGCGAGGACGGCGGCGCCGCCCAGGGCCGGATCGGCGAGCATCCGTGTGACGGCCCGCTCGGCCGCCGCCGGCCCCATCCCGGTCCGCAGCACGGTGACCGGTCCGCCGGCGCCGCCGCGGCCGCCCGCGCGCAGGGCGAACTGCTCGATGCCGAGCGCGCAGGCGATCAGCAGCGGGGCCGGGCCGGTCCGCGTGCTCATCAGTCGGCCTCGGCCCCGGCGAGCCGGTAGTCGCCGGCCTCCCCCGCCGAGCCGCTCACCCGCAGCCGGTCCGCGAAGGGCTCTCCGTGGAGGTAGCGGCCGAGTGCGGTGAGCGGGAACACCTGCCGGTAGAGGTGGTAGTTGATCGAGAAGTCCCACGGGAAGCCCGTCCCCGTGAAGTGCGGCTCGTCCCAGGAGCCGTCCTCCCGCTGGGTGGCGGCCAGCCACTCGATGCCGCGTTCCACGGCGCGGGAGTCGCGCTCCCCCGCCGCCAGCAGCGCCATCAGCGCCCACGCGGTCTGGGAGGCGGTCGAGGCGCCCCGGCCGCTCCACCGCGCGGGGTCCCGGTAGGAGCGCAGGTCCTCGCCCCAGCCGCCGTCGTCGTTCTGCACCGACTCCAGCCATCCCACGGCGCGCCGGATCGCCGGGTGCGCGGCGGGCAGGCCGGCGGCGACCAGGGCGGGGACGACCGACCCGGTGCCGTAGACGTAGTTGACGCCCCAGCGCCCGAACCACGAGCCGTCGGGCTCCTGTTCGGCCAGCAGCCACTCCACGCCGCGCCGGGTGCGCGGGTCGTGGGCCAGCCCCTCGACGGCGAGCATCTCCACGACGTGCGCGGTGACGTCGGCGGAGGGCGGGTCGACGACCTCGCCGAAGTCGCAGAACGGCAGCCGGTTGGGGAACGGGCTGGTGTTGTCCGCGTCGAAGGCTCCCCAGGCGCCGTTCCTCGACTGCATGCCGAGTGTCCAGCGCACCCCGCGCCCGACGGCCCGGTCCAGCCGCCGGGGGTCGTGGTGGGCGATCCGGCGCAGGGCGAGGATCACCTCGGCGGTGTCGTCGATGTCGGGGTAGTTGTCGTTGTGGAACTCGAACGCCCAGCCGCCGGGCGGAAGATGGGGCCGGCGCACGGACCAGTCACCGGGCCGGACGATCTCCTCGCCCAGCATCCAGTCGGCCGCCTTCACCAACTGCGGGTGGTCCGGGGGGAGTCCGGCGTCCACGAGCGCGATGGCGGCCAGGCAGGTGTCCCACACCGGCGACTGGCACGCCTCGATCATGCGGGCCCCGTCCTCGCGCCACACGGCGAACCGGTCCAGCGAGGCGAGTCCTTCCCGCATCACCGGGTGCTGAAGGTCGTAGCCGAGCAGATGCAGGGCGATGATCGAGTACACGGCCGGGGGCTGGATGCCGCCCCAGCAGCCGTCGTTCTCCTGCCGTTCGACGATCCAGCGGGCGGCGCTGTTCAGGGCCGCCCGGCGCAGTCCTCCGGGCACGACCTTGCGCAGGGCGTGCAGGCCCTTGTCCATGCGCTGGAAGGCCCCGTCCCAACTCAGCGGCGGGGCGAGGGGCTTGCGCGGGTTCGGGCGCTCCGGGTCGGTGTGCAGCTCGTCGAGCGGGAAGGGCGCGGGGCGCACCGGCCGCTTCGCGGAGACCACGGTCAGCGGGACGATGGTCTGCCGGGCCCAGCAGCCGAAGTCGTAGATGTTGAGCGGCACCCAGGTGGGGAGGAAGATGAGCTCCGGCGGGAGTTCGGGCAGCTCCTCCCACTTCCACCAGCCGAACAGGGCCAGCCAGATCCGGGTGAAGACCCGGGCCGCCGCGATGCCGCCCTGGGCGCGGACCCAGGCGGCGGCCTTCGCCATGTGGGGGGCGTCGGGCGCGTCACCGGCGAGGCGGAGCGCGACGTAGGCCTCGACGGTGGCGGAGAGTTCGCCCGGCCCGCCGTGGAAGGTGGACCAGGTGCCGTCCTCGCGCTGCTCGCCGCGGATGAACAGGGCGGCGGCCCGGGTGGTCCTGTCGTCGCGGATGCCGAGGAACTGACGCAGCAGCAGATCCTCGGCGTCCATCGTGACGTTGGTCTCGAGGTCGCCCTTCCACCAGCCCTGGGGGTCCTGGCGGGAGAGCAGGTGGTCGGTGGCGCGCCGGGCGGCGCGTGCGGCGGCCTGCGGTACCCCGGCCGCCCCGGGGGTGTGCGTGTCGGTGTCGCTGGCCGCGGCGGCGCGGGGTGGCAGGGCCCCGAAGCTTCCGTCGGTCGTCGCTGTCATGGCTTCCCCTTCGTGCAGTCCTGCAAGGTGTGCATCTGCTGTGGGTCCGCCGTCGGCCGGTGTCCGGGTGCTGCTCGCGGCACCGGCCGGCGACTACGCGAGGGTTATTCGGCCGATGGTGATCATCTCTTCCGTACGACGACGAAGTCCGCGAGCGCCGTGAACTGCTCCCGCACCCGGTCGGGCATGTCGACGGCGTCGAGGGCCTCGATGGCGATGGTGTGCTGGCGGCGTGCCTCGCCGGCGGTCCACTCGCGGCCGCCGGCCTCTTCGATCAGGGCGGCGCGGGCCGCGAACTCCTCCTCGGAGAAGTTCTCGAAGTCGCTGGCCTTGGCGTCGGCGGCGAGCAGTTCGCCGAGCCGCTCGGAGGCGGGGCCGCCCGCCGCGAGCGCGGCCACCACGGGCAGCGACTTCTTGCGCTGGCGCAGGTCGCTCCAGGTCTGCTTCCCCGTGGCGTCCGGGTCGCCCCAGATGCCGAGGAGGTCGTCGACGGCCTGGAAGGCCAGGCCGAGGTGGTAGCCGTACTTCTCCAGCGTGTCGGCGGTGCGGTCGTCGGCCCCGCCGAGGACCGCGCCGATGGAGCTGGCGCAGGCGAGCAGGGCACCGGTCTTGTTGCCCTCCATCTCCAGGCACTCCTCGACGCTGACCCGGTCGCGGTGCTCGTAGGAGATGTCCTGGGCCTGGCCGTCGATCAGGGCGCGGGTGGCGGTGGTCAGGCGGCGGGTGGCGCGGCCGGCCTCGACGGTGCCGAGTCCGAGGAGCACCTCGTTGGCCAGGGCGAACAGGGCGTCGCCGACCAGGATGGCCTGCGCGGGACCGTGCACCTTCCAGACCGTGTCGCGGTGGCGGCGCTGCTCGTCGCCGTCCATGAGGTCGTCGTGCAGGAGGGAGAAGTTGTGGACGAGCTCCACGGCGACGGCGCCGGGGACGCCCGTCTCGGGGGCCGCGGACATGACCTCGGCGGACAGCACGGCGAGGGCGGGGCGCACCGCCTTGCCGCCGTCGCCCGCGGCGGGCCTGCCCTGGGCGTCGATCCAGCCGAAGTGGTAGGCGGCAACCGTGTCCATGGGAGGGGCCAGCCGGTCGACGGCCGCCCGCAGTACCGGAGTGGCCAGGGTCCGGCCGCGCTCCAGCAGCGCGGTCACGTCCACCGCCTCGGCGGTCCTCGAGGCCGGGGGCACAGTGGGCACAGTCTCTCCTCTTGTTGCGGTGCCGGAGGTACGGGGGCCGCCTGCCGCGTCGTGCCGAGCGAGCATCACGCCGCCTCCTCGAACGCGAAGAGGTGCTGCGGGCGGGGCCGGCCCAGGGCGCCCAGCACGGCGTCCGCCGCGCTCACGCCGCTGCGGACCGCACTCTCCATGGTCGCGGGCCACCCGGTGGCGGTCCACGCTCCGGCCAGGTACAGGCCGGGTGCCTTGGTGCGGGCACCGGGCCTGAGGCGCCCGACGCCGGGGGTGGGAGCGAACGTGGCGGTCCGCTCCCGGGTGACGAAGAAGTCCCTCACGTGCGCGCCCCGGGCCCGGGGCAGCAGCCGCTCCAGCTCGGGCAGGTACCGCTCGCTCAGCACCGCCACGGGGGCGTCGATCTCGTCCTGGGCGGCCGACTGGGACACGGCGAGGTACTGGCCCTCGCGCAGCCCGGACGCCTCGGTGCGGTCGAACACCCACTGCACGGGGCTGCCCAGGGCGGTGAAGAAGGGCCGGGTGAGGACCGTGCGGTCGTACACGACGTGGACGTTGAGGATCGGCGCGGTGCCGATCCGCAGCAGCCGCTCGGGGGCGTCGAGGGCTCCGTCGGGGAGCAGGCCGTGCGCCTCGCGCTGCGGCACGGCGAGCACCACCGCGTCGGCGTGGAGCGTCTCGCCGGGGACCTCGACGTGCCAGCGGCCGTCCGGCTGCGCCCGGACGGAGGTGACGCGGGTGCGCAGCTCGGTGCGCACGCCCGCGGAGTCGAGGGCCTTGCGGGCCAGCCCGTCGTGGAGGTCGCCGAGCGGCACGCTCGCCCAGCCGATGTCGGCCGCGCCCGGGTCGGACAGCAGGCCGGTCCGGAACACCATGGCGGCCAGCGCCAGGGAGGAGTCCGCGGCGACGGCGTTGAGGGTGGCGACCCCGACCAGGTCCCACAGGGCCTCGACGGCGCGGGCGGACTGGCCGTGCGCGGCCAGCCAGCTGCCGAAGTCCTGCGCGTCCAGCGCCGGGTCGGCCGGGTCGAGCTTCTTCAGGGCGAGCGCGGCGCGGCCGACCCTGGCGCGTTCGGCGAGCGACAGGTGCGGATAGCCGGCGAGGCTGCGGCCCAGGTGCAGCGGCACGGGCAGCGCGTCGCGCCGCAGTCTGCCCAGGCGCCGGCCCGCGGGGCGTTCGGCGTCCAGGACCGGTACGTCGAGCCGGTGCTGGAGCGGGGCCAGGGCCGCGCCCTCGATGCGGTCGAGGAACCACCGGTAGGCGGTGCAGCAGCGCAGGTAGACGTGCTGTCCGTTGTCGACGGTCAGGTCGCCGCGCCGGAAGGAGAACGCCAGGCCGCCCAGCCGGGGACGGCCCTCCAGGAGGGTGACGCGCACCCCGGCGTCGGCGAGGGCGAGCGCGGTGGTGACACCGGCGAGCCCGCCGCCCACCACGACGGTGTGCCGTCCGTCCGCGGCCGGTCCCCGGGACCGCGTGCCGTGGGTCATCGCACCCCCTCCCCCGCGTGGCGGCCGTGCCGCGCGAAGCCCGCGCGGGAGGCCGTCTGTGTCAGGGACGCGCCCCCGGGCCGGAGGGTTGCCCGCCGTTCTCCTTCGGT
This sequence comes from Streptomyces sp. NPDC053665, assembly GCF_055585285.1. Taxonomy (NCBI): domain Bacteria; kingdom Bacillati; phylum Actinomycetota; class Actinomycetes; order Kitasatosporales; family Streptomycetaceae; genus Streptomyces; species Streptomyces sp. NPDC053665. The sequence goes on from NZ_JBVJKK010000001.1 coordinate 752,713, forward strand.
GGCGGCTCCTTCGTCGCTCACACCCGCCTCCTGACGGCGCGTCGCGTGACGTGCCGGGCGTCGAGACCCGACAGACCGCGCACGGCCACGTACGCCTTCTCCCGGCCGGGCAGCGACACCCGGCCGCGCAGCACCGCCTCCGGGTCCCGCTCGATGCGGTCCAGCAGACGGCGGTAGATGCCGGCCATGGCGGCGACGCAGGCGCCGCTGCGCCGGTCGAGCATGGGCAGCAGCCGGTAGCCCTCGGCGAACAGGGCGCGGGCCCGGCGCACCTCGAAGTGCACGAGCCCCGCGAAGTCCGAGCCCTCGGGCGGACGGGGGCCGCTGAAGCCCGCGGAGCAACCGAACTTGGCGAGGTCGTCGGCGGGCAGGTAGGTGCGCCCGCCCTCGGCGTCCTCCCGGACGTCACGGAGGATGTTGGTGAGCTGGAGCGCGAGGCCGAGCGTGTCGGCGTACTCCGGCGCGCGGTCGACGCCGCGCGCCCCCGGTTCGGTGCCGAACACCCCGAGCGAGAGCCGCCCGATGGCCCCCGCCACACAACGGCAGTAGACCTTCAGGTCGTCCCAGGTCTCGTACGTCTCGCCCTGGACGTCCATCTGGACACCGTCGATGAGCTCGTCCAGACCGCCCAGCGGGATCGGGAAGTAGGAGGCGGCGTGCGTGAGGGCCACGGCGACCGGGTCGGTGTCGTCCTCGCCGACCCCGCCCTCGCGGATCCGGGTGAGCAGCGCCCGCGTCTCCTCCAGCCGGGCCACCTTGACCTCGCCCGTGAGCGGGCCGTCGCCGATGTCGTCGACGCGTCGCGAGAACGCGTAGAGCGCCGACATGGCACGGCGCTGGGGCGTCGGCAGCAGGCGGATGCCGTAGGCGAAGTTGCGGGCCTGCCGCCCGGTGACGGCCTCGCAGTAGCTGTAGGCGGCGAGTACCGGCGCGGACGTGTGCGGTTCGGATTCCACGGTCCGGATCACCCCTCTCCTCGCAGGATCGAGCCCACCTCACGCAGCACCTGGAGCTTGCCGGGCTTGGGCGGGCCGGGAAGTACGTCGAAATCGGCGGCGGCGACCGCCCTCAGCGCCGCCCTTCCCCCCGCCACGAAGCCCGCGAGCAGCAGCCGCAGCCTGCCGTGGACGCTGCCCACCAGGGGCGCGCCCTCGTCCAGCAGGTCGCGGGCGCGCTGCGCCTCGTACGCCACCAGCGCCCGGACCGACGCCCCCGCGCTCGCCGCGGCGAGGTCCTCCTCCTGGACGTGGAAGCGCTTGAGGTCGGCGGCGGGCAGGTACACGCGGTCCCGGGCGAGGTCCTCGGCCACGTCCTGGAGATGCTCGACGATCTGCAGGGCGGTGCAGATCATGTCGGAGCGGCGGATCCGCTCGGGCGTCGAGGTGCCGGTGACGGCGAGGACGAGACGGCCGACCGGGTTGGCGGACAGCTCGCAGTAGGCGAGCAGGTCGTCGTAGGTCTCGTAGCGGCCGACCAGCTGGTCCTGGCGGTTGGCGGCGATCAGGCCGAGGAACGGCTCCGGGGTCAGGGCGCGCCGCCGCACGGTGGGCTGCAGCCGGCGCAGCAGGGGGTGGCGGGGGGTGGAGTCGAAGACCCTGCGCAGGTCGGTCTCGAAGGCGTCGAGCAGGACCAGCCGGTCGTCGGCGTCCTGCGGGGACACGCCGAGCAGCCGGGCGTCGGCGCCGCCGGGGGCGAGGTCGCCGTCGCCGATGTCGTCGACGAGACGGGCGAAGCCGTAGACGGCCATGAGGTCGGTGCGCCAGGCCCGGGGCAGGAAGAAGGGGGCCACGGGGAAGTTCTCACCCGCGGCCTTGTCGAGGGTGGCGCGCTCCGGGTCGAGGGTGCGCGCCGTGCCGGTTCCCGTCACCGCCGGCTGCCCGGTGCGGGGACGGCACGTGCTGCGTGGAGCTGGGGAGTTTCCGTAGCCATCGCCGTCACATCTCCCGTTCTACACTGCCGACCCAATACACACTATTTCGGACACGCCGCCCGGCCGTCCGCACGGTCGTCCGACGGGCGGTGTCGCGCATTATTGCCCTGATTGCCGTGTTTCGGGACCGGTACAGCTTACGTTGTCCCACACGACACGGTTCGTCAGGGTGGCCCGCACCCCGGGAGAACGCACCGATCGGCCCCAAGATTCCTGCCCGGGCCCGGAGTTGACGCTTCTTTTGCAGACGCGGGGCCCCGCCGGAGCAGTTCCGGAGGGGCCCTGGCCGGATCGCGCTACTTGCCCGTGAACTTCTCGTACTCCTTGAGCACCTCGTCGGTCGGGCCGTCCATGCGCAGCTCGCCGCGTTCCAGCCACAGGACGCGGTCGCAGGTGTCGCGGATGGACTTGTTGTTGTGGCTGACCAGGAACACCGTGCCGGCTTCCTTGCGCAGCTCGCGGATGCGGTTCTCGGAGCGCTTCTGGAACTTGCGGTCACCGGTGGCGAGCGCCTCGTCGATCATCAGGACGTCGTGGTCCTTGGCCGCGGCGATGGAGAAGCGGAGACGGGCGGCCATGCCGGAGGAGTAGGTGCGCATCGGCAGGGTGATGAAGTCGCCCTTCTCGTTGATGCCGGAGAAGTCGACGATGTCCTGGTAGCGCTCCTTGATCTCCTCGCGGGACATCCCCATGGCGAGCCCGCCCAATATGACGTTGCGTTCTCCGGTGAGGTCGTTCATCAGGGCCGCGTTGACGCCGAGCAGCGAGGGCTGGCCGTCGGTGTACACCTTGCCCCGCTCGGCGGGGAGCAGGCCGGCGATCGCGCGCAGCAGCGTCGACTTGCCGGAGCCGTTGGAACCGATCAGGCCGATGGCCTCGCCGCGGTAGGCGACGAAGGAGACGCCGCGCACGGCGTGCACCTTGCGCACACCCCGCTCCGTGTCGGCGGAGCCCTTCTTGAGGATGCGGCTGAGGGCGGCGGTGGCACTGCCCTTGCCGGACTTGGCGCCGTTCACGCGGTAGACGATGTGCAGATCGTCCGCGATGACGGTGGGGATCCGCTCGTCTCGCTGCTCAGCCACGGCCGTACCTCTCCTCCGCCTTCCAGAAGTACACGAAGCCGCCGACGGCGAACAGCACCGCCCAGCCGCCCGCGACCGCCCACACGTGGTCCGGCAGGTACTTCCCGCCGTAGTCGTCGATCAGGGCGAAGCGCACCAGGTCCATGTAGACCGCGGCCGGGTTCCACTGCAGGAGGTTCGCGATCCAGGACGGCTTGTCCGCCAGGAAGATCGGGATGGAGAACATCACGCCGGACGCGTACATCCAGGTCCGCATCACGAACGGCATGAGCTGCGCCAGGTCCGGGGTCTTGGCGCCCGCCCTGGCCATGATCAGCGCCAGGCCGGTGTTGAAGCAGAACTGCAGGACCAGTGCCGGCACGATCAGCAGCCAGGACAGGTCCGGGTAGTGGCCGAAGCCGATCACGATGGCGAACAGCACGATCATCGAGAACAGCAGCTGCTGGAGCTGCTGCAGCGCGAAGGAGATCGGCAGGGACGCCCGCGGGAAGTGCAGGGCGCGGACCAGCCCGAGGTTGCCGGAGATGGCGCGCACGCCCGCCATGACCGAGCTCTGCGTGAAGGTGAAGACGAACACGCCCGTGACGAGGAACGGGACGTAGACCTCGCGGGGCAGACCGCGGTCGGCCTCCAGCAGCAGACCGAAGATGAAGAAGTACACGGCCGCGTTCAGCAGCGGCGTGGCCACCTGCCACAGCTGGCCGAGCTTGGCCTGGCTGTACTGGGCGGTCAGCTTCGCCCGGGAGAAGGCGAGGATGAAGTGCCGCCGGTCCCAGAGCTGAGCCACGTACTCCGGCAGCGAGGGCCGGGCGCCGCTCACGCTCAGCCCGTACTTGGCGGCGAGCTCCTTCGCCGTGAGGCCCTCGTCGGGCGCCACGGGCGCGCTGACCGCGACCGTGGCGTCGTGCGTTGTCTCACTCACTAGTGGAAACTTTCGTCTTCGATAGAGGCGGCCTGTGCGGGCCTGCTCGGGCCGGGGCCAGGGTACGGTCCCGCCGGGCGCCGGCGGGTGGTCCCGGACCCGAGCCTGTCAGATGACCGGGGGCCGGCCCAGCCGGGTCAGCCGCCACACCGTACGCCACTTCATGGGACGGCGGGGGCCGCACGGGGTGGTCCAGCCCTCGCGGAAACCGCCGAACCAGGCCCGCAGGGCCGGGCCCGAGGGGCGGCGCAGCAGGGTGAGCAGCAGCCACACGCCCAGGTACACCGGGACGAGGAGGGCGGGCAGGTTGCGGCGGGCCAGCCAGACGCGGTTGCGGGCGACCATGCGGTGGTACACCGCGTGGCGCGAGGGCGCGGTCGTCGGGTGGTACAGCACCATGTCGGACCGGTAGTCGATCATCCAGCCGGCGTCCAGGGCGCGCCAGGCCAGGTCGGTCTCCTCGTGGGCGTAGAAGAACTCGTCCGGGAGGCCGCCGACCTCGGCGAGGACGCGGGTGCGGACGGCGTTGGCACCGCCGAGGAAGGTGGTGACCCGGGAGGAGCGCATCGGGTCGGAGGCCCGCAGCCGGGGCACGTGCCGGCGCTGGGTGACGCCGGTGTCGGGGTCGGCGATGCGGAAGCTGACGATGCCGAGCTTCGGGTCCGCCTCGAAGGCCTTGCGGCACAGCTCGGCGGTGTCGTGGTGGGCGAGCAGCCCGTCGTCGTCGAGGAAGAGCAGGATGTCGACGTCGCGCCCGGCCGGGCCGAAGGCCTCGATGCCGACGTTGCGGCCGCCGGGGATGCCGAGGTTCTCGGGCAGCTCGATGGTGCGCACGCCCTCGGGGACGTCCGGCACGGGCGAGCCGTTGCCGACGACGACGACCTCGACCGGGTCGCCGTCCTGCTTGGCGACGGAGTCGAGCAGGGCGCGCAGCTCGTCGGGGCGGTTGCCCATGGTGATGATGACGGCCCCGACCTTCATGGCACTCACTTCAGCCTGCTCGAGGCGAGGATGGACACCAGGTGCAGCAGCGTCTGCACCAGGGCGATGCCGGCCAGCACCGCGACGCCGAGCCGGGTGAGGAACAGATCACCGCGGATCTGGTCGACGATCGCCAGCACCAGGATCAGCAGCGACGCCTCTATGCCGAGGATCAGCCGGTGGAACTTCAGGGCGGCGGCGGCCCGGCGGGCCAGCGCCATGCCGGAGGAGCGCATCTCGGCGGCGGCCTCCTGCACCGGCGGCTTGCCCACCTGGTGCCGGGCGACACCGACGAGGTCGGTCTCGGCCTTGATCAGGATGGCGCCCAGGGCGGCGAGGGTGCCGAGGAAGGCCCACAGCCAGTCGATGCGGCCGCTGCCCCACAGGTCGGCGGCGCGCAGGCCGAAGCCGGTGAGCACCGCCGCGTCGGTGAGGTAGGCGCCGACGCGGTCCAGGTAGACGCCGCTGAGGGAGTACTGCTTCCGCCAGCGTGCGATCTCGCCGTCGACGCAGTCCAGCAGCAGGTACAGCTGGACGCACACCACGCCGAGGACGGCGCCCGGGATCCCCGGCACGAGCAGTGCCGGGGCCGCGAGCACACCGAAGACGGTCATCAGGTAGGTGAGCTGGTTGGGCGTGACCCTGGTGTTCACCAGGTAGCGGTCGACCCGCAGGGACACCTCGCGCATGTAGAGGCGCCCCATCCAGTGCTCACCGCTGCGCCGGTCCTTCACCCCCGCGGGGTGAACGACGGGGCGGAGTTCAGCTACCGATGGCCTTGACATAGTCGGCGTAGACGTCCTTGATCTGTTCGGTGTTCAGGTCGAGGTGTTCGAGGATGGTGTAGCGGCCCGGCCGGGTCTCGGGGGCGAACTCGACGGCCTTGACGAACTCGTCCGTCGTGAAGCCGATCTCGTCCGGCAGCACGGGCAGCCCGTGCCGGCGCAGCACCTCGGCCATGTACGCCGACTCCTCGTGCGCTCCCCGCAGCCACATCGCGAAGGCCGCACCGAGACCGCACTGCTCGCCGTGGGCGGCGGCCCGCTGGGGGAAGAGCAGGTCGAAGGCGTGGTTGATCTCGTGGCACGACCCCGAGGCCGGCCGCGAGTCGCCGGAGATCGACATGGCGACACCGGTGAGGACGAGCGCTTCGGCGAGCACCTGGAGGAAGCCGTTGTCGCCGACCCCGGCCGGGTGCCGCAGCACCGCCTCGCCCGCCTGGCGGGCCATGGCGGCGGCGAGCCCGTCGATCTTCTCGCCCTTGACGCGGTTGGCCAGCTCCCAGTCGGCGATCGCGTTGACGTTGGAGATGGCGTCACCGATGCCGGCGCGCACGAAGCGGACCGGGGCCTCGCGGATGACGTCCAGGTCGATGACGACCGCGATCGGGTTCGGCACACCGTAGGAGCCGCGGCCCGCGTCGTTGTCGAGGGTGGCGACCGGCGAGCACAGACCGTCGTGCGCGAGGTTCGTGGGCACGGCGACCAGGGGCAGGCCGACGCGCGCCGCGGCGAACTTGGCGCAGTCGATGATCTTGCCGCCGCCGAGGCCGACCACGGCGTCGTAGCGGCCGCTCTTCATGTCGCCGGCCAGCCGGACGGCGTCGTCGAGGGTGCCGCCGCCGACCTCGTACCAGGTGGCACCGGGCATGCTCGGCGCGATGCGCTCGCGCAGCCGGGCGCCGGAGCCGCCGCTGACGGCGACGGCGAGGCGGCCGGAGTGCGAGATGCGCTCGTCGGCGAGCACCCCCGCCAGATCGTCGAGGGCACCCGGGCGGATGTCGACGACGAGCGGGGAGGGGATCAGCCGGGTCAGTACTGGCACGCGATCTCCCGTCCGCGGGCGAGGTCGTCGTGGTTGTCGATCTCCACCCACTTGACGTCGCCGATCGGCGCCACGTCGATGCGGAAGCCGCGGTTCACGAGCTCCTGGTAGCCGTGCTCGTAGAACTGCTGCGGGTCGGCCTCCCAGACGGTCTTCAGCGCGTCGGCGAGCTCGGCGGCCGCGTCGCCCTCGATGAGGGTGACGCCGATGTACTCGCCGGTGGCCTCGGCGGGGTCCATCAGCTTGGTGATCTTCGTCATGCCCTTCTCGGGGTCGACGACGACCTTCATCTCCTCGTCGGCCAGGTCCTTGACCGTGTCCAGGGCGAGGATGATCTTCTTGCCCTCGCCGCGGGCGGCGAGCAGCGTCTTCTCGACGGAGACCGGGTGGACGGTGTCGCCGTTGGCGAGGATCACGCCGTCCTTGAGGGCGTCACGGCCGCACCACAGGGAGTAGGCGTTGTTCCACTCCTCGGCCTTGTCGTTGTCGATCAGGGTGAGCTTGAGGCCGTACTTCGCCTCCAGCGCCTCCTTGCGCGCGTACACGGCCTCCTTGCGGTAGCCGACGATGACGGCGACCTCGGTCAGGCCGATCTCGGCGAAGTTGCCGAGGGTGAGGTCGAGAACCGTGGGCCCGTCCTCTTCGCCCGCCTGCCCCACCGGTACCAGCGCCTTGGGAAGTCTGTCGGTGTAGGGGCGCAGACGCCGTCCGGCGCCGGCGGCCAGCACGAGGCCGATCATGCGGGTTCTCCTTCATCGTGTACGGCGGGTGCGCCGACCTGGTGGGCGGCGACCCAGAAGCGGATGCTCTCGACGAGCACCACAAGGGCCACGGCCACGGCGAGGGCCGTGAGCGCGACGGTGAACTGTGGGGCGGTGAGCAGCGCGGCGAGGACGGTGACGACCAGCGTCCGCCCCTCGTGCCCACCCAGGGAGCGCACCAGCCAGGCGGGGGGCGCTCCGGCGTTGCCGCGGATGCGGTACACCGTGTCGTAGTGATGGTAGGCGACCGCCGCCACCAGCCCGAAAGCCGCAGGAAGGGCCCCGTTCACGTCCGCCTTGGCGGCGAGGGTGAGGACGGTTCCGTACTCCGCGGCCCGCAGCAGCGGCGGGACGAGCCAGTCGAGGGCGCCCTTGAGGGGCAGGGCGACGGCCGCGGCGGAGGTGAGGGCGTACAGGACCGCGGCGGCCACGGGCAGCGCGCTGCCGTACGGCTCCAGGGCCGCCGCGAGCACCAGCAGGGCGGCGCCGGGCAGGGCGACCAGGAACCGGGCGCCGAGCGGCGGCCTGGCCGGCAGCCTGCGCAGCACCCGCGCGAGGGATTCGGCGAGGGGCCCGCTGTCGGCGAGGTCGGCCAGGGCCCGGGCCGCGCGGTCGGTGCGCTGCGCCCGGCGGGTCAGGGAGCGCAGCACCCGGCCCGCGGTGGTGTAGGCCGCGGCGAAGGCGCAGCCGACGAGCAGCACGTAGAAGGTGATGCGGGGGGTCGCCACGGCCGTGAGCACCGCGATCATCGCCCAGCGCTCACCGATGGGCAGGACGATCATGCGGCGGACCCAGACCGTCCAGCCGACGCTGTCGAGCTTGTCGGACAGGGCGGCGGTGGGGCTGGTGTTGGCGGTGGCATCGTGGTTCGCCTCGTTGAAGGAGAAGTCCACGACGTGCCGGCAGGTCTGCAGGACCATGGCGCCCAGGGCCAGGGCCCAGACGTCGTCGCCGCCGCGGGCGGCGCCCAGGGCGAGGCCGGCGTAGTAGGCGTACTCCTTGGCCCGGTCGAAGGTGGCGTCGAGCCAGGCGCCGAGGGTGGAGTACTGCAGGGAGTAGCGGGCGAGCTGGCCGTCGGTGCAGTCCAGCACGAACGAGGCGATGAGCAGCACGCCGGCGGCGACGAAGCCGCCGCGGGTGCCGGTGGCCGCGCAGGCCGCCGCTATGAGCGCGGTGAGCAGGGAGGCGGTGGTGACCTGGTTCGGGGTCAGGCCGCGCCGGGCGCACCAGCGGGCGAGGTAGCGGGAGTACGGGCTGATGCAGAAGGTGGTGAAGAAGCCGTCGCGGGCCTTCACGGCCGACTTCAGGCGTACGGCCTCGTCGTCGACGTCCGCGACGGCCTGCCTGGCCTCGTTGCGGGCCTGCGGGTCGGCCGGGACGGCGGCGACGAGGGTGCCCAGCTCGGGGCGGTGGACCTCGGCGCCGTCGGCGTCCAGCGCGCTCAGAACGCGGTCGGCGAGGCTGTCGACCAGGGTGGTGCCGCCGCCGGCGGAGTTCTCCCGGGCCATCGCCCGGGTCAGGGCCTGGCGCCCGGCGGGCCGGGCGGTGACGGCACCCGGGATGGCGGCCAGCGGGAAGCGGGGGTCGGTCAGGCCGAGCCGCAGGGCGTGCACGTGACCCACGAACCGGGCGTCGACCAGGGCGACCCGCTCGTCGCCCGGGACCTCGGCGAGGAGTGTCTCGGCCTCGACGGCGTCGCCGGCGACCCGGACGTCGAAGCCGAGGGACCGCAGGTCGCCCTCGATCGACGATCCGGGGACCGGCTGCCCGGTGAGGATGGCGGTCGACAACCGAATTCACTCCCTGGGACCGGCGCTCCGCACCGGTGCTGTACATGATGGGGGCGGCCGCGCCGGTGAGTCCCGGGGCGGCATGTCGGCAGAGGCTATCGGATGGCCGGAAGGCCGTGTTCACCGCCCGTTGGGCGGCCCGATCGACGCAGTTCGCCCGAGCTCCTGCCGCGATCATCTTGGTGGATCCGGGGCCCGCCCCACAAACCGCGCCCCGCAGACCGGACATCGGGGACATTGCGCGGGGGCCGGGCGGGGCGGCATAGGGTGGACGACCATGACTTGGCTGATCACCGGCGGGGCCGGCTACATCGGGGCCCATGTGGCCAGGGCCATGACGGAGGCCGGGGAGCGCGTCGTCGCCCTGGACGACCTGTCCGCCGGGGTGCCCGCGCGCCTGCCGTCCGGCGTCCCGCTCGTGCGGGGGTCCTCGTTCGACAGGGAGCTGCTGGAGCGGGTCCTCGCCGAGCACGCCGTGACGGGTGTGGTGCACCTCGCGGCGCGCAAGCAGGTCGCCGAGTCGGTGGCGCAGCCCACGCGGTACTACCGGGAGAACGTGGGGGGCCTCGCGACCCTGCTGGACGCGGTGGCCGGGGCGGGGATCGGGCGGTTCGTGTTCTCGTCCTCGGCGGCGGTCTACGGCGACCCGGGCGTGGACCTCATCACGGAGGACACCCCCTGCGCGCCGGTGAACCCCTACGGCGAGACCAAGCTCGCCGGGGAGTGGCTGGTGCGGGCGGCGGGCCGGGCGCACGGGATCTCCACGGTGTGCCTGCGGTACTTCAACGTGGCGGGCGCCGCCGCACCCGAGCTGGCCGACACGGGGGTGTTCAACATCGTCCCGATGGTCTTCGACCGGCTGACGCGCGACGAGGCCCCGAGGATCTTCGGCGACGACTACCCGACCCCGGACGGCACCTGCGTGCGGGACTACATCCATGTCGCCGACCTGGCCGAGGCCCATCTCGCGGCGGCCCGGCGGCTCGCCGAGGGCGGCGACGCGGACGACCTGACGGTCAACATCGGCCGCGGGGAGGGCGTCTCGGTCCGCGAGCTGATCACGGTCATCGGCGAGGTCACCGGCGACCGGCGGCCCCCGGTGGTCGAGGGGCGGCGCCCCGGGGACGCCCCGCGGGCGGTCGCCTCGGCGGCCCGGGCGGCCGGGGAACTGGGCTGGACGGCGCGCCGCGGGGTGCGCGAGATGGCCGCGTCGGCGTGGGAGGGCTGGCGGCTGCACCACGGCTCCTGACCGCCGCTGCGTTCGGCGCTCGCGGCGCCCGGCTGGCGCATCCGCTCTGACCTGCGGATCGTTTCCGCAGGTCAGAGCAGATGACAACGGTGTTCAGTGCCGCGTTGCCCATACCCCCTCCCCGTAGTTGACTGGGGTGCCCGGGCAGGATCAGGCGGACGCGGGAGGGTGACTCTTCATGGGGGCTGGGCACGATCACGGGCACGCGCACGGCGCGGCCGGCGGTACGGCGACCTCGGCGTACCGCGGCAGGCTGCGGATGGCGCTGGCGATCACGCTCGGTATCGTCGTCGTCCAGATCGTCGGTGGTGTCCTGGCCGACTCGCTGGCCCTGGTGGCCGACTCGGCGCACATGGCGACGGACGCGCTGGGCCTGGTCATGGCCCTGCTCGCCATCCACTTCGCGAGCCGCCCGCCGAGCGACCGGGCCACGTTCGGCTACGCGCGCGCCGAGATCCTGGCGGCCCTGGCCAACTGCCTGCTGCTGCTCGGGGTCGGCGGTTACGTCGTGTACGAGTCGGTGCAGCGGTTCATCACCCCGGCCGGCACCGAGGGCCGCATCGCTCTGGTGTTCGGCGCGATCGGCCTGGTCGCCAACCTGGTCTCGCTGTCGCTGCTGATGCGCGGGCAGAAGGAGAGCCTGAACGTGCGGGGCGCGTTCCTGGAGGTGGCGGCGGACGCCCTGGGGTCGGTCACGGTCATCGTGTCGTCCCTGGTCATCATGGCCACCGGCTGGCAGGCCGCCGACCCGATCGCCTCGCTGGTCATCGCACTGATGATCGTGCCCCGGACGTGGAAGCTGCTGCGCGAGACGCTCGACGTGCTGCTGGAGGCGGCGCCCAAGGGGGTCGACATGGCCGAGGTACGGGCCCACATCCTGGCGACGGACGGGGTCGAGGACGTGCACGACCTGCACGCGTGGACGATCACCTCCGGCATGCCGGTGCTGTCGGCACACGTGGTGGTCAGCACCGAGACGCTGAACGCGATAGGGCACGAGAAGATGCTCCACGAGTTGCAGGGCTGCCTCGGCGACCACTTCGACGTGGAGCACTGCACCTTCCAGCTGGAGCCGAGCGGGCACGCCGAGCACGAGGCGCGCCTGTGCCACTGACGCCCCGGACCTCCGGGGCGGCCGTGGCCGGTGGGGCGCATCGCGCTCCGCGCGCGCCGGGCGACGCAGCCCTGCGGCGCGCGCAGGCGCCCTGACTCCCGGAGCACCCGCGGGGGACGATTTTCGGCCCGCCGGGCCGGGCACGATCCCCTTCCGGGTCCCTCGTCCGGTGCCCCGGGCGGCGCCGTCCGCGCTCCGTGTCGCCCGCCCGGGACATGCGGGCGGGCAGCGAAGTGCCGGGAGTGCCGGATTCGTACGGCAGACTTGGGGCGCGAAGACCGATGTGAAGGATGGGTATGCCGATCACACCTGCCACCGCGACGCACAGCCCGTCGAACGGCACCGCAGACGCGATTTTGCTGGAACTCGTCGACGAGGACGGCGTGACGATCGGCACCGCGGAGAAGCTCGCGGCCCACCAGCCGCCCGGGCAGCTGCACCGCGCGTTCTCCGTGTTCCTCTTCGACGAGTACGGCCGGCTGCTGCTCCAGCAGCGGGCGCTGGGCAAGTACCACTCCCCCGGTGTGTGGTCCAACACGTGCTGCGGCCACCCCTACCCCGGCGAGGCGCCCTTCGCGGCGGCGGCGCGGCGCACGTTCGAGGAGCTCGGCGCGTCCCCCTCGCTGCTGGCCGAGGCGGGCACGGTCCGCTACAACCACCCGGACCCGGAGTCGGGGCTGGTGGAGCAGGAGTACAACCACCTCTTCGTCGGCATGGTGCAGGCCGTGCTGCGGCCCGATCCGCAGGAGGTGGCGTCGACGGTCTTCGTGACCCCGCCGGAACTGGCCGAGCGGCACGCCAAGGACCCGTTCTCCGCCTGGTTCATGACCGTGCTGGACGCGGCCCGGCCCGCGGTCAGGGAGCTGACGGGCGCCTCGGCCGGCTGGTGACCCGTTCGTCCGGTGCGCTGCCCTAGGGCAGCCGGGCGGGTGCGAGCGGCAGGGCGGCCCAGATCACCTTGCCGCCGCTCGCGGTGTACTCGACCTCGCAGACACCGCCGGCCTCGCGGGTGATCTCCCGCACCAGGAGGAGCCCGCGCCCGCCTGTACGGCCGTGGTCGGTCTCCAGGGCCGTGGGCCGGTAGGGGTGGTTGTCCTCCACGGACAGGCGCAGCCACTGCGCCCCGACGGCCACCTCGACGGCGATCGTCGGCGACAGCACCGCCGCGTGCTTCACGGCGTTCGTCACCAGCTCGGAGACGATCAGCAGCAGCCCTTGGGCCAGGTCGTCCGGGACCGGTACGCCCTGGCGCAGCAGCAGGTCCCGCACGGCGTGCCGGGCCTGCGGGACGGAGGCCTCCACCGCGGGCGCGGTGAACCTCCAGACCCCTTCGTACGGCAGCGGATCCGCGGACCCCGGACCGAGGGGCGCCGCGCCCTCGGGGCGCCGGCCGGATCCGCGCCCGTCGTCGTCCATCGTCCGGTCGCCACCCTCGCGCTCGATTGTCGCCACACGTCGAGTGTTGGGAACGATGCGCCCACCACCTCGGGACTGAACACAAGTCAGCAACTATCGAGCGTTTCTGATCGTTGGCGTATGACACGGTCAGTTGTGGGACTGGTCCTGCCCTGGTTGTGCCGTCTCGGCGAACTATTCGGGTTGTACGGGTTTGGCGTGCGGATAGCATCCGGCGCATGGAGCCCCAGCTGGACCACGCCGTGACCGACGCGGTCGCGACGGTCGTCATCCGCCACCCCGAGAAGCGCAACGCCATGACCGCCGCGATGTGGCGGGCCCTGCCACCGCTGCTGGACGGCCTCGCGGGCGACCCGGCCGTACGGGCGCTGGTGCTGACCGGCGAGGGCCGGACGTTCTGCGCCGGTGCCGACATATCGACACTGCGGGGTTCGCCGGAGGAGGCGCAGGGGCTGGCCGTGCGGGCCGAGGAGGCGCTGGCCGCCTTCCCCAAACCGACCCTGGCGGTGATCCGGGGGTACTGCGTGGGCGGCGGCGCACAGCTCGCGGCGGCCTGCGACCTGCGCTTCGCCGAGGAGGGCGCGCTGTTCGGGGTGACGCCCGCCAAGCTCGGCATCGTCTACCCGGCCTCCTCGACCCGGCGGCTGGCGTCCCTGGTGGGACCGGCCACCGCCAAGTACCTGCTGTTCTCCGGGGAGCTGATCGACGCGGGGCGGGCGCTGCGCACCGGGCTGGTCGACGAGGTGCTGCCCGAGGACGAACTCGGCAAGCGCGCGACGGAGTTCACCCGCGTCCTGGTGTCCCGTTCCCAGCTGACCCAGGCGGCCGCCAAGGAGTTCGCCGACGGACGCACGGACCGGGACGCCCACTGGGCGGGGCAGGCCCGCGGCAGCGGCGACGCCGCGGAGGGCGTCGCCGCGTTCCTGGAGCGCAGACAGCCGCGCTTCGGCTGGGACGTGCCTACGTCAGGATGACGCCGGAGTGGGCGCGGACCAGGTCGACCAGGTGGGCCGGGGCCTTCTCGGGTGATCCGGCGTCGTAGGGCGGCTGCGGGTCGTACTCGGTGGCCAGCTGGACGATCCGGGCGTGGTCGTCGCCGGCGATCCGGCCCAGGAGCGTCAGGCCCATGTCGATGCCGGCGGAGACGCCGGCGGCGGTGACGTACTTGCCGTCGGTGACGACCCGCTCCCCCGTGGGCTCGGCGCCGTGCCGGCGCAGCTCGTCCAGGGCCAGCCAGTGGGAGGTCGCGCGGCGGCCCCGCAGCAGCCCGGCGGCGGCCAGCAGCAGGGAGCCGGTGCACACGGACGTCGTCCAGGTGCTGGTGGCGTCCGCGGTGCGCAGCCAGCCGGCCAGGGGCCCGTCCGCCGCGAGCGGGAGCGGGCCGGGGCCGCCGGGGACGACGACGATGTCGGGGTGCGGCACGTCGGCCAGGGTCCGGTCGGCGACGAGGGCGAGACTGCCGCAGTCGTTGCGCACGGGGCCGGCCTCCTCGGCCACGAACACCGTCCGTGCGTCGGGCAGGCGGCCGAGGGTCTCGTACGGGCCCACGGCGTCGAGGGCGGTGAAGCCCTCGTAGAGGGCGATGGCGATCAGCATGGGGGTCCCTTCGGTCGGCGGCAGGGCGCGGGTGGGGGCGGGCCGGCCCGTGGTCAGGGCGCGGTCGCCGGGCGGAAGCGGCGGCGGTACTCGGCCGGGGAGGTCCCCAGGGCCTTGACGAAGGCGCGGCGCATCGCCTCCGGGGTGCCGTAGCCGCTGGCGCGGGAGATCTCCTCGACTCCGTCGGCGGTGTCCTCCAGCAGGCGGCGGGCGTGCTCGAGCCGGACGCGGTCCACGTAGCGGCCCGGAGTCGTGCCGGTCTCGGCGCGGAACGCGCGGGCGAAGTGGCGCGGCGACAGCCGGGCGCGGGCGGCGAGGGTCTCGACCGAGAGATCCGCCCCCGGGCGTTCGGCGATGTGGCGCTGGACCTCGCGCAGAGGCTCGCGGTGTGCCGTCTGCGCGGCCAGCTGCGCGCTGAACTGGGCCTGGTTGCCCGGCCTGCGCAGGAAGACCACCAGGTGGCGGGCGACGGTCAGGGCGGTCTCCCGCCCCAGGTCCTCCTCGACCAGGGCGAGGGCGAGGTCGATCCCGGCGGTGACGCCCGCCGAGGTGGCGACGTTCCCGTCGCGGACGTAGACGGGGTCGGGGTCGATCCGGACGGCGGGATGCCGGCGGGCGATCCGGTCGCAGTACGCCCAGTGCGTGGTGATCCGGCGGCCGTCCAGCAGCCCCGCCTCGGCCAGCACGGCGGCTCCGGTGCACACGGACACCAGCCGTGCGGCGCGCGGCCCGTGCGCGCGCACCCAGTCGACCAGCCGCGGCTCGGGCCGCAGGCTGCCCTTGCCGCCCGGGACGAGCAGGACGTCCGGATCGGCCGCGCCGGCCGCGCCGGCCAGGGACTGGTCGGGCACGAGGGTCAGACCGCTGGTGCTGCGCACCGGCGCCCCGTCCAGGGACGCCGTGCGGATCCGGTAGGTGCCCGGGCGGAGCAGTTCCGCGCCCGCGAAGACCTCCACGGGGCCGGTGACGTCGAGACTCTGCAGGCCGTCGAAGAGGACGACGAGAACCGTGCGCTGGGTCATGCCCCCAATTCTTCGCGGGGGCGGGACACGGCCGCAATGCCGGGCTCCCCACCTTTCCTGCCATGCGGCGCACGGCCATGGAGGCCATACCAAGCGGTTGGTAACCTGCCGGGCATGACGACTGCCGCCCTGGAGCCGCGCGCCGGCCGACGCTGCCACACCATGCTCAACTCCCTGCACGCGACGCACTACTTCTCGCCCGACCTGGGCCGGGAACTGGGCGCCGTCGGCCTCACCGATCCGCGCGCGGTGAACTTCGCCGTGCGTGCCGCCGCCCTCGGCCCGGTCGGCGCCGGACCGGTGGCGGCCGCCTTCTACAACTACAAGTACGCCCTGGTGGCCCGGCACGTCCCGGCCGTCTGGGAGACGGCCGCACCGTCCCGGGTGCTCGCGGCACGCACGCGTGCGGTCGACGCGACGCTGCGCCGGCTGCTCGGCGAGGAGGTCCTGGCGTCGGCGGAGATGGCCGAGGCGGCACGCCTGGCGCTGCGCGCCGCCGAGGCCTGCTCGCGCGAGGCACGCCCGCTGTACGCCGCCCACGCCGACCTGCCCGTCCCCGAGGAGCCGCACCTGGCCTACTGGCACGCGGCGACCCTGCTGCGCGAGCACCGGGGCGACGGCCACCTGGCCGTCCTGATGTCCGCCGGGCTGGACGGCCTGGAGGCGGTCGTGACGCACACAGCGACGGGCAAGGGCATGGCCCCGAAGTGGGTGTTCGGCACCCGGGGATGGACCCCGCAGGACTGGGACGCGGCGACGGACCGGCTGCGCGAGCGCGGCCTGCTGGAGTCGTCCGGCGAGCTGAGCGAGCGGGGTGCCGCCCTGCGCACGGAGATCGAGCAGGAGACGGACCGCCTGGACCGCGCCCCCTACGAGCACCTGGGCGCCGAGGGTGTGGCCCGGCTGACGGAACTGGGCGGGGCGTTCGCACAGGCGGCGCTGACGGCGGGGGCCTTCCCGGCGGATCTGATCGGCAGGGCCTGACCCGTCACCCGGGCGGGCCGTCGCGGCGGCCCTCCCGGCCTTCTCCCGAGCGCGTGCCCGGTCGTGACGCATGGTGAGCCGCCGACGAGGTACCTGTTCTGCACCGGCCGGTGCGGCCGGAACGGGAGACGAGGAGATCCGAGGGAAGCCGAGGAACTCCGAGGACCTCCCAGGCGGACGAGGAAAGGGGAATTTCGTGTTCCGTGCCATCGCAGACGTGCTGCGCCAGATCGGCGGCGCCATCGCCACCGTCGTGACGCTTCCCTTCCGGGCCCTGGCCCGGCTGTTCGGCGGGGCTTCGTCCTCCACCCGCAGGGCCTGACCCCGGCCCCCGGCCCGCCGGGGGCCGCCCTGATCCCCGACTGTCGGTGTCACCTGCCACAATTGCCGCGCAACCTCAGCGGAGAAGGCGGTACGGGATCGTGACGACACCCGGGTCCAACGGGTCCATCGAAGGCAGGATCGCCGAGGAGCTCGGCGTACGGGAGCGGCAGGTCAGGGCTGCCGTGGAACTGCTCGACAGCGGTTCGACGGTGCCCTTCATCGCCCGCTACCGCAAGGAAGCGACCGAGATGCTCGACGACGCGCAGCTGCGCACGCTCGAGGAGCGGCTGCGCTACCTGCGGGAGCTGGAGGAGCGGCGGACGGCGATCCTGGAATCGGTGCGCGAGCAGGGCAAGCTCACCGAGGAACTGGAGACGCGGATCCGGGGCGCCGAGACCAAGGCCCGCCTGGAGGACATCTACCTGCCGTTCAAGCCCAAGCGGCGCACGAAGGCCCAGATCGCCCGTGAGGCCGGTCTGGAGCCGCTGGCGCAGGGGCTGCTCGGCGATCCCGGCGTCGACCCCCTCGTCGCGGCGGCCGCCTTCGTCGACGCGGACAAGGGGGTCGCCGACCCGCAGGCCGCCCTCGACGGCGCCCGGGCGATCCTGACCGAGCGGTTCTCCGAGGACGCCGACCTGATCGGCGAGCTGCGCGAGCGCATGTGGACCCGCGGGCGGCTCGCCGCCAAGGTGCGCGACGGCAAGGAGGAGGCGGGCGCGAAGTTCGCCGACTACTTCGACTTCTCCGAGCCGTTCACCGAGCTGCCCTCCCACCGCGTCCTCGCCATGCTGCGCGGCGAGAAGGAGGAGGTCCTCGACCTCGTCCTCGAACCCGAGGAGCCGGCCGACGGCCCGTCCTCGTACGAGGGCATCATCGCGAACCGGTTCGGGATCGCCGACCGGGGCCGTCCCGCCGACAAGTGGCTGAAGGACACCGTCCGCTGGGCGTGGCGCACCCGCGTCCTGGTCCACCTCGGCATCGATCTCAGGCTGCGGCTGCGCACGGCCGCCGAGGACGAGGCGGTGCGGGTCTTCGCCGCGAACCTGCGCGACCTGCTGCTCGCCGCCCCGGCGGGCACGCGCGCGACCCTCGGCCTGGACCCCGGTTTCCGCACGGGCGTCAAGGTGGCCGTGGTCGACGCGACGGGCAAGGTCGTCGCCACGGACGTCATCCACCCGCACGTCCCCGCCAACCGCTGGGACGAGGCCCTCGCCAAGCTGGCCCGGCTGGCGAAGCAGCACGCGGTGGAACTCGTCGCGATCGGCAACGGCACGGCCTCCCGCGAGACCGACAAGCTCGCGGGCGAGCTGATCGCCAGGCACCCGGAGCTGAACCTCACCAAGGTCATGGTGTCCGAGGCCGGCGCGTCGGTGTACTCGGCGTCCGCGTTCGCCTCGCAGGAGCTGCCCGACATGGACGTGTCGCTGCGCGGCGCCGTGTCGATCGCCCGCCGGCTCCAGGACCCGCTGGCCGAACTGGTGAAGATCGACCCGAAGTCCATCGGGGTCGGGCAGTACCAGCACGACCTGTCCGAGGTGAAGCTCTCGCGCTCGCTGGACGCGGTCGTGGAGGACTGTGTGAACGGCGTGGGGGTGGACGTCAACACCGCGTCCGCCCCGCTGCTGGCCCGGGTCTCCGGCATCACCTCCGGGCTCGCCGAGAACATCGTGGCGCACCGGGACGCCAACGGGCCGTTCACGTCCCGCCGCGAGCTGAAGAAGGTGGCCCGGCTCGGCCCCAAGGCGTACGAGCAGTGCGCGGGCTTCCTGCGCATCCGCGGCGGCGAGGACCCGCTGGACGCCTCCAGCGTGCACCCCGAGGCCTATCCGGTCGTGCGGCGGATGGTGAAGACGGCCGGGCAGGAGGTCGCGGCGCTCATCGGCAACACGTCCGTACTGCGCTCGCTGCGGCCCCAGGACTTCGTGGACGAGTCCTTCGGCCTGCCGACCGTCACCGACATCCTCAAGGAGCTCGAGAAGCCGGGCCGCGACCCGCGTCCGGCGTTCCGGACGGCCGCCTTCAAGGAGGGCGTGGAGAAGATCTCCGACCTGACGCCCGGGATGATCCTGGAGGGTGTGGTGACGAACGTCGCCGCCTTCGGCGCGTTCGTCGACGTCGGCGTCCACCAGGACGGTCTGGTGCACGTCTCCGCGATGTCGAGGACGTTCGTGAAGGACCCGCGCGACGTGGTGAAGCCCGGGGACATCGTGAAGGTGAAGGTCCAGGACGTCGACATCCCGCGCAAGCGCATCTCGCTGACGCTGCGCCTGGACGACGAGACGGCATCGCAGGGCGGCCAGGGCGGCGCCGGCGAGCGTGAGCGCCGCCAGCGGGGCGGGCGACCGCCTCAGCAGCGGCAGGGCGGCGGTGGCCGCGGCGGCCAGGGCGGTGGTCGCGGGGGCCAGAGCGGTGGTCGCGGGGGTCAGGGCGGCGGGTCGCGTCAGGCTCCCGCGCCGGCGAACGGTGCCATGGCCGACGCCCTGCGCCGGGCCGGTCTGGTCGATCCGAAGAACGGTCGCCGCTGACGGCCCGGCCGGAGTGCTCGTGCCGTGGGGAGCTGCGGGTCCGTCGTGACCGGCCGCGCAGTTCCCCACGCCCCGGCCGGGCGGCGGTCCTACACTGGCGTCATGTCCGCCGCACGCGTCCTCACCTGGGAAGTGTTCGCGAGCCGTGGGGTCGAGACCGCCTGGATCCAGGTGCGGGACGGCCTGCTGCGGGCGCGCGGGCGGGCCGTCGGCGTCGCACCGGAGCCCTACTGGGTGACCTACGACCTGGAGACCGCCGACGGGTTCGTCACCCGCCGGCTGCGGGTGACGGTCGACTCCGCGGACGGCAGCCGCACGCTCGACCTGCGGCACGACGGCGCGGGCGCCTGGACCGCGGACGGCGAACGGCTCCCGGTCGTCGACGGCGCCCTCGACTGCGATCTGGCCCGGTGCCCCCTGACCAACACCATGCCGGTGCTGCGCCACGGCCTGCACCGGGGGCCGGGCGAGGTGGAGTTCCTGATGGCCTGGGTGTCCGTGCCGGACCTGACGGTGCACCCGTCACGCCAGACGTACACCCATCGGCGGCCCGGCCGGGTCGGCTTCGCCTCGGGTGACGTCCGCAGCGACCTGCGGGTCGACGGCGAGGGGTTCGTCGTGGAGTACCCCTCCCTGGCCCGGCGCCTGGCGGCCGCCTAGGGTCGTTCGGGTCGGCCCGGCCATGCGGCTCGGCTCTGTCGGCCGACTCGAGCCCCGCGACGCCGGAATGATCCGAACGGCGGGCCCTAGCGCTCGGTCACCTTCCCGTGGGCCACCTCCAGGCGGCGCGTGACCCGGACCGCGTCCAGCATGCGGCGGTCGTGCGTGACCAGCAGCAGGGTGCCCTCGTACGCGTCGAGCGCGGACTCCAGCTGCTCGATGGCCGGCAGGTCGAGGTGGTTGGTCGGCTCGTCGAGGACCAGGAGGTTCACGCCCCGGCCCTGGAGCAGCGCCAGCGCGGCCCGGGTGCGTTCGCCCGGGGACAGCGTCGCCGCCGGGCGCAGGACGTGGTCGGTCTTGAGGCCGAACTTGGCCAGGAGGGTGCGGACCTCGACCGGTTCGGTGTCCGGGACGGCTGCCCGGAACGTGTCGAGCAGGGTCGTGGGGCCGTGGAACAGCTTGCGGGCCTGGTCGACCTCGCCGAGCAGCACGCCCGAGCCGAGCGCGGCGTGGCCGGCGTCCAGGGGGACGCGGCCGAGCAGGGCGGCGAGCAGGGTGGACTTGCCGGAGCCGTTGGCGCCCGTGACCGCCACCCGGTCCGCCCAGTCGATCTGGAGGGAGACGGGCCCGAGGACGAAGCCGCCGCGGCGCACCTCGGCGTCGCGCAGCGTCGCGACGACGGCGCCCGAGCGCGGGGCCGAGGCGATCTCCATGCGCAGCTCCCACTCCTTGCGCGGCTCGTCGACGACGTCGAGGCGCTCGATCATGCGCTGGGTCTGCCGGGCCTTCGCGGCCTGCTTCTCGCTGGCCTCGCTGCGGAACTTGCGGCCGATCTTGTCGTTGTCGCCGCCCGCCTTGCGCCGGGCGTTCCTGACTCCCTTGTCCATCCAGGAGCGCTGCATCTGTGCGCGGTCCTGGAGGGCGGCCTTCTTGTCGGCGTACTCCTCGTAGTCGTCACGGGCGTGCCGGCGGGCCACCTCCCGCTCCTCCAGGTAGGCCTCGTAGCCACCGCCGTAGAGGTTGATCTGCCCCTGGGCCAGGTCGAGTTCGAGGACCTTGGTCACGGTGCGGGTGAGGAACTCGCGGTCGTGGCTGACGACGACCGTGCCGGCGCGCAGGCCGGCGACGAAGCGTTCGAGGCGCTCGAGGCCGTCCAGGTCGAGGTCGTTGGTCGGCTCGTCGAGCAGGAAGACGTCGTAGCGGGACAGCAGCAGGGAGGCGAGTGAGGCACGGGCCGCCTGGCCGCCGGACAGAGACGTCATCGGCTGGTCCAGGTCCACGGCGAGGCCCAGTGAACCGGCGACCTCCTCGGCGCGTTCGTCGAGGTCGGCGCCGCCCAGGCCGAGCCAGCGCTCCAGGCTGGTGGCGTAGGCGTCGTCGGCGCCCGGCGCGCCGTCGACCAGCGCCTGGGTCGCCTCGTCCATGGCGCGCTGCGCCTCGGTGACGCCCGTGCGCCGGGCCAGGAACGCGCGGACGGTCTCGCCGGGGCGGCGGTCCGGCTCCTGCGGGAGGTGACCGACGGTGGCGGCCGGCGGGGACAGGCGCAGTTCGCCCTGCTCGGGGGTGGTGAGGCCGGCGAGCATCCGCAGCAGGGTGGACTTGCCCGCGCCGTTGGCGCCGACCAGGCCGATCACGTCGCCGGGCGCGACGACGAGGTCGAGCCCGGTGAACAGGGCGCGGTCGGCGTGCCCGGCGGCGAGGTTCTTGGCGACGAGGGTGGCAGTCATCAGAGCGCCGATCCTAGTGGGCAGGGTGAGACGAGCATGGCCAGGCCGCATTCCGCTACCGTCCCCGTATGCGGAGCGGGACGCGTGAGGCGATCGTGGTGGTCGGGGGCGGCGTCGTCGGGCTGACGACGGCGGTGGTGCTCGCCGAGCGGGGGCACCGGGTGCGGGTGTGGACGCGGGACGCCGTGCAGGCGACCACCTCCGCCGTCGCGGGTGCGCTGTGGTGGCCGTACCGCATCGAGCCGATGGCGCTCGCGCGGACGTGGGCCCTGCGGTCGCTGGAGGTGTACGAGGAACTGGCGGCGGGGTCCGGGGCGTCCGGCGTCCGCATGGTCGAAGGCGTCCTGGGTGACACCCGGTTCGACGAGGTCGACGGGTGGCTGGCGGGCCGGGTGCCCGGGCTGCGGGCGGCCACGGCCGAGGAGTACGCCGGGACGGGTGTGCGGGCGCGGCTGCCGCTGATCGACATGCCGGCCCATCTGCCCTGGCTGCGCGACCGGTTCACCGCGGCGGGCGGAGTGGTGGAGGCGCGTGCGGTGGCGTCCCTCGGGGAGGTGGACGCGCCCGTGGTGGTCAACTGCACGGGGCTGGGCGCGCGCGAGCTGGTGCCGGACCCGGCCGTACGGGCCGTGCGCGGGCAGCTGGTCGTGGTGGAGAACCCCGGGATCGACACGTGGCTGGTCGCGACCGACGCGGCCGGGGAGCACGCGTACATGTTCCCGCAGCCCGGCGGACTCGTCCTCGGCGGTACCAGCGAGGAGGACGCCTGGTCGACGGAGCCGGACCCGGCCGCGGCCGCGGCGATCGTGCGGCGTTGCGCCGCGCTGCGGCCGGAGATCGCCGGGGCGCGGGTGCTGGAGCACCGGGTGGGACTGCGCCCGGTGCGTGACGCGGTCCGCCTGGACCGTGAGCGGCTGCCGGACGGCCGCGTCCTGGTGCACAACTACGGGCACGGCGGCGCGGGCGTCACGGTGGCCTGGGGCTGCGCACGGGAGGCGGCCCGGCTGGCCTCGGCCTGAGGCGGAACGGGCCGCGGCGTACGGGGAGGGCGGCGCGGGCGATCGTGGCCGCGACGCACGACGAGGGCGGCCCCGGCGATCGTGGCCGCAACGCACGCCGAGGGCGACCCGGACGCCCCTGGCCGCAACGCACGCCGAGGGCGACCCGGACAATCCTGGCTGCGACGCACGGCCGAGGGCGACCCGGACGATCGTGGCCGCAACGCACGCCGAGGGCGGCCCCGGCGATCCTGGCCGCAACGCACGCCGAGGGCGACCCCGGCCATCGTGGCCGCAACGCACGGCCAAGGGCGACCCCGGCCATCGTGGCCGCAACGCACGGCCAAGGGCGACCCGGACGATCGTGGCCGCGGCACACAGCGGGGGCGGCCCGGACGGTCGTGGCCGTGGCACACGGCCAAGGCGACCCGGGCCGTCGTGGCCGCGGCACACAGCGAGGCCGGCAAGGACGATCGTGGCCGCAACGCACGCCGAGGGCGACCTGGGCCGTCGTGGCCGTGGCACACGGCGAGGGCGACCCGGACGATCGTGGCCGTGGCACACAGCGAGGGCGGCCCGGGCCGTCGTGGCCGGGCCGCCCTCGTGCGGTGGGTGGGTCAGTGCTTGCCGACCGGGTCTCCCTCCACGTCCGGGCCGCGGCCCGGGCCGACGCGGAGTTCGAACTCGCCGTCGTACTTGGTGTGGCCCTCGATCACGGCCTGTTCGACGGCCTCGGAGCCCATCCGCTCGCGGACGATCACCGGGTCGCGGCGCAGGTCGCGCATGAGGGCGACGCACATGAAGATCATCACGACGACGAACGGCGCCGCCGCGAGGATCGTGAGGTTCTGCAGGCCCGTCAGGGCGTCCCCCTGCCCGCTGCCGACCAGCAGCATGATGGCGGCCACCGCGCCGGTGACCACACCCCAGAACACGACCACGAAGCGGCCGGGTTCGAGGGCGCCCTTCTGCGACAGGGTGCCCATGACGATCGACGCCGCGTCGGCGCCCGAGACGAAGAAGATGCCGACGAGGACCATCACCAGCAGGCTCGTGACCGTCGCGATCGGGAACTGCTGGAGCACGTCGAAGAGCTGGCCCTCCGGGGTCGTCTCCTTGCCGAGCTGCCCCTCCTCCTGCATCTTCATCGCCGAGCCGCCGAAGATCGCGAACCAGATGAGGCTGACCGTGCTGGGCACGAGGATGACACCGCCGACGAACTGCCGGATCGTGCGGCCGCGGCTGATCCGGGCGATGAACATGCCGACGAAGGGCGTCCAGGAGATCCACCACGCCCAGTAGAAGACCGTCCAGCTGCCGAGCCAGTCGGCGACGCCCTCGCCGCCGCTGGCCTCCGTGCGCCCGGCCAGCTGGGGCAGGTCGCCGAGGTAGGCGAAGACGGAGGTGGGCAGCAGGTCGAGCACGATGATGGTCGGGCCCGCGACGAAGACGAACAGGGCGAGCACCAGCGCCAGCACCATGTTGGTGTTGGACAGCCACTGGATGCCCTTCTCCACACCGGAGATGGCGGACGCCACGAAGGCCAGGGTCAGCACGGCGATGATCGTGACGAGCAGCCCGGTGCTCACCTCGTCCATCCAGTCCAGCTCCTGGACGCCGGAGCCGATCTGGAGCGCGCCCAGGCCCAGGGACGCGGCGGAGCCGAAGACCGTCGCGATGATCGCGAGGACGTCGATGGCCCGGCCGATGCCGCCGTTGGCGTTCTTCCGGCCGATGAGCGGGGTGAACACGGCGCTGATGGTCTGCCGGCGCCGCCTGCGGAAGGTGCTGTAGGCGATGGCGAGACCGACCACGGCGTAGATGGCCCACGGGTGCAGGGTCCAGTGGAACAGCGTGGTGGCCATGGCCGTTTCCATGCGGTCACCGGAGTCGGCCGGGTCGGTGCCCGGCGGGGCGGTGTTGTAGTGCGACAGCGGTTCGCTCACGCCGTAGAACATCAGGCCGATGCCCATGCCGGCGCTGAACATCATCGCGACCCAGGAGACCGTGCGGAACTCCGGCTCCTCGCCCTCCGCGCCCAGGTGGATCCGGCCGTAGCGGCTGATCGCGAGCCAGAGGGCGAAGACGACGAAGCCGGAGGCGGCGAGCATGAACGCCCAGCCCCCGT
The DNA here is from genome assembly GCF_055585285.1 of Streptomyces sp. NPDC053665. Classification (NCBI taxonomy): domain Bacteria; kingdom Bacillati; phylum Actinomycetota; class Actinomycetes; order Kitasatosporales; family Streptomycetaceae; genus Streptomyces; species Streptomyces sp. NPDC053665. The sequence continues at coordinate 777,746 of NZ_JBVJKK010000001.1, forward strand.
TGTGCATCAGCCCGCCGAGCAAGGTGGTGGAGACGTCTTCGAGCGAGTCGGTCGCGGTGGCGCCCCACACCACGAAGGCCAGGGTGAGCACCGCCGTGACGCCGAAGACGATGCGGTCGGTCTGCGGCCGGTCCTGACCGGGCAGCCCCGCTTCCGACCCCGGTAGCGCGGTCCCCTCCGGGGAACCCTTGTCGCTTGGTCGTTCTTGCGTCACAGGCGGCACCTTTCATCGGGACAGCAGCGGAGGTGTTGCTCCTCCGTAAACGCTGCTACCACGACTGGCGCATTTTCACCCCTGTCAACATGCGGTTTCGGTTGATCCTCCGATCAGGTGGTACTCGGCCCGGTCGTCGAGCAACAGCGGGACGAGGGCCCGCAGCGGCTGGCGCAGCGGGACGAGGACGCCCTCGCGGTCCTTGCGCACGCGCACGCCGTGCAGGGCGAGTTCGTCCCCGACCTCGGCGTACTGGGCGGCGGTCAGGCGGTAACCGCAGGGCGGGTCCTGGATGACGTCGGCCGGTTCGGGTGCCTCGTTGTCGGCGCCGCCCACGTAGACCGGACCGGTGTCCGCCAGGCCGGCGAGCCGGGCCTTGGCCGTGGTGAGGGCGATCCGGGCCCGGCGCTGGTCGGTGTGGGCGAACAACCCGTCCAGGGCGTCCAGTTGCGAGGTCACCCGGCGGCGGTTGTTGAGGGCCTCGTCGGCCTTCTCGGCCTCGGTGAGCGGGTCGACCCGGCTCTCGATCAGCAGGCCCACCGCGTGTTTCACGCCGGACATGTTGCGAAGGATCCGCTCCTGTCCGTCCCCGGCGACCTGCCGCACGGGGTCACCGGTGGCGGGGTCGGTCCAGATGCCGTAGGTGCCGATGGAGTGGCCGGCCCGCCGGGCGGCGGGGCGCACGTACGCCTCGGACAGGGTCCGCGCCTCGTCGTGGACGTCCTGGTCGGTGTTGAGGTTGCGGGGCCACAGGTCGAACAGGTCCTTGTCGTAGTACGGGGGTGTGGCGCCGTACTCGTGCAGGTCGTAGACGATGTCGGGGCGCCGGTCGCGGATGACGGCGGCCAGCGCGCGGCCCTCGGCGGTGCGCAGGGCGAGGTGGTCGCGGTTGATGTCGACGCCGTCGGCGTTGCCCCGGGTGTCGGCGGCGCGGCCGTCGGGGTTGGCGGTGGGCACGACCAGGACCGTGGTGCGGTCCAGGAACCGCCGGGTGCGGCTGTCGCGGGCGAGGGCGAGATCGCGGACGGTGGTCAGGCAGGCCTCGCGGCCGGCCGGTTCGTCGCCGTGCTGGCTGCACACGAGGAGCACCGAGGTGGGGCTCGCCGCCCTGCCGATACGGACCAGCTGGAGCGGGCGGCCCTGCGCGGTGGTGCCGAAGCGGGTCACCGAGACGCGGCCGCTGGACCGGTCGACGGCGCGCAGGAAGTCCTGCTCCTCGGGCTGGGTGGTCCAGCGGGCGCCGTTCGTCCGCTCGAAACCGGTGCGCGGCACGGAGTCCGCGGACGCCTGGGCCGGTGCGGCGACCAGGGACGCCGCGAGCGCCGCGGTGGTGGCGATCAGTGCTCCGACGGGGGTGGTGCGGCGGCTCATCGGCCTCCCTCCGGGACGCGGTGGGTGGTGCGCGGTTCCCGCACGCCGTCCAGGCGGCCCGCGTCGGGGCTCGCGGACGCGGTGCCCGAGGTGGCACGGGCGAACGCGGCGGCTCCGCCGGTGAACGGGACGTGCGCCGAGGTGCGGGACAGGTCGAGGGTGAGCGTCGGCCGGTCGGCGGGCGGGTCGATCAGCCCCTGGTCGGTGCCGGCGACGATCAGCGCCAGGCGGTGGCCCTTGCGCACGACGTGGTCGGTCGCCGCCAGGTCGAGGGTGATCGTGTACCGCTCGCCCGGGGTGAGCGGCGAGCCCTTCGCGGCGGAGGCGTGGTTGCCGAGGTCGGCCCAGCCGCGGCTGACGACGGTGTAGTCGACGTCGGCGGTCTTCGGCTTCGTCTCCTTGAAGCAGGAGCTGTCGCCCGCGGTGCTCGCTCCCCAGCAACTGCGTTCCGGGAGCGTGGTGATGCCCTCGCCGGCGTCGGCGTAGTCGCGGACGGTGGCGGGGCCGACGTCCACGAGCACGGCGGACAGGTGTGCCGTCGGCGTGGAGGGCGTCGCGGTGACGGTGACCTTCGAGGAGCCGGCCAGGCGCAGGTCCCGGGTGAGCGGCCCGGTGGTGAACCCGGCCTTCTCCGGCGTCGGGTCGTCGAGGTGGGCGGCCCAGTCGGTCTCGTTCAGCCGCGGGTCGTCGGTGAAGGTCTCCGTGCCGTGGCCGCGGCGCAGTCCGAGGGTGCCGACACCTTCCCGGGCGCCCTCGCCGGGGCGCAGGGTGACGGTGCGGGTGCCGCTCGGCGGCCAGGTCCGGGAGGTCTGCCAGCTGCCCGGGGCGCGTTCGACGTCGGCCATGGGCTCGCGGTCGATGCCGTTGTCGTAGCCCATGAGCGCGTGGTCGAACCAGCGGTGGAGGGTCTCGACCCAGGCGCCGCGCCGGAAGTCGAAGGGGTCGACGTGGCCGGTCTGGGAGAGCCAGATCTTGCGCTCGACGCCGTTCTTCGCCAGGGCGTCCCACCACTGGCCGACGTGCTTCATGCGGACGTTGAGGTCCTGCATGCCGTGGACGAGGAAGACGCTGGCCTTCACCTTGCGGGCGGCCTTGACGTAGTCGCGCTCGCTCCACAGCGGGGTCCAGTCGCCGGTGCGCGGGGCGCCCTCGGTCAGCTTCTGCTGGACGGGACCGCACTTGGCGCGCGCTGCGGGGCTGTTGACGTAGTCCGACAGCCACTCGGGGCCGGAGTCGTAGAGCGGGGCGCCCTGCTGGAAGTAGTAGTCGTACCAGGAGGAGATGGCGCTGATGGGGACGATGGTCTCCAGGCCCTCGACGCCGGTGGCGGCGACGCCGTTGGCGATGGTGCCGTCCCAGCTCTTGCCGATCATCCCGGTGCGGCCGTTGGTCCAGTCCGCCGTGGCGCGGGTGGTGCCGGTGCGGGTGGTGTAGGCCCTGGCGCGGCCGTTGAGCCAGTCGACCACGGCCTTCGCGGACCGCACGTCGGAGCGGCCGCCGACGTCGACGCAGCCGTCCGAGCGGTTGGTTCCGGCCAGGTCCACGCCGACGACGGCGTAGCCGCGGGGCACGAAGTAGTTGTCGTAGTAGAGCGGCATCTGCACGACGTCGCCGTTCGCGTCGTACGTCTTCTTCTGGCTCTCGTTGCCGCGCCCGCAGCAGGAGTAGTACGGGCTGGCGTCCATGATGACGGGGACCTTGCGGCCCTGGCGGGCGGCTTCGCGGGGGCGGACGATGTCGACGGCGACCCGGTCGGCCTTCCCGTCGCGGTCGCCGTCGAGTCCGGTGTCCACCCAGACGGCCTCGCGGACGGCGTCGGCGTAGGAGTGGACGGGCCGGCTCTCGCGGGGGGCGGCGGACGCGGCGGCCGGGGTGAGCAGGGTGGCCATCAGGGCGGCCGTGGCCGCCGTCGCGAGCGGTCTCCAGGTCGTGAAGCGCGTGCGTTTCGGCATGCGGCGGACGCTACATCGGTGAACTCCAGTTCAGAAGAGGGCAGCTGACGGACCGGCGTGTCCGGGCGGGCCCGCGGGGGTGGTGTCGCGTGTCGGCCGAATGGCGATCGTGTGACAGCGAGGGCCATGGACATGACGAGCGGCGCAGGGGGTGAATAGGTTCGTCACAGACTTCGGGACCCCACGACTTGGAGCTTTGCGTGCACCGCAGAATCATCGCGCCGGGAGCCCTGGCAGCGGCCGTCACCCTGCTGGCGATCCCGGCATCGGCCGCCTCCCTCTCCCCCGGCGCTCCGGGTGCCGGCGACCTCTACTACCCGGCCTACGGCAACGGCGGCTACGACGTCTCGCACTACGACCTGAGGCTGAAGTACCAGCCGGCCACCGACGAACTGGAGGGCACGGCGACCGTCGTCGCCCGCACCACGCAGGACCTGTCGCGCTTCAACCTGGACTTCCTGCTGGACGTCACCGAGGTGCGCGTCAACGGCGTCACGGCCGCGCACCGCACCTCGGGCGAGCAGGAGCTGGAGATCACGCCGAGGAAGCCGCTGGCGAAGGGCGCGCCCGTCACGGTCGTCGTGCGCTACCGCGGGGTGCCCTCCTCGAAGAAGGCGTTCGGGTTCACCAGCTGGCACCGCACCCCGGACGGGGGTGTCGCCGCCAACGAGCCCGAGTCGGCGGCGTGGTGGTTCCCCGCCAACGACCACCCGCTCGACAAGGCCACCTACGACGTGTCCGTGCTCGTCCCGGACGGCACCCAGGCGATCTCCAACGGCAGGCTCCAGTCGACGACTTCACGGCTGGGCTGGACCCGCTGGAACTGGCGCTCGAACAAGCCGCAGGCCACCTACCTCGCCACGCTGGCGGTCGGGAAGTTCGACATCACCACCGGCACGAGCGAGAGCGGCATCCCCGTCCTCAACGCCTACAGCGAGGACCTCGGGGACAACGCCGGCGCGGCCCGGGCGAGCGTCGAGCGGACCGGGGAGGTCGCGGACTGGCTGGCCGGGTACTTCGGGCCGTACCCCTACGACGCGCTCGGCGGGTACGTGCCGAACACGAACACCGGGTACGCGCTGGAGACGCAGACGCGGCCGTTCTACAGCCCGCGGCAGTTCGCCAACGGCGCGAACGTGTCCGTCGTGGTGCACGAGCTGGCCCACCAGTGGTACGGCGACTCCGTGTCGCTCAAGGCCTGGAAGGACATCTGGATCAACGAGGGCTTCGCCCGGTACGCGCAGTGGCTGTGGTCGGAGCACGAGGGCGAGGGCACGGCACAGGAACTCGCCGACCACGTCTACGCCTCGCACCCCGCCGAGGACCCGTTCTGGACGGTACGGCCCGGCGATCCCGGCCCGGACGACCAGTTCGACATCGCCGTCTACGACCGCGGCGCGCTGGCCGTCCAGGCTCTGCGCAACAAGGTCGGCGACGAGGCGTTCTTCGCGATCCTGAAGGGCTGGCCGCGCGAGCACGCGCACGGCAACGCGTCGGTCGCCGACTTCCGGCGGTACGCCGAGGAGGTGTCCGGCCAGCCGCTGGCCGCGCTGTTCGACACGTGGCTGTTCCAGCCGTCGAAGCCGGGGGCGCCCGCGGCCCGGGCCGCGGCGGTGGCGAAGGGGCCGGCGGCCGTGGAGCAGCCGAGGTCCTGGAAGAAGATCGCCGCGACGAACGGCGTCCACGGGCGGCCGGAGCACCGGCACTGACGCGCCCCGCCGGGCGTCCCGGTCTACGGTGGGCCCATGCGCACCCGGCGGGGGCGGCCGGGGCGGATGGGCGCACCGGTGTCACCGGCCCGGCGGCGCGTGGGCCCGCCGATGACGTGGTGGCCGGCCGGTGACGAGGAGGCGGCGTGCGGGACGTGGCGATCGTCGAGGCGCCGTCCGTGCTCGGGCTGCGGCCGACCGGTGTGGAGGAGCTGCCGGGGGCGCTGCTCGACGCCGGGCTGGCCGAGGGGCTGGGCGCGGTGCGGGCGGGGCGGGTGGAGCCGCCGCCGTACGACCCGGAGCGGGATGCGGCGACCGGTCTGCTGAACGGGGACGCGGTCGCCGCCTACTCCGGAGCGCTGGCCGACGCCGTGGGGGCCGTCCTGGACGAGGGCCGCTTCCCCGTGGTGCTCGGCGGCGACTGCAGCGTGCTGCTGGGCACCCTGCTGGCGCTGCGCCGCCGGGACCGGCACGGCCTGCTGTTCCTGGACGGGCACAGCGACTTCTACCAGCCCGAGGCGGAGCCGGCCGGCGAGGTGGCGTCCATGGAACTCGCCCTCGCCACCGGCCGGGGGCCGCGCGTGCTGGCCGACCTGGAGGGCAGGGGGCCGCTGGTCCGGGACGAGGACGTGGTCGCCCTGGGTTTCCGGGACGCGGAGGAGTCCGCGGCGTACGGGATGCAGCCGCTGCCGGACGCGCTGCACGCGATGGACCTGGACATCGTGCGCGCCCTGGGCGCGGGTGAGGCGGCCCGGCGCGCGGTGGGCCTGCTGACCGGCGGCGGCGCGGACGCGGGCTACTGGGTCCATCTCGACGTCGACGTCCTGGACGACGCGGTGATGCCCGCCGTGGACCACCGCCAGCCGGACGGCCTGTCCTGGCAGGACCTGGAGACCGTGCTCCGCACGGCGCTCTCGGGCGGCGGCGCGGTGGGCCTCACCGTCACGATCCTCAACCCCCGCCTGGACCCCACCGGCACGATCACCGACCACCTGACCGCCTGCCTGCTGCGCTCCTTCGAGAGGCAGGGCTGACGGCGGGGGTGGCACGGCGACTCGGGCAGGGCGGCGCCCAGGGGGGCCGTCGAGGGGCCTACTCCGCCAGGCGCGACAGCTCCTGGTCCGCCGTGCGGGACACGCGGCGGCGGATGCCGAACCAGCCCGCGACCAGCATGACCGCGATGACCGGGACGAGCAGGAGGGTCTTGCGGCCGACCTCCGGGTCGTTCCACATCATGCCGAGGCAGGCCAGCAGGAAGGCGATCGTGGTGATCTCCGTGACGGGGCTGCCGAACAGGCGGAAGGCGGGGCGGCTGATCAGGCCCGCCTTGGCGCGGCGGACGAAGACCAGGTGGCAGATCATGATGATCACCCAGGTGCTGATGATGCCGAGGGAGGCGACGTTCAGCACGATCTCGAAGGCCTGGGCCGGGACGAGGAAGTTCAGGCCGACGCCCAGCACGCACACCCCGCAGGTGAGCAGGATGCCGCCGTACGGGACCTGGCTGCGGTTCATGCGGGCGGTGAACTTCGGCGCGGAGCCGGCCATCGCCATGGAGCGCAGGATGCGGCCCGTGGAGTACAGGCCCGAGTTCAGGGAGGACATGGCGGCCGTCAGGACCACCAGGTTCATCACGTCACCCGCGGCCGGGACGCCGATCTTCGACAGCACCGTGACGAAGGGGCTCTGGTCGGCCGAGTAGACCGAGCCGGGCAGCAGCAGGGCCAGCAGGACGACGGAGCCGACGTAGAAGAGAGCGACCCGCCACATGATCGAGTTCACCGCGCGCGGGACGACCTTCTCCGGCTCCGCGGTCTCGCCCGCCGCGACGCCGACCAGCTCCAGCGCGGCGTACGCGAAGATCACACCCTGCATCACGAGGACGACGGGCATCATGCCGTGCGGGAACACGCCGCCGTTGTCGGTGATCACGCTCAGGCCCGGGGTCTGGCCGCCGACCTCCCGCTGGGTGGCGAGCAGGAAGATGCCGATGAGCATGAAGCCGACGAGCGTCGCGACCTTGATGATCGCGAACCAGAACTCCATCTCGCCGAAGATCTTCACCGAGATCAGGTTCACGGCCAGCACCACGGCGAGGGCGATCAGCGCGAGCACCCACTGCGGGATGTCGGTGAACAGGCTCCAGTAGTGCGTGTACAGCGCGATGGCGGTGATGTCGGCGATACCGGTGGTCGACCAGTTGAGGAAGTACATCCAGCCGGCGACGTACGCGCCCTTCTCGCCGAGGAACTCGCGCGCGTACGACACGAAGGAGCCCGAGGAGGGGCGGTACAGGACGAGCTCGCCGAGCGCCCGGACCACGAAGAAGGCGAAGATGCCGCAGACCAGGTAGGCGATCGCCAGCGCGGGGCCGGCGTTGTGCAGACGGCCGCCGGCGCCGAGGAAGAGGCCGGTGCCGATGGCACCGCCGATGGCGATCATGTTGACGTGGCGGGCCTTGAGGTCCTTGCTGTAGCCGGCGTCGCCCGCGTCCGCGGGCACCTGGGCCGCATCGGTACGCGGCGTGGCCGCAGCCGTGTTCACGGCGTCCTTGCTCACGGGTGGTTCCACTCTCTGGATCGCCCCGGACGTCGTGGGCCCGGGGTCCGTACAGTGCGTCGGCCCGTACCACCCTTGTGACGCGGCACAGACCAAGGCAGCACCTTCCCACACGCCTCGCCGCGCACACGGTGACCGGGGTCACCAAGCGTGACTTCTCACAAGGTCCGCACACGGTGCCGGTGAGGTTTCACAGCATTGGTGGGACAGCGATACTGCTGCACATGACGACCGACACCGAGGAGCCGACCCTCACGATCGACGAGCTGGCCGCCCGGGCCGGTGTCACCGTGCGCACGGTCCGCTTCTACGGGACGAAGGGGCTGCTGCCGCCGCCGGTGCTCGGCCCGCGGCGCGTCGGGCACTACGGGCGCGCGCACCTGGCCCGGCTGGCGCTGATCGAGGAGTTGCAGCAGCAGGGCATGACCCTGTCCGGCATCGAGCGGTATCTGCGCCGGCTGCCGCCCGGCCTGAGCGCGCACGACCTCGCCGTCCACCGGGCGGTGGTGGCCTCCTGGTCGCCGGAGACCGTCGAGACGGTCACCCGGGAGGAGCTGGCGCGGCGGGCGGGGCGGCCGCTGGACGGGGAGGACGTCGAGCGGCTCGCCGCCATGGGCGTGATCCGGCCGGCGGACGGCGGCTACGAGGCCGATCTGGGGCTGCTGCGGCTGGGCGTGAGCCTGCTGGACGTGCCCCTGTCGCAGCAGGCCATCTCCGCGGCGCGCACGGTGCTGCTGGAGCACGCGCGCGCCGCGGCCCGGGAGCTGTCCGGGCTCTTCCGCGGTGAGGTGGCGGAGCGGGACGCACAGGACGTGCGGTCCCTGTCCGCGCACATGCACCCGCTGGTGGTGCAGGCGCTGCTCACCGCGTTCCAGCGGTCGCTGAAGGAAGAGCTGGGCGCGTGGCTGACCGGGGCGTCCGACGGGTCAGCGGCGGGCTGAGTCGGCGAACCGCTCCCCCTTCTCGGCCTTCTCCACCAGCAGCGCGGGCGGCGTGAACCGGTCGCCGTAGCGTTCGGCGAGTTCCCGCGCGCGGGCCACGAAGCCGGGCAGGCCACCCGGGTAGCCGTTGATGTACTGGAGCACGCCGCCGGTCCAGCCCGGGAAGCCGATGCCGAGGAGGGAGCCGATGTTGGCGTCGGCGACGGACGTCAGCACGCCCTCCTCCAGCAGCCGGACGGTGTCCAGCGCCTCGGAGAACAGCATCCGCTCCTGCATGTCCTCGAACGGGATGGTGTGCCCGGGCCGGGTGAAGTGCTCGCGCAGCCCCGACCAGAGCCCGGCGCGCTTGCCGTCCTCGTCGTAGTCGTAGAAGCCGGCGCCGCCGCTGCGGCCGGTGCGGCCGAACTCGTCGACCATGCGGTCGACGACGGTCTCGGCGGGGTGGGGCGTCCAGGTGCCGCCCGCCTCCTCGACCGCCCGCCTGGACTCGGCCCTGATCTTGCGCGGCAGGGTGAGCGTCAGTTCGTCCATCAGGGACAGCACCTTGGCCGGGTAGCCTGCCTGGGCCGCGGCCTGCTCGACGGAGGCGGGCTCGATGCCCTCGCCGACCATGGCGACGCCCTCGTTGATGAACTGGCCGATGACGCGGGAGGTGAAGAAGCCGCGCGAGTCGTTGACGACGATCGGCGTCTTGTTGATCTGCCGGACCAGGTCGAAGGCGCGGGCCAGCGCCTCCTCGCCCGTGCGCTCGCCCTTGATGATCTCGACGAGCGGCATCTTGTCGACCGGCGAGAAGAAGTGCAGCCCGATGAAGTCGGCCTGGCGCTCGACGCCCTCGGCCAGGGCGGTGATGGGCAGGGTGGAGGTGTTGGAGCACAGCAGCGCGTCGGGGGCGACGACGTGCTGCACCTCCTGGAAGACCTTGTGCTTGAGGGAGGTGTCCTCGAAGACGGCCTCGATCACGGCGTCGCAGCCGGCCAGGTCCTGCGCCTCGGCGGTGGGCGTGATGCGGGCCAGCAGGGCGTCGGCCTTCTCCCGGGTCGTGCGGCCCTTGGCCACGGCCTTGGCGCACAGCTTCTCGGAGTAGCCCTTGCCCTTGAGGGCCGCCTCCAGGGACACGTCCTTGAGGACGACCTCGATGCCGGCGCGGGCGCAGGAGTAGGCGATGCCGGCTCCCATCATCCCGGCGCCGAGGACGGCGACCTTGCGGACCGTGCGGGGTTCGACGCCCTGGGGGCGGTTGGCGCCGGAGTTGACGGCCTGGAGGTCGAAGAAGAACGCCTGGATCATGTTCTTCGCGGTCTGGCCGGCGGCCAGTTCGACGAAGTAGCGGGCCTCGACGACCTGCGCGGTCTCGAAGTCGACCTGGGCGCCCTCGACGGCCGCGGCGAGGATGTTGCGCGGGGCCGGGTAGGGGGCGCCGCCCGTCTGCTTGCGCAGGGTGGCCGGAAAGGCGGGCAGGTTCGCGGCGAACTTGGGGTGGGCCGGGGTGCCGCCCGGGATCCGGTACCCGGGCCTGTCCCAGGGCTGCTGGGACTCGGGGTGGGCGTCGATGAAGGCGCGGGCCCTGGCGAGCATGTCCTCGTGGCTGTCGGCGACCTCGTCGACGAGGCCGTTGTCGAGGGCGCGGCGCGGGCTGTACCGGGTGCCCTGGAGGAGGACCTTGAGCAGGGCGTCGGCGATGCCGAGCAGGCGAACGGTGCGGACCACGCCGCCACCGCCGGGCAGCAGGCCGAGGGTGACCTCGGGGCAGCCGATCTTCGAGCCGGGCGCGTCCAGGGCGACGCGGTGGTGGCAGGCCAGGGCGATCTCGTAACCGCCGCCCAGGGCCGCGCCGTTGAGGGCGGCGACGACGGGCTTGCCGAGGGTCTCGATGCGGCGCAGGTTCCGCTTGACGGCCATGCCGCCGTCGAAGAGCTGCTGCGCGGTCTCCGGTGTGACGCGGATCAGGTCGCGCAGGTCGCCGCCGGCGAAGAAGGTCTTCTTGGCGGAGGTGACGATGACGCCCCGGATGGAGTCCTTCTCGGCCTCCAGCCGGTCGGCGACGGCGGCGAGGGAGTCGCGGAACGCCTGGTTCATGGTGTTCGCGGACTGGTTCGGGTCGTCGAGGACCAGGGTGACGAGGCCGGTGCGGTCCTGTTCCCAGCGGATGGTGGTGGGCTCAGTGCTCATGTGGAGGTGCTCCGTGTGATCCGTCGGGAGGGGGTCAGATGCGCTCGACGATGGTGGCGACGCCCATGCCGCCGCCCACGCACAGCGTGGCGAGGCCGTAGCGCTTGTCCTGGCGCTCGAGTTCGTCGACGAGGGTGCCGAGGATCATCGCGCCGGTGGCGCCGAGCGGGTGGCCGAGGGCGATCGCGCCGCCGTTGACGTTGACCTTGTCCAGGGACAGGCCCATGTCCTTGACGAAGCGCAGCACGACCGCCGCGAACGCCTCGTTGATCTCGACGAGGTCGATGTCGTCGATGGAGAGCCCGGCCTTGGCGAGGGCCTTGCGGGTGGCCGGGGCGGGACCGGTGAGCATGATGGTGGGCTCGGAGCCGGAGACGGCGGCCGAGACGATCCGGGCGCGGGGCGTGAGGCCGTAGCGCTCGCCGACCTCCCTGGAGCCGATCGCGACGAGCGAGGCGCCGTCCACGATGCCCGAGGAGTTGCCCGCGTGGTGGACGTGGTCGATCTTCTCCACCCAGTGGTACTGCTGGAGGGCCACGGCGTCGAAGCCGCCGAGCTCGCCGATGTCCGCGAAGGACGGCTTGAGCTTGGCGAGGGAGTCGGCGGTGGTGCCGGGGCGCGGGAACTCGTCGTGGTCGAGGACGACGAGCCCGTTGCGGTCCTTCACCGGGACGACGGACCTGTCGAAACGGCCGTCCTTCATGGCAGTGGCGGCCCGCTCCTGGGAGAGCGCCGCGTACTCGTCGACGTCCCTGCGGGAGAAGCCCTCGATGGTGGCGATGAGGTCGGCGCCGATGCCCTGCGGCACGAAGTTGACCTGGAGGTTGGTCATCGGGTCGTTGAACCACGCGCCGCCGTCGGAGGCCATCGGCACGCGGGACATCGACTCGACGCCGCCGGCGAGGACGAGGTCCTCCCAGCCGGAACGGACCTTCGCGGCGGCCAGGTTGACGGCCTCCAAGCCCGAGGCACAGAAGCGGTTCTCCTGGACGCCCGCGACGGTGTCGGGCAGCCCGGCGGCGATGGCCGCGATGCGCGCGATGTCGGAGCCCTGGTCGCCGACCGGGCCGACGACGCCGAGGACGATGTCGTCGACGGCGGCCGGGTCGAGGTCCGGGAAGCGGTCGCGGATCTCGTGGATGAGCCCGACGACCAGGTCGATGGGCTTGGTGCCGTGCAGGGCGCCATTGGCCTTGCCGCGCCCACGCGGGGTGCGGATCGCGTCGTAGACGTACGCTTCGGTGCTCACGAGGAGGCCTTTCACTGAGGGTTTCGGGACGCTGGGAGCAGCCCGGGCACGTCCCACTCCCGGGCGACGTCCGCGGTGTCGGCGCCCGGCCGGGCCGGGGCGCTGCGGACGGTGGTCGGGGTCGCGGAGAAGCGGGGGGCCGGGGCGGGCTGGGTGATGCCGCCGTGGTCGGTGAAGGTGCCGCGGGCGGCCAGGTGCGGGTGGAGGGGTGCCTCGCGCAGCGACAGCACGGGCGCCACGCACGCGTCGGTGCCGTCGAAGAGGGCCGTCCACTCGTCCCGGGTGCGGGCCTTGAAGCGGGCGGCGATCTCCTCGCGCAGCGCGTCCCAGCGGGTGACGTCCGCGTGGGCGCCGTCCTGGTCCTCGATGCCGAGCAGGGCCAGGAACTCCGCGTAGAACTGCGGCTCCAGGGCGCCGACCGCCATGTACCGGCCGTCGGCCGTCTCGTAGGTGCCGTAGTAGGGGCAGCCGCCGTCCAGCAGGTTGGCGCCGCGGCGGTCCTGCCAGACCCCGGCGGCGAGCATGCCGTGGATCATCGTGGCGAGGTGGGCCGTGCCGTCGACGATGGCCGCGTCGACGACCTGCCCGGTCCCGGTCGCCCGCGCGTGGTGGAGGGCGGCGAGGACGCCGACCACGAGGTAGAGGGAACCGCCCGCGTAGTCGCCGAGCAGGTTGGCGGGGGCCGCGGGCGGCGCGCCGGGGTCGCCGGTCATGCCGAGGGCGCCGGTGGGGGCGAGGTAGGCGATGTCGTGCCCGGCGCGCCGGGCGAGCGGTCCGTCCTGGCCCCAGCCGGTCATCCGGCCGTAGACCAGGCGGGGGTTGCGGGCGTGGCAGGGTTCGGGGCCGACACCCAGGCGCTCGGCGACGCCGGGGCGGTACCCCTCGATCAGGACGTCGGCGCGGGCGGCGAGGTCGAGCACCCGTCCGGCGCCGTCCGGTGACTTCAGGTCGACGACCACCGAGCGCTTGTTGCGGTTGGTGACGTCGTACGCCGGGTCGATGCCGAGGCCGGGGCCGCCGGGCCGGTCCACGCGCACCACGTCGGCGCCGAGGTCGGCCAGGAGCATGGCGGCGAACGGGCCGGGCCCGATGCCGGCCAGCTCGACGACCCGCACACCGGTGAGCGGACCGTGCCCGGGCGTCCTTGCCGTGGTCATCCAGCCCCCAGTGCCGTGACACAAGTGATGTAACACCAGCGATGCTAAGAACACGTTCCACTCCGCACAAGAGCTGAACGAGCAAGCGCTTAGCAATGTGCCGTACGGGTCAGCCTCCGTCCAGCTCCGCTATGAGCCGCTTCGGCGCGATCACCCGGTAGCTCTCCTCCACCCAGTCGCACAGGAGCTCCGCGGCCGGGGCGCCCGGCGCTTCCAGGGGGACGCTCACCCAGCCCGCCCTGCCCAGGCCGTACCCGGCGGGCTCGGCGCCGGGGCAGGCGAGCGCGTGCGCGTGCGCCGTCTCGTCCGTGAGCTTCACCGTCACCCCCAGGGGGTGGCTGCCGTCCTGCACGCCCAGGAAGACGAAGACCTTCCGGTTGACCTTCGCGACGGACTCGCCCCACGGGAACTCCTCGACGGCGCCCGGCAGCCCGAGCGCGAACGCGCGTACCTTCTCCCGCTTCTTCAGGGCATGTCCAGGCACGGCCATCGCGTTCCTCCGGGCTCGTCGTCGGGCTCCGCACCCCTCACGCTAGCCTCGGCCACCGACAGCGGCACGGGCTGCACGACCGAGGGGTGTCATGAGCAGGCAAAGCCAGACGGACCGTCCGTACGACATCGTGCTCTTCGGAGCCACGAGTTTCGCCGGCGCGCTCACCGCCGAACACCTCGCCGCGCACGCGCCCGAGGGCCTGCGCTGGGCGATCGCGGGCCGCAGCGCCGAGAAGCTGGAGCGGCTGGGCGAACGGCTGCCCGCCGGGGTCGGGGTGGTCCGGGCGGACGCCTCGGACCCGGCGTCGCTGCGCGCACTGGCCCGCGAGGCGCGCGTGGTGGCGACGACGGTCGGCCCGTACCTCGCCTACGGGGAGGAGCTCGTGGCCGCCTGCGCGGACGCGGGGACGGACTATCTGGACCTGTGCGGCGAGCCGGAGTTCGTGGACCTGATGTACGTCCGGCACGACGCACGCGCGCGGGAGACCGGGGCCCGGCTGGTGCACGCCGCCGGGTTCGACTCGGTCCCGCACGACCTCGGCGTGTACTTCACCGTGCAGCAGCTCCCCGAGGACGTGCCGCTGAGCATCGAGGGGTTCGTGACGGCGGACGCGGCGTTCTCGGGCGGGACCTTCGCCTCGGCCCTCCACCAGATCGCCCGCCGGCGGCAGATGGCGGCGGCCGCGCGGGACCGGCGGCGGCACGAGCCGCGGCTGGTGGGACGGCGGGCGTCGGCGCCGCTCGGCACGGCGCGCTTCGCCGGGGAGGTCGGTGCCTGGGCGCTGCCGATGCCGACCATCGACCCGCAGATCGTGCGGCGCTCGGCTGCGGCCCTGGACCGCTACGGGCCCGACTTCCGCTACCGCCAGTACGCCGCCGTCCGGCACCTGCCCGTTGCGGCGGGCGGGGTGGCGGCGCTGGGCGCGCTCGTCGCGGCGGCCCAGGTGCCGCCCGCGCGGCGCTGGTTGTCGGACCGGCTCAAGCCCGGCGACGGGCCCGACGCGCAGAAGCGGGCCAGGAGCTGGTTCTCGGTCCGGTTCGTGGGCGAGGGCGGCGGCCGGCGCGTCTTCACGGAGGTCTCGGGCGGCGATCCCGGCTATGACGAGACGGCGAAGATGCTCGGCGAGTCGGCCCTGTGCCTGGCCTTGGACGACCTTCCCCGGACGGCGGGTCAGGTCACCACGGCGGTGGCGATGGGCGACGCCCTGATCGGCCGGCTGCGCGCGGCGGGCATCCGCTTCCGCGTGGCGGCCACCCGGTGACGGACACGCGGTTCACAGCGGCCACGCGGTGAGCGTGTAGATCATCCCGCCGATCCAGGCGAGCCCCGCCGCCACGGCGAGGACGAGTCCGGCGACGACGGCCCGCTCGACGGGACGGTCCGGGGCGGCCACTGGCTTCGGTGCACGGTGTGTCGGCATGCGCCCAGCCTGTCGGCGACGGGCTGGGCGCACATCCGTACGGGTACTCAGCGTCCGTACTCAGCCCGTGCGCTGCCGGCCCCGCCCCTGCACCGGGGTTTGAGACTTCCGGCGCCCCGGCCCCGGTACGGCACACAGAAGTCCCCACGCGCCTTCAATGGAACGATGGAAGGCATGCGATTCCTTCTGGAAGTCACCATGGACGACGCGGCGTTGGCGAAGGACCCGGCGGGCGAGCTCGGCCGGATCCTGAGGTACTGGGGCGGCAATCTGCGCCACTACGCCCTCGCACCCGGGGACGGGGCGGCCGTGTACGACTCGGAGTACCGCGAGGTCGGTCACTGGCGGGTGACCGGTCAGGCGGAGTAGGTCTCCTTCAGGACCTTGCGGCACAGGGCGTCCGCCCGGCGCGTGGTCTCCGGGAGCCGGTAGCGCGGGGTCAGCGCGAGGGTGTGGGCGCAGGCGTTGTCCGGCGAGACGCGGTGGCCCACCGAGACGAAGACGGGCTTCACGCCGTCCCGGGTCCGCAGGGCGCGGCCGACCTCCTCGGCGCCGTCGAGCAGCGCGGAGGAGCTGCCGCGCGCGGCGCCCGGGTCGTCGTGGGTGAAGACGAAGGGGTTCTTGGCCACGCCGATCGTGGGCAGGCCGGTGAGGACGCCGAGATGGGTGGCCAGGCCGAAGCGGCGCGGGTGCGCGAGGCCGTACCCGTCGCAGACGACCAGGCCGGGCGGGCACGGCAGCGCGTCGAGGGCGGCGAGGACCGCGGGGATCTCCCGGAAGGCGAGCAGCCCGGGCACGTAGGGGAAGGAGACCCGGCCCACCGCCGTGGCCTCGGCGACGACCTCCAGCCCGGACGCGTCGAGGACGACCGCCGCCGCCACGACCACGTCCCGCTCGTCGTCATAGGCGACGTCCACGCCCGTCACATGCCCGGTCCCGGGGGGTGGTCCCACCTCGTCCAGGATCACCCGCCCGCGCAGCTCGTCCTGCACGGCGCGGGCCTGCTCCTCGGTGGCGGGCCAGTCCTCGGGGATGCGTACGGTCGTCATGGTGGGGGAAGCCTACGGGCCGCGCGAAGGCCGGCAGGACGCGGGAGTCCTGCCGGCCTCGCGAGGGGCGGGCGTCACTTGCCGAGCGCGCGCTGGAGCTGGCTCTTGTTCATGCTGGAACGGCCTTCCACGCCCTTGCGCTTGGCCTCCTGGTAGAGCTGGTCGTAGGTGGGTCCCTGCGAACCCTGCCCCGACCGCTGGCCGCCGCGCTTGCCGGAGGACATGTCCTTGGTGGAGGTGCGGCTGGCCGTCTTCGACTCGCCGGACCGGGCGCGCTCCTTGTTGACGGTCCGCGCGGCGATCTCCTCGGCGCGGCCGGTGCTCTCGCCCCGGTCCTTCGCGCTTTCCTTGATGTGCTCGTACTGGCGTTCCCTCTTGGGGCTCGAACCGCGTGGCATTCCCGCTCACTTCCTTCCTCGCTCAGTGAACGGGTACCCACACTGCCAAGGTTCAGCGCACCCCGCCCGCTCAGTGCTCCAGGCGGGCAACGCGCCCCTTCTCGCCCGCCGCCCAGCACCCCGCGCCGGGTGCGCAGTCGACGGTGTCGAAGGAGCCGGTGTCCACGGTGCGCCAGGTGCGGCCCGCGTCGGTGGTGAGGTCGGTGCCGGTGGGGCCGACGGCGAGGGCGGTGGTCCGGCTGTGCGGCAGCCACGCGACGCCGGAACGGTAGGCGGCCGGCGGTGTGCCGGCGGCCCGCCAGGTGCGGCCGCCGTCCGCCGTGCGCGCGGCGGACCGCGGCGAGGACTGGTCGGGGCGGTAGTCACCGCCGACGGCGAGACCGTGGGTCCGGTCCCGGAAGGCGAGGGCGAAGACGCCCCGCGCGGGATCGCCCGCCGGGACGGGCGAGGCGGCGGCCGTCCAGGTGCGGCCCCGGTCGGCGGAGTGCAGCACGCGCGCGTGCGCGGCCCCGCCGGTGGCGAGCCACACGTCCCGCGGCCCGGAGGTCACCAGGCACTGGCCGCTCGCGGCGAACCCGGCCTCGCCCTCCTGCGCGGCCGGCATGCCCCGGTCCGGCAGCACCCGCCAGGTCCGGCCGCCGTCGCCGGTCGACAGGATGCGGAACCTGCCGTCCACGGGGTCGCTCATGGCGAGGCCGTGACGGTGGTCGAAGAAGGCCATGCAGTCGTAGAAGGCCCTCGGGTCGGTGTTGCGGAAGGTCTCCGTCCAGGTCGCTCCGCCGTCGTCGGTGCGGTAGACGCGGGACGCCTCGCCCTCCCCGATGGCCAGGACGACCGCGCGGCGCGCGTCGAACGCCTCCACGTCCCGGAACTGCAACTCCCCCGCGCCGGGCGGCGACACGTCCCGCCAGCTTCTCCCGCCGTCGGTGGTGCGCAGGACGGTCCCGGCGGTCCCGGCGGCCCAGGCGGTGTCCCGGCCGGCCACGGCCAGGCCCCGGAACCGCACGTCCGGGGTGCCGGTGTCCTTCAGTTCCCAGTGCGGTGCCCCGCGCCCGGCCGGGTGCGCCTGCGCCGGTACGGCGGTCAGCGCGGTCAGTGCCGCCGCGCAGGCGGCGATCGCCGCGGCCGTGCGCCGTGCCGGTCCCCACCGTCGCGGGTGTCGCGTGTTCCCCATGCGCCTCATGGCGGGCGAAGCTAGCCCACCGCCCGGACGCCGTCCAGACGGCCTCGCGCACGCGTTCCCCGGGCTGCGCGGGTGCAACAAGTGCCCTGCGGGGCACACGAGGAGAACGACGTCGGCGCGTGCATGCATGCGGTGACGGAGGTCACTCGCATCCCGGGTGCACGGATCGGCTCATTCCCACGTCTCTTCCAGTGCCCGGCCTCATACGCCCGGAAGTCCGTCCAGCCGTCCAGAGGGAGCAAGGCGTTGTCCATCGTCATCGAGCAGCCCGTGGAGGCCCGCCTCGTCGCCGCCGCGCCGCGTATGCCGAGCATCCCCGCGACGCTGCACTACGACCGGCGCGACCCGTTCGCCGTCCGCATGACCTTCCCGGCCCCCGCCACGCTGGAGGGCGTCGACGTCTGCTGGACGTTCTCGCGTGAACTGCTCGCCGCGGGCCTGCACGACTGCGAGGGCCACGGTGACGTGCGGGTGCGGCCCTACGGGTACGACCGCACCGTGCTGGAGTTCCACGCGCCCGAGGGCACCGCCGTGGTGCACGTCCGCTCCAGCGAGATCCGCCGGTTCCTGGAGGCGACCAGCGCGTTGGTGCCGGTCGGCCTGGAGCACCTCGACCTCGACCTCGACCACGGCCTGGCGGAGCTGATGCGGGACGCCTGCTGAGGCGCCGGCACTCCTGATCCGGCGGGCCGCCTGCCTGCGTGCCCCTGCGGCGCGGAATCTCCTTCAGTGAGCGCGGGATCTCCGCAGTGAGCGGGGCGGCCGGCGGGAATCGGCCAGACCGTGACGGCGACCCCGGGCCCCCGCGTCGACGCCCGGCGCCGCGCGTCAGAGCGACGCCGGCGCCCTCACCGCCTCGGCCACCGCCGCGCGCACCTCGCGCACGATCCGGTGCAGCCCGGGTGCGGCCTCCCCGGCCCGTTCGGTCAGCTCCTCGACCCGCCGCCCCGCCGCGGCTCCCTCCTCCCCCAACAGGCCCGCGGCGGCTGCCAGGGCGGCCACGGCGGCGTCCCGCTCGGAGAGCGGGGCGACCGGCAGCGGCCCGCGCAGCACCTGGCGGACCTCCTCGCGCAGCGCCTCCACGGCCGCGGCGCGCCCCAGGGCGTACTCCACCGACGGGAACACGCCGAGGATCCGCTTCTTCTCCGCGCGCAGGTACCCCCCGGCGACCAGCTGCTCCCGTACGGCGTCCAGGGTCACCCGGGACCGCAGCGTCACCCAGGTCCGCCAGGGGTGCGGGCGCGACTCGTGGACGAGTTCGAGCAGCCCGTCGAGGACCGCGTCGCCCGCGGCCGCGTCCGGGTCGGCCGGCACGGCGATGCCGTCCTCGTCCCGCAGCAGGCCGTGCCGGGCCAGCTCGACCAGCGCGCCGGCCCGCACCAGCCCGGGCAGCCGGACGGTGGCCCCGGACGGCGGCCGTGCGGCGTCCCAGCCCAGCAGGCAGAGCCGGGCCGGCAGCGAGAGCGGGCCGTCGGACGCGGGCACGGTGCCTCCTGGGGGTCGGGGAACGGTCACCCGGCGCGGCGCGGGGGTCGGTCCGTTAATGCGTTGACAGCCTCCGCGGCCACTCCTACGGTGTGAAGCGGTCCTGTTGCCGTCGATTGGAGAAGGACGTTGCTCGTCTGAGGTCCTGAGACACCGCGTCACACCCCAGGGGTGTGCGCTGCGTGCGACCTCGGCGTCCGAGCCGTCCTCCGGTGCAGGGCTTTTCCCATGCCCGTGGAGCCCCCTTCCGGGTCGCAGGTGTCTCGACACGCGTTTGCCCCTGTCTGCTTCGAGCAACCGCGAGTGAGGCCGCCATGTCTTCATCCGTCACCGTCACGTCCCTGTCCTTCGCCTGGCCCGACGGCACCTCCGTCTTCGAGGGCCTCGACGCCGCTTTCGGCCCCGGCCGCACCGGCCTGGTCGGCGTCAACGGGTCGGGGAAATCGACCCTGCTGAAACTGATCGCGGGCGACCTCCCGCCGGCCGACGGCACCGTCCGGGTCGCCGGGGAGGTCGGCCACCTCCCGCAGAACGTCACGCTCGACACCCACCTGCGGGTCGACGAGGTGCTCGGCATCGCCGGCCGGCGTGCCGCGCTGCACGCCATCGAGGCCGGTGACGTGTCGGCGGAGCACTTCGAGGCGGTCGGCGACGACTGGGACGTCGAGGAGCGCGCCCTCGCCACGCTCGGCGAACTCGGTCTCGGTCACGTCGGGCTCGACCGCACCGTCGGCGAGGTGTCCGGCGGCGAGTCGGTGCTGCTGCGGCTGGCCGCGCTGCTGCTGCGCCGGCCCGACGTCCTGCTGCTGGACGAGCCGACGAACAACCTCGACCTGTACGCGCGCCGACGGCTGTACGCGGCCGTCCGGGCCTGGCCGGGCGTCCTGGTCGTGGTCAGCCACGACCGTGAACTGCTCGATCTCGTCGATCAGATCGCCGATCTGCGCTCGGGTGGGATCACCTGGTACGGCGGCAACTACTCCGCCTACGAGGCGGCACTGGAGGTCGAGCAGGAGGCGGCCGAGCGCATGGTGCGCGTCGCCGAGGCCGATCTGCGCAAGCAGCAGCGCGAACTGGCCGACGCCCAGGTCAAACTGGCCCGCCGCAAGCGGTACGGGCAGAAGATGTGGGACCAGAAGCGAGAGCCGAAGATCGTCATGGGGGCGCGCAAGCGGGCGGCGCAGGAGTCCGCGGGCAAGCACCGGATCATGCACGAGGAGAAGCTCGCCGAGGCCAGGGACCGGCTCGACGAGGCCGTGGAGGCCGTACGGGACGACGACGAGATCCGCGTCGAACTGTCGTACACCGCCGTCCCGCCGGGGCGCACGGTCCTCACGCTGCGGGATCTGCGGCTGCGCCACGGCGCCCGGGTCGAGGGGCTCGACCTGCGCGGTCCGGAGCGGGTCGCGCTGATCGGGCGCAACGGCGCGGGGAAGACGACCCTGCTGCGCACCATCGGCGGGGAACTCGCGCCGGAGGCGGGCGAGGTCACCGCGCACGTCCCGCTGCGGTTCCTGCCGCAGCGGCTCGACGTCCTGGACGAGGAGCTGACGGTCGCCGAGAACGTGGCCCGGTTCGCACCGGACGCCACGAACAACCGGGTGCGGGCCCGGCTGGCCCGCTTCCTGTTCCGCGGCGCCCGCGCCGACCAGAGGGCGGCGACGCTGTCCGGCGGGGAACGTTTCCGGGCGGCCCTGGCCGCGCTGATGCTGGCGGAGCCGGCCCCTCAGCTGCTCATGCTGGACGAGCCGACCAACAACCTCGACATGGCGAGCGTGCGGCAGCTGACCTCGGCCCTGGAGTCCTACGAGGGGGCGCTGCTCGTGGCCGGCCACGACCTGCCGTTCCTGGAGTCCGTCGGGATCACGCGCTGGCTGCTGATGGAGGAGGGAGAACTGCGGGAAATCACGCCAGAAGCTGTCGGGTATACCGCCTAGCGTCGGCTGCATGCCCGATGTCATCACCCTCACCGCAGCCCGGGAGAACAACCTCAAGGACGTCACCCTCCGCATCCCGAAAGGCCGGCTGACCGTGTTCACCGGCGTTTCGGGATCGGGGAAGTCGTCCCTCGTCTTCGACACGATCGCGGTGGAGTCGCAGCGCCAGCTCAACGAGACCTTCCCGTGGTTCGTCCGCAACCGGCTGCCGAAGTTCGAACGGCCGCACGCGGACGGCCTGGCGGACCTCACCCCCGCGATCGTCGTCGACCAGCGGCCCGTCGGCGGCCACTCGCGGTCGACGGTCGGCACCATGACGGACGTCTACTCGGTGATCCGGGTGCTGTTCTCCCGGCACGGCACCCCGAGCGCCGGACCCGCCACCGCGTACTCGTTCAACGACCCGTCGGGCATGTGCCCCGAGTGCGACGGCCTCGGCCGGACCGTGCGGCCCGACTGGGACCGCATCCTGGACCCCGGCCGCTCCCTGGCCGGCGGGGCCGTCCGCTTCCCGCCGTTCGCCGCCGGGACCTGGCAGGGCCAGGCGTACACCAGCAGCACCGAGCTGGACCCGGACAAGCCGGTCGGGCGCTTCACCGCCGCCGAGCGTGAGTTCCTGATGCGGGGGCGGCCCGGCAGCAAGGTCACCGTCAGCGGCAGCGGCGGGACCTGGACCACCGACTACGAGGGGCTGGCGGACCGCTTCGAGCGGCTGTACCTGAAGCGGGACCTGTCCGCCATGAGCCAGAAGACGCGCGACCTGGTCCGGGAGTTCCTGGTGGAGGGCGTCTGCCCGCAGTGCCGGGGAGCCCGGCTGAACGCGGCGGCGCTCGCCACCCGCATCGGCGGCCGGTCCATCGCCGACTGCGCCAGGATGCAGGTCACGGACCTGACCACCGTGCTGAAGGAGATCGACGACCCGGTGGCCCGGCCGATCGCCTCGGCGGCCGTGGCCGCGCTGGAGCGGATCGAGGCGATCGGCCTCGGCTACCTCAGCCTGGACCGGGAGACGGCGACGCTCAGCGGCGGGGAGGGGCAGCGGCTGAAGACGGTGCGCCACCTCGGCTCCAGCCTGACCGGGATGACGTACATCTTCGACGAGCCCAGCGTCGGACTGCACCCGCGGGACGTCGGACGCCTGGGCGAACTGCTGCTGCGCCTGCGCGACAAGGGCAACACCGTGCTCGTGGTGGAGCACGACCCGGACGTCATCGCGCTCGCCGACCACGTGGTCGACATGGGGCCGGGGGCCGGCACGGACGGCGGCACGGTGGTGTTCGAGGGCACCCCGGAGCGTCTCGCCGCGTCCGGCACGCTCACCGGGCGCTGCCTGCGCACCCGTACGGCGGTCAAGGACGCGGTACGCCGCCCCACCGGCGACCTGTGGGTGAAGGGCGCGGGCCGGCACAACCTGCGGGACGTGACCGTGCGGTTCCCGGCCGGGGTGCTCACCGCCGTGACCGGGGTCGCCGGGTCGGGCAAGAGCACCCTGGCCGGCGAGTTCACCGCCGCGCACGAGGCCGTGGTCGTCGACCAGTCCGCCATCGGCATCTCGGGCCGGTCCACCCCGGCGACGTACCTGGGGATCATGGACGGGATCCGCAGGATCTTCGCCCGGGGAACGGGAGCGGAGGCGGGCCTGTTCAGCTTCAACTCGGCCGGGGCGTGCGGCACCTGCGAGGGCAGGGGCGTCATCCACACCGATCTCGCGTTCATGGACCCGGTGACGACGACCTGCCAGGACTGCGAGGGACGGCGCTTCAAGGAGGAGGTGCTCGCGCTGACCGTGCGGGGCCGCTCGGTCGCCGACGTGCTGGAGATGACCGCGGGCGAGGCCCTCGGCTTCTTCGACGACGCGGGCGTGCGGCGCCGGCTGCGGGCCCTGCGGGACGTCGGGCTCACGTACCTGACGCTGGGCCAGCCCCTGTCGACGCTGTCCGGCGGGGAGCGGCAGCGCATCAAGCTGGCCACACGGCTGCACCGGACGGGCGCGGTGTACGTGCTCGACGAGCCGACGACAGGCCTGCACATGGCGGACGTCGCCGGCCTGGTCGCCCTGCTGGAGCGGCTGGTCGACGCGGGCAACACGGTCGTCGTGGTCGAGCACAACCTGGACGTGGTCGCCCGGGCCGACTGGGTGGTCGACCTCGGCCCGGACGGCGGCCGCGACGGCGGCGAGGTCGTCTTCGAGGGGACGCCGCGCGACCTGCTCGGCGCGCGGGGGTCGTTCACGGCGGAGCACCTGCGCCGGGCGGTCGGGGCGGACGCGGTGGCGCCGGACTGAGAGCCGGCCGTCAATGAGCGGCCCGGGCCGTGCCCCGATGGGGTGGTTCGGGCGGTCGCCGGCCGATCAGGCCCGCGGCTGCCCGAACACTGGTCGTGAGGTGGCGCGGGCCACCGGCGACAGGGGGACGGCATGGACGCTGGCACGGTACTGGTCGCGGTGGCGGAGCACCCGCAGGACGGGGGCGCCGCCGCCGGGCAGCTGGCGCGCATCGCCGAGGCGATCCGGGACCGCGGCGCGCAGGTGCGCTGGGTGACGAGCGCCGCCGACGCCGAGGCGGTGCTCCGGACGGAGGCCCGGCTGGCCGCCGCGCTGGTCGCGTGGGACCTCGCGCCCGGCACCTCCGCGCGGGAGCCGGGCGGGGCGAGGGTGCTGCGCGGCATCGGGCGCCGCTTCCGGGACCTGCCGGTGTTCCTGGTCATGGCGGACGAGGAGCTGCGCGAGCTGCCGCTGTGGGTCTCGCAGTCGGTCGTGGGCTACGTGTGGCCCCTGGAGGACACCCCGTCGTTCATCGCCGGGCGGATCACCACCGCCGCGCGGGCCTACCAGGACGCCCTGCTCCCCCCGTTCTTCAAGGCGCTGCGCCGCTTCGACGACGCGCACGAGTACTCCTGGCACACCCCCGCCCACTCGGGCGGCGTCGCCTTCCTCAAGTCGCCCGTCGGCCGGGCGTTCCACGACTACTTCGGGGAACGGCTGCTGCGCAGCGACCTGTCGATCTCCGTGGAGGAACTGGGCTCGCTGTTCGAGCACACCGGGCCGATCGGCGAGGCGGAGCGCAACGCCGCGCGGGTCTTCGGCTCGGAGCGGACCTACTTCGTGCTGCACGGCGACTCCACCTGCAACCGGATGGTCGGGCACTTCAGCGTCACCCGCGACGAGATCGCCCTGGTGGACCGCAACTGCCACAAGTCGGTCCTGCACGGCCTGGTCGTCTCCGGCGCCCGGCCGGTGTACCTCGTCCCGACCCGGAACGGCTACGGCCTGGCGGGCCCGCTGCCCCCGGCCGAGATCGAGGCGGCGGGCGAGCGGATCACGGCGAATCCGCTCACGGCGGACGCGGTGTCCGCGCGCGCCCAGTACGCGGTGTTCACCAACTCCACCTACGACGGGCTGTGCTACGACGCCGGCGCCGCGGCCCGGGCCTTCGCCACGGGCACACCCCGGCTGCACTTCGACGAGGCGTGGTTCGCCTACGCCCGCTTCCACCCGCTCTACGCGGGCCGCTACGGCATGTCCGTCGACGAGGAGAGCTTCCCCGGGCCCGACCGGCCCACGGTCTTCGCCACCCAGTCGACGCACAAGCTGCTGGCGGCGCTGTCCCAGGCCGCGATGGTGCACGTCAGGCCCGGGCCGCGGGCGCCGGTGGAGCACGACCGGTTCAACGAGGCGCTGATGATGCACGGCACCACCTCGCCGCTGTACCCGATGATCGCCTCCCTGGACGTCGCCACGGCGATGATGGACGGGCCGCAGGGGCAGTGGCTGGTCGACGAGGCGGTGACGGAGGCGGTCCGCTTCCGCCAGGAGATGGTGCGCATCGGGCGCCGCATCGCGGCCGCGGGCGACCGGCCGGCGTGGTTCTTCGGGGTCTGGCAGCCCGGCGAGGTGACCGACCCGGCCACCGGGGCGCGCCTGCCCTTCGACGAGGCACCGGCCGAGCTGCTGCGGACCGAGCCGTCCTGCTGGCACCTGGAACCGGGCGCGGACTGGCACGGTTTCCCGGGGCTGACCGACGGGTACTGCATGCTCGACCCGATCAAGGTGACCCTGACCTGCCCGGGCATCGGCGCCACCGGCGAGCTGTCGGGGCAGGGCATCCCCGCCCGGGTGCTCACCGCGTACCTGAGCACCCGGGGCATCGTGGTGGAGAAGACCGACAGCTACACCGCCCTGGTGCTGTTCTCGATGGGCATCACCAAGGGCAAGTGGGGCACGCTGCTCGACGCCCTGATGGACTTCAAGGACCTCTACGACGGTGACGCCCCGCTCGACCGGGTGCTCCCCGCCCTCGTCGCCCAGCATCCGCGCCGCTACGCCGGACTGACGCTGCGGGGCCTGTGCCAGGAGATGCACGACCAGCTGCGCGCCTCCCGCCTGGTCGAGCTCCTCGACACGGCCTTCCGGGAGCTGCCGGAGCCGGTCGCCCCACCCCAGCAGTGCTACCAGCGGCTGATCCGCGGCGGTACGGAGCGGCTGCGCCTGGCCGACACGCCGGGCCGGGTCGCCGCGGCGATGGTGACCGTCACCCCGCCCGGCATCCCGGTCCTGATGCCCGGCGAGAGCGTCGGCACGGCCGACGGACCGCTCCTGCGGTACCTGAGCGCCCTGGAGTCCTTCGACCGGCGCTTCCCCGGCTTCGGCAGCGAGACCCACGGCGTGACACGGGACCCCGACACCGGCGACTACCTCATCGAGTGCCTGCGCGCCCCCGAGCCGCCCGCGACCGGCGCCGCCTCGGCTCCGGCCCAGCGGCGGGACGCCCCGGACGCGGAGCCGGTGGGCTGACGACGGGCGGGGCGGCCGGGGCGGGGGCTGTCCTGTCCGCCCTCCGCCCTGCATGATGGTCGGCCGACGCACGTCGGGTTCCGGCCGATCCGGGGAACTCCCTCGGTGCGGTCCACACGTCCCACCCGATACGGAGTCGTCCTCGTGCCCAGCAAGAAGGCCCTCGTCCGCCGTCCCGGCCCGCGTCTCGCCGAAGGGCTGGTGACGCACATCGAGCGGGAACCCGTCGACGCCGACCTCGCGGTGCAGCAGTGGGAGGCGTACGTGGCGGCCCTGCGCACGCACGGCTGGGAGACCGTCGAGGTGGAGCCGGCCGACGACTGCCCGGACGCGGTGTTCGTCGAGGACACCGTGGTCATGTACCGCAACGTCGCCCTGATCACCCGCCCGGGTGCCGAGTCGCGGCGCGACGAGACCGCCGCCGTCGAGGAGGCCGTGGCGGGCCTGGGCTGCTCGGTGAACTGGATCTGGGACCCGGGCACCCTGGAGGGCGGCGACGTCCTGAAGATCGGCGACACGGTGTACGTCGGCCGGGGCGGGCGCACCAACGCCGCCGGGGTGCAGCAGGTGCGCGCCGCGTTCGAGCCGCTCGGCGCGCGGGTCGTGTCGGTGCCCGTGAGCAAGGTGCTGCACCTGAAGACCGCGGTCACGGCGCTGCCCGACGGCACGGTGATCGGGCACATCCCCACGATGGACGCGCCCTCCCTCTTCGGCCGCTTCCTGCCCGTGCCGGAGGAGGCCGGGGCCCATGTGGTGCTGCTCGGCGGGGACAAGCTGCTGATGGCGGCCAGCGCGCCGAAGACCGCGGAGCTGTTCGCCGACCTCGGGTACGAACCGGTCGTCGTGGACATCAGCGAGTTCGAGAAGCTCGAAGGCTGTGTGACATGCCTCTCGGTGCGGCTGCGGGAGCTGTACGTCTGACCGGTGGCCTCCGCCACCCGCCGGGCCGCCGACCTGCACATCCGGAGGCCGGGCCCGCACATGGGCGACATCGCTGATCAGCGGCCTTTATGGAGCTCTCGACCTACGGCTTCGTAACCTACGGCAACGTAGCCTACGATGCCGTAGGTTTCCGCTCACCGCTCGTACGCATGTCCCCCTGGAGAGTCCATGACGATCACCACTCCCCATCTCGGCAGCCCCGCCGGCGCCTGGTCCGACGCTCAGCTGCTGTACGCCCTGGAGGAAGTGGTCGAGACCGAACTCAACCGGCATCTGAAGGTCGCCAAGGACTGGATGCCGCACGAGTACGTCCCGTGGAGCGACGGACGCAACTTCCCCGGCCTCTTCGAGGACGGCCAGGCCTGGGACAAGGAGCAGTCGAAGGTCACCGAGATCGGCCGGATCGCGCTGGTCGTCAACCTGCTGACCGAGGACAACCTGCCCAGCTACCACCACGAGATCGCCAGCCTGTTCGGCCGGGACGGCGCCTGGGGCACCTGGGTGCACCGCTGGACCGCCGAGGAGGGCCGGCACGGCATCGTGATGCGCGACTACCTGCTCACCTCGCGCGCCGTGGACCCGGACAAGTTGGAGCAGTTCCGCATGTCCCACATGAGCGAGGGCTTCGAGTCGGACAACCGCCACTCGATGCTGCACTCGATCGCCTACGTCGCCTTCCAGGAGCTGGCCACCCGCATCTCGCACCGCAACACCGGACACCAGTCCGGCGACCCGGTCTGCGACCGCATGCTGGCCCGGATCGCGACCGACGAGAACCTGCACATGGTCTTCTACCGCAACCTGCTCAAGGCGGCCTTCGAGCTGGCGCCCGACCTGACGATGCAGGCCGTTCGGGACGTGGTGGTCGACTTCCGCATGCCCGGGCACGGCATCCCCGGCTTCGAGCGGGCCGCCGCGCAGATGGCGATCGGCGAGGTCTACAACCTGCGCATCCACCACGACGACGTGCTGCAGCCCGTGCTGCGCTTCCTGAAGATCATGGAGATCGACGGGCTGGGTCCGGAGGGCCGCAAGGCGCAGGAGGAGCTCGGCATGTACATGAACGGCCTCGACTCCGAGGCGGCCAAGTTCGACGAGAAGCTGGCCGCGCGCAAGGCCCGGATGGCCGCCCGCGCCGGCGCCTGACGACGCACCGCGCACCGTCCCGGCAGGGCCCGGCCGCCACGAGCGGCCGGGCCCTGCCCGCGTGCGGGGCTCGCACGGCACGCCGGACACGCGCCGCACACCGGACGCGGCGCGGTCACCGCGCCACGCGCCGCAGCTCCAGGCGCTCCTTCTCCGACAGGCCGCCCCAGACGCCGAAGCGCTCGTCGTGGGCCATCGCGTACTCCAGGCAGGCCGTGCGGATCGGGCACATGCCGCAGATCCGCTTCGCCTCGCGCACCGAGCTGCCCGGTTCGGGGAAGAAGAAGTCCGCCCCCGTCTGCGCGCACAGCGCCTCCTGCTGCCAGGCGAGTTCGGGCGAGGTCATCGTGTCGATGTGCATGGCCCGAGCCTCGCGTCAGGTGAAAAACGTTCGATCAACGCGGGATCAACACCGCGTTCACGGGCCCCGGGCCGCCTCGATGCTGCCCGCGCGGACGGCCGCGCGCACGGCGGCGCGCGGAGCGGCGCGTCACCCGGGCGGACGCGCCCGGGGCCCGGCGCACGGATCGGCGGCGTTCCGGCGGCGCCGGGCCCCGGGCGGTGCCAGACTCGGCAGTACAGGCGGACGGGCCCCTGTGCGAGGAGGGCGAGGATGCTCACCACCCGTTATGTCACCGGCTCTCCCAACTGGATCGATCTCGGCGTGCCGGACATCGAGGGCGCGGCGGCCTTCTACGGCGATCTGTTCGGCTGGCGGTTCGAGCCGGGCGGTCCGGAGGTCGGCGGGTACGGGCTCTTCCGGCTCGACGGGCGGACCACCGCCGGCGGCATGCAGACCACGGCGGAGCAGGGACCGCCCTCCTGGACGGTCTACTTCCAGGCGCCGGACGCGGACGCCACGGCCCGGGCGGCCGAGCAGAAGCACGGCAGGGTCCTGGTGCAGCCCATGGACGTCCAGGACCTGGGCCGCATGGCGATCCTGACCGATCAGGCCGGGGTGTCCTTCGGGCTGTGGCAGCCGGGCCGCAACGAGGGCCTGGAGGCCGTGCAGGAGCCGGGCTCGCTGTGCTGGGTCGAGCTGTACACCGCCGACGTCCCCGCCGCGGCCGCCTTCTACCACGCGGTCCTCGGCCTGGAGACCAGCGGTCTCGACTTCCCGAGCGGCACCTACACCACG
Organism: Streptomyces sp. NPDC053665; assembly: GCF_055585285.1. NCBI lineage: Bacteria > Bacillati > Actinomycetota > Actinomycetes > Kitasatosporales > Streptomycetaceae > Streptomyces > Streptomyces sp. NPDC053665. The sequence continues at coordinate 807,053 of NZ_JBVJKK010000001.1, forward strand.
TTCAACCCGGCCGGCGAGGGCGAGGAGGCCATGTTCGGCGGTGTCGTCCCGCTGTCCGAGGACCCGGCCGAGGAGCAGGCGCACTGGCTGCCGTACTTCGAGGTGACGGACCCGGACGCGGTCGTCGCGCGGGCCGGGGAGCGGGGCGGCAGGGTCCGGGTCCCGGCCACCGACGTGCCCGGTGTCGGCCGTCTGGCCAAGCTGGCCGACCCGTACGGCGCCCGTTTCGCGGTGGTCCGCAGCGAGCGTCCGGAGGGCTGACGGACAGGCCCTCCGTCCGGAGGGCTGACGGACAGGCCCTACGCCGACCCGCGCCGCACCAGCGTCGTGGGGAGCACCACGCTGGACGGGGGGCCGGCGTCGTCCTCGCGGGGGGCGCCCCGGTCCAGGTCGCGCAGCAGCAGGCGGGCCATCAGCCGGCCCATCTCCTCGATGTCCTGGCGGACCGTGGTGAGGGGCGGATCGGTCTGCTCCGCGATGGGCTGCATGTCGTCGAAGCCGATGACGGCCACGTCGTCGGGGACGCGGCGGCCGGCCTCGCGCAGGACGCGCAGCGCGCCGGAGGCGGTGAGGTCGTTCGCGGCGAACACCGCGTCCACGTCGGGGCAGCGGGCGAGGAGTTCGCGCATGGCGCGCTCACCGCCGGCGTAGGTGAAGTCGGCCTCGGCGATCAGCCGCGGGTCGGCGTCCGTCATGACGTCGCGGTAGCCGTCGAGGCGGTCGGCAGCCGAGGTCTGGTCGAGGGCGCCGGTGATGTGGGCGATGCGGGTGCGGCCGAGCCCCGCCAGGTGGCGGACGGCGTCGCGGGCGCCGCCCCGGTTGTCGCTGTCGACGTAGACCACGTCCCGCCGGTCGCCGCCCCAGCCGGGCCGTCCGCCGAAGACGGTGGGCACGCCGGCCCGCTGGATCAGCTCCGGCAGCGGGTCGTCGAGGTGGAGCGAGAAGACGAGGGCGCCGTCGACGTGTCCGCCCGCGAGGTACCGCCCGACGCGGGCGTGGTCGTCCCGGCCCTCGGTGAGCAGCAGCACGAGCTGGTTGTCGTGGGCGGTGAGTTCCTTGCTGATGCCGCGCAGCTGGAGCGCGAAGAACGGGTCGGCGAAGACGCGCGTCTCCGGTTCGGCGACGACCACCGCCACCGCGTCGTGCCGCCGGGTCACCAGGGAGCGGGCGGCCTGGTTGGGCACGTAGCCGAGTTCCTCCACGGCCTTGCGGACCCGCTCGACGAGGACGTCCCGCACCCCGTCCCCGCCGTTGACCACGCGTGAGACGGTGGCCCGCGAGACCCCGGCCCGCGCGGCCACGGCCTCCAGCGTGGGGCGCGGCGCTGTGTCGGTCACTTCGGGGCTCCCTCTCTGCGGCTGCGGATCAGGATAGCCCCGGCCGCCCAGGGAGGTGAGAGCGCTCTCCCCGGCCCGGCCGGCCCCGCTCCGCCCGCACGCCCCGAGCGCCCGCGGCCGAGGCCCCCGGCCGCGACGCCCGCCCGCGACCCGGCCGGTCACGCCCGCGCCCCACCGCACCGCCGCCCGCGGAAGGCCCACGACCCGGCGGGCCCCCGCCGCGCCCTCAGTGCTCGTGCCCACCCCCGGCGGCGGCGCCGTGCTCGTGTCCGTCCCCGTCGCCGGGCTCCTGCCCGTGGTCGTGCGGGTCGTAGCCGGGGATCGTGCCGTCCGGCTTCTTCACCAGGAACAGGCCCACCATTCCCATGTCGGAGTGGCTCTGCACGTGGCAGTGATACATCCAGGCACCGGCGCCGACCCCCTCCCCCGCGATGACCTGGAAGCCGAACGAGTCGGCCGGTCCGGTGATCTTGTTGTCGATGACCTGGCTGGGGTCATCCGGGCCGGTCAGCATGCCGGTGCGGTTGTCCGCCCAGCGATGACCGTGCATGTGGAACGTGTGGTAGAACTCGCCGTGCGTGATCACCACGAACTCGACGCGATCCCCCACCGTGGCCTCGAAGTCGGGCCCGGAGTGCGGCGCCTTGTTGTTGATGCGCATGTCGTTGAAGACGACGGTGTGCGTCCGGTCGGGCAGGACGTCGCCCTTGCGGCGGACGATGACCGGGCCGTACAGGCCCTTCTGCAGCCCTTGCGTACCGTGCTCCGTGCCGACGACGTGGTCGTGGTAGTGCCAGTAGCCCGCGCTGCCCGAGCGCCAGGTGCCGTCCTTGCGGCGGCCGGGGGCGTGGGTGCGCCAGGTGTAGGTGCGCGTGCCGCCCGGCTCGACGTGACTGCGGTTCAGCCTGGTGCCGTCGCTGGTGATCTCGTAGTCGAGACCGTGGACGTGCAGGCTCACCGCGACGTCCATGGTGTTCTCGAACTCGATGTGGAGCGTGTCGCCCTCGTTGAGCTCGATCAGCGGGCCCGGGATGCTCGCCTTGCCCTTCTCCAGGCCGTAGCCCATCTGACCGTCCGCCAGCTTCTCGGCGTACAGCTTGATGCGCTTCACCGCGCCCCCGGCGGGGGCCGTCCTCGCCGGGGTGTCGGCGCTGAGGGCCTCCGGCGCCACGGACAACGATGTCGCGACGGCCGCGCCGCCCAGCAGGACCCGCCGGTTGAAGCTGCGTCTGTCCACGCCGAACTCCCCACACTGGTAAGGCATTTACGGAGGCGTACCTGAGACGAACCGCTGAGACGGTACCGGCCGCACCCTCGTTTATCCACACTCAAGACAAAGTTGACTCCATCCCGGTCATAGGTATTGGCGGGGCGTGCAAAGGGGTCTAGCTTCCTTGGCGGTGTTGCTGTGACCCAGGAGGTGCCCATGCACGTACGCGGGGCGAGCAAGAGAAGACGCGTCTGGGCGGCCTCGGTGGCCGCCGCCGTCGTGACCGCCGGACTCCTGTCCGGACCCGCGGCGAACGCGCGCCCGTTCCCCGAACCACCGCTGACAACGATGTCGATCAAGTCGCCTCCGGGCGGCGCGAACGTACGCGTGCTGATCTTCCACGGTTCCGCCGCGGCCGGGGAGGAGTCCCCGGTGGTGAACGCCGGGATCGAGGCCATCGAGGACATCGGGCTGTCGGGTCCCGCGGACCGCCGCTTCGCGGTGCAGGCCACCGACGACGCCTCGGTGTTCACCAACGGCACGAAGCTGGGCCGCTTCAACGCGGTCGTCTTCCTGACCGGCGGGGGCGACGTCCTCGACGCGGAGCAGGAGGCGGGCCTGGAGGCGTACATGGAGGCCGGCGGCGGGTTCGTCGGCATCCACGACGCGGCCCGCGCGGAACCGTACTCGGACTGGTTCACCGGTCTGGTCGGGGCACGGCCCGCCGCCTCGAGCCCGGCGTCGGTGCAGCGGGCGACCGTGGAGGTCGGCGACCGCCGCCACCCGGCCACCCAGGACCTCCCGGTGCAGTGGAAGCGTCCCGACAAGTGGCTCAACTGGACGAAGAACCCCTCGGGCGAGGTCCACACGGTGGCCCGGGTGCGGGAGTCGACGTACCAGCCGGGCACCGGCGCCAACGGCTGGGACCATCCGGTCAGCTGGTGCCGGGACTACGACGGCGGGCGCTCCTTCTACACCGGCATGGGCGGCACGGTGTCGTCCTACGACGAGGCGGACTTCCGCGCCCATCTGCGCGGTGCGCTGATGTGGACCACCCGGCTGGAGCAGGCCGACTGCAAGGCGACCATCACCGCCAACTACACGGCCGAGCGCCTCACCAAGCCCAACCAGCCCGGGCAGAACGACCAGATCGGTGAGCCGCACGGGCTGGTCACCGCCCCCGACGGCCGGGTCTTCTACATCGGCCGGGGCGGAGCGGACTCCTCGCAGCCGGTGGTCACCGACTGGAACAACCCCGAGATCGGCAAGGGCAAGGGCGAGATCCACGTCTGGGACCCGAAGACGAAGCAGGTCACCCTGGCCGGGGCGCTCGACGTCTTCGGCAACAAGGGCGGCGGCGACGAACTGGTCAAGGTCGAGGAGGGGTTGCTCGGCATCGAGCTGGATCCGCGGTTCGAGCAGAACGGCTGGGTGTACCTGCACTACACGCCGCACGCGCGGATCGACCGCGACACCCGGACGGCCGAGCGGCGCGTCTCCCGGTTCACGCTCGACCAGTCCACGAACAAGCTGGACCTGTCCAGCGAGAAGGTGCTGCTGAAGTGGCCGGTGCAGATCCACAGCTGCTGCCACGCGGGCGGCGGGATGGCCTGGGACTCCAAGGGGAACCTGTACATCGCCACCGGTGACAACAACTCCAGTGGCTTCAGCGGCGGTTACTCGGGCAACAACCCCGAGCCCGCCTACAAGGGCGTGTCCTTCGCGGACGCGCGCCGCACCGCCGGCAACACCAACAACCTCAACGGCAAGATTTTGCGCATCCACCCGGAGCCGGACGGCACCTACACGCTGCCCGCGGGCAACCTCTTCACGGGCAAGGAGACCGCCGAGGGCGGCGGCAAGACGCGCGGCGAGATCTACGTGATGGGTGTCCGCAACCCGGCGCGCATCTCCGTCGACAAGTCGACCGACGTGCTCTACGCGGGCTGGGTCGGCCCGGACGCGAGCGCGCCCTCGACGACCTGGGGCCCGGCCAAGTACGACACGTTCGCCGTCATCACCGAGGCCGGCAACCGCGGCTGGCCGTACTGCATGGGCAACAAGCAGCCCTACCGGGACCGCAATCTGCCGGACCCGTCCAAGCCGCTGGGCTGGTACGACTGCGACCACCCGAGGAACGAGTCGCCGAACAACGACGGCCTGGTCAACCTGCCGCCGGTGACCGGCAACAACATCTGGTACTCGCCGTCGGGCGGCGCCCCGGACTTCCCGCGGGACGCGAACGGCGTCCCCTCGTACAAGGCGGCGGAGGCCACCTACAAGCTGCCCTGGCTCAAGGGCGGCGGGCAGGCGGCGATGAACGGGCCGGTCTACCGGTACGACCGGGTCGCGGCGGACAGTGCCGTGAAGTGGCCGGCGTACTGGGACGGCAAGTGGTTCGTCGGCGACTTCTACGACGCCGACCAGCCGCGCAACGCCGTGGTCATGGACCCGAGGACGCAGGGTGACGGCGGTCTGCCGGTGCACTCGGAGTCGCTGAAGAAGATCGTGCCGATCGGCAACGACGGCATCAAGAACCTGATGGACTGGAAGTTCGGTCCGGACGGTGCGCTCTACGTCCTCGACTACGGGCGCGGCTTCTTCACCTCGGACTCCAAGTCGGCCCTGTGGCGGGTCACCTACAAGGGCGGCGGACCGACCCCGGCCGCCGGTCGACTGGCGAGGGGGACCGAGTGATGCGCGCACGAGGAGTCTGGGCCGCTCTGCTGGCATCCCTGCTGGTGATGCTCGGCGTGCAGGCGCTGCCCGCCGCCGGGCAGCCCGTGAAGGAGGCCGCCGAGCAGGTCCTGACCTGGACGGCCGGCGACGCCATCGACAAGTACGCCTCGGCGCCCACGACCGCGGTCGCCGGGACCGCGACGATCGTCTTCGAGAACAGCGCGGCCACCGGGAACACCACGGGCATGCCGCACACGCTGACGTTCGTGACCAGCGACCCCGAGTTCAACAGCGACGTGCAGCTCAACATCCTGGCCAATCCCAACGACGCCGCGGGCGGCAGGCACACCGCCCAGGTCACGCTCACGCCCGGCCGGTACTTCTACCACTGCACGATCCCCGGCCACGGCCAGATGCAGGGCATCCTGACGGTGACCGAGGGCACCGGCGAGGACACCACCGCGCCCGAGGCGTCGGCGCACGTGAGCGGCACGCAGAACGCGCAGGGCGAGTACGTCGGTTCGGCGAGCGTGGCCCTGCACGCCACCGACGAGGGCGGCTCCGGCCTGGACCGGGTCGAGTACGCGATCGGCGACACGGGCGCCTGGCAGCCGTACACCGCGCCGGTCGTCGTCGACCAGGTCGGCAGCCACACCGTCCGCTACCGCGCGTTCGACAAGGCGGGGAACGTCTCCGCCGAGAAGAGCATCCGGTTCACGGTGGTGGCGCCGCAGTCGGACGACACCACCGCGCCGGAGACCTCGGCGACCGTCGGCGGTGAGCGCGACGCGAACGGCGCCTACATCGACATGGCGACGGTCACCGTCTCGGCGTCCGACACCGGTTCCGGGGTCAACACCATCGAGTACGCGGTGGGTTCCGGTGCCTGGCAGGCGTACACCGCGCCCGTCATGGTGCACCAGACGGGCACGCACACCGTCCGCTACCGCGCCACCGACAAGGCGGGCAACGTGGCGGCGGAGAAGAGCGTGCGGTTCACCGTCGTCGCGGCACCGCCGCAGGACACCACCGCCCCGGTGACGGGCGTGAGCGTGGAGGGCACGAAGAACTCCGCGGGCGCGTACGTCAACAGTGCCCGGGTGACCGTCACGGCGACCGACGCGCACGGCTCGGGCGTCGAGAAGATCGAGTACTCGCTCGACGGCGGCCCCTACCTCGCCTACTCCGCCCCGGTGGTGGTCGACCGGGCAGGCGCACACACCGTGGCGTACCGCGCCACGGACAAGGCCGGCAACACCGCGGCGGCCCGCACGGTCTCCTTCACCGTCGTCTCCGGCCAGGTCCCGGCGCCCGACTGCCCCGAGTACGACGAGCGGCTGACGGTGATCGTCGGCACGGTCGACTCGGGCGTGCGCAACCGGGTCACCGACAACCGGTGCCGGATCGGCGAACTGATCGAGGACGAGAAGGAGTGGACGTCCCAGGCGCTGTTCCTGAAGCATGTGAACGCCGTCCTCGACGACCTGCTGACGGAAGGGGTCGTCGACCAGCGGGAGGTCAAGGCGATCCGCAAGGCCGCCCGGCAGTCGGGCATCGGCGAGCCGGGGCAGACCGAGGGCTACCGCGCGCTGTTCGACGGCACGGCGGAGTCCCTCGCGAAGTGGCAGCAGGTGGGCGGTGGTTCGTTCGGGCTGAACCCGGACGGGACCCTCACCTCCGGCACCACCACGGCGGGCATGGGCATGCTGTGGTTCCCGCAGCGCAAGTACGGCGACTTCTCGCTGAAGCTCCAGTGGCGGGACGACGCCCCCGGCACCGGGAACGCCAACTCCGGTGTGTTCGTGCGCTTCCCGTGGGTCCTCGACCACCCGGAGGAGTCCCGGCCCGAGTGGGTGGCCATCAAGTACGGGCACGAGGTGCAGGTGTTCGACCGGCCCGACGGCGACATGTACAAGACGGGCTCGATCTACGGGTTCGACCGCGTGGGCCTGGCCGGCGCGGGCGTGACGCAGAAGGGCACCTGGAACGACTACGAGATCCGGGTGGAGGGCCAGCATTATTCGGTCTTCCGCAACGGCGTGCTGATCAACGAGTTCGACAACACCGGCGGCCAGGAGTTCGCTCCCCCGCGCTCGGACGACCCGGGCACGGACGGGCGGCGCTTCGCCTCCGGCTACATCGGGCTCCAGGTGCACGGCACGACGGACGTGGTCTCGTACCGCGACATCCGGATCAAGGAGCTGTAGGCCCTCCGGAGGTCTTCCTGGCCCTGCTCGGCTGTACCCGTCTGGGCTCCCCCGGCATCTTCGGATACTCGGGCGGGTACGGCAGGTCGCCCAGTCCGTGGTCGTGCTCGTCACGGCGGGCGAGGTCGAGCAGGGCCTCCAGCGAGTAGCGCCTGTCGTCCATGTCCGCGTGCACGTCGCCGAGTTCGGCGAAGCGCGCGGGCATGGTCGCGAGGTCGAAGTCCTGCGGGTGCGCCACCCCTACCTCCTCCCAGCGCAGCGGCGCGGAGACGGGGGCGTGCGGGCGGGGCCGGACGGAGTAGGCGGAGGCGATCGTGCGGTCGCGGGCCGTCTGGTTGTAGTCGATGAAGATGCGCTTCCCCCGCTCCTCCTTCCACCACTTGATGGTGACCTGCTCCGGCATGCGGCGCTCCATCTCCCGGCCGACGGCGATGGCCGCGCGGCGGACCTGGGTGAAGGTCCAGCGCGGTTCGATGGGCACGAAGACGTGCAGGCCCCGGCCGCCGGAGGTCTTCGGGAAGCCGCGCAGCCCGCCGAACTCCTCCAGCACCGCCCGTAGTTCGTGGGCGGCCCGGGCGGCGTCGTCGTAGTCGGTGCCCGGCTGCGGGTCGAGGTCGATGCGGAGCTCGTCCGGGTGGTCGACGTCGTCGCGGCGGACCGGCCAGGGGTGGAAGGTGAGGGTGCCGAACTGGGCGGCCCACACCACCGCTCCCGGCTCGGTGGGGCACATCTCGTCGGCGCTGCGGCCGCTGGGGAAGGTGATGTGCGCGGTCGGGATCCAGTCGGGCATGTTCTTGGGCGCCCGCTTCTGGAAGAAGTTCTCCCCGCTCACCCCCTCGGGGTAGCGCTCCAGGGTGGTCGGCCGGTCGCGCAGGGCGCGCAGGATGCCGGGGCCGACGGCGATGTAGTAGCGGGCGAGGTCGAGCTTGGTGAAACCGCGCTCGGGGAAGAAGATCTTGTCCGGGCTGGACAGCCGTACGGTCCGGCCGCCGACCTCCAGTTCCACCGCGTCACCCATGCGAGCCACGGTAGGCGTACCCCGCATACCTCGCACATCGGGCGCAGCCCGGCATGCGGGCGCAGAATCGACGCATGGATCTGCCGGTGATGCCCCCCGTCCTGCCGATGCTCGCCAAGTCGGTCGCGTCGATCCCCGCGGGCATGCAGTACGAGGCGAAGTGGGACGGCTTCCGGGCGATCGTGTTCCGCGACGGGGACGACGTCGAGCTCGGCAGCCGTACCGGCAAGACGCTGACCCGGTACTTCCCCGAGCTCGTGACGGCGGTGCGGGAGCGGCTGCCGCGGCGGTGCGTGGTGGACGGGGAGATCGTCATCGCGCGGGAGGGGCATCTGGACTTCGACGCGCTGACCGAGCGGATCCATCCGGCGGACTCGCGGGTGCGCATGCTCGCGGAGCGGACGCCGGCGTCCCTCGTCGTGTTCGACGTCCTGGCCCTCGGGGACGAGTCGCTGCTCCAGGCTCCGCTGACGGAGCGGCGGGAGCGCCTGGAAGGGGAGCTGTCGGGGGTGGCGCCCCCGGTGCACCTGGCTCCGGCGACCACCGACATCGAGGTGGCGCGGCAGTGGTTCGAGCAGTACGAGGGGGCGGGCCTCGACGGCGTGATCGCCAAGCCCCTGACCGTGCGCTACCGGCCGGACGAGCGTGCCATGTTCAAGATCAAGCACGAGCGGACGGCGGACGTGGTGGTCGCCGGGTACCGCCTGCACAAGAGCGGCCCGGTGGTGGGTTCGCTGCTGCTCGGCCTGTACGACGACCGGGGGACGCTCCAGCACGTGGGCGTGTCCGCGGCGTTCACGATGAAGCGCCGGGCGGAGCTGGTCGAGGAGCTGGAGCCGCTGCGCCTGGACGACGTCTCGGGGCATCCGTGGGCGGCCTGGTCCGAGGAGTCCGCGCACGAGACGGCCCGGCTGCCGGGGGCGCCGAGCCGCTGGTCGGGCCGCAAGGACCTGTCGTGGGTGCCGCTGGCGCCCGAGCGGGTGGCCGAGGTGGCGTACGACCACATGGAGAACGGGCAGCGCTTCCGGCACACCGCCCGCTTCCGCCGCTGGCGCCCGGACCGGACCCCCGAGAGCTGCACGTACGCGCAGCTGGAGGAGCCGGTCCGCTACGACCTCGCCGAGATCCTCGGCACCTGAGGTTGCCCGGGCGTCCCGGGAAACCTCAGGGCGTCCGGGGGATGCTCAGGGCTGCATCAGCACCTTGACCGCGCCGTCCTGCTTGCGCTGGAACATCTCGTAGGCCTGCGGCGCGTCCGACAGCGGCACGCGGTGCGTGGCGAAGTCGTCGACGCCGAGCGGGTCCTCGTCGGTGAGGTACGGGATGATGTCGTCGGCCCAGCGGCGGACGTTGGCCTGGCCCATCCGCAGCTGGATCTGCTTGTCGAACATGGTCAGCAGCGGCAGGGGGTCCGCCATGCCGCCGTAGACGCCGGAGAGCGAGATGGTGCCGCCGCGGCGCACCAGCTCGATGGCGGTGTGGAGGGCGGCGAGCCGGTCGACGCTGAAGCGCTCGGCCATCGGGCCGCTCAGCTTGCGCGGCATCACGGCGGCCGCGTTCTGCACCAGCTTGGCGACCGCGCTGCCGTGGGCCTCCGTGCCGACCGCGTCGATGACCGCGTCGGGGCCGCGGCCGTCGGTCTGGTCGCGGATCGCGGCGCCCAGTTCCTCCTCGCTGTCGAAGGACCTGAGGTCGAACGTCTCCACGCCCCGGGCACGGGCCCGGCTCAGCCGCTCGGGCACCAGGTCGACGCCGAAGACCCGGTCGGCGCCCTGTACCCGGGCGACCCGGCAGGCCATGTCGCCGATCGGCCCGAGGCCGAGCACGGCGACGCTGCCCCCCTTCGGGACGGCCGCGTAGGCGACCGCCTGCCAGGCGGTGGGCAGCACGTCCGACAGGTAGACGAACCGGTCGTCGGCCGGGCCCTCGGGCACCTTGATGGGGCCGAACTGCGCCTGCGGAACGCGCAGGTACTCGGCCTGGGCGCCCGGCACGGCGCCGTACAGGCGGGTGTAGCCGAACAGGGGGGCGCCCATGCCCTCGCCCGTGACCTGGGTGGTCTCGCACTGGGTGGGCAGGCCGGTCAGGCACATCCAGCAGGTGCCGCAGGCGATCTGGAACGGGACCACCACGCGGTCCCCCACCTGGAGGTCCGGGACACCCGCGCCCACCTCCTCGACGATGCCCATCGGCTCGTGGCCGAGGATGTCCCCCGGGGTCATGAACGGCGTCAGCACCTCGTAGAGGTGCAGATCGGATCCGCACAGCCCTGTGGAGGTGATCCGGATGATCGCGTCCGTGGGTTCCTCGATCTTGGGGTCGGGTACCTCGTCCACCCGCACGTCCCGCTTGCCCTGCCAGGTCACTGCCTTCATCGCCTCGGGTCCCTCCGTCGGCCTGCGCGTCGGTCGGTCGGCGCGGCCCGGGTACCCCTGCCGCCCGGGCCGAATCTTGGGCCGATCGGCGGACAGCGCAGCGACACCGACTTGCCATATCCGCTTAACAGTGGGCGTCGATGTTCAGATAAGCGCACAATCTAGACACATCGATGACATGAGGCGTGATGACGACGGTGGGCAGAGGACGGGGCGTGCGCGGTCGGCGCACCGCGACGACGGCGGCGCTCCTGGCCGCCCTGGCGACGGCCGCCCTGGCGGGCTGCACGGGCGGGAACGGCCCGGGCGACGACGGCCGGGGAACGGACCGGGGGAACTCCCGGACGGCCTCCCCCGGAGCCGGCGGACCGTCCGTGCTGGCCGTGAAGATCGACAACGCCCCCGCGGCCCGCCCCCAGACGGGTGTCGACGCGGCGGACGTCGTGTACGCCGAGCAGGTCGAGGGCGGACTCAGCAGGCTGATGGCGGTCTACGCCACCCGGCTGCCGGAGGTGGTCGGGCCCGTGCGCAGCGCACGCGAGTCGGACCTGGAGCTGCTGCGGCAGTTCGACCGCCCGACGCTCGCCTTCTCCGGCGCGCAGACGAAGCTCCTGCCGCTGATCGACGGCGCTCCGCTGCGGGCCGAGACCCCGTCCGACGCCGCCGCGGCCTACTTCCGCGCCGACGACCGGCCCGCGCCGCACAACCTCTACCTGCGGCCCGGGCGGCTGGTGCCCGAGGCCCCGGGCCGGGCGGCCCTGACCACCGGCTTCCGCTACGGCCCCGCGCCCTCCGGTGGCACGGCGACGGACTCGCGGACGGTGCGCTACCCGGCGGCCCGCTTCACCTTCACCTGGTCGGACGCGCGCGAGCGCTGGCTGGTGGGCATGGACGGCGGCCCGGCGGCCACCGCCGGCGGCACGCCGCCGGCCCCGGCGACGGTCGTCGTGCAGTACGTGAAGGTGCGCGAGTCCGCCTTCCGCGACTTCCTCGGCAACAACACGCCGTACACCGAGACGGTGGGCACGGGCAAGGCGGAGGTGCTGCGCGACGGCCGGAGCTGGAAGGCGCGCTGGCAGCGCCCGGACGCGGCCGACGGCACGGCGTTCACCACCCCGGACGGCACCCCGGTGAACTTCGCCGAGGGCCAGGTGTGGGTGGTGTACGCCAAGGCGTCCTGACGCGCCCGCGCGCACCCGGTCGACGGCGAACTACTCGATTCCGCCGTCGAGTTCGGCCCGGGCCCGGGCCGCCAGCCCGTCGGCCCCGCAGGAGACCGCCAGGTCCAGGCCCCGGCGCAGGTCGCTCGCGGAGCGGGCGGCGATGCCGTACTCGATGCGGGCCGCCGCGTGCTCGTACTGGCAGGGCGAGGCCTCCAGGTAGGCGACCGCCTGCGCGTGGAGCCGGACCGCCCGCTGGCCGGTCTCCAGCGCGGCGGCGCAGCGCAGGGCCTCCCCTATGGCGGTGTCCGTGCCGAAGCGCTCCGCCTGCCGGCGGACCTCGACGGCGAGCCGGGCGGCACGGTCGGGGTCCTCGGTGCTGAGGGCGCGGGCCAGGTCCGCGGCCCAGGGAACGAGCACGGGATTGTGGTGGCCGCGTGCCGCCGCCGCCTTCTCCGCGGCCTCCAGTTCGTTGATGCCGTCCTTGGTACGCCCGACGGCCAGCAGCAGCCGCCCGCGCACCGAACGCGGGTCGGGCAGCACGATGGTGGAGGGGTACGGCGGGGCGAAGCCGTACCGCTCGGCCACGTCCCAGGCCTGGTCGACGTGGTCGCGGGCGAGGAGCGTGTCGACCAGGTTGCAGGTCGCGGACCAGTACAGGGGCAGTCCGCGGCCGACGCGCTCGGCCAGGCGCAGCGACTCGCGCAGGGACGCCTCCGCCTCGCGCAGACGGCCCCGCCTGCGGTGGCCCAGCCCGACGTAGGCGTGGGCGAGCGCCAGGTGGCCGCCGCTCCACCCGGCCGTCTCGTAGGCGCGCAGGGCCTCGTTGTAGAGGGCCTCGGCCCGGTCGAGACGGTCGGTGAAGGCGTACGCGTTGGCCAGCATCAGCAGCAGTTCGATGCCCCACTCGGTGTCGGTCCAGCCGAGGCCGGGCGCCAGCCGGCCGTTGACGAGGGCGCGGTCGCACAGTTCGGCGACCTCCTCCGCGTTCTCGCCGTGCATCAGGGCGTCGAAGCCGCGCAGGATGAGCAGGGCGCGTTCGGAGTTGTCCCGGCCGGTGCAGGTGCCCGCGAGGTCGGCGAGCCGCTGCGAGCGGCCGGGCGAGGTGGCCTCGCCCGCGTGCAGGCCCTCCCACATGAAGTGCACGGCCTGGAGCCGCATCCGGGCGGGCCCGGGCTGCAGCCGGGCGGCCTCCGCCTCCACCGTGCGGACGGCCTCCTCCAGCTGGTCGTTGTGCAGGAGCGCCTGGGACAGCCGGAAGACGGCGTCCACGCGCCGGTCGCCGTCGAGGCCGGGCATGCCGAGCGCGCTGCGCAGATGGCCGATGGTGCGGGCGGGCGCGGTGAGGAAGGTGGCCTGGGCCAGTTCGTAGAGCACGTGCGGGTGCGACTCGGGCCGGGGCGGCTCCTGCAGGGCCCGCTCCAGGCAGCGGCGGGCCGCGTCGGGCGCGCCGACCGCCAGGTGCTCGCGGGCCGCCTCGCGCAGTTGCCCGACGAGTTCCTCGTCGTCGTCCGGGTGTACCTCCATCAGATGGCGGGCGGCGGCCGCGGCGCCGTGGCCCTCGTCGGTGACGATGCGGGCCGCTATGCCGTGCATCGCGGTGCGCAGGGCGTCGGGGATGGAGTGGTAGACGGCCGTCGCGATGAGCGGGTGGACGAACTCCAGGTCCCCGTCGGCGGCGTGGCCCGTGCTCGGGTCCGGCTCGGTGAGGATGCGGGCGGTGCGCAGCAGTTCGGCGCAGCGGCGGGCGTCCTGCGGCCGCAGGGTGGCGAGCTTGGCGACCAGGTCGATGGAGATGCCGGTGCCGAGAATGGCCGCGGCCCAGGCGAACCGCGTGGCGTCGATGCCCAGTTCCTCCAGGCGCGCGACGAGGCCGCCGCCGCGGGCCGAGCGGTTCAGTTCGCGCAGTTCCCCGGCGCGGGCCTCGACCGGTTCCACTTCGCTGTCCTGGACGCGGGCGAGCAGTTCCACGGTCTCGTAGGGGTTGCCCGCGGTGACGGCCCACACCTCGCGGCAGAACGCGGCGTCGGCGTGCCGGCCGAGGGTGGCGCGGGTGAGCCCGGCCGTCGCGTCCGGGGTGAGGGCGCTCAGGGTCGCCACGGGGCCGTCGGCGGCCGCGGCGACGGTCTCCAGGTGCCGGGCACTCACGTCGGGGACGTCGTCCGGCCGGCGGGTGACGACGACCAGGACGGACGTCTCGTCGAGGCGCTCCGCGAGCGCGGCCAGCCAGTGCAGGGTCTCCTGGTCGGCCCAGTGGGCGTCGTCGATCAGCAGCACGAGCGGCCAGTCGCGGCGGGCGAGCCGGCGCACCGCGGCGACCAGACCGTCGCACACGCCCTGCGGGTCGGCCTGCCGGGCACCGGGGTCCGCGATGCCGAGGGCGGGTCCGGCGATGTCGTACCAGTCGCCGAGGTACTCGCGGGCCTCCTCCGGCAGCATCGACACCAGGGCCGGCTGGAGCAACTGCCGCACCACGTTGAAGGGGACCGACCTGAGGGTCTCGCCGCCGCGGGCCGACCAGACCGTGCAGCCCCGCGCCTCGGCCACGCGGCGGGTTTCGGCCAGCAGGGCCGTCTTGCCGAGTCCGGCCTCGCCGCGGAAGACCAGCAGCCCGCCGGACGAGGAACGGTCGGTGCAGAGTTTGTCGACCGCCTGTGCGATGGCGGCGACTTCCTCGTCCCGCTCCCACAGGGAAGCCGAGGCGGCGGCCGTTGGCCGTACCTCCGTCATCCCGCTACCTCCCCAAGTCGCCCGAACGACGTACAGACGTCGAGCCTAGCCGTCCGCTTGCCTCGGTGGAGGGTGGTCGCGGCACCTGTTGCCGTGACGGGTGACACCGGGTGCAGCCGGGCGACGCACCCGGCCCGCCACCAGCCACCTTCGGGTCAACAGGGCGTAAAAACAAGGGAGCTGACGTTCATTCACCGCGAACGGCCCGCGCGGGGACGGACGGCGGGCGCTGCTCGCCGGGTCTGCGGGCTTCTCGTCGAGGGGTACGGTTCCGGCGTCCACGGCCACTTCGCGACGATCATCGCGGCGCGGTTCTTCACACCGGAGGGCGGCAGCGCGGCCGAGGCCCTCGTGAGCGCGTGCGCCCTCATCCGCACCCGCGTTCTTCTCGCCCGGGTCGAGGCGGCGGTTTTCGGCCGTCGTTCCCGCGTTGGGGCCCAGGTTGCCCGGGGGCGGGTCCGGCTTCCGCCGGAACAATTGCTTCCGGCTCCTCTCATGCCTCTTTCACCGACGCCTCATACGGTGGGGGCATGACGCGCGAGACTCCTTCCGGGTGGTACCCCGATCCCGGACAGACAAGTGACGGGCCCGCCACGGAACGCTGGTGGGACGGCAGGGCCTGGACGGACCGCATCCGCCCGCAGCAGCCCGCGTCCTGGGCTCCCCCGGCCGCGCCGGATCCGTCCCCGGCGGCGCCGGACATTACGACCGGGGCCGACGCGCCCCGCGCGGAGGGCAGCGCTCACGTCGGGAACCAGCCCGCTTCGGGGGACGAGCCCGCCTCGGGGAGCGGAACCGCGTCCGGGGGCGAGGGCCCCTCGCTGGACAAGAGCCCCTCCCCGAGCGGTGCCACCTCCGGCGGCGCTGCCGCCTCCGGGCAGGAGGCCGCCTCCGAGGACCGGGGCGCCGACGGCATCTCGACGGACGGCGGCGCCGCCGGGTCCGCCGCCTCACCGGCGGACCCGGCCGGCACCGGGCAGACCGGCCCGGGCGCGGCCGGCGAAACACCCGGCCCGTCCCCCGCCCCCGGCGAGCCGGCCGGCCCCGGGGGGCAGCTTCCCCACGCCGGTCAGGCGGCCGGAGCGCCGTATCCGCCCGCCCCCGGCGGCCCCGCCGCAGCCCCGTACCCACCGGGAGCCGGACACCCGACCGCAGCTCCGTTCCCCCCGGGAGCCGGACACCCGTCCGCAGCCCCGTACCCGCCGGGAGCCGCCCATCCGCCGGGCGCCGCGTACCCGCCGGGAGCCCCGTACCCGCCCGGCGGCGCGTACCCGCCCGGGGCCGGGTATCCGGCGGCGCCGGGGTATCCCGTCCATCCCGGCGGTGCTCCGCCGCGCAAGGGCCGCGGGCTGCGGATCGGGGCGGCCGTCGCCGCGGCCGTCGTGGTGCTCGCCGGCATCGGCGTGGGCACGTACGCACTGACCGCCGACGACGGCTCGGGCGGCCCGTCGGCCACCTCACGGGGACCGGGTGGCAACCCGGGCGGGGAGGACGGCCCCGGCGGCAAGAGCCCGCAGCCCCGCCGGTCCGAGCCGCCGAAGATCAGGAGCGGCTCCGTGACCGACCGGGTCAGCGGCATCAGCCTGCCGATACCCGAGGGCTGGTACGGGCAGCAGGGGAACGCGGGCGCACAGGTGACGTCCGAGGACTCCTACAAGTGTCCCGGCGACACCTCGTCGACCTGCACGAAGGGCGGTGCCTACTCGGCCCCGGCCGTGGCCCTCGGCACGAAGGGCGCGACCCCGGAGGAGATAGCGAAGGCGGACATCGGGGCGAACGCCGAGGAGTCCTACGGCGGCAAGTCCTACGGCGGGATCACCCAGCACGACGTGCTGGCCTCCCGGGCCGTGACCGTGGCGGGGCAGAAGGGCTACCTGGTCCGCTGGAAGGCCGTCACGAGCAAGGGTGCCGACGGCATCGTCGAGTCGCTGGCGTTCCCCTCCCCCGCGAACGCCAAGCTGATGGTCGTCGTGCGGTTCGGCGTCGACGCCGACCAGAAGGAGAAGGTCCTCGACGACATCACCGAGGGCATCAAGGTCGCGACCGGCAGCGGCAACGGCCAGGACGTCTGACGTCACGCCCCGCCGGCGCGGAGCGACGGCCGGGTGGGGCGCCCCTGCCGCTCACAGGGGCACCCCGCCCGGCCGCGGGGTGCGCGCCGCCCCCGTCCCCACGGGTCGGCGCGATCGGGTCGCCGTCCGGTCATCCTGCGGACGGCGGCCCGGGTCTCAGGTGAGGCCGAGCGCGGGCAGCACCGCGGCCTCCACGAAGCGCACCAGGTAGTCCGGGTCGGCGGGCCGGCCCTCCAGCACGGGCCGCAGGCGCAGCACGCCGAGCATCTGCGCCGGGATGTACTCCAGCGCCGGGTGGTCGGCGGGCACCTCGCCCCGTTCCACCCCGCGCCGGACGATCTCCTTCAGCGCGGCGATCTCCGGTTCCACGACCGCTTCCCGCAGGGCCCGTTGCAGCTCCGGGTCCTGGGTGGCGGCGTGCGTGAGGGCGTGCAGCAGCTTGGTGTCCCGCCCCGACAGGTCGCCCGTGATGCGGGCCGCCTCGCGCAGGTCGTCGGCGAGGGAGCCGGTGTCGACGCAGCGCGTCCGCCGGTACGAGCGCAGCGCCGCCGCCACGAACTGCGGCTTGGTCTTCCACTGACGGTAGAGCGTGGACTTGCTGCACCGGGTGCTGGCGGCGATCCCCTCCATGGTGAGGGAGTCGTATCCGCACTCCCTGAGCTGTTCCAGCACGGCGTCGAAGAACTCCTGCTCACGCTCCGGCGTGATCTTGGAGCGGCGCGAGGTACCGGCCGGCTCGGGCCCGTCCGCAGCCTGCGACGTCATGGTCGGTGCTCCTCGCTTCCGTCGGGTGGCCGGCATTCCCGGCCGGTGGTGTGTCCTTCGTCTATCGATACGCCAGTGTACCGGTACGCCGACGTATCGGTACACTGGCGTATCGGTACGCTGCCGTACCGATAACAGCACCACCGTCACCGAAGGGGCCGGGGGATGAATGCCCGCACCGAGCCTGCGCCGGCGGGGTCCGACGCGATAGCGCGGCCACCGCTGCTCAGGGAGTTCCTGCTCGTCGCAGGTCTCTTCGTCGTCTACAAGCTGGGCCGGCAACTGGCCACGGGCCACACCGGTGAGGCCTTCCGCAACGCGCGCGGCGTGTGGGACGCCGAGCGGGCGCTCCACCTGCCCGGCGAGGGGGCGGTGCAGTCCCTGCTGCTGCACGGCGACGGCGTCGTGCACCTGGCGAACACCTACTACGCAGCCGTCCACTTCCCCGCAACCGCCGCGTTCCTGCTCTGGCTGTACCTGCGCCGCCCCGCCCACTACCTGCGGGCCCGGCGGGTGCTGGCCGCGCTCACGGCCGCCGCCCTGGTGCTGCACCTGCTCTTCCCGCTGGCCCCGCCGCGCATGCTCGCCGCCACCGGCCTGGTGGACACCGCGCGCGCGTTCGGCCCCTCGGTCTACGGCGACCCCGGGGCGGACTCCCTGTCGAACCAGTTCGCGGCGATGCCCTCGCTGCACTTCGGCTGGGCCCTGATGGTGGCGGTCGGCCTGATCGCCGCGACCCGGTCCCGATGGCGGTGGCTGTGGCTGCTGCATCCGTCGCTGACCCTGCTGGTCATCGTCGGCACCGCCAACCACTACTGGCTGGACGCCCTGGTCGCCGCAGCCCTGCTGGGACTGGCCCTCGCGGTGGTGCCCGCCGTGACCGCGACCGCGTCCCTGCGGACCCTCCTGCCGTTCCGCTCCCCGCACCGCACCGCGGGCCGGGCAGGCACGGCGGGTCCGGCGCCGGACCGCACCGGCGCGGGCCGGCCCGCCGCGGCCCCGCAGGAGGAGCAGACGCTGGTGGGGGCGGGCCGGTGAACGCGATCCTCGTCGCCGTCGCCCTGTCCCTGGTCTCCGCCGTCGCCTACGCGGCCGCGGCCGTCGCCCAGGAACGGCTCGCCTCCCGCTCCTCCGGCTCGGGCCCGCTGCGGCTGCTCGGCCGGGGCGCCTGGTGGTGCGCGGTCGGACTGAACGCCGCCGCCGCGCTGCTGCACGTCGTGGCGCTCAAGTACGGGCCGCTGACGGTGGTGCAGCCGCTCGGCGCCCTCACCCTGGTCGCGGCGGTGCCCCTCGGGGCGCGGCTGGCCGGCCGGCGGGTGAGCGGAGCCGAGTGGCGGGGCACCGCCCTGACGCTGCTGGGCCTCGCCGCGATCCTGGTCACGGCGTCCGGCCCGGCCCCGGACGATGTGCTGAGCGTGCCCGAGGCGCTGGCCGTGGCGGGCGCCACCGCCGCCCTCATCGGGATGCTGTCCCGGCCGGGGGCCCGGCCCGGCCTGCGGCACGCGACCGCGTCCGGCCTGGCCTCGGGGGTCGCCTCCGCGCTGACGCAGACGGTGACGGTGGCCGCGACGGACCGGTCCGGACCGGTGCTGAGCGTCCAGGTCGTCGGCGTGGCGCTGCTGGTGGCGGCGTTCGCGGCCGGGGGGCTGCTGCTGTCGCAGACGGCCTATCAGGGCGGCCTGGGCGGGCCGTTGGCCGTGGTGACCCTGGCCAATCCGCTGGCCGCCGCGGTGATCGGTCTGTCGCTGCTGGGCGAGCGCCTCCAGGGCGGTCCGGCCGGCGTGCTGCTGGCGCTGGGCGGAGCGGGACTGGCCGCCTGGGGCGTGGTGCTGCTCAGCCGGGCGGCGCCCGCGCCGCAGCCGCACGGCGACGGCCATCCGGTGGCCGCCGTGCTGGCCCTGGAGCCCGGTTCGGCCGCCGCCGAACCGGGCTGGATGCCCCGGCCGCACGATCCGGGGCACCTCACGGGCGTCAGCCGGTGACGATGGCCGGGTCGCTGACGCCCGGCCTGCCGTTCTCGACGTGACCGGCGAAGCGCCGCAGGAACGCCGCGTCCCCCGCGTCGGTGACGGTCAGGTCGTACCAGCGGTGGGCGGCGCTCTCCACGCGGCGGCGCACCGTGGCGCCCGGGCGGACGGTGACGGCCGTGGGCCGGCCGCCGTAACCGCTCGCCACCTTCAGCCGGGCCGTGCCGGAGCCCTTGTTGGTGAAGGTCAGTTCGACGTCGTCCCCGGTGTGGCGTGCGGTGACCTCGCAGCCGGCCGTCCGCCCGGAGCCCTTGAAGACCCGCACGAAGCCGTTGGGCCCGTGCACCGTCAGGTCGTAGGAGCCCGCCGAGTAGGCCGAATTCCAGGTGTCCGAGAGGGTCTTGCCCGCCTCGGTGGTGTATGTCCATGGGCCGTCGCCGCGGTTGCCGGAGGTGACGTGGAAGGCGCCGCCCGCCCTCGCCCCGGTGGCGAAGGTCAGGGTGAGCCTGCCCGAGCCGGGGTCGACTGAGGCGTCGACGTGCGGCGCGTACCGCAGGGGCCGGGTGCGGCGCGGGCCGCGCTCCTGGCGGGGCATGCGCGGGTCGGCGGGCGGGGTGGGCCGGTAGTCGGGGTGCCGCTCGCGGTCCTGCGGCTCGTAGGCGTCGGTGCCGGGCAGCGCTGCGGGCCGGGCGTCCCTGCGCGAGAAGTCGAACGCGGCGGTGAGATCCCCGCAGACGGCCCGCCGCCACGGCGAGATGTTGGTCTCGCGCACCCCGAAGCGGCGTTCCATGAACCGCAGGATCGACGTGTGGTCGAAAGTCTCGGAGCAGACGTAGCCGCCCTTGCTCCACGGTGAGACGACGAGCATCGGCACCCGCGGGCCGAGGCCGTAGGGACCGGCCGTCCTGCGGCTGTCGCCGGGGAAGAGGTCGAGCGAGACGTCGACGGTGGACAGGCCGCGTGCGGCGTCCTTCGGCGGCAGCGGCGGCACCACGTGGTCGAAGAAGCCGTCGTTCTCGTCGTAGGTGATGAACAGGGCGGTCCTCGACCAGACCTCCGGGTTGGAGGTGAGGGCGTCCAGGACCTGGGCGATGTACCAGGCGCCGTAGTTGGACGGCCAGTTGGAGTGCTCGGAGAAGGCCTCGGGGGCGGCGATCCAGGAGATGGCGGGCAGCTTGCCGGCCTTGACGTCGGCGCGCAGCCGGTCGAAGTAGCCCTCGCCGGCCTTGGCGTCCGTGCCGGTGCGGGCCTTGTCGAACCAGGGGTCCCCGGGCTCGGCGTCGCGGTACGTGTCGAAGTAGAGCAGCGAGTTGTCACCGTAGTTGCCGCGGTAGGCGTCCTGGATCCAGCCCCAGGAGCCCTGGGCGTCCAGGCCGTCGCCGACGTCCTGGTAGACCTTCCACGACACGCCCGCCCGCTCCAGCCGCTCGGGGTAGGTCGTCCAGCCGTAGCCCAGTTCGGCGTTGTCCAGGACCGGGCCGCCGCCGGTCCCGTCGTTGCCGGTGTACCCGGACCACATGTAGTAGCGGTTGGGGTCGGTGGAGCCGATGAACGAGCAGTGGTAGGCGTCGCACACGGTGAACGCGTCGGCGAGCGCGTAGTGGAACGGGATGTCCTCGCGCGTCAGGTAGGCCATCGTGGTGGTGCCCTTGGCGGGGACCCAGCGGTCGTACTTGCCGCCGTTGTAGGCCTGCTGGCCGTCGGGCCAGGAGTGCGGCAGGCCTTCGAGGAACTGCATGCCGAGGTCGTCGGCGTCCGGGTGGAACGGCAGGATCTCCGCGCCGTCCTTCTCCTGGTGCCAGACCGGTCTGCCGCTGTCCAGGGTGACCGGACGCGGGTCGCCGAAGCCGCGGACGCCGCGCAGGGTGCCGAAGTAGTGGTCGAAGGACCGGTTCTCCTGCATGAGGACGACGATGTGCTCGACGTCCTCGATCGATCCGGTGCGGTGGTTCGCCGGGAGGGCGGCGGCGCGCTGGATGCTGGCGGACAGCGCGCTGAAGGCCGTGGTGGCCCCCGCGAGTTGGAGGAATCGGCGCCGGTTGACGTCGGGCATGAAGGACAGACCTCTCATCCTGGGGTGCGGGAGGGCCGGCGGGTGACGGAAGCCGCGCGGAAGGAGTGTTTCAGGGACACCGAACGCCGAGGAAGGGGCCGGTGACGCTCGTGTGAAAGTCGCCGGTACGCCGGGTGCGGCGGCGCTTACCGGGGGGAGGGTGAGGGGCGTGACGCAGACGCAGACGGCTCCCCCGCCGACGAAACGGCCCGTTCGCCAGCTTCTCGCCGCCTCCGTGGGCAACGCGGTGGAGTGGTACGACTGGTACGCCTACACGTTCCTCGCCACCTACATCGCCGGCCAGGTCTTCCCGAAGGGCGCGGACAGCTCGCTGGTGCCGCTGCTGTCGACGTTCGCGGTGTTCGCGGTGGGCTTCTTCATGCGGCCCGTGGGCGGGCTGCTGATGGGCGCGGTCGCGGACCGGCACGGGCGGCGGGCCGCGCTGACCGTCACCATCCTGCTCATGGGCGGCAGCAGCCTGCTGGTGGGGCTCACTCCGACGTACGCGTCGGTGGGTGTGCTCGCGCCGGTGGTCCTCGTCCTCGCCCGGCTGTTGCAGGGCCTGTCGGTGGGCGGGGAGTTCGCGGCCTCGACGACGTTCCTGGTGGAGTCGGCGGCCCCGGGCCGGCGCGGGCTGTTCTCCAGCTTCCAGTACGTCTCGACGACGGTGGGCCAGCTCGTCGCCCCCGGCGTCGCGACGCTGCTGGTGGGCACGCTGAGCGAGGAGCGGATGAACGGCTGGGGCTGGCGGGTCCCCTTCGTCCTGGGCGCCGTCCTGAGCCTGGTCGGCTTCTGGGTCCGGCGCGGCGCGCAGGAGACCCGCAGCGCCGAGCAGGAGAAGGCGCCCCGCCCGGGCCTGTTCGAGTCGCTGCGCCGGCATCCGCGCGCGTCCCTCCTGGTCGCCGGCATCACGGCGGGCGGCACCCTCGCCTACTACACCTGGACGTCGTACCTGCCGACGTACGCCGAACTCGACGCGGGCGTGGAGAAGGCGGACGCGCTGCTCGCGGGCACCCTCTCGCTGGCGTTCTTCGCCCTGCTGCAGCCGCTCGGCGGGCTGCTGTCGGACCGCCTCGGCCGCCGTCCGCTGCTGCTCTTCTTCGGTCTGGGCTTCGCCCTGCTCGTGGTGCCGCTGCTGCACGCGCTGCGCGACTCCTTCACCGTGCTGCTGCTCGTGCAGTGCTCGGGCATGGTGCTGCTGACCGGGTTCACCTCGATCAGCGCGGCCGTCAACGCGGAGATCTTCCCGCCCCGCGTCCGCGCGGCGGGCATCGGCTTCCCCTACTCCCTGACGGTGGCCGTCTTCGGCGGCACGGCTCCCTACCTGGGCACGCTGTTCGAGGAACTGGGCCACGCGGGCCTGTTCCCCTGGTACGTCGCCGCGATCTGCCTGGGATCGTCGCTGGTGTACCTGCGGCTGCCGGAGACGGCTCACGCTCCGCTGCGGCGTTGAGGGCCGTTGCCGTGAGCGCGCGGGCCCCGCGTCCCGCCGCCTCGTGTGTCCGGGGCGGCGGGGCGCGGGGCGTGCGGGCAGGTCAGGAGAGGTACGCCTCCACCTCGCTGAACTGGGCCGCCGGCCAGCCGGTGTTGGCCGTCACCTGGAGGCGCAGGTGGCGCAGGCCGGTACCGGCGGGCAGGGTGACCGTGGCGGTGTTGCCGGTGGCCGGGTCGAAGCGGTAGTCCTTCGCGGCCACCACCGTCGACCACGCCGATCCGTCCGTGCTGCCGAGCACCGACAGCGTCTGCGTACGGGCCTGCCAGGCGGCCTGCGGGGGCAGCTTGAGCACCAGGCGCCGGACCGCCTGGGCGGAGCCGAGGTCGACGGTCAGGGACTGCGGGAAGGCGCGGTTGGCCGACTCCCAGTAGGTGTTCGCGTCACCGTCGACCGCCTTGCCGGGCGTGTAGACGTCCTGGGAGCCGGTGGCCGTGGCCGGGCGGCCCTTGGCGAGGTTGCGGTCCGGGTCCGGGTCGGGGTTGCCCTGGCCGGGCTGCGGCCAGCTGTCGCAGTCCGACCAGGTGCTGCTCCAGCCGGAGTTGCCGCCGCCGTCGGTGAGGGTGAAGGTGCCCGAGCCGCTCGGGTAGGGGCAGTTGTAGACACCCGCGGCGCCGACACCGGAGGCGGTGACGTTGCGGAAGGTGGCGGCGCCCTGGGTCTCGGCCTGGACGACGACCGTGCCCGTGTTGCGCACGGTCGCCCCGTCGACGGTGATGTTCCTCGCCGCGAAGCCGCGCCCGCTGCCGGAGACGAACTCGAAGGCGCTGTAGGGGCTGTCGGTGACGGTCGTGTCGGTGATGCGCACCTGCGCCCCGATGGCGCTGTCGTAGGAGTCGACCCGCAGGGCGCCCATGGGGTGGTTCCAGTTGGGGTTCATCGCGCCGGTGCGCACGAGGGTGTTGCCGTCGACCGTGATGGTCCCGGCGAGCGGGTGGAAGGGGTCGAGGAACTTCTGGTTGGAGATGGCGATGCCGCTGCCGAGCGCGTTGGTGTCGGAGACGAGGTTGCCGCGCACGGTGATGTCGGTGCCGCCGTAGATCGCGATGCCGTTGGCGAGGTTCGGCTGGGTGATGGTGTTGTTCTCGAAGCTGCTGTCGACGTCCGGCGCGTTCAGCGACCACATGGCGAGCGCGTCGTCGCCCTGGTTGCGCAGGAAGTTCTGGCGGACGCGCACGCCGCGGGCGCCGCCGTTGAGGTTGAGTCCGTCGGCGGTCATGTCGAGGAAGCGGTTGTTCTCGACGACCAGGTTGTCGTTGTTGCCCATCAGCCACAGCCCGACCTTCAGGTGCTGCAGCCACATGCCGGAGACGGAGCTGTTCGGACCGAGCGAGCCGTTGACGAAGTTGTCCGGGGTGGAGTCGACGCGCTCGGTGACCTCGCCGATCACCGCGAAGTCCTCGATGTGGACGTTCCCGGCGGAACCGGACTGGTCGATGAAGCGGGAGGTGCGCACCACGGAGTGCCAGTGCCCGGCGCCCCGGAGGGTGACGTCCTGCACGCCGTTGAGGGACTGGGTCAGCCGGTACTCCCCCGGCGGGATCCACACCACCCCGCCCCGGGCCGCCGCGATGGCGTCCCGGAAGGCCTGGGTGGAGTCGCCCCGGCCGCTGGGGTCGGCTCCCTTGGAGGTGACGGACACCGACCCCGCCGGCTGGGACGCGGGCCCGGCCGCCTGCTCGAAGTCGGCCACGTCCACGGTCACCTGGACGTTCGTGGCCTGGAAGGCGACCTTGTCGCCGGCCCGGACGGTCTCCCCGAGCAGCATCCGGGCGTTGTCGTAGAAGTGGTGCGTCTTCGCACCGGGGATCCAGGGCGTGTCGACGTACGAGTACTTCGAGGTCACCGGCAGGGTCCGGGCGAGCTTGCGGCCGTTGACGTACACGTCGAGCGAGCCGGACTGGCCGTCGGGGACGCTGTGGGCGACGTTCACCGCGTCGGCCGTGCGGGGCACCGTGAACTCGACGCGCTGCCCGGGTGCGAGGCGCACGGCCTGGCGTCCCGAGGCCTCGGAGGCGAGGGTGCCCTGGGTGTGATCGGGGCCGATCCGGGAGCCGGTGCCGGCCGCCGACTCGGCCTCGACCGACGTGAACGGCAGGGTGGCGCCCGCCGCGGCCTGCGCCGGGGTGGGGGCGAGGGCGACGAGGGTCCCGGCGGCGAGCACCACGGCCGTCGCCAGGGCTGGCATGCTCCTGACAGTCTGCTGGGTGTGCATGTGCTGATCCCTTCGTGGTGGGGGTACGGGGATAGCGCGTTGCCGCGGTCTCAGGCGCGCAGCCAGACCGCGGCGTCCTCGGGCAGCCGCCCCTCGGCGTCCAGCGGGCCGCTGGCGAGGAGCAGTCGTGCACGGGCGGGCAGGGTGACGGGGGTGCCGGACAGGTTCACCAGGCACAGGGCGTCCGCCCGGCCGAAGGCGAGCACGCCGTCGGGGGCCGGAAGCCAGGTGAGAGGGCCGTCGCCGAAGACGGGGCGGAGCCGGATCGCCTCCCGGTACAGACGGAGCATCGACTCCGGGTCGCGGGCCTGCCGGTCGGCGGCGTACGCGGCCCAGTCCTCGGGCTGCGGCAGCCACGGTTCGCCGCCGAACCCGGCGTGCGGTGCCCCGGCCGTCCAGGGCAGCGGCACACGGCAGCCGTCCCGGCCCGGGTCGGTGCCGCCGGAGCGGAAGTGCATCGGGTCCTGGATGCGGTCCGGGGGGATCTCGGCCTCGGGCAGGCCCAGTTCCTCGCCCTGGTAGACGTAGACGGCGCCGGGCAGGGCCAGGGACAGCAGGGCGGCAGCGCGTGCCCGACGGGTGCCCAGTTCCGGGTCGGAGGGGATGCCGAAGGCCTTGGTGGCGAAGTCGAACCCGGTGTCCCGGCGGCCGTAGCGGGTGACGGTGCGGGTCACGTCGTGGTTGCACAGCACCCAGGTGGCGGGCGCGCCCACCGGGGCGTGCTCGGCCAGGGTCTCGTCGATGGAGCGGCGCAGCCGTCCCGCGTCCCAGGGGCAGGTCATGAAGGAGAAGTTGAAGGCGGTGTGCAGTTCGTCGGGGCGCAGGTAGCGGGCGAAGCGCTCGGTGTCCGGCAGCCAGACCTCGCCGACGAACACGGCGCCGTACTCGTCGGCGACGGCCCGCCAGGAGCGGTAGACGTCGTGCAGTTCGTCGCGGTCGACGTAGGGGTGCGGGTCGCGGCCCTGGACGAAGTCGGGCAGCCGGGGGTCCTTGGCCAGCAGCGCGGCGGAGTCGATGCGCACTCCGGCGACGCCGCGCTCCATCCAGAACCGCAGGACGTCCTCGTGCTCCTGGCGGACCGCCGGGTGGGCCCAGTTCAGGTCGGGCTGCTCGGGGGCGAACAGGTGGAGGTACCAGGAGCCGTCGGCGACGCGGGTCCAGGCGGGGCCGCCGAACTCCGAGCGCCAGTCGTTGGGCGGCAGCTCGCCGCCGGCGCCCCGGCCCGGGCGGAAGTGGAACAGCTCCCGCTCGGGGCCGCCCGCGAGGGCGGCGCGGAACCAGGGGTGCTGGTCGGAGACGTGGTTCGGGACGATGTCGACGATGGTGCGGATGCCCAGGTGCAGCGCTTCGGCGATGAGCTTCTCGGCCTCGGCGAGGGTGCCGAACGCCGGGTCGATCATCCGGTAGTCGGCGACGTCGTAGCCGCCGTCCTTCATGGGGGACAGGTACCAGGGCGTGAACCACAGCGCGTCGACGCCGAGTTCGGCGAGATGGGGCAGCCGGGCACGCACGCCCGCGAGGTCGCCGGTGCCGTCACCGTCGCCGTCGGCGAAGCTGCGGACGTACACCTGGTAGATGACGGCGGAGCGCCACCAGTCGGCGGCCGAGGAGGACGGGGAGGCGGGGGTGGGCTGTCCCACGGTCGGTGCCTTTCGTCGTAAGGGGGGGGTCGGCGGCGTCAGCCCTTGGTGCTGCCCGCACTGATCCCGGCGATGATGTGCCGCTGGAAGACGAGGAACAGCGCGACCATGGGGATGCTGGCGATCACCATGGCGGCGATGAGCACGGTCAGCTGGATGTTCTGCGACAGCTGGACGAGGGCCACGCTGATCGGCTGCCTGCCGGTGTCGGAGAAGACCATCAGGGGCCAGAGGAAGTCCTGCCACACGGCGACCAGCGCGAAGATCGACACCACGCCCAGCACGGGCCGGGACATGGGCAGCACGATCGACCACAGCACCCGCAGCCGCCCGGCACCGTCCATCTCGGCCGCTTCCAGGACGTCCCGGGGGATCTGGTCGAAGAACCGCTTGAGCAGGTAGAGGTTGAAGGCGTTGGCGACGGCCGGCAGCCAGATGGCGAGCGGGTCGTTGAGCAGGCCGAGGTCGGCGACGGTCAGGTACTTGGGCACGACCAGGGCCTGCGCCGGGACCATCAGGGTGGCCAGGATGCCGGCCAGGACGACCTTGCCGAAGGCGGGCTTCAGCTTGGACAGGGCGTAGGCGGCGGCGGTGCAGAACACCAGCTGGAACAGCCACGCCCCGGCCGCCTGCACGACCGTGTTCCACAGGTGCGTGGGCAACTGCATCAGGTCCCAGGCGTCCGTGTAGCCGGACGTCCGCCAGGTGTCCGGGACGAGGGTGGGCGGGGTGCGCGCCACCTCGTCGGCCGACTTCATCGCGCCCGTGACCATCCAGTAGACGGGGAAGAGGAAGGCCAGCGCGAACAGCAGGACGACGCCGGTGAACACGGTCCAGTACACGGCCCTGCCGCGCGGCCGGGCGAGGACGGCCGGGGAGACCAGGGTGCGGGTGCTGCTCATGCCGCCTCCCCGTCGGTCCGGGTCAGCCGCAGGTACCCGGCGGAGAACAGGCCGAGCAGCAGCAGGAGCATCACGCTGAGCGCGCAGGCCCCGCCGAAGTCGTTGTACAGGAAGGCGTACTTGTAGATCAGGTACAGCACGGTGACCGTGGCGTTCTCCGGGCCGCCGCCCGTGATGACGAACGGTTCGGTGAACACCTGCATGGTGGCGATGATCTGAAGCAGCATCAGCATGAGGATCACGAACCTGGTCTGCGGGACGGTGACGTGCCGGACGCGTTGCAGCAGGCTCGCCCCGTCCAGTTCGGCCGCCTCGTACAGCTCGCCGGGGATGGACTGCAGGGCGGCCAGGTAGATCAGCACGGTGCCGCCCATGTTGGCCCAGGTGGCCACGATGACGAGGGAGACGAGGGCGGTGTCGGCGCCGTTGGACCAGTTGGAGGTGGGCAGGTGCAGGAACCGCAGCGCCTCGTTGGCGAGACCGGCGCCGGGGTCGTAGAACCACTTCCACAGCAGGGCGCTGACCACCGGCGGGATCATCACCGGCAGGTAGACCACGACACGGAAGAACGCCCTGGCGTGACGGAGTTCGTTGAGGACGAGGGCCAGCACGAAGGGGACCGCGAAGCCGATCAGCAGGGCGAGCACGGTGAAGGTGAGGGTGTTGCGCCAGGCGGCGGCGAACTCCGGGTCCTGCACGACGCGGGTGAAGTTGGCCGTGCCGACCCATTCGGGGTCGGAGCCGGGCGTGTACTTCTGGAAGGCGATCACGACCGCGCGGATCGCCGGGTACCAGGAGAACAGGGCGAAGCAGATCAGTCCGCCCAGGAGGAAGGCGTAGGCGCGGCCCTGGTCGGCGAGGCGGCGGCGCCGCCCCCGGTCCCCTGCCGGGGACGGTGCCTGGACCGGGCGGACCGCGATCGCCCGGGCGAGCGGCCGGTCGGCGGTCCTCGTCGGGATGGGCCCCGGGTGCTTCACCGGGCTCAGCCCCGTGCCAGGATGCCGTCGATCTTGCCGGAGGCGTCCTTCAGCAGCCGGTCGATGTCCGCGTCCCGCTTGGTGAGGACGGCGGAGACGACCCCGTCGAGCACGGAGTAGATCTGCTGGGCGTGGGGCGGCTCGATCTTCATGCCGAGGTTCTGGTTGCCGTCCAGGAAGGGCTGGTAGTTCTCCACCGGGACATTGGCGTTGGCCTTCTTGACCTGCTGGTCCTTGGCATCGGCGGCGCCGGTGAACAGGCGCGGCTCGGGCAGTCCGACCGGGGCGTCGTTCTTCTTGGCGCGGGCGTAGTCCCCGAGGAAGCCGTCGCCGGGGGTGAGGAACATGTGGTCCAGCCACTTGAGCCCGGCGCGGATCTGGGCGGGGCTCGCCTTCTTGCTGAACATGTAGCCGTCACCGCCGACGAGGGTCGCCCTGCCGCCGGGCATCGGGGCGATGGCGATGTCCTCGTAGTCGGCGCCCTTCTCCTTGACCAGGATCGGGATGTTGTCGGGGGCGGCGAGGTACATGCCGAGCTTGCCCGAACCCATCATCTGCTGCGCGTCGTTGATGACCAGGAGCTGCTTGCTGCCCATCGACTCGTCCGTCCAGCGCATGTCGTGCAGGGTCCGCAGCACGGCGCGGCCCTCGGGGCTGTCGACGGTCGCCCGCTCGCCGGCGGCGTCGACGACCTCGCCGCCCTGGGAGTACAGCTCGGCGGTGAAGTGCCAGCCGCCCTGGTTCTGGGCGCTGTAGTCGGCGTAGCCGACGGTGCCGCCGCCCAGGCCGGCGATCTTCTTGGCGGCGCTGCGGACCTCGGGCCAGGTCGCCGGGGGCCGCTCGGGGTCGAGGCCGGCCTTCTCGAAGAGGGCCTTGTTGTAGATCAGGCCCATCGAGTAGCCGGTGCGCGGGACGCCGTACACCTTGCCGTCGACGGTGTAGATGTCGCGCAGCTGCTTCTGGACGGTGCCGTAGCTCTTGAGCTCCTTGACGTACGGCGTGAGATCGGCGGCCTGGTCGATGTCGACGACGTGCCGGGCGTCGGTGAAGTACGTGTAGAAGACGTCCTCCATCTGCCCGCCGGCGAGTTTCGCGTCGAACGTCTTGGGGTCCTGGCAGGGGAACGCGTCGTGCGGGACGACGTCGATGTCCGGGTTCTGCTTCTCGAAGGCGGCGACGTCCTCCTCGAAGAACGCGCGGTCGACCTTGGCGCTCTTGGGGGGCATGCAGTTGACCGTGATGCGGGTCTTGCCACTGGCGGAGTCGCCGTCGGCTCCGCCGCAGGCGGTGAGCGCGAGCGCGCTGACGCCGATCACGGCGACGGTACGGCGGATCCCGGTGCTTGTCATCGGTGGACCCCTTAGGGCAGGAGCGGGTGGACGCCTCAGGACGGGAGCGGGGGCGCCGCACACTCAAGCACCGGCGACATCTGTCCGCAAGATGTCGCGCAGAATCTGTAATTGTTCGACAGAAGGGTGGATCTCAGATGCGCGGTGCCTGGGCCGTCGAGCCGCGCACCACCAGTTCCGGCTCGAACAGCAGCTCGTCGGCCGCCACCGAACCACCGCTGATCTGGGCGTTCAGCAGCTCCACGACGGCCTTGCCCATGGCCTCGATGGGCTGGCGGACCGTGGTGAGCGGGGGCTCGGTGCAGTTCATCAGCGCGGAGTCGTCGTAGCCCACGACGGAGATCCGCGCGGGCACGTCGAGTCCCTTGCGGCGGGCGGCGCGCACGACGCCGAGGGCCAGCGGGTCGCTGGCGCAGATGAAGCCGGTGACGCCCCGGTCGATGAGCCGGGCCGCCGCCGCGTGTCCACCCTCGATGGAGAACATGGCGCGGGCGACGAACTCGTCGGGCACGTGCCCCACGGCCCGTACGGCGGCCAGTTTGCGTGCCGACGGGACGTGGTCGGCCGGGCCCAGCACCAGCCCGATGCGCTCGTGCCCGAGGGAGGACAGGTGCCGCCAGGCCTGTTCGACCGCGACCGCGTCGTCGCAGGACACGCCGGGAAAGCCCAGGTGCTCGATGGCGGCGTTGACCAGCACGACGGGGATGTGCCGCTCGGCGAGCTGCCGGTAGTGGTCGTGCGGGGCGTCGGCCTGGGCGTACAGGCCGCCGGCGAACACCACGCCGGAGACCTGCTGCTGGAGCAGCAGCGTCACGTAGTCCGCCTCGGAGACACCGCCGCGGGTCTGTGTGCACAGCACCGGGGTCAGTCCGAGCTGGGCCAGGGCCCCGCCGATGACCTCCGCGAACGCCGGGAAGATCGGGTTCTGCAGCTCGGGCAGGACCAGACCGACCAGACGGGCGCGCTCGCCGCGCAGCTGCGTGGGGCGCTCGTAGCCCAGGACGTCGAGGGCGGAGAGCACCGCCTGCCGGGTCGGCTCGGAGACCCCGGGCTTGCCGTTGAGCACCCGGCTGACGGTGGCCTCGCTGACCCCGACCTTCTTCGCCACCTCGGCAAGTCGTCGCGTCATGCCCGCAAGACTAGCGCAAGAAACGCAAGCTGCTTGCGTAACTGCGCAAGGAGGGGGTCAGGGCGCGGCCCACATCCCCCTGACGTGGCCGAGGTGGCGGGTCATCACCGCGCGCACGGCCTCCTCGTCGCGGGCCAGCAGGGCGTCGAGGATCTCCAAGTGTTCCTCGGCGGACGCACGCAGCCGTCCCTGTTCCACCAGCGCCGTCAGCCCGTAGAGCCGCGAGCGGCGCCGGAGATCCCGCACGACGTCGACGAGGTGGCCGTTGCCGGCGAGGGCCAGCAGGCCGAGGTGGAAGCGCAGGTCGGCCTCGACGTAGGCGATGAGGTCGCCGTCGGCCGCGGAGGTGACGATCTCCTCGGCCACCGGGCGCAGCGCCCGCAGGGCCGCCGGGTCGGCCGTCGCCGCGAGCCCCGCCGTCGTGGGGATCTCGATCAGCCGCCGGACGTGCGTGTACTCGTCGAGCTGCCGCTCGGAGACGGCGGTGACCCGGAAGCCCTTGTTGGGCACGGTGTCGACCAGTCCCTCCTTGGCGAGGTCGAGCATGGCCTCGCGCACCGGGGTCGCCGAGACGCCGAAGCGGGCGGCGAGGCCGGGGGCCGAGTACACCTCGCCCGGCCGCAGTTCACCGGCGATGAGGGCGGCCCGCAGCGCGTCCGCGACCCGTTCCCGGTGGCTGGGCTTCCTGCTGCCGAGCACGGGCAGGGCGGGGGTGTGCTGCGGGGCCATGTCGGTCGTGGTTCCTCTCGTGTGCGCGGGCGTGCCCGGCCTACAGGACGAATCCCGCGGGGAACGGGTCGTCGGGGTCGAGCAGGTACTGGGCGGTGCCGGTGATCCAGGCCCGTCCGGTGAAGCTGGGCAGGACGGCCGGCCGGCCGGCGACCTCGGTCGTGCCGAGCAGTCTGCCGGTGAAGCGGGTGCCGATGAAGGACTCGTTCACGAACTCGGTGTGCAGCGGGAGTTCGCCGCGTGCGTGCAACTGCGCCATCCGGGCGCTGGTGCCGGTGCCGCAGGGCGAGCGGTCGAACCAGCCGGGGTGGATGGCCATGGCGTGCCGGGAGTGGGCGGCGGTCGAGCCGGGGGCCGCCAGGTACACGTGGTGCAGTCCGCGGATCGAGGGATCCTCGGGGTGGACGGGCGGGTCCTCGGCGTTGACGGCGGCCATCAACGACAGACCCGCGGCGAGGATCTCGTCCTTGCGGGAGCGGTCGAAGGGCAGCCCGAACCGCTCCAGGGGCAGGATGGCGTAGAAGTTGCCGCCGAACGCCAGGTCGTACGTCACCGAGCGGCCGTCGGGCAGGACCGCCTCGCGGTCGAGGCCGACGGCGAAGGAGGGCACGTTGCGCAGGGTGACCTGCCTGGCGGCCCCGTCCTCGACGGCCACCTCGGCCAGCACCGGGCCCGCCGGGGTGTCCAGGCGGATGGTCGTGACGGGTTCGACGGCCTCGACCATGCCGGTCTCGACGAGCACGGTGGCCACCCCGATGGTGCCGTGCCCGCACATCGGCAGATAACCGGAGACCTCGATGTAGAGGACGCCCCAGTCGCAGTCGGGGCGGGTGGGCGGCTGGAGGATCGCGCCGCTCATGGCGGAGTGGCCGCGCGGCTCGTTCATCAGCAACTGCTTGACGTCGTCGCGGTGTTCGCGGAACCACAGCCGCCGTTCGTTCATCGTCGCGCCCGGGACGGTGCCGATGCCGCCGGTGATCACCCGGGTCGGCATGCCCTCGGTGTGCGAGTCGACGGCGTGCAGGACGAGTCTGCTGCGCATGGCCCCTACGCCCATCCGGCCGCGACGGCCTTCTCGGTGGCGGCCCGTACGGCGGCCTCCTGTTCGGGCAGCAGCGCCGCACGCGGCGGCCGGCAGGGGCCGCCGTGGCGGCCGACGACGTCCATGGACAACTTGATGGCCTGCACGAACTCCACCCGGGAGTCCCACCGCAGCAGCGGGTGCAGCTGCCGGTACAGCGGCAGAGCGGTTACCAGGTCGCCGGCCACCGCCGCCCGGTACAGCTCGGCCGAGGCCCGGGGCAGGGCGTTCGGGTAGCCCGCGACCCAGCCCTTGGCGCCCGCGACGGCCAGCTCCAGCAGGACGTCGTCGGCCCCGGCCAGCAGGTCCAGGTCCGGGGCCAGTTCGGCGATCCGGTAGGCCCGGCGGACATCGCCGGAGAACTCCTTGACGGCCCGGATGTGTCCCTCGCCGTGCAGCCGGGCGAGCAGTTCCGGCAGGAGGTCGACCTTGGTGTCTATGGGGTTGTTGTACGCCACGACCGGCAGGCCCGCCTTCGCGACCTCCGCGTAGTGGGCGAGGACGGACCGCTCGTCGGCGCGGTAGGCGTTCGGCGGCAGCAGCATCACCGAACGGCAGCCCGCCTCGGCCGCGTGCTCGGCCCAGCGCCGGGACTCGGCGGAGCCGTAGGCGGCGACGCCCGGCATCACCCGCTCCCCGCCGACCGCCGCGACGGCCGTCTCGACGACCCGGGCGCGTTCCTCGGGCGTGAGCACCTGGTACTCGCCGAGGGAGCCGTTGGGCACCACGCCGTCGCAGCCGTTCTCCACCAGCCAGGCGCAGTGCTCGGCGTAGCGGTCGAGGTTCACGGAGAGGTCGGGGTCGAGCGGCAGCGCGGTGGCGACGAGGACGCCGCGCCAGGGGCGGTGTTCGGTCATGACGGTCCCTTCTCGGTGTGTTGCCGTGCGAGGACGCCGAGCGGCACGGGCCGGGCGAACGGACGTGCGGGCGGGGTGGGCCGGCGGCCGGCGAGGGCGGCGACCGCCGCATGGCACATGCGGCCCTGGCACCAGCCCATTCCCGCCCGGGTCAGCAGCTTCACGGTCCGCTCGTCGCCCGCCCCGAGGTCCAGGGCGCCGCGGACGTCGCCGGCGGTGACCTCCTCGCAGCGGCAGACGACGGTGTCGCCGGTGAGCTGCTCGGCCCAGTGCGCGGGCGGGGCCCAGGCGGTGTCGAGGGCGGTGGCCGAATTCCGCTGCCGTGCCCGGGACCTGAGGGCGGCGGGCGCGGGGGCGGGGTCGGTGCCGCGCAGGCGGGCCGCGGCGGAGCTGCCGGCGATGTGCCCCTCGGCCAGGGCCAGGGCGGCGCCGCCGACGCCGGTGGTCTCCCCGGCCGCCCATACGCCGGGCACGTCGGTGCGCTGCTCGGCGTCGACGGCCACGCCGAGTCCGTCCAGGCGGCAGCCCAGGGCCCCGGCGAGATCGGTCTGCGGGACCATGCCGTGGCCGACGGCCAGGGTGTCGCAGTCCAGCCGCCGTTCGGTGCCGGGCCGGACGCGGTCGTCGGGTCCGAGGGCGGCGATCGTGACGCCGGTCAGCCGGTCCTCGCCGTGGGCGCGGACGACGGTGTGGCGGGTGAGGACCGGCACACGGTGGCGCAGCAGCCGGGCCGCGTACCCGGCGCCTTCGGGGACCTTGGCGGCCAGGGCCCGGGCGTGGCGGGCGAGCCGCCGGGGGCCGGTGGACTCGACGAGTGCGGCGACCCCCACCCCGGCCGCGGCGAGGCCGGCGGCCACGGGCAGCAGCAGCGGTCCGGTCCCGGCGACGACGGCCCGGCCGCCCGGCACCACCAGCCCGCCCTTGAGCATGGCCTGCGCTCCTCCGGCGGTGACGACGCCGGGCAGGGTCCAGCCGGGGAAGGGCAGGACCGTCTCGTGACCGCCGGTGGCCAGCAGGAGGGCACGCGCGTGCACCTCGGCGGGCTCCTCCTGCCCGGGGCCGAGCAGGGCGTGCACGGTGAAACCGCCGGAGACCGGTTCCACGCACCAGACGTGATGCTCCGTCAGAACGTTCACGGCGGCGGCGGCGAGGTCGTCCCGCAGCCGCTGCCACGTCCGCCACCGGTGGTGCAGCGCCTCGGGCCGGGTGGCGCCGAGACCGGCCGCGGGCTGCCGGTAGAACTGCCCGCCCGGCCCGGGCGCGGCGTCGACGAGCGCCACACGCACCCCGCGTGCGGACGCGGCCAGGGCGGCGGCGAGACCGGCGGGCCCGGCCCCGATCACGGCGAGGTCAGTGCGCACGGCGCGCCTCCCGGTGGGCGGTCCGGTCCCGGTCGGCGGCGGGGCCGGTGCGCGGGGCGCCGAACGGCACGGGTTCAGTCCGCACGGCGCACCTCGCCGTGACCCGACCCGGCCTGGGTGACGATCGTGTCGCCCGGGTGCACCGGCACCAGGCAGGCGCGTTGGCCGGGGCGGTCGTTGACGGTCACCAGGCAGTCGAAGCAGACGCCGATCCCGCAGAACACCCCGCGCGGGCGGCCCTCGCCCCGGGTGGTCCGCCAGGAGGTGACGCCGGCCGTCCACAGCACGGCGGCGACCGTCTGCCCGGGCAGGGCCTGCACGGGGCGGCCGTCGAAGGTGACGGTGAAGGCGGGGCCGGGCCGGGCGCCCGCCAGCTCCAGGGGATTCACGGGGCCTCCTGCGGGAAGCGGTCGGGCCGGAACGGCCCGAGGTCCAGGTCGGGCGGCTCACCGGTGAGCGCCCGGGCGATCAGCCGGCCGGTGCCGGTGGCGAGCCCGATGCCCGCGCCCTCGTGCCCGCAGGCGTGGAAGAGGCCGGGCAGGCGGGGGTCGGGGCCGATCGCGGGCAGGTGGTCGGGCAGATACGGCCGGAAACCGGCGTAGGTGCGCAGGGCGCGCACGC
Source organism: Streptomyces sp. NPDC053665 (assembly GCF_055585285.1). Lineage (NCBI taxonomy): Bacteria > Bacillati > Actinomycetota > Actinomycetes > Kitasatosporales > Streptomycetaceae > Streptomyces > Streptomyces sp. NPDC053665. The sequence continues at coordinate 842,979 of NZ_JBVJKK010000001.1, forward strand.
CGGCGAGGAACGGGAACAGCGCGGTGGCCCCGGCGGCGAGGGCCCGGACGGCCGGGAGCGACAACGACCGGTCGAAACCGACCCGTTCGCGGCTGGCGCCGATGAGGACCGGCCCCGCGGGCGTGCCCTCCACCACCGGGGAGGTCTGCAGCGACGCCGCGTCGCTGGCCACGTCGGCGACGTAGTCCGCGGCGTACACCTTGTGCCGGATCCGGGGCGGCAGCGGCTCGGTGACCAGGACGAAACCGCGCCGGGGCAGGACGGGCAGGCGGACTCCGGCCCGGGCCGCCACCTCGGCGCCCCAGGTGCCCGCCGCGTTGACCACCGCCGGGGCGTGCAGCTCGCCCCGGTCGGTCCGCACGCCGCGTACCGCACCACCGGCTCCGCGCAGCACCTCGGTCACCTCCCGGCCGGTGAGCAGCCGGGCCCCGGAGGCGCGCAGGAGGTGCGCGGCCGCGAGGGCGGGCATCACCTGGGCGTCCTGCGGGTAGTGCATGCCGCCCGCGAGGCCGGGGGCCAGGTGCGGTTCCAGGTCGCGGAGCCCGGTCGCCGGCACCGGCAGTGCCGCCACCCCCGCCGCCCGCTGCCCGGCGGCGAGCTTCTCCAGCCCGGCCAGGGCCGTGTCGCCGCCGGCGACGACGAGACCGCCCTTGGGTTCGTACTCGACGGCCCCGCCCAGCCCCTCCTCGGCCAGCTCGGCCCACAGGCGGGCGGACAGCAGGGCCAGTTCGAGTTCGGGGCCGGGCTCCTTGTCGGAGACGAGGAGGTTGCCCTCCCCCGCGCCGGTGGTGCCGCCGGCGACCGGGCCGCGGTCCACGACGACCGGACGCAGGCCGGCCCGGGCGGCGTACAAGGCGCAAGCGGCGCCGACCACTCCGGCGCCGATCACCACGACATCGCAGGTCAGCGGCTTGCTCACGCCAGTACTATGTCACACACCACACGCTCTGGGAATGGGTCCCGCACAGAGAGGACCCGCGAGGGGCGCGGCGCTGGGGGTCCCGGGCCGCGAGGAGTCAGCCGGCGGCGGGGACGACCCGGAGGTGGGAGGCGGCGCGGCGGGTGCGGCGGTCCCGGGACGGCGTGCGACGCGCGTCACGCAACACGAACGTGAGCCGGGTGCAGCCCAGTTCCTCCAGCGTGCGGGAGGTCTCGGCGACGATCCGGCACTCGACGGCGCCCCGCCGCGGGTCCGGGTGCAGCAGCGGCCGTACGGCGCCGTCCTGCTCGACGGCGTCCTCGCCGACCGAGCGGATCCAGTGCGGCAGGCCGTGCCGGTAGGCGGCCTCCATGATCGGGTCCTGGGCGATGTCCCGGCGGACCGACTGGAGCCCGTGATCGGGGCCGTGCGTCTCCACGGTCCGGGCGAAGTGCGCGAGCATCGGCAGGCACCAGCTGGACTCGTGGTCGCCGAGGACGGCGGGTGCGTCGGGGTGGAAGAGCACGAACCGCAGGAAGTTGTCGCCGGGCATCGCCGTCGGGTGCGGCCCGACGGCGGCGAAGAGCGACCGGAAGGCGCTGTTGGCCAGGACCACGTCCCAGCAGTGGTCCACGACGAGCGAGGGGGAGCCGGCTGTCTCCAGCAGCCCGGCGTAGTCCTCCAGGTAGGCCTGGATCTCGGGAGTCTCGGCGACGGGCCGCGGTGCCGGCCGCTGCCCTCCTGCCTGATATGCCATCGGGAGGTCACCCCTCTTGCCTGTGCGGCCCTGACGCGGCGCCCCGATCCTGCTGCCCGGAGCGGAGGCGTGTCAACTATCGTGGCATTCCGCGGCTGTTGACGGCTGAAATTGGCCACAGTTGTGGCGAGACCTGGATGTGAGTTCGAGGCACCGGCTACGCTCCGGTCAGTTCACGCCGGGGTAGGTCACGGCATCTATATGTGAGAAGCCTGTGAGAGACGTAGGAGATCTGTCGGTGACGGGTGGCTTCGTCGAAGGTCCGGGCGCCACGCAGGCTGTTGTGCTGCCGGCCGTCGTCTCCCGTGTCACCGCGCTCGCCGACCGGCTCGGCGTGCCGCACGCCGAGGTCTTCGACACCGCCCGGCTGTCCGCGGCCTCCGGGGTGCCGGAGTCCGTGGTCAAGGCGCTGCTCAGCGGCCGGCCTGCCGGTGAGCCGGATGTGCAGGCCCGGTTCCTGCAGCGTCTGGACCTGCTGCGGCGCACCCGGCTCAAGCCCAACGGCCGCAGATACACCCAGCAGGAGATCGCCGACGGCGCGGGCATGTCCCGGCAGCAGGCCGGCGCCCTCATCAACGGCGACCGGCGGCCGACCATGGAGCACTGCGACGCGCTGCAGCGGTTCTTCCGGGTGCACGCCGGCTTCCTGACCGCCGAGGATCCCGAGGCCCTGGTGAGCGCGTTGCAGCACACCGAGCAGGAGCTGCTGCAGAAGCTCGCCGACCGGGAGCGCCAGGCTGCCGCGGCGGTCGACGACCCGCTGGAGCGGCTGCTGCAGGACCACGGCGTGCGCGGCATCGCCTGGCGTGCCGCGCAGCTGCCCACCGACCAGCACCGCGACAAGGTCGCGGAGTGGCTGGACATGCTCCTGGAGAGCGTCAAGCGGCCCGAGTCGTGACCGTGGGGAGAACTGTGGGCATCGGTAGGGAAATGCGCCGCCTGTGCGGCGAGCTGGTCGCGGAGCTGACCCTCCCCGCGCCGGCGCGTCCGGACGAGCTGTACGCCGCGCTGTGCGACGGCATGAGCAGACGCCGCGGCCGCCCCGTGCGCTTCCGCACGGCCGCCTTCCCGCCCGGCACCGCGAGCGGGCTCTGGCTCGACATGGCCGAGCAGGACCTGGTGGTGATCGAGGAACGCACGGCCCCCGAGCACCAGTTGGTGATCCTGGGACACGAGCTGTGGCACATGAAGGCGGGCCACTGCTCGCACCACGTCGAGGGTGCGGCGGTCGCGGCCCGGCTGCTCGACGACCGCGCCGACCTCCAGGCGACCGTGCTGAAGGTCGCCGCGCGCACCCGCTTCGACCTCGACGACGAGCGCGAGGCGGAGAGCTTCGGACTGCTGCTCGCCAGCAAGTGCCGCGCCTGGCTGGCCGGTTCCGCGTCCCGCGCCCCGGCGCAGCGCGACCACCTGGCCGGGCGCATCGAGGCGTCCCTGGGGTACCGCGGCCCGCAGGGCTGACGGCCGCCCGCGCGGGTGGCGCGGGTCGGTCGCGTCTGCGCCGAGCGGGCGAACCGGAGGGCGGCGGGACCGGATTGTCAGTGGTGGGCGGCAAGCTGGGGGTGCGCACCGCTGTGCGGGGCGTCGTGCCCTGGCGGGCGCGGGACCGATGACGCCGACACGGGGAGAGCCGACCGATGCCGACCGCCGTACTGACCGACCGTGAACGCACCGCCGTCCAGGCGTACCTGCGTCTGCTGCACACCGTCCGGGCGGCCTTCGACCGGGACGGCGGCCCGCCCGTCGTCCCGCCCGCGGTGCTCGCCGAGGCGGAGCAGGCCCTTCGGGAGGCGGGCCTGACCGGCAACGAGGAGGCGTTCTTCCGCCTCCTGGAGAGCTGGTGCCCGGAACCGGGGCCCTGAGCCGGCGAGTCCCGGGGAGCCGCACCGGCCGGGGCCCGGGTGCGTGACGCGGTCCCGCTCAGGCGTGCGGGACCGCCACGGCCGTGGCGATCAGGCCGCGGCCCGTCGTCCAGCGGCCTTCGAAGTGGTCGAGGCGGCGGCCGCCGACCCGGGGGCCGGGGACGAGGAGCGCCGCGCGGAAGCTGCCGTCCTCGGCGAGTTCGACGTCCGCCTCCGTGAAGTCGAGCCACTCCCGGGTGAGGGGGAACCACGCCTTGTAGACGGACTCCTTCGCGCTGAACAGCAACCGGTCCCAGTGCACGTCGGGACGCCGGCCGGCGAGCCGCCGCAGCCGGTCCACCTCGGCCGGCAGGGCCACGGTCGACAGCACCTCCTCGAACAGCGGCTCGTGGACCTCGGCGTCGATGCCCAGGGAGGCCAGGTCGCAGGCGCGGACCAGCGCCGCGGCGCAGTAGTCGTCGCAGTGGGTCATGCTGCCGACCAGCCCGGCCGGCCAGCCCGGGGCGCCCCGCTCCCCCGGCAGGACCGGCTGCGGCGGCACACCGAGCTTCTCCATGGCACGCCGGGCGCAGGAGCGCACGACGGCGAACTCCCGCTGCCGTTTGGCGACCGCCCGGGTCAGGACGGCCGCCTCCTCGGGGAAGAGCTCGGCGGCCGCGGCGTCCCGGCCGTACGCTTCCACCGTCACCACGGCGGGGGGCAGCAGTTCCTCGATCACCGTTCCTCGCTCACTCGGGGCGCCGCGGCACATCCGTCCGGAGCCGGTGCGGCGGACAGCGGCTGACGGCGCTCACGGGCGGCGGGAGGCCGGCCCGCCGACCGGCCGCCGGCGGACGGCGGCTGCCCCGCACCCTCGGCCGTCGACATCATCTTCGCCCCCTCCGAGTGCCCCTGCGCACGCCTGCCCAAGAGATCACATCACGGGCCGCGGCGACAAGGCGGGCCGGGTGCCCGGCGGGCGGCGCGATCGCTCCCACGGGCGTGGCACGACCCGGCTCGCGAAAGCCGTATGATCGCCCCGACACCGCCGCCGTGAACTCCCCCTCGAGCAGGGCGGTTTGGTGACCCTCCCTCCTCCTGCCCGGGCACGGGCCGCCGAGCCCTGCCCGCGAACCGTGAAAGGCGGCCCGGATGGTCTCTCGCGTACGCGTCTGGCTCAACCGCACGTACGCGGAGAACGTGTTCTTCATGGATCAGCTGCGGAGGAATCCCGACGACCGGGCCGTCGAGATCCACGCCACGCACGGCGACCCGGACTCGCCCGTCCTGGCCGCCGCCGACACCGCGGAGCCGGAACCCGGGAACCTGTCCCCGGCCGGGTACGTCGAGTACGCGCTGGACCAGTGCGCGCGGCGCGGCATCGACGTGTTCGTGCCCCGGCTCCACCAGGCGGCGATCGTGGCGCACCGCGCCGAGTTCGCGGCGGCCGGCACCGCGCTGCTGGCACCGACGCCCGAGGCGGTGGCCCTCTTCGCGGACAAGGTGGTCGCCTACGAGGCGGTCCAGTCGATCGGCGTGCCCGTACCGCCCTGGTGGAGGGTCCGCACCGCGGAGGAACTCCTCGCCGCGGTCGAGGAGTTGGAGGCCGCCGGGCACCGCGCCTGCTTCAAGCCGGCCTCCGGGGCGGGCGGGGTGGGCTTCCGCGTGATCACCCGCAGCCCCTTCTCGCTGGCCCAGCTCGACGGGTTCCCCGGCCCGTACGTGCCGCTCGACCTGGTGCTGGAGGCACTGCACGGGGCCGGGGAGCCCGTCGACTGGCTGGTGATGCCCCGCCTGGAGCAGCCCGAGGTGTCGGTGGACTGCCTGACCGGCACGGACAACCGGGTCCGGCTGGCCGTCGGCCGCACCAAGAACGGCCGGCGCCGCGGCTTCACCCTGCACGAGCAGTGGCTGGAGCCGGCCCGGCGGATCGCCGAGGGCTTCGGTCTGCACCACCTGTCCAACATCCAGTTCCGCATGTTCGGCGAGCGGCCCGTGCTCATGGACGTCAACACCCGCCCGGCGGGCGGTTTGCACCAGCTGTCCCTGTGCGGTGTCAACGCCCCGTGGGCCGCGGTGCGACTGGCCCTCGGCGAGGACCCGGGCGAGATCGTCCCGCCGTTCCTGGGGCAGGACTACACGGTGGTGTCCGGGCCGCGCCCGCTGCGGCCGGTGTCCGTCCCGAAGCAGCGGCAGGCGGCCTGCGAGCCGCTCCCGGCGGTGCCCGCCCCGGCGGGCCCGGTCGACGCGGGCGCAGCGGCCGCGGTGCCCCTTCAGGACCTGGCCGCGAGCGCCTCGCGCCAGACGGGGCTGTCCACGTAGTGGTTGTCGAAGCGCTCCGAGGAGGCAGCGATCTCCTCGGGGGCGGCTTCGCCCCGCATCACCCGGCCCAGCAGCCGCAGGTAGTCGAACCGGCCCGCGCCCGGGGTGAAGACGAACAGCACGTCGGCCGTCTCATCGGGCGCGGCGGCGAAGGCGTGCGGGGTGTGCGGGGGCACCAGCAGGAAGTCGCCGGCCCGCAGCACGGTGATCTCCTCGCCGACCAGGACCTGGAGCGCACCGTCGAGCACGAAGAACAGCTCGGCCGCCTCGGTGTGCAGATGGGCGGGTGCGCCGACCGCGCCCTCGGCGAAGGTCGACCGGTAGCTGGTGAGCCGGCCGCCGGTGTCCGCGGAGTCGGCGAGGAGGGTCATCACACTGCTGGGGTCACGGGTCTGCTCCGCCTCGGCGGCGCGGGTGAGGACCGGCGGGAAGTCACGGGCGGGGGGCGTCTGCTGCTGCGTCGTCGTCATGATGACGAGCCTAGGCAGCCGGGTGACCCGGGGCAGGGGGCATTCCGCTGCCGCTTTCGTGGGTCAATCCGGTGCGGCCGGGAGCGGAGGGGGGACGGCGCTCACGCGACGGCGTTCATCTCAGGTACGCCAGCCCCGGGTGGGCCTCGGTGTAGCCCTCGACCAGCTTGCGGGCCACGTTCACGGAGTCGACGAGGGGGTGCAGCGCGAAGGCCTTCACGGCCGTCGCGCGGGATCCCGTCCGGGCGGCGGCCAGGACCTCGCGCTCGACGGCCTTGACCGCGCAGACCAGCCCGGTGGCGTGGCCGGGCAGCGGGTCGACGGCGAGGGGGTGGGCGCCGTTGGCGTCGACCAGGCAGGGCACCTCGATGACGGCCTCGCCGTCGAGCACCGACAGGGTGTGCCGGTTGCGGACGTTGAGGATCAGGGTGGTGCGCTCGTCGCGGGCGATGGCCCGCATCAGGGCGAGGGCGACCTTCTCGTAGCCGCCGGACAGGTCGTCCTCGTCGCGCTCGCCCGCGCCCGCGCTCTCGCGGTTCTCGGCCATGTAGGTGGCCTCGCGCTCGGCACGGGTGTCGTCCCAGGCCTTCAGGGCGGAGGTCCCCGGGTCCGCGACCTCGGCGTAGAAGCGGGCCTGCTGGTCGCGCAGGAAGGCGCCGCGGGTCTTCTCCGCCTGCCGGTAGGCGCTCACGGCCTCGCGGTTGAAGTAGTAGTAGTGCAGGTACTCGTTGGGGACGGCGCCCAGGGAGCGCAGCCAGTCGGCGCCGAAGAGCTTGCCCTCCTCGAAGGAGCCGAGCAGTGCCGGGTCCGCGAGCAGGCGCGGCAGTTCGTCCCGGCCGGCCACGTGCAGGCCGCGCACCCAGCCGAGGTGGTTGAGGCCGACGTAGTCGATGAACGCCTCGCCCGGGTTCCGCACGCCCACCACGCGGGCGATGCGGCGGCCGAGGCCGACCGGTGAGTCGCAGATCCCGATCACGCGGTCGCCCAGGTGGCGGGACATGGCCTCGGTGACCAGTCCGGCCGGGTTGGTGAAGTTGATGACCCAGGCGCCGGGGGCGAGCCGGGCCACACGCGCCGCGATGTCCTCGGCGACCGGCACCGTGCGCAGGCCGTAGGCGATGCCGCCGGCGCCGACCGTCTCCTGGCCGAGGACGCCCTCGGCCAGCGCGACGCGCTCGTCGTCCGCCCGGCCCTCCAGGCCGCCGACGCGGATCGCCGAGAACACGAAGTCGGCCCCGCGCAGCGCCTCGTCGAGGTCGGTGGTGGCGCTCACCTCGGGGGCGTCCGGGACACCCACGGCCTGTTCGGCGAGGACGCGCGTCACCGCCGAGAGTCGTCCCGCGTCCGGATCGTGCAGGACGACGCTGGTCACGCGGCCCTCGGCGTGGTCGGTCAGCAGGGCCCCGTACACCAGCGGCACGCGGAAGCCTCCGCCGCCCAGAATCGTCAGTCTCACCGGGTTCCTCCGCCTCCGTAGGCTGCGCGCGGCGCGCCGGGGACTCCCGACACGCGCCGCCTCGTTCGACGTGTCCGGCCGCGGGTACGCTCCGGCCCGCAGGCCCGGGCCACCGCGGTGCCCCGGCGTCCGTCGTCGTTCGGCCGACACGCCGTGAACCTTACTCATCTGTCCGGCCGGGGCCGGACCCCGCGCGCACCCGGTGAGGCGGGCTCACGTCTCCTGGGGTGGCGGGGTCATGGCCCAGCGGATGGTCCGGGTCAGGGCGAGGCCGGCGGGTCGTACGGCGAGGTCCTCGACGACCGGGACCCGGGGCAGCCACAGCAGGGAGCGGGCCCAGGGGGGCAGCGCGGTGACGGCGTTGGCGACGAGCCCGCCGTAGAAGGGCCGTACGGCCAGCGGCAGGGGCGGCCGGAGCAGCAGGAAGCGGGCGGCGGCCCGCGCCTCGGGCGTGGCCCGCAGCTCGGGCCGGTAGGCGGCCAGCCGCACGGCCAGCTCGCGGCGGTCGCGCGGCGGGTCGACCGCGCCCAGGGCCTCGGCGACCCGCGCGGTGTCGGCGACGTAGGCGTCCTGGCCGGCCGCGTCCAGGGGGCGGGCGCCGTAGCGGGTGTGGGCGCGCAGGAAGCTGTACGCCTCGGCTGCGTGGACCCAGCCGAGCAGGTGCGGGTCGGCCGCGTGGTACGGCTCGCCGTCGGCCGTGGTGCCGCGGATCCGCTCGTGGATGGCGCGTACCTGGTCGACGGCCCGCTGCGCGTCGTCGGCGGTGCCGTAGGTCGTCACCGCCAGGAAGGTGCTGGTGCGTTGCAGCCGCCCCCACGGGTCGCCGCGGTAGCCGGAGTGCCCGGCGACGGCCGCCATCGCCAGCGGGTGCAGGGACTGCAGGAGCAGCGCGGTCAGCCCGCCGATGAACATGGAGGCGTCGCCGTGGACCGTGCGGATCGGCCGGTCGGGGCCGAACCAGCGCGGTCCCGGTGTGTCGTGGATGCGGGCGCGGGTCTGCGGTCCGCCCGGGCCGGCGACGCGCCGGAACAGGGCCCGGCCCAGTTGCTCACGGACCTCGGTCAGCACGGTCGGCCTCCCTTCTCCCGTTCTCCAGTGTCCGGCATGGGCCCGCCCGTCCGGGAGGGGCGGGACGCCGGTGTCAGGAGCGGTGGTCCGCCGCCCGGCGGTCGGCCTCGCCTCCGGCGCCGAGCGGCCCGGTGGAGCGGAGCGGGGCCCGGGCCTCCAGCCGGGGCAGCGTGCGGCGCGTCACCCGCAGCACCACCGGCGGCAGGGCCGGGCGCACCGGCTGCGTCAGCCGCAGCCAGGCCGGCGCGTAGACGGCCGTGCGGCGGCGCTCCACGGCCCGCACCAGCCGGGCGGCCACGACCTCCGCCGGGTACACGCGGCGGGCCGGCGCGGGCATGTGACCGCGCAGTTCCCGCAGCACGTCGTACCGGTCGAAGTCGCGGATCATCTCGGTGTCGGTCCAGTTGATGTAGGCGACGCCCACGGCGACGCCCCGGTGCGCCACCTCCGCCCGCAGGGAGTGCGCGAAGGCCTCGACGCCCGCTTTCGAGGCGCAGTAGGCGCTCATCAGCGGGGCGGCGCCGATCGACGCCAGGGAGGCCACCTGGAGGTGGTAGCCGGCCGTCTCCAGCAGGTCCGGCAGGAACACGCGGGCCGTGTGCGAGCTGCCCGTGAGGTTGACCTCGATCACGCGGCGCCAGGAGGCCGGGTCCGAGGCGAGGAACGCGCCGCCCTCGGCGATCCCCGCGTTGGCCACCACGGCCGACGGGCGGCCGAGGGCGGACCGTACGGTGTCCGCGGCGGCGTGCAGGGCGTCCAGGTCGGTGACGTCCGCCGCGACGGCCAGGGACGGCCCTGGCAGGGACGCGGCGACGGCCTCGAGGGAGCCCTTCTCGTGCCCGAGGAGCGCCACCCGGGCGCCGCGCCGGGAGGTCTCGCGCGCCAGCGCGGCGCCCACACCGCGGGCGGCTCCGGTGATGACGACCGTGCGTCCGGCCAGTGGGCTGCTGTGCATGGGGGCCTTCCTTCCCGGCCGCGTCGCCGCGGCCGGTTCAGCGCCGGCTTCCGGTGCGGTCGCGGTGGGCCAGGAGCCGCTGCACGCCCGCCATCCCCGGCGCGCGGTGGCGGCGCAGAGCGGCCCGGGCGGCGTTGGCGCCGGGCGCGCCGTGCACCCCGCCGCCCGGGTGGGCCCCGGAGGAGGCGAGGTACAGGCCCGGCACGGGGGTCTCCGGGCGGCCGGTGCCCGGTAGGGGGCGGAAGAAGAGCTGCTGGTGCATGGCGGTCGTGCCGCCGTTGATGGCACCGCCGGCCAGGTTGGCGTCGAGCGCCTGGAGGGTGGGGGGCGCCAGGATGCGGCGGCCGCGGACGAGCGCGCGGAAGCCGGGTGCGAAGCGCTCCACCTGGCGCTCCATGCGGTCCGCCATGAGCTCCTGCTCCTTGGCGTCCCAGCTGCCGGTGATGCCCTCGTCGGCGGCGTCGGCGCGGATGTCGTGCGGGAGGTGGGTGTAGGCCCAGGCGGATTCGGTGCCGCGCGGGGAACGGGAGGCGTCGGAGGTGGTCATCTGCCCGAAGATCAGGAACGGGCGGTCCGGGACCTGCCGCATGGCGATCTGCGCGGCGAAACGGGTCAGCTCGTCCATGCCGTCGGCGAGGTGCACGGTCCCGGCCCGGGACGCCTGCCCGGCCTGCCAGGGCACGGGGCCGTCCAGGGCCCAGTCGACCTTGAAGGTGGCGAAGTCCCACTGGAAGTTCCGCAGGTCCCGCAGCAGTTGCGCGGGCAGGTGCTCGGCTTCGACGAGTTCGCCGAACAGGGCGGGCACCGACACGTCCGCCAGCACGGCGCGCCGGGCCCGCACGGCGTCACCGCCCGCCGTGCGCACGCCCAGCGCCCGGCCGCCGCCGACGACGATCCGCTCGACGCGCTGTCCGCACCGCACCCGCCCGCCCCGGCTCTCCAGACGCCGCACCAGGGCCGCGGTGAGCGCGCCGGAGCCGCCGGCGGGGACGGGAAAGCCGTAGGTCTGGCCCAGCATGGCCATCAGCCAGCCGAAGCCGCCGCTGCCCGCCGACTCCGGGGCGAGGTCGGCGTGCAGCGCGTTGCCGGCGAGGAGCAGCCGGCCTCCCTCGCCGCGGAACTCCTCCTCGCCGAGCCGGCGCACCGGCAGCACCAGGGAGCGGGCCAGGCGCAGCCCGCCCGCCGCGCGCAGCCGCAGGCCGAGCCGCGCCGCGGCGCGCACCGGCGGGAACGGCGTGAACAGGGCGTCCACGATGTCGCCGCGCAGGCCCTCCCAGACGTCGTGCAGCCGCTGCCAGGCCTCGCCGTCGCCCGGCGCGAAGGCTTCGAGGGACGCGGCGGTGGTCCCGGGGTCGCGGTCCAGCAGCGCGCAGCGGCCGTCGGAGAGCGGATGGGCGACCACGCTGGGCGCATGGCTCCACCGCAGGCCGTGCTCCTCCAGGCGCAGCCCCGCCACGATGGGCGAGGCCGCGGCGAGCGGGTAGAAGGAGCTGAACATGTCATTGACGTAGTCGGCGTGCACGCCCCGGTCGTGGCGCACCGCGCCGCCGGGTTCGGGCTGCTCCTCCAGGACCTCGACGCTCCACCCGGCGTCCGCCAGGACGTTCGCCGCGACCAGGCCGTTGGGGCCCGCGCCGATCACCACGGCATCAGGCACGGCCGGCTCCGCCCGCCCCGTCGGCCGCGGTGACCTGGCCGAGCGGGCGCCGGGTCTCGTACGCGTCGTCCTCCTCCTCGTCCGTGCCCTCGCACAGCCGGGCCAGCCGGGCCAGCATGGCGCGGTGGCGCAGCTGGATCAGGGCCTCGAAGCCCACGTTGTGCAGCCGGCCGCCCGCGCCGCGCAGGGGGTGTTCGTCGACGATGACCAGGCAGTTCTCGCCCCACGGCCGCAGTTCGATGGCGATGCGCGCGGTGCCGAGGACACCGGCCTTGGCCTCCAGCTCCAGCCGGCTGCCCTCCTCGCAGACGCGGACCACCGTCTCGTTGTCCAGCTGCACCGGTCCGAGCCGGACCTGGTACGCGATGGCCGCGTCCTCGTGCGGCCACTGCCCGCGCACGGGGTGGGACTCGGAGGTGCCCACCACCCATTCCGCGTAACGGTTGCCGTCGGCGAGGACCTCCCACACCGCGCTCGGCGGGACTCGGATCAGGTGATGGCGAACGGCCACGGAAACCTCCTGCTGCCTGGACCGGTCGGTCAGTCGTCCACCCCGGGTTCCCCGGCGAGCCCGCTTCAACAGCGTCGGCTTCCTCCCTCAGCCGGATGGAGGGGGTGGCTTCCCCGGCCCCGGGCCGACGGACCGCCGCCGCGGGGTGGGCCCCGGCGTCCCGGAGCCCAGGCCGGTGGGGCAACCCTCCCTGCTCGCCGGCTGTCGAACGAGGCGGGGCCGCCCGACGGCACTCGTGACGGGGGGAGGAACCGGTGAAGGCAGGAGCGGACCGGGCCCGGAGGCGGGCGCGACGGCCGGCCGCACACCCCGGGCAGCGGCGCGGGCTGCGACTGCTGCTCATGGCTGCGCTCGCGGGAACTATGGGCCTCGGCGCCGCCTGGGCAGGGCTGCCGCAGTGGACGCTGGTGATCGGCGTCCTCGTGTGCCTGATCGTCGACGACTCGGCGGGCCGGTACGTGCGGAAGTGGTCTCCCGGTCCGAGGCGGTCGAGCGCGGGGAGCCCGGACGGGCCGCCGACCAGTCCCCCGGCCGAATGATCCGCTCCGGCGCGCCGGGCGACGGCGTCCCGCCGGGCACCAGTAGGTCCAGACGCCCAACTCCCCCCTCAGTCGCACCCTTTGATTCCGTCCAGCCCGCGCGCCCGTTCCACGTTTTCCGTGGCTTCACCTCTTGACGACCGGCGCACCAGGGAGCACATTGGCGGCACTTTGAGAGCGCTCTCAGCCCTCCTCCCCAAGCGTTCTCCCCTTCCCCGTACCGAGAGGCCCCCCATGAGCGAAACCTCCGGCACCTCCCCCAGACCCCGGCGCCTGCGGCGCGCGCTCGTCGCCGTGGCGGGCGCCCTCGGACTCGCGGCGGCCGCCGCGGGTGTCGGCGCGCCCTCCGCGAGCGCCTCCGCCCCGCCTCCCCCGTCCGGCTGGACCCAGGTGTTCGCGGACGACTTCAACGGCCCCGCCGGCAGCGGCGTCAACACCGGCGACTGGCAGTACGCCACCGGCAAGGGCTATCCGGGCGGACCCGCCAACTGGGGCACCGGCGAGATCGAGACGATGACGAGCAGCACCGACAACGTCTCCCTCGACGGCAACGGCAACCTGCGCATCACGCCCCGCCGGGACGCCTCCGGCAACTGGACCTCCGGCCGCATCGAGACCAGGCGCACCGACTTCCGGCCCCCCGCCGGCGGCACACTGCGCGTGGAGTCGCGCATCCAGGTGCCCAACGTCACCGGAGCCGCCGCGAAGGGCTACTGGCCGGCGTTCTGGATGCTGGGCGCTCCCTACCGCGGCAACTACTGGAACTGGCCGGCCGTCGGCGAGCTGGACATCATGGAGAACACCCAGGGCATGAACACGGTGTTCGCCACGATGCACTGCGGCACCTCGCCCGGCGGCCCCTGCAACGAGACGAGCGGGATCGGCGGTTCGACCACGTGCCAGGGCACGACCTGTCAGGCCGGTTTCCACACCTACCGGATGGAGTGGGACCGCTCGACGAGCGTGGAGGAGATCCGCTTCTTCCTGGACGGCGCCAGGTTCCACACGGTGCGCGCCGACCAGGTCGACGCGACGACCTGGCGCAACGCCACGGACCACGGCTACTTCATCATCCTCAACGTGGCGATGGGCGGCGGTTTCCCGGACGCGTTCGGCGGCGGCCCCGACGGCGGCACGCAGCCCGGGCACGCCATGGTCGTCGACTACGTCCAGGTGCTGTCGTCCGGCGGGGGCACCACGCCCCCGCCGACCGGCAACCGCGACGCCTACGGCACCATCCAGGCCGAGTCCTTCGACGGCCAGTCCGGCGTCATCACCGAGACCACCACGGACACCGGCGGCGGCCGGAACATCGGCGCGATCGCGAGCGGGGACTGGGTGCAGTTCAAGGGCGTCGCCTTCGGTTCCACGGCGGCCCGGCAGTTCAGCGCCCGGGTCGCGAGCGGCGCGGCGAGCGGCGTCAGCGGGCTGGTCGAGGTGCGGCTGGACAGCCGCAGCAACGCGCCCGTCGGGAGTTTCGCGGTGGGCAGCACGGGCGGCTGGCAGTCGTGGCGGACGATCCCCGCCAACATCGGCGGCGTGACGGGCACGCACGACGTGTATCTGACCTTCACCAGCGGTCAGCCCACGGACTTCGTGAACGTCAACTGGTTCACCTTCGCCCGCTGACCGGATCCGGCCAGGGGCTCCACGCGCGCGTGGGGCCCCTTTTCACCTGCGCGGACCCCTCCTTCACGTGGGCGGGGGCGCGGTGCGCCGTCCTCAGCGCAGTTCCGCACGGAACGCCGCCGGGGTGCGGTCGGTGTGCTGGTGGAAGAACTTGGAGAAGTTCGCCGCGTCGGGGAAGCCGACCGCCGCGCCGATCCGGCCGATGGGCAGGTCGGTGTGGGCGAGGAGCCGCTTGGCCTCCAGGACGACGCGTTTGTCGATGAACGACTTGGGGGTCTCGCCGGTGGCGGCCCGGACCGCGCGTACCAGGGTGCGGCGGGAGTAACCGAGCGCGTCGGCGTAGGCGCTGACGCTGTGGTTGGAGGCGAAGTCCCGCTCGACGGCGTCCCGGAACAGGGTGAACGTGGAGTCGGAGCGCTGCCGCAGCGCCTCGGCCGAACTGGCCGCGAGGTGCGCGAGCCGCAGCAGGAACGCCGTCAGGCTGTGGCGCAGGACGGCGGTGTGCAGGCTGAGCGGCAGCGTGGCGGTGTCCTCGTACTCGCGTCGCAGCTGGTCCAGGGCGGCCCGCAGACCGGCGAGTTGCGCCGGGTCGGGGTGCAGCAGCGGCGGCAGGTCGTAGCGGTACAGGCCCGTGGCCTCGACGGTGGAGCGCGGCAGGAAGCCGGGTTGCATGGTCAGTGCCGTTCCGCGGTACTCGCTGCCGGGCGAGAAGCGGTGGACCTGCCCGGGGCGGATCCACAGCAGGTCCCCGGCGCCGGCCTCGTACTCGGTGAAGTCGACCATGTGCCGGACCGGGCCCGCGCCGAACAGCAGGACGACGTGGAAGTCGATGCGGTGCACGCGGTCCAGCGGAACACCGGTGGCCCACGCGTCGCCCATCGGCGCGACCTGCACGCCGACGCCGCCGACGCTCAGCTCGACCGGGAAGGGGAACGTCGCGATCCCGTCGCCGCCTTGGGGGGTTCTGTCTGCCATGTCCGCCTCGTGCCGCCCGTCCGCACGACGCGCCGCCGCCCGGTGTCCCACTTTCACCACAGGCTGACACACCGCGACCTTCCCTCGAAAAAGTCAGACTTTTAGTTTTGAACACGTCAGAGCAGAACCTCCGCTTCCCTCGAGGACTTCTTGAAGATGAGCACGCAGACAGCGGACAGCTTCGAATGGACCGAACTCGACCGGCGTGCCGTCGACACCGCCCGCCTGCTGGCGGCGGATGCCGTGCAGCGGGTCGGCAACGGCCACCCGGGCACCGCGATGAGCCTGGCCCCGGCCGCCTACACGATCTTTCAGAAGGTGATGCGGCACGACCCGGCCGACCCCGAGTGGGCGGGCCGTGACCGCTTCGTCCTCTCCCCCGGCCACACCTCGCTGACCCTGTACACGCAGCTGTACCTCGCGGGCTACGAGCTGGAGCTGGACGACCTCAAGGCCTTCCGCACCCAGGGCTCCAGGACCCCCGGCCACCCCGAGTACGGGCACACCGCGGGCGTGGAGACCACCACCGGCCCGCTCGGCCAGGGCGTCGCGAACGCCGTCGGCATGGCGATGGCCGCCCGTTACGAGCGCGGCCTGTTCGACCCGGACGCGCCCGAGGGGGAGTCGCCCTTCGACCACACCGTCTGGGCGATCGTCTCCGACGGCGACCTCCAGGAGGGCGTGTCCGCGGAGGCCTCCTCCCTCGCCGGCCACCAGAGGCTGGGCAACCTGGTCTTCCTCTACGACGACAACCACATCTCCATCGAGGGCGACACCGCGACCGCCTTCTCCGAGGACGTGCTGAAGCGCTACGAGGCCTACAGCTGGCACGTGCAGCGCGTCGTGCCGCGGGAGGACGGCGACATCGACGTACCCGCGCTGTACGCCGCCCTGAAGGCGGCGCAGGCGGAGACCGGACGCCCCTCGATCATCGCGATGCGCACCGTCATCGCCTGGCCCGCCCCGAACGCCCGCAACACCGAGGCCTCCCACGGTTCGGCGCTGGGCGAGGACGAGGTCGCCGCCACCAAGCGACTCCTCGGGTTCGACCCGGAGCGTTCCTTCGAGGTCGCCGACGAGGTGCTGGCCCACACCCGCGGGGCGCTGGACCGGGGCGCGCAGGCCCATGCGGACTGGGACAAGCGGCTCGCCGCCTGGCGCGCCGACCACCCGGAGCGGGCCGTCACGTTCGACCGGGTGAGCAAGGGCGAGCTGCCCGAGGGCTGGGAGGACGCCCTGCCGGTGTTCGAGCCCGGCAAGGCGGTCGCCACGCGTGCCGCGTCCGGCACGGTGCTCCAGGCGCTCGGCGAGGTCGTCCCCGAGCTGTGGGGCGGCTCGGCCGACCTGGCCGGCTCCAACAACACCACCATCGACAGGACCAGCTCCTTCCTCCCGGCGGGCAACCCGCTGCCGGAGGCGGACCCGTACGGCCGCACGATCCACTTCGGCATCCGCGAGTTCTCCATGGCCGCGGAGATGAACGGCATCGCGCTGCACGGCAACACGCGCATCTACGGCGGCACCTTCCTGGTGTTCTCCGACTACATGCGCAACGCCGTACGCATGTCGGCGCTGATGCAGCTGCCGGTGACGTACGTGTGGACGCACGACTCCATCGGCCTGGGCGAGGACGGCCCGACGCACCAGCCGGTCGAGCACCTCGCGTCGCTGCGCGCGATCCCGGGCCTGAACGTCGTCCGCCCGGCCGACGCCAACGAGACCGCCCTCGCCTGGGCCGAGATCCTGCGCCGCCACGGCACCGCACCGGCGCCGCACGGCCTGGCCCTGACCCGGCAGGGCGTGCCGACCTACGAGCCGGACCCGGACGTGGCGCGCGGCGGCTACGTGAGGTTCGAGGCGGAGGGCGGCACGCCCCAGGTGATCCTCATCGCCACCGGCTCGGAGGTGCAGCTCGCCGTCGAGGCGCGCGAACAGCTCCAGGCGGCCGGTGTGCCCACGCGGGTGGTGTCGATGCCGTCCGTGGAGTGGTTCGAGGAGCAGCCGCGCGCCTACCGGGAGAGCGTGCTGCCGCCGTCGGTGACGGCCCGGGTCGCCGTGGAGGCCGGGATCGGCCTGACCTGGCACCGGTTCGTGGGCGACGCCGGCCGCATCGTCTCGCTGGAGCACTTCGGCGCCTCCGCCGACGCCAGGACCCTGTTCGCCGAGTACGGCTTCACGCCCGGGAACGTCGTCGCCGCCGCGCGCGACTCTCTCGCCGCCGCCCGCGGCTGATCCGTTCGCACGAAAGAAGATGATCACTGTGACCGAAGCGACCGCACCCGCGGGAGCCCTGCAGCGCCTGTCCGACGCGGGCGTGTCGATCTGGCTCGACGACCTGTCGCGCCGGCGGATCGAGTCCGGCGACCTCGCCGGTCTGGTGGCGCGGCGGAACGTCGTCGGCGTCACCACCAACCCCTCGATCTTCCGGGCCGCCATCGGCTCCGGCGCGGGCTACGAGGAGCAGCTCGCCGACCTGGCGGTGCGGGGCGTGGGCGTGGACGAGGCCGTCCGGATGCTGACGACCGCCGACGTCCGGGCCGCCGCCGACGTCCTGCGGCCGGTGTACGACGCCACCGGCGGGCGGGACGGCCGGGTCTCCATCGAGGTGGACCCGCGGCTGGCCCACGACACGGCGGCCACCGTGGCCGAGGCCCGGCAGCTGGCCTGGCTGGTGGACCGCCCCAACGTGATGATCAAGATTCCGGCGACACGGGCCGGCCTGCCCGCGATCACAGAAGTGGTCGGAGCGGGTATCAGTGTCAACGTGACGCTGATCTTCTCCCTGGAGCGGCACCGCGAGGTCATGGACGCCTACCTCGCGGGGCTGGAGCGGGCCCGGGCGGCCGGGATCGACCTGTCGGCCGTCCACTCGGTCGCGTCCTTCTTCGTCTCGCGCGTCGACGCCGAGATCGACAAGCGGCTGACGCTGCTGGGCACGGACGAGGCCCTCGCCCTGCGGGGCCGGGCGGCTCTGGCCAACGCCCGGCTCGCCTACGCGGCGTACGAACAGACCTTCGACGGGGAGCGCTGGCAGGAGCTGGAGCGCGCCGGAGCCAACCGGCAGCGCCCCCTTTGGGCCTCCACCGGTGTGAAGGACCCCGCCTACAAGGACACCCTGTACGTGGACGGGCTGGTCGCCCCCGGCACGGTCAACACCATGCCGGAGGCCACGCTGAACGCCGTCGCCGACCACGGCGACGTCCGGGGCGACACCGTCACCGGCGGTTACGACCGGGCCCGCGAGGACCTGGCGGCCGTCGAACGGCTCGGCATCGCATACGACGAGGTGGTGCGGCAACTGGAGGACGAGGGAGTGGCCAAGTTCGAGGTGGCCTGGCAGGAGCTGCTGGACGCGGTCACCAAGTCCTTGAACGACGAGGGAGTTGACGCCGGATGAGCGAGGACATCCACCGGACGGCCGAGCAGGAGACCAAGGGGACCAAGGAGGAGAAGGAGGCCCTGGCCGCCCAGGAGGCGGCGGGGGTCGAGCCCACGGGAGTGGGCGGCGAGGAACGGGCCGCCCCGCCGGCCCGGCGCGCCGACGCCCCCTTCGACAACCCCCTGCGCGACCCGCAGGACCGCCGCCTGCCCCGGATCGCGGGCCCCTCGGGGCTGGTCATCTTCGGTGTCACGGGCGACCTGTCCCGCAAGAAGCTGATGCCGGCCGTGTACGACCTGGCCAACCGCGGCCTGCTGCCGCCGGGCTTCTCGCTGGTGGGTTTCGCCCGCCGGGACTGGGAGGACCAGGACTTCGCGCAGGTCGTGCACGACGCGGTCAAGGAGCACGCGCGCACCCCGTTCCGCGAGGAGGTCTGGCAGCAGCTCGCCGAGGGCATGCGGTTCATCCCGGGCGACTTCGACGACGACTCGGCGTTCGAGCAGCTGCGCTCCGCCGTGGAGGAGCTGGACTCCTCCCGGGGCACCAGCGGCAACTACGCGTTCTACCTCTCGGTGCCGCCGAAGTTCTTCCCCAAGGTCGTCGAGCAGCTGAAGAAGCACAAGCTGGCCGACGCGCCGGAGGGGTCCTGGCGCCGCGCGGTCATCGAGAAGCCGTTCGGCCACGACCTGGAGTCGGCGCAGGAGCTCAACCGCGTCGTGCACGAGGTGTTCGACCCGGAGCAGGTCTTCCGGATCGACCACTACCTGGGCAAGGAGACCGTCCAGAACCTGCTGGCGCTGCGTTTCGCCAACACGATGTTCGAGCCGATCTGGAACCGGTCCTTCGTGGACCACGTGCAGATCACCATGGCCGAGGACATCGGCATCGGCGGCCGGGCGGGTTACTACGACGGCATCGGCGCCGCCCGCGACGTCATCCAGAACCACCTGCTCCAGCTGATGGCGCTCACCGCGATGGAGGAGCCGGCCGCGTTCGACGCCCCGTCGCTGCTCACCGAGAAGCTGAAGGTCCTCAAGGCCGTGCGGCTGCCGCAGGACCTGGGGGCGAACACCGTGCGCGGGCAGTACGCGGCGGCCTGGCAGGGCGGTGCGAAGGTGCGCGGCTACCTGGAGGAGGACGGCATCGACCCCGCCTCCACGACCGACACCTACGCGGCGATCAAGCTCCAGGTGGACAACCGCCGCTGGGCCGGGGTGCCGTTCTACCTGCGCACCGGCAAGCGGCTGGGCCGCCGGGTGACGGAGATCGCGGTCGTCTTCCAGCGGGCCCCGCACTCCCCCTTCGACTCCACGGCCACCGAGGAGCTCGGTTCCAACGCGATCGTCATCCGCGTCCAGCCGGACGAGGGCATGACGGTCCGCTTCGGTTCCAAGGTGCCGGGCACGTCCATGGAGATCCGCGACGTGACCATGGACTTCGCCTACGGCGAGTCGTTCACCGAATCGAGCCCCGAGGCGTACGAACGGCTGATCCTGGACGTCCTCCTGGGCGACGCCAACCTGTTCCCCCGTCACCAGGAAGTGGAAGAGTCCTGGAAGATCCTCGACCCGATCGAGCAGTACTGGGCCACGCACGGCCGGCCCGCGCAGTACGCCTCGGGCAGCTGGGGACCCGAGGAAGCCGACGAGATGCTCGCACGAGACGGACGGAGCTGGCGCAGGCCATGAAGATCGACCTGACCGACACCACGGCAAGCAAGATCAACAAGGCGCTGGTGCAGGGCCGCCGCGCCATCGGCACGCCCGCCGTGGGCATGGTCCTGACGATGGTGATCGTCACGGACGAGGAGAACGCCTACGACGCGATCAAGGCGGCCGAGGAGGCCTCGCACGAGCACCCCTCGCGCACGCTGGTCGTCATCAAGCGGCACGCCCGCACCCCGCGCGACCGCCAGTCCTCCCGGCTGGACGCCGAGGTCCGGGTGGGCGCCGACGCCGGTACCGGCGAGACGGTGATCCTGCGGACCTACGGCGAGGTGTCCGAGCACGCCGACTCGGTCGTCCTGCCGCTGCTGCTGCCGGACGCGCCCGTGGTCGTGTGGTGGCCCATGGACGCCCCCGAGGTGCCCTCCAAGGACCCGCTCGGAGCGCTCGCCCAGCGGCGCATCACCGACCTGTACGCCGTCGGCAACCCCCTGGAGGTCCTGGAGAGCCGGGTGCGCGCCTACGCGCCCGGCGACACCGACCTCGCCTGGACCCGGCTGACGCCCTGGCGGTCGATGCTCGCCGCGGCGCTCGACCAGGCCCGGGAGAAGGTGACCTCGGCGGCCGTGGAGGCCGAGGCCGAGAACCCGGCCGCCGAACTGCTGGCGCGCTGGCTGGAGGCCCGGCTGCACGTCCGGGTCGACCGCGTGGTCACCGCCGGACCGGTCGTCACGGCCGTCCGCCTGGGTACCGGGAACGGCGAGATCGTGATCGACCGCCCCGAAGGACCGCTGGCCACACTGACGCTGCCCGGCCAGCCGTCCCGGACCCTCGCCCTGAAGGTCCGTGCCACCTCCGAACTCATCGCCGAGGAGCTGCGGCGCCTCGACGCGGACGAGATGTACGCCATCGCCCTGAACGGCGAGGCAACCGAGGAGACCCCTGCCCATGTCTGACTCCCCCGCCGGCACCCCCCGGCTCACCGCGCGGCCCGAGTGGACCGCCCTGGCGGAGCACCGCGCCGACGCCCTGCCGCAGCCGAGCCTGCGCGAGCTGTTCGCTGCGGACCCGGGGCGCGCCGAGCGCTATGTCGTGCGCGTCGGTGACCTGCGCATCGACTACTCCAAGCACCTCATCACGGACGAGACGCTCGCCCTGCTGCGGGAACTGGCCGTGGCGACGGACGTGTTCGGGTTGCGGGACGCCATGTTCCGCGGTGAGCGGATCAACACCACGGAGAACCGGGCCGTGCTGCACACGGCGCTGCGCGCCGCGCGGGACGCGGTGGTCGAGGTCGACGGCGAGAACGTGGTGCCGGGTGTGCACGCCGTGCTCGACAAGATGGCCGACTTCGCCGGGCGCGTGCGCTCGGGGGAATGGACCGGGCACACCGGCAAACCGATCCGCAATGTCGTCAACATCGGCATCGGCGGCTCCGATCTGGGCCCCGCGATGGCCTACGAGGCGCTGCGGGCGTTCACCGACCGCGAGCTGACGGTGCGTTTCGTGTCGAACGTGGACGGCTCCGACCTGCACGAGGCCATCCGGGACCTGGATCCGGCCGAGACGCTGTTCATCGTCGCCTCGAAGACCTTCACCACCATCGAGACCATCACCAACGCCACCTCGGCCCGTTCCTGGCTGCTGGCCGGGCTGGGCGACGACAAGGCCGTGGCCCGGCACTTCGTGGCCCTGTCGACCAACAGCGAGAAGGTCGCCGGCTTCGGCATCGACCCGGACAACATGTTCGAGTTCTGGGACTGGGTGGGCGGCCGCTACTCCTTCGACTCCGCGATCGGCCTGTCGCTGATGATCGCCATCGGCCCGGACCGCTTCCGGGAGATGCTGGACGGTTTCCGCATCGTCGACGAGCACTTCCGCAACGCCCCGGCCGAGGCCAACGCCCCGCTGATCATGGGTCTGCTGGGCATCTGGTACGGCAACTTCCTCGACGCCCAGTCGCACGCCGTCCTGCCCTACAGCCACTACCTGTCGAAGTTCACCGCCTACCTCCAGCAGCTCGACATGGAGTCCAACGGCAAGTCCGTGGACCGTGCGGGCGAGCCGGTCGCCTGGCAGACGGGACCGGTGGTGTGGGGCACGCCGGGCACCAACGGGCAGCACGCCTACTACCAGTTGATCCATCAGGGCACCAAGCTGATCCCGGCGGACTTCATCGGCTTCGCCCGGCCGGTCGCCGAGCTGAGCGAGGAGCTGAAGGCCCAGCACGACCTGCTGATGGCCAACTTCTTCGCCCAGACCCAGGCACTCGCCTTCGGCAAGACACCCGAGGAGGTGCGCGCCGAGGGCGTGCCGGAGGAGCTGGTGGCGCACAAGACGTTCCGGGGCGACCACCCCACCACCACGATCCTGGCCACCGAACTGACCCCGTCCGTGCTGGGCCAGCTCGTCGCCCTCTACGAGCACAAGGTGTTCGTCCAGGGCGCGGTGTGGAACATCGACTCCTTCGACCAGTGGGGCGTCGAACTCGGCAAGGTCCTCGCCAAGCGCGTCGAACCCGCCCTCACCGAGGGCGCGCACGTCCCCGGTCTCGACCCGTCCACGGCCGCGCTGGTGGCCGCCTACCGCAATCTTCGGGAAGTGAACTGACATGCAGATCGGTCTTGTGGGTCTCGGCAAGATGGGCGGCAACATGCGCGAGCGCCTGCGCAACGCCGGCCACACGGTCGTCGGCTACGACACCGACCCCGAGAAGTCCGACGTCGCCGGCCTGGCCGAACTGGTCAACGCGCTGGAGGCGCCCCGGACCGTCTGGGTCATGGTCCCGGCCGGCGGTGCCACCCAGCACGTCATCGACCAGCTGGCGGGCCTGCTCAAGCCGTACGACACGGTGGTCGACGGCGGCAACTCCCGCTGGACGGACGACGAGAGGCACGCCGAGGAGCTGGGCAAACGCGGCATCGGCTTCGTCGACGCGGGTGTCTCGGGCGGCGTGTGGGGCCTGAAGAACGGCTACGCGCTGATGGTCGGCGGCGAGAAGGAGACCGTCGACCGGCTGCAGCCGATCTTCGACGCGCTCAAGCCGGAGGGCCCCTACGGCTACGTCCACGCCGGCCGGGTGGGCGCCGGGCACTTCGCCAAGATGGTCCACAACGGCATCGAGTACGCCATGATGCAGGCCTACGCCGAGGGCTGGGAGCTGCTGGAGGCCGTGGACTCGGTGGACAACGTCCGCGAGGTGTTCCGGTCCTGGCAGGAGGGCACCGTCATCCGCTCCTGGCTGCTGGACCTCGCGGTCAACGCCCTCGACGAGGACGAGCACCTGGAGAACCTGCGCGGCTACGCCCAGGACTCCGGCGAGGGCCGCTGGACCGTGGAGGCGGCGATCGACAACTCCGTCCCGCTGCCCGCCATCACCGCCTCGCTGTTCTCCCGGTTCGCCTCGCGGCAGGACGACTCGCCGCAGATGAAGATGATCGCGGCGCTGCGCAACCAGTTCGGCGGGCATGCCGTCGAGTCCGCGAAGAAGGCGTAGGCGTGGGCGATCTGCTGCTGGTCCGCCACGGCGAGACGGAGTGGAGCCGGAGCGGACAGCACACCAGCTTCACCGACCTGCCTCTCACCCCGCGCGGTGAGAAGCAGGCGGCGTCGCTGGCGCCGCTGCTGGCGGACCGCTCCTTCGCCCTGGTCCTCACCAGCCCGCTCGGCCGTGCCGTGCGCACCGCCGAGCTGGCGGGGGTGACCGGGGCGGAGCGGGACGCGGACCTGCACGAGTGGTACTACGGCGCCTACGAGGGCGTCACCACCGAGGACATCCACCGCACCCGCCCCGGCTGGGATCTGTGGACCGACGGCGGCCCGCCCGGGCCCGACGGCGAGCCGGGCGAGTCCCCGCAGGAGGTCGGCGCCCGCGCCGACCGGGTGCTGTCCCGGGTGACGGACGCGCTGCCGGGCGGCGACGTGCTGCTGGTGGCGCACGGCCACTTCCTGCGCGTGCTGACCGCCCGCCGGCTGGGCCTGCCCCCGGCGGAGGGCCGGCTGTTCCGGCTGGAGACGGGCACGGTGTGCCGGCTGTCGACGGAGCACGGCCGTCCGGTCGTCGCGGAGTGGAACACCCGGCCGTGACCCCCTCTCGCCGGAGGCGCACCACCGCCTCCGGCGAGACGCCCTTCGTCGGGACCGGGCAGGCCCCTTCGCCCCCACCGATCGGCCGGCGCCCAGGACGGTGCCCGGTCCCGGGGCCGTGAGGGAGAAAAGCCCGCCCGAGCTGGGTAGGCCGGTTCCGACCTCGACGGACGCGACGGAGGAGGAGCGATGGCACAGCTGCGGCAAGAGGTCGGACCGGAGGCGGCGGGGCTGGATCCGCGGGCCCTGGACCGGCTGGACAAGCACCTCGCCCGCTTCGTGGACGCGGGACGTCTGCCGGGCTTCCTGCTGTCCGTGGCCCGCGGCGGGCGCGTCGCCCACCTGACCACCCACGGCCTGCGCGACATCGCGGCCGGGCTCCCCGTCGAGCCGGACACGCTGTGGCGCGTCTACTCGATGACCAAGCCGGTCACCGCGGTCGCCGTGCTGCTGCTCGTGGAGGAGGGCCGGCTCTCCCTGGACGACCCGGTCGCCACCCACCTGCCGGCCTTCGCGAACCCCCGGGTGTACGTCGGCGGATCCGGCCCCGACGTCACGACCCACCCGGCCGACGGCCCGATCCGCATCCGGCACCTGCTGACCCACACGGCGGGCCTGACCTTCGGCTTCTACCACGCCCACCCCGTCGACGCCCTGTACCGCGCGGCGGGTCTGGAGTCGTCGGTGCCGCCGGGGGCCGACCTGGCCGAGACGATCGAGGTGTACGCGAGCCTGCCGCTGCAGTTCGAGCCCGGCACCCAGTGGAACTACTCCGTGGCCGCCAACGTCCTGGGGCGGGTCGTCGAGGTGGTCTCCGGGCAGCCGCTCGACGCGTTCTGCGCCGAGCGGATCTTCGGCCCCCTCGGGATGACCGACGCGGGCTTCCACGTCACGGACGAGCAGGCCCCCCGGCTGTGCGAGATGTACGGGGAGAAGGAGGGCGGCGGCATCGAACCGGCCCCCGGACTGCCGTTGCGCGGCCGGCCCCGCTTCCTCTCCGGCAGCGGCGGCATGGTGTGCACGGCGTACGACTACCACCGCTTCATGGAACTGCTGCGCCGCCGGGGCGAGGTGGACGGTGTGCGCCTCCTGGCCCCGGCGACGGTGGGCCTGATGACGCGCAACCACCTGCCCGGCGGCGCCGACCTGCGTGCCTTCGGCAGCCGCCCCGCCCACGACGAACCGGGCAACGACGGCATGGGCTTCGGCTTCAACTGCTCCGTGGTGATCGACCCCGCCCGCACCCGGGTCCCGTCCGGGCCCGGTGCCTACGGCTGGAGCGGGGTGGCCACGACGACCTTCTGGGTCGACCCGGGGCGCGACCTTACGGTGCAGTTCATGTCCCAGGTGCGGCCCAGGACCTCGCACACGGTCTTCCAGGACCTCAGGCGGCTCGTCCACGAGGCCCTGGCGGACTGAACCGCCGGCGGCCGCCCGTCCGCCGGGTGCCCGTGTCACTCCTCCCGGTCGAGGCCGTGCGCGCGCACGGCCTCGCGGAAGCGGTCCAGGCAGCGCCCCCATGGCCCGGACACGCCGAAGTCGAGCAGGAGGGGCAGGAGAGCCGCCGAGAAGTCGGTGCTGGACTCCAGCGGCAGCAGCGAGGGCAGGTTGTCGATGGCGATGAGGTCCAGCGGCGGGGTGTCGCGCAGCCGGCGGGCGGGCGCGTCCCAGTCGGTGGTCTCGTCGTAGACCGGCAGGACGTTCAGCGGTGAGCCGACGTCGCAGGTCACGTCGCACAGCGTGCGCAGGCGCCGGCCGGGGTCGTCGAGGTCCTGCTCGCGGACGAAGGGCGGGACGGGGGTGGTGGCGAGCACCGCGTTCACCATCACGTCGTGCCGGAGCAGCGCCGGGCGGTCCAGGTCCCGGGTCTCGGCCAGGTCCCAGCAGGTGGGGTCGGTGCCGGCCGCCGCGAAGGCCAGGCGGGCACCGCGTCCGCTGCGCCCGAGCGCACCGACGACCAGTGCGGTGAACTCCTCGTCGCCGGCAGCGGGTTCCAGCCTCTCGTCGAGTTCCTTCTTCGTCGTGGGCGTCAGCGGCGCCCGCAGCCGCCCCCGGTGCTGCAGGACGGCCAGGGCGGCCCCCAGGTACCCGGCCCAGAAGCCGAAGGCCGCCAGGCGCCGCCCGGTGTCGTCGACCAGGTACTCCAGGTCGTACAGCGCCCCGCCCCCGGCGGTGAAGCGGCGCAGCAGCCCGGCCGCCTGGGGCTGACCCTTGTAGGCGTGACCGAAGAAGACGTGCCGGTGGGTCAGCTCGGCCGGCTCGTCGGGCAGTTCCTTCAGTCCGAGCACGACGGCGTCCGGGGGCGCCGACACCCAGGAGCCGGCGGGTGCCACCCGGCAGCCGGCCGCCGCGTAGTCCTCGATCGGGAAGACGCGCTGCGGGGACTCCTCGACGGTCAGTGCCGCACCGTTCCCGACGAGCCGCCGGGCGTCGTCGGGAACGATCGGTGTGCGTCGCTCGGTCGTGCGGGCCTCGTGGCGCAGCCACAGGTGGAGCTCGGTCATACCGGGTGGGCCTCCGGACGTGAGGTGCCGGCCGCGGCGAGGCCGGCGCTCAAGGGGCGGACGTCCACGAAGCGTACGCGGCCGGGCCGCCGGTCGCGTGCGGATCGAACCGGGTTGCCCGGCGTGCCCGGGCCCCGCCCGTCCGGCCGGTCAGGAGGAGCTGACCACCGCGTCCAGGTGGGGCAGGTGGTGGTCCAGCCGTTCCCGCTTGGTGCGCAGGTAGGTGATGTTGCTCTCGCACGGCGGGATCAGCAGCGGCACCTGCTCGGCGACCGCGATGCCGTGGTCGACCAGTGCCTCCCGCTTGCGCGGGTTGTTGGACATCAGCCGGACCGAGCGCACGCCCAGGTCGTCGAGGATGCGGGCGGCCACCCCGTAGTCGCGGGCGTCGACCGGCAGACCGAGGGCGAGGTTGGCCTCCACCGTGTCCAGGCCCTCCGCCTGCAGGGCCATGGCGCGGAGCTTGGCGAGCAGGCCGATGCCCCGGCCCTCGTGCCCTCGGAGGTAGACCACGACCCCGGCGCCCTCCGCGGCGACCGCGCGCAGGGCCGCGTCCAGCTGGTCGCCGCACTCGCAGTGCTGGGAGCCGAACGCGTCACCGGTCAGGCATTCCGAATGCAGACGGACCAGGACACCGTCCGTGCCTATCTCACCGTGGACGAGGGCCACCTGTTCGTCCCCGCGGTCG
Source organism: Streptomyces sp. NPDC053665 (assembly GCF_055585285.1). Taxonomy (NCBI): domain Bacteria; kingdom Bacillati; phylum Actinomycetota; class Actinomycetes; order Kitasatosporales; family Streptomycetaceae; genus Streptomyces; species Streptomyces sp. NPDC053665. Next base: position 870,399 of record NZ_JBVJKK010000001.1, read on the forward strand.
TGGTCGAGATAGCCGACGGCCTGGAATTTCCCGTAGACGGTGGGCAGGGGGGCATTCACGACGCGTTCCACGCCGGTCCGCTGCGGGGACTTCTTGCCGAGTACGCCCATTTTTTCTGTCATGATTCTCGAGTTCCTAAGCAGAGACGAAAGGCCGTGACGTGATGAGTGATCTGGTGCCGGCGGACACCACGGAAGACGTACGGATGCGGGGAGCCGGTGTCTCACGGCAGGTCGCGGTGCTTCCCGTGGGGAGCTTCGAGCAGCACGGTCCGTACCTCCCGCTGGCGACCGACACCCTCGTCGCCTGTGCCGTCGCGCGGGAGATAGCCGGCGCGTACCCGGTGCACCTCCTTCCTCCGGTGACGATCTCCTGCTCGCACGAGCACGCGGCCTGGCCGGGGACGGTGAGCATCTCGGCGGTGACCCTCCACTCGGTGGTGCGGGACATCGCGGCCTCGCTGCGCCGCTCCGGGGTCGAGGCCCTGGTGGTGGTCAACGGGCACGGCGGCAACTACGTGCTGGGCAACGTCGTCCAGGAGGCCTCCGCCCGCGGGGAGCGGATGGCCCTCTTCCCGGCCGCGGAGGACTGGGAGGCGGCGCGCCGGCGGGCGGGCGTGGTCACCTCGCTGCTGACCGACATGCACGCGGGGGAAATCGAGACGTCCGTCCTGCTGCACGCTCATCCCGAAATGCTCCGACCCGGATATGAGACTTCCGATTTCGTCGCTGACGACCGTCGCCATCTCCTCACCCTCGGCATGTCCGGCTATACCGATTCCGGTGTCATCGGGCGGCCTTCACTGGGTTCGGCGGAAAAGGGGAAGGAACTCCTGGCGAGCCTGGCGGAATCCTTCGGGACGTATTTCTCGATGATGACCTCCGACGCGTAGCCGGCCGCCGGGACGCGACCGGGCACCGGGTCCGCCGCGGCGGACCGGGACCCGGCGCGCAGTCCCGCGCACCAGCGGCCGACGAGCACGACGACGCCGGGCAGGCTCGCCACGAGGCTCAGCACCCCGTAGACCACCGCGACGGCGAGCCCCCGGCCGGCACCCAGGCCGGCGGCGCCGAACGCCCAGGCGGTGACGCCCTCCCGCGGGCCCCAGCCGCCGACGTTCAGCGGCAGGCCCATCGCCAGCAGGGCGAGGACGGCGAGGGGCAGCAGGACGGCCACGGAGGCGGCGGTCCCGGCGACGCGGGCGGCGAGGACGAACATGGCGACGTGACCCGCCAGCACCACCACGGAGGAGACGACCACCGCGGGCCCGTTGCGCCGGGACAGCAGCCCGTCCCGGGCCCCGGCGAGTGTCGCCCGCATCCTTCCGCCCCGGCGCGGGGACCCCGCGCGGTTCATGCGCAGGGCCAGCACGACGGCGAGCGCGCCGAGGGCGGCCAGGCCCGCGAGCGGGGCCGTGTGCCGGGCCTCGGCCAGGACCGGGGACGGCATGGTCAGCAGCACCACGGCCCCGGCGGCGAACAGGGCGACCTGTCCGGCCGCCCGCTCCAGGACGACGGCCTTCACACCCCGCCGTACGTCGCCCTCGCTCTGCCCGTGCCGCACGGCCCGGTGCACGTCGCCCAGGATGCCGCCGGGCAGGGCGGCGTTCAGGAACAGCGCCCGGTAGTAGTCGGCCACGGCCGTCCCGAACGGCAGCCGGATCCGCAGCCCCCGGGCCACGGCCGTCCACCGCCAGGCGCTGCACACGGTGGTGACGAGCCCGATGCCGAGCGCGAGCACCACGGCCCCGGCGTCGATCCGCCGCAGACCGTCCAGGAAGACCCCGGTGCCCAGGCGCCAGAACAGCACGCCGAGGATGGCGACGCCCGCGGCGGTGCCGAGGTGCGTACGGACCCTGGGCGAGGCCAGACGCGCCAGGGCGGCACGGAGGGGCCGCGCCACCGCAGCGGCCCCGCCCGACGGCACCGCGCGTACTCCCGGGGCCGGTGCGGTCATGACGCTCCGCCCACCGGAGGGCACAGGGCCAGGAGGTCGGTGTGGTGGACGGTGACGCTCAACTCGCCCGCGGCGCACGCCTCCAGCCGGTCGGCCAGATACGCGTCGGCCCGCGCCTTCAGCCCGGGCCGTTCCTCGACGGCTGCGCCGACCCAGCCCCGAAGCCACTGCTCGGTGAGCGCGGCCTGCTCCGGCCCGAGCCGCCAGGGGCTCGGATGCAGCCGGACGGTCGCGCCGTGCTCGGAGAACGCCTCGGCCGCCGCCGTCACCGCGTCGGGACCGAGCAGGCCGTCCCGGCGCTGGTGGTCGTTGAACGCCTGCGCGATCTCCTGGTCCAGCGGATGCGCCGGCGTCAGCTCCACACGTCCGGCGACGGACAGGGTCAGCAGGGCGGGGCACCCCGCTCCGGCACACGCGGCGGCGAGCGTTTCGATCTCCTCGCGCGTGAGGACGTCGAGCAGGGCGGACGCGGTGACCAGGGACGCCCCCTGGAGGGCGTCCGGGGTGAGGCGGGCGACGTCGCCGCGCCGCGTCTCCACCGAGACCCGGCTGCCGTCGGCGGCCGAGCGCGGGGAGGCCACGGCGGCGAAGTGCAGCAGGTAGGGGTCGCGGTCGTGCAGGATCCAGTGCTGCGCACCGTCGAGGCGGGGCGCGAGCCAGCGGCCCATCGAGCCGGTGCCGCAGCCCAGGTCGTGGACGACGGCCCCGCCGGGCCCGCCGGGCGTGTCGGCGAGCCGGGTCTGCAGCGGGCCGAGCAGATCCTGCGCCCGTGCCGCTTCGTCGGCCGGTTCGCGCAACTGCAGCCACTCCGGCGCGTAGCGCGGCGGGTCGTCGGGGTCGGCCTCGCGCAGCTTCACCGTGGGCCGCGAGCCCGGCCTGCCGCTGGGGCCGGCGCCGGGGATCACCCCGCCGGGGGCCGTCCGGGGGGCGGCGGGCAGAGGGCCGTGACCGGCCTCCGCCCGCGCGGGGCCTTCGCCGCCCGCGCCCTCGTCGTCCATCGCTTCGACCGCCTCCCTGGGTCCCGGCCGCGCCGGTATCGTCCCGTTGTTCCGGGTCGTCGCCGGGTTCGTCATGCGGCCCTCCGGGGCTCGGTCGGCAGCCGGTGCAGTACGGCCGCCAGGCTCTGTGCGGTGGTCGCCCAGCCGCCGAGGGCGGCGCGGCGGCTGCGGGCCGCGGCCTTGAGCCGGCGCCGTACGTCCACCTCGCCGAACCAGCCGCGCAGTTCGGCGGCGATCGCGGCGGGGTTCTCCGGCGGCACCAGGATGCCGGGCACCCCGCCGTCGGGAGCGCGGCCGACCGCCTCCGGCAGCCCGCCCACGTCCGTCGCCAGCACGGGGATGCCCCGGGCCAGGGCCTCGGTCACGGCCATGCCGTACGTCTCCGCGTAGGAGGTGAGGACCATCAGGTCGGCGGTGGCGTAACTCGCGTCGAGTGCGGCGCCGGTCCTCGGCCCGGCCAGCTCCAGCCGGTCCTCCAGCCCGTGGCGGGCGATCAGGGACCGCAGATGTGCGACGTACTCCGGGTCCTGGTTCAGCCCGCCGACGCACACGCAGCTCCACGGCAGGTCGGCCACCGCGGCCAGGGCCTCCACCAGCCGGTGCTGGCCCTTGCGCGGGGTCACGGCGGCCACGCACAGCAGCCGGGACACCCCGTCGGTGCCGGGTGCGAGCGGCGCGATGTCGGCACCGGGGGCCGCGACGTGCACCCGCTCGGGGGGCAGTCCGTGGTGCGCGACGAGCCGGCGGACGGCCCAGTCGCTGGTGGCGACCACCGCGGGCACCGCCCGCAGCACGGTCCGCTCCCGGGCGTCCAGTTCCGCGGCCACGACCGGGTCGAGACCGGTCTCGTCGCCGAGCGGCAGGTGGACGAGGACGGCCATGCGCAGGCGCTCCGTCTCCGGCACGACGATCTCCGGCACCCCGCAGGCCACGAGCCCGTCGAGCAGGACGACGGCCCCGTCGGGCAACGCGGCCAGCGTGCGGGCCAGTTCCGTACGGGCCTCGGCCCCGGGCCGGGGCCACTCACCGGCGACCGCGTGCTTGGTCGCCTGCCAGCCGAATCCGGGCAGGTCGAGGCAGACCCGGCGGTCGTAGGCGTTGCCGCCGCTGGGCGCCGCGGGGTCGTCGACACCGCCCGGCAGCACGAAGTGCACGGTGCGCAGGGACATGGGGATGATCTCGGCGTTCTTCAGGGGGGCGTGCTGCACGGGAACATAATTCAGCCGCGCGGGCGCCGGCCCGCTCTGCCCGGGCCGTTCGACGGTCGTGTCGGTCACAGCGCACGCTCGTAACTCGCCCAGGCGATGTGCGACTCGTGCAGGGTGACCGCGAGGCCGGCGATGCCCTTGGCGCCCTCGCCCAGGGCCCCCTTGTGGATCCGCTCGGCGAGCCGGTCGGCGATGACCTTGGCGAGGAACTCCGTGGAGGTGTTGACCCCGGCGAAGTCCGGTTCGTTGTCGAGATTGCGGTAGTTCAGCTCGCTGACGACCGCTCCGAGTTCCTGGGTGGCGAGCCCGATGTCGACGACGATGTTGTCCTCGTCCAGCTGTTCGCGCCGGAACGTGGCGTCGACGAGGAACGTGGCCCCGTGCAGGCGCTGCGCCGGTCCGAAGACCTCGCCGCGGAAGCTGTGGGCGATCATGATGTGATCGCGGACGGTGATGCTGAACAACGGACGACCCTCCAGGTGCGGCGCGTCTGCTCCCCCGCTGATGGCTGCCGGGGATGCCGTGTAGTACGGCTCCTTCCCTTCCCCCGTTCAGTCTCCGCTACGTCTTTTTGCAAGGTCAGGCGCCGGTGTGGTGGTGACGTCCTGCACTTCCGTCGCCCGTGCCGTAACGGATGCGGTGGCACAGCGCCGGGATCTCGCCCGAGGCCAGCTTCGGCAGCACGTCTGGCAGGTCCTCGAAGGCCGACTCCCCGGTGATCAGGGCGTCCAGGGCCGGGTCGGCGAGCAGGTCGAGTGCGAGGGCCAGACGGTCGGCGTAGGTGCGGCCGGGGCGGGCCGGGGAGACGGTGCCGACCTGGCTGGAGCGGATGGTCAGGCGCCGCGAGTGGAAGCCCTCGCCCAGCGGCAGGCTCACGGTCCGGTCGCCGTACCAGCTCAGCTCGACGACGGTGCCCTCGGCGGCGAGGAGTTCCAGGGAGCGGGCCAGGCCCTGCTCGGTCGCGCTGGCGTGCACCACCAGATCGCAGTCGCCGAGGGCGTCCTGCGGGGCCGCGAAGCCGACACCCAGCGCCTCGGCGATGCCGGCGCGGGACGGGTCGGCGTCGACCAGCTGAACGCGCACGCCGGGGAACCGCCCGAGCAGGGCGGCGACCGAGCAGCCGACCATGCCGCCGCCGACCACCGCGATCCGGTCGCCGAGCAGGGGCGCCGCGTCCCACAGGGCGTTCACCGCGGTCTCCACCGTCCCCGCGAGCACGGCCCGTTCGGCGGGCACCCCGTCGGGCACGGGCGTCACGGCGCTCGCCGGCACGACGTACCGGCTCTGGTGCGGGAAGAGGCAGAACACCGTCCGGCCGGCGAGCGACGCGGGCCCCTCCTCGACCACGCCGACGCTGAGGTAGCCGTACTTGACCGGCCCCGGGAAGTCGCCCTCCTGGAACGGCGCCCGCATGGCCGTGTGCTGCCCGGCGGGCACGCCGCCGCGGAAGACGAGCGTCTCGGTGCCGCGGCTGACCCCGGAGTACAGCGCCCGGACCAGCACCTCGTCCGTGCCCGGCGCGGGCACCTCGACGTCCCGGACGACGCCCCGCCCGGGCGCGTCGATCCAGAACGCGCGTCCCGTCTGCTTCATCGAAGTCCTCCTGAACGATCGGCAACCGGCGTGCGTACCGAGGGGTGCACGGGCCGCGCACAAGGTAGCGGCCTTGATCGACTCTGTCACACGGCCGGAGGGTGTTCGGTGGCCCTGAACAACACGTACGACGCGAGGCTCGTCCAGCAGGAGACCGCCCTGGGGGCGGGTGTGCAGGTGCTGCTGCTGGCCCTGATCGGCACGGCGATCGGGATGGGCCCGGCGGGCTGGCTGAGCGGCCTCGCGTTCGCGTTCGCCACCTGGGCGGTGCTCTCGCGGGCGCTGCACCGGTCGGGTCTGCGCAGCTTCGGCGCGGCGAACCGGGTCACCCTCGGCCGGGCCACCCTCGTCGGCGGCGTCACCGCCCTGGTGGCGGACTCCTTCCGGAGTGCGCCGCCCGTGGCGCTGTTCGTCGGCCTGACCGCGGTGGCGCTGGTCCTGGACGGTGTCGACGGCAAGGTGGCCCGCCGCACCGGCACCTCGACCCCGCTGGGCGCGCGCTTCGACATGGAGGTGGACGCCTTCCTCATCCTGGTGCTGAGCGTGTACGTGTCGACGCGGCTCGGCCCGTGGGTGCTGCTGATCGGCGGCATGCGGTACGTCTTCGTCGCCGCCGCCCGGGTCTGGCCCTGGCTGACGGCGGCCCTTCCTCCGAGCACCGCACGCAAGACGGTCGCCGCGTTGCAGGGGGTGCTCCTGCTGCTGGCGGGCGCCGGACTGCTGCCGTACGCCGCGAACGTCGCGGTGGCCGCGCTGGCCCTGGCTCTGCTCGTTTGGTCGTTCGGGCGGGACGTGCTGTGGCTGTACCGCAGGCAGCACGCCACGACTGCGCGACCCGGGCACTCGCCGGCACCGCGCCCGGTCCCGGAACTGGTCGCGGGCTGAGCGCCACCTCCCGAACGGCCCAAGCGATTTGACAGCACGGTCCCCCACTCCCTAAATCTGTCGACATGACATCCATTTTCAAAAAGGTGGAACGGTCGTGAGGGTCGCGTTCGTCGGCAAGGGCGGCAGCGGCAAGACCACGCTGTCGGCGCTCTTCTCCCGCCATCTGGCGCGCTCCGGTGCCCCGGTCCTCGCCATCGACGGCGACATCAACCAGCACCTGGCCGAGGCGCTCGGCGGCGAGGAGGTGGCGGCCCCGCCCCTCGGCGCGCACCTGACCGACATCAAGGACCTGCTGCGCGGCAGCAACCCGCGCATCCCGTCCGCCGAGGCGATGATCAAGACGACCCCGCCGGGCCGCGGCTCCCGCCTCCTGCGCCCGCTCGGCGACGACGCCCTGCACGCCCGCCACGTGGGCCGGGCCGGTGGCGTCCCCCTCATGGTCACGGGCGAGTTCGACGACGCGGACCTCGGCGTGGCCTGCTACCACTCCAAGCTCGGCGGGGTGGAGCTGTACCTGAGCCACCTGGTGGACGGCCCCGGCGAGTACGTCGTGGTGGACATGACCGCCGGCGCCGACGCCTTCGCGTCCGGCCTGTTCACCCGTTTCGACCTCACGTTCCTGGTGGCGGAACCGACCCGGAAGGGCGTGTCGGTCTACCGCCAGTACCGCGACCACGCCGAGCAGTTCGGCATCCGCATCGCCGTCGTCGGCAACAAGGTGACCTGCGAGGACGACCTGCTCTTCCTCAAGCAGCAGGTCGGGGACGACCTGCTGACGCACCTCGTGCAGTCCCCCTGGGTCCGCGCGGCGGAACAGGGCCGCACCGAACCGGGCCCCGACGCCCTGGCCTCCCTGGAACCGCACAACCTCCACGCCCTGCGCGTCCTGCGCGAGGCGGTCGACGCCGAGACCCGCGACTGGGACCGGCTGCACCGCCACGCGGTGAAGTTCCACCTGCGCAACGTCCGCGCGTGGGCGGACGCACGGACGGGCGAGGACCTGGCGGCCCAGGTCGACCCGGAGTACGTCCCGGGCCCGGCGGCCCTGGACTGAGAGCCGCGCTACTCGATCCCGGTGGCGTCGAGGAGCCGGACCACGTCCTTGCGCCGGTAACCGAGCAGCCGGGCACGGCCGGCGGCCATCAGCACCAGATGCGCGACGATCTCGGCCGCACGTCCGTCCTTGCGGTCCGCGCCGCACCACTCCTGGGGCTTGTCGACGCCCAGGCTGTTCATCACCAGCCCGTGCGCGCGGCGCACCTCCGCGACGGTACCGGCGACCGCGTCCACGAGCGTCCTGCCCGGCCGCTCACACTCCAGGGCGAACCACCCGCGGTCCACGGCGACGCAGCCCTCGGGTGGACGCGCCCGCAGCCCCGCGTACCGCTCGTCGCCGCTCGGCGCGTCCCCGAACTCCTCGTGCACCAGGGTGAACCGGTGGAACCCGGAGCGCGCCGGAGGCGGCGGCGGGCTGTACTCCCACCCCGCGTCCTCGTACAACTGCCGCTTCACCTCCTCGGCGTCGGCCAGCGTCACGGTGAACCCGTTCGCCTCGTTGCGCCCGGTCGTCGTGCCGTCCGGGTTCCGGTGGAAGTGCAGCCCCATGATGTGCTCCCGTCGCTGTGCCGGTGAGGGGACGGCGAGTCCCCTCACCAGCACGAACGGCCGACGGCGGGGGCGGGTGCCCGCTCCGGGACGCATCACCCGAACGTGTGGTCGCCGCTGCGGGGCGGCGGGCGTCAGCCCTTCTGCTCCACCCGCACCCAGTCCACCTCCGCCCGCACTCCCCCACCGGCGATCCGGTCCACGCTCGACTGCGGCAGGCCCCAGTACGGGGTCGTGACCTTGTTCCAGCCGGCCGGATACGCGCCGCCCAGGGCGAGGTTGAGGATGACGTACTGGTGGTGGTCGAAGACCCACTGGCCGCGGGTGGACTCCAGCTTGTTGCGGGTCGTCTCCTGGACCAGGCGGTCGTCGACGAAGAAGCGCATCGCCGTGGGGGTCCACTCGACCGCGTACGTGTGCCATTGGTCCGCCCGGCCGCCCCCGGGGTACGTCTGGCGGGCGCCGATGTTGCCGTCGGCCGAGTAGCCGGGGCCGTGCAGGGCGGTGCTGGTCCAGTCCGCGTAGCCGATGTTCTCCATGATGTCGGTCTCGCCGGAGGACGGCCAGCCGACCGAGGGGTCGTCGACGTCGCTGCCCAGGAGCCAGAACGCGGGCCAGAAACCGTCCCCGACGGGGAGTTTCATGCGGGCGCTGACCTTGCCGTAGGTGAAGTCGAAGCGGGTGTGGGTGTCGATGCGGCCGGAGGTGAAGTCGTAGGTGGCGCCGCCCGCCCGGGTGCAGCCCTTGCAGTACTTGGCCGACAGCACCAGCGCGCCGTTCTCGGTGCGCAGGGTGTCCGGTGAGTCGACGTACGCCTGCGCCTCGCCGTTGACCGGGCCCATCTCCGTGCCGGTGCGCACCACCCGCCACTTGGAGCGGTCGAGCCCGGAGGTGGTGAAGTCGTCGAAGAACGTGGTGCGGTAGGCGCCCGGCTGCTCGGCGGGCAGCGGCGGGTACGCGGCCGTCGCGCTGCCGCCGGTGCCCCAGACCTCGAACTCGTAGAGCGAGTAGCCGAACTGGGCCGTGGCGGGGGCGGGGTTGAAGAAGGAGCGGCGTTCCTTGCCGAGCATGCGGACGTAGCGGCCCGTGACGGGTTGCGGCAGACGGATCGAGTCGTGCAGGCCCACCGCCTCCGCCGGTGACTTCACGTTGGCGCGGCGCGTGGCGACCTCGGCGGACGAGGGGCGGTACACCGTGCGCCAGGTGCGGTTGTCGTCGGAGACCTGGACTTCGTAGTCGACGGCGTAGGCCGCCTCCCAGTAGAGGTCGACCGTGTCGATGGTGGAGGTGGCGCCCAGGTCGACGGAGACCCAGCGGTCCGCGTTCCAGTCGCTCGACCAGCGGCTGATGTCGGCCTTGAGGTCGGCGGGCCGGCCGCCGTCCGTGACGTACGCCGGGGAGTTGCCCGCGTGCTGATGGTAGTTGGCGTACGCCGGGTGGTGGAGCGCGAGGTTGGTGCGGGTCGTGGAGGCGGGGGCCGGTTCGCCGCCGTAGATCTTCATGGACCACAGCGAGTAGCCGTAGGGGGTGGCACGTTCCACGCCGCGGAGGCGGACGTAGCGGGCGGTGACCTCCTGGGGGTGGGTGTGCGCGGTGACCGAGCCGCCGGTGCCGGCCGTCTCGGTGAAGAAGGGCGTCCAGTCGGTGCCGTTCCTGGAGGACTCCAGGACGTAGCGCTTGCCGTAGGCCGCCTCCCAGTCCAGGACGACGCGGTCGACCCGGATCGTGGAGCCGAGGTCGACGCGGATCCAGGCGTTGTCGGCGAAGTCGCTGGACCAGCGGGTGCTGCCGTTGCCGTCGAAGGCGCGGCCCGGGGCGGTGTCGGGGTTCTCGCTGCCGGAGGCCGTGACGGCGGCCGGGTTCACGGCGTACGCGGCGGCCGCGCGGTCCGTGTCCCAGGCGGCGGCCGCGGCGGCGGACGGCGGGGCGGGGGCCGCGAAGGCCGGGCCCGCGGAGAGCAGGGCCAGCGCGGCGAGGGCGGTCAGGAGGGTGCGGGGCGTACGGGACGGCATGGCTGACTCCTCCGGTGGGGGGACGTGCCTACAGGGGCGTACTGACGTGCACCTGACAGTCGCGGGAGGTGAAGCCGGGGTGGGCGTGGACTCCCGCGTTCCTCGCCCACCCCGGCGTCGGTGGTTCAGGCCGCCTTGCGCGCCTGATTCCGGTGGGAGCGGACCACGTCGGCGTACCGGTGGCCCGTGCCCTTGATCGTGCGGCGCTGCGTCGCGTAGTCGACGTGGACCAGCCCGAACCGCTTCTCGTAGCCGTAGGCCCACTCGAAGTTGTCCAGCAGGGACCAGGCGAAGTAGCCGGCCAGCGGGGCGCCCTTGCGGGCGGCCGAGGCGCAGGCCGCGAGGTGGCCCAGCAGGTAGTCCTGCCGTTCGGGGTCGTCGACGGTGCCGTCGGGGCGGACGACGTCGGGGAAGGCCGAGCCGTTCTCCGTGACGTACAGCCGGCGCGCCCCGTAGTCCTCGGTGAGGCGCAGCAGCAGCGTCTCGATGCCGCTCGCGTCGATCTCCCAGTCCATGCCGGTGCGCGGGACGCCCTCGCGGCGCACGGCACGGGCGAAGGGCGCCGGGCCCTCGGGGTCGTCGGCGACGGTCTGCGGGAAGTAGTAGTTCAGGCCCAGCCAGTCCAGCGGCGCCGCGATCACCGCCGAGTCGCCCGGCTGCTCCGGGAGTTCGACGCCGTAGACCTCGCGCATGTCCTCCGGGAAACCGCGGCCGTGCACCGGGTCGAGCCACCAGCGGTTGGTGTGGCCGTCCATGCGGCGGGCGGCGGCGAGGTCCTCCGGGCGGTCGGAGGCCGCGTGGATGGTGGAGAGGTTGTTGACGATGCCGACCTGGGCGCCCGGAACCGCCGCACGGATGGCCCGGGAGGCCAGGCCGTGGCCGAGCAGCAGGTGGTAGGAGGCGCGCACGGCGGCGGTCAGATCCGTCCAGCCGGGCGCCATCTTGCCCTCGAGGTGGCCGATCCACGCCGAGCACAGCGGTTCGTTGAGGGTCGCCCAGTGGGTGACCCGGTCGCCGAGCCGCTCGGCGACGACCGAGGCGTATTCGGCGAACGCGTGGGCCGTGTCGCGCTCCGGCCAGCCGCCGCGGTCCTGGAGCGCCTGCGGCAGGTCCCAGTGGTACAGGGTGACGGACGGGGTGATGCCGGCCTCCAGCAGCCCGTCGATCAACTCGTCGTAGAAGGCCAGGCCCTTGGCGTTGACGGGGCCGTCGCCGCCGGGGACGACGCGGGGCCAGGCGACCGAGAGGCGGTAGGCGTTCACGCCGAGCCGGCGCATCAGGCCGATGTCCTCGCGCCAGCGGTGGTAGTGGTCGCAGGCGACGTCGCCGTGGTCGCCCCCGGCGGTCTTGCCGGGGGTGTGCGAGAAGGTGTCCCAGATCGACGGCGAGCGGCCGTCCTCCGCCACGGCTCCCTCGATCTGGTACGCCGAGGTGGCCGTGCCCCACAGGAAGTCGTGCGGGAGTGCGGCGAGGTCGATGGTCACGGAAGTCCCTTCGAGAACAGGCGAGTCGGTCACTTGACGGCACCTGCCGTCAGACCGGCCACGAGGTAGCGCTGGAGCAGCAGGAAACCCGCGACCACGGGCACGCTGACGACCAGCGAGGCGGCCATGATCTGGTTCCAGTACACGTCGTTGAGGGTGGAGTAGCCCTGGAGGCCGACCGCCAGGGTGCGGGTGGTGTCGTTGGTCATCACCGAGGCGAACAGGACCTCGCCCCATGCGGTCATGAAGGCGTAGACGGCGACGGCGACGATGCCGGGGACCGCGGCCGGCACGACGACCCGGAACAGGGCGCCGAGCGGCCCGCACCCGTCGACCAGGGCCGCCTCGTCCAGGTCGCGCGGGACCGAGTCGAAGTAGCCGATCAGCATCCAGATCGAGAACGGCAGCGAGAACGTGAGGTAGGTGAGGATGAGCCCGCCGCGGGAGCCGAACAGGGCGATGCCGGTGGCGTTGCCGATGTTGACGTAGATGAGGAACAGGGGCAGCAGGAAGAGGATGCCCGGGAACATCTGCGTCGACAGGACGGTGACGGTGAAGACGCGTTTGCCGCGGAAGTCGTAGCGGCTGACGGCGTACGCCGAGAAGACCGCGATGACCACCGAGCAGACCGTCGCCGCGCCCGCCACGACCAGGGAGTTGACGAAGTAGCGCGCGAGCGGGACCGTCGACCAGATGTCGATGTAGGGGCGGATCGTCAGCTCGCTCGGCAGCCAGCGGAACTTCCCGGTGACGTCGGCCAGGGGCTTGAGCGAGCTGGAGACCATGACGTAGACGGGCACGAGCACGAAGCCCGTCAGCAGGGTGAGGAAGATCCGCCGGGACCACTGGAAGGACCGTGGCGGGGCCAGGGGGGAGCTCATGAGGCGGCCCTCCGTCCGCGCGAGGTCAGGGCCAGGTACGCGCCCGTCACCACCAGCAGGAACAGCAGCAGCAGGACGGACATGGCGGAGCCCGTGCCGAAGTTCCAGGTGACGAACGAGGCCTGGTAGATGTGCACCGAGATGAGGTCGGCGGCCGCCGGGGCGGTCCGGCCGAACAGCACGTACGGGGTGTTGAAGTCGTTGAACGTCCACAGGAACAGCACCAGGACCAGGACCTGGTTGACGGGCCGCAGCGACGGCAGGGTGATCCGGCGGATCTGCTGCCAGACGCCGGCGCCGTCCAGGGCGGCCGCCTCGTACAGCTCGCGCGGGATGTTCTGCAGTCCGGCCATGACGATGAGGAAGGCGAACGGCCAGCCCTTCCACACCGACACGACCAGCAGCGCGATGAAGCTGTTGTCCCCGATGAGCCAGAACGACGGCTTGTCGGTGAGGCCCAGCTGGTCGTGCAGGACGTGGTTCACCAGGCCGTTGTCGTGCTGGAACATGAAGACCCAGGTGATGACGGCCGCGTAGACGGGCAGCGCGTACGGGATGAGGAACAGGGCCCTCAGCAGGCCGCGGCCCCGGAAGGTGTCCTGCATGCAGATGGCTGCCGCGGTGCCGATGAACCAGCACAGGCCCACCGACAGCAGGGTGAAGGCGACGGTGACGAGGAAGGAGTGCAGCAGCGCCTCCCCGACGGGGGCGTCGAAGTCCACCGACACCTGGTAGTTGTCGAGGGCCGTCCAGGGGGCCGTGCTCCAGTCGCGGATGTAGAACTGGGTGAGCTCCTTGAAGCTCATGACGATGCCGATCACCATCGGCACCAGGTGGACGAGCAGTTCGAGCAGCAGCGCGGGCAGGAGCAGCAGGTAGGGCAGGCCGACGCGGTGGATCCGTCCGGGGCGGCGGCGGGGGCCGCGCGCCGCTCCGGACGGGCTCTTGCGGACCGGCGGCGTGCCGGCTTCAACCGTGGTGGTCATGTGCGTCAGGCCGCCGGCATCTGCTGCTGGGCCTTCTCCAGCGCCGCCTTCACCGAAGCGGTGGTGACCGCGCGTCCGGCGGCCGCGTCGGCGAACAGGTCCTTGATGGCGGTGCCGACGGCCGTCTCGAACTGCGACTCGTCGGCGACCTGCGGCAGCGCGGCCGCGCTCTTGGCGAGGGTGTCCTTGAGGACGGCGGTGGCGGGCGTGCCGAAGGCGCTGTCGGACTGGGCGGACTTCACCGGCGGTATGGAGCTGTAGGCCTTGTTGAGGATCTTCTGCTCGTCGTCGCTGGTCATGAACTTCACGAACCTGGTGGCGCCGTCGAGGTTGTCGGTGTTCTTGAAGACCGCCAGGTTGATGCCGGCGACCATCGAGTTGACCTGCTTGCCGGTGCCGGGCGTGCCGGACTGCACGGGCACGGGCGCGATGCCGTAGTCGTCCTCCTTCATGCCCTGGGAGGCGAGGTTGGCGGAGGCGGACTGCCACAGCAGCATCGCGGTCTTGCCCTTGGCGAAGTCGCTCACCGACTGGTTCTGCGCGTACTCGGCGTTGCCGGGCGCGATGACCTTGTCCTTCGCCATCAGGTCGACGTACTGCTTCACGGCGGTGACCACACCGTCGCTGGTGAAGTCGGCCTTGCCCTCGGGGGTGAAGAAGTCGGCGCCGTGCTGCTTGGCGAAGACGAACGCGTGGTGGATGTTCTCGGACGGGTTGGAGCCTTCCGCCCCCAGGCCCCACTTGCCGTCCTTGGAGACCTTCTTGCCGTCGGCGACCAGCTCGTCCCAGGTGGCCGGCGGCTTGTCGATGCCCGCCTCGGCGAACATCTTCTTGTTGTAGTAGAGCGCGTACGACATCGAGTACAGCGGGACCGCGGCCGGGTCCTTGCCCTCGGCGCCGGTCGAGCCGAGGGCCGAGTCCACGAACCGGTCCCGGCCGCCGATCTTGTCGAAGTTCTTGGCGTCCCAGGGCAGCAGGGCTCCGGTGGCCTGGAGCGAGGCGCTCCAGGTGTTGCCGATGTTCAGCACGTCGGGGCCCTGGCCGGAGGTGGTGGCGGTGAGGATCCGGTTGAGGAGGTCGGACCAGGGGACGACCTCCAGCTTGACCTTGATCCCGGTCTGCTTCTCGAACTTGTCGAGCTCGGGCTGGAGGACCTTCTTGTCGATCTCGATGCTGGCGCCCTGGTTGGAGGCCCAGTACGTCAGGGTCTTGGGTGAGTCGTTCGACCCGCCGCCCGTCGCGGAGCCGCCTCCGCAGGCCGTGGCCGCGAGGGCGAGTGACAAGGTGACGGCGCCTGCCGCCGCGGCTCGGATGCTGCGCATGGCTGCTCGTGTCCCTTCCGGGAAAGTACGGGGGGACATGTCCCCCGGCCGCCTCCCCGACCCGCGGGGAAGGCGTCATGGCTTAATTTAGGACGTGAGTTAATCCCCGGAAGCCGGTTCCGTCAAGGGTTTGGGCACAGTCTTCGAACTCTGGTCGCAGCCCTTGACGCATCTGTTGCGGGGATGAACCATTCAGCGGCGAGAGAGCGCTCCCCACACCCCACTCCGTTCACTTCCTGAACCAGGAGAGCCGCCCCATGCCTGCTGACTCCCCGTCCTCCCGTCCGACCCTGCCCGGCCGCCGCTCGGTGCTCGGGGCCGCTGCGGCCGCGTCCGCCCTGGCGGCGCTGCCCGGCACGGCGGCGGCCGCCCCCGCCGACCGCCGGCGGCCCGCCCGCGGAAAGCCGCGCGCCCTGCCCGGCGGCGGCGACCTCGGCCCGAACGTGCTGGTCTTCGACCCGTCCACGCCGGACATCCAGGGCCGGCTCGACGAGGTCTTCCGCCGGCAGGAGTCGGCCCAGTTCGGCACCGGCCGCTACCAGTTCCTGTTCAAGCCCGGCACCTACCACGGCCTCAACGCGCAGATCGGCTTCTACACGTCGATCTCGGGCCTCGGCCTCTCCCCCGACGACACCACCATCAACGGCGACATCACCGTGGACGCCGGCTGGTTCAACGGCAACGCCACGCAGAACTTCTGGCGTTCGGCGGAGAACCTGGCCGTCGTGCCCGTCAACGGCACCAACCGCTGGGCGGTGTCCCAGGCGGCGCCGTTCCGCCGGATGCACGTGCGCGGCAACCTCAACCTCGCCCCCAGCGGCTACGGCTGGTCCAGCGGCGGCTACATCGCCGACAGCCGGATCGACGGCCAGGTGCAGCCGTACTCGCAGCAGCAGTGGTACACCCGGGACAGCTCGATCGGCGGCTGGCTCAACGGCGTGTGGAACATGGTGTTCTCCGGCGTCGAGGGCGCCCCGGCGCAGGGCTTCCCGAACCCGCCGTACACGACGCTGGCGACCACGCCGGTCTCCCGCGAGAAGCCGTTCCTCTACCTCGGCGGCAACGAGTACCGGGTCTTCCTGCCCGAGAAGCGGACCAACGCCCGCGGCGTCACCTGGGGCAGCGGCACCCCCAGGGGGACCTCGCTGCCCCTGTCGCAGTTCTACGTCGCCAAGCCGGGCGTGTCCGCGGCCACCCTCAACCAGGCCCTCGCGCAGGGACTCCACCTGCTGCTGACGCCGGGCGTCTACCACCTGAACGAGACGATCCGGGTGGACCGCGCCGGCACCGTCGTGCTCGGCCTCGGCTATGCGACGCTCATCCCCGACAACGGCGTCACCGCGCTGCGGGTCGCCGACGTCGACGGCGTGCGGCTGGCCGGGTTCCTCGTCGACGCCGGGCCGGTCAACTCCGCCACCCTGCTGGAGATCGGCCCGCGCGGCGCCTCCCGGGACCACTCCGCGAACCCCACCACCGTGCAGGACGTGTTCGTGCGCATCGGCGGCGCGGGCCCCGGCAAGGCCACCACCAGCATGGTCGTCAACAGCCGCCACACCATCGTCGACCACACCTGGGTCTGGCGCGCCGACCACGGCGAGGGCGTCGGCTGGGAGACCAACCGCGCGGACTACGGCGTGGTCGTCAACGGCCACGACGTCCTGGCCACCGGCCTGTTCGTGGAGCACTTCAACAAGTACGACGTGCAGTGGTTCGGCGAGCGCGGCCGCACGATCTTCTACCAGAACGAGAAGGCGTACGACGCGCCGAACCAGGCCGCGATCCAGAACGGCTCCGTCAAGGGGTACGCGGCCTACCTGGTCGGGGACGCCGTGACCACCCACGAGGGCTGGGGTCTGGGCAGCTACTGCTACTACAACGTCGACCCGACGATCGTCCAGCACCACGGGTTCGCGGCGCCGAACCGGCCCGGGGTGCGCTTCCACGACCTCCTCGTGGTCTCCCTGGGCGGCAACGGGCAGTACGAGCGCGTCATCAACGACACGGGGTCGCCGACGTCGGGCACGTCCACCGTGCCGTCGACGGTGGTGTCCTACCCGTGACGGGGCGGCCCCTCCCTTCTCCTGAGCGGAGGGAGGGGCCGCGGCGGCGCCGGACGCCCGGCCTTCGGGCCGGGCGTCGGGACACGTGGCGGTTCCCCGGGACCGCCGTTGACTCGTCGGCTTCCCGTGGCCGCCCTACACGCGGTCGGCCGCGATCAGGACGTACTGGAAGGAGCCGTCCCGGTACGACTCGATGAACGCCTCCTCGATCCCGGTGACCAGTGACGAGGTGGCCCGCAGCTCCCAGTACGGCAGGGTGTCCGGGGTGAGGTCGACGATGGTCTGCGGGACGAGCCGGTTGTCGGCCATGGCGCGCAGGTACTCCCGGCGCGAGTGGATGTTGCACTCGAAGTGGGCGTTGATCTGGGACACCCACTTCGACGGCTGGCCGTAGCGGGGGTTCCAGCAGCCGGTGATCGTCACGTACCGGCCGCCGACCTTCAGGAAGCGGGAGTGTTCGGCGAACAGGTCGTGCAGGTCGACGTACATGGTCGACTCGTTGTTCCACGACGCGGTGATGCTGCCCTTGTCGAAGGGTGTGTCGAGCATGTTGCACACGCGGGAGCGGACGTGGTCGTCGATGCCCAGTTCCCGCGCGCGCCGGTTGCCGAAGTCGGCCTGGGTGGCGGACAGCGTGACGCCTTCGACGTTGCAGCCGAAGCGCTGGTGGGCCATCACCATGCTTCCGCCGCGCCCGCAGCCGGCGTCGACCAGGGTGTCGCCCGACCGGACGGGACCGAGGTGGTCCAGGAGCAACTCGGCCTGCGCGGACTCCAGTCGGTGCAGTTCCGCGACGAGCCTCTTCTCGTACTCGTCGTGCGCGGGGTCACCGAGTGCGTCGTGGTCCACGGCGCCGATGCCGTAGTGGTGGTGGTACAGCCCGTCGACGTCACCGAGACGGAGGTTGACCGGTCGCGCCTCGTTGTTCCAGTACTGGGCGATGTCCCTCTGGTAGGGCGTGGCCGGGGCCGGGATCTTCGCGGTGGTGGCGGGCGCGGTCATTTCAGTGGTCACAGAGTGGTCCGTTTCGTTACCAGAAGTCGGGCAGGGTGTAGCGGTAGGTGTTGGTGCGGTGCCAGTCGTGGTTGCCGTCGACCCACGCGGCCACGCCCCGCAGGAAGCGCAGCACGGTGGGCACGGGACAGGCCCGGGCGAGGTCGGCCGCGGCCGCCTCGAAGGCGTGCATCAATTCGTTGTGGACGTCGATGGCCTTCAGGTATGCGTCGCGGTCGGAGAGCTGCTCGCGTTCCGCGATGACCACCGGCAGGTTGAGGTGGCGGCCCGGGCTGTTCAGTTCCTTGGTGTACGAGTACAGGTCGTTGACGATGGTGGTCGCGTTGCCCGCCAGGGCGATGACCCGCTGCATGTCGGGTCGCGCGTGCAGGTCGGCGGGCAGTTCGTAGCCGCCGATGGTGTCGGTGATGGTGGGGCAGGGCCGGAAGTTGTTGAACTGGCGCATCGCCAGGTACTCCCACACCTGCGGGACGTGATCCGTCTCGGCCCAGGCCGCTTCGGCGAGGTAGCCCAGGTGCAGCCGGGACATGTCGTGCCGGTAGCGGTCGGCCTGGGAGGGTGTGGCGGCGCCGACGAAGTAGTCCATCGCGCTGCGATAGGCCCGGCGGGGGGCGTCCGAGGTGAGCGACTCCTCCCACGCAGGCGTGTACTCGGCCGTGGTGTGGAAGTGGTCGATCGCGGTGTGCGCCAGCAGAAGGCGCCCGCCGAGACCGACGGGTGATCCGCCGTGGTCCTCGCAGTAGCAGTCGTCCAGGGCGTTCTCGGCGACCATCAGCCGGGTGGCGAGCATGAGATGGTCGACCGTGGGGGCGTCGGGGTGGCAGCCCACCATGTAGCGGCCGACGGAGAATCCGTCGAACTGCCCCTCCCACTCCTCGGGGTAGAGCTGGACCTCGTCCTCGGCCCAGCGCTTGATCCGTCGGCTCACCTCCTCGACCCGTACGGGGTCGGGCTCCGGGATGGGGTGGTGGTAGAGGCCGGGGACGGCCTGCCCCTCGGTGGGCGGCGTGCTCACCGGGGGTGCCGGATGCGGCAGAGGGAGCCCGCCGCGGACCGGGAACACGGCACTCGTGCCGGGTCCGGTCGGTCCGCGCAGGACTCGTCGAAGGGCTGAGGGTGTGTCCTCGGACGTACGGCCGGAGGGGGCCGCCGGCAGCGGGGGCGGTGCGTGGACCGCGACGGGCGGGTGCAGTGCCGCCAGGAAGTCGGAGGCGGGCGGCCGGGCGACGGCCGGGGATTCCGGCGGGTCGGCGCGCGGTGTCGGCCGCTGTGGGTGAGGGGTCGGTCCGAGGGGCCCGGAGTCGGGCATCGGCGGCTCCTTGGTGCGGTGGGGTGGGCACTGTGCTGTGCGGCAGGCCGGTGGACGCGCGGCCTGAGGGGCGGTTGCCGGCTTCAGTGCGGCTGGGGGGCGATCTGCACGTTCTCCAGCACACCGAGGGCGTCGGGCAGGAGGACCGCGGCGGAGTAGTAGGTGGTGACCAGATAGGAGATGATCGCCTGCTCGTTGATGCCCATGAACCGCACGGACAGGCCCGGTTCGTACTCGTCGGCCAGGCCGGTCTGCCGCAGGCCGATGACGCCCTGGCTGTCTTCGCCCGTGCGCATGGCGATGATCGAGCTGGTCTGCTCCCTGCTGATGGGGATCTTGTTGCACGGCAGGATGGGGACCCCGCGCCAGGCGGGGACCTGTTGCCCGCCGAGGTCGACATGGTCGGGGTAGAGACCGTAGGCGTTGAAGCCACGGCCGATGGCCGCGATGGTCCTGGGGTGGGCGAGGAAGAGCTTCGTGCCGCGTCGGCGGCAGAGCAGATCGTCCATGTCGTCCGGTGTCGGCGGTCCGGAGCGGGGCTGGATGCGCTGCTTGAAGTCGGCGTTGTGCAGCAGACCGAACTCGCGGTTGTTGACCAGTTCGTGCTCCTGGCGCTCACGCAGGGCCTCGACGGTCAGCCGCAGTTGCTGCTCGGTCTGGTTCATCGGCCCGTTGTAGAGGTCGGCGACCCGGGTGTGGATCCGCAGCACGGTCTGGGCCAGGGAGAGCTCGTACTCGCGCGGCTTCAACTCGTAATCGACGAAGGTGCCCGGCAGTTCGGCCTCGCCGACATGGCCGGCCGATACGGCGATCTCCGCTTCCCCGTGCTTGTTCTGCCGCTGCCGGCTGCGCGAGCGGAACTCGTCGACATGGCGTTGCAACCGAGGCGCGGCTGCTTGGACGGCGGCGAAGTCGGAGCGCGTGAGCGTGAGCAGGGTGCCCGCGGTCTGCGCGGTGAACGTGCAGTCGTGGCGGGCGTCGGGGTCCAGCAGGGTGGCGCTCGCTGCGAAGTGCTCACCGTCGGCGAGCATCGCGACGGTGCTCTCCTCGCCGTACTTGCCTGCGGAGGTCTGGCTGATACGGCCGTGCGCGATCAGGTGGATCCGGTCGGCGGGGGTGCCGCGCTCGGCGAGGACCTCACCCACCGCGAAGTCGTGCTGTGTGCATCGCTCCGCCAGGGCGGTGAGGACGTCGGGGTCCTCCAGTCCGCGGAGCAGGGCCAGTTCGCCGAGCTCTCCGGGGATCACCCTGACCGTGGCGCCCTCCTGCACGAACTCGATGCGTCCGTCGCCGACGGTGTGGCGCAGCCGTCGGTTGACCCGGTAGGCGCCTCCCTCGGTCTCGACCCAGGGCAGCATCCGCAGCAGCCACCGGGAGGTGATCTCCTGCATCTGCGGGATGGACTTCGTGGTCGTGGCGAGGTTGCGAGCGGCGGCGGTGCTCAGTGACTGCTGCGGCACCGGGGTCCGAGTTTCCGGACTGCTGTCGACGGTCATCGGAAGGAGCTGCTCCTTGTACGACGGGCGCCCCGGCAGACCAGGCCGCCGGCCGGGAGACAGGGAGAGTGGGCAACGAGCACGGGCCGGGGGGACTCCGCCCACCACCAAGCTAAAGGCCGACGTGCTCGCATCCACCCGGTAGTCGGCAGGCTTACCTCGAAGCAGTGACAATCGGCCGCCACGGGTTTAGCCGCCCGTGAGCTGCGGTTGCCCGCCCCGCGTCGATGCGGGCTGATCAGCCGCATCGCGATGCGGCTGATCAGCCCGCCATGACCGGGGAGACCGCGACGGAGGACGCACCGGTGGCGGCGCGCCGGGCGGCCGGCCCAGGAGGTCGGTGAAGAGGAAGAACCCGGAGGTGCCGTGGTCCCGACTCCTCACCGCACCCCACTCGGCGGCCGCCCACCGATCAGTGCGTGGACAACCCTGCGCGTCGATGCACCTGGCGCGCCGGTGTCACGGCCGGAGCCGGGGCGTAGCCGGTGGGCCGGGTGGTGAACGTGCCGCGGCCCTGGGTGCGCCCGCGCAACCGGCCGGCGTAGCCGAACAGTTCGGCGAGCGGCACGGTGGCGGTGACGACCGCGCCCGTGCCCGCCCGGGTGGCCGAACCGGTCACCCGGCCCCGCCGGGCGGCGAGGTCGCCCAGCACCGCGCCGACCGCGTCGACGGGCACGGTGACCGTCACCTCGACGACCGGCTCCAGCAGGACCATCGCGCAGGAGCGCAGGGCCTGGCGCAGTCCGAGCCGGCCGGCCGTGCGGAACGCCGTCTCCGAGGAGTCCTTGACGTGGGTCGCCCCGTCCGTCAGCGTCACGCGCAGCCCGGTCACCGGGTGCCCGCCGAGCGGCCCCTCGCCGAGCGCGTCGCGGCAGCCGGCCTCGACCGCCCGGACGTACTCCTGCGGCACGCGTCCGCCGGTCACGGTGGAACGGAACACGAAGTCACGGTCGCAGGGCTCCACATCGAGGACCACGTGGGCGAACTGGCCCGCCCCGCCGTCCTGTTTGACGTGCCGGAACACCATGCCGGACACGCCGCGGCCGACGGTCTCGCGGTGGCTGACCCGAGGCCGGCCGACAGCGACCTCCAGCGCCAGCTCGCGCCGCAGCTTCTCCACCGCCACCTCCAGGTGCAGTTCCCCCATGCCGGACAGCAGGGTCTGCCCGGTCTCGGGATCGGTCCGCACGGCCAGCGAGGGGTCCTCCTCGGTCAGCCGCCCCAGTCCCGACGCCAGCCGGCCGGTCTCGCCCGCCCTGCGGGCCTCGACGGCGACCGACACCACCGGCTCGGGCACGCCGGGCGGTTCCAGCACGAGCGGGGCGTCCGGCGCGCACAGCGTCGAGCCGGCGCGCGCGGACCTCGGCCCGACGACGGCCACGATGTCGCCGGCGACGGCACGCTCCAGGGGCGCGTGCCGGTCGGCCCGGACCCGCAGGATCCGCCCGATCCGCTCGGAGCGGCCCGCGGTCGCGTCCCACAAGGTGTCCCCCTTCTCCACGGTCCCCGAGTAGATCCGCAGGTAGGTGAGCCGCCCGGTCGGGGTGGCGTGCACCTTGAACGCGAGCGCGGCCACGGGCGCCGCCGGGTCGGCGGGCCGTCGCTGCCCCTCACCGGCGTGCGTGCCCGTGACGGGCGGCACGTCCAGCGGGGAGGGCAGATACGCCCCCACGGCGTCCAGCAGTGGTTCGACACCGCGGTTGCGGTAGGCCGATCCGCACAGCACGACCACGCCGTCGCCGTCCCGCGTCAGGTCCCGCAGCGCCGAGCGCAGGGTGCCCTCGGTGAGCGCGCCCGTCGCGCAGAACTCCTCCAGCGCGTCCGGGTGGAGCTCCGCCACGGCCTCCTCCAGCCTCCGGCGGCGCGCGGCGGCCTCCCGCCGCATGCCGTCCGGCACGGGCGCCTCCTCGACGGTGCCGCCGTCGCGCCACAGCAGTGCGCGCAGGCGCACGAGGTCGACGACGCCGGTGAAGGCCTCCTGCGCACCCACGGGCAGCTGCACGAGCAGCGGGGCCGGGTGCAGTCGCTCCCGGATCGAGGAGACGACGGCGTCGAGGTCGGCGCCGGCGCGGTCCATCTTGTTCACGAACGCGATCCGCGGGACGCCGTGCCGGTCGGCCTGCCGCCACACCGATTCGCTCTGCGGCTCGACGCCGGCCACCGCGTCGAACACCGCCACCGCACCGTCGAGCACGCGCAGCGCGCGCTCCACCTCGTCGGCGAAGTCGACGTGGCCGGGGGTGTCGATGAGGTTGATCCGGTACCCGTCCCAGACGCAGCTCACGGCGGCGGCGAAGATGGTGATGCCCCGGTCCCGCTCCTGCGGGTCGAAGTCCGTGACGGTGGTGCCGTCGTGGACCTCGCCGCGTTTGTGCGTGGTTCCGGTGGCGAACAGGATCCGTTCGGTGACGGTGGTCTTGCCGGCGTCGACGTGGGCGAGGATGCCGAGGTTGCGGACGGCGGCGAGCGGGTTGCGGTGGTTGCGCACGGCCCAGGGCCTTTCGGTGCGAATCGGGAGGACGACAGCGCGATTCGCCGGGGTGAGCAGGCCGGTGCCGACCTGACGTCACGTCAGGTACTGGGGTCCGGCCCGGGGTTCGTCCCGGTCAGCCGGTGCCGCCGCGCAGCGGGCACCGGGGCGACCGGGACACGAGCATCACCTCGTGGCGCGGCAGGGAGACGGTGGCGGTGTGGTCACGCACGGCCGTCCCCCTTCGTTCGTCGTGTCGGTGCACCGGGCCGGGTCGTGGGCGGCGCGGGTACGTGCGTGAGTGTAGGGAGGGACGCGGGCCGGGGGCGAGGGATTATCGGGGGCGGCACGGCCGCTCGCTGAAGGCGTTCGCGTGCTCGGCGGCGTCCGGTCCGTGCCGCGGCCCCGGACTCACCGCTGCGGGGGGTTGAGAGCCGTCAGGTCGTCCGGGAGCAGCTCCGGGTGGAAGGCGGCCAGGGCGGCGCCGCCGAGCCACCAGCCGCGGTGCACCAGGGCCCGGCACAGACCGGTGTCGAGACGGTCGAAGACGGTCGGGACGAGGGCGAGGTGCCGCCCCTCGTGGAGGGGTTGCTCGGTGAAGGCCGCGCGCCAGCGGCCGAGGGCGTCGGAGCGGTCGGCGGGGAAGTGGGTGGAGAGCTGGACCAGGACGCCCCGCCGGGCGCCGTGCGGGACGGCTTCGTCCGGGCCCACGGCCCGGGCCCGCTCGAACCGCTCGACGACGGCCCGGGTGCGCAGCGTGGTGCTCTGCCGGTACAGCAGCGAGTTGGCGCGGGCCAGGTCGCGGACCACGGGGACACGGCCGTAGACGCCGGGGCGCAGCAGCCCGCCGGCGTTGAGGACGCACAGGAAGGTGTGGCGGTAGCGGTCCCCGTCGACGGCTTCCAGGCCGGTGTTGTCGTACGTGCCGCCGTCGAGCAGGGCGGGCGGGTGGGTGGCGCACGGGAAGGGGCGCGGGTCCAGGACGACGGGCGGGAACGCGCCGGGCACGGCGGCGGAGGCCGACACGGCCCGGCTCAGCCGCAGTCCGGTGCCCGCGGTGGGTGCCAGGCCGATGGTGTAGTCGCCGTACACGTCGCGTTCGAAGGTGAAGCGGGCGCCGGTGGTCTGGTTGGCGGCGTTGACGATCCAGCGCACCTGCGCGTCCAGCCGCTCCAGTTCCGTCCCGCCCAGGAACCACTCGTCCAGGCGCCGGGCCAGCAGGTCCGTGCGGGTCGTGGGGCCGAGGGTGCGCCACAGTCCGCCGACGAGGGCGCGCTTCAGGGAGTGGTGGGAGACGCGGTCCACGACCGGTGCGACGAGGATGTCGTCGACGGCGCGTGCGGTGAACCCCGCCTCGCGCAGGGCCGGCCAGGCGGTGGCCAGGCACCCGTTGGCGACCGAACCGCCGGACACGGACGAGGAGTACCGCAGCCGGGACAGCAGCCCGGCGTCGGCCAGCAGCCGGACGAAGCCCAGCGCGGCGAGGGTGGCGCGGAATCCGCCGCCGGACAGGGCGAGGGCGACCGGCCGCGTCGTGGCGGGCGGTTCGGCGGGGCGCAGGCTGTCGCCGCAGGGGCGCGCCGTCAGGCCGGTGCCCACGGCGGGTGAGTCCACGGTCCATCGCGGATCAGCGGCGGGCAGGGCGCCGGCCGGGTCGGCGGGCGGGGCCGGGGCGTGCCGGAAGGTGGTCATGGCCGGTCCCCGATCGTGATGAGGAGGGCCTGCGCGGCGGGGTCCCGGACGTCGACACCGAAGGAGCGGCCCTCGCCGAGCCGTGCCAGCTCCTCCTCGGCGAAGGGGATGTGGTTGGTCAGGTGGACGAGGTACTCCTCGTCCGGGTCCCGGGAGCCGACGAGCATGCGCAGGGTCTCCTCGTCGGGGTGGTGGTGGCGGACGCCGTCGGCGGAGATCACGTAGTGGTCGGCCCGTACCTGCTCGAAGAAGTCCGTGTCGACGTTGCGGCCGCTGCCGTGGTGCGGGAGCTTCAGCAGGTCGAGGTGGAGGGGTTCGGCGCCGTCGAGCAGCCCGAGTTCGCGCAGTCCGGCCAGGACGCGGTCGCCGCGGGCGTCACCGGTGAGCAGGGCGGTGCGGCCCTCGTGGCGCAGCAGCAGGACGATGCTGGACAGGTTGGGCACCGAGCCGTCGGTGTACCCGGCGGTGATGACCTCGGGGTCCTCGCGCGCCTTCGCCTCGCGCCAGCGTTCCTCGAGTTCCCGTACGGCCTGCTCGTCGGGGGCGACGACGGTGACGTCCAGGTCGGCGAGTTCGGCCTCCGCGCCCTCGGTGAGCGGGCCGCCGAAGGGGATGTTGCCCTCCAGGTGCAGCGGTCCCGCCGCGTCGCGGATGTCGCGGCCCTGCCGGTAACTGGCCCCGACGGCGGCGTCGGTGGCGGCGCGTTCCATCAACGGCCGGACGGATGCGCTCAGTCCGGGGGCGCGCCGGTCGACGAGATCCTCCACGGAGTTGAACCACAGCGCGTCCACCGCGTACGGCAGGGCCTCCCCGTCCTGCTGGGCCTGCCGCATGTCCCTGAAGAGCCGTACCAGCCCGCCGGCGTGGTCGTCGTCGACGTGGGAGAGGCAGACCACGTCGACGTGCGGCGGGTCGCCGAGCTGCCGCAGCCGTCCGCGGAGGGTGGCCCGGTAGACACCGCCGGGACCGCCGTCGACGAGCATCACCCGCTCACCGGAGGGGCCCCAGTGGACGAGGAAGCAGTCGCCGTGCCGGGCGTCGAGGAAATCGAAGGTGAGCATGTCGGCTCCTGACGGGTGGGGCGGGGCGTCACACGGACTGGATGGCGCGCAGCACGTCGACCAGTCCGTGGCCCTGGAAGTGGCGTTCGCGGGCGAGGTCGGTCGCCGTGGCGCACAGGATGTCCTTGACGCGTTCGGGGCGGCCGAGGAGTTCCCGGTGGCGGGCCAGCAGCATGGCCGCGGCGCCGCTGACGTGGGCCGCGGCCTGGCTGGTGCCGTGCATGGCGGCGATGCCCTCGCCGGGGATGGGGCCGTCGATGTCCTCCCCCGGGGCGACCAGGTCGGGCTTGGGCCTGCCGTCGCCGGTGGGGCCCCGGCTGGAGAAGTAACTGACGCCGTGGCGGTGGGGGTTGCTGCGGTGGGTGGAGCCGACGGTGATGACGGACTCCGCGTTGCCCGGGTCGGAGATGCTGATGTCGCGGTAGTCGGCGCCGAGGGTCCGCGCGGTGCCGGCGAAGCCGGAGTTGCCCGCGGCGGTGACGACGACGACGCCCGACCGCGTCAGGCGGTCGCACTCGACGCACACCGGCGTCCACCCGGTGGAGTGGCCGGCGACGTCGTGCGGCACCGACAGGCTGATGTTGACCCCGGCGACGATGAACCGCCCGGCCTGCTCGTTGAGGTGCCGGATCGCCTGCAGCGCGGTGACGATGGAGAACTCGTCGCCTGCGCCCGCGTCGTCCAGGACCCGGAAGTCGTAGAGCCGGATGCGCGGGCAGATGCCCCGGAACTCCAGCTCCGGCCACCAGCCGCCGATGATCCCGGCGATGTGGGTGCCGTGCTGGTCGCCGGGCGGGGGCCGGGGCGGCTGCCCGGGGGACGGCGTGGTGTCGAGGGACGGCAGCGCGGCCGCCCAGTTGACGAGTCCGCCCACGAGCACGTCGGCGCCGAGTGTGCGCCGCACGTCGGTGAAGTCGAAGGCGCGGGCGATGCGGGACTCGAGCTGCTCGGGCACCGGCCCGGTGGTGTCCCAGTCGTGGAAGGCGGGGTGGCGCGGGTCGATGCCGCTGTCGACGACCGCCCAGCCGATGGAGGCGGTGTCGACGGAGAAGACCTGTTCGGCGGCGTCGGCCTTGATGGTGCGGCGCGACCGGACGACCGCGACGGTCGCCGGCCGGTTCGTCGTCACGGAGACGACCGGGTACTTCTGCCGCCGGTCGGCGCCCCGGCCGCCGGGGGCGTGGGGCCTGCGCACGGGTGTGTCGTCGACGACGACGGCGTCCAGCATGTCGACGAGGACGGCGGTGACGGCTTCGTGCCCGTCGAGGTCCGGCCGGGAGCCGTCGACGACACGGTGCAGCAGCCGCAGCAGCCAGGTGACGTGCCGTCCGCGCTCCTGCCGGCGCTCCATGCTGTCGTGGATCTCGCTGGTGGCCGGGGTCCTGACGTGTCCGGCGAGAGCCGCCTCGATGCCCTCCGCGCCGCTGTTGAGGGCGAGTTCACGGGCGACGCGCACGGCACCGGCGAGGCTGGTCAGAGGCAGCATGTCGCTGACGAGTTCCTTCAGGGTGAGCTGCGCCGCGACGAAGCTGCCGGCGGCGATGGGACGGCACGCGCGGGTCAGGGCGCGGCTCTGGAGACGGTCCAGCACCTGCTCCACGCCGAACTCCTCGCGGATCGCGAGGATCAGGTCCCGCCGCGGCTGCTCCGCCCCGAAGGCGTCGTCGCCCCGGTCGTCCGGCGGCTGGGAGAACGCCAGCCACACGTCGAAGTGGACCGGGCAGTAGGTGGCCCACAGGACGGGTACGGGACCCTCCCCGTAGAACACCGCTGAGAGGTCGGCTCGGTCCATGAGGATTCCCGGTGTGCCGGTGTGCGGCCCTGCGCGAGGGAGTTGGGGACGGTGGAGACCGTCGAGGGCCTGATTCCATCGTCGGTCCGGATCATGGCCGCTGCAACCGCGTCCGGGACGCACGACAGCCCGGGCGGGCCGGGATGATTCCCGGCCCGCCCGGGCTGGTCCGTGTCCGAGGGGGGACTTGAACCCCCACGCCCGATAAAGGGCACTAGCACCTCAAGCTAGCGCGTCTGCCATTCCGCCACCCGGACGAGGTGTCCGCCGCCCTGCAGGGGTGCTCCCCGCGGCGACACGGACAACCATACCAAGCTTTCGGAGCGCCTTTCACCTGCGTTTCCGTCCGCCGGGCGGGGGTCCGGGACCTCGCGGCCCGATGCCTCTAGGGTCGCACCATGAGTGACTGGATGGTGACGCAGAGCCCCTCGCGCGGGCGCCGCCCCCGCGCCCTGTCACCGCTCCGGGAGCATCTGCGGGACACGTTCTGGTTCGCCCCCACCGCGGCCATGGTGTGCGTCTTCGTCGTCTGGGCCGGGGCGCAGCTGCTCGACACGGCCCTCGTCGAGGCGCTGCGGGAGGACCGGGACTTCGACACCCTCGACGAGCTGCTGCGCTTCGCGGACGACGCGAAGGCCGTGGTGAACGCGGTCAGCTCCGCGATGATGACCTTCATCGGTGTGGTCTTCAGCATCTCGCTGGTGGCGGTGCAGATGGCGAGCGGGCAGTTCACCCCGCGGGTGGTGCGGCTGTTCGTCCGGAGTCGGATCACCAAGGCGACCTTCGCCGTGTTCCTGGCGACCTTCGTGCTGACCCTGCTGGTCCTGACCTCCTTCGACAGCGTCGACGACCCCCGTGCCGCCACGTCGGTACCCCTGGTGCAGTCGGTCCTCACGCTGTGCATGGTCGCGCTGAGCCTGCTCCTGTTCGTCCTCTACGTGAACAGCACGCTGCGGCTGATGCGGATCAGCCAGGTGATCGCCCGGATCGCCACGGAGTCCTTCCGGGTGGTGGCCTCGATGCCGCTGCCGGTGCCGGTGCCGGTGGAGGACTGTGACCCGGCCGGGCTCGGTCCCGAGATCGCGTGGGTGCCGCACGAGGGCCGGGCCGGGGTGCTGCGCGACGTCCACATCGCGCGGCTGGTGCGGGTGGCCCGCAAGCACGGGGTGGTGCTGCGGCTCATCCCGCGCATCGGGGACTTCGTGGTGCCCGGGATGCCGGTGCTGGCGGTCCACGGGGGGCCGGCCCCGCCGCGCAGGGCGCTGCGCGGCGCGGTCTCCGTGGGGGTGGAGCGGACCTACCACCAGGATCTCGGTTTCGGCCTGCGGCAACTGGCGGACATCGCGCTGCGCGCCCTGTCGTCCGCGATCAACGATCCGACCACGGCGGTGCAGGCCCTGGACCGGGTCGTGCAGGTCCTGGCCGCGCTGAGCCGGCGGCCGCTGGACGCCGCCCGGCACCGGGACCGCGCCGGCGCGGTGCGGCTGGTGCAGCCCCTGCCGGGGTGGACCGAGCTGGTGGACCTCGGGTTCAGTGAGGTGCGGGGCTGTGCGACGGGAAGTCCGCAGGTGTGCCGCCGGCTGCTGGCCGGCCTGGACGACCTGCTCCTGCTCGCACCGCCGGATCGCCGCGAGCCCCTGCTGCGCCACCGTGAACTGCTGCGGCAGGCCGTCGACGTGACCGCTTCCGCACCGGCGGACCGCGCGTTCGCCCTGCACCCGGACCGGCAGGGGATCGGCTGACCGGGACCCGGGGCAGGTGCGCCCCGGGTCCCGGCCCGAGGGTCCCTCGTCAGGGAAGCAGCCGGTACTCCGGGAAGTTCCCGGGCAGCCGCTCCCCCGCCGGGCCCCGCGTCACCGCGCGGACCAGCAGCTCACCGCCGACGAACGCGCCGCGCCAGGAGGCGCCCAGTCCGCCGAACAGTTCGTCCCGGTCGCCCCGGGAGCGGGGCCTCCCGTGGCCGACCTTGAACGCCCTGATGTGCGGGGCGAGTCGGTCGTAGGTGGCCCGGTCGTCGGTGGACAGCGTGGCGACGAGCGCGCCGTTGGAGGCGTTCATCGCGGCCAGCAGCTCCGCCTCGGTGTCGACCAGGACGACGGTGTCTACTGGGCCGAACGGCTCCGCGTGGTGCAGCGGCGAGGACGGCGGCGGGTGGAGCAGCGTGACGGGCTGGACGTAGGCGGAGGTGTCCTGGCCGGGCAGGAAGCGGGCCTCGGCGGGGTCGCCGCGGTGCAGCGGCACGGCGCCGCGCTCGATCGCCTCGGCGACCTGGTCGCGCAGTTCCTTGGCCTTGGCCGCGCTGATCAGCGGCCCGAGGTCCGGCTCGGGCAGCGGGTCGTCCGGCTGTTCGACGGCGAGCGGGTGCCCGACCCGCAGCGTGCGCACCGCCGGGAGGTACGCCGCCAGGAACGCGTCGAACAGGTCCCGCTGGACGACGAAGCGCGGGTAGGCCGTGCAGCGCTGCTTGCCGTAGTCGAACAGCTGGGGGACGAGGGCGGCGAGGGTGTCGAAGTCCGAGAAGTTCCAGATGCCCCAGGTGTTGAGCCCCTCCTGTTCCAGTACGTGGCGTTTGCCGAGGTCGGCGACGGCGGTGGCGACGGCGGCACCGGTGTCGCGTCCGCCGACGAAGGAGACGCAGCCGATCTCGGGGGCCCGGACGAGCGCCTTCGACAGGTCGCTCCCGCTGCCGCTGAGTAGGGTCACGGGCAGTCCTTCGCGGGCGGCCAGCGCCGACGCCAGGGTCAGGCAGGCGACCCCGCCGTCGGTGGGCGTCTTCGCGACGACCGCGTTGCCCGCCAGTGCCTGCACCAGCAGGGCGTGGACGAGCACGCTCATCGGGTAGTTCCAGCTGGCGATGTTGGAGACCGGCCCGTCCAGCGGGGCCCGGCCGTCGAGCATCGGCTCGATGCCGTCGACGTACCAGCGCACTCCGTCGATGGCGCGGTCGACGTCCGCCTGGGCGAGCCGCCAGGGCTTGCCGATCTCCCACACCAGCAGCAGTGCCAGCAGCCGCCGGTGTTCGGTGAGGGCGTCGAGGGTGGCCGTGACGCGGGCGCGGCGTTCGGGCAGGGGGACGTGCCGCCAGGCGCGGTGCTGGTCCAGGGCGGCGCGCACGGCCCGGTGCGCGGTGGTGCCGTCCAGCCGCGGCGGGCCCGCGACCGGGCTGCCGTCGACGGGGCTGACGGCGGGCAGGACGCGGCCGTCGGACCGCCAGCCGGCGTTCCAGAGGGTGAGGACGCGGTCGTCCCGGAAGGCTTCGGGGGCGACGGCCAGACAGCGCTGCCACGCGTCGGACCAGGCCGTGCCCGGCTTCAGGATGAGGGTGGGGGTCATACGAGGGCTCCGCTCTCGGTGCACGGTGGTTCAGGCCGTTCGCTGCCGGTCTTCGAGCAGCTGGAGCACGAGCTTCGCGGTCTCGGTCGGGGTGCCGCCCACCCGTACCCCGGCCGCCTCCAGGGCCTCCTTCTTCGCCTGGGCCGTGCCGGACGAGCCGGAGACGATGGCTCCCGCGTGGCCCATGGTCCTGCCCTCGGGTGCGGTGAATCCGGCGATGTAGCCGACGACGGGCTTGGTGACGTGCTCGCGGATGTAGGCCGCCGCCCGTTCCTCGGCGTCGCCGCCGATCTCGCCGATGAGGACGACCAGATCGGTGTCGGGGTCGTCCTGGAACGCCGCGAGGCAGTCGATGTGCGTGGTGCCGACGACGGGGTCGCCGCCGATGCCGACGCACGTCGAGAAGCCGACGTCGCGCAGTTCGTGCATGAGCTGGTACGTCAGCGTGCCCGACTTGGAGACGAGCCCGATACGGCCCGGCCTGGCGATGTCGGGCGGGATGATGCCGGCGTTGGACTGGCCCGGGCTGATGAGGCCCGGGCAGTTGGGGCCGACGACACGCGTGCCGCTCCGGCCGGCGTACGCGGTGAAGGCGACGGTGTCGTGCACGGGGATGCCCTCGGTGATGACGACCGCGAGGCCGATGCCGGCGTCGGCGGCCTCGACGACGGCCGCCTTGGCGAAGGCGGGCGGGACGAAGACGACGGTGACGTCCGCGCCGGTCGCGTGCATCCCCTCGGCGACGGAACCGAAGACGGGCACGGCGACCGAGGCGCCTCCCGTGCCGTCCGGCCCCTCGGGGACGGTGAACTCGACGGTCCGGCCGGCCTTGCGGGGGTTGACGCCGCCGACGACGTTCGTGCCGGCCGCCAGCATCCGCCGGGTGTGCTTCATGCCCTCGCCGCCGGTCATGCCCTGGACGAGGACCTTGCTCTCCTTGGACAGGTAGATGGCCATGGCGTTCCCTCTTCTCAGGCGGTGGCGGCGAGTTCGGCGGCACGGGCGGCGGCGCCGTCCATGGTGGCGACCTGCTCGACGAGGGGGTGCGCGCACCGGTCGAGAACGGCGCGGCCCCGGGCGGCGTTGTTGCCGTCGAGCCGTACGACGAGCGGTTTGGTCAGCCGGACGGTGTCCAGTGCCCGGACGATGCCGTCGGCGACCGCGTCGCAGGCGGTGATCCCGCCGAAGACGTTGACGAAGACGGAGGTGACGGCCGGGTCGGAGAGGACCACCGACAGTCCGTCCGCCATGACCTGGGCGCTCGCTCCACCGCCGATGTCGAGGAAGTTGGCCGGGCGGGCGCCGCAGCCCGCCACCACGTCCAGGGTCGACATCACGAGTCCGGCGCCGTTGCCGATGATGCCGACCTCGCCGTCCAGCTTGACGTAGTTGAGGCCCTTGGCGGCGGCCGCGGCCTCCGGACCGTCGCCCCGCCCGGTGTCCTCCGCGCCCCAACGGGCCTGCCGGAAGCGGGCGTTGTCGTCGAGGGTGACCTTGCCGTCGAGGGCGAGGATCTGCCCCTGCCGGGTGCGCACGAGCGGGTTGACCTCGACCAGGAGGGCGTCCTCGCGGACCAGGACCTGCCAGAGGCGGACGAGCACGTCGGCGGTCTGCGGCGGCAGTCCGGCCGCTTCCGCGATCCGGCCCGCCGTGGCGGAGGTGACTCCGGTGGCCGGGTCGACGGGGATGCGGGCCACGGCTTCGGGCCGGGAGGCGGCCACCTCCTCGATGTCCATGCCTCCCTCGGCGGAGGCGATCGCGAGGAACCGGCCGGCCGCGCGGTCCAGCACGTAGGAGACGTAGAACTCGGCCTCGATGTCCACGGGCCGGGCGAGCATGACGGTGCCGACCCGGTGGCCCTTGATGTCCATGCCGAGGATCTGACGGGCGGTGAGCTCCGCCGCGGCCGGGTCGGCGGCGAGCTTCACCCCGCCCGCCTTGCCGCGGCCGCCGGTCTTCACCTGGGCCTTCACGACGACCCGGCCGCCGAGCCGGCGGGCGATCTCGCGGGCCTCCCTGGGCGAGTCGGTGACCTCGGCCCGCGGCACCACGATGCCGTGTTGCTCGAAGAGTTCCCTTGCCTGGTGCTCGTACAGGTCCATTCCGGCTCCTGACTCGAAAGTGCCGCACGCCCCCTGGACACCACCCACCGGATGCGGGATAACAAGCTTCATACAGTATTCGTCGACTGTATGCAATGTACCGCGAGCCGCCCCAACCCCCTACGAAGGGACAGGACTTCGCCATGCCCGACGACACCCAGGACGTGATCTCCGGTGGTCATCTCGTAGCCAAGGCGCTGAAGGCCGAGGGGGTCGACCGCATCTACACGCTGTGCGGCGGCCACATCATCGACATCTACGACGGCTGCGTCGACGAGGGCATCGAGGTCGTCGACGTCCGCCACGAGCAGGTCGCCGCCCACGCCGCCGACGGCTACGCGCGCCTCACCGGCAGGCCCGGCTGCGCCGTGGTCACCGCGGGCCCGGGGACGACCGACGCCGTCACCGGTGTCGCCAACGCCTTCCGCGCGGAGTCCCCGATGCTGCTGATCGGCGGCCAAGGGGCCCTCACCCAGCACAAGATGGGGTCCCTGCAGGACCTGCCGCACGTCGACATGATGACGCCGATCACCAAGTTCGCGGCGGCCGTGCCCGACACGGCGCGCGCGGCGGACATGGTGTCCATGGCGTTCCGCGAGTGCTACCACGGCGCGCCCGGCCCCTCCTTCCTGGAGATCCCGCGCGACGTGCTGGACGCCAAGGTCCCGGTGTCGAAGGCCCGGGTGCCGCGCGCCGGGGCCTACCGGGCCTCCACCCGCTCGGCCGGCGACCCCGAGGCGATCGAGAAGCTCGCCGACCTGCTGGTGCACGCCGAGAAGCCGGCCATCCTGCTCGGCAGCCAGGTCTGGACGACCCGGGGCACCGAAGCCGCCGTCGAGCTGGTGCGCGCCCTGAACGTCCCCGCGTACATGAACGGCGCCGGCCGCGGCACCCTGCCGCCCGGCGACCCGCACCACTTCCAGCTCTCCCGGCGGTACGCCTTCTCCCACGCCGACGTCATCGTCATCGTCGGCACCCCCTTCGACTTCCGCATGGGCTACGGCAAGCGGCTGTCGCCGGAGGCGACCGTCGTGCAGATCGACCTCGACTACCGCACGGTCGGCAAGAACCGCGACATCGACCTCGGCATCGTCGGCGACGCCGGACTGGTGCTGAAGTCGGTGGCCGAGGCGGCCTCCGGACGCGTCAACGGCGGCGCCTCCAGGCGCAAGGAGTGGCTGGACGAACTGCGCGCGGCCGAGCAGACCGCCCTGGAGAAGCGGCTGCCGAGCCTGAGGTCCGACGCCTCGCCCATCCACCCGTACCGGCTGGTGAGCGAGATCAACGACTTCCTCACCGAGGACTCCATCTACATCGGCGACGGCGGCGACATCGTCACCTTCTCCGGGCAGGTCGTGCAGCCCAAGTCGCCCGGCCACTGGATGGACCCGGGCCCTCTCGGCACGCTCGGCGTCGGCGTCCCCTTCGTCCTCGCGGCCAAGCAGGCGCGGCCCGACAAGGAGGTCGTCGCGCTGTTCGGCGACGGCGCGTTCTCGCTCACGGGCTGGGACTTCGAGACCCTCGTCCGCTACGACCTGCCCTTCGTCGGCATCGTCGGCAACAACTCCTCGATGAACCAGATCCGTTACGGCCAGGCCGCCAAGTACGGCAAGGAGCGCGAGCGGGTCGGCAACACCCTCGGCGACGTCCACTACGACAAGTTCGCGCAGATGCTCGGCGGTCACGGCGAAGAGGTCCGCGACCCCGCCGACATCGGCCCCGCCCTCCGGCGCGCCCGCGAGTCCGGCAAGCCGTCACTGATCAACGTCTGGGTCGACCCCGACGCGTACGCCCCCGGAACCATGAACCAGACCATGTACAAGTGAGGTGCCCCGATGACAGGAACCAAGGCCCTCGACGGTGTCCGCGTCCTGGACATGACCCACGTCCAGTCCGGACCGTCGGCGACCCAGCTGCTCGCCTGGCTCGGCGCGGACGTCGTCAAACTGGAGGCGCCGACCGGCGACATCACGCGCAAGCAGCTGCGTGACCTGCCGGACGTCGACTCCCTCTACTTCACGATGCTCAACTGCAACAAGCGGAGCATCACCCTCAACACCAAGACCGAGCGCGGCAAGGAGATCCTCACCGAGCTGATCCGCCGCTCCGACGTGATGGTGGAGAACTTCGGCCCGGGCGCGGTCGACCGGATGGGCTTCACCTGGGACCGCATCCAGGAGATCAACCCGCGCATCGTCTACGCCTCCATCAAGGGCTTCGGCGAGGGCCCGTACACCGGTTTCAAGGCGTACGAGGTCGTCGCGCAGGCCATGGGCGGGTCGATGTCGACCACCGGCTTCGAGGACGGGCCGCCGCTGGCGACGGGCGCCCAGATCGGCGACTCGGGCACGGGCGTGCACGCCGTGGCGGGCATCCTCGCCGCGCTCTACCAGCGGGAGCACACCGGGCGCGGGCAGCGGGTCAACGTGGCCATGCAGCACGCCGTGCTGAACCTGTGCCGGGTCAAGCTGCGCGACCAGCAGCGCCTGGCGCACGGGCCGCTCGCCGAGTACCCCAACGAGGACTTCGGCGACGAGGTCCCCCGGTCCGGGAACGCCTCCGGCGGCGGCCAGCCCGGCTGGGCGGTCAAGTGCGCGCCGGGCGGGCCGAACGACTACGTGTACGTCATCGTGCAGCCGGTCGGCTGGCGCCCGATCAGCGCGCTCATCGGCCGGCCCGAACTGGCCGACGACCCCGAGTGGGCCACGCCCGAGGCGCGGCTGCCCAAGCTCGGCAAGCTGTTCCAGCTGATCGAGGAGTGGTCCTCGACGCTGCCCAAGTGGGAGGTGCTGGAGCGGCTCAACGCGCACGACATCCCGTGCGGGCCGATCCTGTCGACCCGGGAGATCATCGAGGACCGGTCCCTGGTGGCCAACGAGATGGTCGTCACCGTGCCCCACCCCGAGCGCGGCGAGTTCGTCACCGTCGGCAGCCCCCTGAAGCTGTCGGACTCCCCGGTGGAGGTGACCGCCTCACCGCTCCTCGGCGAGCACAACGAAGAGGTCTACGTCGGCGAACTCGGCCTCGGCGACGAGGAAGTGCGCCTGCTCAAGTCGAACGGGGTGATCTGACGTGATGACCGAAGACCGCCTCGCCCGCGTGCGGTCCGTGCTGGACTGCGTACGGGCGGAGGGCCGGACCGCGCTGACCGCACCCGAGGGCAAGGTGATCGCCGACGCGTACGGCATCGCCGTCCCCGGCGAGGAACTGGCCACCGACGTCGAGGAGGCCGTGGCGTACGCGGCGCGCTTCGGCGGGCCGGTCGTGATGAAGATCGTCTCGCCGGACATCCTGCACAAGACCGACGCCGGCGGTGTGGTCGTCGGGGTCGAGGGAGCGGCGGACGTACGGGCCGCGTTCCACCGCATCGTCGAGAACGCGCGTGCCTACGACGCGGACGCGCGCATCGCGGGTGTGCAGGTGCAGGAGCTGCTGCCGCAGGGCCAGGAGGTCATCGTCGGGGCGGTGACCGACCCGACGTTCGGGAAGGTGGTGGCCTTCGGGCTGGGCGGGGTGCTCGTCGAGGTGCTCAAGGACGTCACCTTCCGGCTGGCGCCGGTGGACGCCGACGAGGCGCTGTCGATGCTGGACTCCATCCGTTCGGCGGAGGTCCTGCGCGGGGTGCGCGGCCGGGCGGGCGTGGACCGGTGGGCCGTCGCCGAGCAGATCCGGCGTGTGTCCCGACTCGTCGCGGACTTTCCCGAGATCGCCGAGGTGGACCTCAATCCGGTGATCGCGACGGCGGAGGGGGCCGTCGCGGCCGACATCCGGGTGATCCTCGCCGAGTCGCAGCCGGCGCCGCGCCGGACGTACACGCGCGAGGAGATCCTCACCTCGATGCGCCGGCTGATGCAGCCCGGCTCGGTGGCCGTGATCGGTGCCTCCAACGAGCAGGGGAAGATCGGCAATTCGGTGATGCGCAACCTCATCGACGGAGGTTTCGCCGGGGACATCCACCCGGTGAATCCCAAGGCCGATGACATCCTGGGCCGCAAGGCGTACAAGAGTGTCACGGACGTTCCCGGTGAGGTGGATGTGGCGGTCTTCGCGATCCCCGCCAAGTTCGTGGCCTCGGCCCTGGAGGAGGTGGGACTCAAGAAGATCCCGAACGCCGTGCTGATCCCCTCGGGGTTCGCCGAGACGGGCGAGCACGCACTCCAGGCGGAGATCGTGTCGATCGCCGAGCGGCACGGCGTGCGGCTGCTGGGGCCGAACATCTACGGCTACTACTCGACCTGGCAGGACCTGTGCGCCACGTTCTGCACGCCGTACGACGTCAAGGGCGGGGTGGCGCTGACCTCGCAGTCGGGCGGCATCGGGATGGCCATCCTCGGTTTCGCGCGGACGACGAAGACGGGTGTGTCGGCGATCGTCGGGCTCGGCAACAAGTCGGACCTGGACGAGGACGACCTGCTGACCTGGTTCGGCGAGGACCCGCACACCGACTGCATCGCGATGCACCTGGAGGACCTCAAGGACGGGCGTGCCTTCGTCGAGGCCGCCCGGGCGACCGTCCCGAAGAAGCCGGTGATCGTGCTGAAGGCCGGGCGGACGGCGGCCGGCGCCAAGGCGGCCGGCTCGCACACCGGCGCCCTGGCCGGCGACGACGCCGTGTACGACGACATCCTGCGGCAGGCCGGGGTGATCCGGGCGCCGGGGCTGAACGACATGCTGGAGTACGCGCGCGCGCTGCCGGTGCTGCCCGCACCCCAGGGTGACAACGTCGTGATCATCACGGGCGCGGGCGGCAGCGGGGTGCTGCTCTCCGACGCGGTGACGGACAACGGTCTGTCCCTGATGGAGATCCCGCCCGACCTGGACGAGGCGTTCCGTGAGTTCATCCCGCCCTTCGGGGCCGCGGGCAACCCGGTGGACATCACCGGGGGCGAACCACCGTCGACGTACGAGGCGACGATCCGGCTGGGGCTGGAGGATCCGCGCATCCACGCGCTGGTGCTCGGCTACTGGCACACGATCGTCACTCCCCCGATGGTCTTCGCCGAGCTCACCGCGCGCGTGGTGGCGGAGTTCCGGGAGCGCGGGATCGAAAAGCCCGTGGTGGCGTCGCTCGCGGGCGACGTGGAGGTCGAGGAGGCCTGCCAGTACCTCTTCGAACGCGGGGTCGTGGCATACCCGTACACGACCGAGAAGCCGGTGGCCGTGCTCGGCGCGAAGTACCGCTGGGCGCGGGAGGCGGGGCTGCTGGGGGGCGGTACATGAGGTGAGGCAGCGGGGGGCCGGCCGACGGTGCGCGTCGGCCGGCCCCGGGACCCGCACGCGCACGAAAGGCATGGGACAGGGGGCGCTGGCCAGATCTTTCGACGCAAGGGGTGCGACACGACATGACAACGACCGATCTGCCCACCACGGTTCCCCACCGGGAGGTCACCGACGCGAACGGCCGCGTCTACCGGCTCGGTGAGACCGACATCGACATCATGGGGCGCAAGCGCAAGTGGATGGTGATCCTGCCCTGGATCGGCATGATGGGCATCTCCTCCGCCGAGTACGCGTTCGCGTCCGCCGAGGACACGCTCCACGAGGCACACCACTGGTCCAGCGGCAGCATCTACTGGATGATGACCACCTGGATCTTCTGCCAGGCCGCGGTCGCCTTCCCCGCCGGACGGCTGCGCGAGAACGGCAAGCTGCCCGCGCGCTGGGCGATGATGCTGGGTTCGGCCGGCACGCTGCTGGGTTATCTGTCGCTCGCGTTCGCGCCGCACGTCGCGCTCGCCTTCATCGGGTTCGGCGTCTTCAGCGGCATGGGCGCGGGCATGGTGTACGCGACGTGCGTCAACATGGTCGGCAAGTGGTACCCGGAGCGCAGGGGCGGCAAGACCGGCTTCGTCAACGGCGGCTTCGCCTACGGCTCGGTGCCGTTCGTCTTCATCTTCCACGGCTACATGGACGGCTCCAACTTCCGCTGGGTGCTGGTCTCGGCGGGTGTGTTCCTGGCCGCGATCGTGGCTGTCGCCGGCTTCTACTTCCGGGACCCGCCGAAGAACTGGTGGCCGGCCTCCGTCGACCCGCTGAACCCGCCGGACGATCCGCGCGCCCGGCGCTCGCTGGAGAAGAACCCCCCGGCCACCAAGCAGTACAGCCCGCTGGAGGCCTGGCGGACCGGCCGGGTGGCGCTGATGTGGTTCTGTCTCGCCTGCACCTCCGGCGTGAACATCTTCGGCATCGCCTTCCAGGTCGACATCGGTGAGGAGGCGGGCTTCGCGGCGGGCGTCGTGGCCACCGCGATGTCGCTGAAGGCGATCGTCAACGGCACCGGCCGCGGCGTCATCGGCTGGCTGTCCGACCTGTACGGCCGCAAGCAGTGCCTGCTCTACGTGTGCGCGATCCTGGGTCTCGCCCAGTTCGGCATCATCTGGTCGGCCGAGATCGGGAACCTGCCGCTGTTCCTGTTCTTCTCCGCCGTCTCCGGCTTCGGCGGCGGGGCCATCTTCCCGATGTTCGCGGCGATGACGGCGGACTACTTCGGCGAGAACAACAACGCCACCAACTACGGCATGGTCTACAGCTCCAAGCTCGTCTCCGGACTGGGCGCGGGCATGGGAGCCGTGGTCGTCGGCGCCTGGGGCTACAACGGTGCCTTCACCCTGGCCGGCTGCATCTCGCTGTTCGCCGGCTGCGTGGCGCTGTTCCTGCACCCGCCGGGACGGTCCAAGGACCGGCGCGTGACGCCCAATCCGCGTCCGCTCGGGGAGGAGTGACCCGGCGAGGCCGGGTCGGCACGGACCGGGCGGCCCCTCCCGCAGGGCGCGGGAGGGGCCGCCCGGTCCGTGTCCGCGGTCAGCGGCGCCGCTTGCGCAGGGCCGCCATGTTGTCGTAGCTGATCTTGGCCTCGCGCAGCGACTGCGCGGGGTCGGTGGCGCTCGGCGAGTTGTCGTCCTCCACCATCGGGTTGCGGTAGTCGCTCCGCCCGACCCGCGAGAAGAAGGTCGTGTAGTCGATGTCCCCGGTGCCGAAGGGCACCATGTCCCAGCCCATGCCGTTGGTCGTGCTGACGACGCCGTCCTTGGCGTGGAACAGCGGGTAGCGCTTGTTGTGGCGGGTGACCAGGGCGGCCGGGTCGAACACGCTCCTGCGGGTGGTGCCGTCGTGCGCGGTGTAGGTGTGGAACTTGTACTGGGCGACATGCGCCCAGAAGATGTCCATCTCCAGCCAGACCAGCCGTGGGTCGGTGACCTTCAGGAAGTACTCCAGCTTGCGGATGCCCGAGCTGCGGGTCGGCCGGCCCTGGTCGTCCAGCGGGCCGCCGTCGAGCAGGAAGCCGTAGGCGCTGTCGTGGTTGTGGGTGTAGAGCTTGATGCCCTCGCGGCGGGCGATCTCGCCGAGCGCGTTCCACTTGTCGGCGGCCACGTCCCAGTCGGCACGGTAGGAGCTTCCGGTGGGGTCGCCGCCGGTGCCCATGTGGTCCATGCCGAGGATGTTGGCGATCTCCAGGTGCTTCTTGAAGGTGTCCTTGTCCGCCGTGGTGAGCGGCCAGGAGGACGGGATGAAACCGTGGTTGCCCTGGGCGCGCAGACCATAGTCGTCCAGCCAGGAGCGCAGCAGCCTGGCGCCCTCGACGGTCTCCAGGTTGTCGCCGCCGGGCGCGTTCGCGTGCTGGCGGTAGCCCGCGAACTCGACCTGCCGGTAGCCGTGGCGGGCCAGTTGCCTGAACACCTCGCGGAAGCCGGAGGGCAGGTCGCTCGCGAGGGGGTCGCGGGCGGTGGCGTCACGGACCGTGTAGAGGATGATGCCGCGCTTGTGCGGCGGGACGAGGACGTGGCCGCGCCCGTGTCCGTGTCCGTGGTCGTGGTCTCTGCCGCGGTCCTGCGCCAGGGCGGGGGCCGCGCCGAAGACGGGGGCCGCGACGGCTCCGGCCGCCACGGCGGTGCACGTGGTGAGGAAGCGGCGCCGGTTCACGCCGAGGCTGCGGCGCAGGTCCTCGTCCGGGGCTGCGGCGGTGGCGGCGTCGGTGCGGGAAGGGTCGGGGTACGGGGTCACGGGTGGCCTGCCTTCTCGGTCGTGGCCGGTTCCGGTGCCGCCGGGACCGGCCGTTGTCAGTGCCGTGTGTTTCACTCTCGGTAGTCGGAGGTCGGCGGCTGCGCGGGGTGCACTGTCAGCCGAGTCCGGCCAGCCGGAGCAGGAGTTGTTTCACGTCGGTGGCCGCGAGTCGGTCGCCGACGGCGCGGGGGGTGGAGCAGATGAGCAGCGGACCGTCGTCGTCGCCGAGCGGAAGGCGGCCGTGGCTGCCGCGAACAGGCGAGGGGTCCAGCGGGACCACCGCCATGCGGTAGCGCATGCCGAGTTTCTTGCGCGCCAGCGCGGTGGCCGCCTTGACCTTCACGTAGGGGTCCAGGGGGTCCATGAAGAGCTCGACCGGGTCGTAGCCGGGCTTGCGGTGGATCTCGACGAGCTGGGCGAAGTCCGGTGCCCGGTCGTCGTCGAGCCAGTAGTAGTACGTGAACCAGGCGTCGGGTTCCGCCACGGCGACGAGTTCGCCGGCGCGCGGATGGTCCAGGTGGTGCGCCTTCTTGCCCTCGTCGTCGAGGAGTTGCTCGATGCCGGGCAGGCCGTCGAGGGCCGCCCGGGTGGCGTCGAGGTCCTCGGGGCGGCGCACGTAGACGTGGGCGATCTGGTGGTCGGCCACGGCGAAGGCGCGGGAGGCCATCGGGTCGAGGTACTCCATGCCGTCCTGGGTGTGCACCTCGAGCAGTCCGGCGCGGCGCAGGGCGCGGTTGATGTCGACGGGCCGGTGCACGCGGGTGATGCCGTACTCGGACAGGGCCACGACGGTGCGGCCCTCGGCGCGGGCGTCGTCCAGGAGCGGGGCGAGCGCGGTGTCCAGGTCGGTCGCCGCCTTCAGGGAGCGCGGGTCGTCGGGGCCGAAGCGCTGCAGGTCGTAGTCGAGGTGAGGGAGGTAGCAGAGCGTCAGGTCGGGGTGCCGGGTGCGCATGATGTGGCGGGTGGCGTCGATGATCCACCGGCTGGAGACGAGGTCGGCACCGGGGCCCCAGAAGTGGAACAGGGGGAAGGTGCCCAGTTTCTCGGTGAGTTCGTCGTGGAGCGCGGGGGGCCGGGTGTAGCAGTCGGGTTCCTTGCGGCCATCGGCGTAGTACACCGGGCGGGGGGTGACGGTGATGTCGGTGTCGGCGCCCATGGCGTACCACCAGCAGATGTTGGCCACGGTGTAGCCGGGGTGGGCGCGGCGGGCGGCGTCCCAGAGTTTGTCCCCGGCGACGAGGCCGTTGTGCTGGCGCCACAGCAGGACGTCGCCGAGTTCGCGGAAGTACCAGCCGTTGCCGACGATGCCGTGTTCCGAGGGCATGGTGCCGGTGAGGAAGGTGGACTGGGCGGCGCAGGTGACGGCGGGCAGGACGGTGCCCAGGGCGGCGCGGGAGCCGGACTGTCCGAGGGCCTTGAGGTGGGGCATGTGGTCGAGGAGGCGGGGGGTGAGACCGACGACGTCCAGGACGAGGAGCGGGACGGGACGGCCGGGCTCCGCGCCGGCCGGGTCCGGGGGCTCGTGGATGCTCATGGCAGCTCCTTCAGGCCGAGGTCCGTCAGCAGGTCGCGGGCGAGGGTCAGCTCGGCGGCGATGCCCTCGGCCAGCTGGGCCCGCCCCCTGGGGCGCAGTTCGGGCGGGAGGGCCTGCCAGGTGTAGGTCTCGACCTCCAGGTGGCGGGTGAGGGGGGCCGGGCCGCCGACGAGCCGGGTCAGGGCGGCCTTCAGGACCGGGAGGGTGGAGGTGAGCGGGGCGGCGGGGGCCGCGTGCAGCGGGACGTGGAAGTGGGCGCGCCACGGGGCGGCGTCGGGCAGGGCGTGGCCCGCGAGGGCCTCGTCGAGGTCGTCGGTGGCGCGCAACCCGGCGGCGGTGGCCGTGCGGGTCTGGTGCAGGAAGCGGGGTTCGGCGAAGGCGGCGAGGGCTTCACGGACCTCGGGCAGATGGGGGTGTTCGGCGTGCAGGGCGGCGGAGAGCTGGGATTTCACGACGGGGACGCCGGCGGTGGTGAGGGCGTCCAGGGCGGTGTGCGGGTCCTCGAAGGAGGTGGCGAGGTGGCAGGTGTCGACGCAGACGCCGATGCGGTGGTGGCCGATCGCGGTGAGCGGGGCGATGGCGTCGCGGGTGGTCTCGACGACGCAGCCGGGCTCCGGTTCCAGACCGATGCGCAGGGAGCGGCCGGTCAGCTCCTCGATGGCGTCGAGGCGTTCGGCGAGGGTGCGCAGGGCGGTGCGGGCCCGCTCCGCCCGCTCCTCGTCCTGGGCGGTGCGCCAGGCGAGGGGCAGGGTGGAGATGCTGCCGTCGGTGACGTCGTCGGGCAGCAGCCCGGCCAGGACGCGGGCCAGGGCGGTGGTGTGCTCCAGGCGCTCGGGATCGGCCCAGTCCGGCTTGTAGACGCGGTACTTGACCTCCTCGGCGCCGAAGCCCTCGTAGGGGAACCCGTTGAGGGTGACGACCTCCAGGCCGCGCCGGTCGAGTTCGGTGCGCAGGGCGCGCAGGGCGGAGGGGTCGGTGACGAGGGCGTGGGCGGCGTCCCTGGCGAGCCACAGCCCGATGCCGAGCCGGTCGCGGCCGAGGCGCCGGCGGACGGGTTCGCAGTGGTCGCGCAGCTGGGCGAGGACACCGTCGAGGGTCTCCGCGGGGTGGACGTTGGTGCAGTAGGCGAGGTGGACGGTCGAGCCGTCGGGGTGGCGGAAGCGCATGGCTCACGCCTCCGCGGCGGGGACGCGGACCGGTGCGGCCGGGGCGGCCGGGGCGGGGTCCTGCGGGTCCTTGGGGACGCCGCGCAGGATGGAGTTGCCCTCGTGGGTGGTCCCGGTGCCGGCGACGTCGAGGCGCAGCCGGCCGCTGAGCCCGTAGAAGGCGACGGGGTTGCGCCACAGCACCTGGTCGACGGTGTCCTCGTCGAAGCCCTCGGCCAGCATCAGGTCGCCGACCTTGCGGGTCTTCAGCGGGTCGCTCCTGCCCCAGTCGGCGGCCGAGTTGACCAGGACCTGCTCGGGGCCGTAGGCGCGCAGGACGGCGACCATGCGCTCCTCGTCCATCTTGGTGTCCGGGTACACGGAGAAGCCGAGCCAGCAGCCG
The DNA here is from genome assembly GCF_055585285.1 of Streptomyces sp. NPDC053665. Lineage (NCBI taxonomy): Bacteria > Bacillati > Actinomycetota > Actinomycetes > Kitasatosporales > Streptomycetaceae > Streptomyces > Streptomyces sp. NPDC053665. Next base: position 914,744 of record NZ_JBVJKK010000001.1, read on the forward strand.
CTGTCCTTGGCCTCCTTGACGGTGGTCTCGTTGAGGTGGTCGACCAGGACGTGGCCGGCGGGCAGGGCGGACTCCCGGACGACGTCGAGGGTGCGGCGCAGCCCGGCGAGCTTGTCGCGGTGCGGGGTGTGCACCAGGGCGGGCAGGCCGTGGTCGGCGGCCAGTTGGAGCTGTGCGGCGAGGGCGGTGTCCTCGGCGGGGGTCATGGAGTCGTAGCCGACCTCGCCGACGGCGACGACGTTGTCCTTGACGAGGTAGCGGGGCAGTTCGTCCAGGACGGGCGTGCAGCGCGGGTCGTTGGCCTCCTTGGGGTTGAGGGCGATCGTGCAGTGGTGGGCGATGCCGTACTGGGCGGCGCGGAAGGGTTCCCAGCCGAGCAGGGCGTCGAAGTAGTCGCGGAAGGAGGCCGGGGAGGTCCGGGGCTGGCCGAGCCAGAAGGAGGGTTCGACGACGGCGCGCACACCGGCGGTGTACATGGCCTCGTAGTCGTCGGTGGTGCGGGACGTCATGTGGATGTGGGGGTCGAAGATGCGCATCAGGACTCCTTGCCGTGGGGGTGGTCCGCGCCGGGGGTGCCGGGCACGGACTCGGTCAGGTCCAGGACGCGGTGCAGGTCCTCGGGGACGGCGCGGCCGGCGGCGGTGCGCTCGGCGGCGTAGTCGGCCAGCATGCGGGCGAGTTCGCCGTCGCTCCGGGCGCGTTCCGGCAGGTCCGCCACCTGTTCGACGGGGACGCCGGTGAACAGGCACTTCAGTACGGCGTGGCGCCAGGCGTGCGGGTCGAGGTGCCGGGCGGCGTACGGGCCGACGGCGGCGGCGAGCAGCCGGGTGTCGTTGGTGCGCAGGGCGTCCTCGACGAGCGGGAGGGCGCCGGGGCCGGGCACGAGGTGGGGCAGGGCGTGCAGGACGGCCCGGCGTTCGTCGGCGGTGCCCTGGAAGTACACCCGGGTCAGGGCCTCGGTGTCCGCGCGGGCGGCGTCCAGGATGAGGACGCGGGCGGCGTCGGCGTGGGCGGTCCCGCAGCGGCGCCCGGCCTCGGCGAGGCGCAGCTCCCACACGGAGATGGGCCCGTGCAGGCCGGGGTGGGCGGCGGCTTCGTCGAGGGCGTGGTCGAGCCAGGCGCGGGCGGCCGGTTCGAGGTGGGCGGTGAGTCGCCGGCGGAGGTCGTCGAGCGAGGGGGAGACGGTGGCGCCGGTGCGGGCGGTTCTCGCCGCGTGGGTGGCGCGGGTGCCTGTCATCTGCTGCTCCCTTCAGGGGATGCGGAGGGAGCGCCGTGGGGTGGCGCGGACTGCGGGGAGGCCGGGGCGGGCCGGTGCGGTGGGTGGGCCGCGGCCTGCTCGGCATGGCGGAGGAACGGGAGGGACCGCTCGGCCTGCCGGGGCCCCTCGTGGGAGTGCCGGGGCAGTTCGACGACGGTCAGGCCCTGGTAGCCGGTAGCGGCGAGGGCCGCCAGGACCGGCGGGAAGTCGATCTCCCCGTCCCCGAACGGGAGGTGTTCGTGCACCCCTCGGCGCATGTCCTCGATCTGCACGTGCCGCAGCCAGGGGGCGGCCTCGCGTATGCACTCGGCGGGCGACCGGGGCTCCAGGCACTGGCAGTGGCCGATGTCGAGGGTGAGTCCGAGGGGTTCGGGGTCGCCGAGGGCCGTGCGCAGGCGGTGGAAGTCGGCGAGGGTGGCGAGCAGGTGGCCGGGCTCCGGTTCGACCGCGAGCGGGATGCCGGCGGCGGAGGCGGCTTCCAGGACCGGGGTGAGGGTCTCGGTGAGACGCTTCCACGCGGTGTCCGTGTCGGTGCCGTCGGGCACGACGCCGCTGAAGCAGTGGACGGCGAGGGCCCCCAGGTCGGCCGCGACCCGGACGGCCCGGACGAGCAGGTCGACGCGGCGGGCGCGGTCGCCGGCGTCCGGGTCGAGCAGGGACGGGCCGTGCTTGCGCCGCGGGTCGAGCACGTAGCGGGCCCCGGTCTCCACGGTGACGTCCAGGCCGAGCGCGTCCAGCCGCTTCGCGACCCGGTGGGTGCGGGCGGCCAGGTCGGGCGCGAGCGGGTCCAGGTGCATGTGGTCGAGGGTCAGCCCGACCCCGTCGTACCCGAGGTCGGCGAGCAGGGACAGCGCGTCGGCGAGCCGGAGGTCGGCGAGCCCGTTGGTGCCGTAGCCGAAGCGGAGGGAGGAGGGCGGGTCGTCGGGGTGTGCTGCGGGGGCACCCGTCGTACGGTTCCGGCCGCTGTCGGGCCCGGGGACCTCGGAGCTCATGTGACGCTCACCTTCTTCGCGAAACGGGCGCCGAGCGGGGCGAGGGCGGCGACGAGGACCGCGCTGGCCGGGCCCTTGGCGCGGGCGGCCAGGGCGGCCTGGAGGGGGATGGTGGCCCGGATGCCGGCGCCCACGGCGCGCTGGGTGAGCGGGGGCGAGGGGTTCAGCGCGGCGTGGAGGTAGGGACGGGCGGTCCCGGCGGCGTAGGCGGCCGCGAGGGCGGTGGTCAGCAGGGCGGCGGGGTCCGGGCGCCCTGGCCGTCCGGCGAGGAGGGTGGCGAGCGACGCGGCCTGTCCCCGGAGCCCTCGGCCTCCGGTCGGCCCGGGGCGCGGTCCATGGCCCGCGGACTTCGCGGGGTCGTGTGCCGGCGGGCCGGGCCGGCGGGCCGTCCGCCGGGTCAGCAGCGCGGTCGCCGCGAGGGCCGCCAAGGGGGCCAGGGGTGAGCCGCCTTGTGCCTCCTGGCGGGAGACGGTCGTCACGGCCACGGTGTGGGTGCCCAGCAGGGCCGCCGAGGGCACGGCCGGGCGGGTGCGGCCGGTGGTGGCCGCGGCTCCCATGAGCAGGTCCAGTCCCCGGGCCGCGCCCATGGCCACGGGCCCGGCGGGGGTGTGCTTCAGGCCGAGGTCGTACGCCCAGACGGTCGCCGCCAGGGGGGCGGCGACGGCCAGGGCGGGGCCGGCGACCGCGGCCAGGGCCAGCCCCGCGCCGGTGAGTGCACCGGCCGCCGCGAGGGCGGCTCCGGGGCGGACCCGTCCGGAGGGCAGGGGGCGGTGGGGGCGTTCGACGGCGTCGACCTCGCGGTCCGCCCAGTCGTTGAGGGCCATGCCGGCCTCGTAGAGACAGAGCGAGGAGCCGACGGCGAGCAGCGTGCGCGCGTTGGGCGCGGCCCCGGCCGCGGCGGCACCGGCCAGGGCGTCACCGGGGACGCTGAACAGGGCGGGCAGCCGCAGCAGTTCCGCCCAGGCACGCCGCCGGTCAGCACGCCGTGCACGGACGCCGGCGCGGGGGGCCGCGCCGGGGGCGGGGGCTTCGGCGACCTCGGGCCCGCCCCGACCGGACGCAGCAGCCGCCCAGTCCTCGTGTCCGGACGGGTCGGGAACCGCGACGGCGAGTCGACCGCCATCGGGCGTGTCGGCACCGGCGGTGTCGGGGCCGGCACCGCCGGACGAGCCGGGCGCGGCGATCGCGGACCGGCCACCGTGGGACGGGTCGGAAGCGACGGCTGTGGACCGACCACCGTGGGACGGGTCGGAAGCGGCGGCTGTGGACCGACCGCCGCCGGACGGATCGCAGACGGCGGCTGTGGACCCGCGCCCACCGGGCGAACCCGGAGCTGCATCCGCAGGTCGGCAGCCACGGGACGCGTCGGGAGCAGCAGCCGCAGGCCCGCCGCCGGTGGACGGGTCGCAAGCGACCGCCGCGGACCGGCCGCCGTGTGACGCGTCGACGGCGACGGCTGCAAGCCCGTCCCCACCGGACGAGCCGAGAGCAGCAGCCGCAGCGCCGCCACCCGGGGACGAGTCGGGAGCGGCGGCCGCAGGCCCGCCGTCGTCGAGCCGACCGGACGCAGCAGCCGCCACCCAGTCCTCGTGCGACGGGTCGGGGGCCGCGACGGCGGGTCGACCGGCTTCGGGCGTGTCGGCACCGACGGTGTCGGGCCCGGCACCGGCGGACTCGCCGGGCGCGGCGGTCGCGGGTCGAGCGGCGCGCGACGAGCCGGCGGCCGCAGCCGCAGGCCGGTCGCTCTCGGACGGGTCGGGGGGCGGGAGCCGGCGCAGGGTCACCGGGGCTCCCCCGTTCCCTCGGCGCCCTTCACCGCCCGAGCGGCACGTCTCTGCTCGCCCGCAGACGTGCCACCCGAGGCACCACCGCTCTCCCCGCCGCCCCGCGCCGCCCCCCTCGCGTCCGAGCGCTCGTCCTCAACTCGTCCGGGCACCGGCGTGTCACCGCGCTCCCCCTCCGACCGCCCCAGGCTCCGTGCGAAGCGCGTCAGTTGCTCGTACTGTTCGGACAGCCCGGAGGGGCCCTCGCCCACCGGGTCCTTGAAGTAGAAGCCCAGGGGGCCCAGGGGGCCCGCCAGGCCCTTCTCGTGGGCCCGGGCGGTGAGCCGGGCGAGGTCGAGCACCAGGGGTGCCGCGAGCGCCGAGTCGCAGCCCTGCCAGATGGTCTGGAGGACCATGCGGGTGCCGAGGAAGCCGTCGAAGGCGATGTGGTCCCAGGCGGTCTTCCAGTCGCCGAGGGCGGGGACGTCGTCGATGTGGACCTCCCCCTCGGGGACCGTCCCCAGGGTGTCGGCGAGGACGCGTTCCTTGCCGGCGTTCTTCGCCGCGGCGGCCGCCGGGTCGGCGAGGGCCGCGCCGTCGCCGCCGCCCAGCAGGTTCGTGCCGGACCAGGCCCGGACCGCCAGCGCGCGCTGCGCGAACATCGGCCCGAGGACGGCCCGCAGCAGGGTCTGGCCGGTCTTGCCGTCCCGGCCCGCGTGGGGCAGGCCGCTGCGTCCGGCCTCGCGGGCGGCGACGGGGTGGTGCATGCCCTCGGACGGCGTGAAGTTGACGTAGGGGCAGCCGGCGCGCAGGGCCGCCAGGGCGTAGAGGGTGCTGGCGGGGAGCGGGGTGCCGGGGCCTGCGGAGGCGGGTTCGGTGGAGGCGACGTTGACCACCACGGTCCGCTCCAGCCCGTGGCGGCGGGCGAAGTCGCGGATGTCGTCCGCGAAGGCCGCGATCAGTTCGGCCTCGCTCCGGGTGTCGCCGGGTGTGGGGCCGCCGGGCCTGATCTCCCGGTCGGCGGCGGCGAGTTCCGCGGCCACGGCGGTGGCGGTACCCGGCGGCAGCACGCCTCCCGCGGTGAGGGACTCGGCCCGCTTGGGCAGGGGGCAGTCGAGGGTGTCGTGGCCGCCGAAGACGAGGTCGGACAGAGCGGGCAGGCCGCTGTCGGCGAAGGCGGGTGTCTCGGTGACCATGCCGGTGGGCGGGTGCAGTCCCGCCGTGACGGCGGCACACCCCGTGACGACGGTGGTGGCGACGGAGCCGCGGGCTCCGATCAGCCACACCCCCACACGCGGTCGGGAGAGGGACGCGGACATGGGCAGCCTCCTGGTCGTGCGCGAACCCGGTGGGGAGGGAGACGGTGGGGAGGGAGACGGTGGGGAGGGAGACGGCGGGCGGGGGTCCGGCGTCCCCCGCCCGCCGCCGTTTCAGTCGCCCTTGACGGGCAGTTCCTTCAACTGGATGTTGCGGAAGGCGACCTTGTCGCCGGCGCCGTGGTTCTGCAGGCCGATGTAGCCGTCGGTCAGGCTCCGCCCGGGGTCCTTGTTGGTGAAGTCGTTGATCTTGACTCCGTTGAGGAACACCTGGAGGCGTTCGCCGCGGACCTTGATCTCGTAGGAGTTCCACTGGCCGGGCGGCCGCAATACCTGGTCACGGGCCTTGATGTCGGCCGACTTGAAGGAGTAGACGGCGCCCGTGGTGCGGTCGGGCGCGTCCGTGGCGTCGATCTGGATCTCGTAGCCCTTGTCCACCGCGGACCAGGGGTCGTCGGAGGCCGGGAAGCCCACGAAGATCCCGGAGTTGTCGTCGCCCCGCATCTTCCAGTCGAGCTTGAGCGAGTACGACTTCAGCTCCTTGGCCTGGTACCAGAGCAGGCCCATGCCGCCCTCGGACTCCATCACGCCGTCCTTGACGACGAACTTGCCGGGACCGGCCTGCTTCCAGCCGTCCAGGGTCTGGCCGTTGAAGATCTTCCGGTAGTCCTTGCTCGGCTTGCAGTCCGCCTTGACCTGGCCGGTGGCGTACTGCAGGCCGCCGAGCAGGTGGGCGCGGAACGCCTCGTCGGTGTAGGACTCCTTGGTGTGGCCGCCGCCGGTGTAGAAGGAGCGGCCGCCGCCGTAGCTCTGGCACCAGGCGATCGGGTGGTCGCCCTTCATGTTCCCGCCCTGGTAGGTGGTCTCGTCCAGGGTGGCGAGGACCTTGGCCTGCTCACGCGGGTTGGTGCGGTAGTTGTACCACTCGTCGGTGCGCTCCCAGGCGTCGCCGAGGTGCGTGGTGGCCGGGTGGTCGTGGTCCTCGACACGGACGGTGGCCTTCTGGATGGCCGGGTGCGAGTCGAAGTAGGCGCCGACGAGGCCGCCGTAGAACTCCCAGTCGTACTCGGTGTCGGCCGCCGCGTGGATGCCCATGTACCCGCCGCCGCCCGCCACGTAGTCCTCGAACGCCTTCTGCTGCGCGGCGTCGAGCACGTCGCCGGTGGTCGACAGGAAGGCGACCGCGTCGTACTTGGCGAGGTTGGTGGTGGTGAACTGCCTGGCCTCCTCGGTGGCGTCGACCGTGATGCCGGCCGGGGCGCCGAGCTCCTTCAGCGCGGTGATGCCCGCCGGGATGGAGTCGTGGCGGAAGCCCGCGGTCTTCGAGAAGACCAGGACCTTCTTGCCGCCCTTGAACGGCTGCTTGGAGAACTCGAAGTCGTCCACGTCGAACAGCGCGCCCTCGCCGCCCCTGAAGACCAGGTAGACGTCGGTGGTCTTCTTGGGCAGTGCCCTCAGGGGCACGTCGACGTTCTGGAAGGTCTCCCAGCCGCCGGTCGGCGGGATGTAGGCCGAGCCGTGCAGCGGGCCCTCGGGCGAGCCGGTGCGCAGTTCGACGAAGCCGCCCGCGCCACCGGAGGAGGCTCGTACGGTCACCTTCTTCTGCCCGTCGAAGCGGTAGGGGCTGAAGGAGATCCAGTCGCCGTCGTGGACGTCGCCGACGGTCTTGCCGCCGTTGGCGCCGGTCTTGTCGATGACGGACACGCCGGACTGCTTGGTGAAGTGCTCGGCCTGGCGGTGCAGCGGCTGGAGCACGGTGCGGGCGGTGCCGGTGAGCGCCTCCTGGCCGTTGGCGCCGGAGTCCGTGTAGCTGGCGCCGACGACGCCGTAGATGTTGGCGTTGGGGTCGTGGCCTCCGTCACCGGGGGGCGGCTTCAGGGTTCCCTCGCAGCCCGTCTCGCTGGTCAGCTCGTGGGCGTGGGAGTCGTGGCCGAGGCTGTAGGCGACCTTGACCTTGGAGCAGTCGACGGTCTCCTCGGGGTCGGTGACGGTCACCTTGAAGGGCACGGGCTCACCGAAGGCGGCCAGGGAGCCGTTGCCGGGGACATCGATGCGCACCTTGGGCTCGGTGTTGCCGACGACGATCCGCACACTGGCGTTGCCGGTGTTGCCCTCGGGGTCCTTGGCGGTGAAGGTGGCGCTGTAGGTGCCGACCTTCCTGTACGTGTGGGTGGGGGTGAGGCCCTCGCCCTTGGTGCCGTCGCCGAAGTCCCAGCTGTAGGTGAGCTGCGGGGAGTCGGCGTCCTTGGCGGAGGCGGTGAACCTGACCTTGAGACCGGCCGCGCCGGAGGTCTTGTCGGCGCTCACCTCGGCGATCGGGGAGAAGCCGTCCTCGGCGTTCTCGATGCGGTACAGCGCGGAGTTCTCGTCGCCCTGGAACCAGGAGACGCCGTAGTCGAGGACGTAGAGCGCGCCGTCGGGGCCGAACTCCATGTCCATGATCTGGGTGCCGGTCCACGGGAAGTCGTTGATCTTCGCGACCGTGCCGTCGTCGTTCTGCTCGATCCGCTTGATCCAGCGGCGGCCGAACTCACCGGCGAAGAAGTCGCCGTCGTAGGCCTCGGGGAACTTCACGCCGGAGTCGAGGTCGGGGTCGTAGCGGTAGACCGGTCCGGCCATCGGGGACTCGGAGCCGCTGCCGAACTCGGGTACGGAACCGCCGTCGTAGGGGATCCAGGCGGCCTGCGCGGGCGGCAGGTCGACCAGGCCCGTGTTGTGCGGCGAGGTGTTCTTCGGGGCGGCGCAGTCGAAGGCCTCGCCGGACTCCTTGGTGGCGAAGTCGTAGTCGACGTACGGGTCGTTGTCGCCGGTGCAGAAGGGCCAGCCGAAGTTGGCGGCCTTGGTGACCTTGGCGAACTCGACCTGTCCGGCCGGGCCGCGCTTGGGGTCGGCGGCGCCCGCGTCGGGGCCGTAGTCGCCGACGTAGACGGTGCCGGTCTTGTCGTCGACGCTCATCCGGAACGGGTTGCGGAAGCCCATCGCGTAGATCTCGGGGCGGGTCTTCTCGGTGCCGGGGGCGAAGAGGTTGCCCTCCGGGACGGTGTACGAGCCGTCCTCGGCGACCTTGATGCGCAGGATCTTGCCGCGCAGGTCGTTGGTGTTGCCGGAGCTGCGGCGGGCGTCGAAGGCCGGGTTGCGGTTCGGCCGGTCGTCGATGGGGGTGTAGCCGTCGGAGGCGAAGGGGTTGGTGTCGTCGCCGGTCGACAGGTAGAGGTTGCCGTCCGCGTCGAAGTCGATGTCGCCGCCGACGTGGCAGCAGGTGCCCCGGGAGGCCGCGACGTCCAGGACCTTCTTCTCGCTGGCCACGTTCAGCGTGCCGTTGGCGTTCAGCGTGAAGCGGGAGAGGCGGTTGACGCCGTCGAACTTCTCGAAGTCCGCGGCGGTGCCGGTCTCCGGAGCGTCGCCCGCGGGGGTGTCGAGCGGTGGGGCGTAGTAGAGGTAGATGGCCCGGTTCTTCTCGAAGTCCGGGTCGATGCCGACGCCTTGGAGGCCCTCCTCGTCGTGGCTGTAAACGTCGAGCTTGCCGGCGACCTTGGTGACGCCGCCCTGGTCGGTCAGGCGCAGTGTGCCGTCGCGCGAGGTGTGCAGGACGCTGCGGTCCGGGAGCACGGCGAGCGACATGGGCTCGCCCATCTCGGGTTCGCCCTTGGCGAGCGGAACCTGCTGGAACTGCCCCTCGGCGGCGGCCGGTCCGTCGTGCTCGGGGTGGCCGGGGTGGGCTCCGGCCATCCCGGCCGGGGTGCCCACGGCCAGGAGCAGGCCGGTGAAGAGGGCGAGAGAGGTGCGAAGCCTGGGCCGCCTGGGGGTGCGGGTGGTGCTGATTCTGCTTCTGTGCACGAAGTCCCTCCGGGAACGGGGTGGGCCGTACGGGGTGGGTCGAAGACGTGCGGTGCGGGCGCCGGGGTGCGCCGTCACCCCGGACATGTGCGTGTGTCCTGAACACTTCAAGGACGGTAACCGGGTCCGTCCGGCGCGAACACCCCTTGTGCCAGCATCGGTTGAACTTTTTCCCATCGCTGGACAAAGCGGTGTCCGCGCAGGTCGGAGGGGGGACCGGCGATGCTGCCGGCCCCCGGTCCCCGGCCTGCGCCGGTGCCCCGATCAGCTGTTGAACGCCGCGTCGAAGGACGCGCTGGGCGGCTCGAAGTCGAAGGCTTTCAGCCGGGTCAGGGCCTCGGGCGCCCCCTGGAGCCGGTCCATCCCGGCGTCCTCCCACTCGACGGAGACCGGCCCCTGGTAGTCGATGGAGCGCAGCATCCGGAAGACGTCCTCCCAGGGCACGTCGCCATGCCCGGCGGAGACGAAGTCCCAGCCGCGCCGCGGGTCGCCCCAGGGCAGGTGCGAGCCGAGCCGGCCGTTGCGGCCGTCGAGGCGCTTGCGGGCCTCCTTGCAGTCGACGTGGTAGATCCGGTCGCGGAAGTCCCACAGGAAGCCGACCGGGTCGAGGTCCTGCCACACGAAGTGCGAGGGGTCGAAGTTCAGGCCGAACGCCGGGCGGTTCCCGACGGCCTCCAGAGCCCGCCGGGTCGTCCAGTAGTCGTAGGCGATCTCGCTGGGGTGGACCTCGTGCGCGAAGCGCACGCCCTCGGCGTCGAAGACGTCCAGGATCGGGTTCCAGCGGTCGGCGAAGTCCTGGTAGCCCCGTTCGATCATCGCGTCGGGCGCGGGCGGGAACATGGCGACCAGGTGCCAGATGGCGGAGCCGGTGAAGCCGACGACGGTGCGCACACCGAAGGCGGCCGCCGCGCGGGCGGTGTCCTTCATGCGCTCCGCGGCCCGCTGCCGGACCCCTTCCGGGTCGCCGTCGCCCCAGACCGCCTCCGGCAGGATCGCCTGGTGGCGTTCGTCGATGATGGCGTCGCAGACGGCCTGGCCGACCAGGTGGTTGGAGATCGCCCAGCACTTCAGGCCGTACTTGTCGAGGAGCTGGTGTCTGGACTCGACGTAACCGGGGTCGCTCACTGCCTTGTCGACCTCGAAGTGGTCGCCCCAGCAGGCCAGTTCCAGGCCGTCGTAGCCGAAGTCACGGGCCAGTCGGCAGACCTCCTCCAGGGGCAGGTCAGCCCACTGGCCGGTGAACAGGGTGAAGGTGCGCGGCATCCTGCGGGCCTCCTCAGAGGGCGATCGGCGTGTAGACGGAGTTCTTCTCTGCGCTCTCCTCGACCGCGGCGAGCACCCGCTGCACCTGGAGCCCGTCGGTGAAGGAGGGGTCGGGGCGGCGGCCCTCGGCGACGGCGTGGACGAGGTCGCGGGCCTGGTGGACGAAGGTGTGCTCGTAGCCGAGGCCGTGGCCCGGCGGCCACCAGGCGTCCAGGTAGGGGTGGTCGGGTTCGGTGACCAGGATCCGACGGAAGCCGGCCTCCGCGCCCGGCCCGGTCCCGTCGTGGAAGGACAGTTCGTTCAGCCGCTCCAGGTCGAAGGCGAGCGAGCCGCGCTCGCCGTTGAGTTCGATGCGCAGCGCGTTCTTGCGGCCCGTGGCGTAGCGGGTGGCCTCGAAGGAGGCGAGGGCGCCGGAGGGGAAGCGGGCCGTGAACAGGGCCGCGTCGTCCACCGTGACCTCCCCGGCACCGGCCCCCGTGACCGCGGACAGTCCGCTGCCGGCGCCGGTGGGCAGGGGCCGTTCGCGCACGAAGGTCTCCGTCAGCGCGGAGACCCCCGCCAGCGGCTCCCCCACCAGGTACTGGGCGAGGTCGACGATGTGCGCGCCCAGGTCGCCGAGCGAGCCGGACCCGGCCTGCTCCTTGCGCAGCCGCCAGGTCAGCGGGAACTGCGGGTCGACCAGCCAGTCCTGGAGGTACGTCACGCGCACGTGCCGCAGCCTGCCCAGGCGGCCGTCGGCGACCATCCGGCGGGCCAGCGCGGTGGCCGGCACCCGGCGGTAGTTGAAGCCGACCATGGCGATCTGGCCGCGTCCGTACGCCTCCTCGGCCGCCCGGGCCATCGAGGTGGCCTCCTCGACGGTGTTGGCCAGCGGCTTCTCGCACAGCACGTGCTTGCCCGCGGCCAGGGCGGCCAGCGCGATCTCGGCATGGCTGTCGCCGGGGGTGCAGATGTCGACCAGGTCGACGTCGTCGCGCTCGACGAGGGCGCGCCAGTCGGTCTCGGTGGACGACCAGCCGTGCCGGCCGGCCGCCGCCCGCACCGCGCCGGCGTCCCGGCCGCAGATCACGGCCATCACGGGATCCATCGGCAGGTCGAAGACCCGGCCCGCGGTGCGCCACCCCTGGGAGTGGGCGGCGCCCATGAAGGCGTATCCCACCATCCCCACGCGCAGGGGTGGCTTCCCTGCCTCGGTCCCTTCCGGCTGCGCTTGCGGCTGTCCCATACGGGTGTCCTCCTCGTCCTGGTGGGGATGGCGCACGTGGGGGGTGCGGGCGGAATCACTTGAAGCCGGTGGACATGTACTGGTCGATGTTGGTCTTGTCGACGACGGCCGAGTAGAGCGTGAGCGACGACGGGATCTCGAACTCGGCGAGCCCGCCGATGCCCTTGCCCTGGCCGAGGGCGCGGGCGAGGTCGATCGCGGAGGCCGCCATGGTCGGCGGGTACAGCACGGTCGCCTTGAGCACGCCGTCGTCCTGCTTGATGGCCTGGAAGGCGGACAGCGCGCCGGCGCCGCCGACCATCAGGAAGTCGTCGCGCCCGGCCTGCTCGATGGCCCGCAGCGCGCCCACGCCCTGGTCGTCGTCGTGGTTCCACAGCGCGTCGAACTTCGACTGCGCCTGGAGCAGCTGGGCCATCTTGACCTGGCCCGACTCGACGGTGAACTCGGCGGCCTGGCGGGCGACCTTCTTGATGTTGGGGTAGTTCTTCAGGGCGTCGTCGAAGCCCTGCGTGCGCTGCTTGGTCAGCTCCAGGTTGTCCAGGCCGGCCAGCTCGATGACGCGGGCGTCCTTCTTGTCCTTGAGCTTCTCGCCGATGTAGTGGCCGGCGTTGAGCCCCATGCCGTAGTTGTCGCCGCCGATCCAGCAGCGGTAGGCCTGCGGGGTGTTGAAGATGCGGTCGAGGTTGACGACGGGGATGCCGGCGCGCATGGCCTTCAGACCGACCTGGGTGAGGGCCTTGCCGTCGGCGGGCAGCACGACCAGGACGTCGACCTTCTTGTTGATGAGGGTCTCGATCTGGCCGATCTGCTGGGCGGTGTCGTTGGAGCCCTCGGTGATCTCCAGGGTGACGTCGGAGTACTTCTCGGCGCGGCTCTTGGCGTTGTCGTTGATGGCGTTGAGCCAGCCGTGGTCGGCCTGCGGTCCCGCGAAGCCGATGGTGACCTGCTTGCCCGGCTTGTCGTCGGCGGCCGGCTGGTTGTTCCCGGCCGGCTCGTCCTTGGACTCGGACGGCTCGTTGCTGGTGCACCCCGTGATGAGGGCCCCGGCGGAGACGGCGGCGGCCCCGAAGAGCAGCCCTCTGCGACTGGTGATCTCTGGCATGGCGGTGAACCCTTTCCTCAGGTCGTGCTCGCGGTACGGCGCTGGACCAGCACGGCGGCGACGATGATCGCGCCCTTGGCGATCTGCTGGACGTCGCTCTGCAGGTTGTTCAGGGCGAAGATGTTGGTGATCGTGGTGAAGATCAGGACGCCGAGGACCGAGCCGGTGATGGTGCCGCGGCCTCCGGTCAGGAGCGTGCCGCCGATGATCGCGGCGGCGATGGCGTCGAGTTCGTAGAGGTTGCCGTTGGTGTTCTGGCCGGAGCCGGACAGGATGATCAGCAGGAAGGCGGCGATGCCGCAGCACAGCCCGGACAGCAGGTAGAGGTAGAGCCGCTGGCGGCGGACGTCGATGCCGGCGAGCCGGGCGGCCTCCGGGTTGCCGCCGACGGCGACCGTGCGGCGGCCGAAGGTGGTGCGGTTGAGCACCAGCCAGCCGATCACCGTGACGACGGCGAACACCAGCACCAGCGGCGGGACGCCCAGCACGTAGGCGTCGCGCTCGCCGAGGTCCAGGACCGACGGCACGGTGACGATCTGCGTCTTGCCGTCGGTGATCTGCAGGGCGAGGCCCCGGGCGGAGGCCAGCATGGCGAGGGTCGCGATGAACGGCACCATCGCGCCGTAGGCGATGAGCATCCCGTTGACCAGCCCGCAGCCGACGCCGACGACGACCGCCGTGAAGAGGATGCCGAGGAAGCCGTACTCCTGGGTGGCGACGGTCGTGGCCCACACCGAGGCGAGCGCGACGATGGCACCGACCGACAGGTCGATGCCGCCGGAGACGATGACGAAGGTCATGCCGACGGTGACGACGCCGATCACGGACGCCTGGGTGAGGACGAGTTGGAGGTTGCGGGTGTCGAGGAACTCGTCGGGCTTGGTGATGCCGCCGATGAGGACCAGCACGGCGAGGACGCCGAGCAGGGACAGGGTGCGGACGTCGGCGCGGGCCATCAGGCCGCGCCAGGCGGGGGGCTGGGCCTGGGACACCTTCGTGGTGCTGCTGTCCCGCGGCGGGGAGACGGGCTGCGTCATGACGCCGGGCTTCCTTCCATGACCAGGTCGAGTACGCGGTGTTCGTCGAGTTCGCGCGCGGGCGCCGTGTGGACGACCCGGCCCTCGCGCAGGACCAGCACGCGGTCGGCGAGGCCGAGCACTTCGGGCACCTCGCTGGAGACCAGCAGCACGGCCAGGCCCTCGTCGGCCAGGCGGCGGATGACCGCGTAGAGCTCGGCGCGGGCGCCCACGTCGACGCCTCGGGTGGGTTCGTCGAGCAGCAGCACCTTGCAGCCGCGCAGCAGCCAGCGCGCGAGCACGGCCTTCTGCTGGTTGCCGCCGGACAGGGTCCGCACGGGCACGGAGGGGTTGTCGGGTCTGAGCGACAGTTCGCGGGTGGCGGCCCGGGCGGCCCCGAGTTCGGCGCCCCGGTCGACCCAGCCGCCGCGCGAGAAGCGGGACATGGAGGAGACCGACACGTTGCGGGTGACGGACTCCAGCATCAGCAGGGCCTGCGCCTTGCGCTCCTCGGGGGCGAGCCCGAGTCCGGCGCGGACGGCGGCGCGCACGCTGCCGGGCTTCAACACCCGCCCGTCGACCAGCACCTGACCGGTCGTCGGTCTGCGGGCGCCGTAGACCGTCTCCAGGATCTCGGAGCGGCCCGAGCCGACGAGTCCGGCCAGGCCGACGATCTCACCGGGCCGCACCTCCAGGTCCAGCGTCTCGAACTCGCCCTGCCTCGACAGCCCCCGCACGGTGAGGACGGGCTCGGCGGCCGGCGGGGTCAGGGGCCGCTCCGGGAAGACGTACTCGACGTTGCGGCCGGTCATCAGGGCCACGACCTCGCGGGTAGGGGTCGATTCGGCGGGCAGTCCGTTCGCCACGGCCCGGCCGTCCTTCAGCACGGTCACCCGGTCGCCGATGCGGCGGATCTCCTCCAGGCGGTGGGAGATGTAGACGACGGCGACGCCCGCGGCGGTCAGGTCGCCGACGATGCGGAAGAGGTTGTCCACCTCGTCCGGGTCGAGGGCGGCGGACGGTTCGTCCATCACGATGAGCCGCACGTCGTGGGAGAGCGCCCGGGCCATGGAGACGATCTGCTGCTGCGCCGCGGACAGGTCCCCGACGAGCCGGGCGGGATCGATCTCCCCGTGACCGAGCCGCTTCAGCAGCGCGGCGGTCGACTCCTTCGCCACCCGGCCCCGGACGACGAAGCCGGCCGCGGTCGGCTCGTGCCCGAGGTGGACGTTCTCCGCGACGGAGAGGTGCTCCACCAGGTCGAGTTCCTGGTAGATGGTCGCGATGCCCAGCCGCATGGCGGCGATGGGCGACCGGAGGGTGACCTCCTCGCCGCGCCACCGGATGACGCCCGTGTCGGGCTGGTGCGCGCCGGCCAGGACCTTGATGAGGGTCGACTTGCCGGCGCCGTTCTGGCCGAGGAGGCAGTGCACCTCGCCGGCCAGGACGTCGAGGTCGACGCCGTCGAGGGCCCGGACTCCGGGGAAGGACTTGGTGATGCCGGACATGCTGAGCAGCGGTGGTTCTGGTGCCATGCGGATTCCCCTTGGCGGGCGGGCCGGTGACAGGGCGCTTGCCGGGCAGACGTGTGCGGCGCAGGGGCAGGGCGAAGCAGGGCGCCGTGCCGGGTGAGCCGTGCCTGGACCGGGTGCGGTGCGGTGCGGGTGCGTGCGGTGGGCCGTACTGGGGCGGTGCCGTACTGGGGCGGTGGGCCGTACTGGGGCGGTGGGCCGTGTCGGGATGCGGTGGGCGTGCCGGGATGCGGTGGGCTGTGCCGGGATGCGGTGGGCTGTGCCGGGTGCTGTGCTGCCGTGCTGTCGGGAGGGACTACGCGGGAGAGAACAGGTGGTCGCTGATGAGCCGGGCCGCTCCGGTCACCCCGGCCGCGGGCCCCAACTCGCCCAGGACGATGGGCAGATTGCCGGTCGCCAGGGGCAGCGACTGGCGGTAGACCTGGGTGCGGATCGCGGCGAGCAGGGTGTGGCCGAGGCCGGTCACCCCGCCGCCGATCACCACCAGGCCCGGGTTGAAGAAGCTGACCAGGCCGGCGATGACCTGGCCGGTGCGGTTGCCGCCCTCCCGGATCAGCTCGAGGGCGGTGGCGTCCCCGGCGGCCGCGGCGGTGGCGACGTCGGCGGCGGTGAGGCCACCGGCGGTCTCCAGCCGTGCGGCCAGTTCCGGGGAGAGCCCCTGCTGGGCGGCCTCCAGGGCGTCGCGGGCGAGGGCCGCTCCGCTGAAGTGGGCCTCCAGGCAGCCTCGGTTGCCGCAGGCGCACGGGCGGCCGTCGGGCACGGCCTGGATGTGCCCGATGTCGCCGGCGCTGCCCGTCGTACCGCGGTAGACCTCACCGCCGACGACGATGCCGCAGCCGATGCCGGTGCCGATCTTGACGCAGAGGAAGTCGGCGACGGTGCGGGCGACGCCCGCGTGCTGCTCCCCCATCGCCATCAGGTTCACGTCGTTGTCGACCATGACCGGGCAGCCGAGTTCCTGGCTGAGGGCCTCCCGCACGGGGAAGCCGTCCCAGCCGGGCATGATCGGCGGTGCCACCGGGATGCCCTCGGGGAAGCGGACCGGGCCCGGGACGCCGATGCCGGCGCCGTCGAACCCCTCCGCGAGCCCGGAGGCCCGCAGTTTCGCCGCCATCGCCAGGACCTGCTCGAAGACCGCGACCGGTCCCTCGCGCACGTCCATGGGCTGGTTGATGTGCCCGAGGGTCTCCAGCTCGGCGTTGGTGACGGCGACGTCGATCGAGGTCGCGCCGATGTCGACGCCGAGGAAGCGCAGTTCGGGATTGAGCCGGATGTTGTGGCTGCGGCGCCCGCCGCGCGAGGCGGCGAGTCCGTCGGCCACGACCAGCCGCGTCTCCAGCAGCCGGTCCACCTCCACGGCCAGCTTGGACCGGGAGAGGTCCACCTGGTCGCCCAGCTGTGCGCGGGAGTTGGGGCCGCCGTCGCGCAACAGCCTGAGGAGTCGGGCCTGGTGAGCGTTCCCGGGTCGTGCGGTCATACGTCTCACGAGCCCCTCCCCGCCTCTTTCGGCCTCTGCGCGCCGGTTTTCCGCCACCGTCGGTGGCGTGCTTTCGGAGGGAACGTAGCAGTGGCTGCCGGGGCTGGGAAGAAGTCGCGCAGGAATTGCCGCCCACTTCTTCCACTCAGAGGACAAAGACGGGGAGACGACCTTCCCTCATCCGGCGAAGAGGACATTCCGGCAGGCGTCTGCCCGCCCGTCCCGTGCCTAGGAACGCTCCCGCGCGTGGTACGACCGCCGGGTGTGCTCGGTGTGTTCGCGCATCAGGTGCGTGGCCCGCTGCTCGTCCCGCGCGGCCACGGCGGCGATGAGCTCGCGGTGCTCGATCCAGGACTGCCCGCCGCGCTGCCGGGCCACCGGCGTGTAGTACCAGCGCACGCGCCGGTCGACCTGCGCGGCGAGTTCGGCGAGGACCGCGTTGCCGGCCAGCTCCATGATCTTGGCGTGGAAGCGGGCGTTCACGGCGACGGCGCCGTCCACGTCGTCGGCCTCGACGGCCTTCTCCCCTGCCGCGCACAGGGCTTCCAGGTCGGCGATGCCGGCGCTGTCCGCGTTCGCCGCGGCCAGCCGGGCCGCCTCGGCCTCCAGGAGCGTACGGACCGTGAGGAGCTGGTCGGCCTCCTCCTCCGTCGGCTCGTGCACGAACGCGCCCTGGGCGGGCCGCAGATCGACCCACCCCTCGGTGTTGAGCCGCTGGAGCGCCTCGCGCACGGGCTGCCGCGACACGCCCAGGTGCCCGGCGAGTTCGCTCTCGACGAGGTGCTGACCGGGCTGGAGGGCGCGGGTGGTGATGAGTTCGAGCAGCGCCTCGTAGACGCGGTCGCGCAGCGGTCCCGGGCGTTCCAGCTTGGGTACCGCCCCCTGGGGCAGTCCTGTCGACAGCATCGCGGTCCCCCTCCTCGGCTGAGCCGTGCGGAGCGCGGCGGAAGCCCGTGTCGCCGCGGATCCAGTATCGATTGTCTTTCGTCTACAGTCTACGGCGCACCGGTGCCAGGGCTTCGGGGAGTCGACCGCGTCACATCGACCCGGCGTTCAGGGGCAGCGCACGACCTGTCCCGCGTAGGACAGGTTCCCGCCGAAGCCGAACAGCAGGACCGGGTCGCCGGAGGTGAGCGCGCCCTGCTCGACGAGCTTGGAGAAGGCCAGCGGGATGCTCGCGGCCGAGGTGTTGCCGGACTCGGTCACGTCGCGGGCGACGACCGCGTTCACGGCGCCGATCTTCTCGGCGAGGGGCTCGATGATGCGCAGGTTCGCCTGGTGCAGCACCACCCCGGCGAGGTCGGCCGGTGCGAGCCCGGCGCGCTCGCAGGCCCGGCGCGCGATGGGGGGCAGCTGGGTGGTGGCCCAGCGGTAGACGCTCTGCCCCTCCTGGGCGAAGCGCGGCGGGGTGCCCTCGATCCGCACGGCGTGCCCCATCTCGGGCACCGACCCCCACAGCACCGGCCCGATGCCCGCCTCTCCGGCGGCCTCCACCACGGCGGCCCCGGCCCCGTCGCCGACCAGGACGCAGGTGCTGCGGTCGGTCCAGTCGGTGACCTCGGACATCTTGTCGGCGCCGATGACCAGCGCCCGGCTCGCCCCGCCCGCGCGGACGGCGTGGTCGGCGGTGGCCAGGGCGTGAGTGAACCCGGCGCAGACGACGTTGAGGTCCATGGTGGCGGCCTGCGGGACGCCGAGGCGGGCGGCGACCCGCGCGGCCGCGTTGGGCGAGCGGTCGACGGCGGTGGAGGTGGCGACCAGTACCAGGTCGATGTCGGCCGGGGTCAGCCCGGCCGAGGCGAGGGCCTTGGCAGCGGCGTGTGCGGCGAGTTCGTCGACGGGCTCGTCGGGTCCGGCGATGTGGCGGGTGCGGATGCCCACCCGGCTCCTGATCCACTCGTCACTGGTGTCCACCAGGCCCGCCAGGTCCTCGTTGGTGAGCACCTTGGCGGGCTGGTAGTGGCCGACGGCGGCGATGCGCGAGCCGTTCATTGGGCGGGTCCCCCTCGTTGCCTTGGGTAGCGGGTCCACCAGTCTGAACAGTGACTCACGGGTACGACGGCAGCCGAGGCGACAGGAAACGGTCGCCCGGGTTGTCGGCTTCCGTCAGCACCTCGGACGTCCGGACACCTGTCGAACGACCTCCCGGCCCTGCCGGCCGGCCCGGTCCGGACGACCGTCCCTAGCCGGTGAACAGCTGGGTCGCCTTCCGGATCAGTTCGTACAACCCGTAGGCGAGCGGCACCCCCACCCACACCCAGGCGAAGGCGATCAGCCACCGGCGGCCCGGGCTAGGCGGACTCTGACTGCTGTCGTTCGACATGCGCGGCCTCCCTCTGTGCCGGGATGTGATGACGCGGGGCGACGGGCCGGACCAGTTCGTTGGCCATGAAGCCGACGACGAGCAGGCCGATCATGATGACGAAGGACAGCCCGTACAGGGACGCTCCGTGCCGGCCCGCCTCCTCCTGCCGGTCGGCGATCCAGTTCACGATGAGCGGCCCGAGCACCCCGGCCGTGGACCAGGCGGTCAGCAGCCGCCCGTGGATGGCGCCGACCTGGTACGTACCGAACAGATCCTTCAGATAGGCGGGGATCGTGGCGAATCCGCCTCCGTAGAAGGACAGGATGACCAGCGCGCACAGGACGAACAGGGGTTTGGACGAGTCGCCGAACAGGGCGATGAGGGTGTACATCAGGGCGCCGGCGCCCAGGTAGACGCGGTAGATGTTCTTGCGTCCGATCAGGTCGGACGTCGAGGACCAGCCGAGGCGGCCGGCCATGTTCGCCGCGGACAGCAGCGCCACGAATCCGGCGGCGGCGGTCACCGACACCGGAGTGGAGGTGTCCGCGAAGAAGTCCGTGATCATCGGCGCGGCCTTCTCCAGGATGCCGATGCCGGCGGTGACGTTCAGGCAGAGCACCACCCACAGCAGCCAGAACTGCGGGGTGCGGACGGCCTGTTTCGCGGAGACCTGCGGACCGACGGGGGTCTGCGTCGCGGTGGCCCGCTCCTCGGGGGCAGGACGCGGGACCCGGACCAGAAGCACACCCAGCAGCATGAAGACGGCGTACGACAGCCCGTGCACGAGGAAGGCCAGCGCGATGCCGGAGCTGTCGGATCCGAAGGACTCCAGCATCTGCGCGGACCACGGCGAGGCGATGAGCGCGCCGCCGCCGAACCCCATGATGGCGATGCCGGTGGCCATGCCGGGGCGGTCCGGGAACCACTTGATCAGGGTGGAGACCGGGGAGATGTAGCCGATACCGAGTCCGATGCCGCCGACGAAGCCGTAGCCGAGGACGATCAGCCAGTACTGCTCCGACGACGCGCCCAGCGCGGACAGGAGGAACCCGGAGGAGAAGCAGAGCAGGGCGACGGTCATGGCCCAGCGCGGGCCCCTGCGCTCCACGAGCGTGCCGCCGAACGCGGCGGACAGTCCCAGCATGACGATGCCCAGCTGGAAGGGCAGCGCGCTCTGCGTGCCGCTGAGGCCGAGCGCGGACTCCAGCGGTGGCTTGAACACGCTCCAGGCGTAGGCCTGTCCGATGGAGAGATGGACCGAGAGAGCGGCGGGCGGAACGAGCCAGCGGCTCCAGCCCGGGGGTGCGACGGGGGGACTCATGAACCCCGGACGGTAGGACTCCGCAACCGCGTTGAGAAGGCGGTCCGCGATCCGTGTGCGACGAGCGGTACCCGGCATGCGCCGAACGGTCGGCGCGCGGACCCTTGCCGCGGCAACTTCCATACTGTAGACAATATTTCGTCGACACAAGTCCTGCATGAGCCAAGGGCGGGCCGGACAGCCGCCGTTGGCCCCCCACCTCCGCGGTATCCCTCGAACCGAACGGAGTGCCTTCGTGAAAGTCGCAGTTCTCGGTGCCGGTGCCATCGGCGCCTATGTCGGCGCCGCGCTCCACCGCGCGGGCGTCGACGTGCATCTCATCGCCCGTGGACCGCACCTGGCGGCCATGAGGCGGCACGGGGTCCGGGTGCTCAGCCCGCGCGGCGACTTCACCGCGCACCCCCACGCCACCGACGACCCCGGCGAGGTCGGCCCGGCCGACTACGTCTTCCTGGGATTGAAGGCCAACGCGTACGCGGCGTGCGGGCCGCTCGTCGCGCCCCTGCTGCACGAGGGCACGGCCGTGGTGGCGGCCCAGAACGGCATCCCCTGGTGGTACTTCCACCGGCACGGCGGCCCCCACGACGGCCGCCGGATCGAGAGCGTGGACCCGGGCGGCGCGGTCAGTGCGGTGCTCGCGCCCGAACGGGCCGTCGGCTGCGTCGTCTACGCGGCGACCGAACTCGAAGGGCCGGGCGTCGTACGGCACGTGGAGGGCACCCGGTTCTCCCTCGGCGAACCCGACCGCAGCCGCTCGGCGCGCTGCCTCGACTTCTCCGAGGCCCTGCGGGCGGGCGGCCTGAAGTGCCCGGTCGAGCCGGACCTGCGCAGTGACATCTGGGTCAAACTGCTCGGCAACATCTCCTTCAACCCGATCAGCGCCCTGGCCCGCGCGACCATGCGGCAGATGTGCCGGCACGGCGGCACCCGCAGGGTCATCGAGATCATGATGACCGAGACCCTCGCGGTCGCCGAGGCCCTGGGGTGCGAGGTCGGGGTCTCCGTCGAGCGCCGGCTCGCGGGCGCCGAACGGGTCGGCGACCACCGCACCTCCACGCTTCAGGACCTGGAGCGCGGCAAACCGCTCGAACTCGACGTCCTGCTCGCGGCCGTCGTCGAACTGGCGGAGATCACCGGCGTGGACGTGCCCACCCTGCGCACCGTGCACGCCCTCTCGGACCTGCTCGCGCTGAGGAGCGCCGCATGAGGAAACGCGACCGGACCCCCAGGACCTACACCCGGCTCACCCACCCGCTCGTGAGGGACTCCCGCGACGAGCCGTTCCGCCGCGCCACCTGGCAGGAGGCCCTGGACCGGGTGGCCCGCGGCCTGGAGCGCAACCGCGGCGCCTTCGGCATGTTCTCCTGCGCCCGCGCCACCAACGAGATGAACTACGTGGCGCAGAAGTTCGCCCGGGTCGTCATGGGCACCAACAACGTCGACTCCTGCAACCGCACCTGCCACGCCCCGAGCGTGGCGGGGCTGTCGGCGGCGTTCGGCTCGGGCGGCGGCACGTCGTCGTACGAGGAGATCGAGCACACCGACGTCATCGTGATGTGGGGCTCCAACGCCCGCTTCGCCCACCCCATCTTCTTCCAGCACGTGCTGAAGGGGATCAGGAACGGCGCCCGGATGTACGCAGTGGATCCGCGCCGGACGTCGACCGCCGAGTGGGCCGAGAGCTGGCTGGGCCTGAACGTGGGCACGGACATCCCGATGGCGCACGCGATCGGCCGCGAGATCATCCACGCCGGGCTGGTGAACGAGGCGTTCGTCGAGCGGGCCACGACCGGCTTCGAGGAGTACCGGGCCCTGGTCGAGCCGTGGACGCCGTCCCTCGCCGAGAAGGTGACGGGCGTACCGGCCGCGGCGATCCGGGAGCTGGCCCACGCCTACGCGCGGGCCGAGCGCGCCCAGTTGTGCTGGACGCTCGGCATCACCGAGCACCACAACGGCACCGACAACGTGCGCGCCCTGATCAACCTGTCCCTGCTCACCGGGCACGTGGGCCGCTGGGGATCGGGGCTGCAACCGCTGCGCGGGCAGAACAACGTGCAGGGCGGCGGTGACATGGGCGCGATCCCCAACCGGCTGCCCGGCTTCCAGGACATCCTGGACCCCGACACGCGGCTGAAGTTCGCATCGGCCTGGGACACCGTCATCCAGCCCCACTACGGCCTGAACCTCACCGAGATGTTCGAGGCGATGGAGGACGGCAGCCTGAGGGCCGTCTACTGCATCGGTGAGAACCCGGCCCAGTCGGAGGCCGACAGCGAGCAGGCCGTACGGCGGCTGAAGGCGCTCGACTTCCTGGTCGTGCAGGACATCTTCCTGACGAGGACGGCCGAGCTGGCGGACGTCGTCCTGCCCGCCACGGCCGGCTGGGCGGAGACCGAGGGCACCACCACCAACAGCGAACGGCGCGTCCAGCGCGTCCGCCGGGCCGTCACCCCGCCCGGCGAGGCCCGCGAGGACATCGACATCCTCTGCGACCTCGCGGCCCGCCTCGGCCACGACTGGAAGTACGCCGACGCCGAGACCGTGTGGAACGAGCTGCGGTCCCTCTCGCCGGACCACTACGGCATGACCTACGAGCGGCTGGAGGAGCACCAGGGCATCCAGTGGCCCTGCCCCAGCACCGACGGGCTCGAACCGCCGTACCTGCACGGCAGGTTGTGGGACCCGGAGCCGGCCCGGCGCGGGCGGCTCGCGCCGTTCGGGATCGTGCGGCACGACCCGCCCGTGGACCTCACCGACGAGCGGTACCCCGTCCGGCTCACCACCGGGCGGCGCCTCGACTCCTACAACACCGGGGTGCAGAGCGGCGGTTACGCCTCCCCGCTGCGCCGCGGCGAATACGTCGAACTGTCCCCGGAGGACGCCGAGCACTACGGGGTGGTGGTCGGGGAGCAGGTGCGGGTGACCTCGCGGCGCGGGTCGGTGACGGCGCCGGTGTGGGTGGACCCCGCGCTGCGCCCCGGGCTCGCCTTCATGACCATGCACTTCCCCGACGAGGTGGACACCAACGCGCTGACGATCGAGGCCAACTGCCCGATCGCCGGGACGGCGGAGTTCAAGGCGTCGGCGATCCGGATCGAGAAGCTGCCCATCGCGACCATCGTGGGGTGAACGCAAGTGGACCTGCACTTCGGTGACGGCAAACCGACGGACGAGGAACGGGCGGCCGTCGACGCCCTGCTCGGGCCTCCCGAGTCCTCCTGGGAGGGCGCCGACCGCACCGATGCGGATCTGCGGTGGGCGCGGGGCGGACGCGAGGCCCGGGACCGCCGCGAGCTGCTGCTGCCGGGGCTGCACGCGATCAACGACCGGATCGGCTGGATCAGCGAGGGCGCCCTGGGCTACCTGTGCCGCCGGCTGACCGTGCCGCCGGCGGAGGCGTACGGGGTCGCCACCTTCTACGCCATGTTCTCGGTGCGGCCGCGTCCGGCGACCGTGCTGCACGTGTGCACCGACCTGGCGTGCGCGGCGGCCGGGGCGCCGGAGCTGTGCGCCGGGATCGAGGAGCGGCTCGGTCCGCGCGGCGGGGTGAGTGTGGAACGCAGTCCCTGCCTCGGTCTGTGCGAGCGTGCCCCGGCGGCAGTCGCCATCAGGGCCGGGGATCCGGTCCGCACGGCGGTCGCGGCCCCGGCGACGGTGGAGGGCGCCGTGCTCGCGGCGAGCGCCCCCGACTCGGCCCCCGAGGAACCGCCCGCCTCGCTCGCGGTGCCCCAGGCCGGGCAGGAAGGGCTGATGCTGCTGCACCGGGTGGGCGTGGTCGACCCGGCGTCCCTGGACGACTACCGGGCGCACGGCGGCTACACCGCCCTGCGCCGGGCCTTCGCGCTGGGGCCGGCCGGGGTCATCCGCGAGGTCACCGACTCCGGTCTGCTGGGCCGGGGCGGAGCCGCCTTCCCCACCGGGCGCAAGTGGCAGGCCACCGCCTCCCAGCCGGACCGCCCCCACTACCTCGTGTGCAACGCCGACGAGTCGGAGCCCGGCACCTTCAAGGACCGGGTGCTGATGGAGGGCGACCCGTACGCGCTCGTCGAGGCCATGACCATCGCGGGGTACGCCACCGGTGCCCACCGGGGCTACCTGTACCTGCGCGGCGAGTACCCGCGCGCCCTGCGCCGGCTGGAGCACGCGATCGGGCAGGCCCGGGCCCGGGGGCTGCTGGGCGACGACGTCCTCGGCCAGGGGTACGCCTTCGACATCGAGATCCGGCGCGGTGCGGGTGCCTACATCTGCGGCGAGGAGACGGCCCTGTTCAACTCCGTCGAGGGCCACCGGGGCGAGCCCCGCTCGAAGCCGCCGTTCCCGGTGGAGAAGGGCCTGTTCGGCAGGCCCACCACCGCGAACAACGTGGAGACGCTGGTCAACGTCCTGCCGATCCTGACCATGGGCGCCCCGGCGTACGCGGCGATCGGGACGGAGGGGTCGACCGGACCGAAGCTGTTCTGCGTCTCGGGCAGTGTGGAGCGGCCGGGCGTCTACGAGGTGCCGTTCGGCGCGACCCTGGGCGAGGTGCTGGCACTGGCCGGGGTGCGGGACGGGTTGCGGGCGGTGCTGCTCGGCGGGGCGGCCGGCGGTTTCGTCCGGGCCGACGAGACCGGCATCCCGCTGACCTTCGAGGGCACGCGCGAGGCGGGCACGACCCTGGGCTCCGGTGTCGTGCTGGCCTTCGACGACGGCGTGCCCCTGCCCCGGCTGCTGCTGCGCATCGCCGAGTTCTTCCGCGACGAGTCGTGCGGGCAGTGCGTGCCCTGCCGGGTGGGGACCGTGCGGCAGGAGGAGGCGCTGCGCCGGATCGTGGACCGCACCGGTGCCGGCGCCGCCGGGGACGTCGCCCTGCTGCGGGAGGTCGGCCGCGCGATGCGGGACGCCTCGATCTGCGGTCTGGGGCAGACCGCGTGGAACGCCGTGGAATCCGCCATCGACCGCCTGGGGGCGTACGCATGACCGTGACACCGCTGGGGATCCCGCGCCGGATGCTGGAGTTCACCCTGGACGGGCAGGAGGCCCGGGTCCCGGAGGGCTCGACGATCCTGGACGCGTGCCGGGCGGCCGGCAAGGACGTCCCGACCCTGTGCGAGGGCGACACCCTGCGGCCGAAGAACGCCTGCCGGGTGTGTGTCGTGGAGGTGGAGGGCGCCCGGACCCTCGTCCCCGCCTGCTCCCGCAGGGCCGAGCCGGGCATGGAGGTCCGCACGGACACCGAGCGCGCCCGGCACAGCCGGAAGATCGTCCTGGAGCTGCTCGCGTCCTCCGTCGACCTGTCCACCACGCCCCGGGTCGCCGAGTGGCTCAAGGAGTACGAGGCGAAGCCGGACCGCTTCGGCCCGGACGCGGCCCGGCTCGACGAGGAGCCGCGGGTCGACAACGACCTCTACGCGCGCGACTACGACAAGTGCATCCTCTGCTACAAGTGCGTCGACGCCTGCGGCGAGCAGTGGCAGAACACCTTCGCGATCGCGGTCGCCGGGCGCGGCTTCGACGCGCGGATCGCCGTGGAGCACGACGCGCCGCTGACCGACTCGGCGTGCGTGTACTGCGGGAACTGCATCGAGGTGTGCCCCACGGGCGCACTTTCCGCCAAGTCCGAGTTCGACATGCGTGCGGCGGGTACCTGGGACCCGTCGCGGCAGACGGAGACGACCACGGTGTGCGCGTACTGCGGAGTGGGCTGCAACCTGACGCTGCACGTACAGGACAATGAGATCGTCAAGGTCACCTCGCCGCACGACAACCCGGTGACCCACGGCAATCTCTGCATCAAGGGCCGCTTCGGCTACCAGCACGTACAGAACCGGGACTGATCAGGACATGGGACGAGTCACGGAACGACGCAAGGTGCTCCGCATCCGGGACGGGGCGGTCTCCAGCCGGCCCGACACGCTCGTCGCCGAGGAACCGCTGGAGATCCGGCTGAACGGCAAGCCCCTGGCCATCACCATGCGCACGCCCGGGGACGACTTCGCGCTGGCCGCCGGGTTCCTGGTCAGCGAGGGGGTGCTGGCCGGCCGGCAGGACGTGCAGAACATCGTGTACTGCGCCGGGGCGACGGCCGACGGCTCGAACACCTACAACGTGGTCGACGTGACGACGGCCCCCGGTGTGGTGGTCCCGGACATCACGCTGGAGCGCAACGTCTACACCACCTCGTCGTGCGGACTGTGCGGCAAGGCCTCGCTGGACGCCGTCCGCACGACGGCCCGCTGGCCGATCGCCGACACTCCCCCGGTGCGGGTGACACCCGAGCTGCTGGCGAGCCTGCCCGACCGGCTGCGCGCGGCCCAGCGGGTGTTCGACCGGACCGGCGGGCTGCACGCGGCCGCGCTGTTCTCCGAGGAGGGCGAACTGCTCGACGTCCGGGAGGACGTGGGCCGGCACAACGCGGTCGACAAACTGGTCGGCCGCGCCCTGCAGAGCGGGCGGCTGCCGCTGTCGCGGGCGGTCCTGCTCGTGTCGGGCCGGGCCTCCTTCGAGCTGGCGCAGAAGGCCGTGATGGCCGGCATCCCGGTGCTGGCCGCCGTGTCCGCGCCGTCCTCGCTGGCGGTGGACCTGGCCGCCGAGACGGGTCTGACGCTGGTCGGGTTCCTGCGGGGCGCCTCCATGAACGTGTACGCGGGTGAGGGCCGTATCGCCGTGCGGGCCGCGGCCGCCCAGGGCTGAGACCGGTCCCCTCCGCTGCACGGCGGCGGGGCCCCGACCGGCGGGGAGCGCCCCCTGCGCCGCAGGGGCCCCGTCTCGGCCCGTGACCGTCAGCCGGCGATGCCGGATATCCGCCGCAGCATGCCGGTGAACTGCTCCCGTTCGGCCTGCGACAGCGGCGCGAGGAGTTCGTCGTTGGCGGCGCGGGCCGCCTCCTCGCAGCGCTCCAGCAGCCGGCCGCCCGCCGGGGTGAGGGACACGGCGTTCTTGCGGCGGTCCCTCGGATCGGGTGCGCGCACCACCAGGGCGGCCGCCTGGAGGTCGTCGAGGACGCCGACGAGGTCCTTCGGGTCGAGGCGGACCGCCCGGCCCAGATCGGCCTGGGCGACGGGGGCGAGGTCGCGGAGGGCGGAGAGCACCACGTGGTGCCACATCCGCATGTCCTCGGCGGCCAGCGCCTCGGCCACCAGGGTCCGGCCGCGGGCGGCGGCACGGCCCAGCAGCCAGCTGGGCAGGGAGCGGATCGCGGGCAGGGGAGCTTCCGACATGGGCGCAGCCTCACCAGGTAATCGTCGGGTGTTCCTATGATCCTCCTATACCGTTGGGAATCCCCACGACTTCGTCGGTCCACCGGCGATCCCGGAGGTGCGATGCGCCGCGTCCGCTACGACTTTCCAGGCGGCCCCCTGTTCGTCGAGGAGGCCCCGCTCCCCGAGCCCGGCCCCGGGGAGCTGCTCGTGCGCACGGAGGCGATCGGCGTCACGCTCCCGGTCGTCCGCAAGGTCGCCGAGGCCGCGGAACCCGTCCCGCTGGGCGGGGAGATCGCCGGGGTGGTCACGGCCGTGGGCGACGGTGTCTCCGACTTCGCCACCGGTGACCGCGTGACGGGGCTCTGCCTCGGCCACGGCTACGCCGACCACGCGCTGCTCCACGAGGCGATGGCCTCCCCGGTCCCGGACGAGGCGGGCGCGGTCGACGCGGTGGCCCTGGTCCGCAGCGGCCTGGTGGCCCTCGGCGCCCTGGAGGCGGCGCGCCCCGAGCCGGGTGAGGCGGTGCTGGTCACGGCCGCCGCGAGCGGGGTCGGCCATCTGGCGGTGCAACTGGCCAGGACCCGCGGCGCGGGACGCGTCGTGGGCGCCGTCTCCGACCCGGGCAAGGCCGACTTCGTGCGCGGTCTCGGTGCCGACCACGTCATCTCCTACGGCGACGCGAGCTGGGGCACCCCCGTCGACTACGTCCTGGACGCCGTCGGCGGGGAGTTGCTCACGCGGGCCCTGCACGCCCTCGTCCCCGAGGGACGGCTGGTGGCGTACAGCTCGGGGGGCGGCGCCATCCAGGCGTACGACCTGCTCGTCGGCGCGAAGTCGGTCATCGGCTTCCAGACGGCCCGGGTCGCCCGCGGCAGGCCCGAGCTGTACGAGCAGTGGCGCCGGGAGCTGTGGCGGCTGTTCGCGGCCGGTGAGGTCCGGCCCGTCGTGCACGGGCAGTTCGCCCTGGAGGACGCGGCGAAGGCGCACGGCGAGATCGAGGGCCGGTCCAACCTCGGCAAGGTCGTCCTCGTGCCCTGACCGGCGTCCGTGCCCTGACCCGCGTTCCCGGGGGGGGATCAGCGAAGCCACGCACCGTCCGCGGCCCGCGGGCCGGGCAGGGGATGCCGTTCCGGGTGACCGGGCGGGCGTCCCTCCGTCCCGGCCGTCCGGGCGGCGGGCCCCTCAAGGACAGGTCGCCCCATGCCGTCACGCCGTCGTTCACCTCGCGGTTCCGCCCTCACCGCCCTGGTCGCGGCCGGGGCGGTGCTCCTGCCCGCCGGTCCGGCGCGGGGCCGGCCGGCCGCCCCCGCGCCGGAGTTCACGCAGCAGGTCCTCTTCACGGCCGCCCGGGACCCGGGATACGCCTGCTTCCGCATCCCCGCGCTCGTGCGCACCTCCCGCGGCACGCTGCTGGCCTTCGCCGAGGGCCGGGTCCTCGGCTGCGGCGACGGCGGTGACATCGACATCGTCGTGAAGCGTTCCAGCGACGGGGGCCGCACCTGGGGCCCGCTGCGGGTCGTCACCGAGGGCGGGGGCGACACGCACGGCAACCCGACGCCCGTCGTGGACCGCCGCACCGGCCGGATCCTGCTGGCCGAGACGTACAACAGCGGGCGCGGCGACGCCGGCGACTGCGCCCTGCCCTGCGACCGCATCCCGCACGTGCAGCACAGCGACGACGACGGGCGGACCTGGTCGAGGCCGCGCGACCTGAGCGGGCAGATCCGGCCCGCGCGGTGGAACGCCTGGTACGCCACCGGGCCCGTGCACGGCATCCAGCTGGCCCGCGGCGCGCACGCCGGCCGGCTCGTGCTCGGCGTCAACGCCGAGACGTGGGACGGCTCCCGCGTCACCGCCAACCACGCCGCACTGGTCGTCAGCGACGACGGCGGCGAGCACTGGAGGATCGGCGCCACGGACACCTGGCCGGTCGCGCCGGACGGCGCGTTCCGGCAGAAGCCGTCGGAGCTGACGCTCACCGAACGGTCCGACGGGGCCGTCCTGGTGAGCGGCCGCGAGCAGGACGGCACCGACCCCGGCCACCGCTCCCAGGCCCTGAGCGACGACGGCGGCGACACCTTCGCCGCCCCCTTCCGCGCCCTCCCGGACCTCTACACCCCGCAGGTCCAGGGCGCGACCCTGCGCCTGGGCGACCGGCTGCTGCTGTCCGCGCCGGCCGACCCCGACCGCCGCCGCACGATGATGGTCCGCTAGTCCTACGACGGCGGACGCACCTGGGAGAGCGTGGACCGCGGCACGCTCGTCACACGGGACTGGTCCGGCTACTCCGACATGGCGGCGGTCGCCGACCGGACGGTGGGACTGCTCTACGAGGGCGGCGCGGCCGACGCCCGCGACGAGATCCGGTTCGCGCGCTTCACCGAGGACTGGCTGGCGCCCCGCCGGGGCGCCGACCCCACCACCCCCGACACCGCGCCGGGCGCCGCTCCGGCGGCCGTCCTGGGCGGTGCCCGGCGGACGGACGGGGTGCGTGGCGGCGCCCTGTCCTTCGACGGTGCCGACGACGCCGTCCGGCTGCCCCACCGCACCGGGCTGGCCCTCGGCGAGGGCGACTTCACCGCCTCGCTGCACTTCCGCCACGCGGCGGCGGCCGGCGAGCAGCCGTTCCTGTGGATGGGCGGCACGGGCGGCGCCCAGCCCCAGGTGTGGCTGCGCGGGGAACCGGCGGGCGACCGGATCCGGGCGCTGATCACCACCCGCTCGGGAGCCGGCACCGTCCGGACGGCCTCCGTGTCGGCCGCCGGCGCCCGCAACGACGGCCGCTGGCACCACCTGGCGCTGCGCCGCGGCGGCGGGAGGCTGACCCTCTTCGTCGACGGCCACGCCTTCACCACCGCCGACGTGCCGGGCTCGGTCAGCCGCGACTCCCCGTTCGGGGTGCACATCGGCCAGCGCATGGACAGCCGCGCGTCCCTCACCGGGGACGTCGACGAGGTCCGCGTGTGGAACCGGGCCCTGTCCGACGGGGAGTTGGCGTCCGGCGCAACCGGCGCGGCCTCCCGGGGCACCGTGCTGCACCTGCCCATGGACCGGGTGAGCGGGAGCAACTAACGTCACGCGACGTGCCGGACGACACGGACGCACCACGAGCACGCCGGCGCACGGGCACCGGGCTCGGCATCCTGCTGGCCCTGGTGCTCGGCGCCGCGCTGCTCGTCGCCCTGCCGGACGACGACGGCCCGGACGACGCCCCCTGCCGGGCCCGGACCGTCGCCTCCTGGCGGGTGGACGACCCTCTCACCGGCGAGTTCGCCCGCTACGGCGACGACGCCGCGCGCACCGACGACTGGACCGGCGGCGACGGCACCCACTCGGTGCGGCTGCCCGACGGCCGCGTGCTGTGGCTGTTCTCGGACACCTACCTGGGCCGGGTGCACGGCCCGCCCAACCCGGTCGGGGAGCCCGTCGCCTGGCGGGACGCGACCGCGCCGATGGTGCGCAACTCGGCGGTGCTGATGCGCGACGGGCGGCTCGAGTCGACCCTGCCCGCCCCGCTGTTCGCCGACCCCGCACCCGGCCGGTGGCGCTGGCCGGTCGCCGCCCGCGTGGAGCCCCGCTCCCCCGGCTCCGCCGAGCAGGTGGTCCGGGTGCTGCTGTGGGTGCGCACGACCGGCCAGGCCCCCTGGATCTACGGCGTCCCGACCGCCACCGAGGTCGCCACGCTGTCGCTGCCGCGGCTGGAACTGGAGTCGGTCGCCGAGGTCCTGGACCAGAGCCGCGTGCCGGACCCGTCCCGGCGGGTGCTGTTCGGCACGACCCTGGTGGCGCGGGACGGCTGGACGTACGTCTACGGCGGTGACGACGGCCGGCCCGCCGCCCGCCCCGCCTCGCACGCCTACGTGGCCCGGGTGCCGCGGGGCGCCCTCGCCGACCCGGCGGCCTGGGAGTACTGGAGCGGCGCCGAGTGGGTGCCCGGAGCGCGGCCCCGGCCGGTGCTGGGCGACGGGCGGCGCAAAGGCGTGGGCAGCGCGTTCTCGGTGGTGCGGGACGAGGGGACGTACGTGCTGTTCACGATGGCCACCGGGGCGAGGGGCCTGACCACGGTCGCCTCCTACTGGGCGTGCTCCCCGGAGGGGCCGTGGCACGGCCCGGCGAAGGAGTTCACCCCTCCGCTGCCGCAGGGCGGGGTCGCCGCCTACAACCCGCAGGCGCATCCCGTGCTGAGCGGCGGGGGGCGGCTGGTGCTGAGCTACGACGTCAACTGGCTGGACCTCGCGGACGCGGCCGACCGGCTCAGCCGGAACGTGTCCCTGTACCGACCGCGCTTCGTGACGCTGCGGCTGGCTCCGCCCCGCTGAGCCGCGCCTCCGGGTCCCGTGCCCGCCGCTTGGCGATCACCGCGCACACGATCAGCTGCATCTGGTGGAACAGCATCAGCGGCAGCACCGCCAGCGCGGCCTGCGCGCCGAACAGGACGCTCGCCATGGGCAGTCCGGCCGCCAGGGACTTCTTGGAGCCGGCGAACTGCAGGGCGATCCGGTCGGCCCGGCCGAAGCGCAGCGCCTTGCCGCCGTACCAGGTCAGCGCGAGCATCACGGCGAGGATCACCGCCTCGACGGCGAACAGTCCGCCCAACCGTGCCGGGCTGACCTGGTGCCAGATGCCCTGCACCATGCCCTGGCTGAACGCGGTGTAGACGACGAGCAGGATCGAGCCGCGGTCGACCAGGGACAGGACCTTCTTGTGGCGGGCGACGAACCCGCCGATCCAGCGGCGCAGCACCTGCCCGGCGAGGAACGGCACGAGCAGCTGGAGCACGATCTTCACCACCGAGTCGGCGGAGAAGCCGGTGCTGCTGCCGAGCAGCGAGGCGGCGAGCAGCGGGGTGGCGACGATCCCGACGAGGGAGGAGAAGGAACCGGCGCAGATCGCGGCGGGCACGTTGCCGCGGGCGATGGAGGTGAAGGCGATGGAGGACTGGACGGTCGACGGCACGAGCGTGAGGAAGAGCAGCCCCTGGTGGAGGGGGTGCGTGAGGATCACCGGCACCAGGCCCCCGGCCGCCAGGCCGAGCAGCGGGAAGACGGCGAAGGTGCAGGCCAGCACGGTGACGTGGAGCCGCCAGTGCCGCAGCCCGTCGAGCGCCTCGCGGGTGGACAGCCGCGCGCCGTACAGGAAGAACAGCAGGGCGACGGCCGCCGTGGAGGCCCAGGAGGCCGCGTCGGCGGCCTGCCCGCGCGCCGGGAGCAGGGCGGCGAGCCCCACCGTCCCGAGGAGCAGCAGGATGTACGGGTCGATCGGCAGCCGACGGGGCCGGTGCAGGCGTTTCACGGTGCTCCACTTGCTCGTGCTGCGGCGGTACTTCGGTGCGGGGCCGGTACGGCCCCCTTCCATCCTGCTCCCCCGTCCGGCGATCGGGAATCCCGTATGCCGCACTCACTGCTATCGCGATCCGCGATAGCGTGGAGGCGTGTACGACCCCGCCCATCTGCGCACGTTCCTGTCGGTGGCGCAGACGCTGAGCTTCACCCGGGCCGCGCGGCGGCTCGGGCTGCGCCAGTCGACCGTCAGCCAGCACGTCCGGCGGCTGGAGGACGCCGCCGGGCGGACCCTGTTCAGCCGGGACACACACTCGGTGGAGCTGACCGAGGACGGCGAGGCGATGCTCGGTTTCGCCCGGCGCATCCTGGAGGTGCACGAGCAGGCGACGGCCTTCTTCACCGGCACCCGGTTGCGCGGGCGGCTGCGCTTCGGCGCCTCGGAGGACTTCGTGCTCACCCGGCTGCCGGAGATCCTCGAGGCCTTCCGGCACGAGCACCCGGAGGTCGACCTGGAGCTGACGGTCGAGCTGTCGGGCACGCTGCACGAGCAGCTGGCGGCCGGGAAGCTGGACCTGGTCCTGGCCAAGCGGCGGCCCGAGGACCCGCGGGGCGAGCTGGTGCGGCAGGACCGGCTGGTCTGGATCGGCGCGGAGGGCCTGCGGCTCGACCCCGGCCGGCCGGTGCCGCTGATCGTCTACCCGCCGCCCGGCATCACCCGCGCGCTGGCCCTGGAGGCCCTGGAGCGGCAGGGCCGGCAGTGGCGGGTGGTGTGCACCAGCGGCAGCCTCAACGGTCTCCTCGCGGCGGCCCGGGCGGGGCTGGGCGTGATGGCCCACTCGCGGGGGCTGATCCCGCCGGGGCTGGTCCGGATGCCGGAGCGGGCCGGACTGCCGGAGCTCGGGCAGGTCGACTTCGTCGTGGTCCACGGCCGGCGCCGGCCGTCCGCACACGGCGCGGCCGACGCCCTGGCGGCGGCGCTGCTGTCGGGCGGGGACCGGCTGCGCCGCAACGGAGGCAAGGGCCTGTGACCCCGGAGGCGGGCGGGATCCGGCGTGAGCAGTGACGGATCGCGGCCGCGGTGCGCTGACAGAAGAGACACCTTCCCGGCGCCGCACCGGTCGGCGGCCCGGTCGGCGGCCCGGTCGTACAGATTCGGTGGAGATTACGGCACCGAAACTTACTCAACCGTCAGGAATGTGTCCGACCCTTCCCCATGTGAGCGCATTTTCCCCTGCTGACCAGCGGGGACGAGAGCCCTGCTCACCTTCGGCCCCCTCCCGTGCCCCGGTCGCGTGGGGTAGCTTTCACGGCGCTGTGCGGGGCGTCACCCAACCGAAGCGCTGAGGAGCGGGAGCGGGGTTTGCGCGAGTTCACCAACCCTCCGTCGGCGTCGGCACCTCCGGTGGGCGGTCTGGCCGACGTGGTCTTCCGGTATGCCGAGGAGGATCCGCAGCACGTCGCGCTGGGCCGCAAGGACGACACCGGGCAGTGGCGGGACGTCACGAGCGCCGAGTTCCGCGACGAGGTGCTCGCCCTGGCCAAGGGGCTGCTCGCGAGCGGCGTCCGGTTCGGCGACCGTGTCGCGATCATGTCCCGCACCCGCTACGAGTGGACCCTCTTCGACTACGCGCTGTGGACCGTCGGCGCCCAGGTGGTGCCGGTCTATCCGACGTCGTCGGCCGAGCAGTGCTTCTGGATGCTGTACGACGCCGAGGTGACGGCCGCGATCGTGGAGCACGAGGACCACGCCATGACGATCGCCACCGTCATCGACCGGCTGCCGCGGCTGGGCCGGCTGTGGCAGCTCGACGCGGGCGCGGTGCACGAGCTGTACGACGCCGGGGCCCACCTCGACGACGAGGTGGTGCACCGCCACCGCCAGGCCGTCACGCCCGACTCCGTCGCGACCATCATCTACACCTCGGGCACCACCGGCCGGCCCAAGGGCTGCCTGCTCACGCACGGCAACTTCATGTACGAGGCGGACACCGTCATCGAGCGCTGGGAGCCGGTGTTCCACTCCCGGCGCGGCGACGAGGCCACGACCCTGCTGTTCCTGCCGCTCGCGCACGTCTTCGGGCGGATGGTGCAGGTCGCCGGGATCCGCGGGAAGGTGAAGTTCGGCCACCAGCCCCAGCTGAACGCGGCGGCCCTGCTGCCGGACCTCGCGGCCTTCAGGCCGACGTTCTTCCTGGCCGTGCCGTACATCTTCGAGAAGGTGTTCAACGCGGCCCGCCGCAAGGCCGAGAAGGAGGGCCGCTCCGGCCCCTTCGAGAAGGCCGTGGACATCGCCGTCAAGTACGCCGACGCCATGGAGGCGAAGGCCTGGGGAACCGGCCCGGGCCCCTCCGCCGGCCTGCGCATGCAGCACCAGCTGTTCGACAAGCTGGTCTACGCCAAGATCCGCGCGGCGATGGGCGGCCGCATCAAGCACGCCATGTCCGGCGGCTCGGCGATGGACCGGCGCCTGGGCCTGTTCTTCGCCGGCGCGGGCGTGCACATCTACGAGGGCTACGGGCTCACCGAGTCCACGGCTGCCGCCACGGCCAACCCGCCCGGGCGCACCCGCTTCGGCACGGTCGGCCGGCCCATCCCCGGCATGACCGTCCACATCGCGGACGACGGTGAGATCTGGCTGCGCGGCGACAACGTGTTCCAGGGCTACCTGAACAATCCCAAGGCCACCGACGCGACCCTGCACGACGGCTGGCTGGCCACCGGCGACCTCGGTGTGCTCGACGAGGACGGCTACCTCACCATCACCGGCCGCAAGAAGGAGATCCTGGTCACCTCCGGCGGCAAGAGCGTCTCGCCCGGCGTGCTGGAGGAGCGGGTCCGGGACCACCCGCTGGTCAACCAGTGCATCGTCGTCGGCAACGACCGCCCCTACATCGCCGCCCTGGTGACCCTCGACCAGGAGGCCGTCGAGCACTGGCTGGCGATGCGGAACAAGCCGCGGCTGTCCCCGGCGGAGCTGGTGCGCGACGAGGACCTGGAGACGGAGGTGCGGCGCGCGGTCGTGGCCGCCAACACGCTGGTCTCGCAGGCGGAGTCCATCCGCACCTTCCGCATCCTGGCCCAGCCGTTCACCGAGGAGCACGGGCTGCTGACGCCCTCGCTGAAGCTCAAGCGCCGGGCGATCGAGAAGGCCTACGAGGACGAGGTCGAGGCGCTGTACCGGGCGTGACCGCTGCCGTACGGGGCATTCGTCGCTTCGGAATCCTCCCGTCAGGAATGCATCACGGCACGTGATCGTTGAGGATGGGAGCACACCTGACCGCAAACCGAAGGATCGAGAGCTCGTGAGCAAGGTCCCCCCGATCATCCTGAACAACGGCGTCGAGATGCCCCAGCTGGGCTTCGGCGTCTGGCAGGTGCCGGACGACGAGGCCGAGACGGCCGTCGCGGCGGCGCTGGAGGCCGGGTACCGCAGCATCGACACAGCGGCGATCTACGGCAACGAGCAGGGCACCGGCAAGGCCGTCGCCGCGTCCGGCGTCCCCCGCGAGGAACTCTTCGTCACGACCAAGCTCTGGAACGCCGACCAGGGGTACGACTCCACCCTGCGCGCCTTCGACGCGTCGCTGGAGAAGCTCGGCCTCGACTACGTCGACCTGTACCTGATCCACTGGCCGACGCCGGAGCGGGGTCTGTACGTCGACACCTACAAGGCGTTCGAGAAGCTGCACGCCGACGGCCGGATCAAGGCCATCGGCGTCTCGAACTTCCTTCCGGAGCACCTCGAGAAGCTGATCGGCGAGACGTCGGTCGTCCCCGCGGTGAACCAGATCGAGCTGCACCCGCACCTGCAGCAGCAGGCCGCCCGTGAGTACCACGCGGAGCACGGCATCGCCACGGAGGCCTGGTCGCCGCTGGGCCAGGGCAAGGGCCTGCTGGAGGTCCCGGCGATCGTCGCCATCGCCCGCAAGCACGGGCGCACCCCCGCCCAGGTCGTGCTGCGCTGGCACCTCCAGCTGGGCAACGTGGTGATCCCGAAGTCCGTGACGCCGTCGCGGATCAAGGAGAACATCGAGGTCTTCGACTTCAGCCTCGACGACGAGGACCTGGCCGCGATCAGCGCCCTGAACGAGGACCGCCGCATCGGCCCGCACCCGGCGGAGTTCAACGACGCCTGAGCGGTGTCCCGCACGACGCGCTGCGCCCCGGCCCGAAGCCTCGCGGCTCGCGGGCCGGGGCGCCGCCGGTTCCGCCCCCGTGGCGGTGCCCGGTCCGCTCAGACGGGCTGGCCCAGCGGCCGCACGACGATCGTGTTGACGTCGACACCGGCCGGCTGCCCGATCGCCCAGACCACCGAGTCGGCGATCTGGCCGGCGGTGAGGAGGTGGCCGGGCGGGAGGCTGCCGTAGGAGTCCCAGAAGGGGGTCTCCGTCCGGCCGGGCGCGACCAGGGTGACGCCCACGCCCCACTCGGTGACCTGGCGCCGGGTGTTCTCGGCCAGTCCGGTCACGGCCCACTTCGTGGCGCCGTAGAGGTTCCCGGGGGTGTTCACGAACCCGGCCACGCTGCCGATCAGCACGATCCGGCCGCGCGTCTCCCTCAGCGCGCCGACGGACGCCCGGATCAGCAGCGCCGGGCCGAGAACGTTGGTCAGCACCATGTCCCTCCAGCCCGCCGGGTCGCCCTCGCCGACCGTGTCGTGGGTCGCGGACCCGGCGTTGGCGACGACCGCGTCGAGCCGGCCGAACGCCTTCAGGGTGGAGTCGACGGCCGCCCGGACGTCCTCGTACGCGGCGGTGTCACCGGTGAGGGTCAGCAGCCCCTCGGGCCGCCCCAGCTCCTCGGCGAAGTGCCGCAGCCGCTCCTCCCCCCGCCCGGTGACGGCGACCCGGTGCCCGGCGTCCAGCAGGCGCCGTGCGACCGCGGCGCCGATGCCGCTGCCGCCGCCGGTGATGAGTGCTACTCGGGACTCGGACATGGATTCCCCCTGTGGGTGGACCGGGTGGTGGGTGCCGGGGAGTCCATCAGGTGAAGTGCTCTCGAAGTCAAGGGGCGGTGCCGCGCCCGCCGGCTATCCCGGCCGGACCGCCGTGTGGACCGTGTGGGCCTCCAGGAGGAACACGTCCTGGCGGCGGTGCAGGCTCGCCTCGTCGCCGGGGTCGAGGAGGCGGTCGACGGTCGCGAGGTCCTCGGCGTCGAGCCCTTCGGCAAGCTGGTCGCGCATGTGCGACAGGGTGGCCACGAGGTGGGCGCGGACCCGGTCCGGCGCGGGCGCCGGGAGGTCCAGCAGGAAGCTGTGGGTCCTGGTGTGCTTCAGGCCCGCAGCCGACAGCAGGGCCGGCCAGTCCTCCGTCTCGGCCACGTGTCCGGGCAGGTCGGTGCGCATCCGGGTGAACCACTCGGCCTGCACCGCGTCGATCCGCGCCTGGAGCCCGGGCCGGCCGATGCCGATGTCGCGCGGCAGGAACCGCGGGGGCAGCCCGCCCTCCATGAGGGCGAGGGTGCCGCCGGGCGCCAGCCGCGCCGCGAACGCGGCGAGCGCGGCCCGCTGGTCGCCGAGGTGGTGCAGGCTGCGGCTGGCCCAGAGCAGATCCGCCGGGTAGTCCAGCTCGCCGAGCACGTCGGGCAGTTCGCCGGCGATCGTGCCGAAGCGGTCCGCGACGCCGAGCCGCTCGGCCCGGGCCGTGGCCCGCTCCAGCAGCGGCTGCGAACCGTCCACCGCGACGATCCGCGCGCCCGGGAACGTCTCCGCGAACAGGCACGCCACGACACCCGGCCCGCTGCCCGCGTCCACGATCAGCCCCGGCTCGGTCACCTCCTGCGCCAGCCAGCCCAGCGCCCGCTCGTAGAGGGACGCGAAGAGTTCGGCCGAGGACTCGAGCAGCGGGCCCATCTCGGCCCAGTCCACGTCCGTGTGGCCGTGGTGACGGCCCTGCCCGGGCGTGTGCTCGTGCTCGTGGTGGGGGTCGTGCCGGTGCGCCATGGTGCTCAGCCTCTCGCTCGGATGCGGCCAGCGTGCGCCGACGCACCGCGAGAAAGCCACCGGTGTTGCCGCCTGAGCAAAAATCCCGCGGGGGCCCGCCGGGCCGGAAGGCCCGGCGGGCCCGCGCGGACGGGCCCTCAGGAGGTCAGGACAGCGGCGGGTAGGCGTTCTGCATCAGTTGCCGGAACTGGGCGGAGAACCAGTGCCCGGAGACCGGCGCGTCCGGCAGGGCGCCGGACATGTTGTTGTTGTTGCGCGGATTGCCCGTGTAGGTCGGGTCGCACATGCGGTCGAAGCCCTTGCCCTCGTTGTTGTCGATGGCCTTGCTCGACCCGTCGGACTCGCCCGGCGGCTTCATCCACACGTAGGCGTCGATCCCGGCAGCCGGGTTGGCCCGCGGGCGTTCGCCGAGGCCCGCTCCGGCCTGGTTGCACCAGTTGCCCAGGTGGATCCGGCGGTCGTAGCGGCCGCCGTCGACGTAGGCGTCGACGGAGGTCTGCGGGCCGGGACCGGCGGGCCGCGCGCTGCCGCCCCAGCCGTTGCGGGAGGTGTCGATCAGCATGCCGATGCCGGAGGGGAAGCCGGCCGAGACGAGCTGGTTGCGGAAGCCCTGGGCGAAGGACAGCTCGTCGGTGTAGCGGTTCCAGTCGACCCACTTCGACTCGCGGACGGACTTGCCGGCCACGCTGTCGCCGATGGCGAAGTTCTCCTCCTTCAGCGCGCTGTAGTTCGCCGTGTTGGTGATGAAGCCGTGGACGTCGTTCACGGTGGCGCCCTCGGCGGTCGCCGCCTCCTTGAACAGGGCCGCGGAGGGGCCGAAGTTGTCGTCCCAGCCGATCCAGCCGTGGTGCCCGGCGTCGACGTAGTTGTAGACGTTCGGCACGTCGCCGAGCTTGTTCAGCGCGTAGCCGACGCCCTTGACGTAGTTGCCGTTGGCCTTCATCACGTCGCACTGCGGAACAGCCGTCGGGCGGCTGCCGGTGTTGGTGACCAGGTTCGGCAGCGAGTCGATCTCGACGGTGGTGACGATCCGCAGCGAGGCGTACTTGGAGTCCGCGAGGATCGCCTTGATCGGATCGATGTACTCGGTCTTGTAGCGGCCGATCTCGTCGGCCTTGAGCTCGCCGTTGGAGGCGAGGGCGGAGCAGTCCCGGCCGGGCAGGTTGTAGATGACGAGCTGGACGACGAGCTCGCCGGAGCCCTTCTGGCGCAGGGCCTCGTCGAGGTGGTCGCGCAGGCCCATGCCGCCGTTGACGCCCCCGATGGCGGCGATCCGGTCCAGCCAGACGCCGGTGGGCTGGTTGGCGA
The DNA here is from genome assembly GCF_055585285.1 of Streptomyces sp. NPDC053665. Classification (NCBI taxonomy): domain Bacteria; kingdom Bacillati; phylum Actinomycetota; class Actinomycetes; order Kitasatosporales; family Streptomycetaceae; genus Streptomyces; species Streptomyces sp. NPDC053665. Next base: position 954,863 of record NZ_JBVJKK010000001.1, read on the forward strand.
CCCGGCTGCCGCCCGGTTCCGCGGCGGCCTTCGCGGACCACTCCGGGTTGACGTACACCTTGGCGCCCTCGTAGGGGTTGTCCACCCGGCCGGAGGGGCCGCCCGGGTCCGGCGGGTCGGTGGGGCCGCCGGGACCGCCGCCGTCGACGTTGCAGGTGACGCCGTCGAGAGTGAAGCCGGCGGGAATCGCGTTGCTGCCGCTGTAGCTGCCCTGGAAGCCGAAGCTGACCGAACCGCCGGTGGCCAGCTGGGCGTTGTAGCTCTCGTTGGCGGCGGTGACGGCGGTGCCGCTCTGGCTGATCCGGGCGTTCCAGCCGCTGGCGACCTTCTGGTTGCCGGCGTAGGACCACTTCAGCGACCAGGACGACTTGGCCGCGCTGTGGTTGGTGACGGTGACGGCGGCGGTGAAGCCGGTGCTCCACTGGTTCTGGATCGTGTAGTCGACCGTGCAGGGGACGGCGGCGGCGCCGGCGCCGCCCGGGTCGACCGCGAAGGCGGTCCCGGTCGCTCCGGCGACCAGGGCCGTGGCGGCGAGTAACGCGGTTCTGGTACGGCTCATGAGTGGGGGTTCCTCTTCCGTGGGGTGCGTGCGGTTTCCCTGAGGGCGTGCGGTTCCCCGAGGGCGTGTGCGGTGTCGCCGAGTGCCTGCGGAGTCCGCAGGTGTGCGTGGCGTGCGGGGTGCGCGCCGGGGTGTCCGCGGGCATGCGGGGCCGGCGCGGCGTCCTACGGGCCCGGTGCCTGGGCAGCGGACGGCCACCACGCACGGGCGGTGTCGCCGGTGGTGGCTCGATGTACGGAACGCGGGGGGTGTCGCATGAGCGACTCCTTGCAGCTCGGGCATCCGGTGACACGGGTGCCGACTGATGGAATCGCTCCCACTGGTGTCATGGAAGGTAGCGGCAACTCCCGCGAATGGACAGGGGAGTTGCCGACTTTCTCGCACCGGGCCCCGACCTGCACTCCCGGGGCCGCGCGTCTCGCCTGGTCCGGCCCGTCGAATGTTTTCGACTCTTCGCGAACCTTGACCGGTACCTGACCGGTCCGCACTATGGGAGCGCTCCCACTGGTTCAGGACGTGACTTCTCCGAGCCGCAAGGAGGAACCGGCATCATGCATCCCCCACCCCGGAGAGGGAGAGCCGTACGTCGGCTGTGGACCGCCGCAGTCGCGGCCCTCGCCCTTCCGCTGACGATGCTCTCCTCAGGGTCGACTCCCGCACAGGCGGCGCCACTTCGGTGCAGCGTGGACTACAAGGCGAACGACTGGGGCTCCGGCTTCACCGTGGACCTGACGCTCACCAACCGCGGCGCGGACGCCATCGACGGCTGGACCCTGACCTACGCGTACTCCGGCAACCAGAAGCTGGGCAACGGCTGGAACGGCACCTGGTCGCAGTCCGGGCAGACCATCACCGTGCGCAACGCCCCGCACAACGCCCGGGTCGCCGCCGGGGCCGCCGTCTCCACCGGCGCACAATTCTCCTACAGCGGAACCAACACCGCCCCGTCCTCCTTCTCGGTCAACGGCACCGCCTGCACGGGGGCGCACCAGCCGCCGATCGCCGTGCTGACCAGCCCGGCCGCGGGCGCGGTCTACACGCAGGGCCAGGCCGTCCCCCTGGCGGCGACCGCAGCCGCCGCGGACGGCGCCACGATCGACAAGGTCGAGTTCTACGACGACACCACGCTGCTCGGCACCGACACGAGCGCGCCCTACACGCTCTCCGTCTCCGACCTGGCGGTCGGCGGCCATTCCCTCGTGGCGAAGGCGTACGACAGCACGGGCGCCTCCGCCGGCTCCACCCCGGTCGGCATCACCGTCTCCTCGGGCCCGACCGTGGTGGCCTCCCCCCTGCAACTGGGCGTCCAGTCGGGCAAGTCGGGCACGTACGAGGTGAAGCTGTCGAAACAGCCCACCGCGAACGTGACGGTGACCTCGGCCCGGGCGAGCGGCAACTCGGCGTTGTCGGTCACGGGCGGAGCCACACTGACCTTCACGCCGCAGAACTGGAACACCGCGCAGAAGGTGACCGTGACGGCGGCGGGCTCCGGTTCCGGGTCGGCGGTGTTCGAGTCGACGGCCCCGGGCCACGCGAAGGCCGCCGTCACCGTCACCCAGCTGGCGGCGGCGAAGGTCTACGACGCCCGCTTCCTGGAGCTCTACGGGAAGATCACCAACCCGGCGAACGGCTACTTCTCCCCCGAGGGCATCCCCTACCACTCGGTCGAGACGCTGATCGTCGAGGCGCCGGACCACGGCCACGAGACCACGTCGGAGGCGTACAGCTACCTGCTGTGGCTGCAGGCCATGTACGGCAAGGTCACGGGTGACTGGTCCAAGTTCAACGGCGCGTGGGAGCTGATGGAGAAGTACATGATCCCCACCCACGCCGACCAGCCGACCAACTCGTTCTACAACCCGTCCAAGCCGGCCACCTACGCGCCCGAGCTGGACACGCCGAACGAGTACCCGGCCCGGCTCGACACCGGTGTGACCGCCGGGTCCGACCCGATCGCGGCCGAGCTGAAGAGCGCGTACGGCACGGACGACGTCTACGGCATGCACTGGTTGCAGGACGTCGACAACGTCTACGGCTTCGGCAACGCCCCCGGCAAGTGCGAGGCGGGCCCCTCGGACACCGGCCCGTCCTACATCAACACCTTCCAGCGCGGCGCGCAGGAGTCGGTGTGGGAGACGGTCCCCCAGCCGACCTGCGACGCCTTCAAGTACGGCGGGAAGAACGGCTTTTTGGACCTGTTCACCGGTGACGCCTCCTACGCCAAGCAGTGGAAGTTCACGAACGCGCCGGACGCCGACGCGCGGGCCGTGCAGGCCGCCTACTGGGCGGACCTGTGGGCGAAGGAGCAGGGCAAGGGCTCGGCCGTCTCCGCGACGGTCGGCAAGGCCGCCAAGATGGGCGACTACCTGCGCTACTCCATGTTCGACAAGTACTTCAAGAAGGTCGGCAACTGCGTCGGTCCCTCGGCCTGCCCCGCGGGCACCGGCAAGGACGCCTCGTTCTACCTGATGTCCTGGTACTACGCCTGGGGCGGCGCGACGGACACGAGCGCCGGCTGGGCCTGGCGGATCGGCTCCAGCCACGCCCACGGCGGCTACCAGAACCCCCTGGCGGCCTACGCGCTCGGCAACTACGCGCCGCTGAAGCCCAAGTCGGCGACGGGCGCGGCGGACTGGGCCAAGTCCATGGACCGGCAGCTGGAGTTCTACCGCTGGCTGCAGTCGGACGAGGGCGCGATCGCGGGTGGCGCGACCAACAGCTGGGCGGGCCGCTACGCGACCCCGCCCGCGGGCACGCCGACGTTCTACGGCATGTACTACGACGAGAAGCCCGTGTACCACGACCCGCCCTCCAACCAATGGTTCGGCTTCCAGGCGTGGTCCATGGAGCGCGTCGCCGAGCTGTACCAGCAGACCGGCAACGCGAAGGCCAAGGCGGTCCTCGACAAGTGGGTCGACTGGGCGCTGTCCGAGACCACGTTCCACCCGGACGGCACCTACCGCGTCCCCTCGACGCTCACGTGGTCGGGCCGGCCCGACACCTGGAACGCGTCCAGCCCCGGCGCCAACAGCGGGCTGCACGTGAGTGTCGCCGACTACACCGACGACGTCGGTGTCGCCGCCGCGTACGCCAAGACCCTGACGTACTACGCGGACCGCTCCGGTGACACGGAGGCCGCGGCGGCGGCGAAGAAGCTGCTGGACGGCATGTGGGACAACCACCAGGACGCGCTCGGCATCGCCGTGCCGGAGAACCGGGCGGACTACAACCGGTTCGACGACCCGGTGTACATCCCGAGCGGCTGGACGGGCACGATGCCGAACGGTGACGCGATCCACTCGTCGTCGACGTTCGACTCGATCCGCTCCTTCTACGAGGACGACCCCGCGTGGTCGAAGATCGAGAGCTATCTCGCGGGCGGTGCGGTGCCGTCGTTCACCTATCACCGGTTCTGGGCCCAGGCGGACATCGCCCTGGCCATGGGCTCGTACGCGGAGCTTCTCGAATAGCCCCCGCCGGGCGCCGCCCGTGCGAGCCGGGCGCGTCCGAGGCCCCGCGTACGCGGTCCCGCACCTGACGCGGGGCCACCACGGCCGGGCGGCTCCCCCCGCAGGGGAGCCGCCCGGCCTCCGCACGTCCCCGTGGCGGACACGATCCGCCCACCTCCCGGATCCACCGGCCGCGGGGGCCGGGCCGGCCGAGCGGGCCGTGGAGGTCACCCGGCCTTGCGGAACGCCCGCAGCCTGAACACCGGGTCGGGACGCGGCCGGTCCTGGTCGGGGAGCCGGGCCAGCCGCGCGGCGAAGTCCTCGGCGAGGGCGTCGCCCGGCGGCAGCGTGACGAACCAGCCCCGGCGCAGGTCGGCGATGGTGCGGCGGGGGCTGCGGCCCTGCCCGTGGCCGGTGAAGCGGGCGTCTCCGGCCGGCACCAGGCCGTGGGCGGCGGCGCAGGACTCGACGTCCGTCGCGGCGTCCCGGACCGGGCCCGGCGGGCGGGCCGCCAGGACGACATCGATGTCGCTGCCCACGTTGTGGGAGGCGGACTTGTCCACCGTCGTGACGTAGACCCCGCCGGGCCGCAGCACCCGGGCGCACTCGGCGACGACGGCCCGCACCTCGGCCGGCCCGTCCACCAGGTGCAGCAGCCACACGCTGCACACCGCGTCGAACCGGCCGTCCCCGAACGGCAGTCGGCGGCTGTCGGCCCGGACGACCGCGCCGGGGAGCCGGGCGGCGGCCCGGCGCGCCATGGCGTCGGCGAGGTCGACGCCGGTCACCCGCAGGTGCGGGCGGCCGGCGGCGAGCCGGCGGGTCACGATGCCGGTGCCGCAGGCGACGTCGAGGAGGTCGCGCGTGTCCGGCGGCAGGAGTCCCAGGACCGCCTCCGCGGCGGCCGCCGCCCGGGGTTCGCCGCCGCGGGACGCGTCGTAGCGTTCCGCTTCCTCGTCGTAGTCCAGCACGCGGTCAGTGTGCCCCGTGCGCGGGGGCCAGGTCCTCCACCCTGCGGGCCAGCTCGAAGTCCTTGCCGGTGACGGCGCCGCCGGCGCTGTGGGTGTGCACGGACAGGGACACGGTGTCGTAGCCCAGGGTCAGGTCGGAGTGGTGGTCGAGCTCCTCCTGCACCTGGGCGATGTGCACGACCATGGCCGTCGCGGCGGTGTGCGAGGCCAGGCGGTAGGAGCGGCTGATGCGGTCCCCGTCGAGCGACCAGCCCGGCAGTTCGGCCAGCCGGTCCTCGATCTCCTTCTGCGACAGCGGCGCTACGGACATGGGCTGCGCTCCTCCACTGGCTGCGGCGTCCTCGTCGCCTCTCAGCCTGCCACAGCGCGACCCCGCGAGTCGCTGGTCAGCGGGTGTGCCTGTCCGGTCCGGCCGGTTCTCGGCTACGGTCGGCGCCATGACCACTCACGCGTCCACCGCCGGGCAGGGCGTGGGCCCGCTGCTGCGGGCCTGGCGGGAGCAGCGCCGGGTGAGCCAGCTGGAGCTGGCCCTGCGCGCGGACTCCTCGGCCCGGCACATCAGCTTCGTCGAGACGGGCCGCTCGCGGCCGAGCGAGGAGATGGTGCTGCGGCTGGCCGAGCACCTCGACGTCCCCGTGCGGGAGCGCAACGCCCTGCTGCTGGCGGCCGGTTACGCCCCCCGCTATCCGGAGACGCCGCTGGACGACCCGGCGCTGGGTGCGCTGCGCACCGGCATCGAGCGGCTGATCGGCGGCTACGAGCCGTATCCGGCGCTGGTGGTGGACGCGCTGTACGACGTGGTGGCGGCCAACCGGGGCGTCATGGCGCTGGTCGACGGGGTCGGCCCGGCCCTGCTGGAGCCGCCGCTGAACGCGATGCGGCTCGCGCTGCACCCCGAGGGGCTGGCGCCCCGCATCCGGAACCTGCGTGCCTGGCGCGGCCACCTGCTGGATCAGATGCGGCGGCAGATCGCGCTGCACCGCTCCGAGCCGCTGCGGGCCCTGTACGAGGAGGTGTCGGCGTACCCCGTACCGGCACAGGACCCGCCCGAGGAGGCGGCGGAGCCCGTGCCGTACTTCGCGCTGCCGCTGCGGATCGAGCACGAGGGGCGGACCCTGTCGTTCATCTCGTCCATCGCCACGTTCAACACGCCGATGGACGTGACCGTGGCCGAGCTGGCCGTCGAGACGCTGCTCCCGGCCGACCCGGCGACGGTCAAGTACCTTCAGGAGTCGCTGTCCTGACAGGCTTTCAGCGCGAGGTGCTGGAGGGCGGCGAACCCGGCGACGGACACGGCCTGGACCACCGTCCACACGGCGCCCGCCGTGCTCGGCGACAGCCACAGCGCCAGCGCCGCGAGGCTCAGCACCGTCCAGGCGGCGTTGCCCTCGACCACGGCCCGCACCCCGGCGACGGGCGGCCGGCGGCGTCCGGCCACCAGGGCCACGCCGGCCGCGTAGAGGGCGAGGAAGGCGCCGACGCCGAGCAGCAGGCCGGAGCCGACGCCGAGGAAGCGCCCCAGCGGGCCGGAGAACGCGAGGTAGGCGAGGGCGTTGGCGCCGGTCACCGCGGCGTCCAGGGCCAGGAAGCGGCGCAGCACGGACTGCGGCTCGGTGGTCCGGGCGAGCGCGGCGAGCTGGATGGCGGACATGGGGCATCACCCTCCGTCGGGTCGTGATGGGGCGGCTGGGGCCGCTTCCCCGGCCGGAGTGCGCCGGCCCGGGGAGCGGTAGGCCCGACGATGCCGGAGCGGGCGGGCCGGGTCGATTACCCCGGAGGTCATGCGGGGCGCCCGTCCCGCCGTGTCGATCTCCTCCGCTTCCGGCTCTGGGAGACCGCGGGCCGGGCGTGACAGACTGATCGCGGACCGGGCGCGTTGGGGAGGCGTGGCGTGAGCGAACGGCGGGCCGCACCCACCGTGGGCCAGGTGGTGCTGGGCAAGCGGCTGCAGGAACTGCGTGAGGCCGCGGGGCTGAGCCGAGAGGAGGCCGCGCGCGTGCTGCGCGTCGCTCCCGCGACCGTCCGGCGCATGGAGACCGCGGACGTCGCGCTGAAGATCCCCTACGTCCAGATCCTGCTGACCGCGTACGGGGTCGCCGAGGACGAGGTGAGCGCGTTCGTCGACCTCACCGAGGAGGCGAACCGGCCCGGCTGGTGGCAGCGGTTCCACGACGTGCTGCCGGAGTGGTTCAGCCTGTACGTGAGCCTGGAGGGCGCGGCCCGGATCATCCGCTCCTACGAGCCGCACTTCGTGCCCGGGCTGCTGCAGACCGAGGGCTACGCACGGGCCGTGCTGGAGACCGGGACCATCGCGAACGCCGGGCCGGAGGCCGTGGAGCGGCACGTGTCGCTGCGCATGGAGCGGCAGCGGCTGCTGGAGCGGCCGGACGCCCCGCACCTGTGGGTGATCATGGACGAGACGGTGCTGCGGCGTCCGGTGAGCGTCGACGGCCGGGTGATGCGCGAGCAGCTCGACAAGCTGCTGGAGTACGCCGCGCGTGACCGGGTCACGCTGCAGATCGCCGAGTTCCGGGACGGTCCGCACCCCGGGACGTACGCGCCGTTCTCCCTGTTCCGCTTCGCCGAGCCGGAACTGCCCGACATGGTCTTCACCGAGTACCTGACCGGCGCGCTGTACCTCGACTCGCGCAAGGAGGTCTCCACGCACCTGGAGGTGCTGGACCACATGACGGCCCGGGCCGGTTCCACGCGGCGCACGGAGGAGCTGCTGCGGGAGTACCGCGACGCGTACGGAGCGCCGGCGCCGCCGCAGGGGGCCTGACCCGTACGGGCCCCGTCCGCGGGTGGCTCCGGCGGCCCGCCCCTAGCGTCGGGAGGACGGGGAGCACGCGAAGGAGGTCCGATGCCCGGATTCGAGGTGCTGTACCAGGCGGCGGCGCTGTGCCTGATGTACCCCGACGACGGCTTCCGCACCCGGCTGCCGCTGTTGCGGGAAGCGGCCCCGCAGTTGCGGGAGTTCGCCGACCACGCGGCGCTCACCCCGCAGCGCCGGCTGGCCGCCCACTACGTCGAGGTGTTCGAGTCCGGCCACCGGGACCACAGCCTGTACCTGAGCGTCTGGCGCGAGGAAGCCCCGGCGCCCTCGGAGGACCTGTACCGCGCCCACGGCCTGCGGACCACCGGCGAGGAGCCCCCGGACTTCCTGCCGGCGGTCCTGGAACTGGCGGCCCGCACGGGCACGACGGAGCCGCTCACGGACCACCGCGACGGCCTGGAATCCCTCCGCGCGGGCCTGACGTCCTTCGGCACGCCCTACGCCACGGTCCTGGACGCGGTGTGCGCGACCCTGCCCCCCGCGCACACCGCGGCCTGAGGCCGGTGTCCTGCGGCTGTGGCAGAGGCACGGCCCCGTCGCAGGCCCGTGACGGTGGCGGGCGCCCAAAAGCGCGACGCGCGGGACCGCCCGGGCGGGTGGTTCCGCGCGTCGGCGGTCCGGTGGGCTCAGGCGAGCTTGGCGGACAGGGTGATGGGCGTCGCCTTGAGGGCCTGGCTCACCGGGCAGCCGGTCTTGGCCTCCTCGGCGGCGGCCAGGAAGGCGTCCTCGTCGATGCCGGGGACGGTGCCCTCGACGGTGAGGTGGATGCCGGTGATGCCCTCACCGGGCTGGAAGGAGACGTCGGCCGAGGTGACGAGCTTGGTGGGCGGCGTCCCGGCCTTGTTCAGGATGTTGGAGAAGGCCATGGAGAAGCAGCTGGAGTGGGCGGCGGCGATCAGCTCCTCGGGGCTGGTCTTCCCGTTCGCCTCCTCGGCGCGGGAGGCCCAGGTGACCGGCTGCTCACCGATGGCGCCGGAGGAGTCGAAGGTGACGACACCCTTCCCCTCCAGCAGGTTGCCTTCCCAGACCGTGTGTGCGGAGCGCGTGGTGGCCACGAGTTCTTCCTTTCGCGTACGACAGTCACAAGGGGGCCCGTCCGGCGGGTCCTGTGTCCCCCATCCGATCACATCACGCCTCAACGGACGTGGAAGACCGGACCCCTGGGGCTGAACGGGAGCCGCGCTCCCTGCGGCACCAGGTAGGCGTGCTCGCGGCGTACGCGCAGTGTGTCGCACCAGCCGTCGGTGATGATCAGCACGGGCGCCCCGGGCGGGAAGTCGCCGGCGCGGTGCAGCAGGTCGACGCCCGGTTGCAGGACGGTTCCGCCGCGTCCGTGCACCCGCACCCGGCCGGCGATCTCGCCGACGGGCAGATACCCGGCGTCGTGCGGGGCGGCGTCGCAGAACACGACCCGGGCGGCCGGCACGTCGCGGGCCCCGGCGTAGGAGGCGATGGCGCCCAGGGCCTTGCCGAGCAGGGTGCGGTCCATGGATCCGGAGGTGTCCAGGACGACGCCGAAGGTGCAGCGGGCGACCTCCTCGGGCGGGAAGTACCGCCCGGCACGCGGGATGCCGGGCGTGGCCGCCTGACGCCGGGAAGGGCGCGCGTAGGTGCGCAGCGGCTCGGGGCGGGGCACGAACTCGTCGAACCAGCGAGCGAGTCGCGCGTCCCAGGGCAGCGGCGGATGGGACAGCGCCCGGATCTCCTCGACCAGTCCGCCGGGCAGGAAGCCCCGCTCCTGCCGGCGGTGCAGGTCCAGGCCCTGGGCGAGACCGCGGCGGTAGAAGGCGTCGAGGTCGACGTAGTCGCGGGGCGAGCCCAGCGGCGCGCCGAGCACGTCGCCGACGCCCTTGCCGCGCAGGGTGGCCAGGCGGCGTGCGCGGCGCAGGTCGCCCGCGATGCGGTCGTAGACCTCCTCGGCGGACAGCCCGGCCAGTGCGGGGTCGTGGAGCAGCCCCTCGGGCATGGTGCCGATCTGCATCTCGGTCAGCCAGCCGTTGATGACGTAGTCGCAGGCGACGTTGAACAGGTACGGGTCGCGGGTGCCGCAGCGGTCGCCGTGGCGCAGGGCGGCGTGCAGCATCTCGTGGGCGAGGACGAAGCGCCATTCGTCGTCGTCCAGCCGGCGCAGGGGGTTGAGGTAGATCTCGCCCGCCTCGGCGTTGACGGCGGCGACGGCGATGCCGTGGGCGCGCGCCAGTTCGGCGTCGGCGACCAGCTCGATGCCGGAGGCGATGCCGCCGAGAAGCGGGTAGGAGGAGATGAACCAGCTCAGGGCCCGCTGCCAGGGGCGCCGGTGGGGCGCCTCGGCGTCCAGGGTGTCGCGCCGGCCGCCCGCCATGTCCATCGCGGCGGAGACGGTCCGGGTCAGGGCGGTGGCGAAGGCCAGCTGCCAGTCGGGGGGATGCGACCAGCCCACCCACGGCACGAGCACCTGGTCGGGTTCGTCACCGGCCGTGCCGCAGCGGGTGTACGCGGCGGGCAGGCCGTCGCGCCGCCAGCGGGCGGCGAGCTGCTCCTCGTCGCCGTCCGGGTAGGAGGCGGGCAGGTGTTCCGGGGTCCGGCCGACGGTGAAGCCGAGCAGGAAGCGGTTGACGACGACGCAGCGGGCGGCGAGGTCGAAGGCGTCGGGTTGGACGCGTGTGCCCTTGACCGCCGGGACGTGCCCGAAGCCGAGGTGGAGGACGGCGTGCGCGAGCGCCCAGGCCCAGTCGGCGGGTTCGGCGAGCCGGTCCGGGTGGACGTGCAGGTCGCCGTCGGAGTCGACGGCGACGAGTCCGCCGCGCGGGGCGAGACCGCACTCCTCCCGGCGGCAGATGTCGAACTCGACGGCCGCCAGGGCCGGGTTGGCCTTGAGCAGGCGCACTCCCTCGGCGAACGCCTCACCGGCGAGGTCCCGCTTCTTCTTCTTGACGGGGCCGCGGCTCACCGCCGCGCCTCCACCAGCCGGGGCATGTCCCGGGCCGCCTCGACGAGGAACCAGGAGGGCAGCACCGGGTTGCCGTCGCCGTCGGAGGCGATGACGGTCTGGGCGACCTCGACGGAGATCTCCGCGAGCTGCACCAGCAGCGACTTGGCGCGGTAGGCGGTCTGGCGGCCGCCCGCCGACATGTGCTCGCGGCTGGCGGGCAGTTCCTTGACCAGCCGGCCACGGAAGGAGTCGGCGAGGTAGAAGAGCAGGTCGCGGTCCTCGGGGCGGTTCGGCCAGCGGGCGTCGCCCCTGATGATCGCCTCGATGCCGTACCGGCTGCGGACGATCTTGGCGTATCCGCAGAAGGCGGTGGCGTGCGCCGGGGTGAGGGTGCCGTGCGCGAGGACCTTCAGGGTGTCCTCGTCGAGGTCCGGGCCGAAGGAGTGCAGGGCGTCGGAGAGCATGTGCCAGGAGCGGGGCGTGGAGAACGGCTCCTCGGTCTTGGGCGGCTTGGACCACAGATGGTCCGGCCGGTCGGTGAGGTGGTCCACGACCCAGGGGTGGATGCCGTTGCCCTGGGCCCAGGCGAGCCAGTCCGCCGCCGAGACCTCCAGGTGCACGTGCGTGAGCCGGTTGACGAGCGCGGAGGCGATGGGCCGGGCGAGGGCGTTGTCGGTGGCGCGGTTGCCGGCGCCGATGACGAGGGAGCCGGGCGGCAGTTCGTAGTCACCGATCCGGCGGTCCAGGATCAGCGAGTAGAACGCCTTCTGCACATCGGGCGTGGCGGCGTTGAGTTCGTCCAGGAACAGGCAGTAGGGCTCGTCCCGGGCGATGGCCTGCGGCGGGCAGAACACCGAGCGGCCGTCGCGGATCTGCGGCACGCCGATGAGGTCCTCGGGGGCGAGCTGGGTGCCCAGCAGGCTCACGCACTCCAGGCCCAGCGACTCGGCGAAGTCCCGTACCAGGGAGGACTTCCCGATGCCGGGTGCGCCCCAGAGGAACACCGGCCGCACGGTGGCGAGGCCGAGCAGCAGATCGGGGACGCGGGAGGGTGTGACGGTGACGGCTGCCTGCACAGCAGCTACTCCTCGGAGGGTGGGAAGGACGCGCCGGTGCGCGGCGCGGCGTACGACACCGACAGTGTGCGCGTACGGCCTGCGCGGCGCAGCCCGATTTCAGGCGGCGCGCTCCTCCTCGCCGGACTCCAGGGGCACTTGCGGCCCGTTCGACTCGCGCAGCCAGCGGCGCAGCACCCGGTGCACCTGCTCGGCGCCGACCAGCGCCTCACCGGGCCGCACCGGCGCCGACAGGGCGCAGGGCGACAGCAGGAACGGCTTGCCCTGGGCGCCGCCGAGCCCGCCGTGGGAGCCGATCTGCTCCTCGAAGGCGAGGACTTCGCCGTCAGCCGGGTCGTGGAAGGAGTTGACCATGATGTCGGCGGCGTGCGGGAAGGAGTGCGTCCGGCGCACCGCGTCGGCGGCGCCCTCCCCGAACGGCGCGAGGGGCCCCGGGTTCTGGTCCAGGTCGGCGAGCGGTATCTCGGCACCGTAGGCGCCGAGGACGACTCCGCCGTGCTCCTCGCTGCGCACCAGCAGGAAGCCGATGCCGGGATGGTTGGCGAGGGTCGGCAGCAGCGCCGGGTGGCGGGCGTCGATCTCCTCCTTGCTCATCCGGTGCGGCACGTCCGGGAAGGAGATCAGGCCGAGGTTGCCGGAGGCCAGCACGATCGGCTCCTCGCTGCGTGCGGGGCGGTGGCGCTCGCCGCCGTCCTCCACGCGGATGCGCAGCGCGGCGCGGACGGCGGCCCGGGCCTCCGCGCCGCTGCGGGTGCGTTCGGCCTTGCGCGGCACGGGCATGCCGCAGCCGGCCCGCACCAGGTCGCCGAGGGTGAGGCCGTAGCGGGAGCGGAACGTCTCGCCGGGGCTCTGGCCGTGGTCGGACAGCACGACGATCCGGTAGGGGCGCGGGGCGTGCTCGGCGACGTTCTCGATCAGGGCGAGGGAGCGGTCGAGCCGTTCGAGGACCTGCTGCGTGTCGCGGGACGCGGGGCCGGAGTGGTGGGCGACCTCGTCGTAGGCCACGAGGTCGGCGTAGACGGCGGTGCGGCCGGCGAGCATGTCACCGGTCACGGCGGCGACCACCACGTCCCGCTCGACGACGGTCGCGAAGGCCCGCACCAGCGGGTAGAGGCCACCGCGGGAGACCCGGGGGCGCTGCTTGCGCAACCGGGCCCGGACCGACTGGCCGATCTCCCGGCCCACCTCGGCGATGAACGACAGGGCGGTGCGCACGGCGTTGGCGGGGTCCGAGAAGTAGGCGAAGTAGCCGTCCCGGGAGCGGTTCTCCCGGCTGCGGCGGCGGGCGGCGATGGAGAGCACCAGGGCCTGCTCGTCGGCCCCGCCGCTGAACAGGTTGCCCCGGCTGGCTCCGTCGACGGCGAGCAGCCCGTCGTGCCCCGCGTACCGCACGGCGCGGCGCTGCAGTTCGACCGCGCTGGTGGGCCGGTTGCAGACGACGATCTCGCGGGTGTCCTTCTCGTACCAGCGGAACGCCGGCACGTCGTGGTTGCTGCCGTGCAGGATGCCGAGCTGGCTGGCGCCGGTCTGGCTGGACCAGTCGGTGCGCCAGGGGGTGAGGCGGTGGCGGCCGTCCTCGATCCAGCGGGCGACGGTGGGCATCAGGCCCTTGCCGATCGCGTCCAGCAGGGTGTCGTGGCCGACGCCGTCCAGTTGCAGGAAGACCGTGCCGGGCGTGGACGGGCTGGGCGGTCCGGAGCGGCGGCGGCGGTCGGAGAGGCGGTACAGCCGGCGGCGGTAGGCCTCGTCGTCGCGCACGGCGAGGCCGGCGCCGGTCGCCGACGCCACGGCCGACATGACGGCGGCGACCACGACGGCGGTCTCCGGGGCGGCGGCTCCGCGCTCGGCCGGGTTCAGGTTGAGGGCGAGCAGCAGCAGGGCGCCGTTGAGGAAGAACACCAGCAGGCCGAGCACCAGCGCCGGCACGAGGAGCAGCAGCCGCACCAGCAGCGGCCACACCAGCGCCGACAGCAGGCCGAAGGCGCCCGCCCCGAAGGCGGCGGTGACGGCGATGTCGGTCGCGCTGGCCCCGTCCTCCGAGCGGAGCCGGAAGTCCGGCAGGATCCCGGCGAGCACGAGCATGGTGACGGTGGAGACCGCCCATACGCCGATGCTCCGCCCGACCTGACTGGCGGCTCTTCGCCACCGCACGCCCCGCACTCCCAGCCACCTCACGTCCCGGCCCGCACCCACGGGCTTCCTGGTCACAGTGTCTCAACGCACGCGGATGCCCGTTCGCCTCCCGCGTGCCGCCTGCCGTCGAGGCCGCTCGCCTTCCCCGCCGGGACGGCACTCACGCACGGCGGCTCAGTCGTGGCCGCACGGTGGGCCGGGGCGCTCGGGCCCGGTGGGCGGGTCCGCTCGGGCCCGGTGGGCCGGGGCGCTCGGGTTCGGCGTGCCAAGTGGTCAGCGCCCGTCGTAGCCCGCCGTCGGCATCGACAGACGGCGGTGCACGCACGCCTTCATCTCCGCGTCGTACGCCGGTTCCGCGTGCCCCACCGTCTCCACGCGCACCCCGCGACGGGCGCACTCGGCGGCGAACTCCTCGACGGAGGCGAGCGCGCTCTCCAGGACCCGCCGGCTGGGCGCCACGAACACGTCGTGGCCGGGCCGCACGCCGTCCCACAGCGCGCCGTGGTCGGGCCGCAGCCCGCGCACCAGTAACTCCCGGCTGACCACGTACCCCCGCTCGGCGGCCCAGCGGGCGCACATCGCGTGCTGGCTGCGGGAGTCGACGAGGAAGGGATCCTCGTCCAGCTCCTCCAGCGGCGTCAGACTCGCGATCGCCGTGACCCGCACCGGCCCCATGGCGTCCCCCCTCACCTCCGTTCTCGCCGCCGACCCTACTCCTGCACGTAGGCTTCGGGGAGTCGCGCGAAGGAGGCAAAGAAGTGCCGGTGGAGATCACCTGGTGGGGTCACGCCACCTGCACGGTGGAGGACTCGAACGTACGGGTGCTCACGGACCCGTTGTTCGCACGCCGGCTCGCCCACCTGCGGCGCCGGCGCGGGGCCGTGCCGCCTCCCGCCGCGCACCGGGCCGACGTGGCCCTGGTCTCGCACCTGCACGCGGACCACCTGCACGTGCCGTCCCTGATGCGCCTGGAGCCCGGCACGCGCCTGCTCGTGCCCCGGGGCGCGCGCCGGGCCGTGCCCGGTCTGCGCCGGCTCACGCACCTGCGGATCGGCGAGATGGCCCCGGGGGACGAGACGCGGGTCGGCGACGTCGTCGTGCGGGCCGTGCCGGCACGGCACGACGGGCGCCGGCTGCCGTTCGGGCCGCACCGCTCCCCCGCCCTCGGCTATGTCATATCCGGCGAGTCCCGGACCTACTTCGCCGGGGACACCGGCCTGTTCGAGGAGATGGCGAAGGAGGTCGGGCCGGTCGAGGTGGCGTTGCTGCCGGTGGGCGGCTGGGGGCCGTACCTGGGCGAGGGGCACCTGGACGCGGGCCGGGCGGCACAGGCGCTGGCCCGGCTCGCGCCGCGCAGTGCCGTGCCGGTGCACTACGGCACGTACTGGCCGATCGGCATGGACGCGGTGCGCCCCCACGAGTTCCACACGCCGGGGCACGAGTTCGTGCGGATGGCCGCCCGGCACGCGCCCGGTGTGGCGGTGCACCGGCTCGACCACGGGCAGAGCGTGCGGCCGGAGGTCGCGCAGTGAGCCGGTCCGCCGAGGTCTCCCTGCTCGCGGTGTCGGCCGTCACCCCGGCGTCCGTGGTGCCGGAGGCGACACAGCAGGCGATCGGGTATCCGACGCTGTTCGTGCTGGTGCTGGCCGGGGCGCTGGTGCCGGTGATCCCGACGGGCGCGCTGGTGAGTTCGGCGGCGGTGGTGGCATTGCACCGGACGGCGCCGTTCTCGCTGGCGATGGTGTTCGTGACGGCGTCGCTGGCCGCGTTCCTGGGGGACGCGGCGCTGTACTGGCTGGGGCGGCGCGGACTGACCTCGAAGAACGGCTCGCGGTGGCTGGAGGGGATCCGCCGGCGGGCGCCGGAGGACCGGCTGGAGCAGGCGCAGGAGAAGCTGGCCTCGCACGGGGTCGCCGTGCTGGTGCTGTCCCGGCTGGTGCCGGCGGGGCGCATCCCGGTGATGCTGGCCTGCCTGCTCGCCGAGTGGCCGCTGCGGAGGTTCTCCCGGGGGAACTTCCCGGCCTGCCTGGCCTGGGCGGTGACGTACCAGCTGATCGGGATCCTGGGCGGGTCGCTGTTCGCCGAGCCGTGGGAGGGCGTGGTGGCGGCGATCGGGGTGACCCTGCTGATCAGCGTGGTACCGGGTCTGGTGCGGCGGGTGCGGCGGGCACGGTAGTCCTGGGGCGCCCTGGCGCTGGTCCCGGGGCGCCGGGCGGTGGTCCCGGGGCGCCCGGGCGGTGGTCCCGGGGCGCCCGGGCGGCATGCGGTGGCGCCGCGCGTCCTACAGGACCTTGGAACCGCCCACCGGCAGGTCCCAGAGGTCCTCGCGGGGCAGGCCCGCCTTCTCCCAGGCGGCGCGCACGCGCGTGAGGGGCTCCATGACCGGTTCGGCGGACAGGACGAAGGTGCCCCAGTGCATGGGCGCCATCCGGGCCGCGCCGAGGTCCTGGGCGGCCCGGACCGCTTCCTCGGGATCGCAGTGCACGTCGCTGAGCCACCAGCGCGGGTCGTAGGCGCCGATGGGCAGGAGCGCGAGGTCGATGCCCGGGTAGCGGCTGCCGATGCGCGAGAACCAGTGGCCGTAGCCGGTGTCGCCCGCGAAGTAGACGCGCCGGCCCTCCCTGTCGGTGAGCACCCAGCCGCCCCAGAGGCTGTGGCAGGTGTCGGTGAGGGTGCGCTTGGACCAGTGGTGGGAGGGCACGAAGTCGAAGCGGACGCCGTCGAGTTCGGCCGCCTCCCACCAGTCGAGCTCCGTGACGCGGGTGAAGCGGCGGCGGTGGAACCAGCGGGCGAGCCCGGCCGGGACGAACACCGGGGTGTCGCGCGGCAGTCGGCGCAGCGTCGGGGCGTCGAGGTGGTCGTAGTGGTTGTGGCTGATGACGACGGCGTCGACCCGGGGCAGGTCCTCCCAGGGCACGCCCACGGGGGTGATGCGGGCCGGGGTGCCGAGGATGCGGCGCGACCAGACCGGGTCGGTGAGCACCGTCAGTCCGCCGATCCGCACGACCCAACTGGCGTGTCCCGCCCAGGTGACGGCGACCGTACGGGCGTCGACGCGGGGCAGCGGGGCCGGGGCGTAGGGCAGCCGCGGGATGTCGGCGAGGCCCTCGGGGCCCGGTCGCACGGCGCCCTCGCGGGCGAAGCGGGCCATGGCCTTGAAGCCGGGCAGCGGGGCGGTCAGCCGGTCGTGGAAGGCGCGCGGCCAGACTCTGCGCTCGGCCAGCGGCCGGGGTTCGGCCAGGGGCGGGCCGGGCGGTGCGAGCGGCGAGGGGAGGGCCGGTGCGTGCCCGTCCGGCGCGGTCGTGCTCGTCGTCGACTCGGACTGCTGCGTCATCGCGGAGGCTCCCATCGCCGAGCGTCGTCGCGGAGATCGTCGAAGACCGACTTCAGTTGGACCAACGCGCGTTGCACGTGCGGCAGTTCCAACGGCCTGGGGGTGGTGAGACATTCCGCGCGCTCGGTGTCGGAGCCGTTCACCAGCGCGCCGGTGCACAGCCGCACGCGCGGGGCCTGGAGGTCGTCGCCGAAGCGGTGGCCGCCCGGGGCGGGCATGCCGAGCCGGTCGGTGAGGAAGTCCTCCAGCTCCTGGGCGTCGCCGACGCCGTGCAGGTTCAGCGCGTCGCGCAGGGGTGCGAGGTCGACGTACAGGTGACGCCCGGCCCGCGGGGGCCGGGCCAGGGCGCCCGCGCCGACGACGGCGGAGTGCGCGGCGGCGGCCAGGTGCGCGTGCAGGCGCACGGTGGCGGCCACGCGCGCGGTGACGGGCTCGGGTTCGGACAGCGCGTACGCGGCGGCCGCGGCGACCGGGGCGGCGACACGGGCGTCGAGGGCGGTGAGGACGTCGAGCACGCGCGCGTGGAGGCCGTCCCCGTCGCCTCCGGCCGGGAAGCGGGCGACGGCGGCCGGCCAGCCGGGCGGGAGCAGGGCGCCGGCCAGGTCGCTGACGACCGTGACGCGGTCGGGCAGCATCTCGGCGGGGCTGAGCAGGACGGTGCCGTGCGGGTCGTGCAGGGTGTCGCGCCAGGTCTCGTCGCTGACCAGGTGCAGGCCCTCGCCCTGGGCGGCCTCGACGGTCTCGTGCAGCAGTTCGGGCGGGGCGACACCGGCCGTGGGGTCGTCGGCGACGGACAGCACGAGCAGCCGCGGGTCGCCGCCCTCGGCCCGGACGCGGCGCACCGTCTCCAGCAGGGCGTACGGGTCGGGGACGCCGCCGCTCTCCGGCGGGGTCGGTACGTGGAAGGCGGGGCGGCCCAGCAGCCGGGCGTACGGCGCCCACCAGGCGGCACAGGGCCGGGGCACCAGGACGTCCCCGCCGAGGGCCGCGGTCAGGGCGAGCAGCAGGGTGGGGGCACCGGGTGCGGCGGCCACGCGGCCGGGGTCGCAGTGCAGTCCGCGCCGGTCCCAGTAGCCGCAGGCGGCTTCCCGCAGGGCGGGGCCGCCGCCGACCGGTTCGTGGCCACCGCGGGCCGCGGCGGCGGCGAGCACGGCGGACAGCTCCGGCAGGACCGGCAGCCCGTCGTCCGGGAGCGGGGGCCCGAACCGGACGGGGCCGTGGCCTTGCGGGTCCGTCCGCCGCATCCGTACCTCCGCAGTGCGTGGTGCCGCCGTGTGGTGCCGCCTCGGCGCGAGCGCCGCTCCGCTCCCCCGTTCCCCGCGGGTCGCCGGGTGGGCGGCCGGGCCTCCACGGCCTCTGAGTACCCACCCGGACTCCGTCTCATGGGCTGCGGACGGGGTCGTGACGGTCACAGCATGGACGGGGCCGGGCCGGGGAAGCGGGGGGCTCGTGAGGTGGGGCGAGGGCGTGCGTCGGGTTCGTGCCCGGGCCGGGCCGCACGCGGCCCGGGTCGTCGTGCAGCGGGTTCAGCGGTACGAACCGCTCCGTCGGGTGCGCAGCCGGTGCACGGCGGCGCCCAGGGCGCCGGCGATCAGGACACCGCCCGCGGCCAGCGCCGGCACGGAGTCCGTGAACGCCCCGCCGTCGCCGGCCCGTACCCCGCGCTGGACGGGCGCCTCGCCGCACCGGGCCGGGTCCGGCGCGTGGTGGGGGGACGGCTCGGGGCAGGGCCGGTGCGTGGGCGGGTGGGGGCCGGAGCCGTGCAGGACGGTGAACGTCGCGCTCCACTCCTTGCCCTGCCCTCCGGGAGCCGCCGGGCAGGTGCCGTCGACGGTCCAGGCCGAGTCCTCTCCCCCGGCGTGCGCACCGCCCGTCAGGTCCCCGGCCGGGGCGATGACGGCGGTGCCGCGGTAGACGGGCGCGGTCCCCTGGCCGCCCGTGTCGTCCTCGGCGGTCCAGTCGGAGCCCTCACCGGGAAGTCCGGGGTCCTCCGCAAGCGCATCGGGGTCCTCACCGAGTTCCGGGTCCCCGGCGAGCAGGTCGGGGTCCTCGCCGAGCAGTCCCGGGTCCTCCGCGAGGAGCTCGGGGTCTCCTCCGGGAAGCCCGGCGTCCTCCTCCGGCAGCCCGGGGTCCTCCTCCGGGACCTCCGCGTCCTCGGCCAGCGGATCCGCGTCCTCCGCGAGGGGATCGGTGTCCCGCGCGAGGAGGCCGTGGTCCGCCCCGGCGTTCTCGGCGGTGGCGAGCGCCGCCGTGCCGGTACGGGCCGGATCGGCACCCCACTCGGCGGCCCCGTGGCCGCCGGTGCCCCCGCCGCCGACCAGGCGCAGGGACACGGTGCCCTCGGCGAAGGCCTCCGAGGTCGCCTCGATGCTCCCGGGCGGCGGCCCGCCGGTCGGATCGCAGCGGACCGACACGGTGAGCGTGCCACCGGGTTGCACGGTGGCGGGGCTGACCTCGGCGGCCGGCTCCGCGAAGGCGGGCGGGCAGCACACGAGGGCGGTTCCGGCGGCGACGGTCACGGTGAGGGCGTGCAGGGTGCGGCGCATGGAGGGGACTCCTTCGTTCGTCATGCCCCTCTGCCATGACAGCCCGGGCCCGTCGGCACCGCGCGGAACGGGACCCCATTAGCGGGACGGCGCCCGCCGATCGGGTGACTCGGACCCCGCCTGGGCGACGTCCCGCATGACCTGGTCCCGCACCCGCCCGCAGCAGCGGCTGAGCAGCCGGGAGACGTGCATCTGCGAGATGCCCAGTTCCTCGGCGATCCGGCTCTGCGTCATGTCCTTGAAGAACCGCATGTACAGGATCGCCCGCTCGCGCTCGGGCAGTGCCGTCAGCCGCGCCCTGACGGCCTCGCGGTCCACCACGGTGTCCAGCGCGGCGTCGGGGGTGCCCAGGACGTCGCTCAGCGAGTAGCCGTCGTCGCTGCCGGGCAGTTCCGCGTCGAGCGACAGGGCCGTGAAACCTCCCAGCGCCTCCTGGCCGGTCCGGACGTCCTCCTCGCTCAGGCCCGTGTGGGCGGCGATCTCCGGGACGGTGGGACGGCGGCCGGGTGAGACCTGGGACAGCTCGCGGGAGGCGGCCCGCACACGGTTGCGCAGTTCCTGCACCCGGCGGGGCACGTGCACCGTCCACATGTGGTCGCGGAAGTGCCGCTTGATCTCCCCGGTGACGGTGGGGACGGCGTAGCTCTCGAAGGCGTTGCCGCGGGCGGGGTCGTACCGGTCCACGGCCTTGACCAGGCCGAGGGCCGCGACCTGGCGCAGGTCCTCGTAGCTCTCGCCGCGGCTGCGGAAACGGCCGGCGAGCCGGTCCGCCATGGGCAGCCAGGCCTCGACGACGGCGTCCCGCAGGGCGTCGCGCTCGGGACCGGCGGGCATCGAGGAGAGGCGGGCGAAGGCCTCCGCGGTGTCGGGGGCGTCGTGGTGGGGGTGCCTGGCACTGGTGCGGGTCGGCATGATGCGTCCCCATTCCCTGCTGGTTGCTGCGGGGCGGGCGGTCACCGCGGGGAGCGAGGCGCGTCGGCCGGACGGACGGGGTGCCGCCGATGGCGGCCGGGCCGCTCCCGCGCAGGGTGCCTCCAGTCCGAAGCACTCCTGTCCGCCTGCCCCTCGCGGGCCGTCCCAAACCAGGGCGAAGCGCCGCCGGTGCTTCGGCGCGAAACGGTGCGTACGCCGCGATCCGGTGGTGCGAAAGCGGTGTCGTCCGCCGGTGTCCGGGTACGCGGTGCGGGCCCCCGAACGTCTGGAGGGAGACATGCAGCGAGGAAGCGACCGGCTGAGCGTCCACCGGGACGACGAGATGAAGCACGAACTGCAGGGTCTGCTCAGGTCCGGGCACCCGACGCGTGCGGAGGACTGGCACGACCCGGAGCCGTACGCCGAGGACGATCCGGAGGTGGCGTACGGGCCGGTGACACCGAGCCGCGCCCCGAGCTCCCTGGAGTCGGTGCGGCTGGATCTGGCCCGCATCCTCGGCCGCAGGGCGTTCCCGGCGCACGCGCGGGAGCTGGTCCGCGCGTTGCGCGACCGGCGGGCGCCCGACGCGCTGGTCGAGGCCGCGGAGCGGCTGCCGCGCAAGGAGCACTACGGCAGCGTGCAGGAGCTGGCCGAGGCGATGGTCCGGGTCCGGGAGACGGGCCCGCAGGAGTACGCGTGAGGAACCGCTTCGGGGGCACCGTGGCGCGCCGCGGTGCCCCACCGGCCTGGAAGGGGACGGAGGCCCGCGAATGGCCGAGTACGTGAAGGACGTGATGACGCCGGGCGTCGTCGCCGTGCGCCCGGACGCCTCGCTCGTCGAGGCGGCTCAGTCCATGCGCACGCAGAACATCGGCGACGTGGTGGTGGCCGAGGGGCAGGACGTGATCGGTGTGCTCACCGACCGGGACATCGTCGTCCGGGCGGTCGCCGACGGTCTCGACCCGGCGACGGTGAGCGTGCAGGCCGTGTGCACGAAGGACCCGGTGACCGTCACGCCGGAGGACCGGGTGGCGACCGCGGTGACGCTGATGCGCGAGCACGCCGTGCGCCGGCTGCCGGTGGTGGAGAACGGGCTCCCGGTCGGGATCGTCAGCCTCGGCGACCTGGCCGAGGCCGAGGACCCCGCCTCCGCCCTCGCCGACATCAGCCGCGCCGAGCCGGACGGCCCGACGGGCGTCTGACCACCGGCGACGACGAGTACGACGACGACTCACGACGACGACTCACGACGAGAACACGCAGATCGAGAAGGGACAGGGAACATCATGCGCATCGCATTTCTGGTCGCACCCGAGGGCGTCGAGCAGGTCGAGCTGACCGACCCGTGGCAGGCCGTGAAGGACGCGGGCCACGAGCCCGTGCTGGTGTCGACGCAGGACGGTGAGATCCAGGCGTTCAACCACCTCGACAAGGCCGACACCTTCCCCGTGGACGAGGTGGTGGGCGAGGCCGCGCCGGGGTCGTTCGACGCGCTGGTGCTGCCCGGCGGCGTGGCGAACCCGGACTTCCTGCGGATGGACGACAAGGCCGTCGCGTTCGTGCGGGACTTCTTCGAGCAGGGCCGGCCGGTCGCGGCGATCTGCCACGCGCCGTGGACTCTGGTCGAGGCGGACGTGGTGCGCGGCCGGGTGCTGACCTCGTGGCCGAGCCTGCAGACGGACATCCGCAACGCGGGCGGCACCTGGGTCGACCAGCAGGTCCAGGTCTGCGACCACGGGGCGAACAAGCTGGTCACCAGCCGCAAGCCGGACGATCTGAAGGCGTTCTGCGAGACCTTCCTGGAGGTCTTCACCAAGAGCGCCGCCTGACGCCTGACGCAGCGGCGCACGCCCGCGCGGGGACCGGGCCGGTTCGTACCGGCCCGGTCCTCGCCGTGGACGGCACCGACCGACGGGCCGGTGCCGTACCCGGCGAGGAGTCAGGAGCCCGGTGTCGTGGGGGTGGCCGACTCCCCGCCGGTGCGTTCCCGGGCCCCCTCACGGGTACGGCCGGCGGCCACCGGACGCTGGGGGTTGCGGCGCAGGTACTCGCCCTCGAGCTGGGCCATGCGCTCGTTGTGGGCGCGCAGCGCGTCGTTCGAGCCGTACAGCAGCGTGTCGTGGCGCGTGCGGTGGATGTTCTCCAGTTCCTTCATGAGCTGCTGGTCGTCCAGCCGGCCAGGGTCCACTCCGGTCATCGTGTCGCCCCGCTCGTCGTGTTCGTCCATGCGGTCCGGGTACCCGCCCCGGAAGCACAGCGCACCACTTCCGAGAGGCACCCGGGAGGGAGCCATGGATCTCGCTTTTCTGCACCCACTGTACGAACACCCCGGCCCCTGGGCCTCCGTGTACGTGGACACGTCCCGGCAGACGGAGGACACCGCGCACGAGCGGCGGCTGACGGCACAGGCCATGGCGGGACGGCTGGCGGACCGAGGAGCCGACGAGGCCACGTGCCGGGCCGTGCAGGGCGCGATCGAGGATCTGCGGCGCTCCTCCGACCCGCACGGCCGGGCCCTGTTCGCCCGGGACGGCGAGATCGTCCTCGACGCGGCGCTGGTCCGTCCGCCGCAGGGCGGGGACTGGGCCGAATGGGCGGCGCTGCCCCGGGTCGCCCCCCTGCTCGACCTGGCCGGCGAGGACCCGCTGTGCGTGGTGGCCTACGTCGACCGCAAGGGCGCCGACTTCGAGCTGCGCAGCGCGCTGGGGCGCCGGGAGGCGGGCGGTGTCAGCGGGCGGCAGTGGCCGGTGCACCGGACGAGTACCGGCGACTGGTCCGAGCGGCACTTCCAGCTGCGGGTGGAGAACACCTGGGAGCACAACGCCGCCGAGATCGCGGACGCGCTCGCCGTCTGCCAGGAGGAGACGGGCGCCGACCTGCTGATCCTCGTCGGCGAGCAGCGTGAGCGGCGGGCGGTGCACGAGCGGCTGCCGAAGCGGCTGCACGGCAGGGCCGTTCAGGCCCCGCACGGCGTCGGCAGCCGGCTGCTGGACGAGGACGTGGAGCGGATCCGGGCCGAGCACGAGGCGCGGCGGGCCGAGGAGGAGCTGGAGCGGTTCCGCGCCGCGCGCACCCCGGACGACGCGGGACGCGCGGGGGCCGTCGAGGGCGTGCCCGCGCTGGTGGAGGCGGCGCGGGAGCACCGCATCGACGAGCTGCTGGTGCGGGTCGACGGGCCGGACGCGCACCGCGAGGTGTGGATCGGCGAGGACCCCGACCAGCTCGCGGTGCGGCGTACGGACCTGAAGGTGCTCGGCGAGCAGCACTCCTGGCCGGCCCGGGCGGACGACGCGCTGATCCGCAGCGCGGTGGCCACCGACGCACCGGCCCTGTCGGTCTCCACGCAGGAGGTGCCGGCCGGCGGCCTCGGGGCGCTGCTGCGCTGGAAGTGAGCCGCCGTCCGGGTGGGGTGGGCCCTACCGGGCCCGCTCCACCCGTCGTTCGTCCCAGACGGGCTCCGGGGTCTCCCGCACCCGGCCGTCACTGCCGAACACCAGGTAGCGGTCGAAGGAGCGGGCGAACCAGCGGTCGTGCGTGACCGCGAGGACCGTGCCCTCGAAGGACTCCAGCCCCTCCTGGAGGGCCTCCGCGGACTCCAGGTCCAGGTTGTCGGTCGGCTCGTCCAGCAGCAGCGCGGTCACGCCCTGCAGCTCCAGCAGCAGGATCTGGAAGCGGGCCTGCTGGCCGCCGGACAGGCGCTCGAAGGTCTGCTCGGCCTGCTGGGTGAGTTCGTAGCGGCGCAGCCGGGACATGGCCGCGCCCCGGTCCTGCGCGTGCTCCTTCCACAGGATGTCCAGCAGGGTGCGGCCCTGGAGCTCCGGCTGCGCGTGCGTCTGTGCGAAGTGGCCGGCCACGACGCGGGCGCCCAGCTTCCACTGCCCCGTGTGCGCCACGTCGTCGCCGGCGAGCAGGCGCAGGAAGTGGGACTTGCCGGAGCCGTTCGAGCCCAGGACGGCGACCCGCTCGCCGTAGAAGACCTCCAGGTCGAAGGGGCGCATCAGGCCGGTGAGCTCCAGCTTCTCGCAGGTGACGGCCCGCACGCCGGTGCGGCCGCCCTTCAGGCGCATGCGGATGTCCTGCTCGCGCGGCGGCTCGGGGGGCGGCCCGGCCTCCTCGAACTTGCGCAGACGGGTCTGGGCGGCCGCGTACCGTGACGCCATCTCGTGGCTGACCGCGGCGGCCTGGCGCAGGTTCAGCACGAGCTTCTTCAGCTGGGCGTGCTTCTCGTCCCAGCGTCTGCGCAGCTCCTCGAAGCGGGCGAAGCGCTCGCGCCGGGCCTCGTGGAAGGTGGCGAAGCCGCCGCCGTGCACCCATGCGTCCGCTCCGGCGGGCCCCGGCTCCAGGGAGATGAGGCGCTGGGCGGCGCGGGCGAGGAGTTCGCGGTCGTGCGAGACGAACAGGACGGTCTTGCGGGTCTCGGCGAGCCGTTCCTCGAGCCAGCGCTTGCCGGGCACGTCGAGGTAGTTGTCGGGCTCGTCGAGGAGGAGCACCTCGTCGGTGCCGCGCAGCAGCGCCTCCAGCACGAGACGCTTCTGCTCACCGCCGGACAGGGTCCGCACCTGACGCCACTGCGCCTTGTCGTAGGGGACGCCGAGGGCGGCCGTGGTGCACATGTCCCACAGCGTCTCGGCCTCGTAGCCGCGGGCCTCGGCCCAGTCGGCGAGCGCCTGGGCGTAGGCGAGCTGCGCGGACTCGTCGTCGACGGTCATGAGGGCGTGCTCGGCGACGTCCACGGCGCGGGCGGCCTCGCGGATGCGGGGCGCGGCCACCGAGACCAGCAGGTCCCGCACGGTCGTCTCGTCGCGCACGGATCCGACGAACTGCCGCATCACGCCGAGCCCGCCGCCGACGGTGACGGAGCCGCCGTGCGGCTTGAGCTCACCGGAGAGCAGGCGCAGCAGGGTCGTCTTCCCGGCGCCGTTCGGGCCCACGAGGGCCGCGACGGCCCCCTCCCCCACCCGGAACGAGACGTCGCCGAGCAGCGCCCGTCCGTCGGGCAGGTAGTACTCCAGATGCGCGGCTTCGAGATGACCCATGGGCGCGATTGTCCGGGTCGGGCCGCGGACCGGGCAAACCCATTTCCGCCGGCCGCCGGGCGCCCGCCCGCGCCGGAGCGCCTGAGGGGGTGTCCGCCTAGACCCGCTCCAGCGGCCGGAACGGCTCCGCGGGCAGCTCCACGGCGATCGTGTCCCCGGGCCGGACGACGCCGTCCTCCCGGACCACGCTCATGATCCCGGCCTTGCGCACGACCCGCCCCTCCTCGTCACGGCCGACGACGCGCTTGAGCAGGCCGCTGCGGAAGGCGTCGATCTGCAGGCAGGGGTTGCGCAGGCCGGTCACCTCCAGGACGGCGGTGCCGCCGATGCGCAGCAGGGTGCCGGTCGGCAGGGCGAGCAGGTCGATGCCGCGGGTGGTGATGTTCTCGCCCAGGTCGCCGGGGGTCACCCGGTATCCCGCCTCGCCCACCTCGTCGAAGAGTTCCTCGTGCATCAGGTGCACCTGCCGGAGGTTGGGCCGGGTGGGGTCCTGCGCCATGCGCGAGCGGTGCTTGACGGTCACTCCGGCGTGCACGTCCCCCTCCACCCCGAGTCCGGTGAGCAGCCGGATGCTGTCCCGGTTCGGCTTGGTGAAGGAGTACTCCCCGTTGCTGCTGACCGCCGTCACTCGCCCGCTCATGCCGTGCTTCCCCCCTGGTCCCGCCACGATCGTCGTCCCCCGAGCCTGCCCCGGGCACCTCCGGTGTGTCCACCCCGCCCCGTCGGCGGGTACCCGCAGGACATGACGACCTCCGACTCGGCCCTCCCCTTCCGGAAACCCGGGCGTCCAGCCCCGCTCGACCGGGTCCTGGCCGTGGACCGCCGGCTCTTCGAGGCCGTGGCGGGCCGGCGCGGGCCCGGGCGCTCCGTCCTGGCGCCGCTGGAGCGGAGCGCGCACCACGGGGCCTTCTGGTGCGCCGCCGCGGTGGCCCTGGCGGCCAGCCGGACACCCCGGGCCCGCCGCGCGGCCACCCGCGGGCTGGCGTCGCTGGGCGCCGCCTCCCTGGCCGCCGGCGCCCTGGGCAAGCGCGCGGTGCGTCACCCCGGCCCGGCCGTGGCGCCGCTGCCCGTGCTCCGGCGGCTGCGGCGGCGGCCGGTCACCACGTCCGTCCCCTCCCGGCACGCCGTGTCCGCCGCCGCTTTCGCGGCGGGTGTGGCACTGGAGTCCCCGGCCTGGGGCGCGGTCGTGGCCCCGGTGGCGGCCTTCGTCGCCGTGTCGCGGGTGCGCTCGGGTGCGCACTTCCCGAGCGACGTCCTGGCGGGCGCGGCGCTGGGGGTGGGCACCGCGTACGCCCTGCGGGGTGTGGTGCCCACGCGTGCGCAGGTCACCGCGCTGCCCCGGCCGCGGGCCGAGGTGCCGGCGCTGCTGGAGGGCGAGGGTCTGGTCCTCGTGGCGAACACCGCCTCGGGATCGGCCGAGCGGGCCTCCGCCCTGCGCGACGCCCTGCCGCGTGCCGAGGTCGTGGAGTGCGCCCCCGAGGAGGTGCCCGCGGAGCTGGACCGGGCGGCCGGGCGGGCCAGGGTGCTGGGGGTGTGCGGCGGCGACGGCACCGTCAACACGGCGGCCCGGGTGGCTCTGCGCTCCGGGCTGCCGCTGGCCGTGCTGCCGGGCGGCACCCTGAACCACTTCGCCTACGACCTGGGCGTGGAGGACGTCCGCGATCTCGCCCGGGCGCTGCGCCAGGGCGATGCCGTGCGGGTGGACGTGGGCCGGTTCTCCGGCGGCGGCCGGGAGGGCGTCTTCCTCAACACGTGCAGTGTGGGCGTGTATCCGGAGCTGGTGCGGGAGCGGGAGCGCTGGTCCCCGCGGATCGGCGGCTGGCCGGCGGGGATGCTCGCCGCCCTGCGCGTGCTGCGGGCCGACCGGCACCCGCTGGAGGCCGAGCTGGGGGGCCGCACGCGCCCGCTGTGGCTGCTGTTCGCCGGGAACGGCACCTACCACCGGATGGGCCTGCTGTCGGGGCGGCGGCTGGACCTGGCGGACGGGCAGCTCGACGTGCGGGTCGTGCACGGCGGGCGCCGGCCGGCCGCGCGGCTGCTCGCCGCCGCCTTCGCGGGGCCGCTGACGCGCTCCCCCGTCCACGCCGCGGTGCAGGTGAGGCGCCTGCGTCTGGATCACGTCGCCCCCGGGACCCTCCTCGCCCACGACGGCGAGGTGACCGAGGTGGAGGGCACCGTGACGCTGGAGAAGCTGCCCCGGGCCCTGACCGTCTACCGTCCGATCACCGGATACTGAGCCACCAGCCGTCCCACATGACAAGACAGTTGGTCTCATCATGCGGTCGTAGCGCGTACGGTGATGCCCTGCCGAAATCGATCGGAAGGGCTGGACCGCCATGCCGGAACCCCGGGAGACCGCCGTCTACACGCACGGGCACCACGAGTCCGTGCTGCGCTCGCACACCTGGCGGACCGCCGCCAACTCGGCCGCCTACCTGCTCCCTTCGCTCCGGCCGCACATGAGGATCCTGGACATCGGGTGCGGGCCGGGGACGATCACCGCCGATCTGGCGGAGCGGGTACCGGACGGGCACGTCACGGGTGTCGACCTGGCACCGGCCGTCCTGGAGCAGGCCCGCGCCACGGCACGGGCGCGGGGGCTGCGCAACATCGATTTCGCGGTCGCCGACGTGAACGCCCTCGACCACCCGGACGACACGTTCTGCGTGGTCCACGCCCACCAGGTCCTCCAGCACGTCGGCGATCCCGTCCGGGCGCTGCGGGAGATGCGCAGGGTGACCAGACCGGGCGGGTTCGTCGCCGTGCGGGACGCCGACTACGCGGCGATGACCTGGTATCCGGCCTCGGAAGGGCTCGACGCCTGGCTGGACCTCTACCGCCGGGTCGCCCGGGCCAACGGCGGGGAACCGGACGCCGGGCGGCGGCTGCGAGCCTGGGCCCTGCGGGCCGGGTTCACGGACGTCACGGCGACCTCCGGCACGTGGACCTTCGCCACGCCGCAGGAGCGGGCGTGGTGGAGCGGCCTGTGGGCCGACCGGACACTCGACTCGGCCTACGCGGACCGGGCGCTGGGCGGCGGGCACGCCGGCGAGCAGGAACTGCGGGACGTGGCCCGCGCCTGGCGCGAGTGGGGCACCCGGGACGAGGGATGGTTCGGCGTCCTGCACGGAGAGATCCTCTGCCGGAAGGAGACCTGAGACGCGGACGGCGGGGCCCCGGCACCGGTGGGGGGCGAACCGGAAGGGCGCCCCCGTGCCGGGGGCGCCCTTCGTCCGGGATTCTCGCCGTCGCTGTGCGGAGGTCGCCGGATCACTCCCGGGGGAGCAGGGGACCGAGGGGTCCGAGGTCCAGATTGAGGTCCTCGGGCCGCAGTCCGTAGCGGTCGCGCAGTTCCGCCATGCGCTCCTCCAGCAGCATCAGCGTCAGCCCGATCCGCTCCTCCTGGTCCTCGGTCAGGTCCCCGACGTCGAACCGGCGCAGCGCCTGGCGCTCCATGAGCTGGCGCAGCAGTTCCACCACCGTCAGGACCAGCTTGACCAGGTCGCGTTCGACGGTGTCGGGTTCCAGGTCCATCCGCTTGGGCTGCGGGGACGGCAGGGGGTCCGGCAGAGGGCCTTCCGGGGTGGTCACAGCAACTCCTCGAACGGTGAGGGCACCTGGGCGTTCACCGAGCTGATCAGCGCGTTGAGGTCGATGCGGACGAGGTCGACGTCGGCGATGCGCAGCGTGACGTCCCCCGTGATCACCACGCCGCCGGCGAGCAGCCGGTCGAGCAGGTCCACGAGGGCGACCTCGCGGCGTTCCACTACGGTCACGATGTCGCGGCCTCCCCTGCGAACGAATAGGCCGCCCAGGGCCCGGTGAGCTCCACCCGCAGCCCCGGCGCCTCGCCCTTCGTCCGGTCCACCAGCTCCACGAACTCCTCGGAGTGCGCGCGCGGTACGAGATAGGCCGCGTTCAGCACGTTCCGGCCGGACGCCTTGGACAGCGCGGGGTTCTGCGGGGCGTGCAGCCGGGAGTCCTCGGCGAAGCCGGACAGCTCCTCGTGCAGCCGGGTCGAGAAGCTCTCCGCCCGCTGCCACATGTCCTCGTGCGACTTCGTCTGCCTCCGCCGCTGCATCAGGTAGTCCCGGCCCGACGCCGGCTTCTGCGCCGGCCGGGCGCTCTCCTGCGGTTCGGACTCGGCGTACACCTTGACGCCCCACTCGACGCGGCCCTCCAGCCGGTCGAGCGTGCTGGAGAACTCGTCCTCGCGGGCCTCGATCATGCTCCGCACACCGCTGTCGTCGTGGAAGACGGTGCCCAGGCGCAGCGGCAGCGGCGTCGTGACGGTGGTGAGCGCGTCGATCACGCCCTGGTGGGCGCGGGCCGTCGCGGTGAGCCAGTCCAGGTCCTCCAGGTGGGCCCGGAGCGGCTCCTCCGCGAAGTCCTGCTCGGGCACGTGGCTGACCACCGCGACCAGTCCACGGTGGGGCAGCGCCCGGGGCGGGTCTCCCGCCACCCCCGTCAACTGGGCCTGAAGCGGTGTCCCGAAGGGGCGGCAGACGGCGTAGACGTACCGCAGTCCGGTCACGGTGCCTCCTTCTTCTCCGCCCGGCCGGGCTCCAGTTCCTCCAGCCGGGCCAGCCTCTCGCGCAACTCGGCGTTCTCACGGGCGAGTTCGTCTCGGCGGGCCCGGGAGGACAGGGCGGGGTCGGTCTCCCACCAGTCGATGCCCATCTCCTTGGCCTTGTCCACCGAGGCGACGATCAAGCGCAGCTTGATCGTGAGGAGTTCGATGTCGAGCAGGTTGATGCGGATGTCGCCCGCGATGACGATGCCCTTGTCCAGCACCCTCTCCAGGATGTCGGCGAGGTTGGCGCCGCTGGCCTGGCCGTAGGGTTCGGGCATCCTGCTGGGCGTCGTCATCGCCGGCTCCCACCCGTGGCACGCTCACCCTCGGGCTCGTCCTCGTCCTCGTACTCGTCGTCCTCGTACTCGTCCGCCGGCTCGTCGTCCTCCTCGGGCCGCTCGTCCTCGTCCTCGTACTCGTCGTCCTCGTCGTAGTCCTCGTCGTCCTCTTCGCCGTCCTCCCGGCCCTCCTGGTCCTCCTCGTCCTCGTACTCGCCCTCGGGCTGCTCCTCGTCGTCCTCCTCGTCCTCGGACTCGTCGTCGTACTCGCCCTCGGGACGGTCGTCGTCCTCGGACTCGTCCTCGTCCTCGTCGTCGTACTCGCCCTCGGGCTCGTCGTCCTGCGAGGCCTCGCCCTCGGCGCCGTCGTCCTCGGACTCGTCCTCGGAGTCCTCCTGGTTCTCGGACTCCTCCTCCTCGGCGACGGCGTCCTCGTGGCTCTTGACGACGTCTCCGTCGCGGATCTCACCGCGCCAGCCGTCCTCCGCCTCGCCCTTGATGGTGATGAACCGGACGAAGTTCTTGAGGTCGAGCCGGGCACGGCGGCCCTGGGCGCGCCAGATGTTGCCGGTCTTCTCGAAGAGGCCGGACGGGTAGTACTCGATGACCAGCAGGACCCGGGTCAGGTTGTCGGTGAGCCGGTGGAAGGAGACGACGCCCTTCGTGGTGCCCTTGGCCCCCTCCGACGTCCACGCGATGCGGTCGTCGGGGATCTGCTCGGTGGTCTTCGCCTTCCAGCTGCGGTTGGACCACCAGATCTTCGCCTGCCAGTCGGAGTGGGTGTCGTCGTCGCGGCTCGCGCTCTTGACGCCCTTGGCGAAGGTGCTGAAGTCCTGGTACTGCGTCCACTGGTCGTAGGCGGTGCGCAGGGGCACGCCCACGTCGATGTGCTCGATGATGACGGTGGGCTTGTTGCCGGAGCGGCCCTTGCCCTTCTTGCCGCCGCCGCCGAGGTTCTTGAAGGCGCCGGTGACCTTGTCCTTGAGGTGGGAACCGCCGGTCTCCAGCGCGGCGCGCACCGGCCCCTTGCCCTCGGCGAGCTTGCGGCCGCCGGACAGGGCGAGCTTGCCGAGGCCGGGGCTGTTGCCCTCGGCGATGTCGTTCAGCTTGCCGGTGGTCTCGCCGAGCTTGCGGCCCACACCGGTCAGCATCCGGGTGGCCTGCGCGGCGAAGTACTCCTGCACCTCCGCCTTCAGCCGGTCGGCGGCCTCGCTGTGGGCCACGTCGGCGAGCGGGTTCTTCGACGATCCGTTCGCGGCGGACTTCGCCGATCCGAGGGTGTCGGTCATTCCTCACCGCCTCCCTTCGGCTGCCGGGAGCGGCTGCCGCCGGCCCCCGTGGCCGTCTTCCTCGCGGACGAGGTCTTCTTCGACGCCGTCTTGCGGGCCGCCGCCGTCTTCTTCGCGGGGGCCTTCTTGGCGGGGGCCTTCCTGGCCGCCTTCTTGGCCGGCGCCTTCTTGGCCGGGGCCTTCTTCGCCTTCGGCTCCTCGTCCTCCTCGCCGTCGGAGTCCTCGGGCTCCTCGCCCTCGTGCTCCTCGTCGTCGTAGGCGTCGTCCGCGTCCTCGTCCTCGTCGCGGCGCCCGCCGCCGGTCAGCTGCTCGCGCATCTGGGCGGTACGGCCGTGCAGCCGGTCGGCCAGCGCGTCGAGCTGCCGCTCGACCAGGGCGCCGGAGGCGGCCTTGCCCACCCCCTGGAGCTCGCCCCGCAGCTGGTCGCCGATCTCCTTGAACTGCGGATTGTTCTTCAGCTGCTGCTGGACCAGGTCCGCGATCATGCGCGGACTCAGGTTCAGCTTCTTGCCGGCCACCAGTCCGCCGACGGCCATCGCCATCTTGAGCTTCTTGGTCCGGCCGAGGAGGTATCCGGCCCCCACGGCGAGACCCAGTCCCGTTCGGTTCATTGTGTCGTCCCGTTGCCTGTTCCCGCGCCTCGGCGCGAAGCGATCTCCAGCCGGTCGAGGAGTTCGTCCTCCTGCCGGTCGAACTCCTCCTCCGTGATCTCCCCGGCCTCCAGCTGCTCCTCCAGACGGGCCAGCTCGGCCCGGATCGTCGCGGGGTCGTAGTAGATCCGCTCGGCCTCCTGGACGACCTGCTTGATGGCCCAGGCGCTGCCGCGTGCCGGTGCGAGCGGCAGCAGCAGCACCTCAGAGATCAGGCCCACGTCGTCACCCCGCTCCGGTGTCCGTGCCGCCCGCCGCGGTGCCCGCCGGCTCGGACGGGCCGGGCTCGACGAAGCTGTACGGCGGCAGCGGGCCGTTGACCCGCACCTCCAGGTGCGGCATGTCCTTGCGCACCCGCTCGACCGCGGCCAGGAACGAATCCGCCGCGTCCCGGTCCACCAGGTACGACACGTTCGCCAGCCAGCCGGTGGACTCGGGGCCCACGCTGACGTCGTCGGCGACCCCGTCCAGGGCGCGCTCCACCGCGGCCCCGTCCTCGGCCTCCCTGGCCTTGACCGCGGCGGCGACCATCTCGCCGAGCCGGATCTTGTCGTCGTAACTTCCGCCGCCCGCCTGCCGGTTGGCCTCGGCGAGGCCGCGGATGTCCGGGCTCTCGGCCATCACCTGGTGCAGGACGGCCTCTTCGACGTGATTGGCCTTGACGTTGTACTCGACCCGGTTGTCCAGGGCCTGGAGCCGCTCCTTGTAGTGCTCGGCCCGCTCGGCGAGCACCGAGGTGACGGAGTGGTCGTCCGGGGCGACGCTCCCGAACCGCATGGGGAGCACGCAGCCGGCCGCACCCGCCTCGCTGAGCACGTTCTGGTGGGCGAGCAGATCCTTGCGCTTGGGCCGCAGGTTCTCGGGCGCCTCGCTCACGATGGCCGCCAGGTCGCCCTCGCGCAGGATGCGCACCTCGCGGGGCGGGTCACCGACACCGCCCATGCCCTCCGGGAGGGCCGGGTGCGAGCTCGCCGCGATGCCGTAGACGTAGGTGCTCACTCCTGCTCCTCCTTCCGGCGGGACGCCGTCTTGCGGGCCCGCGGACGCGATTCGGACTCACCCTCGCCGCGCCCCTGCTTGAAGGCGTCGGAGATGGTCTCGGCGGCGCCGGACAGCGCCCCCTTGGACTTGCCGCGGGCGCCGGACTCGGTGATCTCGCCGACCAGGTCGGGCAGTCCCGGGTCCTTGCGCGGACCGGCCTCGAGGTCGAGCCGGTTGCACGCCTCCGCGAAGCGCAGATAGGTGTCGACGCTGGCGACGACGACGCGGACGTCGATCTTGAGGATTTCGATGCCGACCAGGGAGACGCGCACGAATGCGTCGATGACGAGCCCCCTGTCCAGAACGAGTTCGAGCACGTCGTAGAGACCGCTGCTGCCGCCTCCGCCGCCGGACTGCTGTGCCGGTACGACAGTCATGCCGGGTGTTCCTCCTCGTGTTGGGTACGGGTCGGTCGGTGCCGGCGGCCTATCGGCCGCCTCCCCTGCGGGCGTCGGAACGGCCGCGTTCGTAGCGCCTCACGCGCTTGTAACCCGTCAGCTGCCCCTCGGGGTCGAGCTCCACCTGGTAGCTCGCCATCAGGCTCATCGTGTCGGGCACCCGCTCGAGTTCGAGGACCTCGACCTCCAGCGACCAGCCCTCCTCCGTCTTCTCGAAGGACGACACGGACTCGGCCTCCATGCCGGTGAGCTCGGCGAGCTGGCCGCGCGCCTCGCGCAGCACCTCCATGGGGCTCGGCCCCTTGCGGGATGTCTGGTTGTCGCTCGACCTGCTGGTCGACCTGCTCGTCGACCTCCTGGTCTTCCGGGGTTCGCGGGAGTCCTGTGACTCCTGTGAATCCTGTGACTCTTGAGTGTTTTTTGTGTTCGACATGGCCACCTCCCCCTCCGTGTGGCCGCAAGCCTGTTCGCCAAACCTCTCAGGACACATGCATCTGCCACCCGACGGGCGGCGGCCGGGCCGGGTCCTTCAGCGGCGCAGGGCCTCCAGCCTGCGGCGGGCCGGTCCCAGCGCCCGGCCGCGGTCCAGCAGCCCGGACCACGGGTCGGTGCGGGCCTGCTCCACGGCGTCGGCGATGGTGAAGCGCCGGGCGGTGAGGGCGGGGTCGTCCAGCTGGTCCCAGGTGACGGGGGTGGCCACGGGCGCGCCCGGGCGGGGCCGGACCGTGTAGGGCGCGACGGCCGTCTGGGCGTAGGCGTTGCGCTGGATGTCGAGGTAGAGCCGCTCGCCGCGGTCCTTCTTGCGGGCGGCGGTGGTGAGCCGGTCGGGGTGGGCGTCGGCGAGGGTGTCGGCGACGTCCCGCGCGAAGGCGCGCACCTCGTCGAAGGCGTGCCGCCCGTTCAGCGGCACGATCACGTGCAGCCCGCGCGAGCCGGTGGTCATCAGGGCCGAGGGCAGCTTCACCGCGTCGAGCAGTTCCCCGAGCAGCCGGGCGGCCTCGCGGACGGCTTCGAAGTCGTCCCCGGAGGGATCCAGGTCGAAGACCATCCGGTCGGGGTGGTCGGGGCGGGCGGCCCGGGACAGCCACCGGTGCAGGGTGATGCTCGCCTGGTCGGCCAGGTACAGGAGGGTGGCGGTGTCGTCGCACACGGTGTGGCACACCGTGCCGCCCTCCTTGGCCAGCTCGGTCCGGGTGATCCAGTCCGGGTAGTGGTCCGGGGTGTTCTTCTGCATGAAGGTGGGCCCGTCGACGCCGTCCGGGTGGCGTTCCAGCATCAGCGGACGCCCGCGCAGGTGGGGCAGCATGAAGGGCGCGACGGCCCGGTGGTAGTCGACCAGGTCGCCCTTGGTGTACTCCTTGGCGTCGCCGCCGCCGGGGAAGAGCACCTTGTCCGGCCGGTGCACCTCCACCGTGCGGCGGCCCGCCCGCACCGTGCGCGTGCCGTCGGCGCCGCTCACCGCACGACCGCCTCCTCCACCAGCAGCCGCCCGGCGGCCGCGATCGACTCCGCGTCGATGCCGGCGGCGCGCAGCTGCTCCTCCGGGGAAGCCGAGCCCGGCATCGAGCGGACGCCGAGCCGCACCAGGCGGGGTACGGGGCGCCCGTCGGTGAACGCGTCGAGGACCGCGTCGCCGAGGCCGCCCTCGGGGTGGTGGTCCTCGACCGTGACCAGGCAGCCGGTCTCCTCGGCCGCCCGGCGCAGCGTCGCCGCGTCGACGGGCTTGACGGAGTACAGGTCGATCACCCGCACGGCGATGCCCTCCTCGGCCAGGGCGTCGGCCGCGGCCAGTGCCTCGTGCACGGTGACACCGGCGGCGACGAGGGTCATCCGGTCCTCGCCGGAGGAGCGCAGGACCTTGCTGCCGCCGACCGGGAAGTCCTCGTCCGGGCCGTAGATCACCGGGCTCTCGCCGCGTGAGGTGCGCAGGTAGCGCACGCCCTCCAGGCCCGCCATGGCGCCGACGAGCCGCGCGGTCTGGTTGGCGTCGCAGGGGTACAGCACGGTCGAGCCGTGCACGGCCCGCATCATCGCCAGGTCCTCCAGGCCCATCTGGCTCGGCCCGTCCTGGCCGATGGCGACGCCCGCGTGGGAGCCGACGAGGTTGATGCCGGACCCGCTGATGGACGCCATGCGGATGAAGTCGTACGCGCGGGTCAGGAAGGCCGCGAACGTGGTGGCGTAGGGCAGCCGGCCGCGGGCGGCGAGGCCCACCGCGGAGGCGACCAGCTGCTGCTCGGCGATGTAGCACTCGAAGTAGCGCTCGGGGTGCTCCTTGGCGAAGAACTCGGCCCGGGTGGAGTCGCCGACCTCGCCGTCCAGGGCGACGACGTCGCCGCGGCCGGTGCCGAGGGCGGCCAGGGCCTCACCGAAGGCGTTGCGGGTGGCGACGTCCTCGCCCTTGTCCCACGTGGGCAGCTCGAAGTCGCCGGTGTGGACGGAGTGCAGCATGCGGGCGGCGGCCGGCTCACGCACCTGGATGCGCAGGTCCCGGGGGCCGCCGAGTTCGGCGATGGCGTCCTCGGCCTCCGCCAGCGGCTTGCCGTGCAGGCCCTCGCGGTCCTGGACCGCCTCGACGCCCTTGCCCTTGAGAGTGCGGGCGAGGATCGCGGTGGGCTGGCCCTGGGTCGAGGCGGCCTCCGCGCAGGCCCGGTCGATGGCGTCCACGTCGTGGCCGTCGATCTCGACGGTGTGCCAGCCGAAGGCCTGGAAGCGGCGGGCGTAGGCGTCCAGGTCGTGACCGTGCCGGGTGGCGCCGCGCTGGCCGAGGCGGTTGACGTCGACGATCACGGTGAGGTTGTCCAGGCGCTCGTACCCGGCGTGCTCGGCGGCCTCCCACACGGACCCCTCGGCCAGCTCGCTGTCACCGCACATCACCCAGGTGCGGTAGTCGGCGTGGTCCAGGCGCTTGCCGGCCAGCGCGATGCCGACGCCGACGGGCAGGCCCTGGCCGAGCGAGCCGGTGGCCGTCTCCACCCAGGGGAGCCGCTGGGGGGTGGGGTGGCCTTCGAGGCGGCTGCCGAGCTTGCGGAAGGTGAGCAGTTCCTCGTCGTCGATGGCCCCGGCCGCCTTGTACGCGGCGTACAGCAGCGGGGAGGCGTGCCCCTTGGAGAGCACGAAGCGGTCGTTGCCGGGGTGGGCCGGGCGGTCGAAGTCGTAGCGGAAGTGGTGTGCGAACAGGACGGCCATCAGGTCGGCGGCGGACATCGAGGAGGTCGGATGTCCGGAGCCCGCCGCGGCGGCGGCGCGGATGCTGTCGACGCGCAGCTGCTGTCCGAGGTCGGTGAGTTCACCGGTGTTCATGAGTCCCCTTTCGCGGAGTCGTCCGGGTGGTCGGTGCGCTTGACGGGGCCGGGTGCGGGTCCCGGCCCGGGGGGCGAGCCGGCGACGCCCGGCACCGGCGACGGCCCCCGCCCGGCCGCGCCACCGGGCCGGTTTGCGGCGGTCTCGCCGCCGGGTTGCTTCTTGGCGGGCTCGCCGCCGGGCTGATTCTTCGCGGGCTCGCCACCCGGCTGGTTCCTGGCGGGCTCACCACCGGGCTGGTTCCTGGCGGGCTCACCGCCCGGCTGGTTCCTGGCGGGCTCACCGCCGGGCTGGTTCCTGGCGGGCTCGCCGCCCGGCTGGTTCCTGGCGGGCTCACCGCCCGGCTGATTCTTCGCGGGCTCGCCGCCCGTTTCGTGCTCGCCGCCAGGCTGGTTCCCCGTGGGCTCGGCGTCCTGCCGGGTCCCGCGGGGTGGGTCGTCCTTCCGGTCCGGGGAGAGGGCCGCTCCCGGTCCGGAGCGGGCGCCCGCCTCCTGCCGCCGGTCGGGGCCGCCCGCGACCCGGGCCACCTCCGGCGAGGACGTGTCCAGCGGCACGGACCAGGACCGTACGAGCCCCAACTGCACGGCCTGCCGCGGCAGCACCGCGTCCAGCAGCCAGTCGGCGGCGACCCGGACACGGTTGCCGGGCATGGCGGCCAGGTGGTAGCCGCGGGTCACCGCCCCGGCCGGGACACCGGGCAGCGCCACACCGAGCGGATTGGCGGCGGCCTTGGCCCCGCCCAGGTCGACGACGAAGCCGAGGTCCCGGTGGCGGTAGGCCTTGCGCCGCCCGCCCAGCCCGAGCGACGCGGCGACGTTCTCGGCCGCGACCCTGCCCTGCCGCCAGGCGTGCTGCGCGGTCATCGGCGTGTAGGCACCCGGCTTCTCCAGGTCGGGCACGGCGGCCACGTCACCGCACGAGAACACCTCGGGCCGCCCGGGCACCCGGAGGTGGGGGTCGACGAGCAACCGCCCCTTCTCCGTGGGCAGACCGAGGGACTCCACCAGCGGGTCGGGCCGTACGCCCACGCACCACACCAGGGTGCGCGTCGCGACGGACCGGCCGTCGGTGAGCACGACCCCGTCGTGCGTGGCCTCCCGCACGGACGTGCCCATGCGCACGTCCACGCCCCGCTGCCGCAGCACGCGGTCGGCCGTGGCGGACAGCTTCTCGTCCATCTCCGGCAGCACCCGCGGCGCCACGTCCAGCAGCATCCAGCGCGGCCGCATGCCCCGCCGCAGCGGATGCCGGCGGACCTGCGCGTCGGTGAACATCTGCCCGTGCGCGGCGACCTCGGTGCCGGTGTAGCCCGCGCCGACCACCACGAAGGTGCAGCGCGCGGCGCAGGTCTCCGGGTCGTCGGTGGCGGCGGCCAGTTCCACCTGCCGGGTGACGTGGTCGCGCAGGTACAGCGCCTCGGGCAGCCCCCGGAAGCCGTGCGCGTGCTCGGCGACGCCCGGGATCGGCAGGAGCTTGTTGACGCTGCCCGCGGTGAGCACCAGCCGGTCGTAGGCGAGCGTCCCCTCCTCGTCCTCGGGACCGGTGTAGTGCAGCGTGCGCCCGTCGAGGTCGATCCGGTCGGCCTGGCCCAGCACCAGCCGCACGTCGCGCAGGGTGTCGGAGAGGGAGACCGTGACCCGGCGCGGTTCGAGGATCCCGGCGGCGACCTGGGGCAGCAGGGGCAGGTACAGGAAGTAGTCGGTGGGGTTGAGCAGGGTGAGGTGCGCCCGGCCCCGGGTGAGCCGGGACAGGGTGCGGGCCGTGCGGTACCCGGCGAAACCGGCACCGACGATCACGATGCGGGGTCGACTCACGGTTCGCTCGCCTCCGGCACTGTCGCATGGCTCGGGAGACTTCCGCGTCCCCCTGGGCAGAACGCCCAAACGTCCGCCCGCCCCGGCGCCCCCACCCGGCGCCGGTTTCCGGTCCCGCCGCCGGGTACCCGGTGCGGGATACGGACCGGCGACGTCGCGGAGGTACTCCCCCATGCCCGAATACGGTTACTTCCTCTCGTGCGAGCAGTACGGCCCGGCCGAGCTGATCGAGCAGGCGCGGATGGCCGAGCAGGCCGGTTTCCAGGCGCTGTGGATCTCGGACCACTACCACCCGTGGAACGACGAGCAGGGCCAGAGCCCGTTCGTCTGGTCGGTGATCGGCGCGCTGTCCGAGGCGGTGTCGCTGCCGATCCAGACGGCCGTGACCTGCCCGACCGTGCGGATGCACCCGGCGGTGGTGGCGCAGGCCGCCGCGACCAGCGCGGTGATGACCGGCAACCGCTTCCGGCTCGGCGTCGGCTCCGGCGAGGCGCTCAACGAGCACATCCTCGGCGACCACTGGCCCCCGGCCCACGTGCGCCTGGAGATGCTGGAGGAGGCCATCCAGGTGATGCGCCGGCTGTTCACCGGCGAGGAGGTCAACCACCACGGCCCGCACTACACGGTGGAGAACGCCCGCCTGTACACGGTCCCGGACGAGCCGGTGCCGATCGACATCTCCGGCTTCGGGCCGGCGGCGACGAAGCTGGCCGCCCGCGTCGGCGACGGCTACATCTCGGTCATGCCCGACGAGGCGATGGTGGAGCAGTACCGCAAGGGCGGGGGCGGCGGAAAGCTGGTCAGCGGCGGCACCAAGGTCTGCTACGGCACCGACAAGGAGGAGGCCGTGCGCACCGTGCACCGGCTCTGGGCGAACGAGCAGCTGCCCGGGGAGCTGGGCCAGGTGCTGCCCTCGCCCAAGCACTTCGAGCAGGCGCAGCAGCTCGTCACCGAGGACATGGTGCGCGCGAACCGGGTGTGCGGCGACGACGTGGACGAGCACGTGGCGGAGCTGAAGCAGTTCGCCGACGCGGGCTACGACATGATCTACGTCAACCAGATCGGCCCGGACATGCGCGGCTTCTTCGACTTCTACCGCACGAAGGTGCTGCCGCAGCTCCAGTCCGCCTGACGCCCGCGCGGCGGGGACGGCACCCATGGGCCGTCCCCGCCGCGCGGTGTGGACGCGCCGCCGCGTCAGGCCCGGGTGCCGGGGACGTCGGGGTCGTGCGCCGGCCGCGGGGGCACCACCCCGGGGACGGGCGCGGCCGGCGGCACGGGCGGAGCGCCGACGGCCGGGTGGCCGGAGCCTGGGTGGGAGGCGCCCGGGTGGGAGGGGCGGGCCATGCCACGCAGCACGAACGCCGCGACCGCGAGGATCACGGCGGTGATCAGCGCGGCGGCCCAGTCGGGCAGGCCGAGGGCGAGGGCCAGGCCCACGGCGAGCGCCAGGGCGGCGCCCGCGTAGAGGGCGAGGGCGCCGGACGCGGCGTAGAGGGCTGCCTTGCGGCGCTGCTTGCGCGTCTGCTCGCGCAGTTCCTCACGCACGGTCTCGCGCGCCACCTGGGCCAGTTCGTCGACCAGGTGCTTGTCCAGATGCTCCAGGTGATCCAACGGCTTCATGCCCCTTCGGGTACCCGCGCCCCGGCCGCTCAAGTCGGGCCGTGCCGCCCCGCGGGGAGATCGTGTGGAGCGATCTCCCCGCGCGGGCGGCCCAACTAGGCTCGTGGGCATGGAGATTCTGGGTGCCACACTGCGTGTCTGCGTCGACGACCTCGAGACCGCGATCCCGTTCTACGAGCGCCTCGCGGGCGGCACGGCCCAGCGCTTCGAGCGGGGCGGTGTCCATGTGGCCGCGGTCGGCTGCTTCTTGCTGATGAGCGGTCCGCCGGCCGAGCTGGAGGTGCTGCGCAAGGTCGCCGCGACGATCGCCGTGCGGGACGTCGAGGAGACCCACCGGGTGCTGACCGGCCTGGGCGCGCACATCGTCGCGGGCCCCCTGTCCTCCCCGGCGGGCCGCAATCTGATCGCGCTGCATCCGGACGGCTCGGTCTACGAGTACGTGGACCGCCGGGGGTGATCCGGCTGCCGCGCCGCCCGGCCCCCTCGCTCAGTGCCGTCCGGACGCGCGGGCCGTCTCGGCGGTGATCGCCCAGCGCTGGTGGTCGCGCCAGGCCCCGTCCACGAACAGCATCTTCGGCGAGAAGCCCTCCAGGCGGAACCCGCAGGCCCGGGCCAGGGCGATCGACGGGGCGTTCAGGGGCTGGACGTTGATCTCCAGCCGGTGCAGCCGCATCGGGCCGAACGCGTACGCCACGACCAGGCCGAGGCCCTCGGTCATCAGCCCGCGTCCGGCGGCGTGCGCGAAGGCCCCGTAGCCGAGGGCCCCGGACCGGAAGCCGCCCTGGACGATGTTGTTGACGTTGACGAACCCGCCGATGGCCCCGTCGCCCTTCTCGCACACGAGGAAGCCGACCCTGGTGGGGTCCTCGATCAGCCGGTCGGCGTACGCCGCGTACGCGCGGGCCGTGTCGGGCGGGAAGAGCCAGGGGTGGTGCAGGTCCTTGCTCTCCCGCGCGCGGGCGGTGAACTCGGCGCCGTCGTCGTGGGTGAAGTGGCGGATCCCCACCCGGGGGCCCTCGGCGAGGTAGCGGGATGCGTGGTGCGGCACCCCGCCACAGTAACCGCGTGGGTGGCGCCCGTTCAGGACGTGAGGGCCGGCAGCCGCAGGACGCCGGTGTCACCGGGTGCGCTGACCAGGGTCACGGGCTTGGTCCCCTGGTTGCCGAAGTAGGCGTCGTCGCTCGCGGCGATCACGAAGCGCAGCCGGTGCCCGGTCGCGTAGCGGTGCACGATGCCGGGGAGGGTGACCGTGAAGCTGCGGGTCACGTCCGGTACGCGGACCGGGGCGACCAGGCGGTGCACCAGGGTGCGGGTGCCGTCGGGGGCGATGTCGTAGACCTTGGCGAACAGCACCAGCTTGCCGGCCGCGTCGGCGGAGCCCTGAGTGCGCTCGGCCTGCGGGGAGTGCACGCGGAGCGTGGCCCGGGGGGCGCCGACGACGTCGAGGGGCCGGGTCAGCGGCGCGCTGGTCCAGGCGAGGTGGGTGCCCCTGGTGTCACGCGGCGGTCCGTCGCGCAGTCCCAGGAGCCCGGCGAGGGAGCTCTCCGAATGGGACGTGGGGATGGGCCAGTTGGTGTAGCGGCGGGTGCCGGGGACGATGTCGCCGCGGCGGTCGACGAGCCTGCCGTCGCCGGAGAGGTACAGGGTGCGGGTGAGCCCGGGGAGGCGGTCGGCGCCGGCGTAGGCGCGGTCCGGGTCGGTGATCCAGTCACGGCGGTAGGCGAAGGCGGGGCCGGTGTCGGTGTGCGTCTGCCGGCGCAGGTGGCGGTCGAACCAGGAGAGGACGCGCCGGCCGACGTAACTGGCTTCCAGGTCGCCGCCGGAGAGGTCGAGTTCGCCGCTGCCCGGGCCGGTGAGTCCGCCGCTGTGTCCCCAGGACTGCCAGATCATCTTGACGGGGGTGCCCTGTGCCCGCAGGGTCCGGTAGGTCGCCGTGGCCTCGTTGAGGTTGAACAGGGTGTCGGCCTGGCCCTGGACGAGCAGGGTGGGGGTGCGCACGCGGTGCAGGTACGACACCGGGGAGACGCGGCGTGCGAAGGCGAGCAGCTCGGCGGTGCGGTCCGCGGGGTAGCGCCCGGAGTTGAGGGTGTGGATCGTGCGGCAGGCCTCGGTGACGAAGTGCAGGCAGGTCAGGGAGTTGACTCGGGAGGGGTCGAGGCTCGGCTGGAGCAGCGGCTGGCCCTCCCCGATGAGGTAGAAGCCGTTGGTCCACTGCCACTTGAAGGCGCCGGGGACGTCCGGGGCGCCGACGGCGTTGTTGGGGGCGAGGGAGTACGCCAGGTCGTGCCAGGTGATCATCGGCACGAGTGCGTCGAGGCGGTGGTCGACGGCGGCGGTCGCGAGCTGGACGGCGCCGCCGTAGGAACCGCCGATCATGCCGACGCGGGGGTCGCCGGGGGCGTCGAGGGTGACGAAGTCGGCGGTGGTGCCGTCGTCGGCGGTGCGCTCGCCCGCGAGGAAGTCGACGAGGTGGGAGGCGGCGACGCCGTCGATGTCCGGGTCGTCGAGGGAGACGAGGCAGCCGCTGCGGCCGAACCCGAGCCCGGAGTAGACGAGGGAGACATAGCCGCGCGAGGCGAAAACCTTGCCGATGCTGTCCGTCGAGCCGTCCGACTTGCTGCCGCCGAATCCGTTCGTGCCGAGCACGGCGGGCGCGGGGCGGTGCCGGTCGGCGCCGGTGGGCCGGTACAGGTCGGCGTCGACGGTGCAGGACCGCTCCCCGGCCCGGACGGTGAACTTCAGCGGCGTCACGGTGTAGGAGCCGGCCGCGGTCGCGGGCGGCGCGAGGAGGAGCGGGACGGCGAGGACGGCGCCCAGGGCGAGGGCGAGCGGTGCGCAGAACCTGGGCGCGCGTCGGGACACACGGACCTCCACGGTGGGGACGGCGACACCCGGCCACTCCGGATACCGACCAGTAGGTACTGACCGGTAGTCATGGTGTGACACGTGTCAGGAGGCGTCAATCACCGAAACGGGGGTTTCTCGACAGGACTGCCCCAGCGGTCCCGTTCAGCTCAGGGCCGGCGCGTCGAGCGTCAACGTGCCCGCGTCCGCGTCGAGTTCGGCCGCCACACCCAGGGGCAGGGTCAGGGCGCCCTCACCGTGGCCGAAGCCGAACTCCTCCACGACGGGGACACCGAGTCCGCCGAGCCGGTCCACGAGGACCGTCCGCACGTCCTCGTACGGCCCGCAGGCCTCCCAGGAGCCCAGCACGACCCCCGCGGCCCCGTCCAGCCAGCCCGAGCGCAGGAGTTGGGTCAGGTACCGGTCCAGCCGGTACGGGCTCTCGGCCACGTCCTCCAGCAGCAGCAGTCCGCCCCGGGCGCCGGGCCGGGCGTGCGGGGTTCCGACGTCGCTGGCGAGCAAACTGAGGCAGCCGCCCAGCGTGACGCCCCGGGCCCGGCCGGGCACCAGCGTCCGGCCGCCCGGGGGCACGGCGCTGATCGTCCGCATGGACTCCGGCTCGAAGAGCGTGGCCCGCAGGTGCTCCTGCGCCCGGGCGTGCTTGAGGAAGTCCACCCCGGCCGCGGCGGGTCCGTACAGGGTCACCAGGTGCAGACGGGTGGCGAAGGCCTGGTGCAGGACGGTGACGTCGCTGAACCCGGCGAACACCTTGGGGCCCGCCGCCCGCAGTGCGTCCCAGT
Source organism: Streptomyces sp. NPDC053665 (assembly GCF_055585285.1). Classification (NCBI taxonomy): domain Bacteria; kingdom Bacillati; phylum Actinomycetota; class Actinomycetes; order Kitasatosporales; family Streptomycetaceae; genus Streptomyces; species Streptomyces sp. NPDC053665. The sequence goes on from NZ_JBVJKK010000001.1 coordinate 999,239, forward strand.
CGACGAGGTCGACCATGCGCTGGGCGCCGTAGCCGCCCCGGGCGCAGAACACCGCGGCGACGGCCGGATCGCACCAGGCGTGTTCGAGGTCGGCGGCGCGCTGTTCGTCCGTGGCGGCCAGATAGCCCAGGGTGCGGTGCCGGCCGAGCACATGGGGCGCCACGACGGGGTCGAGGTCCCAGCCCCGCAGGATGTCCAGCCCGGCCTGCAACCGCTCCTCGGGCACCGGCCCGCTGGGGGCCACGACGGCCACGCGGGCGCCGGGGACGAGCCGGGGCGGTCGGACGAGCGCTCTCACCGGTCGAGCTCCAGGGTCGGGATGCCGGGCGGGTGCAGCCCGAACACCTGGGCGTACAAGGACAGTTCGGCCTCCAGGGCGCGCACCATGGTGTCCGCCCGGCGGAATCCGTGGCCCTCCCCCTCGAAGGTGAGGTAGGCGTGCGGCACCCTCCGGCCCGCGAGCCGGGCCAGGAACCGCTCGCATTGGACGGGCGGGCAGATCACGTCGTCCAGGCCCTGCAGGAGCAGGAACGGCGCGGTGAGGCGGTCGGCGTGGGCGGCGGGCGACCGCTCCTCGTAGCGGGCGGGCACCTCGGCGAGCGGCCCGATGAGGCCCTCCAGGTAGTGCGACTCGAAGTCGTGGGTCTCCCCGCTGCCCCAGCCGGCGAGGTCGAGGATGGGGTACTTGATGGTGCCGCAGGCGTAGACGCCGGTCGTGGTGAGCGAGGCGGCCGCGGTCCAGCCGCCCGCGCTGCCGCCCCGTACGGCGAGCCGGCCGCGGTCGGCGGTGCCCTCCTCGGCCAGGGCCAGGGCCACGGCGGCGCAGTCCTCCACGTCCACCACGCCCCACTGCTCGCGCAGCCGCTCCCGGTAGGGGCGGCCGTACCCGGTCGAGCCGCCGTAGTTCACCTCGGCGACGCCGATGCCGCGTGAGGTGAAGTAGGCGATCTCCAGGTCGAGGACCAGCGGGGCACGGCCGGTGGGGCCGCCGTGCGCCCAGACGACGTAGGGCGGCAGTTCGTCGCCGGGCGCGACGCAGCCGGGGTGGTGCGGCGGGTAGACGTGGGCGTGGATGTCGCGCCCGTCGGGCCCGGTGAAGGTGCGGATCTGCGGCTCGGGGTAGTACGCCGGGTCGACGGCGTCGTCGTGCTCGGCGCCGACGACCCGGGCGTGACCGGTGCGGGCGTCGAGTTCCACGACCTCGTGGGCACTGCGCGGGCTGGCCCCGACGGAGACGACCCGGTCGCCGTGGGCGGCGAGGGTGGGGGCGAACTCGGTCCAGGGGCCCGCCGCGTCCACGACCTCTCCGGTCTCCGGGTCGAGGACGCCGAGCGCCGTGGCGCCGCGGCCGTGCACGACGGCGATCAGCCCGCTCTCCAGCGGGGCGAACCAGCGCGACCCGAGCTTCCACAGCGGGCCGCCGAACTCCTCCTCGCGCGGGCACACCGGCTCGCCGTCGAGGTAGAGGTTCCACCAGCCGGTGCGGTCGCTCGCGTGGAGCAGCCGCCCGTCGTGGGTGAAGCACGCCTGGGGCACCGACTCGCCCGGCCCGCCGGCCACGGTCCGGGGCGCGTGCAGGGTGCCGTCCTCGCCGACGTCGGCGAGGACCAGTTCGGTGCCGTCCCACGGCATGCGCGGGTGGTCCCAGCCGATCCAGGCCGCCCGCCGCCCGTCCGGGGAGAGCCGCACGCCGGTGACGAACCGGTGGGAGGCGCCGGTGAGTTCGCGCACGGCCCGCCGGTCCTCGGCCGCGGAGCCGTCCAGCGGCACGGCGGCCTGCACACGGCGGACGTCCGAGGGGCCGTCACCGGTGAACTCCTCCAGCACGCACCACACTTCGCCCCGCTCGGGCCGCAGCAGCGGCTCGGCCCAGCGCAGCCCGCCGCCCACCGGGGACAGGGGCGTCAGCGGGCGCGGCTCACCGCCGGGTTCCCAGCGGTACAGGCGCTGGTCGGCGAAGTTCACGAACACCACCAGCGGGCCCTGTTCGCCCGGGAGCGCGGCCCAGGGGTGCCCGCCGTACTCGATGACCCGGCTGCGCACGTTCCACGGCGCGGGCAGCACGGGCTCCTCGCGGCCGTCCGCGTGCCGGCGCACCAGGGTCCGCCGGCCGCCCTCGCTCGGGCGCGGCTCGGTCCACCACACCTCGTCGCCGACGAAGTCCACGTACTCCGGGTGCCCGTCGTGCGCGGCCGCCGTCGCCGCGTCGATGGGCGAGGGCCACGCCCCGTACGCCAGCGTCCGCACCGTCTCCCCCACTCGTTCAGACCGTCCGCAGGAACCGGTCGAGCACGCGGACGCCGAAGTGCAGCGCCTCGACCGGTACCCGCTCGTCGACTCCGTGGAACATGGCGGCGTAGTCGTAGCCCTCCGGGAGCCTGAGCGGGGTGAAACCGTAGCCGGTGACGCCCAGGCGTGAGAACTGCTTGGCGTCCGTGCCGCCGGACATGCAGTAGGGCACGACGTGCCCCTCGGGAGCGAACTCCTCGATCGCCGCCCGCATCCGGGCGTACGTCGGGGAGTCGAGCGGCGACTCCAGGGCCACCTCGCGGTGGTGGAACTCCCAGTCCACGTCGGGACCGGTGAGGCGGTCGAGGGTGCTGCGGAACTCGTCCTCGCCCCCGGCCAGGAACCGGCCGTCCACGTGGGCGACGGCCTCGCCCGGGATCACGTTGACCTTGTAACCGGCGTCCAGCATGGTCGGGTTGGCGCTGTTGCGCACGGTCGACTCGACGAGCTTGGCGGCGGGGCCGAGCTTGCGCAGCAGCGCGTCGACGTCGTCGAGGTCGCCGTCGATGCCGTAGAGCGCGGCCAGTTCGGCGAGCGCCGCGCGTACGGTCGCGGTGGGGCGCAGGGGCCACTCGTACTCGCCGATGCGGGTGACGGCGGCCGCGAGCCGGGTCACCGCGTTGTCCCGGTTGGCCTTGGAGCCGTGCCCGGCGCGGCCGCGGGCGGTGAGCTTCAGCCAGGCGGTGCCGCGCTCCCCGGCGGCCACGGGGTAGATCTGCCGGCCGTTGCCGTCGTGGAAGGTGAACGCCCCGGACTCGCTGATGCCCTCCGTGCAGCCCTCGAACAGGCCGGGGTGTTGCTGCACGAGGAATCCCGCGCCGTCCTCGGCGCTGGCCTCCTCGTCGGCGGTGAAGGCGACGACGATGTCCCGGCGGGGCCGTACGCCCCGGCGGGCCCAGGCGCGCACGACGGACAGGATCATCGCGTCCATGTTCTTCATGTCGACGGCGCCGCGCCCCCAGACCACGCCGTCGCGGACCTCGCCCGAGAACGGGTGCACGCTCCAGTCGGCGGCCGCGGCGGGCACGACGTCGAGATGGCCGTGCAGCAGCAGCGCGTCGGCCCCCGGGTCGGTGCCCTCGATGCGGGCGACGACGTTGGTCCGGCCCTCGGTGCGCTCCAGCAGCGTCGGTTCGATGCCGGCCTCGGCCAGGCGTGCGGCGGCGTACTCGGCGGCGGGCCGCTCCCGGCAGTCCCCGCCGCCCCGGTTGGTGGTGTCGATGCGGATGAGGTCGGACGTGTACGTCACGACCTCGTCCAGTGCCTGCGCGTCCACCTGCTCAGCCATACTGCTCCTCCACCGCGGCCGCGACGATCGTGGTGACCGCCTTGAAGGTGCGGATCCCCTCGTACATGGTCCCGCTCGTGTACGCCACCTTGCGCTCCGCGATCCGGTCGACCCCCGGCACGACCGTGGCCGCCATCGCCAGGTGCTCGGCGTCGAACTCGACGGCGATCGTGAACGGGCCGCCGCGGACCGGTTCGTGACGGACCGCCAGCGCGGCGGCCTCCTTCGCCGCGGCCCGGATGTCCGCCGCGGTGCGGGCGGGGGTGCGGCACACGGCCGCGTACCGCGACACGTGGTCCTTGACCGCGACCTTCAGCGCCTCCGGCGCGTACCCCAGCGCGTCCTCGCACGCCACGTCGTCGCCGGTGACCAGCACCACCGGCACCCCGAACTCGGCGACGACGTGCGCGTTGAGCAGCCCCTCGCTCGCCCGGACGTCGTCGAGCCACACGCCCGTGATGGAGTTGGCGAGGTAGGTGTGCGCCAGGACGCCCTCCATGCCGGCGCCCGCGTGGTAGCCGACGAAGGCGACGCCGTCGACGTCGCCGTGCTGCACGCCCTCCACCATGGACAGCGCCTTGTGCCGGCCGGTGAGCATCCGGGCCCGCTCGTCCAGCTGCTCCAGCAGCAGGTTGCGCATCGTCGAGTGCGCCTCGTTGATGATCACCTCGTCGGCGCCGCCGTCGTGGAAGCCGAGCACGGCGGCGTTGACGTCCGAGGTGAACAGCCCACGGCAGCGCTCCCACTGGGAGGCGCCGGGCATCACGTCGTCCGGCCAGGTGACGCCGGTGGCGCCTTCCATGTCGGCGCTGATGAGGATTCTCATGACGAGCCGTCCCGGGTGGAGATCTTCATGGTTCGTCACGTTACGCGCTGCGGGCGCACCCGGCTACGACGCCGCCCCACCCGGAGACGGTACGCCCCCGCGGCAGGCCGCCGCGAGGGGATCGCCTGCGTCAGTCCTCGTGGCCGAGCTGGAGGTCGCGCTCGGTGCGTCCGCCTCCGGCCACCTGCAGGACGGTGGCGACCGGGGGGTATCCGGCGGCGATGACGGTGTACTCGCCGGAGGACAGGTCGACGAAGCGGAAGGTGCCGTCGGGGCCGGTGGTGAGGGTGTCGACGACGTTGCCCGCCACGTCGAGCAGGGTGACGCGGGCGTCCTCCACGGGCCGTCCGCCACCGGCCCGGACGGTGCCGCGCAGGACGGCACCGCCGGCCAGCTCGATGTCCCGGCGGGTCTCACGGGCCGCCTGGACCGTGACGGGCAGCGCCGCGGGGCGGAAGGCGGGGGCGCTGGCGGCGAGGGTGTACTCGCCGGCCACCAGCTCGGTGATGACGTAGCCGCCCTCCCGGCCGGTGCGGGTGGTGGCCACGACCTCGCCGTGCACGTTGGTGAGCGTGACGGTGGCCTCCCGCACGGGCGTGCCGTCGGCGGTGACCACGCTGCCGACGAGGTTGCCGGCGCCGCCGAGGACGATGTCGAGTTCGACGGGCCGCTCGCCCACGGTCACGGAGACGGCCTGCGGCTGGTGGCCGCCGGCCGCGGCGATCAGCACGTAGGAGCCGGGGCCGGGAGTGGCCAGCGCGTACCTGCCGTCGTCGCCGCTCGCGCCGCGTCCGGTCTGTTGCCCGGTGACGTCGATGAGGGTGAGCGCCGCGCGGGGCACGACGGTCCCGTCGGGGTGCTGCACGGAGCCGCAGACGGGGACGCCGCCGGCGTACGCGGCGCGCGCCGGCGGGACCGGGGCCGTCCCCGGTGCCGTGCCCGGGTCGGTCAGCGAGGCGTTGTGGGACACCAGGGGTTTCTCCTTGAGGAAGAAGGCGATGACCAGTCCGAGGACCAGCACCGGCACCAGGTAGAGGAAGATCCGCGGCATGGCGTCGGCGTAGGCCCGGATGTAGCCGTCGCGCAGGTCCGGGGGCAGGGCGTGCACCAGCTGCGGCGTGATGGCCTCGGGGTCGGGCAGGCCGCCGCCGGCGGGGAGGCGCTCGGCCAGGGCGTCGGTGAGCCGGTCGGCGAACAGGGTGCCGAAGACGGCGGCCCCGACACTGCCGCCGATCTGCCGGAAGTAGTTGTTGGCGCTGGTGGCGGTGCCGAGGTCGCCCGGGCGCACCGAGTTCTGCACGGCGAGGACGAGCACCGGCATCACCAGGCCGATGCCGGCGCCGAGGACGGCCATCCAGATGCTGTAGTGCAGCCGGGGCGTGCCGACCTCCAGCCGGGACAGCAGCCACATGCCGGCGACGGAGAGCACGCCGCCGAGGACGGGGTAGGCCTTGTAGCGGCCGGTGTGGCTGATGAGCTGGCCCGAGACGATGGAGGCGCCGACGATGCCGGCCATCATGGGCAGCATGAGCAGGCCCGACTCGGTGGCGGAGGCGCCGTCGACCATCTGCAGGTAGGTCGGCAGGTAGCTGGCCGCGCCGAACAGCCCGACGCCGACCACCAGACCCACCAGGCCGGTGACGTTGAAGACGGAGTCCCTGAACAGCCGCAGGGGCATGAGGGGTTCGACGGCGAACCGCTCGACGACCAGGAAGAGCACGGTCGCCGCCCCCGCTCCCGCGGCCAGGCCGAGGATCACCCGCGAACCCCAGGCGTGTTCGGTCCCGCCCCAGCTGGTCAGCAGCACCAGACAGGTGGAGGCGGCGGTCAGCAGCAGCGCGCCGAGGACGTCGAACCGGGCCCGGGCGGCGGGCTTCGGCAGCTTCAGCGCGACCGCCACGACGGCGAACGTGACGATGCCGAAAGGGACGTTGACGTAGAAGCACCAGCGCCAGGAGAGGTGGTCGGTGAAGTAGCCGCCGAGGAGCGGGCCGGCCACCGAGGCGAGGCCGAAGGAGGCGCCGATCAGCCCCATGTAGCGCCCGCGCTCGCGGGGCGGCACGATGTCGGCGATGATCGCCTGGACCCCGATCATGAGCCCGCCCGCGCCCACGCCCTGGAGGGCGCGGAAGGCGATCAGCTGGTCCATGGTCTGCGCGCGGCCCGCCAGGGCGGAGCCGGCGACGAAGACGACGATGGCGAACTGGAAGACGCCCTTGCGGCCGAGCAGGTCCCCGAGCTTGCCGTAGATCGGCAGCCCGACCGTGGCGGTGAGCAGGTAGGCGGTGATCGCCCAGGACATGCGGTCCAGGCCGTGCAGTTCGCCGACGATCTTCGGCAGCGCCGTGGCGACGATCATCTGCTCCAGGGCGGCCAGGAGCAGGGCCAGCATGAGCGCGAAGAAGACCAGCCGGACCCGCTGCGGGGCCGGTCCGCGCTCCGGATCCGGCGGCGGCGGCGCGGGGGTGGCGGGAGGCGCCACCGCCGGTTCGTCCTGCGCCAGAGTGATCCCGCCCACTCACCGCTCCCCTCGTCGCGTGCCGCACAATTCCCGCGTAAAAGCGACAACTACGAGCAAGCGCGACGAGTTACGGCACAGGAGCGAACCGCACGGAGATCACTCGAACCGGTGAGGACCTCAACAGGCCCTCCCGGCTGGACTCTTGGCGGCCTACTTCTCGACCTCGGCGGCGAGCCGGGTGAGCATCGCGTCGTAGATGCGGCCGAGCCCCTTCGGGGCGAACGTCTTCTCGAAGAAGCCGCCGATGCCGCCGGCACCGGTCCAGGTGGTGGTCACGACGACCCGGGACTTCCCCTCCCCGGCCGGGGTGACGCGCCAGGTGGTGACCATGGAGGAGTTGCGGTCCTTCTCGACCAGCTCGCCGTCGGTGGGCTCGGTGACCTCCAGCAGGCAGTCGCGCACCCGCTTGCTGGTGGCCTGGAGCTTCCAGTGGACCAGCGTGCCCTCGCCGTCCCCGCCCTCGCGCACCTCGTACTCGCTGAACTGCTCGGGCAGCAGCTTCGCGCGCGTGCCGCTGTAGTCGGCGAGGGCGTCGAACACCGTCTCCGCGTCCGCCGCGACGATCCGCTCCGTAGTGGCCTCGACCTGCGCCATCGCTTTCCTCCAGGACCTGGTTGCTCGGGGGGGTCGGGGCAAGCCAACCACCCCGCCGCGCGGCCCCCCAAATCGGGGTGGCGCAACACGGTCGCACCCGTTCGGAAAGCACCCTCGCACGATCAAGGGAACATGTGTTCTATTGTGTGGTCAGTGCTACCGAGGAGGCGTCATGCGCTGGGAGAACCTCACCGTGGACCCCGAACACGGCCGGGCCGACGCCGCGCTGTTCGGCGCGGACACGGTGACGACCCGGACCTTCGACACGCCGGAGTTCGCGGGGATCACCTTCCACGAGGTCCGGGCCCGGTCGATCATCAACCGGGTGCCCGCGGTCTCACGGATGTCGTTCCAGTGGACGGTCAACCCCTACCGGGGGTGCTCGCACGCGTGCGTGTACTGCTTCGCGCGCAAGACGCACAGCTATCTCGACCTCGACACGGGGCTGGGCTTCGACAGCCAGATCGTCGTCAAGACCAACGCGCCCGAGCTGCTGCGGCGGCAGCTCGCCTCGCCCCGCTGGCACGGCGAGCACATCGCGATGGGCACCAACGTCGACTGCTACCAGCGCGCCGAGGGCCGCTACCGGCTGATGCCGGGCATCATCGCCGCCCTGCGCGACCACGCCAACCCGTTCTCCATCCTGACCAAGGGCACGCTGATCCTGCGCGACCTGGACCTGATCCGGCAGGCGGCCGAGGTGACCGACGTCGGCATCTCGGTCTCGGTCGGCTTCACCGACCAGGAGCTGTGGCGCACCGTGGAGCCGGGCACCCCCGCACCGCAGCGGCGCCTGGAGGTCGTCCGCGCCTTCGGGGAGCTCGGCATCGGCTGCGGCGTGCTGATGGCACCGGTCATCCCCTTCCTGAGCGACGGGCCGGATCAACTGCGGGCCACGGTGCGGGAGATAGCGGCCTGCGGCGCCACGTCCGTGACCCCGCTGGTGCTGCACCTGCGGCCCGGCGCCCGGGAGTGGTTCATGGCCTGGCTGGCCCGCCACCACCCGTATCTGGTCGCGCGCTACGAGCGGCTGTACGCCGAAGGCTCCTACGCGCCGAAGTGGTACCAGCGCCGGATCACCCGTCAGGTGCACGAGCTGGCCGAGGAGTACGGCATCGGGCCCACGCGCCCGGCGGCACCGCGGCGGATCCGGCCGCCCGAACCGACGGAGGAACCGCCGGTGTCCGGCCCCACCCAACTTTCGCTCCTTTAGGAGCATTCGAGCGCAACCGGCGATCCAATCGGGTCATGAGTTTTACGGAATGAGTTCTTCCAGGACCGGATTCCGGGACGATGCGGCGAGGACGGTGACCCCCGCGGTCCGACATCCCGCCGTCCTGGGAGGACTCCATGAGAAAACGCGCAGCCGCGCTGTGCGGCGCCGCCGTCGTCATGGCCGGGACCTTCACGGCCGTTCCCGCCGAGGCGAGCGCACCCAGCACCGCCCCCACCACCGTGCAGACCGCGCAGCTCTCCTGGAAGAGCTGCGCCACCGACGACCACCCGACGCTCCAGTGCGCGTCCCTGAAGGTGCCCCTGGACCACCGCAGGCCGCGGGGGAAGCAGATCACCCTCGCCCTGTCCCGCGTCCCGCACACCGCCCGCACCTACCAGGGCCCCCTGCTGGTCAACCCGGGCGGCCCCGGCGGCAGCGGCCTGACGCTCGCCGGGTTCGTCGCCTCGTCGCTGCCCGCGAAGGTCGCGGCCCAGTACGACGTCATCGGCTTCGACCCGCGCGGCGTGGGGGCCAGCAAGCCCGCGCTGGACTGCAAGCCGGGCCACTTCGACCCGGTCCGCCCGGACTCCGTCCCCGCGACGCCCGCGATCGAGAGGGCCAACCTCGACCGCGCCAAGGCCTTCGCCGCCGCCTGCGGCAAGAAGTACGGGCACCTCCTGCCGTACATCGACACCACCAGCGCCGTGCGCGACATGGACGCGATCCGGCGCGCCCTGGGCGCCGAGAAGCTCAACTACTTCGGCTACTCGTACGGCACCTACCTGGGGGCGGTGTACGCCCGGTACTTCCCCGAGCGCGTGCGGCGACTGGTCCTGGACTCGGTCGTCGACCCGACCGACGTCTGGTACGAGGCCAACCTGAACCAGGACGTGGCCTTCGACGACCGCCACCGCGCCTTCCTGGCCTGGGTCGCACGGCACGACGGCGCCTACGGGCTGGGCACCGACCCCGAGAAGGTCGAGGCCAGGTGGTACGCCATGCGCGCGGCCCTGGCGAAGAAGCCCGCGCAGGGCACGGTGGGCGCCTCGGAACTGGAGGACACCTTCATCCCCGGCGGCTACTACAACGGCTACTGGCCCCTCCTGGCCGAGGCGTTCGCGGCGTACGCCGTGGACAAGGACCCGGGGCCGCTGGTCGAGGCGTACGAGAGCCTCGGCGCGGTCGACGCCTCCGGCGACAACGGGTACAGCGTCTACACCTCGGTCCAGTGCCGGGACGCCGGCTGGCCGCGCGACTGGCGGCAGTGGCGCCGGGACAACTGGGCGGTGTACGGCAAGGCGCCCTTCATGACCTGGAACAACGCCTGGTACAACGCGCCGTGCGCGTTCTGGCCGACGGAGTCGCGGCGCCCGGTGAACGTCGCCAACGGCAAGCTGCCACCGGTGCTGCTGTTCCAGGCGACCGGCGACGCGGCCACGCCGTACCAGGGTGCCGTCACGACCCACCGCCTGCTGGCCCGGTCCAGCCTGGTGGTCGAGCAGGGCGGCGGCAACCACGGCATCACGCTGAGCGGCAACGCCTGCCTGGACAAGCACCTGGCCGCCTACCTCACCGACGGCACCGTCCCGCGCGGTCACGGCGCGGCGGACGCGGTGTGCGAGGCACTGCCCGATCCGGAGCCCGCGGCGTCCGACACTTCCGCCTCGGCACGGGGGACGTCGCCCGCCTCCTCGAAGGGCTCGGCGCTGCACGGGCTGCTCGGCTTCCGCCGCTGAGCGCCTGACGGCCCGTCGGGGACGGACGCCGCCGGCCGTGGGCCACCATGGACCCGTGAAGGAGCCGACGAGCGTTTCCGTCCCCGGCGGTGGCCGCGCCCCTGCGGCCGTGCGGATACGGGAGATGACCCCGGCCGACTGCGAGGGCGTCGCCGGGATCCGCGTCCGTGGCCGGCAGCACGCCTACCGGGGCATGATGCCGCAGGCGTATCTCGACGGGCTCAGCGTCGAGGAGGACGCCGAGCGGCGCCGCGCGCACCTCTCCCGCGCCGACGGCCCGCGGAGTCCTTCGAGGTGGACGGGGTCGCGGTACCCGAGGTGCGGTACGTCCGACCCCTGTCCCGCTGACGTGCCCGGCGACCGTCGGCGCCTCACCTCTGTCCGGGGATCCGCCCCAGGGCCCGTACGGCCGCCTCGGCCAGCGCCGGATGGGCGAGGGCCTCGTTCAGCACCGGGCGGGCCCGGTCGTCGCCCAGGGTCCCGAGCCCGTCCACGCAGGCCAGGGCGACCCGGCGGTAGGGGTCGTGCGGGCGCAACCGCCGCCGCAGGGTGGTGATCAGCGCCGGCACGGCCTCCGGTGCCCGCAGGTCGACCAGGAGCCGCACCGGGTGCAGGGCGTAGGCGACGCGCAGTTCGTTGGTGGCGAGGGCGGCGGCCGCGCGTGCGGTGCGGGGGTCGCCGAGCCGGGCGAGGGCGTGCGCGGCGGAGGCGCAGCGCGGCGGATCACGGTGGTTGAGCAGCAGCACCAGCGCTTCGAAGGCCCGCCGGTCCCCCGCCACGCCCAGCCGGAACGCGGCCAGTTCACGCGCCCACAGCGGCTGCCCCTGCTCGGTCAGCACCGCCGCGAGCACGTCCGGGTCGTCGGTCGCCGCGAGCCGCTCGAACGCCGGCGGGCCTCCGGACTCCTGCCGTAAGCGCTCCGTGAGTGATCGCAACTCTTCGTCCATGACTGAGAGGTTAGGCGGGCCGTGGCCCGCACGGGACGTACATCACAAACACCGGGGGCTGGCGCGCTCGTTACCCGCCGGTTAAGCTCAGACGAGCGAGTTACCCACTCGCGATCCCTCAGGGCGGTCTGGTGACGCGGCCGCCGTGAGAGCAGTCGGTTCGGTGCCTCAGGTACCGCAGTACGGCTCGGCCCCGGGACAGGGCCGGTCGGACGGCCGTCCCCCTCCGGGCGTGTGCACGCCCCGGGGAAGACGGTACCGGGCGTGTGCGCTTCGCAGCCCGGCCCACACCCGCATTCCTCACGCACCCGGTGCGTCCGCGACCCGGCTTCCGCCGGTCCTCGCGCGGCGCACCCGGGAGGCGTTCCCCGTCGTCACCCTCATCCTGGAGTCCCGCGATGGCCACTCCCCTTTCCGACCCGTCCCAGTCCCCGCTGCGCACCGTCGCCGTCGTCGGTCTCGGCACGATGGGCACCGGCATCGCCGAGGTCCTCGCCAAGGCCGGCCGCGAGGTCGTCGGCATCGACATCAGCGAGGCCCAGGCCGCCACGTGCGTCGCCGCCCTGGAGGCCTCCACCGCCCGCGGCGTGGAGCGCGGCCGGCTGACCGAGCAGGACCGTGCCGAGATCCTGGCCCGGGTGCGCACCTCCTCCGACCTGCGTGCCGCGGCCGACGCCGACCTGGTCATCGAGGTGGCCCCGGAGTCGTACGAGGTCAAGCAGCAGATCTTCCGGGAGCTCGACGCGATCGTGCGTCCGGGGACGATCCTGGCGACCGGCACCAACGCGCTGTCCGTCACGCGGCTGGCGGCCGACTCCGCACGGCCGGAACGGGTGCTGGGCCTGCACTTCTTCAACCCGGCGCCGGCGATGAAGCTGGTCGAGGTCGTGTCCTCGGTGCTGACCGCCCCCGCCGCCGTCACGGCCGTCACCGACCTCGCGCTCGACCTGGGCAAGGAACCCGTCGCGGTCGGCGACCGGCCCGGTTTCGTCGCCGACGGCCTGCTGTTCGGCTACCTCAACCAGGCCGCCGCCATGTACGAGGCGCGGTACGCCTCCCGCGAGGACATCGACGCCGCGATGCGGCTGGGCTGCGGACTGCCCATGGGCCCGCTGGCGCTGCTCGACCTGATCGGCGTCGACACCGCGCGCACGGTCCTGGAGGCCATGTACACCGCCTCCCACGACCGGCTGCACGCCCCGGCCCCCATCCTCAGGCAGCTCAGCGAGGCCGGTCTGACGGGCCGCAAGGCGGGGCGCGGCTTCTACACGTACGAGGCGCCGGGCAGCGCGGTCGTCGTGCCGGACGCGCTGACCCCCTCGGAGAACGGCACGGCGGTCGCCGGCCGGACCGTCTCCTCGGTCGGGGTGGCCGGTTCGGGCACCATGGCCTCCGGGATCGCCGAGGTCTTCGCCAAGGCCGGCTACGAGGTCGTCCTGGCCGCGCGCAGCGAGGAGAAGGCGCAGACCGCCAAGGCCCGCATCGGCAAGTCCCTGGCGCGCTCGGTCGACAAGGGCCGCATGACCGCCGAGGCCGCCGCCGAGACCCTGGACCGCATCACGGCCACCGGCAGCTACGAGGACTTCGCCGGCGTCGATCTGGCCCTGGAGGCGGTCGCCGAGGACCTGGAGGTCAAGCGGCAGCTGTTCGCCACGCTGGACAAGGTCTGCAAGCCGGGCGCGATCCTGGCCACGACGACCTCCTCCCTGCCGGTCGTCGCCTGCGCCCGGGCCACCTCGCGGCCGCAGGACGTCATCGGGATGCACTTCTTCAACCCGGCGCCGGCCATGAAGCTGGTCGAGGTGGTGCGCACCGTGCTGACCGCCGACGACGTGCACGCCACGGTCCGCGAGGTCTGCGGCCGGATCCGCAAGCACGCGGTGGACTGCGGGGACCGGGCCGGCTTCATCGTGAACGCGCTGCTGTTCCCGTACCTCAACAACGCGGTCAAGATGGTGCAGGAGCACTACGCCTCGCTCGACGACATCGACGCCGCGATGAAGCTGGGCGGCGGCTACCCGATGGGTCCGTTCGAGCTGCTGGACGTCGTCGGACTCGACGTCTCGCTCGCCATCGAGAAGGTCCTGCACCGCGAGTTCCGCGACCCGGGTCTCGCCCCGGCGCAGCTGCTGGAGCACCTGGTGGCCGCGGGCTGCCTCGGCCGGAAGACCGGCCGCGGCTTCCGCGAATATGCCAAGCGCTGAGCGTCCCGGCGGCCGGCCCCGGTCCGGGGCGGAGTGGGGCGGGCTCTTCGGCCCGGACCGGTCCGCCCCGCCCCCCGGCGGCTTCCGGCACCCAGGTCACGCGCACCGAGCTGCGCACATGCAGTACGTTCAGGGCATGCCCCAGCCCGCCAAGTCCTCACGTACCCCCGCCGCGGCCGACGCCCCGGAGAGCGCCGCCGGCTCCCGTGCCGCCGCCCAGCGGCTCAAGATGCGCCGGGAACTGGCGGCCGCCGCGATGGAGCTCTTCGCGACGAAGGGGTACGAGGCGACCACCGTCGACGAGATCGCGGCCCGGGCCGGGGTGGCCCGCCGTACGTTCTTCCGCCACTTCCGCTCCAAGGAAGAGGCGATCTTCCCCGACCACGACGACACCCTGATCCGCGCCGAGGCGGTGCTCAACGCGGCGCCCGCGCACGAGCATCCGCTCGACACCGTGTGCCGCGGGATCAAGGAGGTCATGCGGATGTACGCGGCCCGGCCGGAGATCTCGGTCGCCCGCTACAAGCTGACGCGCGAGGTGCCCACCCTGCGCGAGGCGGAGATCGCCTCGGTCGCCCGCTACGAGCGGCTGTTCACCCGCTACCTCCTCGGCCACTTCGACGAGCGCGCGCACGCCGACGACGCCAACGACGACCCGCTGCTGGCGGAGGTGGCCGCCTCGGCGGTGGTCACCGCGCACAACCACGTGCTGCGGCGCTGGCTCCGGGCCGGCGGTCAGGGCGATGTGGAGGCGCAGCTGGACCACGCGTTCGCCATCGTGCGCAGGACCTTCGGCACCGGCATCGGCGCAGGGCGCTCCGCGGACCCCCAGCCGGCCGCGGCGACGGCCTCGACGCAGGGCGAGGTGCTGGTGACGGTGGCCCGCACGGACGCCCCGCTGGACGAGGTCATGCGGACCATCGAGCAGGCCCTCAAGGAGCGCTGAGCAGCTCACGGCACTGTGATGACGGCCACCCTTCGGGGTGGCCGTTTTGGCATGTCAGGGGCCGTTTTACGGGCCCTGGCCGACCCCGTTCGATCGATCATCGCTCATATGTTGCGTAAAGATTTCATCTGAGATCAAGTTCTGGCACTCAGTGCCTTGCGGGGTGACACGCGGTGTCATACGTTGAAGGAGTCCGGGCGACGTCCCGGCAGGCCGAACCCGCCTGCACGTCCGGACGCCTGCGTCACAGGCAACCTCCCGCGCCACCATGCGCCGCCGATCAGCACCACCGCCGAACCGACGGCACCCCTCAACCCTCAGCAGCACCGACGTAACCATCGGCGCCCCTCCCTCAGGGCGCTCACCGCCGGAGGCAACACCGTGACCGTGAAGGACATCCTGGCCGCGATCCAGTCGCCCGACTCCACGTCGGAGGACTTCGCCGCCCTCCCGCTGCCCGAGTCGTACCGCGCGATCACCGTGCACAAGGACGAGACGGAGATGTTCGCCGGGCTCGCCACGCGCGACAAGGACCCCCGCAAGTCGATCCACCTGGACGAGGTGCCGCTGCCCGAGCTCGGCCCGGGCGAGGCGCTGGTGGCCGTCATGGCCTCGTCGGTCAACTACAACTCGGTGTGGACGTCGATCTTCGAGCCGCTGTCCACCTTCGGCTTCCTGGAGCGCTACGGCCGCACCAACGAGCTGGCCAAGCGGCACGACCTGCCGTACCACATCATCGGCTCCGACCTCGCGGGCGTCGTCCTGCGCACCGGCCCGGGCGTCAACGCCTGGCGCCCCGGCGACGAGGTCGTCGCCCACTGCCTGTCGGTCGAGCTGGAGTCCAGCGACGGCCACAACGACACGATGCTCGACCCCGAGCAGCGCATCTGGGGCTTCGAGACCAACTTCGGCGGCCTCGCCGAGATCGCCCTGGTGAAGTCCAACCAGCTGATGCCCAAGCCCGACCACCTCAGCTGGGAGGAGGCCGCCGCCCCCGGTCTGGTCAACTCCACCGCCTACCGGCAGCTGGTCTCCCGCAACGGCGCCGGCATGAAGCAGGGCGACAACGTCCTCATCTGGGGCGCGAGCGGCGGACTCGGCTCCTACGCCACGCAGTTCGCCCTCGCCGGCGGCGCCAACCCGATCTGCGTGGTCTCCAGCGAGCAGAAGGCGGACATCTGCCGCTCGATGGGCGCCGAGGCGATCATCGACCGCACCGCCGAGGGCTACAAGTTCTGGAAGGACGAGAACACCCAGGACCCCAGGGAGTGGAAGCGCTTCGGCAAGCGCATCCGCGAGCTCACCGGCGGCGAGGACATCGACATCGTCTTCGAGCACCCGGGCCGGGAGACCTTCGGCGCGTCCGTGTTCGTCACCCGCAAGGGCGGCACCATCACCACCTGCGCCTCGACCTCGGGCTACATGCACGAGTACGACAACCGCTACCTGTGGATGTCGCTGAAGCGCATCATCGGCTCGCACTTCGCCAACTACCGCGAGGCCTGGGAGGCCAACCGCCTGATCGCGAAGGGCAAGATCCACCCCACGCTGTCCAAGGTGTACTCCCTGGAGGACACCGGCCAGGCCGCGTTCGACGTGCACCGCAACCTCCACCAGGGCAAGGTCGGCGTGCTCTGCATGTCCCCCGAGGAGGGCCTGGGCGTGCGCGACGAGGCCAAGCGCGCCCAGCACATCGACGCCATCAACCGCTTCCGCAACATCTGAGACACCCGGGAGCACAGATGACTGAGCGTCAGCCCGCCGACGGCAGGCGGGAGAAGGACCGGCCGTGGCTCATGCGCACGTACGCCGGTCACTCCACGGCCGAGGCGTCCAACGAGCTGTACCGGCGCAACCTCGCCAAGGGCCAGACGGGTCTGTCGGTGGCGTTCGACCTGCCGACGCAGACCGGCTACGACTCCGACCACATCCTCGCCCGCGGCGAGGTCGGACGGGTCGGCGTGCCGATCGCGCACCTCGGTGACATGCGCCGGCTGTTCCAGGACATCCCCCTGGAGCAGATGAACACCTCGATGACCATCAACGCCACGGCCATGTGGCTGCTGGCGCTCTACCAGGTCGTCGCCGAGGAGCAGGGTGCCGACATCACCAAGCTCCAGGGCACGACCCAGAACGACATCGTCAAGGAGTACCTCTCCCGCGGCACGCACGTCTTCCCGCCGGGGCCGAGCCTGCGCCTGACGACGGACATGATCGCGTACACGGTCTCCCACATGCCGAAGTGGAACCCGATCAACATCTGCAGCTACCACCTGCAGGAGGCGGGCGCCACACCGGTCCAGGAGATCGCGTACGCGATGTCCACCGCCATCGCCGTGCTGGACGCGGTGCGCGACTCCGGCCAGGTGCCGCAGGACCGCATGGGCGACGTCGTCGCGCGCATCTCCTTCTTCGTGAACGCGGGCGTCCGCTTCATCGAGGAGATGTGCAAGATGCGGGCGTTCGGCCGCATCTGGGACCGCATCACCCGCGAGCGGTACGGCATCGAGAACCCCAAGCAGCGCCGCTTCCGCTACGGCGTCCAGGTCAACTCCCTGGGCCTGACCGAGGCGCAGCCGGAGAACAACGTCCAGCGGATCGTGCTGGAGATGCTGGCCGTCACCCTCTCCAAGGACGCCCGCGCGCGCGCCGTGCAGCTGCCCGCCTGGAACGAGGCCCTGGGCCTGCCCCGCCCGTGGGACCAGCAGTGGTCGCTGCGCATCCAGCAGGTCCTGGCGTACGAGAGCGACCTGCTGGAGTACGAGGACGTCTTCGAGGGCTCGAAGGTGATCGAGGCGAAGGTGGACCGGCTGGTCGAGGAGGCGTTCGCCGAGATCGACCGCATCCAGGAGATGGGCGGCGCGATGGCGGCCGTCGAGTCCGGCTACCTCAAGTCGCAGCTGGTCGCCTCGCACGCCGAGCGCCGCGGCCGGATCGAGTCCGGCCAGGAGAAGATCGTCGGCGTCAACATCTTCGAGGGCACCGAGCCCAACCCCCTGACCGCCGACCTGGACACCGCCATCCAGACGGTGGACCCGGCGGTCGAGGCCCGGGTCATCGCCGGGCTGCAGCAGTGGCGGGACAGCCGCTACCAGCCGCCCTTCAACCACCCGAGGCCCTGCAAGGCCCTGGAGCGCCTGAAGGACGCCGCCCGCGGCAACGAGAACCTCATGGAGGCCACCCTGGAGTGCGCCCGCGCCGGCGCGACAACCGGCGAGTGGGCCGGGGCCCTGCGCGAGGTGTTCGGCGAGTTCCGGGCGCCCACGGGCGTCTCCTCCGCGCCGGTGGCCGTGCCGGTCGAGGAGGGCAGCTCGCTGGCCCTGGTCCGCCGCAAGGTGGAGCTGACCGCCAAGGACCTGGACGTGGGCAAGCTGCGCTTCCTGGTCGGCAAGCCGGGCCTGGACGGGCACTCCAACGGCGCCGAGCAGATCGCGGTGCGCGCGCGGGACGCCGGCTTCGAGGTGGTCTACCAGGGCATCCGGCTGACGCCGGAGCAGATCGTGGACGCGGCCCTCGCCGAGGACGTGCACGCGGTCGGCCTGTCGATCCTGTCCGGATCGCACGCCCAGCTGGTCCCGGACGTCCTCGAACGGCTGCGTGTGGCCGGTGCCACAGACATCCCCGTGATCGCCGGTGGCATCATCCCGAATGGTGACGCCGAGCAGCTCAGGGAAGCCGGAGTGGCCGCGGTCTTCACCCCGAAGGACTTCGACATCACCGGGATCATCGGCCGCATCGTCGACGAGATCCGGAAAGCGAACCAGCTCGACCCCCTGGAGGTCCCCGCATGACGACCGTCAACCGCCTTCGCCCCCGGCGTTCCTGCCTGGCGGTACCGGGCTCGAACCCGCGCTTCCTGGAGAAGGCGCAGGGCCTCCCGGCGGACCAGGTCTTCCTCGACCTGGAGGACGCGTGCGCCCCGCTGGCCAAGCCCGAGGCGCGGCACACCATCGTGAAGTTCCTCAACGAGGGCGACTGGACGGGCAAGACGCGGGTCGTCCGCGTCAACGACTGGACGACCGAGTGGACCTACCGCGACGTCGTCACGGTCGTCGAGGGCGCCGGCCCCAACCTCGACTGCATCATGCTGCCGAAGGTGCAGGACGCCCAGCAGATCGTGGCGCTGGACCTGCTGCTGACGCAGATCGAGAAGACCATGGGCTTCGAGGTCGGCCGCATCGGCATCGAGGCGCAGATCGAGAACGCCCAGGGCCTGAACAACGTCAACGAGATCGCCCAGGCCTCCCCGCGCGTGGAGACCATCATCTTCGGCCCGGCCGACTTCATGGCGTCCATCAACATGAAGTCGCTGGTCGTGGGCGAGCAGCCGCCCGGCTACCCGGCCGACGCCTACCACTACATCCTGATGAAGATCCTCATGGCCGCCCGCGCCAACAACCTCCAGGCGATCGACGGCCCCTACCTCCAGATCCGCAACGTCGAGGGCTACCGCGAGGTCGCGCAGCGCGCCGCCGCCCTCGGCTTCGACGGCAAGTGGGTGCTGCACCCGGGCCAGGTCGAGGCCTCCAACGAGATCTTCTCGCCGTCGCAGGAGGACTACGACCACGCCGAGCTGATCCTGGACGCGTACGACTACTACACGTCCGAGGCGGGCGGCAAGAAGGGCTCGGCGATGCTCGGCGACGAGATGATCGACGAGGCCAGCCGCAAGATGGCGCTGGTCATCTCCGGCAAGGGCCGCGCCGCCGGCATGCAGCGCACCAGCAAGTTCGAGATCCCGGAGGGCTGAGCGCCATGCAGTTCGGACGCACCTACGAGGAGTTCGAGGTCGGCGCGACGTACAAGCACTGGCCGGGCAAGACGGTCACGGAGTACGACGACCACCTGTTCTGTCTCCTCACCATGAACCACCACCCCCTCCACATGGACACGAACTATGCGGAGAAGACGACGGACTTCGGCAAGAACGTCGTGGTGGGCAACTACATCTACTCGCTGCTGCTCGGCATGTCCGTACCGGACATCTCCGGCAAGGCCATCGCCAACCTGGAGATCGAGTCGCTCAAGCACGTGGCGCCGACCTTCCACGGCGACACGATCTACGGCCAGACGACCGTGCTCGACAAGTGGCCGTCGAAGTCCAAGAACGACCGCGGCATCGTGTACGTGGAGACCAAGGGCTACAAGCAGGACGGCACGCTGGTCTGCGTGTTCCGCCGCAAGGTGATGGTGCCGACCGAGACGTACATCAAGGAGCGCGGCGGCGAGCAGCCCGGCCGCCCCGAGCTCAGGGAGCAGGAGAAGTAGCCATGGCGCGACTCGCCCAGACCGCCGGTCTGACGGACGTCCAGCAGGAGATCCTGTCCACCGTCCGGGACTTCGTGGACAAGGAGATCATCCCGGTCGCCACGGAGCTGGAGCACCGCGACGAGTACCCGCAAGCGATCGTCGACGGGCTGAAGGAGTTGGGCCTGTTCGGCCTGATGATTCCCGAGGAGTACGGCGGTCTGGGCGAGTCGCTCCTGACGTACGCGCTGTGCGTCGAGGAGATCGCCCGCGGCTGGATGTCGGTGTCCGGCATCATCAACACCCACTTCATCGTGGCCTACATGCTCAAGCAGCACGGCACGCAGGAGCAGAAGGACCACTTCCTGCCGCGCATGGCGGCCGGGGACATCCGGGGCGCGTTCTCGATGTCGGAGCCGGCTCTCGGCTCGGACGTGTCGGCGATCACGTCCAAGGCGGTGAAGGACGGCGAGGAGTACGTCCTGAACGGCCAGAAGATGTGGCTGACGAACGGCGGAACGTCGTCGCTGGTGGCCGTTCTGGTCCGGAGTGACGAAGGTCACCCCGAGGGCACGGCGCCCCACAAGTCGATGACCACCTTCCTGGTGGAGAAGGAGCCCGGCTTCGGCGAGGTCCGCCCCGGTCTCACCATCCCCGGCAAGATCGACAAGATGGGCTACAAGGGGGTCGACACCACCGAGCTCATCATGGATGGCCTGCGGATTCCCGCGGACCGCGTGCTCGGCGGGGTCACGGGCCGCGGTTTCTACCAGATGATGGACGGCGTCGAGGTCGGCCGCGTGAACGTGGCGGCGCGTGGCTGCGGCGTCGCGCAGCGTGCGTTCGAACTGGGCGTGCAGTACGCGCAGCAGCGGCACACCTTCGGCAAGGCGATCGCCCAGCACCAGGCCATCCAGTTCAAGCTGGCCGAGATGGCTACCAAGGTCGAGGCCGCGCATGCGATGATGGTGAACGCGGCACGCAAAAAGGACTCCGGGGAGCGAAACGACCTCGAGGCTGGGATGGCGAAGTACCTCGCCTCCGAGTACTGCAAGGAGGTCGTCGAGGACGCCTTCCGGATCCACGGCGGCTACGGCTTCTCCAAGGAGTACGAGATCGAGCGCCTCTACCGCGAGGCGCCGATGCTGCTGATCGGTGAAGGTACCGCCGAGATCCAGAAAATGATCATCGGCAGGCGGCTGCTCGAAGAGTATCGATTCCAGGGCTAGATGTCCGGATACGGGGTGTTTTCTTGGAGAAGAAGATCACACCCCGTCAGCACGCCTCAGCCGCCGACTCGGCAGCCTGGCTTACCCAGTTAGGGCCGCGAGCCGCTACGATCGCCGGAAAGCCGCCGTCCCCCGTCAGAGTGCGGCATCATCCGCTACGAAGGTCATCCATGCCCCACAGCCAAACCTCTGCATCTCGCGACAGCCGGGCCGGCGTACGCCTCGCGCGCGGAGCATCGCCGTGGCTTCTTCCGACCGTCGCCACCGCAGCACTCAGCCTGGCCCGCGCGCGCCGTTCCGGCGCCGCCAAGGCCGTGGCCGTTCCCGCCACCGCGCTGGCGGCGGGCATGCTGTGGTTCTTCCGCGACCCCGAGCGCGAGATCACCCAGGGCCGGGTCATCTCGCCCGCCGACGGTGTGGTGCAGAGCATCATGCCGTGGAAGGACGGCCGCACCCGCGTCGCGATCTTCATGAGCCCGCTCAACGTCCACGTCAACCGCGCGCCGCTGGCCGGCACCGTGACGTCGGTCGAGCACGTGCCCGGTGGCTTCGTTCCCGCCTTCAACAAGGAGAGCGAGAACAACGAGCGCGTCGTCTGGCACTTCGACACCGAGCTCGGCGACATCGAGATGATCCAGATCGCCGGTGCCGTCGCCCGCCGCATCGTCCCCTACGTGCCCCAGGGCACCAAGGTCGAGCAGGGCGAGCGGATCGGCCTGATCCGCTTCGGCTCGCGCGTCGACCTCTACCTGCCCGAGGGCGTGGAGGTCGCGGTCGAGGTGGGGCAGAAGACCGTGGCTGGGGTGACTCGCATTGACCGTGGTTGATCCTGATACCAAGTCCGGCTGGGTCCCGGGGTCCGACGAGGTCGACGAGGAAGAGGAGATGCCCCTCTCCCTCCGGCTGTCGATAGCGGACACGCTGACGCTCGGCAACGCCACGTGCGGCTTCATGGCGGTGTACTTCACCACCACCGGCATCCTGATCCCGGATCTCATGGGCAGCCAGGAGACCGGCATGGCACGCAACAGCGCGGCCACGGCGGTCATCCTCATGCTCTGCGCGGCGGTCTTCGACCTGTTCGACGGCCTGGTGGCGCGCAAGCTGCGGTCCTCGCCCATGGGCGCCGAGCTGGACAACCTGTCGGACCTGATCAGCTTCGGCCTGGCGCCGGCGTACTTCGTGCTCGTCTACGGCATGGTCGCGGACGGCGCGTACCAGCGGGTCGCCGCGGTCGGGGCCATCGTGGTGCTGCTGGCGGTGGTGCTGCGGCTCGCCCGGTTCTCGTGCGTCACGGTCAAGGACGGCACCTTCCAGGGCATGCCGTCACCGTTCGGCGCGCTCACGGTCGTGTCGATCGTCCTGCTGGAGCTGCCCTTCGTGGCGACCCTGCTGGCGATCCTGGGGACGGCGTGGCTGATGGTGAGCCGCGTGGAGTACCCGAAGCCGCGGGGCCGGCTCGCCGTGGCGATGCTGTCGTGGATCGTGCTGGGCATGGGCCTGATGGCGGCCTGGGCGTTCGACGCGCCGAGCGGCCAGCTGCTGCTCCAGACGGGCTGCGCCCTGCAGCTGGTCATGGGGGCGGTCATCCCGCTGTTCGCGACGGCCCGGCGGGTGAACAACTTCCGCGACAACCGTCGCGAGGCACGGGCGGCGCAGCTGCCGTAGCAGGACACAGGCGAAGGGCCCCGGACCGGGTGACGGTCCGGGGCCCTTCCCGTGCACGGACGCGGGTGCCGCAACGCCACCTCGCGAGGTACCCGGCCTCCGGGTCCCACCACGCGCCCGGCGGGCGGACCCCCGCTGGAGCACGTGGCGAGAGGCCGCAGGCGGGCGGCCGGAGCCGGACGTCC
Source organism: Streptomyces sp. NPDC053665 (assembly GCF_055585285.1). Taxonomy (NCBI): domain Bacteria; kingdom Bacillati; phylum Actinomycetota; class Actinomycetes; order Kitasatosporales; family Streptomycetaceae; genus Streptomyces; species Streptomyces sp. NPDC053665. The sequence goes on from NZ_JBVJKK010000001.1 coordinate 1,022,135, forward strand.
GCAGGTGCGCGGCCCGCAGGTGCGCGGCTGGAAGCGAAGAGCCGCGGGCGGGCCGCTGGAGCGGGCGGCCGGGGCCCGGCGGCGGCCGGAGGCGGGGGCCGCAGCCGGGCAGCCACAGGCGGGCAGCCACAGGCGGGCGGCCGCAGGCGAGAGGCCGCAGGCAGACAGCCGCAGGCGAGAGGCCGCAGGCAGACAGCCGCAGGCGAGAGGCCGCAGGCAGACAGCCGCAGGCGAGAGGCCGCAGCCGGGCAGCCACAGCCGGGCAGCCACAGCCGGGCAGCCACAGGCGCGCGGCCACAGGCGGGGGCCGCAGCCGGGCAGCCACAGCCGGGCGGCCACAGGCGGGCGGCCACAGCCGGGGGCCGCAGCCGGGCAGCCACAGCCGGGCGGCCACAGGCGGGCAGCCGCAGGCGGGCGGCCACAGCCGGGGGCCGCAGCCGGGCAGCCACAGCCGGCCGGCCGGAGGCCGGGGCCACAGCCGGGCAGCCACAGCCGGGCGGCCGCAGGCGAGAGGCCGCAGGCGGACAGCCGCAGGCGAGCGGCCGGAGCCCGGCGGCCGCAGGCGGACAGCCGCAGCCGGGCGGCCACAGCCGGGCGGCCGCAGGCGAGAGGCCGCAGGCGGACAGCCGCAGCCGGGCAGCCGCAGGCGAGAGGCCGCAGCCGGGCAGCCGCAGCCGGGCAGCCGCAGGCGGGCGGCCGCAGGCCGGGCGGGCGGAGCCGGGTCGGGCGGGAGCCGCTCGGAGCGGGATTGCGTCCAGCCCGGGATCCGGGCTCAGGTCGGGAACCGGCTCAGGTCGGGCATCCGCTCAGCCTGGAGCCCGGCTCCGCCCGGGCCCCGGCTCAGGTCAGGAAGTCCTGGGCGATGCGCCGGGCGACGCGCTCCAGGAGGGGGCCCGCCTCGGCGATGCACTTCGCCACGTCCGGCTCCTCGTCCGTCAGGGGGTACGCCCTGCGGATGCCGGCCCGGCCCAGGACCTCCGGGGGGAGGGCGAGGCGGCCGCAGACGGCCACGACGTCCCGGCCGGCGGCGCGGGCCGCCGTGGCGACGCCCGCCGGGGCCTTGCCGTGCAGCGTCTGCTCGTCGAGGGAGCCCTCGCCGGTGATCACCAGATCGGCGCGGTCCAGGGCGGGCGCGAAGCCCAGGACGTCGAGCATGACCTCGATGCCGGGGCGGAACCGGGCGCCCAGGAGCAGGGCGCCGTAACCGATGCCGCCGGCCGCACCCGCACCCGGCGACGCCGCGTACGCGGCCGCCTCCGGGCCGGCCGTCTCCTCCAGCACCTTCGCGAAGTGCGCGAGGGCGGCGTCCAGGGCCGCCACGTCGTCCGGTGAGGCGCCCTTCTGCGGGCCGTAGACCGCGGGCGCGCCCTTCGGGCCGGTCAGCGGGTTGTCGACGTCGCTGGCGAGGACCAGCTCGACGTCGGCCAGCCGCGGGTCGAGACCCGACAGGTCCGCCGTCGCCAGCTCGGCGAGGCCACCGCCCCCCGGGGGGACCGGCCTCCCCTCCGCGTCCAGGAACCGCGCGCCCAGCGCCGACAGCATCCCGGCGCCGCCGTCGGTGGTGGCGCTGCCGCCCACGCCGAAGACGATGGTGCGGGCCCCGGCGTCCAGCGCGGCGCGCAGCAGCTCGCCGGAGCCGCGGGTCGAGGCCGTCAGCGGGGCGAAGACCCCCTCGGGCAGCCGTTGCAGCCCGCTCGCCTCGGCCATCTCCACGACGGCGGTGCCCTCGCGCAGCGCGTACGCCGCCGTCACCTCGTCGCCGAGGGGGCCGGCGACCCGGACCTCCCGGCGCTCGAAACCGGCCGCGACGGCCGCGGCCACGGTGCCGTCGCCGCCGTCGGCCACGGGCAGCGCCTCGACGCGGAGGTCGGGCAGGACATGGCGCAACCCGGCCGTGACCCGCTCGGCGACCTCCACGGCCGTCAGCGACCCCTTGAACTTGTCCGCGGCGACGAGCACCCGCTGTGCCTTCCGGGTTCCGCTCCCTGCAGCGTCCGCCACTTGCACTCCCCTTGCTCTCCGGGCCTTCACGCACGTCAAGGCCAGTCGCGCCGCTGCGACCTTAACCGGAGGAACCGTCCCCCGTCAGCCCGTGCCCACCCCATGGACCCCCGCGGCCGGCCCCGGCGGCACCCCGGCCCCGCCGACACAGCGGCCCGGACCCACCGCAGCCTCCGCTGTCGAAACGGGTAGACCTCCCCCATGACCTCCGCACGCTCGGACACGGACCTCGGCGATCGCATCCTCGGCGGCTGGCAGGGCCGCATCGCGGGCAACATGCTCGGCAAGCCCGTCGAACAGGGCGAGGTCTGGTCGCGCGACCGCATCGACCGCTACCTCAGGCGGGCCGCCGCCCTCCCGCTGACGGACTACCTGCCCGAGCCCGCCGGCGACGAGGCGGGCGCCCTGCGCCCCGAGTGGCGCCAGTGCGTCCGCGGCCGCATCCACGGCAGCTGCCGCGACGACGACGTCGACTACGCGATCCTCGGCCTCGACCTGCTGGAGACCCACGGCTTCGGCTTCAGCACCGAGCAGGTCGGCGACCTGTGGCTGCTGCGGCTGCCGTACCTGCAGACGTTCACCGCCGAGCGGGCCGCTTACCGCAACCTCGCCAACGGGCTGAAGCCGCCGCTGACCGCGACGTACGACAACCCCTACCAGGAGTGGATCGGGGCCCTCATCCGGGCCGACGTGTTCGGCTGGACCTGCCCGGGGGCGCCGCGCCGGGCCGCCGCGCTGGCCCGGCGGGACGCCGTGCTGTCGCACACCGGGAACGGGGTCTACGGCGCGATGTGGGCGGCGGCGCTGGTCGCGGCGGCGTTCACCGCGCCCACCGTGCGGCGGGCCCTCGACGAGGCCCTGGCCGTGATCCCGGCCGGCAGCCGCCTCGCCCGCACCGTCCGCCGGGTGGCCTCGCTGCACGACACCCGGATGTCCTGGGAGGACACGCTGACGACGGTCGCCGAGGAGACCGCCGGGATGGGGTGGATCCACACGATCCCGAACGCCGCCGTCCTCACGGCGGGTCTGCTGTACGGCGACGGCGACTTCACGCGCACCATCACGCTGACCGTCCGCGGCGGCCTGGACACCGACTCGAACGGCGCGACGGCGGGCTCGGTGGCGGGGGTGCTGGGCGGCGCGGCGGCCATCCCCGCGCAGTGGACGGCGCCGCTGGAGGACACGGTGCGCAGCGCGGTATTCGGCTTCGACGGGGTCCGCATCAGCGAGCTGGCGGAGCGGACGGTGCGGCTGGCGGAGTCGGAGGGCTGAACCGGCAGGCCGGGAAGGGGCGTCCGGTGGCTACGCTGCCCTTCATGAGCACCTCTCCTGACTACGCCGCCTACATCGCCTCCCTGCCCCGTGTCCTGGCCGCTGCGGCCGTGCTGTTCCGGGACGGCGCCGGCCGGGTGCTGCTGGTCGAGCCCAACTACCGGGAGGGCTGGGCGCTGCCCGGCGGCACCGTCGAGTCCGACGACGGGGAGAGCCCGCGGCAGGGCGCGCGGCGCGAGACGCTGGAGGAGATCGGCCTGGACCGCGAGCCCGGGCGGCTGCTGGCGGTGGACTGGGTGCCCGGCGCGGACCGCCCGCCGCTGGTGGCGTACCTGTACGACGGCGGGGTGCTCGGCGAGGAGGACCTGAAGGCGATCCGCCTTCAGGAGGAGGAGCTGCTGTCCTGGCGTACGGTCCCCCGCGAGGAGCTGACGGCGTACCTGCCCGGCGCCCTCGGCCGCCGCGTCCTGGCCGCCCTCGACGTCCTGGCGGAGGGCTCGGGTCCGGCGGAACTGGAGAACGGCCGGCGGGTCTTCTGACCGGTGACGGCTGCCGCCGCGCCATGTCCGCTCGCCGCCGCGCGATATCCGCTCGCCGCCGCCGGGGATCCGGCCTACTCTCGCCGGCATGGCCAAGCCGCTCGTCGCCCTGCTCACCGGGGCCGGTGTGTCCACCGACTCCGGGATCCCCGACTACCGCGGGCCGAACGGACTGTGGCGCAGGGATCCCGAGGCCGAGAAGCTCGTGACCTACGCGTACTACATGGGCGATCCGGAGATCCGGCGGCGGTCGTGGCGGATGCGGTGGGAGACCGGGGCCCTCGGCGCCGAGCCGAACGCCGCGCACCGGGCCGTCGCGGAGCTGGAGCGGTCCGGGGTGCCGGTGCGGGTGATCACGCAGAACGTGGACGGGCTGCACCAGCTCGCCGGGATGCCCGCCCGCAAGGTCCTCGAACTGCACGGCACGGCGCGGGAGTTCGTGTGCACCGCCTGCCATGCGCGGGGGCCGATGGAGGAGGCCCTGGGCCGGGTCGAGGCCGGGGAGGCCGACCCGCCGTGCGCGCGGTGCGGCGGGATCCTGAAGCCGGCCACGGTGATGTTCGGCGAGCGCCTGGACCCCGTGGTGCTCGGTGAGGCGGCCGCCGTCGCCAAGGCGTGCCAGGTCTTCGTCGCCGCCGGCAGCAGCCTGCAAGTGCAGCCCGCCGCCGGGCTCGCCGGTGTCGCCGCCGACCACGGCGCACGGCTGATCGTCGTCAACGCCGAGCCCACGCCCTACGACGAGCTGGCCGACGAGGTCGTCCGCGACCCCATCGGCACGGCCCTGCCGGCGCTGCTGCGCGGGCTCGCGGCGGGCTAGCGCCGCGGGTCAGAACAGGGCCGCTCCCCGTTCGAAGTCCAGCAGGCGCTGCTTGCGCTCCAGGCCGCCCCCGTAGCCCGTGAGGCTGCCGTCGGCACCGATCACGCGGTGGCAGGGGACGATGATGCCCAGGGGGTTGCGGCCGTTGGCGAGGCCGACCGCGCGGGAGGCGGTGGGGGCGCCCAGGGCCAGGGCCAGTTGCCCGTAGGTGCGCGTCTCGCCGTAGGGGATGCGGCGCAGTGCGTCCCAGACCCGGCGCTGGAACGGGGTGCCGTTCAGCCGCGTCTCGACGGTGAACTCCTGGAGCTCTCCGGCGAAGTAGGCCGTCAGCTCCTCCTCGGCCCGCGCGAAGAGGGTGTCGTCGCGGGTGCCGAAGGTCTCCTGGGGCGGGCGGTGGCGCTGGTCGGTCATGTAGAGGCCGCACAGGACGCCGTCCTCGGCGACGAGGGTGAGGGCTCCGTAGGGGCTGTCGGTCACGGTGTGCTGCTTCATGGACGTCCTTGTGCGGGAAGGAAGTTGATCGGGTGGCTGTCGGTCGCCCAGAGGTACTGGACGGCGTAGGCGCGCCAGGGGCGCCAGGCCGCCGCGCGGGCGGTGAGCGCCGCGGGCGTGGACGGCAGGCCCAGCTCGCGGGCGGCGCGGCGCACGCCGAGGTCGGTGGGGAGGAAGGCGTCGGGGTCGCCGAGGGCGCGCATGGCGATGACGTCGGCCGTCCAGGGGCCGAAGCCGGGCAGGGCGAGGAGCCGGTCGCGGGTCCGCGGCCAGTCGCTCTCCACGCCGAGGCCCAGGTCCTGGCCGGCGAGGGCGCGGACCAGGGTCGTGAGGGTGGTGCGGCGCGCGCGGGGCAGCGCGAGTGTCTCCGGGTCGAGCTCCGCCAGGGCCCGGGGGTCGGGGAAGAGGTGGGTGAGGCCGCCCTCGGGATCGTCGACGGGTTCACCGTGCGCGCCGACCAGCCGGGCGGCGTGGGTGCGGGCGGCGGCGGTGGACACCTGCTGGCCGAGCACGGCCCGGACGGCGAACTCCGCCTCGTCCACGGTGCGGGGGACGCGCCGCCCGGGGGCCTTGTCCACCAGCGGTGCGAGGACCGGGTCGGTGCGCAGCTGGTCGTCGATCGCGACGGGGTCGGCGTCCAGGTCGAGCAGCCGGCGGCAGCGGCTGATGGCGACGGGGAGGTCGCGCAGGTCGCCGAGGGTGAGGCGGCAGGCGATGTGGTCGGGGGCGGGGGTGAGGGCGGCGATGCCGTGGCCGTAGGGCAGGCGCAGGGTGCGGCGGTAGGAGCCGTCGCGCCACTCCTCCACTCCGGGCACGGCCGTGGCGGCGAGGTGGCCGAAGAGGTTGTCGGGGTTGAGCGGGGCGCGGAACGGCAGCCGGAGGGACAGCGCCCCCGGGGTGCTCGCGCCCTGCCGCTTCGGGCTGCGGGCGCGCAGGTCGCTCGGTGCGAGGGCGAAGACCTCGCGGACCGTGTCGTTGAAGGTGCGGATCGAGGCGAAACCGGCGGCGAAGGCGATCTGCGCCATGGGCAGGGCCGTCGTCTCGATGAGCAGCCGGGCCGTCTGGGCGCGCTGGGCGCGGGCGAGCGCCAGGGGGCCGGCGCCCAGTTCGGCCAGGAGCTGGCGCTCGACCTGCCGGGCGCTGTAGCCGAGGCGGGCGGCGAGGCCGGGTACGCCCTCGCGGTCGACGACGCCGTCGGCGATGAGCCGCATGGCCCGGGCCACGAGGTCGGCCCGCAGGTTCCACTCCGGCGAGCCGGGGCTGGTGTCGGGCCGGCAGCGCTTGCAGGCCCGGAAGCCGGCCTGCTGGCAGGCCGCGGCGCTGGGGTGGAAGACCATGTTCTCCGGCTTGGGCGGCACCACCGGGCAGCTGGGCCGGCAGTAGATGCCGGTGGTCAGGACGGCCGTGAAGAACCAGCCGTCGAAGCGCGCGTCCTTCGACCGCACGGCGCGCACGCAGCGCTCGGTGTCGGTGTGCATCCCCATCCGCATGCCTCCAGCATCCGCCACCGGGGCGGGCGGTCGCTGGCGAGAATCCGACATCGAGGCGCGGACGCGGGCGACCGGAGCGGGACAGATGACGATTCATTCATGTGTTCGTGCGGGGCCGGTACGATGGCGTCATGGGTCATGGAGCCGTCACCCCCGTGCAGGACGCCGGTGAGCGCGTACGCCTCGACGCGGACAACGTCGCGAAGGTCGCCACCACCCTCCAGGCCCTGTCCACGCCCTCCCGGCTGCTGATCCTGGCCCGGCTGCGCGAGGGTCCGCTGCCCGCGACGGAGCTGGCCGCCGAGGTCGGCATGGAGCAGTCGGCCTGTTCGCACCAGCTGCGGCTGCTGCGCAACCTGGGCCTGGTCGTCGGCGAGCGCCGGGGCCGTTCGGTGGTGTACGCGCTGCACGACCACCACGTCGCCGAGCTGCTCGACCAGGCCGTGTACCACGTCGAGCACCTGCGCCTGGGCCTCAGCGACACCGCCGGGTGAGCGGCGCCGCCGGGCCCGGCGGCGGTCCTAGTCGGTGGCGGTGGGCCGACGCGAGAGGCGCGTCGCCTCGTTCGGGCGCGTCAGCGGACGCAGCCGGTAGGTGTAGCCGTAGTCGCGGTCGGCGAACAGCTTGAACTCGTCGTGGGTGTGCGCGCCCCAGCTGTCGTCGCCGCCGACGCCCATCTGGCGGTGGTTGACCCGCAGCACCACCGCGTCCCGGGGCGTGAGCTGGTAGTCGTGGCGGACGCCCACCGAGAGGTCCTCGGGGGTGAAGTGGGAGGCGTTGACCTCCACCAGCGGTTCACCGCACACCAGCAGCCCCCGGCCGCTCCCGTCGGTCAGCGCGGCCCAGCGGACGTCGGTCCTGTTGCCGTTCTCCTGCGGTCGCAGATAGGGCGACCACTGCCCCCGGACGGTTCCCGAGTACAGACCCACGTCGGTGGCGTCGTGGCGGTCCCACATGTTCTCCTCGGGTCCCCGGCCGTAGTAGTGCAGCCGGTCGAGCCGGCGCGGCAGGAACAGCAGGGTGCCGACCTCGGGGATGTAGGGCAGGTCCGGCGAGCCGGGGCGCAGGGTGCTGTCGACCCGGATCTCGCCGTTGCCGAAGACGGTGTACGTCGTACCGAACGCGGACTCGGTGGCGGTGGGCAGGGTGCCGGTGACGGTGACCTCGACGGCCCGGCCGTCCAGGGTCCGCACCCGGACCTCGGTCACCTTCCGCCGCGCTCCGGCGTCGCGCCAGGTCTGGTTGCGGGTGTGCTGGCCGTTGCCCCGGTCGTTGTCGGTGGGCGCCCGCCAGAAGTTCGGCACGGGCCCGGAGGTGAGGAGCCGTTGCCCGCCCGCCTCGTAGGAGGTGAGGGTGCCGGTGGCCTTGTCGACGGTGAGCGAGAATCCCCGGCCCGTCACCGTGAGGGTCCGCTCCCCGTCCGTGTGCCGCAGGGTGGGCACGCTTCGCAGGGGCACGGGCCGTACGGCCGGGGTGTCCACGTCGAGGGCGAGCTGGCGCTTGGCCACCTCGAACCCGGCCCTCGCCCACGGGGTGCGCTCCCTGAGGGCGAAGGAGAGCCGGAGGAAATACTCCGTGCCCGGCTCGGGCTTCGCCGGCAGCCGCACCGGCACCGTGACGTCCTTGCTGCTCAGCGGGGCGACGTCCAGCTGCTCGCCGGTCAGCCGCCCCCGCCGCACGACCTCGCCGTCGGCGATCAGCTCCCAACGCCCGTCGAACTCGCGGAGGTTGGTGAACAGGTACTCGTTGGTGAGCGTGACGGCACCGGGACCGCCCCGGGCCTTCTCGACGCCGATCGCCTGGTAGACCTGCTTGACCTCGGCCGACTTGCCGGTGAGGCCGCGGTCGGCGGTGACGATGCCGTCGCCGGAGAACGCACCGTCGTTGGGGTTGTCGCCCCAGTCGCCGCCGTAGGCGTAGAAGGTCCTGTCGCGCGGGCGCTTCTCGGTGAGGCCGGCGGTGGCGGCGTCGAACCAGAACCGCACGCCCTCGTCGTCCGGCGTCCGGGTGTCCGAGGCCAGTTCGGCGGCGCTCAGTGCCCGGGCGTACACGCGGGCCCGCCGGACGGTGCCGCTGAACTCCCGGGTCGGGTTGTCGACGTCGGTGGCCAGGGACAGGGACGCGGTGTTGTTCGCGGGGCGCCGGGTGGTGGTCCTGGTGCCGCGCACCCGGCCGTCGACGTACAGGGTGAGGGTGCCGGCGTCCGCGTCGAAGACTCCGGCGACGTGGTGCTCGCTGCCCGTCCAGTCACCGGGCAGCGCCCAGCTCGCGGTGATCCACTGGCCGCCCGCGTGGATGAAGAACTCCAGGGTCCGGTCCGTCTGTTTGAGGGCGTACTGGGTGTCCCCCTTGGCGAGGACGGGCTGGTGATAACCCGTCACGTGCGAGGTGATCCACGCCTCCAGCGTCAGGGAGCCGGTGAGGTCCAGGCCGGGATCGCGGGGGAAGACCGTGCCGCCGGACACGCCCTCGGCGCGGTCGAAGGTGCCGGCCGGGGCCATGATCTCGCCGCGCAGGCGGCCCGGGCCGGACTCGGTCAGCAGCTTGCGCGCCGGGGTGGGCCAGCGCAGCGCCTGGTCGACGAAGTCCCAGATCCAGCCGCCCTGGAGCACGTCGTGGCGGCGGACGACGTCCCAGTACTTCCTGAAGTTGCCGTTGGAGTTCCCCATGCCGTGGGAGTACTCGATCATCACGTACGGCCGGGTGTCGCTCGTGTCCAGGGCGCGCTGCTCGACGCGCTGCGGGCTGTCGTACATCTCGGAGCGGATGTCGCTGATGCCGGGGCGGTCGTCGCCCTCGTACTGGATGACACGGGTGGGGTCGTAGGAGCGGATCCAGTCGTGCATGGCGTTGAAGGTGGTGCCGCCGCCCGCCTCGTTGCCGAGGGACCAGATGACCACCGAGGCGTGGTTCTTGTCGCGGTGGACCATGTTCTGCGCGCGCACCACGCACGCCTCGGTCCACTCGGGGTGGCCGCTGCCCGGGAACCGGTCGCGGATGCCGTGGGTCTCCAGGTTGGTCTCGCCGACGAGGTACAGGCCGTACTCGTCGGCGAGTTCGAGCCACAGCGGGTTGTTGGGGTAGTGCGAGGTGCGGACGCTGTTGATGTTGAGGCGCTTGATGATCCCGATGTCCTCGACCATCTGGGCGCGGGTGAGCGCCGACCCGGTGACGGGGTGCATCTCGTGCCGGTTGGTGCCGCGGAAGGAGACCGGCTTGCCGTTGATGCGCATCAGGCCGTCCTTCAGCGCGAACTCGCGCAGGCCGACCCGGTGCGAGAGGGTCTCGATCACCTGCCCGGACGGGTCGCGCAGCCGCAGCACGGCGGTGTAGAGGTAGGGGTGCTCGGCCGACCAGAGCTTCGGTGCCGGGACGGCGCGGGACACCCGCACGCTCGCCTCGTCGCCGTCCGGCACGTCGACGGTCCCGTTCAGGGGCCGGGTCCAGACGGCGTGGCCCCGGGCGTCGTACAGCTGGGTCTCGACGGTGTGGCGGCCGCCGCCCCGGCCGCCGTAGTCGCGCACGTGCGCGGTGAGCTCCAGCCCGGCGGAGGTGTGGTCGTCGCCGAGCGGGGTGTCGAGCTTGAAGTCGCGCAGGTGCACGTCGGGTGTGGAATACAGGTGGACCGAGCGGAAGATGCCGCTCAGCCGGATCATGTCCTGGTCCTCCAGCCAGTCCGCGTCGGAGTAGCGGTACACCTCGACGGCGATCCGGTTCGTGCCCGGCTGGAGATGGCGGGTGATGTCGTACTCGGCGGAGGTGTAGGAGTCCTCGTGGTAGCCCACGAGCCGGCCGTTGATCCACACGTAGTGGGCGGACTTGACCCCCTCGAAGTGCAGGAAGGTGCGCCGGCCGCGCCAGTCGCGGGGCACGGTGAAGGTGCGGCGGTACTGGCCGACGGGGTTGCGGCGGGTGGGGGCAGCGGGCGGCTGGGCGTCCTCGCCGCCGCCGTTGGGACCCCACCAGGGGTAGGTGATGTTGACGTAGATCGGGACGTCGTAGCCGTGCAGCTGCCAGGCGGAGGGCACGGGGACGGTGTCCCAGCCGGAGTCGTCGAGGTCGGTGCGGTGGAAGTCCGGGTCGCGGTCCTCGGGCCGGTCGGCGTAGGCGAACTTCCAGGTGCCGTCCAGGCTGAGCCGGTACGGCGAGCGCTCGCGGTCGCCCGCCAGGGCCTGGCCGAGGTCGGCGTAGGGCATCAGCGTGGTGTGCGGCGGTTCGGTGCCGATCCGGTAGGTGGCGAGGGAGTCGTTCCACTCCGGTAGGCCGTCCGCGGCGGGGCTCCGGCCGGCCGCGGACGCCGCGGCCGGTGAAGCGGACAGGGCGAGCGCGCCGAGGACGGCGGCGCCCCCTTCGAGCAGGCGGCGCCGGCTGACGACGGGCCGGTCGGCGGGGGACGGGAGCGGGTGCGGCATGACCGTGGCCTTCCTCGGTGCGACAGGGTGCACGGACTGAGGGCATGTCAGCGGCGGACCCAACTCTCCCTGGGTGCGGGGTGTTTCCGTCGGGGGCGCGGGCAACTGACGGTGACGGAGCAACTGCTGAGCAGGCACACCCTAGGACTCGAACAGAAACGAAGCAATGACCCCGTCGGACTCTGTTCGGTCCTGGTGGTTCCACACCGGGCCCGCCCCGCCACCGACCGTGGGGCCGGGTGCCGGGGGTCGTGGGGCCGGGGTCCCGGGGGCCGGGGTCCCGGGGGGCCGGGGTCCCGGGGGCCGTGGGGCCGGGGTCCCGGGGGCCGTGGGGCGGGAGCCCAGGGGCCGTGGGGCGGGAGCCCAGGGGCCGTGGGGCGGGAGCCCAGGGGCCGTGGGGCGGGAGCCCGGGAGCCGTGGGGCGGAAGCCCGGAGCCGTGGGCTCGGGAGCCGTGGGGCAGGAGCCCGGGAGCCGTGCGGGCGGGAGCCCGGAGCCGTGGGCCCGGGGCCGTGGGGCAGGAGCCCGGGAGCCGTGCGGGCGGGAGCCCGGGAGCCGTGGCCCGGGGGCCGTGGGGGGCGGGGGCCCGATCTGCCGGAACGCCACCCGTCGGCTCCCGCGTGAGGCGTCGGCAATTTGTCATTTCGACGCGACAGTGTCACCGCCGCGAACGTAATGTGACCTCATCGGACAGCCTGTGCATCGGATCTTTGGCCGGACCTTTTGCCGCGCCGGAAGGAGCGGCTCGCATGAACGGGTATGCGCCCTCGGATCGCGGTGCCGTCACGGCCGCGCCCGGCGGGCTGCTGGACCTGCTGAAGGTCGCGGCCGTGGTGCTGGACGGCGACGGCTACATCGCCCTGTGGAGCCCCGAGATCGAGCAGCTGCTCGGCTGGACCGCCGCCGAGGCCCTGCGCCGGCGCGCGGACACCCTGCTCGTCGCCCCGGCCGACCGGGCCCGCGGCAGGGAGCTGTTCGCCCAGGTCAGCTCGGGCGACCGCTGGGCCGGTGTCTTCCCGCTGCGGCACCGCGACGGCACGGAACGCGCCGTGGAGTTCCGCACGATGCGTCTCTTCGACAGCGAGGGGCGGCCCCACCTGCTGGGCCTGGCCACGGACGCCTCGACCGTACGGCAGGTCGAGCGGGACCTGGCCCTCTCGCACAGTCTCGTCAACCAGACGCCCCTCGGCATCGCGGTCTTCGACAACGAGCTGCGCTGGGTCGGCGTCAATCCCGCCCTGGAGCGGATCAACGGCCTGTCCGAGGAGGCCCTGCTGGGCCGCCGGATCCGCGAGGTGCTGCCCGGCCTGGACGTGGAGACCATCGAGGGGCGGATGCGGCACGTCCTGGAGACCGGCCGGCCCCTGCTCGACCAGCAGACCGTCGGCCGCACCCCGGCGGACACCGAGGACCGGGCCTACTCGGAGTCGTACCACCGCATCGAGGACACCGACGGCCGGGTGCTCGGACTGGCGGTGGCCGTGCTGGACGTGACCGAGCGGCAGCAGGCCGCCGCCGAGGTGGCCCAGGCGCGCCAGCACCTGTCGGTCGTCGCCGACGCGGGCGCGCGGATCGGCACCACCCTCGATCTGCAGCAGACCGCGCGGGAACTGGCCGGTGTCGTCGTGCCGCAGCTGGCGGACCTCGCGGCCGTGGACGTCCTGGAGTCGGTCGTGGCCCACGGCACCATCACCCCCGTGACGGGCGGCGCGCCCGCCGAGTTCCGGGCGCTGGCCGTCGCCGCCGGCTACCCGACCGACGCCATCCACGCCGCCGACCCGGTGGGCGAGCTGGCCACCTACGGCGCCTCGCGGGTCATCACCCAGTGCGTGCGCAGTGCCCGGCCGGTCCTGGTCGAGCACGTGGACGACCGGATGCTCGGCCGTCTCGCCCGCGACGCCGGGGCGGCGCGCGCCCTGCGCGAGGCGGGGGCCCACACCTATCTGGCGCTGCCGCTCGTGGCCCGGGGCAAGGTGCTCGGCACGCTCTCGCTGTACCGCACGGTCAACGAGCGCCCCTTCGACGAGCGCGACCAGGTGCTCGCCTCCGAGCTCGCCGCCCGCGCCGCCATCTGCATCGACAACGCCCGCCTCTACGGCCGGGAGCGCGGCACCGCCCTGACCCTGCAGCGCAGCCTGCTGCCGAGCACGCCCGCGCAGCGCGAGGGCCTCGACATCGCGGCCCGCTACCGCCCGGCCCTCAGCGAGGTCGGCGGCGACTGGTACGACGTGCTGCCGCTCGGGCCCGGGCGCACCGGTCTGGTCGTCGGCGACGTCATGGGCAAGGGCGTGCAGGCCGCCGCGATCATGGGCCAGCTGAGCACGGCGACGCGGGCGCTGGCCCGCCTGGACCTGCCGCCCGCCGAGCTGCTGCGCCACCTCGACGACATCGCCGGCTCGCTCGGCGACGCGATCGCGACCTGCGTGTACGCCGTGTGCGACCTGGAGCGCGGGGTGTGCGAACTGTCCAGCGCCGGGCACCTGCCGCCGGTGCTCGGCCGGGCGGACGGCCGTGCGGAGCTCCTCGACGTGCCCGGGGGTGTGCCGCTCGGGGTGGGTGGCGTGGACTTCGGCACCCTGGAGGTGGAGCTGGCGCCGGGCTCGCTGCTCGCCCTGTACACCGACGGGCTGGTCGAGAAGCGCGGCGAGCCGATCGACACCGGTCTCGGCACGCTGACGCGTGCGCTGAGCGGCACGGGTCCCAGCCTGCAACGCACCAGCGACGGGCTCCTCGGCGCGCTGAGCCCCGAGCCCGACGACGACGTGGCGCTGCTTCTGGTGCGCAGGCGCGTCTGACACACCCGCCGCGCCGGCGCCCGCACCGGCGTACGGACATACGGGCGTACGGGCGTACGGGCGTACGGGCGTACGGGAACGCGCGGGCCGTCCCGGCCCGCGCGCCCGCCGGATCACCACCGGGCGGTCAGAAGTCGCTCTTCTTCGTGGTGCACAGGGCCCAGATGACGAACGCCGACATCGCGATCATCACCACGGACCACACCGGGTAGGACGGCAGCGAGACGAAGTTGGCGATGATGACGAGCGCGGCGATGCCGACACCGACCACGCGTGCCCAGGTCGACGCCTGGAACAGCCCGAGGCTGACCAGCACGGCGACCACGCCCAGGATCAGGTGGATCCAGCCCCAGCCGGTGAGGTCGAACGCGAACACGTAGTTGGGGGTCGACACGAACACCTCGTCCTCGGCGATCGCCGCGATGCCGCGCATGATGCCCAGGATCCCGGCGATCATCAGCATCACGGCCGCGAAGACCGTCAGGCCGGCGGCAGCGCCTCGCTTGGCACGCGACGGCGCGTGCGTGGGGTGTGTGGCGGTCATCCTGACTCCTCGTTTCTGCTGGGTCCGGCGCGCTCAGCGGCCGGAGGGGTGGGTGGCGGAGGCCGAGGCCCCCGACGGCCCGGAGCCGCTCAGCACCAGCTCCTTGGCCCGGTCGAACTCCTCGTCGGTGATGTCGCCGCGAGCGCGGATCTCGGACAGCCGGGCGAGCTCGTCGACGCTGCTGCGCCGCTCCCCGCCGCCCCTGGCGGTCTCCCGGATGTAGGTGTCCATGGCCTGCTGCTGCGCGCGGGCCCGGGCCGTCTCCCGGTGGCCCATGCCCTTGCCGCGGGCGATGACGTAGACGAACACGCCCAGGAACGGCAGGAGGATGCAGAACGCGAGCCAGCCGGCCTTCGCCCAGCCGCTCAGGTCGTCGTCCCGGAAGATGTCGAACACGACCCGGAAGAGCAGTACGAACCACATGATCCACAGGAAGACCCAGAGGATCGTCCAGAAGGCGCTGAGCAGTGGGAAGTCGTACGCCAGGTAGGTCTGTGCGGTCATGTCGCTCCTCCGTCCCGGGTGCCGCCGCGCAGCGGCTCCCCTGCGGTACCAGCGTCCGGGTGACGCGGCCCCGGCCGCCTCACCCGGGGAGGGTGATCGTGCGGCCGGAGCGCCGCGGTCTCAGCCGCCCGCTGCCGGGCCGCCCGGCACGGCCGCCGCGGCCCGGCGCAGCGCCGCCCGCCAGGCGAGGGCGAGCCCCGCCTCCGCCAGCCCGAGCAGCACCAGCCACAGTCCGAGCAGCCGGGTCAGCGCCCGGGCCGACTCCGCGGGCAGCGCCAGCACCACCACCCCGGCGACCACGGCGAGCACGGCGGCACCCAGGAGGAAGCCCCGGTGGGGCAGGTCCCGCGCCGCGAGGGCGGTGTACAGCGTGAGGATCCCCGACACCAGCCACATCAGCCCGACGATCAGCGAGAGGGCGGTGATGGTCTGGAGCGGGTTGCGCAGGCACAGCACGCCGGCCAGGACGTACAGCACGGCCAGCAGCAGGCCGGCCACGCGGTGGCCCTGCTCCTGCCGGGCGAAGATCTCCACGAACCGGAACACCCCGGCCGCCAGCAGGTACAGCCCGACCAGGACCGCCACCACGTGCAGCGTCGCCTCGGGCCAGACCAGGAGCAGGATCCCCGGGACGAGGGTGGCGACCGCGGAGGCGAGGATCCAGGTCCAGGAGCGCCCGACCACCGCGAGCAGGTCGGCGGGGTCGGCCGGGCGGGCGGGCCCGGGTCCGGGGGCTCCCGGCCCAGAGGCTCCCGGCCCAGAGGCAACCGGACCGGGGGCTCCCGCTCCAGGGGCTCCCGCTCCAGGGGCCGCTTCCGGGCCGGTCACCGGGCCTGACGACGACGTGGTCATTGGTTCCTCCTCGGCGGGCCGGACGCACACGGGCCGTCCGGCGGACGGCACCGGCCCCTGCACCCAACCTCGCGCGGGCCGCCGGGCGCCGGGTCACCCGCGGCGGGTGATCCCCTGCCGGGACGGTCGAGGTGGGCTGGAAGCGTCCGCCCGTGGATGTGCGTCCGCGCGACCACCGGGCAAGGGGCGCTACACGAGGGCGCCACGGAACGACACGACCGGAAGGGACGAGATGGCGGATTCGGCGCTTCACCGGTCCGGGTCCCGGACCGGCACAGGGACGGAGGGCGGGTCGACCCGGCCCGGGCCGGACGAGGAGGCCGGGCGGCGCCCGGGGCCCCGGCGGCGCGCTTCGGCCGCCGCCCTCGTGCGGACCGTCCTCATCGCCGCCGGACTCGTCACCGTCTACTACGTGCTGCCCCTGGACGGGCGCAGCTCCCCCGGCGCCTCGGCCGTGCTCGCGTGCGGGCTGCTGCTCGTGGTGCTGGTCTTCTGGTGGGAGGTGCGGGCCATCCTGGAGTCGCCCTATCCGCGGCTGAAGGCCATCGAGGCCCTCGGCACGACGCTGGCGCTGTTCCTCCTGCTCTTCGCGGGTGCCTACTTCCTGCTGGAGCACTCCACGCCGGGCTCGTTCAGCGAGCCGCTGACCAAGACGGACTCCCTGTACTTCACGCTCACCACGTTCACCACCGTCGGCTACGGCGACATCGCCGCCCGCTCCCAGGCCGGGCGGGTCCTGACCATGGTGCAGATGGCGGGCGGACTGCTGCTGGTGGGCGTGGCCGCGAAGATCCTCGCCGGTGCCGTGCAGGCGTCGCTGCGCCGGCAGGGCCGGGAGCCGGCGGACGAGTTCCCCCGCGACCGGAGGGCAGAACCGTGACCGTACCGAGCCCGTCCGCCTCCTACGCGACGCCGGCCGAGCGGGCCGCCGAGGGACGCGCCGCGCGGCGTCGCCGTCCGCGGTCCTCGCACGCCCGGTTCGAGCCCGGGCCCGGGCGGTTCGACCCGGTCGAGGTGGTGGAGCGCCAGTCGGCCACGCGCGTACCCGAGCTGGTGCCGATCCGCTACGGCCGCATGCTCGAGTCGCCCTTCCGCTTCTACCGGGGTGCCGCGGCCGTCATGGCCGCCGACCTCGGCGCGGCACCGGACACCGGGCTGCGCGTGCAGCTGTGCGGGGACGCCCACCTGCTGAACTTCCGGCTGCTGGCCTCGCCGGAGCGCCGTCTGGTCTTCGACATCAACGACTTCGACGAGACGCTGGCCGGGCCCTTCGAATGGGACGTCAAACGGCTCGCGACGAGTTTCGCCATCGCGGGCCGGGCGAACGGCTTCCGGACGAAGGAGCAGGACGGCGTGGTGGCGACGTGCGTGTCCGCCTACCGCGCGCGGATGCGGGAGTTCGCCGGCATGCGCAACCTGGACGTCTGGTACGCCCAGGACGACGCCGACCACGTGCGGGAGCTGCTGGCCGCGTCGATGACCCGGCGGGCCCGGCGCCGCACCGCCGAGGCGGCGGCGAAGGCCCGGACCCGCACCCACCTGCAGGCCTTCGCGAAACTGACCGCCGCCACCCCCGAGGGACGGGTCATCGCCCCCGACCCGCCGCTGATCACACCGTTGCGGGATCTCGTCGGCGGGTCCTCGCCGCACGAGCAGGAGGAGGAGCTGCGCGCGGTCCTGGAGGGCTACGTCCGCACCCTGTCGTCGGAGCGGCGGCACCTGCTGCGCCGCTACCGGATGGTGGACATCGCCCGCAAGGTGGTGGGGGTCGGCAGTGTCGGCACCCGTTGCTGGATCGTCCTGCTGCTCGGCCGGGACGACGACGATCCGCTGCTGCTCCAGGCCAAGGAGGCACAGGAGTCGGTGCTGGCCGCCCACACCGGCGGGGCCCGCTACGACAACGAGGGCCGGCGGGTGGTGGCCGGACAGCGGCTGATCCAGACCACCAGCGACATCCTGCTCGGCTGGACGCACGCCGTCGGACTCGACGGGCGCGAGCGGGACTTCTACGTACGGCAACTGCGCGACTGGAAGGGCATCGCGCGGCCCGAGACCATGGACCCCGGCCTGCTGCGGCTGTTCGCGCGGCTGTGCGGGGCGAGCCTGGCCCGGGCCCACGCCCGCTCGGGCGACCCCGTCGCCATCGCCGCGTACCTCGGGGGCAGCGACCGTTTCGACCGCGCCCTGACCGCGTTCGCGCAGTCCTACGCCGACCGCAACGAGCGGGACTTCGAGGCGCTCGGCGCCGCGGCCCGCTCCGGCCGCATCCGCACGGCGGCACTCTGACCGCCCGGGCACCGGCGCAGCCGCCCGCTCCCCCCGGCCGTCGCCCACCGGCACGCGGAACTCGGCGCCGGACAGCACGTCCCGCTGCCGTGCCCACGGTTCCTCCACGGGGCCGACCGAGGGCGGCCCGCGGTGCCGTGTTGCGGCCGGGCCTCCAGCGGGGCGCGCTTCACCCCGCCCCCGCGGCACGCTCCGGCCGCGCAACCACCCGTCACGGGCGATGCGGCCGTGCGCGGGGCCCTGGTTGGCTGGGGCCACGCGCTCGGGCACCCGACGCGCCGCCGTCGCCATCCGCAGCCGAGGAGCCGCAGACCCGGGAGCGTCCGGGCGGCTCGGAACGGGGGTACCGATCATGTGCCGCTGGCTCGCCTACTCCGGCACTCCCGTGCTGCTCGACGACGTGCTGTACCGGCCGGAGCACTCGCTGATCGACCAGAGCCTGCACGCACGGATGGGCGTGGAGACCACCAACGGCGACGGCTTCGGCGTCGGCTGGTACGCCTCGCACCTGAGCACGCCGGCCGTCATCCGCGACACGGGCCCGGCCTGGAGCAACCGCAACCTGCGGGAGATCTCCGACCACGTCCGCTCCTCGCTGTTCTTCGCCCACGTCCGCGCCTCCACGGGGACCGCGGTGCAGCAGACCAACTGCCACCCCTTCCGCCACGGGCGCTGGATGTGGATGCACAACGGCGCGATCACCGGCTTCTCAGAACTGCGCCGGGACCTCATGATGAGCGTCGATCCGGCCCTGTTCCCGTCACTGGAGGGCACGACCGACTCCGAGGTGATGTTCCACCTGGCCCTCACGCTGGGTCTCGACCGCGATCCCCCGGGCGCGGTGGCCCGGATGACCGGGCTCGTCGAGCGGCTCGGGCGGGAGCACGGCGTGGCGGAGCCGCTGCAGATGACCATCGCGGTCACGGACGGCGAACGCATCTGGTTCTTCCGCTACTCCAGCGGCGGCGACTCCCGTTCGCTGTACTACAGCAGCCGGGTGGAGGACATTCGAGCCCTGCACCCCGATCTGGCGTTCCTGCGCCACCTCTCCGACGAGACGCGGCTGGTCGTCTCGGAGCCGCTGGGCGACCTGCCGGGCGTGTGGAACGCCGTGCCGGAGAGCAGTTACGGCGTCGTCCAGCCCGGGCATCACATGCTGCGGCACTTCGAGCCCCAGCCCGCGTGAGCCGGTGCGGCGGGGCTGTCAGCCCAGTCGCGCGGCGAACGCCGCGTACGCCCGCTCGTCGAAGAGCACGAACTCGACCTTCTCGACGGCCGTGTCGGCAGCCCGCACGGTGTCGACCGCGATGCGGGCGCCGTCGTCCATCGGCCAGCCGTAGATCCCGGTGGAGATGGCCGGGAAGGCCACGCTGCGGGCGCCGAGTTCGTCGGCGACGCGCAGGGACTCCTGGTAGCAGGAGGCGAGCAGGGCGGAACGGTCCTCGGACGCGTCGAAGACGGGCCCGACGGTGTGGATGACCCAGCGCGCGTCCAGGTCGCCGGCGGTGGTGGCGACCGCCTGCCCGGTGGCCAGGCCCCTGCCGTACTGCGAGGCGCGCAGCCTGCGGCAGTCCTCCAGGATCGCCGGGCCGCCGCGGCGGTGGATCGCGCCGTCGACTCCTCCCCCGCCCAGCAGGGAGGAGTTGGCCGCGTTGACGACGGCGTCGACGTGCCGGCGGGTGATGTCCCCCCGGACCAGGGCGATGGTGGTCATGTCTGCCTCAGTCGCTTCCACACGGCCTTGGCCGCGTTGTGTCCCGACATGCCGTGCACACCGGGCCCCGGCGGGGTCGCCGACGAGCAGATGAACACGGCCGGGTGAGGGGTGTGGTACGGGAAGGCCGTGAGCTTCGGGCGCAGCATCAGCTGCAGGCCCGAGGCCGCCCCGGTGGCGATGTCCCCGCCCACGTAGTTGGCGTTGCGGGCGGCGAGTTCGGGCGGTCCGGCGGTGGCGCGGGCCAGCACCCGGTCGCGGAAGCCCGGGGCGAAGCGCTCCAGTTGACGTTCGACGGCGTCGGTGAGGTCCCCGGTCCAGCCGTGCGGGACATGGCCGTACGCCCAGAAGACGTGCTTGCCCGCGGGAGCCCGGCTCGGGTCGGCGACGCTCGGCTGGACGGTGATCAGGAACGGCGCATCCGGGGCCCGGCCCTGGCGCGACGCGGCGCGCAGTGCCGCGCCGATCTCGGCGCTGCTCGCGCCGACCTGCACGGTGCCGGCGACCCGGGCCTCCGGCGCGGTCCAGGGCACCGGGCCGTCGAGCGCGTAGTCGATCTTGAACACGCCGGGCCCGTACCGGTAACCGGCGTAGTGGTCGCCGAGGCCGGCGATGCGGGCCAGGGCCGTGGGCGAGGTGTCGAAGACGTACGCCCGGGCCGGGGGCAGGTCGTCGAGCCGCTTGACCTCGTAGTCGGTGTGGACGCTGCCGCCGAGTTCCCTCAAGTGGCCGGCCAGGGCGTCGGAGATCGCCTGGGAACCGCCGCGGGCGACCGGCCAGCCCCGGGCGTGCGCGGCCAGGGCGAAGACCAGGCCGATGGCGCTCGTGGCGAACCCGCCGAGGGGGGCCATGACATGGGCGACGAGCCCGGCGACGAGCGCTCTGGCCGGTTCGTCGCGGAAGCGGCGCATCAGCAGGGTCGACGGGGGCAGTCCCGCGAGGCCGAAGCGGGCGAGGGTGACCGGGTCGCGGGGCAGCGCGGTCAGCGGCAGGGACATGAAGTCCCGGGCGAGCGTGTCCCACTTGGGCAGGAACGGCTCCACCAGCCTGCGGTACGTCCCGGCGTCGCGCGGCCCGAAGGACGCGGCCGTCCGCCCCACCGACCGTGCGAGGACGGCCGCCGTGCCGTCCGGGAAGGGATGCGCCATCGGCAGCTCGGCGTGCAGCCACTCCAGGCCGTGACGCTCCAGGGGCAGGGCGCGGAACGCCGGGGAGTTGACGGCGAGGGGGTGCGCGGCGGCACACGGGTCGTGCCGGAAGCCGGGGAGGGTGAGCTCCTCGGTGCGGGAGCCGCCGCCCACGGTGGAGCGGGCCTCGAAGACGGCGACGGCGAAGCCGCGGCGGGCCAGTTCGACGGCTGCGGTCAGTCCGTTCGGCCCCGCACCCACCACGACGGCATCGAGCATGGACGGCACCTTGGGACCCCTTCGTCAGCCGACGGCCACTGGGGATCAGGATAGGCCCGGGGACGGACGGTCACCGGCGGCGGGGGATCTTCCGGCGGGAAACACGGCCCGGGACGGCCGGAACCGGCGCACGCGCACGCGGCGTGGCCGGGTGGGCGCGGCGCGCGACGGCTCCCGGACAGTCCCTTTCCTCCCCCGCACCGGAAGGCGCGGGCGGGTCGGGCGGGCGGCCGCAGCGCTCACCCGCCGCCGGACAGCAGCTCGGCCACCCGGCGGGCGGTGGCCGCGTCCCGGGCCGCCGTGAAGGGCAGGGTGTTGCCGCCCGTGATGCGGAACGGCTCGCCGTCGCGGGTCAGATGGACGCCGCCCGCCTCCTCGACGAGCAGCAGCCCGGCAGCGTGGTCCCAGGCTGCTTCCCAGCTGAACGCCACGGCGTCGAGTTCGCCGCGGGCGACGGCCAGGTACTCCAGGCCCGCCGAGCCGCAGGGGCGCGGTGCCACCCCGTCGGTGCGCAGGGCGAGCAGGGCGTGCTTCTGCTCGTCCGTCGTGTAGTCGGGGTGGGAGGTGGCCACGGCGAGGTCCCGGCCCGGCTCGGGGGGCCCGGCGAACAGGCGCTCCCCGTCGAGGCGGGCGCCCCGGCCGCGGACGGCGGTGGCGAGCACGTCACGGGCGGGGGCGTAGGTCCAGGAGGCGAGCAGGGTGCCGCCGAGCGCCAGCGCGACCAGCGTGCAGAAGCCGGTGTCGCCGTGCACGAACTGCCGTGTCCCGTCGACCGGGTCGACGATCCAGACCGGGGCGTCGCCGCGGATCGCCTCGTAGGACGCGGGGTTGGCGTGGACCGCCTCCTCGCCGACCACGACCGAGCCGGGGAGCAGGGCGCCCAGCACGTCGGTCAGGTACAGCTCGGCCCTGCGGTCGGCGTCGGTGACCAGGTCGTGCGGGCCGTTCTTCTGGTCGACCTCGTGCGCGGCGAGGCGGCGCCAGCGCGGCATGATCTCGTCGGCGGCCGCCTTCCGTACGGCCTCCTCCACGTCGGACGCGTGCTGTGCGAGAAACTCTTCGATGGTTTCGGTGCTGTCGATCACTCCCCCATCACAACACGCGGCACTGACAATCCCCACCCGCCCGGTGCACGCGGGGTGGAATCGCGATGAACAACGCGGGCCGCAGGTCAGCGGCCGACGGCGTATCCCTGCATGCCGCGCGGGTTGGCCGCGGCGGACAGCACGCCCGTGCCGGGGTCGCGTGCGACGGCGCACAGCCGGCCCTCGGACCAGGGGCCGCCGACGGTCACCTCGTGGCCGCGGCGCCTCAGTTCCGCGACGACGGCCGGATCGGTCCGGGACTCCACGGTGACGCTGCCCGGGCGCATGCCGCGCGGGAAGAACGAGCCGGGGAAGCTGTCGTTGTGCCAGTTCGGGGCGTCGATGGCGCCCTGGAGGTCGAGGCCGCCGCGCACGGGCGCGCGCAGGGCGACCGCGAGGAAGAAGTGCAGCTGCCACTGGTCCTGCTGGTCCCCGCCGGGCGTGCCGAACGCCATGACGGGCACGCCGTCGCGCAGGGCGAGGGACGGGGTCAGCGTGGTGCGCGGGCGGCGGCCGGGGGTGAGGGAGTTGGGCAGGCCCTCCTCCAGCCAGGTCATCTGCAGCCGGGTGCCGAGCGGGAAGCCCAGTTCGGGCACGACCGGGTTGGACTGGAGCCATCCGCCGCTGGGCGTGGCCGAGACCATGTTGCCCCAGCGGTCGACGACGTCGAGGTGGCAGGTGTCCCCCCGGGTGGTGCCGTCCGTGAGGATCTCCGGCTCGCCCGGCACGGGCGACGCCGGGCTCTTGGCGACGGTCGGTTCGCCGACGCCGAGGGCGTCGTAGCCCTCCTGCGCGGCGGCGGCCACGCGTGCGTGGGCGCACAGGCGCGGGGTGCGGCCGCCGGGGCTGCCGGGCCGCAGGTCGTGGTCGGCCCGTTCGCCGGCCAGGGTGCGGCGGGCCGCGTTGTACGCGTCGGACAGCAGGTCGCCGAGCGGCACGTCGGCGGCGTCCCCGTACCAGGCCTCGCGGTCGGCCATGGCCAGCTTGCAGTTCTCGATCAGCAGGTGGACGTAGTCGGCCGAGCCGTACGGGGGCAGGGCGGGCGGGAGCAGGGCGAGCTGCTGGAGCAGGACCGGGCCCTGGCTCCAGGGCCCGGGCTTGCACACGGTCCAGCCGTTCCAGTCGTACGTCACGGGGTCCTCGTAGGACGCGGACCAGCCGGCGAGGTCGGCGGCGGTGAGGGTGCCGGTGTGGTGGTCGCCGCTGGTGTCCAGCGTGGGGCGGGCGGCCTGCCGGGCCAGGGCGTCGGCGACGAAGCCCGTGCGCCACACCTCCCGCGCGGCCTCGATGCGCGCCTCGCGGCCGCCGGCTCCGGCGGTCTCGGCGAGCAGCCGCCTCCAGGTGGCGGCGAGGGCGGGATTGCGGAAGAGCTCGCCGGGGCGCGGGGCCCTCCCGCCGGGCAGGTAGACGTCGGCGGACGAGGTCCACTCCGTCTCGAAGAGCTCGCGCACGGTCTCGACGGTCTCGCCCACGCGTTCCACGGGCGCGTGGCCGTGCTCGGCGTAGCCGATGGCGTACGCCAGCACCTCGTCGAGCGGTTTCGTGCCGTGGTCGCGCAGCAGCAGCATCCAGGCGTCGAAGGCACCCGGCACGGCTGCGGCCAGGGGCCCGGTGCCCGGCACCAGGTCCAGCCCGAGCCCCCGGTAGTGGGCGACGGTGACCCCGGCGGGGGCGACGCCCTGGCCGCACAGCACGCGCACCTCCCCGCCGGCCGGGGCGAGCAGGATCGGCACCTCGCCGGCCGGGCCGTTGAGGTGCGGCTCGACGACGTGCAGGACGAACGCGCCCGCCACGGCCGCGTCGTAGGCGTTGCCGCCGTCCTCGAGCACGGCCATCGCCGACTGCGAGGCGAGCCAGTGCGTGGAGGCCACCATGCCGAAGGTGCCCTGGAGGGTGGGGCGGGACGTGAACATAGGGCTGCGGTACCTCTCGTCGTCGTGGGCCACCGCTCCCCTGCCCCGCTCGCGCCGCGGCGCAAACCTCGCGGCACCGCGCGGCGCGGAGCCCGGCGCGGTGCCCCACCGGCGCCGATGTCACGGTCAATGGCCGACAGTTGGGGTAAGTCCGGATATGCGTGAAAGGAGGGCGAAGGGGCGCTTTCCGGGCTGCGCAGCGCGACCGCGCCGGTGCGAACCGTGGTGGTCCGGCCCGGGTGCCCGGTCGCCCCTTCCACGCCCCGGGCACTCGTGTGACACTGGCGTCCCCGTCCGCCGTGCGGACCCGCTCCGCACCGTCCGTCCCCCAAGAGAAGGGCGCCGTGCGTCGTGCCTTCCCTCCCCCTGCCTCTGACCCTGACGGCCCGCCTGTCGCCGGTCGTCGTGCTCGCCGCGGCGGGCTGGGCGCTGACCTCCGGGCCGCTCGCCGCCCCGCCGGCCGCCGCGCACAGACCCGTCGAGGACACGGCCCGGACGCAGACCGCCTCCACCCCGTCGACGTCTGCGGAGTCGAGGACGTACACGGCCGCTCCCGCGCCCTGTGACAGCGTTGCCAAGAAGACGGTCTCGTCCCTGGTGCCCGGCGCGAAGGCGGCCGGCAAGGAGATACCGTCCACGGACGCGCAGGTGCGCCGCACCTGTTCCTGGAACGCGCTCAAGGGCTACGACTACCGGTGGCTCGACGTCTCCTTCGAAATCCTGGCGTCGGACGAGGCGGCGGCCGGGTCCTACCGGTCGGCCACCGCCAAGCGCAGCGGCGGCGGGGACGTCCCCGGTCTGGGCGACGGGGCCTACTCCGTCGTGAACCTCACCACCGAGGACAAGCAGCAGACCCGTGAGGGCGTCGTCGTCGCCCGCGCCTCCAACGCGCTGGTGACGGTCACCTACAACGGCAGCGACTTCGAGTCGAAGAAGGCGCCCGACACGGACACGATCAACAAGGGCGCCATCAAGGCCGCGAAGGAGGCGGTGGCCGCGCTGGAGGCCGGCCGGGACTGAGCGCCGCGCGCCGGCCCCGGCCGGCGTGGTCAGACCGCCGTGCGCCCACGATTCCGCTGCGCCATCAGCAGCAGGTACAGCACCAGCGACGTGCCGAGTCCCACCGCCCAGCCGTAGTCCGCCAGTCCGGCCAGGGCCGGGATCGGACGGCCGTCGGCCAGCGGCTCGAAGCTCGCCCCGCCGACGGCGAGGACACCTCCGGCGGCGAAGGCCACGACGGCCCGCCAGTTCCAGCCGCCGGTGTACCAGTAGCGGCCGCCCGCGCGGTACAGGTCGGCCAGGTCGAGCCGGGAGCGGCGCAGGATCCAGTAGTCGGCGATGAGGATGCCGGCGACCGTGCCGAGCAGGCCGCCGACCAGCCCGAGCCAGGTGAAGATGTAGCCCTGCGGGTCGGAGTACAGCTTCCAGGGCAGGATCAGCACACCGAGGACGCAGGTGGCGAGGGCGCCAGCGCGGAAACTGATCCTGCGGGGCGCGATGTTGGAGAAGTCGAACGCCGGGGAGACCAGGTTGGCCGCGACGTTGACGGAGAGCGTCGCCACCAGGACGGTGACCAGCGCGAAGAGCAGGCCCACCGTGCTGTCGGTCTTGGCGGCGAGCTGCACCGGGTCCCAGATGGCCTCGCCGTAGACGGCCTGGGAGCCCGAGGTGACCATCACCGACAGGAACGCGAAGAGGGTCATGGTGGTCGGCAGGCCGAGCGCCTGACCCCGGGTCTGCGCCTTCTGGCTCCTGCCGTAGCGGGTGAAGTCCGGGATGTTCAGCGACAGCGTGGACCAGAAGCCGATCATGCCCATCAGGGCGGGCGCGAACAGCTTCCAGAAGTCGGCGCCCCAGCCGAGCTTCGAGGGCTGGTCGAACAGCGGGCCGAAGCCGCCCGCCTTGCCGCTCATCCACCACAGCATCACGAACGCGCCGACGAGCACGAAGGGCGCCGCCCAGTTCTCGAAGCGGCGGATCGTCTCCATGCCCCGGTAAATGATGACGACTTGGAGCGCCCAGAAGATCGCGAACGACAGCCACATGGTCCAGGCGTGGCCGCCGACCTTCGCCGCGTCCGTCCAGCCGGTGCCGATGAGCTTGCCGGCCAGGAAGTAGATCGCCTCGCCGCCGATCCAGGTCTGGATGCCGAACCAGCCGCACGCCACCAGGGCCCGCACGACGGCGGGCAGGTTGGCGCCGCGGACACCGAAGGAGGCCCGGGCGAAGACCGGGAAGGGGATGCCGTACTTCGGTCCCGCGTGGCCGGTCAGCAGCATCGGTATCAGCACGATGACGTTGGCGAGGGCGATGGTGAACACCGCCTGCTTCCAGTCCATCCCGACGGCGATGAGCCCGGAGGCGAGGGTCCATGAGGCCGTGTTGTGGGCCATGCCCACCCACAGCGCGGAGAAGTTGTACGTGGTCCAGGTGCGCTTCTCGACCGGGACCGGCAGCAGGTCCTCGTTGGCGTAGGGGCCGCTGGGCGCGGGCGTGCCCGGGGCGAACGCCACCCGGCCGTCGGCGAGGGTGACGTGGGAGGTCGGTGGTGTGGCCGTGGGTGCGGTGTCGGTCATGGGCCAGCCCAATCGGGGAGTGGGTCGGGAGATGCCGTGCGGGTGGCGCCCATGGGGGGTGCGCTCGGGAGCGCCCGGGCCCCCTTCCCGAGCCGCCGGGAAGGGGGAGTTCGAAGGGGTGGTGGAGGTGTTCAGCCGTTGAGGGCCGGGATCACCCGTGATCCGTAGGCGTCGATCACGGACTCCTGCGCGTCGTGCATGTCGTAGACGGCGAACTGGTCCACGCCGAGGGCGCGCAGTGCCTTCAGCTTCTCGATGTGCCGGTCGACCGGGCCGATCAGGCAGAACCGGTCGACGATCTCGTCGGGCACGAACCTGGTGTCCGGGTTGTCGGCGCGCCCGTGGTGGGAGTAGTCGTAGCCCTCGCGGGCCTTGATGTAGTCGGTGAGTTCGTCGGGGACGGCGGCGGAGTGCTCGCCGTACTTGGCCACGAGGTCGGCGACGTGGTTGCCGACCATGCCGCCGAACCACCGGCACTGCTCACGGGCGTGGGCGAGTGCCTCGGGTGAGTCGTCCTCGGTGACGTACGCCGGGGCGGCCACGCAGACGGTCACCTCGGCGGGGTCGCGCCCGGCCGCGACGGCGGCGTCCTTCACGGCCTTGACCATGTACTCGGTGAGGTAGAGGTCGGCCAGCTGGAGGATGAAGCCGTCGGCCTCCTCGCCGGTCATCTTCAGCGCCTTGGGGCCGTACGCGGCCATCCACACGGGCAGTTCGGCATCCGGCTTGATCCACGGGAAGCGGACGACGGTGCCGCCGCCGAGGTCGGCCTCCCGTCCGCCGGCGAGGTCCCGGATGACCTTCATGGCCTCGCTGATCCGGGCCAGGGTGTTGGGCTTGCGGCCGGCCACCCGCATCGCCGAGTCGCCGCGGCCGATGCCGCAGACCGTGCGGTTGCCGAACATGTCGTTGAGCGTGGCGAAGGTGGAGGCGGTGACCTCCCAGGTGCGGGTGCCCGGGTTGGTCACCATCGGGCCGACCTTCAGCTTCGTGGTGTTGGCCAGGATCTGGCTGTAGATCACGAACGGCTCCTGCCACAGCACGGCGGAGTCGAAGGTCCAGCCGTACGAGAAGCCGTTGCGTTCCGCCCGCTTCATCAGGCTGATCACCCGCGAGGCCGGCGGGTCGGCCTGCAGGACGAGTCCGAAGTCCATCCGCACCACTCCTAGTTGAGGTACTGACAGGTGGATCGCGGGGTGAACACGCCGTGCCCGGCACGGCCGGTGTACTCCCGCTCGGTGATGACGGGTTCGCCGCGCGAGAGGACCGTCTCGACCCGGCCGGTGACCCGCCGGCCCTCGTACGCCGAGTAGTCGACGTTCATGTGGTGCGTCTCGGCGGAGACGATCTGCTCGGCGTGCGGGTCGTAGACGACCACGTCGGCGTCGGCGCCCGGCGCGATGGTGCCCTTCTTCGGGTAGAGGCCGAACATCCGGGCCGGGGTC
Organism: Streptomyces sp. NPDC053665; assembly: GCF_055585285.1. Classification (NCBI taxonomy): domain Bacteria; kingdom Bacillati; phylum Actinomycetota; class Actinomycetes; order Kitasatosporales; family Streptomycetaceae; genus Streptomyces; species Streptomyces sp. NPDC053665. The sequence goes on from NZ_JBVJKK010000001.1 coordinate 1,050,276, forward strand.
GCGCAGGCGATCTCGATCCAGCGGCGGCGCGAGATGTGCCCGTCGACGACCGCCTGGTGGAGCAGGTCCATGCGGTTCTCCACGCCCGGCAGGCCGTTGGGGATCTTGGAGAAGTCGCCGCGGCCGAGTTCCTTCTGGCCGACGAAGCAGAAGGGGCAGTGGTCGGTGGAGACGACCTGGAGGTCGTTCGTGCGCAGCCCCCGCCACAGGGCCGCCTGGTGCTCCTTCGGCCTGAGGGGCGTGCTGCACACGTACTTGGCGCCCTCGAAGTCCGGCTCGGCGAGGTTGTCGGTGGACAGGAACAGGTACTGGGGGCAGGTCTCGCCGAAGACGTTCAGCCCCTCGTCGCGGGCCCGGGCCAGTTCGGCCACCGCCTCCGTCGCCGAGACGTGCACGACGTACAGCGGGGCGCCGGCGACCTGGGCCAGCCGGATGGCCCGGTGGGTGGCCTCGGCCTCCAGCAGGGCCTTGCGGACCTCGCCGTGGTAGCGCGGGTCCGTCTCGCCGCGGGCCAGGGCCTGTTCCACCAGGACGTCGATCGCGATGCCGTTCTCGGCGTGCATCATGATCAGGCCGCCGTTGTCGGCGGAGCGCTGCATGGCGCGCAGGATCTGGCCGTCGTCGCTGTAGAAGACGCCCGGGTAGGCCATGAACTGCTTGAAGGAGGTGATGCCCTCCTCGACCAGGTGGTCCATCTCCTTGAGCGTGTGCTCGTTGACGTCGGAGACGATCATGTGGAAGCCGTAGTCGATCGCGCAGTTGCCGTCGGCCTTGGCGTGCCAGGCGTCGAGGCCCTCGCGCAGGCTGTGGCCGACGCTCTGCACGGCGAAGTCGATGATCGTCGTGGTGCCGCCCCAGGCGGCGGCTCGGGTGCCGGTCTCGAAGGTGTCGGAGGCGAAGGTGCCGCCGAAGGGCAGCTCCATGTGGGTGTGGGCGTCGACGCCGCCGGGGATGACGTACTTCCCGGTGGCGTCGATGGTGCGCTCGGCGGTGAAGGATGCGGCGGCGGGTGTCCCCGTGGCCGCGAGGGCGGCGATGCGGCCGTCCTCGATCAGGACATCGGCGTGGATCTCGTCGGATGCGGTGATGACGAGGCCGCCGCGGATGACTGTACGGCTGCTCATGTCGGGGTCACTCCTCGCAGTGGATGCGTGCCGGTGGTGGGTGGTTGCTCGCGCGCACGCGGCGGCAGCCGCAGATCGGATGCGGCCCGCGCCCCTAAGGGGCCGTCAGCGGGCCGTACGTTCCGGGCGCCCGGTCCCGGTAGAACTGCCAGCGGTCGCGGACCTCGCGGAGCGTGGCCATGTCCAGGTCCCGCACCACCAGTTCGGGCTCCTTGTCGCCGGCCACCTCGCCGACGAACCGGGCTTCCGGGTCCACGAAGTACGAGGTGCCGTAGAAGTCGTTGTCGCCGTACTCCTCGGCCCCGACCCGGTTGATCGCGCCGACGAAGTACGCGTTGGCGACGGCGGCCGCCGGCTGCTCCAGCTGCCAGAGGTAGCCGGACAGGCCCCGGGAGGTGGCCGAGGGGTTGAAGACGATCTCCGCGCCCGCGAGTCCCAGGGCGCGCCAGCCCTCGGGGAAGTGGCGGTCGTAGCAGATGTAGACGCCGACCCTGCCCACGGCCGTGTCGAAGACGGGCCAGCCGGAGTTGCCCGGCCGGAAGTAGAACTTCTCCCAGAAGCCCCGCACTTGCGGGATGTGCGTCTTGCGGTACTTGCCGAGGTAGGAGCCGTCCGCATCGAGCACAGCGGCGGTGTTGTACAGGACGCCGGGCTGCTCCTCCTCGTACATCGGCAGCACCAGGACGAGGCCGAGTTCCTTCGCCAGGGCCTGGAAGCGGCGGACGATCGGGCCCTCGGGGATCTGCTCGGCGTACGCGTAGAAGGCCGGGTCCTGCACCTGGCAGAAGTAGGGTCCGTAGAACAGCTCCTGGAAGCAGAGGACTTGGGCACCCTGTGCGGCGGCGTCGCGGGCCGCCTGCTCGTGGGCCCGGATCATGGACTCCTTGTCGCCCGTCCAGGCGGTCTGGAAGACGGCGGCACGGATCACTCGGCTCATCGGGACCTCCGGTCGCTCGGTGTGCCGTGAGCCTAGGGAGGCCGGGACGCGTCGTTGAGTTGCACCGTGTCACGTCCCGGGGCGTGCGGCGTGTCACCGTGTCACTGCTTCGTGGATCCATGTTTCACCTCCGTTTCCCCAGGTGGTGGCCCGTTTCACTGCTGTTGCGCGTCGTGCGCGAGGAGCGCGATGTGCACCGAGGCGGCCTGCTCGAAGTCGTCCAGGTCCACCCCGAGGCGCGCCTGTATCGCCTCCAGGCGGCGGTAGAGGGCGGGCCGGGAGACGTGGTGGAGCTGGGCCGTGCGGGACTTGTTGCGGCCGGTGGCGAGGTAGGTCCGCAGCACGGGCAGCAGGTCCTCGTCGCTCGCGCAGAGCAGCCCGTCCAGCTCCCGTTCCGCGAAGGACTGCACGTGCGGGTCGTCGCGCAGGAGGCGGATCAGCCCCCGCAGGTGGACGTCCCGGAGGCGGACGACCGGGGGGAGGTCGAGGGCGGTGGCGGAGTCGGCGACGGCGTCCGCGACGTGCCGCGCCTCGCGCAGTCCGCCGGGCACGTCCTCCCAGGCGGTACGGGGCGCGGCCGCGGCGACGACCAGGCGCTCGGGGCCGGTCTCCGTGCGCAGCCGGGCGGCGAAGTGCGCGGCGAGCGCGACGGCGTCCTGGTCGCGGGGCAGGCTGAGCAGCACGGCGGTGGCCCCGGCGGCCAGTTCGGCGACCAGTCCGCTCAGGCCGAGCAGCCGCAGCAGCCGTTCGATCCGGGCGGGGTCGCCGCCGGGCACGACCAGCGGCACGAACGTCCGCCGGTTGACCGGCAGTCCGGCCGCCCGCGCCCGGGGCAGCAGCTGCCGCGCCGGTACGGCCCCGCCGGCCAGGTCGGTGAGCAGCCCCCGCGCGGACTGCTCCTCCCAGGAGCACCCGGCTCGGCCGCCGAGCATGCGGTGCAGGACGAGGGCCTCGGCGGCGCGGTCGGCCAGCAGCCGTCCCGTGGCGGTGTCGCCGCGGTAGCCGCACAGCACGATCCGGCCCCAGCGCTCCCCGCGCCCGCCCAGTTCGGCCCGGATCCAGCCGTCGCCGTCGGTGCCCCTGCCCGTGCCCGAGCGGCCGGGTTGGTGCCCCCCTGCCTGGCGGGCGATGCGCTCCCAGTCGCGCAGCACGTCGTCCACCGCGGGCCGCTCCCCCGCCGTGCCGAGGACGCGGTGGGCGAGGTTGGTGACGACGACCGGGCAGGCGCTGTGCCGGGCGACCTCGTCGAGCAGGCGTTGCAGGGGCGCGCCCGCGGTGATCAGGGCGGTGAGTCCGGTGCGCACGGCCTCCGAGAGGCTGACGGCGGCGAACTTGCGCCGCACCAGGCGGGACTGGACCTCCTCGGTCAGTTCGGCGAAGGGGAAGGGACGGTGCAGGACGACCATCGGCAGTCCGCACCGCTCGGCGGCCCGGCGCATCACGGCGGGGGCCGCGGGGAAGGCCCGGCCCAGGCCGAGGACGACGGCGGCGGCCTCCGCGCGGTGCAGGGAGCGGACGTACTCGGCCTGCCTGTCCTCGTCGCCGGCGAGCAGCACGCCGGTGGTGAGGACCATCTCGCCGCCGCTGAGCATCACACCGACGTCGGCGGCCTCGGCGACGTGCACCCAGCGCACGGGCCGGTCGAGGTGGCCCGCCCCAGCCACCACCTCGGGCTCCCCGGCGAGGACCCGCTCCAGGGCGAGGACCTGCCGGACCGACAGGGCCGGTTCCGGGGCGTCCGAGGTGGTGGTCATGGCGACGGCTCCCCTGGTTCAGTCCATCTCTACCGGATGGTCCGCAGAGCGTTCTCGAGGATCGCGGCGCCCTCCTCGGCCTCCGCGACGTTCAGGGACAGCGGCGGGGCGACGCGCAGCGCGCTGGTGTCGTGGCCGCCTCCCTTGCCGATCAGCAGTCCGCCCTCCCGGGCGGCCTCCAGCACCGCAGCGGCGGCCTTCGGGTCGGCCTCGTCGGTGCCGGGCCGGGTGATCTCGATGCCGATCATCAGGCCGCGCCCGCGCACCTCACGTACGGCCGGGACCTGGGCGGCGGCCGACCGCAGCCGCTCGACGAGCAGGCCGCCCACCCGCCGGGCGTTGCCCTGGAGGTCGTGCTCCAGCAGGTAATTGAGGTTGGCGAGGCCGGCCGCCATGGTGACCTGGGTGCCGCCGAAGGTGGAGATGCTGTTGGAGTCCAGGCAGTTCATGATCTCGGAGCGGGCCACGACCCCGCCGACGGACATCCCGTTGCCGATGCCCTTGGCGAAGGTCAGGATGTCGGGCGGCCCGTTCTGCCCGTGCGCCTGCCAGCCCCAGAAGTGCTCGCCCGTGCGGCCCCAGCCGGTCTGCACCTCGTCGGCGATCCACAGGATGCCGCGTTCGTGCAGCACCTCGCGGAAGGCCGCGTAGAGCCCGTCGGGCGGGGAGGTGAAGCCGCCGACGCCCTGGATGGGCTCGGCGATCAGCGCCGCCGGCGCGCGGGTGTGGCCGAGCAGGTCCTTCAGGTCGTCGACGCAGGCGTCGACGAAGTCGGCGTCGTTCAGGGAGGCGTACGGGCCGCGGGTGCGCACCCCGCCGTGGACGTACAGCGTCTGCAACGGGGACAGCGAGGTCGGGGACCAGCCGCGGTTGCCGGTGATGCCCACGGCACTGAAGGAGCGGCCGTGGTAGCTGTTGCGCATCGCGAGGATCGTGTTGCTGCGCCGGTAGGCCGTGGCGAGCAGCAGGGCGGTGTCGTTGGCCTCGGTGCCGGAGGTGGTGAAGAAGACCCGGGCGTCCGGGATGCCGCTCAACTGGGCGACGTGCTCGGCCAGTTCCACCATCGGGCGGTTGAGGTACAGGGTGGAGGAGTGGACGATCCGCCCGGCCTGCTCGCTCACCGCCTTGGTCACCTCGGGCAGGGCGTGCGCGGTCATGGTGGTGAGGATGCCGCCGAAGAAGTCGAGGTAGCGGTTGCCCTCGGCGTCCCAGACGTGGCGGCCCTCGCCGTGGGTGATCTCGAGGGGCTCCTCGTAGTAGAGGGCGAGCCAGTCCGGGAGCACGGCCCGGTGGCGGCCCAGCAGGTCGTGGGTCACGGCTGCACCAGCCCTTCGTAGGCGTCGGGGCGGCGGTCGCGGTAGAAGGCCCACGTCTGCCGCACCTCTTCGATGAGGTCGAGGTCGATGTCCCGGACCACGAGCTCCTCCGCGCTGTCGCTGGCGACGTCCCCGACGAACTGCCCGCGCGGGTCGACGAAGTAGCTCGTGCCGTAGAAGTCGTTGTCGCCGTACTCCTCCTGGCCGACGCGGTTGATCGCGGCGATGTAGTAGCCGTTGGCGACGGCCGCCGCGGGCTGCTCCAGGCGCCACAGGTGGGAGGAGAGGCTGCGGTGGGTGGCGGAGGGGTTGTAGACCAGCTGGGCTCCGGCCAGGCCGAGTTGGCGCCAGCCCTCCGGGAAGTGCCGGTCGTAGCAGATGTACACCCCGACCTTGCCGGCGGCGGTGTCGAAGACGGGCCAGCCGAGGTTGCCGGGCTTGAAGTAGAACTTCTCGCGGAAGCCCTTGAGCTGCGGGATGTGGTGCTTGCGGTACTTGCCGAGGTAGGTGCCGTCGGCGTCGATCACGGCCGCGGTGTTGTAGTAGAAGCCCGGCTGCTCCGCCTCGAACACCGGCGCGACGATCACCATGCCGGTCTCGCGGGCGAGCGCCCGCATCCGCCGCACCGTCGGCCCGTCGGGGACGGGCTCGGCCCAGCGGTAGTGCTCCGGCTCCTCGACCTGGCAGAAGTAGGGACTGTTGAAGACTTCCTGGAACCCGATGATCTTCGCGCCCCGGCGGGCCGCCTCGCGGGCGTGCTCCTCGTGTTTCGCCACCATGGACTCGGTGTCGCCGGTCCAGGTGGCCTGGACCAGAGCGGCACGTACGACGTTGGCCATGAGCTGCTCCTTCGACGCGACGTGTGCGCCTCTACGCCCGTAGAAGCGGGCCGTAGAGCCACGAACGTAAGCCTCCGGCACGGGCTTGCCAAGACCATCGTCGCCAACCCGCGGGGCGGAGCGCGATTCGCACCCCTGTGGGTGAGTGGCCGGGCCCGGTCCGGCGCCGCTCAGCCGGGTGCTCCGGCGGCCCGCAGGGCGGTCGCGACGTTGCGGCGCCGCTGGTCCGACACGGCTCCGGCGGCCCGCAGCAGCAGTGGCACGAGACGCTGGGGGGCGGGCTCGGCGCACCGGGCGGCCTCCTCGGGGGTGCGGACCCTGACGTGGGTGTCGAGCAGGGCGCGCGCCTCGCGGTCCCGGCCCGCGTCGAGCAGGCCGAGCACCGCCCGGCCGATCTCGCCCGGTGGGCGTGCGACGCCCTGCCGCAGGACCTGCCGGCCGTCCTCGGCCCGTCCGGCGGCGGTCAGCGCGTCCGCGGCGGCGACCAGCCGTCCGGCGGGCAGGCAGGCGGCCTCCCACAGCAGGGTCTGCCAGTCGGCGTCCAGCCCGGCCCGGTGGAGTTCGTCCGCTAGGAGGGGCAGTCGGGCGGGGTCAGCGTGGGCGGCCTCGGCCAGCAGGGCGTGCGCCTGCCCGCTCCGTCCCTCGCCGCGCAGCCGGGCCAGTGCGGCCACGATCTCCCCGGCCTCCTCCCGCGCACCCGCGGGGACCTCTTCCCTCGCCTCCGCCCCGGGGCCGGCGGGGTCCTCCTCCACGACCCCGGCGAAGCGCGCCCCACGGGGAGCGCGGGAGGGGGCCCGGCCGGGAACCGGTCCCGGCCCGGCGACGTCCGGCGCGGCGACGGGCTCGCCCTCTTCCCCGGCCATCCCTGCGAAACGCGCACTGCCGCGCCGCCGCTTACGGGGCCCAGCCCCGCGGCCGCCCCCGGCCGACGGGCCGACCGGGCGCCGAGCACCGTCCCCGTCCCCGGCCTGTGCGACCCGCCCGTGCGCGGGCGTCTCGGCGTCCCCGACGGACTCACCCGCTGCGCGCACAGGCGCCTCGGCCCTCTCGGCGGGCTCCCCCGAGCCCTGCGGCGGTACGAGGTCCCCCGCCCAGGCACCCCGGCCGAGCGCTTCCGCTTCGGCACCACCGGCGTGCGGCCACGCCCCGGGGGCCCCGGCCCACGTGTCCCGGCCGTGCGCGTACGCGCCAACGGCCCCGCCCGGCCTGCCCCGACCCTGGACATCCACGTCTGCGGGCCTGCCCGCCTCGCCCTGCTCGTGCGCACGCACGCCATGGATCCCACCCGGCCCGCCCCGGCCGTACGCATCCGCGTCAGCGGCATGGACCAGCACACCCTGCTGTTGCGCACGCACACCAGGCATCCCACCGGGGCCACCCGGGCCGTACGCGTACTCGTCTGCGGGCCCGGCCGCCTCACCCCCGGCCCCCGCAGCCCCCTCGGCCTCTCCGGGCGGCGGCTCGGCTCCGCCGTACACCCCCGCGTCGGCGATGCGCGCGCGCAGCTCCTCGCAGCGGGCGTGGGCGCGTGCGTGGTCGTCCTCGGCCCAGGCCAGGTCCCGGGCGAGGGCGTCGGCCAGGTCAGGCGTGGGGGCCGCGGCCAGCCTGCGGGCGAGGGCGGCCCGGCGTGCGGCGGCGGCGCGCTCGGTGCGGAGCAGCACGCCGAGACGGTGCCGGAGCGCGGCCCGGGCGCCGGGAACGCTGTCGCAGGCGCGTAACGCGGCCGCGTGCAGGACACGCAGCCGTGCGCTCTCGCCGGCCGCCGCATCCGGCCCGTACCGCGCGGCCAGGTCCCCCAGCAGCGAGTCGACCACGTCCCAGGGAGGCACCTCGCGCCCATCGAGGCACGCCCTCATGCTCTCGGGGTCGCGCCGCCAGAACACCGCGCACCAGCCGCCGCGGGGATCGAGGCGGGCCAGCAGCCCGTCCAGGTGGTTCGCGAACTCCCGCACCGCAAGCGGGAGTTGTTCCGCCGTCATCATCCGACTCCCGCCCGACCGGAGCACTCCGCCCCGTAGGCAACACCAGTCGTGTTACGGCGGCGCTACGGAGAGTTTTCCGCTGCGGGGCGGCTCCCCCCCGGGGCGGCTCAGACGGGCACGGGGGCACACTGCCCGGCCAGTTGGTCCATCGACAGCCCGAGGACCCCGGCCAGGGCGGCCACCGTGAAGAAGGCCGGGGTCGGGGCCCGTCCCGTCTCGATCTTGCGGAGGGTCTCGGCGGAGATTCCGGCGTTCGCCGCGATCTCCGTCATGCTCCGGTCGCCGCGCGCCTCACGCAGCAGCCGGCCCAGCCGCTCGCCGCGTTCGCGCTCTTCGGGGGTGAGAGGGGTGCGCACCATGCCCCCCATTCTAATACCGGTATAGTAATTGGCATGGTGGAGCTGAAGACAGACACATCGATCGACGCCATGTACGAGGCGGGCCAGGTCGTCGCCCGTGCGCTGACGGCCGCGCGGAAGGCAGCCGCCGTGGGCGTGACCCCGCTGGAACTGGACGAGGTGGCGCACGACGTCCTGCGCGAGGCGGGCGCGTCCTCGCCGTTCCTCGGCTACCGGCCGTCCTTCGCGCCGACCCCGTTCCCCGCCGTCCTGTGCGTCTCGGTCAACGACGCGATCGTGCACGGCGTCCCGACCCGCGACCCGCTGCGCGACGGCGACCTCGTGTCCCTCGACTTCGGCGCGGAACTGGACGGCTGGGTCGGCGACTCGGCGCTCAGCTTCGTCGTGGGCACCCCGCGCCCGGCAGATCTGCGCCTCGTCGAGACCGCCGAGCGGGCGCTCGCGGCGGGCATCGGGGCCGCCGTCGTCGGCAACCGCATCGGCGACATCGCGCACGCCGTCGGCACGGTCTGCCGCGCCGCGGGGTACGGCATCCCCGACGGCTTCGGCGGCCACGGCATCGGCCGGCGGATGCACGAGGACCCCGGCGTCCCGAACGAGGGCCGCCCGGGCCGCGGGATGCGCCTGCGGCACGGCATGGTGCTCGCGATCGAGCCCATGGTCGTCGCGGGCGGCACGGACCACTACCACGCGGCGCCCGACGGCTGGACGCTGAAGACGAACGACGGCTCCCGCGCCGCCCACGCGGAGCACACCGTCGCCATCACGGACTCCGGCCCGAGGATCCTGACCGCCCGCTGAGCGCCCCTCTCACCCCGGTATGTCCCGAAAGGTGCCCCTCGTCGGCGATCGTGCGAAGGTGTTCTACGAGCGCGCCCCAGGTGTAACGGGCTGCCACCCGGGTTACCCGACCCCGGCACGTCGACCAGCGAGGGCGTCCCCCGCCCGGGCGCCGGGGACGCCGGGAACGGAAGGCCCATGAGCAGCGGCTTCAGCAGCCCGGAGGGCTACGGCTCGGACCCCTTCGGAGAATTCCTCGCACGCTTCTTCGGCGGACCGCGTCCGGGGCCCCGGCAGATCGATCTGGGCCGGCTGCTGAGCCAGCCGGCCCGGGAGCTCGTCCGCGGCGCCGCCCAGTACGCCGCCGAGCACGGCAGCCGGGACCTGGACACCCAGCACCTGCTGCGGGCGGCGCTCTCCACCGAGCCCACCCGGACCCTCCTCACCAAGGCCGGCGCCAACCCCGACTCGCTCGCGTCGCAGATCGACGAGCGGTCGGGCCCGGCCCAGCACACCCCGGACGACGCCCCGCCGCCCACGGCGCTGTCCCTCACCCCGGCCGCCAAGCGGGCCCTGCTGGACGCGCACGACATGGCCCGGGCCCGGGGCTACGGCTACATCGGCCCGGAGCACGTGCTCAGCGCCCTGGCCTCGAACCCGGACTCGGCCGCCGGGCACATCCTGAACGCGGCCCGCTTCGCCCCCACCGAGCCCGCCGAGGCGCCGGAAGCGCCCCAGGCCGAGCGGCCCCGGCCCACCAACACACCGACCCTCGACAAGTACGGCCGCGACCTGACGGAGCTGGCCCGGCAGGGCCGCATCGATCCGGTGATCGGCCGGGACGAGGAGATCGAGCAGACCGTCGAGGTCCTCTCCCGCCGCGGCAAGAACAACCCGGTCCTCATCGGCGACGCGGGCGTCGGCAAGACCGCCATCGTGGAGGGGCTCGCGCAGCGCATCTCCGAGGCGGACGTGCCCGACGTGCTGATCGGGCGCCGGGTGGTCGCCCTGGACCTGACGGGCGTGGTCGCGGGCACCCGCTACCGGGGCGACTTCGAGGAACGGATGAACAACATCGTGGGCGAGATCCGCGCCCACTCCGACCAGTTGATCATCTTCATCGACGAGCTGCACACGGTCGTGGGCGCCGGGGCCGGCGGTGGCGACGGCGGCTCCATGGACGCCGGCAACATCCTCAAGCCCGCGCTGGCCCGGGGCGAACTGCACATCGTGGGCGCCACCACGCTCGAGGAGTACCGCCGCATCGAGAAGGACGCGGCGCTCGCCCGGCGCTTCCAGCCGATCATGGTGCCCGAGCCGACGCCCGCGGACGCCCTGGAGATCCTGCGCGGACTCCAGGACCGTTACGAGGCCCACCACCAGGTCCGCTACACCGACGACGCGCTGGTCGCGGCCGTGGAGCTGTCCGACCGGTACCTCACCGACCGCCGGCTGCCCGACAAGGCCATCGACCTGATCGACCAGGCCGGCGCCCGGGTGCGGCTGCGGGCCCGGACCAAGGGCACGGACGTGCGGACCATGGAGCGGGAGCTGGAGCAGCTGACCCGGGACAAGGACCAGGCCGTCGCCGACGAACAGTACGAGCAGGCCACGCAGTTGCGGGACCGGATCGTCGAGCTGAAGCAGCGCATCACCGAGGCAGGCGGCGACGGCGAGGTCGACGAGGGCCAGGACCTGGTGGTCGGGGCCGAGGCGATCGCCGAGGTCGTGTCGCGGCAGACCGGCATCCCGGTCAGCAGCCTCACCCAGGAGGAGAAGGAGCGCCTGCTGGGCCTGGCGGAGCACCTGCACCAGCGGGTGGTCGGCCAGGACGAGGCCGTGCGGGTCGTCGCGGACGCGGTGCTGCGCTCCCGCGCGGGCCTCGCCGCCCCCGACCGCCCGATCGGCAGCTTCCTGTTCCTCGGCCCGACCGGCGTCGGCAAGACCGAACTGGCCCGCGCGCTCGCGGAGGCGCTGTTCGGCAGCGAGGACCGCATGGTCCGGCTGGACATGAGCGAGTACCAGGAGCGCCACACCGTCAGCCGGCTGGTCGGCGCCCCGCCCGGATACGTCGGCCACGAGGAGGCCGGCCAGCTCACCGAGGTCGTGCGCCGCCACCCGTACTCGCTGCTGCTGCTCGACGAGGTCGAGAAGGCGCACCCGGACGTCTTCAACATCCTGCTCCAGGTGCTCGACGACGGGCGGCTGACCGACTCCCAGGGCCGCACGGTGGACTTCACCAACACGGTCATCGTGATGACCAGCAACCTCGGTTCGGAGGCGATCACCCGGCGCGGCGCCACCCTGGGCTTCGCCTCGGGCGGCGCCGACGCGGACGAGGAGGCCCGCCGGGAGCAGATCCTGCGTCCGCTGCGCGAGCACTTCCGTCCGGAGTTCCTCAACCGCATCGACGAGATCGTCGTGTTCCGCCAGCTCAGCACGGAGCAACTGCGCCGGATCACCGACCTCCTGCTGGACCGCACCCGCTCCCTCGTGCGGGACAAGGGCGTCACCGTCACCTTCACCGACCGGGCCGTCCAATGGCTGGCCGAGCGCGGCTACCAGCCGGAGTACGGCGCCCGCCCGCTGCGCCGCACGATCCAGCGCGAGGTCGACAACGAGCTGTCACGGCTGCTGCTGGACGGCCGGGTCGACCAGGGCGGTGAGGTGACGGTGGACGTGCTGGACGGCCACTTGGCCTTCGAGACGAAGAGCCCGGCGACGCCGTCGTAGGGGCGCGGGGAGCTGCGCGAGCAGCTCCCACGCGCCCGCACGCGGCGGCTCAGCGGACGGGCCGCACCACCATGGCCGAGCCGCCGCCCCGCCGCACGGTCTCCGCGGCCGCCAGCCACTTGCCGTCCGGCAGCCGCTGGACGCCCGTGGCGGCGCCGATCTCCGGGTTCGCCTTGAAGGAGTGCCCGATCGCCTCGAGCTGCTTCCTCACCCCGCTGTCGAGGCCCGGTTCCAGCTCGGTCTGCGCCGCGTTGCGCTGACTGGCCCGGGGCGCGGCGATGGCGTCGACGAGCGGCAGCCCCCGGTCGAGGAACCCGGTGAGCGTCTGCAGCACCGTCGTGATGATCGTCGCCCCGCCCGGGGAGCCCAGGGCGACCACGGGCCTGTCGTGCCGGTCGAGGACGATCGTCGGCGACATCGAGGAGCGCGGGCGCTTGCCCGGACCGGGCAGGTTCGGGTCGTGCACGGCGGGGCTGGCCGGGCTGAAGGAGAAGTCCGTCAGCTCGTTGTTGAGGAGGAAGCCCCGCCCCGGCACGGTGATCCCGCTGCCGCCGGTCTGCTCGATGGTGAGGGTGTAGGAGACGACGTTGCCCCACTTGTCGGCCACGGTCAGGTGCGTGGTGCTGTCGCCCTCGTAGGTCGTGGGGGCCGCGGTGCCGCCGGCGTCGCACCGCTGGGGCCGGCGCGGATCGCCCGGCGCCACGGGGCTGGTGAGCACCGCGTCGTCCTTGATGAGGCAGCCGCGCGAGTCGGCGAACCGCTGCGAGAGCAGTTCCTTCGTCGGCACGTCCTCGAAGGCGGGGTCCCCCACCCAGCGGCCCCGGTCCGCGAACGCGATCCGGCTCGCCTCGATGTAGCGGTGCAGGTACCGCGCCTTGCTCGCCTTCGACAGGTCGGTGCGCTCCAGGATGTTGAGCGCCTCCCCGACCGTCGTGCCCCCGGAGGAGGACGGCGCCATGGAGTAGACGCCGAGCCCGCGGTACGAGGTCCTGCTGGGCGCCTGGAGACGCAGCCGGTACGCCGCCAGGTCCTTGGCGGACAGGTCGCCCGGCCGGGCGTTCCAGCCCGAAGCGGGGTCGACCGGCGGCTTGTTGACCGTCCGGGTGATCTCCCGTCCGAGCCGGCCGTGGTAGAGCGAGCCGACCCCCTTGCGGGCCAGCTCGTCGTACGTGCGGGCCAGGTCCGGGTTCTTGAAGGTGGAGCCCACCACCGGCAGCCGTCCGCCCGGCAGGAACAGCTCGGCGGTGTCCGGGAAGTAGCGGAAGCGCGTCTCGTTGGACGCCGTCTGCGAGCGGAAGGTCTCGTCGACGGTGAATCCGTCGCGGGCGAGCCGTTCGGCCGGCTTCAGGACGGTGGACAGCCGCTTGCTGCCCCACCGGTCGAGGGCCGCCTGCCAGGTGGCGGGCGTGCCGGGCGTGCCGACGCTCAGGCCGCTGCTGACGGCCTCGGCGAAGGGGATCGGCTTGCCGTCCTCGGTGAACAGCTTCTCGTCGGCGCTCAGCGGCGCGGTCTCGCGGCCGTCGATGGTGCGGACGGTGCGGGACTCGGCGTCGTAGTACACGAAGTAGCCGCCTCCGCCGATGCCGGCGGAGTAGGGCTCGGTGACGCCGAGCGCGGCGGCCGTGGCGACGGCCGCGTCGACGGCGTTGCCGCCCTTGCGCAGCACCTCGATGCCGGCGGCGGAGGCGTCCGGGTCGACGCTGGAGACGGCGCCGCCGTACCCCACGGCGAGGGGCGTCTTCTGCTCCCCGGAGCCGTGGGCGACGGGGGGCGCGGCCGCTCCCAGCGAGGCCACCACGGCGGCCGAGACCGCCAGGACCGTCAGATTCCGTGTGACAGGGCGACGCATCCGCACCTCCAGGCAAAGAACGGTCCGCGCAGCTTAATTCATCGACATGGCCGCGTCAGGCAGGCGTCGAACACCGGTGCGTCGGGCCCGCTAGCATGCGCGCCCATGAATGACGACGTGCGCAACATCGTCCTGGGCGTGATAGCGGCCGGCATCAGCGCCGCGCTCGGCTGGGTGGCCCGCACCTACCTGTACAAGCGCCGGCTGCGCCGCAAGCAGCGGTTCTTCGGGCTGCCCGACAACTCCGAGTCCCTGCTGGTGGTCAACCGCAATGCCGGGGGGCCGGAGTTCGCGGTGATGCGCTACGACGTGTTCGCGCTGCTGGAGCTGGCCGCGCTGATCAAGGACTGCAACGCGCACGCCCAGATCCTCCCGCACGACACGGCCCGCCAGGGCTTCGGTGAGCGCACCGAGTTCTGCGTCGGCGGTCCGGCCTCCAACCGCCGCATGGCCGCACACCTGTCCTCCCTGCTGCCCGGGGTCCGGGTGAACGTGGACGCCGAACCCGGCCCGGACCGCGGCTCGTTCCTGGTGGGGCAGGAGCCCTACCGGATGGACAACGGCCGGGAGGAGTTCGCGCTGCTCGCCCGGCTCACCGCGGAGCGCAGCCAGAACACCCGCCCGGTCTTCCTCTTCTGCGGCCAGAGCGCGATCACCAACCAGGCCACCACGCGGTACCTCGCCCGCAACCACGAGCAGCTGGCCCGCAAGTACGGCGACTCCTCCTTCGTGCTGCTGCTCAAGGTGATCAACTCGCAGGCCTACGGTCCGGACGTCGTCGAACTGGTGGCGGACGTGACACGGGCGGCGCAGACACCGCAACCCGCCGCGGCTCCACACAACAGCCACCGCGCCTCCTGAGGTCCTCCACGTCTCAACAATCGTTACTGGCACGTAACTTACCGACGGGTTACCACTGGTAAGGCACCGAGGTTACCGTTCGGTCACTTTGCACTGACACGAGTGAGGAGTGACCGTGGGACCCCACCGCAAGGCCCTGCGCACCACCGCCGTAGGCGCCGTCTCGGCGACCCTCTTCGCCGGTACCGCCCTCGGATTCGCCCCCACCGCCCAGGCGGCACCGCAGCCCGTCCGCTTCGTCGACATCGCGGGCGAGGGCGGCACCGTCCTCAAGGCCAACGTCGTGACCCCCTCGCAGGCGGGGGCCACCGCCCGGTACCCGCTGCTCGTCATGCCCACCAGCTGGGGCCTGCCGCAGATCGAGTACCTGGCGCAGGCCCAGAAGCTCGCCGACTCCGGCTACGTCGTGGTCACCTACAACGTGCGCGGCTTCTGGCAGTCGGGCGGCGAGATCGAGGTGGCCGGCCCGCCCGACGTCGCCGACGCGTCGAAGGTCATCGACTGGGCCCTCGCCCACACCCCCGCCGACCCCGCGCACGTCGGCATGGCCGGCGTCTCCTACGGCGCCGGCATCAGCCTGCTCACCGCCGCGCACGACGAGCGGGTCAGGGCCGTCGCCTCGCTGAGCGGCTGGGCCGACCTCATCGGCTCCATCTACGCCGGGCGCACGCAGCACCTCCAGGCGGCCGCGCTGCTGGACGGCGCGAGCATCGTCACGGGCCGTCAGGGCGCCGAACTGCGCACCGTGTTCGACGACTTCTACAGCTCGAACCTCGCGAAGGAACCGGACCTCATCGCCTGGGGGAAGAAACGTTCCGCTGTCACCTACGTCGACCGCATCAACCGCAACGGCGCCGCGATCATGCTGGCCAACGCCTGGGGCGACTCGGTCTTCCCGCCCAACCAGTACGCCGACTTCTACGAGAAGCTCACCGGCCCCAAGCGGCTGGAGATACGGCCCGGTGACCACGCGACCGCGGAGCTGACCGGCCTGTTCGGGCTTCCCAACGACGTGTGGACGAACACCGCGCGCTGGTTCGACCACTACCTGCGCGGCGAGGACAACGGCATCGACCGCGAGTCGCCCGTACAGCTCAAGTCCCGCGCGCAGGGCGCCTACGAGGGCTACCCGGACTGGAAGACGGCGGGCGCCACCGAGCGCAAGATCGCCCTCGCGGACTCCCGGACGATCCGCGCCGGCGTCAACTCCGGTGCGGACGGCGGGGTCGTCTTCCTGTCCAGCATCCTCGACCAGGTGGCCCAGCTGCCCCCGATGGCCTCCATCCCCCTGCTCCCCCGCCGCTGGGCCGCCGTGTGGCAGTCCGAGAAGTACGCCGCGGCACAACAGGTGCGGGGAACGGCCCGGTTGCACACGACCCTCACCCCGACCAAGGAGAGCGGCACCCTCGTCGCGTACCTGTACGACGTGGGGCCGCTCGGCCTCGGCAAGCTGGTCTCCCACGCGCCGTACACCTTCCACGGGCGCACCCCCGGGAAGCCGTTCGGCGTCGACCTGGAGCTGTACTCCACGGCCTACGACGTCCCGGCCGGGCATCGCCTCGCCCTGGTCGTCGACACGGTCGACCCGCTCTACATCGAGCACAACCCGTCCGGCGCGCAGCTGACCTTCTCCTCGCCTGCGAACGACCCGTCCTACGTGTCGGTCCCGCTGCGCGAGCAGTGATCTCCGGCTGCCGCCGGACGAGCATGGCCGATGTGAACCGCCGCCCCCGTGGCCTGCGGGCCGCGGGGGCCGCACCCGGTGCGGACCCCCGCGGACCGGGCGGGCGGTCCGGTCACCCCCGGACGGGATCGGCGGCGTTCGAAGTCCCCCTCTCCGGACAGGGATGAAGGGCACATCGTAGTCGAGGTCCCCTGCGGGGGACCGTCCGGTGCCCGCCCGGTCAGTGCTTGAGGATCTTGGACAGGAAGTCCTTGGCGCGGTCACTGCTGGGGTTCGTGAAGAACTCGTCGGGCGTGCGGTCCTCCACGATGCGGCCGTCGGACATGAAGACGACCCGGTTGGCGGCGGACCGGGCGAAGCCCATCTCGTGCGTGACGACGATCATCGTCATGCCCTCCTGGGCGAGTTGCCGCATGACCTCCAGCACCTCGTTGATCATCTCCGGGTCGAGGGCCGAGGTCGGCTCGTCGAAGAGCATGGCCTTGGGCTCCATGGCCAGGGCACGGGCGATGGCCACGCGCTGCTGCTGGCCCCCGGAGAGCTGCGCCGGGTACTTGTCCGCCTGGTCGGCGACGCCGACCCGGTCGAGCAGTTCGTGCGAGCGGCGGTCGGCGTCCTCCTTCTTGCGCCCGCGCACCTTGACCTGTCCCAGCGAGACGTTCTGGAGCACGGTCTTGTGGGCGAAGAGGTTGAACGACTGGAAGACCATGCCGACATCGGCGCGCAGCCGCGCCAGGGGTCTGCCCTCCTCGGGCAGCGGCTGCCCGTCCAGCACGATCTCCCCGGACTCGACGGTCTCCAGGCGGTTGATCGCCCGGCACAGCGTGGACTTGCCCGATCCGGACGGGCCGATGACGACCACGACCTCCCCCCGGCCCACGGTGAGGTTGATGTCCCGCAGGACGTGCAGGTCCCCGAAGTGCTTGTTGACGTCACGCAGCTCGATCAGCGGATCGACGGCCATGCTCAGCCCTACTCACTCTCAGCTGTGTGGTGGTTGCCGCAACGTATCCAGGCCGGATCGGGCGCGCGGGGCGACACGCACCCGTCGATCATTAGCCGTATTTACGCCGGACTTTGGGCCGGTGCTCGGGGCCGCGGCGCTCACGACTCGGCGACCTCCGCGTACAGCTGCGACAGCTCGGGCACGCCGTGCGCGGCCCATTCGTGGCCGGAGTCCACCACGTCGAACTCCCGGCCGGAGGCCAGCCGTACGACGGGCTGCCCGTCGGACCGGAACTCCCAGGCGGCCCCCGCCACGCTGCGCACGATGACGGTGCCGAGGTACAGCCCGGCGTCGTTGCCCAGCCAGGACAGGGCCTCCTCGTCGTCCCGCCAGCCCGGGACCAGTTGGTCCAGCGCCTCCAGCGACGCCGCCGAGTCGTCCAGCGCGACCCCCGCCCGGGCCGCCTGGTTGCGGAGCAACTCGCACTCGGCAAGCAGCTCCGCGATGCCTGCCGGATCGGGGAATGCGGCCTTCCGGCGCCGGTGGCCCAGGAAAGGGATGTTCATACGTCCAGCGTGTCATTCGTACCGCCGTACGCACCACAGGGCGCGCGGACCCGCTGGTTCCGGCCATGGTCAGGCCCGGTGTGCGTGACGCGCGTTGACGCGTCCCGCGCGTCTCCCTACGTTCACCGTGCGCCTTGCGCCCCGTGCGTCGTTACACCTTCAGTTCGTCCCTGCGTTTCGTCCTGTCGTGTCCTGAGCCGATGAGCGGGAGGTGCCTGCCGTGCGCCGTGCCGTCCGGGGGATCCTGGTGGTCCTCACCCTGTGCGGGACGTCGGTCCCCGCCGTCTCGGCGCGGGCCGCCGAGGCGGGGCGGGTCGCCGAGGCGGGGCGGGCCGTGCCCGTGCCGCTGGAGCGGCTCTTCGACAACCGTGCCGTCAGCGACGACAGCCGGCCCGCGGCGGCCGACTTCGACGGCTCCGGTGCCTCCCTGTCGGCGCGTGACCTGACGGCGGCGGGCTGGTCGCCCGGCCGTTCCCTGACCGTGCAGGGAGCGCGGCTGACCTGGCCGAAGCGGCGGCCCGGCGAGCCGGACAACGTGCGCGCGGCCGGTCAGGACGTCCGGCTCGGCGGCCGGGGCGACGCCCTCGCCTTCCTGGTCGCCGGCACGGCCGGCCGGCCGGTGGGCGGGGCGGGCACGGTCGCGTATGCCGACGGCACGCGGTCCGGCTACCGGCTGACCGCGCCCGACTGGCGCACCGGGCCGCTCGCCACGAAGGCGGTGGCCCTGCCGCACATCAACACGCCCGCCGGCCGGCTCACCGAGCGCGCACGGCTGTACGCCGTGACCGTCCCACTGGTCCCCGGGCGGGCGGTCGCCTCGGTCCGGCTGCCGCGCGCGTCCGGGCTGCACGTCTTCGCGCTGTCGGTCCGGACCGCCACCCTCGGCTGGACCGGCAGCTGGGGCACCTCCACGGGCGGTTACGAAGCGGTCGGACCCTGGACGGACCGCACGCTGCGGCTGGTGGTGCACACCTCGGCGGGCGGCTCCCGGGTCAGGGTGCGCCTCGACAACACCTTCGCCGCGGCGCCGGTGCGGATCGGCGGGGCGACGGTGGCCGTGCGGGCGTCGGGCGCCGTCCCGCGGGGCACCCCGGCGCGGCTGGCCTTCGGCGGTGCGGCCGGTGTGCGGATCCCCGCCGGGGCACAGGCGTACAGCGATCCGCTGCCGTTCACCGTCCCGGCCGGCGCCGACCTGCTGGTCAGCTTCCACCTGCCGGGCACGGTCACGGCGGCGCCGGTGCACCGGCTCGGGCGGCAGCGGTCGTACGTGAGCGAGCCCGGGGACCACACGGCGGACGGCTCGGCGGGGGCGTACACCTCGGAGATCACCGGCCGGCCGCTGCTGGCGGGGGTGGACGTGGGCGGCGGCCCCGGGTCCGTGGTGCTGCTCGGGGATTCGATCACCGACGGTGAGAAGTCCACGCCGGACGCCAACCGGCGCTGGCCCGACGTGCTGGCCGGCCGGTTGCTGCGCCAGCACGCCGTGCCGCGCTACGGCGTGCTGAACCAGGGCATCTCGGGCAACCGCGTGACCGGCGACCGGTACCCGGGCGACGGGGTGTCCACGGACGCGGCCGGGGTGAGCGCCCTGAACCGCTTCGACCGGGACGTGCTGGCCCAGCCGTCGGTCCGGACGGCCGTCGTCTTCGAGGGCGTGAACGACCTGCGGTGGGGCGCCCCCGCGGAGCAGGTGATCGCCGGGCTGCGCGAGCTCGCGGACCGGGGTCGCGTCCGGGGGGTGCGGATGCTCGCGGCGACGATCCTGCCCTGCGGCGGCGAGGCACGCTGCACGGCCGCCGTGGACACCGAGCGGCTGGCGGTGAACCGGTGGATCCGCCGCGGCGGCGTCTTCGACGGCGTGCTCGACTTCGACGCCGTCGTGCGCGACCCCGCGCGCCCGTCCCGGCTGCTGCCCGCGTACGACAGCGGGGACCACCTGCATCCCGGCGACACGGGCCTGGCGGCCCTGGCGGACTCCGTCGACCTCGGGCTGCTGCGGCCGTAGGGACCGGTCCTGCCGCCGGAGGGGCCCTAGACGTCCAGGTCCACCACGACCGGTGCGTGGTCGGAGGCGCCCTTGCCCTTGCGCTCCTCGCGGTCCACGTACGCGTCACCGACGGCCTTGGCGAACGGCGCGTTCGCGTACACCAGGTCGATGCGCATGCCGCGGTTCTTGGGGAAGGCGAGCTGGCGGTAGTCCCAGTACGTGAAGGGCCGGTCGTACTTCAGGGGGCGCGGGACCACGTCCGACAGGCCCGCCTCGCGCAGGGACGCGAGGGCGGCGCGCTCCGCCGGGGTGACGTGGGTGGAGCCCTCGAAGACGGCCCGGTCGAAGACGTCGTCGTCGGTCGGCGCCACGTTGTAGTCGCCCATCACGGCGAAGGGGCGGCTGCCCGCGGCGTCACCGGCGACGGCGGCCTTGAGGGCCTCCAGCCACTGGAGCTTGTAGGCGTAGTGCGGGTGGTCCACCTCGCGGCCGTTCGGCACGTAGACCGACCAGACGCGGACCGGGCCGCAGGTCGCCGCGATCGCCCGGGGCTCCACCGAGCCGTCGAAGCCCGGGTCGCCGGGCAGGCCCTTCACGACGTCCTCGATGCCCACGCGGGAGAGCACCGCCACCCCGTTCCACCGGCCGGTGGCGTGGACCGCCGACTCGTAGCCCAGCTCGCGCAGCTGCTCGGACGGGAACTGCTCCTCGGAGACCTTGGCCTCCTGGAGGCACAGCACGTCCGTGCCGCTGCTCTCCAGCCAGGCCAGGAGCCTCGGCAGGCGGGCGGTGATCGAGTTCACGTTCCAGGTGGCGATGCGCATGCCCCACAACCTACCCGCCGGGTACGACAACGCCGCCCGGCCCCGTCAGACCTCGGCCGACTCCCCGGGTGCCAGCCGCAGGTGCTCCGAGCCGCCGAGCCCGCCGATCTGCCGGTCGTAGACGGGGCGGGCCAGGTCGGTGAGCAGGGCGTCGTGGACGTCGTAGGCGCGCTGCGGGCGCACCTCGCGGACGTAGTCGATGACCTCGGAGATCTTGCTCCAGGGGGCCATGACGGGCAGCAGCAGCGTCTCGACCGGCCGGCCGGGCACGGTCAGGGCGTCGCCGGGGTGGAAGACCGTGCCGCCGTCGATCAGGTAGCCGACGTTGGTGATGCGCGGGATGTCCGGGTGGATCACGGCGTGCAGCTCGCCGTGCACCTCGACGTCGAACCCGGCGGCGGTGAAGGTGTCACCGTGGCCGACGGTGTGGACGCGGCCGGGGAACGCCGGGGCGAGCGTGTCCGCGACGGACTTCAGCGTCCAGATCTCGGTGCCGGGGTCCGCCTCCATTGCCGCCCGCAGCCGGGCCTCGTCGAAGTGGTCGGGGTGCTCGTGGGTGACGAGGATCGCGTCCGCGCCGAGTGCCGCGTCCGCCTCGGTGTAGCCTCCGGGGTCCAGGACGAGACTCCGGCCGTCCTTCTCGAGGCGGACGCAGGCGTGCGTCTTCTTCGTGAGCTTCATGCTTCCCATCCTGCCTCCGGACCCCCGCGGGGAGTCACTCCTGGGGGGTGGTCTCCTCGCGGACGACCTGCTGGGCGACCTTGAACGCGCGGTTGGCCGCGGGCACCCCGCAGTAGACGGCCGCCTGGAGCAGCACTTCTTTGATCTCGCCGGGGGTGAGGCCGTTGCGCAGGGCGGCCCGGACGTGGACGGCCAGTTCGTCGAGGTGGCCGCCGGCGACCAGGGCGGTGAGGGTGACGCAGCTGCGGGTGCGGCGGTCCAGACCCGGGCGGTCCCAGACCTCGCCCCAGGCGTAGCGGGTGAGGAGCTCCTGGAAGTCGCCGGAGAACTCGTCCGCCTCGGCCAGCGCCCGGTCGACGTGTGCGTCGCCCAGGACCTCGCGGCGCACCTTGATCCCCGCGTCGTAGGGGTCGGGCCGTCCCCGCTCCTGCGGGGCCGCGGCGGCCGGGGCGATCTCGGCGACGGGGCCGGTCTGCGCGGGCTGCGGCGGAGCGGCGGACACGACCGGGCGGAGGGCGGCGGCCGTGGGCAGGGCCGTCTGCCCGGTGGAGGTCTCGAAGGCGGGCTGCCAGGCGGTGGAGAAGTGCCTGACCAGCAGGTCGGTGACGGCCGCCGGCTGCTCGACCGGCACCAGGTGGGAGGCGCCGGGGACGACGGCGAGACGCGCGTCCGGGATGCCCGCCACCAGGGTGCGGGCCTCGGCGGGCCCGGTGATCCGGTCGTCCGAGCCGACCAGGACGAGCGTGGGCACGCCGATCCGCGCCAGCTCGGGCCGCACGTCGAAGGAGGCGAGCGCCTCGCAGGCGGCGATGTAGCAGCCGGGGTCGGTGGTGCGGACCATCTGCACGGCCCACTCGGTGATCGCGGGCTGCGCGGCGGCGAACCCGCCGGTGAACCAGCGCTCCGGCGCGGTGCGGGCGATGGGGTCGAGGCCGTTGGTGCGCACGATCACGCCCCGCTGCCGGAATTCGTCGGCGGTGCCGAAGCGCGGGGAGGCCGCGATCAGGGCGAGGGAGGCGAGCCGTTCGGGGTGGCGCAGCGCCAGCTCGATGCCGAGGGCGCCGCCGAGCGCGCAGCCCGCGTAGCCGAAGCGCTGCACGCCGAGCCCGTCGAGGGTGGCCAGCAGCCGGGTGGTGAGGTCGCCGACCGAGTCCGCCGGGTACGCCGGTGCGCCGCCGTGCCCCGGCAGGTCGAACCGGACGACCCGCCACTGTCCGGCCAGCTCGGGGATCTGCCGGTCCCACATGTGCCAGGTGGTGCCCAGTGAGGGACCCAGGATCAGGACCGGAGCGTCTTCTGGCCCGTCAATGCGGTATTGCAGGGTGTTCGGGGGTGTCTCACTCACGCCCCAGACCCTCTCACGTCGCGCGGACGCCCCTATAACGCGGGGACGCGCGATACCCGTCTGACCAGGTTGAAGACCTACAGGCCGGCCATGCACCGACACCGCATGCCTTGCCGCCCACCGGCTCCCAGACCTCGCTGTCCTGGCTGTTCGCCCTGTCGTCCCTGCTGGTGGTGTGCGCACAGCTCCGGGTCACACGGTGGGCGGGCGACCGCTCGACCTGCGCCGCTCCATGGCCGCCGGCTGCTGCCCGCCGCCGGGTACGTCGTGCTGCTCACCCTCGGCCAGATGCTGGTCGTGCCCGCCGCCCGTGCCTGGGTGCCCGACCTCGCCGAGGACGGCCGCATCGGCCTCTACACGGCGCGTTGTCGTCCGTCTCCGGCCTGGTCGTCCTCGTCGGCAGCTCGGCGACGGGCTCCCTGCTCGACGCGGGGCTTCCGGCGGCCGTGCCGTGGCTGGTCCTGGCCGCCGTACCGGTCATGACGCCGGGACTGCTGCCGCGAAGGTGACGAAGTCGGCCCAGGCGGCGGGGGCGACGGCGAACTGGGGCCCCTGCCGGTCCTTGGAGTCGCGGATGTGGACGGCGGTGGGGCAGGGGGCGACCTCGACGCAGTCGCCGTCGCCCCCGCTGCTGTAGGTGGACTTCCGCCAGGAGAGGGCGACTTCGACGCAGTCGTCACCGGAGCCGCTGCTGTAGCTGCTCTTGAACCAGGCCAGGTCGGACGTGTTCATAGTTCCCCTCGCATCCGATGCAACAGACTCACGGAGTCCGTGATGGTGAGAGCCTGCGAACGCATCCTGGCATACCGCCTCTGGAGCACGCTGATCTCTTTCGCGTCGGATACGAGAAGGCCTCCCCGTTGCCCCTCGCAGTACGCGAACCACTGATTCTCCGGGGTCTCCAACAGCTGCATGGGCCCGTCGAGCCCAGCGTGCGTCTCCTGAACCTGCGGCATGATCTGCAACTCGACGTTCCGCAGCGCCGCGATCTCCAGTACGTGGTCGACGAGTTCACGCGTCGCCTCCGTCCCGCCCGTGCGCCGCAGGAACACGCCCTCCTCCAGGATGAACCCGAACGCCGTGTTCGGCCGCTCCCGCAGCAGCCGCTGGCGTTCCGCCCGTGCCGTCCACTGGGCCTCGATCTGCTCGTCGTCCAGCGGCGGGAGCTGGTTGGTGAACAGCGTGCGCGCGTACGCCTCCGTCTGCAGCAGCCCCGGCACCAACCGGCATTCGTAGGTGTACAGCGTGATCGCGGTCGCCTCCAGCCGCGCCCACTGCCGGAACCAGGCCGCAAGACCCGGTTGCCGAGCGACCCGCTTGAGGGTCTTGCTCAGCACTCCCGTGTTCCCGGTCGCCTCCTCCGCCCGCTCCACGAAGGCGACGTCCGGCATCCGCCGCCCCAACTCCACCGACGCCACGGTGTGTTTGGAGAACCGGACGGCCTCCGCGAACTCCTCCCGGCTCAGCCCCGCGTGCTCGCGCAGCGCTTGGAGCGCCGCCCCGAACGTCCGCAGGCTGTCCGCCCCGTCCGGCTCCCCGCCACCCCGTACGCACGTGTCCTCGACCACCCTCGCCCCACCTTCCGCTCACACCCCGCTTCCAACTCGTCCATGGTTACGGGCTGTCATCGGTACCGTCCAGTCCGTGACCGCGTACTCTCGCGCAGAGTACGCGGCTCCGGCCTGGTGAAAGGGGTGCCGGAGAGGCCAGATTGGGCGCATGACAGCTCCGTCCACCCACCAGGGCCCGGTTACCGTACGTGTGTTCACCTCCGTCCGGAGGTTCAGCGCCACCCCGCTGGGCGCCCGCCTCGCACGGCACCACGCCATAGAGCAGCTGAGGGCGTGGGGCGTCGGATCCTCGTCCGCTTCCGGGTCGGACGCCGTGGGGACGGTCGCCGCGATCGTCGGCGAGCTGGCGGCGAACGCCGTCACCCACGGGCGGGTGCCGGGCCGGGACTTCGAGGTGCGGCTCTCGCTCGTCACGGGGAGCGTGCGCGTCGAGGTCACCGACACCCGCGCCGATAGCCTGCCGCCCGCGCCCGGAGCCGTGACGGCTCCGCCGCCTCTCGACGAGTCCGGGCGCGGGCTGTTCCTCGTCGGGGCGCTCGCCGACCGGTGGGAGGTGCTGGAGCGGGAGCCGGGCAAGACCGTCCGTGCGGAGGTCGATCTGCCGGGCTGGCTGTCGCTGGTCGGGCGGGCGGCGCGCAACGGGTGACGGCCGCCGCCGGTCGTTCCCGTCCGCCGGTCGAGGCCGTCGGAGTGGACGAGACGGTGCGCGTGGCAGATCCCGCAGCCGAGGCCGATGGCGTACATCCTGGGCGGAGAAACCTCGTGGCGGCAGCCCGAAGCGTCCGGGGTGAGCTCGCCCGGTCCTGACTCGCACATCCCAGGGGCTCTGCGGAACGGCACTGCCCGCTGCGGGACGAGCGCGGTCAGCTGCCGGTGCCGGTGCGCGGGGTGAGGGCGTAGTCGAAGGCCAGGGTTCCCGGGTCGAGGGCCGTCGCCCCTCCGTCGACGGTGAGCACGGCGCCGTTGACGTAGGACGCCGCGGGCGAGAGCAACCAGGCGATCGCCCGGGCGACTTCGCGGGGCTCACCGGGGCGGCCGAGGGGCAGGGGTCTCGTCACCTCCCGGTAGGCCGCCTCGATGCCGCCCTCCCCCAGGTCCGCCTCCTCGGCGAAGCGCGCCATACGGCGGTCGGCCATCTCGGTCCTGACCCAGCTCGGGCACACGGTGTTGGCCCGCACACCGTCACGGCCGTGGTCGACGGCGACGGAACGGCACAGTTGCAGCAGGGCCGCCTTGGACACCGCGTACGGGGCGTTGCCCGGCCCGTTGAGCAGGGCCGACACCGAGGCGACGGCGACGACCGCTCCCCGCGACGCCAGCAGGTGCGGGATCGCCGCCCGCAGGAGCAGCAGGGGACCGGTGACGTTGGTGCGCATCACCTCGTCCCAGTCCGCCATCGACAGCTCCCCGACCGTGCCGCCCCGTCCGATGCCCGCGTTCAGCACCAGCCCGTCGACGCGCCCGTGGGCGTCGAGCGCCGCCCGGACGATTCCCTCGGCGGCTTCGGGGTCGCCCACGTCGGACGGGTAGGCCAGCGCGCCCGTCTCCTCGGCGAGGCGCCGCAGCGGTGCGGCCCGGCGGCCGCCGGCCACGACCTCGTGCCCCTCCTCCCGGAGCAGTCGGGCGGTGGCCGCCCCGATGCCGGAACCCGCGCCGGTGACGATCACAACACGCTTGTCCGTCACAGTCGTTCAGCCCTTCGTCGGCGGGTCGTGGCAGCGGTCCGATCGTAGAGGGGCGGTCGGGCGGCACGCGTACGTCAGACGTCGCCCGGTGCGCCCAGTCCGGTCAGGGCCCCCACCGGGTCCAGGTCCGGTGTGCCCCTGGGCCACCAGTCCTCGCGGCCCGGCTCGGACTCGTACGCGTACCACAGGCCGTCCCGGCCCAGGCGGAGCTGGAGGTGACCGCGGGGGTGGGTCAGGTGGTTGCGCCAGGGGCGGAAGGCGGGCAGGTCCGCGGCGAGGAGCAGCGGCCGGGCCCGGTCGAAGCGGCCGGCCGGCGGGTCCCACGGCTCCTCCAGCACGGCCAGGCCCTCCGGCCCGCCCTGCCGCCAGGCGGCGACCGCGCGGGCCAGGTCGGCGGCGGAGCGGCCGGCCGCCGAGGCCAGCGAGGAGTACAGCGCCCGGCTGCCCGCGGTGAGGCCCGAGCCGGGACGGGCCGCGGCCAGGCGGACCGCGTCCTGCCAGAAGGTCAGCCCCCCGACCGGGTCCCGGCCGGTCGTGAGCAGGGCGTGCGCCCGGGCGGCTGCGTCCGTGGCCAGCTGGTCCAGCGCGAAGGGGTCCGGCCCGCCCGGGGACGCCGGGTACGCCGGGGGCTGCTCCGGGTGCGGGGGCGCGGGCAGCGGGGCGGGCAGGGGCGGGCGAGCGCCGGCCGCCAGCACCTCGGTGGCCCGCACGCCCGGTGCCGGCGCCGGTCCCTTGTCCTGGGCGGCGCGTGCGGCCCGGGTGGCACTCAGCCGGGACAGGGCGTCGAGCAGCTCGCGCTCGCCCCGGCCGCGCAGGAGCAGCAGCACGAACGGGTCCGCGTCGAGCAGCCGGGCCGTCTGGTAGCAGAGGGCGGCGGCGTGCTTGCAAGGGTGGCCGCGGTCGGGGCAGCTGCAGTGCGGCTCCAGGTCGCCGGGGCCGGGCAGCAGGGGGACGCCGCAGTCGGCCAGGGACCGGGGCATCTCCTTGTCGAGCAGCGCCGCGATGTGCCCGGGGCGGTCGGCCGCGGCGTCCAGGAAGCGGTCCCAGCCGGCGTCGCCGAGGGTGCGCAAGCGGACCTGGACGCGGTACGGGCGCGGGCGGCTGCCCTGCACGTACGCCAGCACGAGCCCGGGCGTCACCGTGATGGCGTCGACGTTCCCCTGCTCGGCGTACCCGCGGCCGCGTTCCAGCCGCTTGCTGTCCAGCGCGCCCTGTTCCAGTGCGGTGACCCAGGCGTTGCCCCACCAGCTCGCTGCGAACGTCTCGCCCTCCCGGGGCGGGAAGGGCGGGAAGGTGCGGCGCAGGTCGCTGTCGCGGTGCGGGGCGGCCATGGGGCGGCGGGAGCCCGACTTGGGCGGGTCGGAGGGCCCGGCCGCCGAGGCCGCCGGGGTGCTGGGCCGGGTGTACGGGGTGTACGGGGTGTCCGAAGCGTGCGGCGGCTGCTCGGGAGCGGTGGAAGCGGCGTGCCCGGGTGCGGGCGGCACGGGGCCGTCCCCGGTGGCGGGGTCTTCCGGAGCGCGAGGAGCGCGAGGGCGGGCGTACGCCGGGGCCGTGGGCGGCACGGGCACGACCTGGTCGTCGGAGTACGGAGCGGAGTGGGTCTCCCGGGGCGCCGAGGCGTTCCCTTCTGCGAGCGCGGTGTCGGCGTCGGCATCCTGCGGGCCCGGCACGTCCGGCGGACCCGGGTTGTCCGGCGGGCCCGGGTTGTCCGGCGGGTCCGATCGATGCGTTCGGTCCGTTTGGTCCGTTCCGCCCGGTCGGTCACCGCGGGGCAGGTCCGTCTCCGGACCGTCCGGCACGTCGGGTTCGCCGGACAGGTCCGGCGCATCCGACATATCCGGCATCCGGAACGCGTCGGACAGCAGTTCCCGCATGTCGCGCGTACCCGGACCGCCGGCGTCCGTCCGGGCGCGGCGCACGGCCGCCACCCTGTCGTCCACGGCGCTCTGCCGGGCCCGGCGCCTGCGGCGGGCGCCCTCGCGCTCCGTCTCCTGCCGGGCCCTGCGGGCGTCGTCCCGCGCGGCGCGCAGCGCTTCCCGCGCCACGTCCCCCGCACGCCGCCCCGGCCGAGCCGACTCATCGCCCCGCTCGGAGGTATCCCGCTCGGACGTGTCCCGCTCCCCCTCCCCGGCCGGTGTCCGCCCCTCGGGCGCGCTCCCCTGCGCCCGCAACGCCTCCCGCGCCACATCCCCCGCACGCCGCCCCGGCCGAGCCGACTCATCGCCCCCCTCGGGCGTCTCCCGCTCCCCCTCCCCGGCCGGCGTCCGCCCCTCGGGCGCGTTCCCCTGCGCCCGCAACGCCTCGCGCGCCACGTTCGCCGGGCCGGGGTTCTCCCCGCCGGTGTCGGTATCGGTGTCGGTATCGCCGGGCCGGGACGGGTCCTGGGTCGCCGCGCGGTCCCGGGCCGTGCGTTCCCGGGCCTCCCGCAGGGCCCTGCGCGCCTCGTCGGCCGGGCGGGCGCTCACCGCGTGCTCCCCGGGGCGGTGACGGGCTCGCGGCGGGGCGTCACGGCGTCCTCCGCAGGGACACCAGGTCGGACAGCTCGCGGTCCGTCAGTTCCGTGAGGGCCGACTCGCCCGAGCCGAGGATCGCGTCGGCCAGGGCGCGCTTGGCGTGGAGCATCTCGGCGATGCGGTCCTCGACCGTGCCCTCGGTGATGAGGCGGTGGACCTGGACGGGCTGGGTCTGGCCGATGCGGTAGGCACGGTCGGTGGCCTGTTCCTCGACGGCCGGGTTCCACCAGCGGTCGAAGTGGACGACATGGCCGGCGCGCGTGAGGTTGAGGCCCGTGCCGGCGGCCTTGAGCGAGAGGACCAGGACCGGGACGGAGCCGCTCTGGAAGCGGTCCACCATCCGTTCCCGCTCCGGGACGGGCGTGCCGCCGTGCAGGAGGTCGACGGGGACCGCGCGGCCGGCCAGGTGCGCGGCGATCAGCCGGGCCATCCCGACGTACTGCGTGAAGACCAGGGCGGAGCCGTCCTCGGCGAGGAGGGTGTCCAGCAGTTCGTCCAGGAGGGCGAGTTTCCCGGAGCGGGCGGCGAGCCGGTCGCCGACGGGGGCGTGCTCCTCCTTGAGGAACAGCGCGGGGTGGTCGCAGATCTGCTTGAGCGAGGTGAGCAGCTTGAGCACCATGCCCCGGCGGGCCATGCCCTCCGCCGTCTCGATCGCGAGCATCGACTCGCGCACCACCGCCTCGTACAGCGCCGCCTGTTCCCGGGTGAGCGGCACCGGGTGGTCGGTCTCGGTCTTGGGCGGCAGCTCGGGCACGATCCCCGGGTCGGACTTCTTGCGGCGCAGCAGGAAGGGCCGCACCAGACGGGCGAGGCGCTGGACGGCCTCCTCGTCCTCGCCGGTCTCGACGGCCCGGGCGTGCCGGGCGCGGAAGGACTTGAGGGGGCCGAGCAGGCCGGGGGTCGTCCAGTCGAGCAGGGCCCACAGCTCCGACAGGTTGTTCTCCACGGGGGTGCCGGTGAGGGCGACCCGCGCGGGGGACGCGAGGGTGCGCAGCGCCTTGGCGGTGGCGGAGTAGGGGTTCTTGACGTGCTGGGCCTCGTCGGCGACGACCATGCCCCAGTCCCGGTCGGCCAGGGCGGGGGCCGCCGAGCGCATCGTGCCGTACGTGGTGAGGACGAAACCGCCGTCGAGGCCGTCCAGGGTGCGGTCGGGGCCGTGGTAGCGGCGTACGGGCACGCCGGGGGCGAAGCGGGTGATCTCGCGCTGCCAGTTGCCGAGCAGCGAGGCGGGGCAGACCACGAGGGTCGGCTCGGGGCGGGCCCGCTTGAGGTGCAGCGCGATGAGCGTGACGGTCTTGCCGAGGCCCATGTCGTCGGCGAGGCAGCCGCCGAGGCCGAGGGAGGTCATCAGGTCGAGCCAGGCCAGGCCGCGCAGCTGGTAGTCGCGCAGGGTGGCGTGCAGGCCGGGGGGCGGTTCGGCGGCGTCGATCCCGGCGGTCAGGCGGTCGCGCAGGGCGGCGAGGGCGCCGGCCGGTACCGCCTCGACCGTCTCGCCGTCCACCTCCGCGGTGCCCGTGAGGGCGACGGACAGCGCGTCGACCGGGTCGAGCAGGCCGAGGTCCCGTTTGCGGGCCTTGCGCACCAGCGCGGGGTCGACCAGCACCCACTGGTCGCGCAGCCGGACGACGGGGCGGTGGGCCTCGGCGAGGGCGTCCATCTCGGCGTCCGTGAGCGGGTCGCCGCCGAGCGCCAGCTGCCAGCGGAACGCGAGCAGGTCCTCGCTCTCGAAGAAGCCGGTGCCGTCGGTGGCCGAGCCGGGCGCGGGACGCACCACCGCGGCCGCGGACAGGTCCTGGGCGAGGTCCCTCGGCCAGTGCACGGCGACCCCGGCAGCGGCGAGTCGGGTGGCCGCGACGCCGAGCAGGTCGCTCAGTTCGTCCTCGCTCAGGGCCAGCACGTCCGGGACGTCCTGGTCGGAGAGCCGGTCCAGCGGGGGCCAGATGCGCGCCGCCCGGCGCACGGCGAGGGCGGCGTCCACGCGGGCGCGGGGGCCGAAGGCGTCGCCGGCCTCCCCCGCCCACAGGGCCGCCGCGTCGGTCACGAGGGTGGGGTCGGCGAGGCTGTGCACCTGGACGATCGCCGCCCCGGCGCTGCGCCCGCCGCCGTCGGGGGTGTCGTCGAACAGGTCGTACGCCGAGAGGTCCAGGCGGAGCGAGATCCGCACGCCCGCGTCCATGCCGGCGGCGACCTCGGCGGCCCAGTCGTGGGCGGCGGGGAGGTGCTGGGCCTCGCGGGCGGCGAAGGGCCGGCCGGTGGTGTGGGGGGCGGCCGGGGTGCGGGGCAGGGTGTCGGCGACGGCGTCCAGGAAGGCGCGGACCAGGGCCTCGGGTTCGGGCAGCTGGAGGGGGCCGGGGCCGGGCAGGGGGACGGCGTGCCCCTCGGGGGGCAGGGCGGCGGCCACGGCGCGCAGGTGGGCGATGTCGTCCGGGTCGAGGGGGCCGGCGCGCCAGGCGTCGTGCCCGGTGGCGGTGAGTCCGGGCAGCAGCCGGCCGCGGGCGGTGAGCCGCAGGGCGTGCAGGGCGGCGGCGCCCCAGCAGGCGGTGGCGGGGTGGGCCGCCGGGTCGTGCCGGGCGCGCACGAGCAGGGGCAGGGCGGCGTCGACGGGAAGGGACAGCGCGGGGACGGTCCGCCGCCGCACGCCCGTGCCGTGCCGGCGTACGACGGTCAGCTCGGCGCCGGGGCCGGGCAGGGGCTCGCCCTCGGGGTCCCAGAAGGCCACGCGTCCGTCGCGAGGGAGGGGCGCGGGCAGGAAGACGGCCGGGAGCCGCACCGGAACCACCTCGTCCGCTGCCCGCTCCGTCTGCGTCACGGCCGTGTCGCCCATACGTCCTGTCACCTCCCGCCCCGGCGTCGGATCACTCGTCTCCGACTCTACGGGCGGGGTCTGACAATCGGCTCCGGGGACCGGCAGCGCCCGGGCGACCGACGGCCAACGGCTCCGGGGACCGGCAGTGCTCGGGCGACCGACGGCCAACGGCTCCGGCGACCGGGCCCCACGGGCTCGGCCCTGGGTCAGGGAACCGTGCGGGCGACGACGTAGACCCAGGGGTACGCCGGGTTGGACAGGTCCACGACCACGTCGTGCGTGGGGGCGGGGTTCTCCTGGCGGTGGACGAAGCCGTACCAGCCGTCGCCGCCGGGGAAGCGCCAGCCGGTGATCCTTCGGTCGCGGGCGCCGATGGCGACCTCGCCCTGCTCGAGGTCCTCGCGGGTCAGGCCGAGGCCCGTGAGGTAGGCGTCCAGTCCGGCCGCGTTCGTCTCGAACTGGGCGTAGAGCCGGCTGGTCTTCCAGTTGTTGGTCTCGTAGTAGGCCACGTGCCAGGCGGGGTGCGGGATGGGCACCTGGTAGATGCGGCGCTGGAGCTTGGAGGGCCAGCCCGCGGTCAGCCCCGTCGCCGAGTACTTCGCCTCCTTGTCCTTGCCGCTGTCGCGGCTCTGGTTCGCGGAGATCACCAGGTAGCCGGCCGGGATGCCGATGAGCAGCACGATGGTCAGCAGGGTGAGCGCCCTGCGGCGGATCCGGTGGCGGCGGTCCTCGGCCGGGCGCTCCTGGCCGTCCGGCCAGGTGCCCTGGTGCGGCAGGGAGGCGGTCACAGGGTCTCCTGGCTGCTGCGGAGCGACTGCGTGTACCGCTCGTAGCGCTCGTGGCGCTCCACACGGCGGCGCTTGGCGCGGCGGAAGCGGCGGGCGACGAGCCGGGCGAGGTCGGCGGCGCCGACCATGCCGGCCTCGGGGCCGAGCTGGGCCCGGACGATGCGGGCCTCGGGGCGGTAGCCGCGGCCGGTGAGGTGTCGCTTGAAGGCGTCGCGGGCCGGGCCGATCAGCAGGTCGTCGGCGGCCGAGACGCCGCCGCCGATCACGAAGCAGGAGGGATCGAGGGCGGCGGCGAGGTTGGCGATGCCGACGCCGAGCCACTGGCCGATGTCCTGGAGCAGCTCGATGCACATGGCGTCGCCGTCGCGGGCCAGCTCGGTGATCATCGGGCCGGTGATGTCGCCGATGCTGCCCTTGACGTGCTCGATGATGCCGTAGGCGACCGGCGAGTCGGCCGCGGCCAGCTCCCGGGCCTCGCGCACCAGGGCGTTGCCGGAGCTGTACTGCTCCCAGCAGCCGCGGTTGCCGCAGGGGCAGCGGTGGCCGCCGGGCACGACCTGCATGTGGCCGAACTCGCCGGCGACCCCGTACTTGCCGCGCTTGACCTGGCCGTCCTCAAGGATCGCGCCGCCGATCCCGGTGCCCAGCGTGATCATCACGAGGTGGTCCTCGCCGCTGCCGGCGCCGAAGCGCCACTCCGCCCAGGCGGCGGTGTTGGCGTCGTTGTCGACGAGTACCGGGACGGACAGCCGGCTGGCGAGGCGGTCGCGCAGCGGCTCGTTGCGCCAGGACAGGTGCGGGGCGAAGAGCACGCGGTTGCGGTCGGCGTCGACCCAGCCGGCGGCGCCGATGCCGACGGCGTGCACGTCGTGCCGGTCCGAGAGGTCCAGGACCAGCTCAGCGATGGTGTCCTCGACGACCTTGGGGCTCTTGGACTTGTCCGGGGTCTCCGTACGGAGCTTCTCCAGGATGTTGCCGTCGGCGTCGACGACGCCCGCCATCACCTTGGTGCCGCCGATGTCGATGCCGACCGTCGGCACCCGGGGTGCCGTCAGGTGCGAGCGGCGCTCCCGGGTGCCGACGGTGCGGAGCGCCGTGGCACGGCGGGAGCCGATGGGGGCGGTGAGGTCGCGGTAGGTGCTCATCGCCGCCGATTCTGCCTCACGGGGAGGCAGCGTGCGGAGCACAGGGGTGGTGCGGATCACCGCCGAGTGCGGGCCGGCGGGGGCTCGTCGCGCAGTTCCCCGCGCCCCCTAAGTACGCACGAGCAACTGGAATTCGAAGGAATAGCGCGTCGGGCGGTAGGTGTGCGTGCCGTACTCGACCGCGCGGCCCGTGTCGTCGAACGTGACGCGTTGCATGGTGAGCAGCGGGGCGCCCGGCTCCTCGGACAGCCGCTCGGCCTCCTCCGGGGTCGCCGCCCGGGCCCCGATGGACTGGCGGGCGCTGTGCAGGGTGATGCCGCCCGCGCGCATCAGGCGGTACAGGCCCGTGGACTGCAGCTGGCCGGTGTCGAGATCGATGAGGCCGGGTGGCAGGAAGTTGCAGAGGTGGGCCATGGGCTCGCCGTGGGCGAGGCGGAGGCGTTCCACGCGGTGGACCTCGCTGTCCTCGGCGACGCCCAGGGCCGCGGCGACCTCGGCGGAGGCGGGGACGACGGTGTTGACGAGGACCTCGGTCGCCGGTCGCTGACCGGCCGCCTCCAGGTCGTCGTAGAGGCTGCTGAGTTCCAGGGGGCGCTTGACCTGGCTGTGCACGACCTGGGTGCCGACGCCGCGGCGGCGGACCAGCAGGCCCTTGTCGACGAGCGACTGGATGGCCTGGCGGACGGTCGGCCGGGACAGGCCGAGCCGGGCGGCGAGCTCGATCTCGTTGCCCAGGAGGCTGCCGGGGGTCAGCGTGCCGTGCTCGATCGCGGCCTCCAGCTGCTGGGACAGCTGGAAGTACAACGGCACGGGTGAGCTGCGGTCCACGCTCAGCTCGAGCTGCACGGTCGGGTCCACTTCTGGTTTCGGCACGGGCCGAGCGTAGCTCCGTGCGTTGTTGACGGGAAGTCGTGTAGTCAGATTGTCCGGACATACGGATTGACAGGGGCGGCCGGTGGCCGCACTTTGTTCCCATGCGCATCGGCGTCATCGGTACGGGCCGCATCGGCACCATCCACGCGAAGACCCTGAGCAGGAATCGCGACGTGGGCTCCCTGATCCTCACGGACGCGGATCCCGCCCGGGCCCAGGAACTGGCGCACCGGCTGGGCGAGACGGCGGCCCCCGGGGTGGAGGAGATCTTCCGCTGGGGGGTCGACGCCGTGGTGATCACGACGGCCACGTCCGCCCACGCCGAACTGATCGGCCGTGCGGCGCGCTCGGGGCTGCCGGTGTTCTGCGAGAAGCCGATAGCACTGGACCTGCCGGGGTCCCTGAGCGCGATCGCCGAGGTCGAGGCGGCCGGGACGGTGCTGCAGATGGGTTTCCAGCGCCGCTTCGACGCCGGGTACACGGGGGCGCGCGAGGCCGTGCGCTCGGGCCGGCTGGGGCGGCTGCACACCGTGCGGGCGCTGACCAGCGACGAGCAGCCGCCGGCCGCGGCCTGGCTGCCGCTGTCGGGCGGGCTGTACCGGGACACCCTGATCCACGACTTCGACGTACTGCGCTGGGTCACCGGCCGGGAGGTCGTGGACGTGTACGCGGCCGGGTCGGACGCGGGGCCGGCGATGTTCCGGGAGGCCGGTGACGTGGACACCGGCGCCGCCCTGCTCACGCTGGACGACGGCACGCTGGCCACGGTCACCGCGACCCGGCTGAACGGGGCCGGGTACGACGTGCGCATGGAACTCGCCGGTGAGCGGGACCAGATCGTGGTCGGCCTGGACGACCGCACGCCGATCGCGTCGACCGAGCCGACCGGGCCGCCGGCCGCGGACAAGCCCTGGGCGGGCTTCCTGGAGCGGTTCGGCCCCGCCTACGAGGCGGAGCTGAACGCGTTCGTCGACGTGGTGCGGGGCGAGCGGGCCAACCCGTGCGACGGACGCGAGGCCCTGCAGGCGCTGCGCGTCGCCGAGGCGTGCGAGCTGTCCCGGCGCGAGCGCCGGCCGGTCCGCCTCGCGGAGATCGCCGGCGGGGCGTGAGCGGCGGGACCTGGACGTCGGGGACCACGCATGCACCGACCGGAAGGGGGCGCCGGGAGCCGGAAGTCCGTCTGAGAACGGCGACGGACCTCCGGCCGGGGCGGCCCGGGCGGGCCCGGTTCAGCAGCCGTGGTCGACGAGGTCGAACGACTCGTAGTGGTCGGCCGTGTAGTAGTCCTCCTGGCTCCGCTCACCGGTGACGATGCGGCGCGCGCCGCGGGTGTCGGAGCCGGGGGTGATGACGGTGTACTCGTGGTAGTAGCCGGACGACTGGCCGGGCAGGATGCCCTCCCGGTTCTGGAAGACGGTGCCGTCCTGCTCGAACGGGTACGGGCCGCCCTGCTCGATCAGGTCGAGCGTGTCGTGCGCCTGCGAGGGCAGGGCGCTGTAGCAGATGGTGCCGACGGCGGTGGGGGCGGCGCCGGCCGTGCCGGTGGAGACGGTCGTGCCGATGACGAGGGCGGTCAGGAGGGCGGCTGCTGCGCCGAGCCGCGAGGCGTGTGGGGGGAAGTTCATGCCGCTCATGATGACGCGCGTAGAGAGTGGCATGTCAATGACAAGCCAGGCGAATTTCCTGTGAAACCCCGTGCGTTCGGGAGGAGTTCACGCGTCCTCCGGCAGGCCGAACTCGCCGTACTCCGGGCGTCCCTTCAGGTCGTACGTCTGGATCGAGACCCCGGCCCCGGTGACGCTGCCGCCGGTGTGCTCGAACGCCGTCGGCACGGCGCCCTCCGGGAACAGCCGGAACCCGGAGCCGAGCACGACCGGGAAGGTCAGCAGATGGAGGGTGTCGAGCAGGTCCAGCGCGAGCAGGGACCGGACCAGGGCTCCGCTGCCGTGCACCTGGATCTCGCCGTCGGTGCCT
This sequence comes from Streptomyces sp. NPDC053665, assembly GCF_055585285.1. Taxonomy (NCBI): domain Bacteria; kingdom Bacillati; phylum Actinomycetota; class Actinomycetes; order Kitasatosporales; family Streptomycetaceae; genus Streptomyces; species Streptomyces sp. NPDC053665. The sequence goes on from NZ_JBVJKK010000001.1 coordinate 1,086,198, forward strand.
TCCTTGAGCGCGGTGACCTCCCCGGCGAGATCGCCGCGGAGCACGGTGGTGCCCGCCCACGCCGGGTCGACCAGGGTCGAGGAGGGGACGTACTTGGGCAGCCCGTTGAGCTTGGAGGCGACGGGGTCGCCGGGGTCGGTCACCTTCGGCCAGTAGGAGGCGAAGATGTCGTACGTCCGCCGGCCCAGCAGGAAGGCGGCCGGGCGGGCGAAGACCTCGTTGACGAACCGGCCGAAGTCCTCCTCGGCGTAGGGGAAGCTCCAGCCGCCGTGGGTGAAGCCCCCGCGGGTGTCCTCCCGGGGGCCGCCGGGGGCCTGGTAGACGCCGTCGAGCGTGACGAAGAGGGTGGAGACGAGCTTGCCCATGGCGGGTGCCTTCCCTTCCGGGGGTCGTGGGGCCTGGTTGCCATGGGTGCAGACCGCGCCGGCACGCGCAACTCGTCGCTGGGCCGCGAGGCGGCCGGAGATCGGCGTCCGTTGCCCGCCGGTACCCAGGCCGGCCGGCCGCTGGAATGGGGGCATGACAGCTCGAGGAACTCTGGACGGCAAGGTGGCTCTCGTGACCGGCGGGAGCCGTGGCATCGGCGCGGCGACGGCCCTGTGACTGGCGCGGGAGGGCGCGGACGTGGCCGTCGGGTACGTCGGCGGCGAGGAGGCGGCCCGGGCCGTCGTACGGGAGGTGGAGGCGCTGGGCCGCCGGGCGGTGGCACTGCGCGCGGACGCGGCGGACGCCGCCGAGGCGGTCGAGGTGGTGGACGCGGCGGCCGAGGCACTGGGCCGGCTGGACATCCTGGTGAACAACGCCGGTGTGGGAGTGCTCGGTCCGCTGGAGAGCCTGTCGCTCGCGGACGTCGACCGCGTGCTCGCCGTCAACGTGCGCGCGGTGTTCCTGGCCTCGCAGGCGGCCGCCGCGAGGATGCGGGAGGGCGGGCGGATCGTCACGATCGGCAGTTGCATGGCGCAGCGGGTGCCGGGGCCGGGTGGCACGCTCTACACCATGAGCAAGGCGGCCCTGATCGGCCTGACCAGGGCACTGGCCCGGGAGCTGGGCGCTCGCGGCATCACCGCCAACGTCGTGCACCCCGGCCCGATCGACACCGACATGAACCCGGCGGACGGGCCGTACGCACCCGGCCAGGCGGCGCTGACCGCGCTGGGCCGGTTCGGCACGGCGGACGAGGTGGCCTCGACGGTGGCGTACCTGGCGGTGGCGACGTATGTGACGGGGGCGGAGTTCGCGGTGGACGGCGGCCACGCGGCGTAGCGGGCCGAGGCCCCCGGGGGCGACTTCCCTCGGCGGGCCCGGGCCCGTCCCGCCGGGTGTGGGCCGGACGGGCCCGGGCCCGCCGCCGGGCTGCCACCCGGGAGCCGGTGCGGCGACGCACCGATCGGCGGGACCGGCCACCGACCCTGCGGCGGGACCGCCTCCGGCCGGCCGCCGGCCGCTTGACCGGCGGTGCCACGCCATCCGGCGTCGACGACCGCCCCAGCCGCCGCTTCCGGCGACCCGGCTACGCCCCGGGTGACGCCGAGGGGGCAGGACCCGAAAGCCCACGGTCCGGCAATCCGGCGTCACGGACGGCGTGCCAGGCAGGGAGCCCCGTGTTGGTCGGGACGCCCGGAATCACCCCGCCTACCCGGCAGGGACCGGAAAGCCAACGGTCCGCCAGCCCGGCGTCACCGACCACGCGCCAAGGAACCCGGGCGTTCACCCCGGACGCCCAGTCGGCCACCGGAACCACCCCACCTCCCCCGCGGGAACCGGAAAGCCCGGGGCACGGACGGCACGCCGGGAAGCCCGGCGTGCCGCCGGGGCGGGCGGGTCAGCCGCCGAGTTCCTGGTGGCGGGCCGCGAGGCGGCTCGTGCCCTCCTGGGTCAGGGAGCCGAAGAGGCGCAGGCGGGAGATGCCGCCGTCCGGGAAGATGTCGAGGCGCGCGTGCGTGCCCACGGCCGGCTCCGGCAGGACGAAGCGGTGGTTCGTGTCGGGCTGGAGGCGGGTGCGGGGCAGCACCTCCCGCCAGTCGCCGTCCTCGCCGTCCCTGACCGAGACCGACGCCCAGCCGGCGCTGTTGCCCTTGAGGTAGGCGGTGTCGATCTCCAGCGCGCGGATCTGCGCCTGGGCCGTCAGCCGGTAGCGGATCCAGTCGTGGCCCCGGTCGCGGCGGCGGCGGGTCTCCCAGCCGTCGTCCATCTTGTGGGAGCGGCCCGGCTGGATGGTGTGGGAGGCGGGCGAGTAGAAGAGGTCGGACGCGTCCTCGACCAGGCCGCCGTTCTCCAGGGCGACGACGTCGAACGTGCCGAGCGCTCCCAGCCAGACCGGATCCGGCACGACCTCGCCGTGCACGCGCAGGCGGGCGACACCGCCGTCGGGGTGCTGCCGGATCCGCAGGTGGGTGAAGCACTGCTCGGCGGCGACCGCGAAACCGTTCGCCGCGTGCCCGCCCACCGGGGTGCGCGGGACGAGGGTCGTCCACTTCACGTCGTCACCGAGGAGCTCGGCGGGCGACGGGGATCCCGGCACGGCGGTGCCCTCGACGGACACGGCCTGCGGGTAGTTGCCGCGGAAGTGGGCCGTGTCGACGACGATCCCGCGGATCACGCCCGGGGCGCCGAGCCGGACCAGGGCCCAGTCGTGGTCCTCGTCGGCCGGCCAGGGGTGCTCGGCGGACACGCCCCGGCGGCGCCGCGTCTCCCAGCCGTCCATGATCTTGCCCTTGTGTCCGAAGTGCTCGGGGTCGAACACGGCGCGCTCCGGCACCAGCAGGTTCTCGCGCTGGGCGAAGAACTCGTCGTTGGCAGCGATGACACCGGCCCCCAGCCGCCGGTCGGCGAGGTTGGCGTACGAGGTGAAGGGGAAGTCGGCGGTGCGGTAGTCCGCGTACGGGTCGCCGCCGGAGTAGGGGTTCGCGTCGCCGGTGAAGCTGGGGATCGCCGTCACGATGATCAGGTCTTCCTTTCGGGTGTCCGGGATGGGAGGTCAGTCGGTTCGGGTGAGGAGCTGCCCCTTCGGCTCGGTGAACTCGCCGTCCGCCATGATCTTCCGGCCGCGCAGCCAGGTGGCCTTCACGACGCCCTGCAGGGTCCGGCCCGCGTAGGCCGTGACGCGGTTGCGGTGCTGGAGGGCGACGGGGTCGACGGTGAAGGTCTCGTCGGGGGCGAGGACGGCGAAGTCGGCGTCGTGGCCGGGCGCGATGGCGCCCTTGCGGCCGTCCAGTCCGACCAGTGCGGACGTCCGCGCCGACATCCAGCGCACGACGTCCTCCAGGCCGTGCCCGCGCCTGCGGGCCTCGGTCCACACGGCGGACAGGCTCAGCTGGAGTCCGGAGATGCCGCCCCAGGCCGTCGCGAAGTCGTCGGTCTTGAGGTCGGCGGTGGACGGGGAGTGGTCGGTGACGACGCAGTCGATGGTGCCGTCGGCCAGCGCCTGCCAGAGCAGGTCCTGGTTGGCGGCCTCGCGGATCGGCGGGCAGCACTTGAACTCGCTGGCGCCGTCGGGGACTTCCTCGGCGGTGAGGGTCAGGTAGTGGGGGCAGGTCTCCACGGTGATGCGCACGCCCTCGGAGCGCGCCTCGGCGATCATCGGCAGGGCGTCGCTGGAGGACAGGTGCAGCACGTGCACCCGGGCGTCGAGGGCCCGGGCCTCGCGGATGAGCTGGGCGATGGCGGTGTCCTCGGCGTCCCGGGGACGGGAGGCGAGGAAGTCCGCGTAGCGGGGGCCGGGCTGCTGCGGGGCGGTGGCGAGCAGGCGCGGGTCCTCGGCGTGCACGATGAGCAGTCCGCCGAAGGCGGCGATCTCGGCCATGGAGCGGGAGAGCGCCTCCCGGTCCAGGTGCGGGAACTCGTCCACGCCGGACGGCGACAGGAACGCCTTGAAGCCGAAGACGCCGGCCTCGTGCAGCGGGCGCAGGTCCTTGACGTTGCCGGGCAGGGCCCCGCCCCAGAAGCCGACATCGATGTGCGCCTTGTCGGCGGCGACCTGCTGCTTGGTCCGCAGGTGCGCGACCGTGGTGGTCGGCGGCAGGGAGTTGAGGGGCATGTCGACGAGGGTGGTGATGCCGCCGGCGGCCGCGGCCCGGGTGGCGGTCCAGAAGCCCTCCCACTCGGTGCGGCCGGGGTCGTTGACGTGCACGTGGGTGTCGACCAGGCCGGGCAGCAGGACGTGGTCGCCCAGGTCCTCCAGGCGGGCGGCGTCCGGCACGGGCGCGTCGTACGGGAGGACCGCGGTGATCGTGCCGCCGGCGACGGCCACCGAGGCGGGGCGTGTCCCCTCGGGCGTCAGGACACGCGTCGAGCGGAGCACCAGTTCAGCGTCGGACACCCGGACCCCTTACGTTTCACACGCTTCCGCGTACCGGAATTCAACTTTCTGTTGAAGGAGTCTTCACTCCCGCTCCGGCCCCGTCAAGGGCAGACTGGCCACGACGCCCGCCTCGGACCCACCTCTGGACGTTTCCACAAGGCGGAATTACACTTCCGGGAAGCAGAACGTAGCTCCGTACAACCGGGGAGTCGACCGACCGCCGGGTAGGCTTCAGCTCTTCCGCCAGCCCCGAAAGGAACGCGCCGTGCCGACGTCCAGCGCCAGCACCACCGACTCCGCCCGGTCCTCCTCCAACGGTGGCGTCCAGTCCCTGGAGCGCGCCTTCGACCTGCTCGAACGGATGGCGGACGCGGGCGGCGAGGTCGGGCTGAGCGAGCTGTCCGCCAGCAGCGGACTGCCCCTGCCGACCATCCACCGCCTGATGCGCACCCTGGTGGCCTGCGGATACGTACGTCAGCAGCCCAACCGGCGCTACGCGCTCGGCCCGCGCCTGATCCGCCTCGGCGAGTCGGCCTCCCGGCTGCTGGGCACCTGGGCGCGGCCCTACCTGGCGCGGCTGGTCGAGGAGACGGGCGAGACGGCGAACATGGCGCTGCTGGACGGCGACGAGATCGTCTACGTGGCGCAGGTGCCCTCGAAGCACTCGATGCGCATGTTCACCGAGGTCGGCCGGCGCGTGCTGCCGCACTCCACGGGCGTGGGCAAGGCACTGCTGGCCGGTTTCCCGCCCGAGGAGGTGCGCGCCCTGCTCTCCCGCACGGGCATGCCCGCGGCGACGGACAAGACGATCACGACGGCCGACGGCTTCCTCGCGGCCCTGGAGGACGTGCGCGTCCGGGGCTACGCGGTCGACGACAACGAGCAGGAGATCGGGGTGCGCTGCCTGGCCGTCCCGGTACCCGACTCCCCCACCGCCGCGGCGATCTCCATCTCCGGTCCGGCGGGCCGGGTCACCGAGGCGGCGACGGACCGGATCGTGCCGGTGCTCCAGCAGGTCGCCGGCGAACTGTCGCAGGCCCTCGCCAGCCAGAACCCGGCGTGAGCGGGTTACACACCTGGCCGGGCCGCTACACCGACCGGCACGGCAGCGAGGACCTCACCTTCGAGTCCGACGGCCGGGAGCTGATCCGCACGACGATCAGGGGCGTGCTCTTCGAGGGCGGGACGATGGACACGCTCGGCGCCCAGGCCGGCGACCCGCCCGACGCGATGTTCCGCTTCAACGACGGCGACCTGTGCTCCTGCCTGCTCGAGTGGGAGGTGCCGCTCCCGGTCGCGGCCGCGGGGCGAGAGCCCCGGACGGGCGTGCTGCACTGCGCCCTGCGGCTGGGCGACCCGGTGGCCTCGGGCGCCCTGGACGAGGAGGGCCTGACGGTCACCCTGCGGCTCGACGGACGCGCGTACGGCGGGGAGGACTACGGCGACTTCGAGACGGCCCTGTACGCCATCCAGCGCCGGCTCCCGCCCGGGCAGCTGCTGCGGGCGTGCCTCGCGTGCGCCTGGTCCGACTACCACCCGGTGGGCCACTCGATGATGACCGGGCTGGCCTGCTTCCGGAACACCAAGGACCGCTACCGCCGGGTCGACGGCAAGCGGGGTCCGCAGGGGATCTTCGCGCTCTGGCCGCAGCTCACCGAGTTCGTGCAGGAGACGTATCTGTGCGGGGAGTTCGAACCCCGCGGCGCCCACGCGGGGTACCGGGGGACGTTCCCGTAGCGGCGGGCCGGTCCGCCTACACGGGCCGGCGCACCGGCCGGCCGAAGAGGTCCACCGCGCGCCGGACGTCCGCCAGCGCGGACGACAGGGCGCTCACCGAGCCGATCGCGCCCGCGACCAGGAGCAGGGAGCGCCGCAGGCGGGCGATGTCGGGGGTGCCGGTGGCGGCCATGGCGTCCAGGGCCGCCAGTTCCTCCTCGGCGGTGCCCCGGTCCGCGAACTCGGCCGGATGGGCGGCGAGGCGGCGGCGCAGCCGGGACACCGCCGCGCGCAGCTCCGTCACGCGCGGGTCCGTCACGCGCAGTTCTGTCACGTGCGGTTCGGTCACGCGCGCGCCCGCCTGCCCGCCGGCCGTGGGCCCCTGCCGCTCCTGCTCCACGCTCCGCAACACGGTCCTCCCCCTCGCACCTCGTCGTGCGCCTGCCTGGTGGCCCGAAGTCCCCCCGCCGCGGCCCCTGTTCGGGCACCCCGCCGGTTCGGTGCGGGCGACAGTAGACGACGCGGGCCGCCAGGCGCCAGTCCGCTGCGTCATCGACTTGCTCCGCTGCGTGACTTCCCGGCCCCGGGCGCACGCCCGTGCGACGCGGCCCCCGCATCACCCGTGACCCGCGCGGGGCGTGCGGTATGCAGGAGCCATGACGACACGCGAGACGACGGACGGGACGCGCGCGGTGGCCGGGCTGCTGTTGGCCGCGGGAGGAGGCCGGCGGCTGGGCGGACGCCCCAAGGCGCTGCTGCCGCACCGGGGGCGGCCGCTCGTGGAGCACGCCGTGCGCGTCCTGCGCGAGGGCGGCTGTGCGATGGTCCATGTCGTCCTGGGTGCCCGGTCCGACGAGGTGCGCGCCCGGGCCTCACTGGACGGATGCGTCCTGGTGGACAACCCGCAGTGGGAACAGGGCATGGGGACGTCCCTGCGCGCCGGGCTGGACTCCCTGGCCGGCTCCCCGGCGCGGGCCGCCCTGGTCGCGCTCGTCGACCAGCCCGGCATCGGGCCCGAGGCGGTGGCCCGGGTCCTGGGGGCGTACGACGGCGAGAACGCATTGGTGTCCGCCGCGTACGCGGGGGTGCGCGGCCACCCGGTGCTGTTCGGCGCGGCGCACTGGGCCGGCATCGCGGCGACCGCCACGGGCGACCGGGGGGCGCGCGCCTACCTGAAGGAGCACGCCGCGGCGGTCCGCCTCGTCGAATGCGGGGACGTGGCCCGGCCCTTCGACATCGACACCGAGGCCGATCTGGGACACCTGGAGTGAACGGGGTGGCACGGGGAGCCACCTTGGCTCGATCCGGAGAATCTCGACATCAACAAACGATTGAACTTCCACCATGAGGAAACTAGTATCCACTGATCAGAAGCGCCCTCCCCCCTCCGGGCGCCGATCGCCGCATCCGGGAAGACTGGCACCGGGTGCCGCCCGCCGGTTCGTTGTCACAGCTCGCCGAAGGAAGTGACCGTTCATGTCCGCTCCAGCGCCGTCCCCGCTGGCCATCGTCGACGCCGAGCCCCTGCCCCGGCAGGAGGAGGTCCTCACCGAGGCGGCACTCGCCTTCGTGGCCGAGCTGCACCGGCGGTTCACCCCCCGGCGTGACGAACTCCTGGCCCGCCGCGCCGAGCGCCGCGCCGAGATCGCCCGCACCTCCACCCTCGACTTCCTGCCGGAGACGGCCGCGGTCCGCGCCGACGACTCCTGGCGGGTAGCCCCGGCCCCGGACGCCCTGAACGACCGCCGGGTCGAGATCACCGGCCCCACGGACCGCAAGATGACCATCAACGCCCTCAACTCGGGCGCCAAGGTGTGGCTCGCGGACTTCGAGGACGCCTCCGCGCCCACGTGGGAGAACGTCGTCCTGGGCCAGCTCAACCTGATCGACGCCTACACCCGGAACATCGACTTCACCGACCCGAGGTCCGGCAAGTCCTACGCCCTGAAGGCGAACGAGGACCTCGCCACGGTCGTCATGCGCCCGCGCGGCTGGCACCTGACGGAGCGTCACCTCGTCGACGCCGACGGCACCGCGGTGCCCGGCGCGCTCGTCGACTTCGGCCTGTACTTCTTCCACAACGCCCGGCGCCTGCTGGACCTCGGCAAGGGTCCGTACTTCTACCTCCCCAAGACGGAGTCGCACCTGGAGGCCCGCCTCTGGAACGAGGTGTTCGTCTTCGCGCAGGAGTACTGCGGCATCCCCCACGGCACCGTCCGCGCCACCGTCCTCATCGAGACGATCACGGCCGCGTACGAGATGGAGGAGATCCTCTACGAGCTGCGCGACCACGCCTCCGGGCTGAACGCCGGCCGCTGGGACTACCTGTTCTCCATCGTCAAGAACTTCCGGGACGGCGGCGCCCGGTTCGTCCTGCCCGACCGCAACGCGGTGACGATGACCGCCCCGTTCATGCGCGCCTACACCGAACTCCTCGTGCGCACCTGCCACAAGCGGGGCGCCCACGCGATCGGCGGCATGGCGGCGTTCATCCCCTCCCGCCGGGACGCCGAGGTCAACAAGGTCGCCTTCGAGAAGGTCCGCGCCGACAAGGACCGCGAGGCCGGGGACGGCTTCGACGGCTCCTGGGTCGCCCACCCCGACCTGGTGCCCATCGCCATGGAGTCCTTCGACAAGGTCCTCGGCGACAAGCCGCACCAGAAGGACCGGCTCCGCGAGGACGTCCACGTCGAGGCGGCCGACCTCATCGCCGTCGACTCGCTCGACGCCAAGCCCACCTACGCCGGCCTGGTCAACGCCGTGCAGGTCGGCATCCGTTACATCGAGGCCTGGCTGCGCGGCATGGGCGCGGTCGCCATCTTCAACCTGATGGAGGACGCGGCCACCGCCGAGATCTCCCGCTCCCAGATCTGGCAGTGGATCAACGCGGAGGTCGTCCTCGACAACGGCGAGCAGGTCACCGCCGAGCTGGCCCGCAAGGTCGCCGCCGAGGAACTGGCGAACATCCGGGCCGAGATCGGCGAGGAGGCCTTCGCCGCGGGCACCTGGCAGCAGGCGCACGACCTGCTGCTGAAGGTCTCCCTCGACGAGGACTACGCCGACTTCCTGACGCTGCCGGCGTACGAGCAGCTCCAGGGCTGAGGCGCCGCCGCTACCGCTCCGAGTGGCCCAGGGTCTTCCCCGGGGCCACTCGGTCGCGTACGGCCTTCTTCACGGCCGTCGGCTCCGGGAAGCCCTGCTCGCGCCGGTTCCAGACCACCTCGTCGCCGACGCGGACGACGAACACCCCGCCCGTGCCCGGCTTCAGCGCCAGCTCGGTCAGCTCCGCCTCGAAGGTGGTGAGCAGTTCCTGGGCCAGCCAGGCCGCGCGCGGCAGCCAACGGCACTGCGTGCAGTACTCGATCTCGACACGGCCGCTCATCCCAGGTGCACCGACCAATCCTGCTCGGCCGCGGGCTTGCCGTGCAGGTCGGGCACCTGCCTGAGCCACGCGGGGCGTTCCCTCTGATTGCGCTGCGCCCGCCGGGTCTCCTCGGCGGCGAGCTCCTCCCGGCTGGGGAAGTCGGTGGGCAGCCAGGCCGCCGACGCCTCCACGCGCGCACGCAGGTACCGGACGTACGCCTCGCGGGCCGCGTCCGGGCCGCTGAAGACGGGGTCGCCGGCGAGCCAGGCGTCCGGCACCTCCGCGAGGATCCCGCGCAGCAGCTCCTCGGTGACCCTCGGGGCGAGTTCGGCGTCGGCGGCACGCACGTCCGGCCCGTAGTGGCCGAGGGCGTGGTGCCGGAAGTCGTAAGGCTTCGCCGGGTCCGTGGCGTCCCAGCGGTGGTGGAAGACCAGGGCGGCGCCGTGGTCGATCAGCCACAGGCGCGGGCGGGCGACCCCCAGGGTGGGCCAGACCATCAGGTTGGAGCTGTGCACCGTGCGGTCGACGTTCACGGTCAGGGCGTCCAGCCAGACGATCCGCCCCGCCTCCAGCGGGTCGACGGGGAAGACCCGGGCGATCTCCGGGGTGAGGTCACGGGCGCCGGGCAGGTGGTCCATGCCGAGGTTGAGACCCGCGCTGGCCGCGTGCAGGTCCCGCACCTCCTGGTGCGGCTCGTCGCCGGCGACCGCCGGGTCGAAGTGCACCAGGACCAGTTCCGGGAACCGCAGCCCGAGGGCACGGGCCAGTTCGCCCACGACGATCTCGGCGACCAGTGCCTTGCGGCCCTGCGCGGAGCCGGTGAACTTCACGACGTAGGTGCCCAGGTCGTCCGCCTCGACGACCCCGGGGACGGAGCCGCCCGAGTGCAGAGGTTCGACGTAACGGGTGGCGGTGACCTCTCTCAGCATGCTGCGAGACCTCGCAGACGGTCCACCTGGCTCTTCACGGCCGACTCCAGCGCATGGGCCCGAGCATACGCACACCGGCGGCCGGCCGCGGCGGCGATCACCGGGAGACCGGTAAGGGGACCCTAAGCAGACCCGGTTAGGCTGCGACCGACCGTCCGACACGCACACCCAGGGAGCCGGCCTTGCCGCACACGACCGACACGGGCGCCCGCACGCCGCACGCCCCGGCCGAGACCGGCTGGAGAGAACTGGAGTCGGCCGGCGAACTGCGCCGGCTGCTGGGCGAGCCCTGGCCGGTGGTGATCGAGAAGGTGCACGACCGGCTCACCGACCAGGACCGGGACATCCTGTCCCGCTCGCCCTTCTGCCTGCTGGCCACGTCCGACGCGCAGGGAAATTGCGACGTCTCGCCGCGCGGGGACGCGCCGGGGTTCACGCACGTCCTCGATCCGGGCACCATCGCGCTGCCCGACCGGGCGGGCAACCGGCGCGGCGACAGCTTCCACAACATCCTGGGCAATCCGCACGCCGGACTGCTGTACCTGGTGCCGGGCGCGAAGGAGGTGCTGCGCGTGAACGGCCGGGCCCGGATCCTCACCGACGCCCCGTTCTTCGACGCCATGGCGCGGGAGGGCGGGCGTCCGGCCCTCGCCCTGGTCCTGGAGATCGACGAGATCTTCCTGCACTGCCCCATGTCGCTGCGCCGCTCGGGCGTCTGGGACCCGGCGTCGTGGCCCACCGGGTGAGTCGCGGCTCCCTACCTCTTGGCAAGGCGATATTAGGTTAGGCTAACCTTCGCCTTGTGAGATCTGGTGAAGAACCCGTGGGCGGACCGCGTCTGCGCGGGCATCAACTGTCGGCCACCGGCGTGACCGTGTCCTACGACGGCACCGACGTCGTGCACGACGCGGCGCTCGCGCTGCGGCCCGGCGAGGTGACCGTGCTCGTGGGCCCCAACGGCAGCGGGAAGTCGACGCTGCTGCGCACGATCGCCAGGCTGCAGCGGCCCCGCCGGGCGGAGCTGACGCTCGACGGCGCCACGGACGGACTCGCCCTGTCCGCCAAGGAGTTCGCCCGGTACGTGGCCCTGCTGACGCAGGGGCGGCCCACGCCGAGCGGGCTCACCGTGCGCGACCTCGTGGAGTTCGGCCGCTACCCGTACCGCGGCCGCTTCGGCCGTCCGGACCCCGACGCGCAGGCCGCCGTGGAGCGGGCGCTCGCCCTGACCGGGGTGAGGGAACTCGCCGAGCGCGGTGCCGACCACCTCTCCGGAGGGCAGTTGCAGCGCGTCTGGCTGGCCAGTTGCCTCGCGCAGGAGACCGGCGTGCTGCTGCTGGACGAGCCCACGACCTATCTCGACCTGCGTTACCAGGTCGAACTCCTCGACCTCGTCCGTGACTTGGCCGACGACCACGGGATCGCCGTGGGCGTCGTCCTGCACGACCTCGACCAGGCGGCCGCCCTCGCCGACCGCGTCACGCTGCTCGAGGCGGGCCGGATCGTCGCCGACGGCCCGCCCGAGGACGTCCTGACCCCCGAACGGCTGACCGCCGTCTACGGCATCCGCATCGACGTCGACACCGACCCCCACACCGGCCGGATACGGACCCGCCCGATCGGCCGGCACCACACCCGTTCCACCCGAAGCGAAAGGCTCGGCACCACCACATGAGACGCCTCCTGCTCACCGCGGCCACCACCACCGCCGCGGCGCTCACCCTGGCCGCCTGCGGCACCACCGAGCCCGCCGCCGACAGCTCGAAGGAGAAGCCTGCCGAGGCCATCACCCTCACGGACTCCACGGGCGCGAAGGTGAAGCTCGACGGACCCGCCAAGAAGGTCGTCGCCACCGAGTGGAACGAGGTCGAGAGCCTCATCACGCTCGGCGTCGACCCGGTGGGCGTCGCCGACGTCAAGGGCTACAAGATCTGGGACTCCGCCGTCCCGCTGAAGAACGAGCCGAAGGACATCGGCACCCGCGGCGAGCCGAGCATGGACACCATCGCCTCGCTCTCCCCCGACCTCATCGTCGCCAGCTCCGACCTGCCGGACGCGGCCGTGAAGCAGCTGCGCAAGGTCGCCCCGGTCCTGGAGATCAAGTCGGCGGACGGCTCCGACCAGATCGGCCAGATGTTCGAGAACCTCGACCTCATCGCCAAGGCGACCGGCACCACCGACCGGGCCGAGGCGGCCCGCAAGAGCTTCGACGCCAAGGTCGCAGAGGGCAGGAAGAGCCTCGCCGACGCCGACCTGGCCGGAGCCGACGTCGCCTTCGCCGACGGCTACGTGACGTCCAACCAGGTCTCCCTGCGGCCCTACACCAGCTCGTCCCTGATCGGCTCCGTCAACGAGCGGCTCGGACTGAAGAACGCCTGGAAGGTCAAGGGCGACCCGGCCTACGGCCTCGGCACCACCGACGTCGAGGGCCTCACCGGCCTGCCGAAGGACGTGCAGTTCGCCTACATCGGCAACGACGGCGACAAGTCCAGCAACCCGTTCTCCGGCCAGCTGAAGAAGAACGCCGTGTGGACCTCCCTGCCGTTCGTGAAGGCGGGCGACGTGCACCGGCTGCCCGACGGCATCTGGATGTTCGGCGGTCCCCGGTCGATGGAGGCGTACATCGACGCCCTCGTCGACGCGCTGCAGAAGTAACGCCCGTCATGGCCGTCACCGAAGCACCCCCCGCCACCCGTCCGCCGGCGGCCGCGTCCCGGACCGGTGCGGCCGCGGTGACGGCCGGACTCGTCCTCGCGGTCGCCGCCCTCGCCGTCGTCGACATCACCCAGGGCACCGCGGCCGTCGGACCCTCCCAGGTGTTCAACGCCCTGACCGGGCAGGCCGACGCGGGCGACGCCTCCGTCGTCATCGCCTCCCGGCTGCCGCGGATGACCGCCGGCATCCTGGTCGGCGTCGTCCTCGGCATCGCCGGAGCCGTCCTCCAGGCCGTCAGCCGCAACGTGCTCGCCTCGCCCGACACCCTCGCGGTGAACGCCGGTTCGTACCTGGCGCTCGGCCTGGCCGGCGCCTCCGGCGTCTCGCTGCCGCTGCTGGCCTCCTCCGGCGTCGCCTTCGCGGGCGGCCTCGCGGCGGCGGCCGTCGTGCTCGCCCTGTCCGGCCTGGGCACGGGCACGGTCCGGCTGGTCCTCGCCGGCACGGCGCTCGCGCTGGGGCTGAACTCCGTCACCGAGGGGCTGCTCCTGCTGTTCCCGCAGGAGACCGACGGCCTCTACCAGTGGAACCAGGGCAGCATCGGCCAGAACGGCTTCGACGGCGTGCTCCAGATGCTGCCCGTCGCCGTGGCCGGCCTCGCCGGGCTGCTGCTCGTCGCCCGCCGGGTCGACGCCCTCGCCCTCGGGGACGACGCGGCGCGCGGACTGGGCGTCCCGGTCACCGCCACCCGGGTCACGGTGGTCGTCCTCGCGGCCCTGCTGTCGGCGGCCGCCGTCACCCTGGCCGGACCGCTCGGCTACGTCGGCCTGTGCGCACCGGCCCTGGTGCGTCCGCTCGCCCGCCGCTTCCGGGGCTTCACGCGCGCCCGGGCGGCCCTGCCGGTGGCCGGGCTGGCCGGTGCCGCGCTGGTGCTCGGCTCGGACGTGCTGCTGCGGGCGCTCATCCCCGCCGACACCGCCGTCGCCGTCCCCACCGGCATCGTCACCAGCCTGGTGGGCGCGGTGTTCCTGGTGGTGACGGCCCTGCGGCTGCGGGACACGGCCGGGGCCGAGACCCCGGACCGGCTGCGCATCCCCAGCCGGGCGGTGTTCACCGTCACGGTGACCGTGCTGGCCGCCGCGGTCGTCGGCGTGGCCGTGGCCGGCGTGCTGCTGGGCGACAGCAAGCTCCTGCTCGGCGACGTCGCCAACTGGGCGCAGGGACGGGCCGGTCAGGCCGTGTCCTTCGTCCTGGACACGCGGGTGCCCCGGGTGCTCGCGGCCCTGTGCGCGGGCGCCGCGCTCGCCCTGGCCGGCACCCTGGTGCAGGCCGTGACCCGCAATCCGCTGGCGGAGCCGGGTGTGCTGGGCGTCTCGGGCGGCGCCGCGCTGGGCGCCGTCGTGCTGGTGACGACCGTGCCGTCCGTCGGGTCCTGGGGCATCGCCGGGGCCGCGTTCGGCGGGGCCGCGCTGTCCTCCGCCGTCGTCTTCGGGCTCGCCGCCCGCGGCGGCTACCGGCAGAACCGGCTGGTCCTGGTCGGCATCGGCATGGCGGCCGGCTCCACGGCCCTGATCAGCCTGCTCATCGTGCTCACCGACCCCTTCAACGCCGTCAAGGCGCTGACCTGGCTGTCCGGTTCGACCTACGGGCGGACCACGGCGGACGTCGTGCCCGTCGCCCTGGTGCTGGTGCTCGGACTGGCCGTGGCGGTCGCCCGCCGCACCGAGCTCGACCTGGTCTCCCTGGACGACCACACCCCCCGGCTGCTCGGGCTCGCCCTGCCCGGGGCCCGGCTGGGCTTCCTCGTGGTGGGGGTCCTGCTCGCCGCGACCGCCGTGGCCTCGGCCGGCACCATCGGCTTCGTGGGCCTGGTGGCGCCGCACGCGGCCCGTGCCCTGGTGGGCCGGCGGCACGTGCGGGTCGTGCCGGTCGCCGTGCTGCTGGGTGCCGCGCTCGTCGGGACGGCCGACCTGATCGGACGCACCGTCATCGCCCCCGCCCAGCTCGGGGCCGGGCTGATGACGGCGGTGATCGGGACGCCGTACTTCCTGTACCTGCTGGTCCGCGGCCGGAGGACGACATAGGGCGGCACACGACGCACAATGCCTGAAATGCCCCGTACATCCCTGTTGTATGGATCCACGCACAACGGGAGTGAGGGAGCATGGCCAAGGACAGCACGGACGCCGGCCCGCCGCCGTCCGCGAGCCTGAAGCCCGACGCGATCGGGTTCCTCGACGCACTGGTCATCGGGCTCAACGCCACCTCACCGGCGTACTCGGTGGCGGCGGTCATCGGGCCGATCGTGGCCCTGGTGGGTCTCTACGCCCCCGGGGTCATGCTCGCCTCGTTCGTGCCCATGCTGCTGATCGCCTCGGCGTTCTACTACCTCAACAAGGTCGACCAGGACTGCGGCACGACCTTCTCGTGGGTCACCCGGGCCATGGGGCCGTGGGCGGGCTGGCTCGGCGGCTGGGCCATCACCATGACCGGCGTCCTGGTCGTCGGCTCGCTGGCGGACGTCGCCGTGACCTTCTTCCTGCTCGCCGTCGGTCTGGACGGCTGGGCGGACAACGACGTCGTCCGTCAGGTCCTCACCGTGCTGCTGATCGTGGTGATGACGGCCCTGTGCGTGATCGGCACCGAGGTGTCGGCGAAGGTGCAGAACGCGCTGATCCTGGCGCAGGTCGCCTGCCTGCTCGCCTTCGCCGTCGTGGCGCTGTACCGCGTGTACGCCGGCACCGGCACCCTGGACGCGATCAGACCCGAGTTCGAGTGGCTGAACCCGTTCGGCGCGGGCGGTGCGCCCCTCACGGCCGCCCTGCTGCTGGGGGTGTTCATCTACTGGGGCTGGGAGTCGGCGGTCAACCTCACCGAGGAGGTCGAGGACTCGGCGACCGCGCCGGGCAAGGCGGCCGTCTGGTCGACGGTGCTGCTGCTGGTGACCTACGTCGCGGTCGCCTTCGCCGTCGTAGGCTACGCCGGCACCGCCTACCTCGCGGAGAACGCCGGCGAGGAGGAGTTCGTCTTCGCGCTGCTCGCCGGGGAGGCGATGGGCGGCTGGGACTGGGTGGTGCTGCTGGCGGTGTCCACCTCCGCGCTGGCCTCCACCCAGACGACGATCATCCCGGCGTCGCGCACGGGTCTGTCCATGGCCCGGCGCCACGCGCTGCCCGCCCACTTCGGCCGCATCCACCCGCGGTTCCGCACGCCCGACGTGAGCACCTGGTGGGTCGCCGGCATCGCCATCGCCTGGTACCTCGTGCTGTACCACCTCAGCGAGAACGCCCTCTTCGACTCCCTGACCGCCCTGTCCCTGCTGATCGCCTTCTACTACGCCCTCACCGGCGTGGCCTGCGCGGTGTACTACCGCCGCCAGCTGACCCGCAGTGTCCGCGACTTCCTGCTGATCGGGCTCGGCCCGCTGATCGGCGCGGGACTGCTGGCCTGGCTGCTGGTGGAGTCGGTGACGGACATGGCCGATCCGGCCAACTCCTACAGCGGCGTCTCGTGGTTCGGCCTGGGCCCGCCCCTCGTCATCGGCATCGGCATCGCGCTGACCGGCGTGATCCTCATGATCGTGTGGCGGCTGCGGGCCCCCGCCTTCTGGTCGGAGCAGCCCGGCGTGGTCGATCCCGCCCTCCTCGACGGCAAGGAGTCCTGAACATGTCGGTGGTCCTCGGCTACGACGAGTCCCCGGGCGCGCGGCGCGCGCTGCAGGTCGCGATCGAGGTGGCGACCGCGTACGACGAGCGGCTGGTCATCGTCTACGGGGCCGCGGCCCCCGGTGTCACCGGCGAGGAGTACGGCGCCCACCACGACGCCGTCCGGGAGGCCGGGACCACCGCGCTCGGCCGCGCGGTCCGGGTGGCCGAGGAGGCCGGCGTGCGCACGGAGGTCGAACTGGTCGACGAGCGGCCCGCCCAGGCGCTGCTCGGCACCGCGGCCCGGCACGGCGCACGGGTCATCGTGGTGGGCACCTGGGGGGAGAGCCCGGTGCGCGGCGCGCTCCTCGGCTCGACCCCGCACAAGCTGCTGCACCTGTCCACCGTCCCGGTGCTGTGCGTACCGGCCGAGTCCTGAGACGGGCGGGTGCCGTTGCCCGGCCGCGTCCGCGTCAGGCTCCTGCCGCGAGCGGGTTGGGCACCGGCAGGTAGCGGGCGTCGGCGCCGTCCGCGTCCGTCCAGCGCAGCAGCAGGTTGGTCTTGGCGGGGAGGGTGGGCGAGGCGAGCAGGGCGGCGACCTCGGGCAGGTCGTGGCGGGCCAGTTCGCGGCGGACGGCCGGCCAGGGGTCGAACCCGGCGTGCCGTTCGGCGAGGGCGGCGGCGACCTCGGTGAGGTGGTTGACGACCAGGCAGTACACCAGCCGCTCCCAGCCCGCCTCGCGCGACACGTCCGGCACCCGTTTCACACCCTCGGCGTCCCGGTACAGCGCCTGCACCGGGACGCCGGCCGCGTCCACGGCGACCAGCGTGTTCTGCAGATGGGCCTCCAGGACCACCCCGTGCCCGGCGAACGCCCACAGGACCGGCGGGACCACGCACGCCAGGTACGCCGTCCACCAGCCCTCGGGGTCGGCGGTGCGTTCCAGAGGGCTCCCCCGGAATCCCTCGACGAGGCCGGCGGCGAGCAGCGGGGTCGCGCCGGGCCGCAGCCGGTCCCCGAATCCGTCGCGGACGAGGACGGCGAGCGCCTCGAAGGCGAACCCGGCCGTGCGGTACCCGCGGTCGCCGAGCCAGGCCGGGGGGCCGTCGAACGTCGCGAACGCGGCGCACACGGCCCGGTCGGTCCGGCGCAGGGCGAGCAGATCGTGCCGCCACAGCCGGCGGACGTCGTTGGTGATCCGCACGTCCAGGCTGAACTTGAGGAACAGGTCGTGCCCGGGCGAGTACAGCGTGCGGATCGCGGCCGTGGGCCAGCTGTCCTCGGCGGCCGTGCCCAGGCGGACGAGCCGGCCGTCCGCGAAGGGGGCGGCGAGTTCCCCTGCGGCCAGGTCGAGCTGCCAGGGGTGGGCCGGCAGCAGCCGGTAGCCGGGCGGGGCCGTGCCCAGCGCGTCGAGCGCCGAGGTGTCGCCCTCCTCGACGACGAGGTCCTCGCGCACACCCAGCAAGATGGCCGGGAAGGCCGCGTACGCCTCGGGGGCGTAGGGCAGCCAGCCGGCGGCGGGGCCGCCCCCGCGGGCCTTGGGGGCGGGGTGGTGGGTGTGGCCGGTCAGGAGCGACTGCTCGGAGCGCCGGTAGGGGTCCGCGGGCGGGGTGGTCCCGGCCCGGGCGGCCAGCAGGGCGGCGACCGCGTCGCGGCTGGCGAGCATCTCGGCGGGCAGTTCGGGGTGGGACAGTCCGGTGTGCCGGCGCAGTTCGTCGGCGACGAGTTCCACCAGCTCCGCGTGGTCCAGGCGGTGCCAGCCCCCGGCCGTGCGCACCTCGGGGCCGGCGGGCCGGCGCGTCCCGCGCACGCGCAGCAGGCGGTCCGCACCGGGCAGGCGGTACACCCGGTGGTCGCCGTCGCCGTCGCCGTCGCCGCGCACCGGCTGGGCCACTTCCCGCAGCAGGCAGTTCAGCAGCGGTACGGCGGCGTACGCGTCGGCGAGGCGTGCGGTGGCCGGGTCGTCGCCGTGGGCCGAGTCGTCGTCGGCGGGCGGGGGCATGAGGTCCACGCGTTCCACTCGTCCCTGTGGTCCTTCCGGCGTTCCGGGCGGAGATGATCAGTATGCCGGTCGTCGCCGTCCCGCTGTGACGCCCTATCCGTACCCGAGGAGCCCGCCCGTGCACCGTCCCCCCTGCGCCGAGACCGAGGCAGCCGAGGAGCTGGCCGCCGTGCGCCCCTCCCTGCTGCCGCGGTACGAAGCCGAACTGCCCGGTGCCCGGGCGGCCGTACTGTCCCGCCTGTGGCGCGGGCTGGCCCATGATCCGCTGCCCTGGGCCGTGCGCCGGGAGGCCGGCGGGGACGGGCTGACCCTGCACCTGGCGGACGGGCGCCGGCTGCACGGGCCCCGCCCGGACCCCTACGCGACCGGCGCCGCCGTCACGGCC
The DNA here is from genome assembly GCF_055585285.1 of Streptomyces sp. NPDC053665. Lineage (NCBI taxonomy): Bacteria > Bacillati > Actinomycetota > Actinomycetes > Kitasatosporales > Streptomycetaceae > Streptomyces > Streptomyces sp. NPDC053665. Next base: position 1,105,188 of record NZ_JBVJKK010000001.1, read on the forward strand.
GTCCGGCTCGACGGGACGGACCACGACGACCCGGCGCGGCTGATGACGGCTCTGGACGTGCCGCACTCCGCCTCCTTCGCCGCCGAACTCGCCCACGGCGTCGCCTCGATGGCCCTGTCCCGGGCCGGGCAGAGCGGCGGCCGGGAGGAATGGCCGGAGCACGACTGGGAGTGGGAGCAGCGGATCGTCGACGGGCACCCGTTCCACCCGGCGTGCCGGTCCCGGCCCGGCTTCTCGGTGGCCGAGCAGCTCGCGTACGGGCCCGAGCACCGGCCGGTGGTGGAGCTGGGGATGGTGCCGGTGCGGGCGAGCGAGTGCCTGGTGTCGGGCGTGTGGCCGCAGGAGCTGCGCGACGGAGAGCACCTGGTGCTGCCGGTGCATCCCTGGCAGGCGGCGCACGTGCTGAAGCGGACCTGCGACCAGCGGCGCCCCGGGCATCCGCTGATGGCCCTGCGGACGCTGGCGCTGCCCGGCGGGCCGCATGTGAAGACCTCGCTCAGTGCCCGGCTGACGTCCTCCGTACGGGACATCTCCCTGCCCTCGGTGGCCGCCTCCGCGCTGCTGTCGGACTTCGCCGCGGCGCCCGCGGCGCGCACGGAGGGTCTGCTGCACGTCACGCGCACGCTGGGCGCCGCGGCGGCCGGTTCGCCCGACTTCGCGGCCGTCCTGCGCGAGTCGCCGCAGACGTACGCGGCGCCCGGCGAGCGCGTCCTGCCGGTGGCCGCCCTCGCCACCACCGACCTGCCCCGCTCCCCCACGTGGCTGGCCGGGTTCGCGCGTCTCGCCCTCACCGTCGGCCTGCGGCTGCTCGAACTGGGGGTGGCCCTGGAGGCGCACGGCCAGAACCTGCTCGTGGTGCTCTCCGCCTCGGGCGAACCGCTGCGGCTGGTCTACCGCGACCTGGCCGACATCCGCGTCAGCCCGGCCCGCCTGACCCGGCACGGCATCGAGGTGCCCGACCTGCCCGCGCGCATGGTCACCGACGACGACCGCGCGCTGCGCCGCAAGCTGTTCGGCTCGCTCGTGGCGGGCGCGCTCGCCGGCACGGCCGGTTCGGGCGGGGCGCTGGCCGCGGCGCTGGAGACGGCGGTGCGCGATCTCCCGCCCACGGCGGACCTGGCCGCGCTGCGCACCGAACCCCTGCCCGCGAAGGCGCTGACGCTGATGCGGCTCTCTCCGCGGTCCCCCGGGGACCAGTGGGCGGACCTGCCCAACCCCTTGCTGTGAGGCCCGTTTTGGAGCCCGCCCCGGGTGATCAATAGGATCCGCCGATGATCACAAGTAAACGGCTGGCGGCGGGCGTGTGCGCCCTGCTCGCCGCGCTCACGGCCGGGCTCGCCTTCCCGGCCGGGGCGGCCGCCGGCGAACCCACGGGCCAGGACGCCCCCAAGGTCGATCTCGTCCTCGACGTGAGCGGCTCGATGCGGGCGCGGGACATCGACGGCCGGTCGCGGATGGCCGCCGCCAAGCAGGCCTTCAACGAGGTGCTCGACGCGACGCCCGAGGAGGTGGAGCTCGGCATCCGCACCCTCGGCGCCGACTACCCGGGCGACGACCGCCGCACCGGCTGCAAGGACACCGCGCAGCTCTACCCGGTGGGCCCGCTGGACCGCACCGAGGCGAAGACGGCCGTCGCGACGCTCACCCCGACCGGCTGGACGCCCATCGGACCGGCCCTGCTGAAGGCGGCCGACGACCTCGACGGCGGCGACGGCTCCAAGCGCATCGTGCTGATCAGCGACGGCGAGGACACCTGCGCCCCGCTCGACCCGTGCGAGGTGGCCCGGGAGATCGCCGCGAAGGGCATCGGCCTGACCATCGACACCCTGGGCCTGGTGCCGACCGCCAAGCTGAGCCGGCAGCTCAGCTGCATCGCGGAGGCCACCGGCGGCACCTACACCTCGGTGGAGCACCAGGACGAACTCACCGACAAGGTGAACGAGTTGGTCGACCGGGCGGCCGACCCGGTGGTGACGCCGGTGCCGGCGGAGGGTGCCGCCGCCTGTGCGCAGGCGCCGGCGCTGAAGTCCGGGCTGTACAGCGACCGTGAGGAGTTCGGGCAGCAGCGCTGGTACCGGGTGGACGTGCGGCCGGGTCAGGAGCTGCGCGCCTCGGTGAGCGTGGCGGCCGACCGGGCCGTGAACCCGGCCCACGGCGTCCTGCTGCGGGCGGTCACCGCCAAGGGCCGTGAGATCGTGCGCGGCGAGGCGGCGGGCAACGGCCGCACCGACGCCGTCTCGACGGGGCTGCGCTACCCGAAGGCGGGGAGCGACGAGGAGGACGCTCCGGCCGAAGCGGTCTGCCTGGCCGTCTCGCACTCCTTCTCGGCGGCCTCCGGTGTGAAGACCACGCCCGGCCTGCCGCTGGAGCTGACCGTGGACGTCGTGGACGCCCCGGACCCGGCGGGCGACGTGGCCGCCTTCGGTCTGGGCCGCGGCTGGTGGCTGCTCGGCGTCCTCGTCCTCGCCGGCTTCCTCGCCGGTCTCGTCTGGGGCTGGCTGTCACGCTGGCGGGTCGCGGTCTGGAGGACGAGCTGATGCGCATGCTGCGTGCGACGATCGCCGCGCTGCTGACCGCGGGCCTCGCGGCCGCCCCCGCCGCGGCCGACTCCTCGCCGAGCCCGTCGCCGGACGACTCCGGCGCGCCCTCGCGCGCCGGTACCTCGTTCCGCACCGCTACGGAGATCGAGCAGGGGCAGCGGGCCACCGCGGGCGGCTCCACCGGTGACTACCTGTACTGGTCGTTCCCGGCCGACACCGGGCAGCGCCCGACGGTCCGGGCGACGGTGAAGCTCCCCGAGACCCACACCGCCCAGACCTGGCAGATCGACGTCTACGACGGTCTGCGCCGCCGCCAGGCCTGCCGGTACGGGGCGCAGACGCGCACCGCCGCCGCGGACGCCACCACGGTGGAGCTGGCCTGCGCGCTGCGCACGGTCCGGGCCTGGTCCGAGCCGTGGGCCGACGATCCCCTGCCGGGCACGTACTACCTGCGTCTGACGGCCGTCGCCGTCGGCACCGGTGACCTCGGCCTGCCGGTCGGCGCCGAGGTCCGGGTGGACTCGGACGACGCCGGCGGCGCCGCGGCGGTGGACGGTTCGCTGTCCGAGCCGCTGGTGCCGGGGATCGCGACGGCGCCGGAGGAGGAACGTGAGGACGCGGCGGTGCTGGCCGGCCTCGAACCCGACGACGGCTGGAGCTCCGGCTGGTGGTCGGACCGCTGGGTGTGGACGGCGCTGGGCGGCGTCCTGGCCGCGCTGGCCGGCGTCGGCGGATACGCGCTGACGCGCGGCACGGGGCGGCCCTCCCGGGTCCCGCCCGGCGCGTGACACCGCGACCCGACGTGTGAACAGAAGGCCCGCCCCGTGCGGGCCTTCTGCCGTTCCGTCGGGTCAGAGCTCCCGGAGCGCCTTGGCGAGCGCGCCCTCGCCGCCCACCTCGACGCGGCCCGCCCGGACGGCGTCGGCCAGGGCCAGCTCCCCCCTGCTCAGCGCCGTACAGGTGGCGGTGTCCAGCACCAGCCGGGCGTCCGGCTCCACGGGGGCGGGCCCGTCACCGCAGACCGGTCCCTGCGCGGACCCCGCGTAGAGGTGGAACAGGCCTTCCTCCAGGTGGACTTCGACGAGGCCCTCGCCGTCCAGCAGGCGCAGCAGGGGCAGGGCGAACCAGTGCGCGCGCACCGCGTCGGTGGGTCCGCGCTCCCCCAGCGCCGCCTCGCCCCAGGCGCCGAGCGCCTGCAGCACCGGCAGCAACTCCCGTCCTCGGGACGTTACTTCGTACACGGAGACGGCACCGGGCGGGGGCAGCCGGCGCCGGGTCACCAGCCCGTCGCGCTCCATGTCCCGCAGCCGTGAGGCGAGTACGTCCGTGCTGACCCCGGGCAGATCCGCGTGCAGGTCGGTGTAGCGGCGGGCACCGGCGAGGAGCTCCCGGACGATCAGGAGGGTCCAGCGGTCACCGACCAGGTCGAGGGCGCGGGCGACGGAGCAGTACTGGTCGTAGCGTCGGCGAGGTGGCATGCGGGGCAGTCTAGACAAGTTGTTGGACTTTCCAAGCGACTACTTGGTAAAACCAAGCAGCACCAGTCGCCAGAGGGGAAGCAGCACATGGAGTTCCGCCAGTCGAGCAAGCTGAGCGAGGTCTGCTACGAGATCCGCGGCCCGGTGATCGAGCACGCCGACGCGCTGGAGGAGGCCGGGCACAGCGTGCTGCGGCTGAACACCGGCAACCCGGCCCTGTTCGGCTTCGAGGCGCCCGAGGAGATCGTCCAGGACATGATCCGGATGCTGCCGCGCGCGCACGGCTACACCGACTCGCGCGGTGTCCTCTCCGCCCGCCGCGCGGTCGCCCAGCGGTACCAGACGCTCGGCCTGGAGGTCGGCGTCGACGACGTCTTCCTCGGCAACGGCGTGTCCGAGCTGGTGTCGATGGCCGTCCAGGCGCTGATCGAGGACGGCGACGAGATCCTGATCCCCGCCCCGGACTTCCCCCTCTGGACGGCCGTGACGACCCTCGCGGGCGGCAGGGCGGTCCACTACCTGTGCGACGAGCAGGCCGAGTGGTACCCCGACCTCGACGACATGGCCTCGAAGATCACGGACCGTACGAGGGCGGTCGTGATCATCAACCCCAACAACCCCACCGGCGCGGTCTACCCGAAGGAGGTCGTCGAGGGCATCCTCGACCTCGCCCGGCGGCACGGCCTGATGGTCTTCGCCGACGAGATCTACGACCAGATCCTCTACGACGACGCCGTGCACCACTCGGCCGCCGCGCTCGCCCCCGACCTGGTGGTCCTCACCTTCTGCGGCCTGTCCAAGACCCACCGCGTGGCGGGCTTCCGCTCCGGCTGGCTGGTGGTCACCGGCCCCCGGCAGCACGCCAGGGACTACCTGGAGGGCCTGACCATGCTGGCGTCCATGCGGCTGTGCGCCAACGCGCCCGCGCAGTACGCCATCCAGGCCGCGCTCGGCGGCCGGCAGTCCATCGGCGAGCTGACCGCGCCGGGCGGGCGGCTGCGCGAGCAGCGGGACGTGGCCTGGCGCAAGCTCAACGAGATCCCGGGCGTGAGCTGCGTGAAGCCCAAGGGCGCGCTGTACGCCTTCCCCCGGCTGGACCCGCGGGTGTACCCGATCCACGACGACGAGAAGTTCGTCCTCGACCTGCTGCTGCGGGAGAAGATCCAGGTGGTGCAGGGCACCGGCTTCAACTGGCCCACGCCCGACCACTTCCGGATCCTGACCCTGCCGTACGCCGACGACCTGGAGGCGGCGATCGGCCGGATCGGGCGGTTCCTCGCCGGGTACCGGCAGTAGGCGCCGGGCCGGTGGCCGGGCGGGTGTCAGTGGCGGGCCGTAGCCTGCGAGCAGGTGGGGCGAGTGCCCCGGGGCCTGCCGACGCCGGAGAGGAGCACGCCGTGACCCGACCGCCGACCGCCGCGCAGCAGCGTGTCATCGACGCCGCCGACCCGGTCACGGGACGGCTCAGGGGCACCCCCGCGCAGCTCACGGCGCTGGTGGGGCGGGGACTGGCCTTCCGGCACCCGAGACCGCCGCACGACCACTTCCTCACACCGGAGGGGCACCGGGTGCGCCAGGGCATCACCCAGGCACCCGAGCCGGGCGGCGCCGCCCCCGCCCCGACCGGCGTGTTCGCGGCCCGCACCGGCGGCGAGCCCGATCCGCCGCCGTCCGGGCCCGCGCGGCGCCGCGAGGTGCACAGCGCCTGGCAGGGCCTGGTGGAGCTGCGCCGGATGACCAACCCGGACGGCTCGGTGGACCGGCCGTGCGGCTGGGAGCGCACGCATCTGGTGCAGGCCGCGGCCCTGGCCCTGGAGGCGGCCGGGCACCGCCCCGCCGGCCCGGAGGACGGCGGGTACCGGGTGCGGGACACCCCGCAGCCCGAGGCCGTCGCCGTGCACGAACCGGACCCCGGGGCCCTGGGGGCCTGTGCGGCCACCCTCGAAGGGGCGGGCTGGCAGGTGAGCGAGCACCGCGAGCCGCGCACCGGCACCCGCTATCTCCTGGCCTCGCCGCGCCGGGCGTGAGGGGCATGTCAGGATCGGTGGATCGTTGCGCAGTGCACGAGAGTTGCGAAGGGGAAGCCGTGAGCGAGCCGTTTTCCGTCCCTGTCACCGTCCGCGGGTACGAGACCGACGTGCAGGGGCACCTCAACCAGGCGGTGTACCTCAACTACGCCGAGCACGCCCGCTGGGCGCTGCTCCAGGCCGCCGGGATCACGCAGACCGCCCTCGTCGGCACCGGCGTGGGCCCGGTCGCCCTGGAGACGACCATCCGCTACCGGCGGGAGCTGCTCGCGGGTGACGAGGTCGAGGTGACCTGCGCCTTCGAGTGGGGCGGTGGCAAGACGTTCCGGATCGAGCAGGCCGTCGTGAAGGCCGACGGCACGGTCGCCGCCGAGATCTCGGCGGTCGGCGGGATCCTCGACCTCGAGCGGCGCAAGCTGGTCGCCGATCCGGCCGCGGTGTTCCGCAAGCTGGCGTCGGACCCGGGCCTGTTCGGGCTGTAGGCGCCCGTGGGCCGTGCCCCGGCCGGCGTGGGGCCGGTTCGGGGGCACGGCCCTCGGGAGCGGGCCGCGGGGCGCTCTCAGGACGCCGACGGGGCGGCGGGTACGCCCGTCAGCTCCTTGCCCGTCTCCATCGGGTGGGTCACGTCGTGCGCGTCGCGGCCGCCCCCGCCCAGGTGGTTGAAGACCAGGTTGAGCAGCACGGCCGCCACACAGCCCGTCGAGATGCCCGAGTCCAGGACGATGCGGGCCGTCTCCGGGAAGGCGTGGTAGAACTCCGGCGCCGTGATCGGGATGATGCCGACGGCCAGGGAGACGGCCACGATCAGCACGTTGTTGTCCTTGTGCAGTCCGGCCCGGACCAGCGTCTGGATGCCGCTGGCGGCGACCGAGCCGAACAGGACGACGCCCGCCCCGCCGAGCACCGGGCGCGGTACGACGGCGATCAGCGAGGCCGCCATCGGGCACAGGCCCATCAGCACCAGGAACCCGCCACCGGCGGCGACGACGAACCGGCTGCGGATGCGCGTCATGGCGACCAGGCCGATGTTCTGCGCGAAGGCGCTGCACATGAAGCCGTTGAACAGGGGGCTGATCGCCGAGCCCAGGGTGTCGGCGCGCAGGCCGGCCGCGATGGTCTTCTCGTCGGCCGGGCGCTCGACGATCTCGCCGAGGGCCAGCATGTCGGCGGTCGACTCGGTCATCGACACCACCATCACCACGCACATCGACAGGATCGCGGCGAGCTGGAACTGCGGCGCGCCGAAGTGGAAGGGGGTGGGGAAGCCGACGACGTCCGCCTGTGCGACGGGACCGAAGTCGGTGACGCCGAAGGGGATCGCGAGGAGCGTGCCGACGACCAGGCCGAGCAGGACGGCGATCTGCTTGACGAAGCCCCGGGTGAACCGGCGCAGCAGCAGCACGATCAGCAGGGTCGCGCCGGCGAGGCCCAGGTTGGTCGCCGAACCGTAGCCGTCCGCGGCCGGGTTCGGTCCCTGCGCCCAGCCGAAGGCGACGGGCAGCAGGGATATGCCGATCAGGGTGATCACGGACCCGGTGACGACCGGTGGGAAGAAGCGGACCGCCTTGCAGAAGACGGGGGCGGCCAGGAAGCCGAGAAGTCCGGCGACGATGACCGCGCCGAAGATGACGGGCAGGGCGTCGGACTTGTCGTCGGTGGAGGCGACGATCGCGGTCATCGGGGCGACACCGGCGAAGGTGACGCCGTTGACGAACGGCAGCCGGGCGCCGATCTTCCAGATGCCGAGGGTCTGCAGGAAGGTGGCGAGGCCCGCGGTGAACAGGCAGGCGCCGGTGAGGAAGGTCAGGTCGGTGGCGGAGAGGCCGATGGCCGCGCCGACGATCAGGGGCGGGGCGACGACTCCGGCGTACATGGCGGCCACGTGCTGCAGGCCGGTCGTCGCCATCTTGAGCGCGGGGAGTTTCTCGTCAACGGGGTGGTCGGCCACAGCGGCGTCCCTCCGGTCGGTTACACGGCTGCACCGGAACGGCTGCCGTGGGTGTCATGGAGGTGGTGCGGGTGGTCGTGCGGGACCGGCGGACGGTGATGACCGCCCCCGGGGGCGCGCGCATGGGCGCACGCCCCTCGGAGACAGCCGCCGCGGACCCCGCTCGGGTCCGCGGCCACCGGCCGGGAGCCGTCCCTCCCGGCCGGAGTATCCGGGTGGTCAGGCCTCGGCGGCGATCCGCGCCAGGCGCCGGGCCTCGTCCCGCGTCGCGCGGGCGATGGCGTCCTCGTCGGCCGTGAGCAGCCGCCCGTCCTCGACGATCTGCCGGCCGTCCACGAAGGAGGCGGTGACCGGGGCGGCCGCGCCGAAGACCAGCGCGGTCACCGGGTCGGCGATGGAGGCGTGGGCGAGCGTGTCCATCTTCCACAGCACCAGGTCGGCGAGCTTGCCGGGTTCCAGGGAACCGGTCTCCGCCGCCCGGCCGAGCACCTGGGCGCCGCCGTAGGTGCCCAGGCGCAGGGCCTGGCGGGCGTTGAGCGCGGCCTCCTTGTGACCGCCGAGGCGGTTGACGAGGAGGGCGTTGCGCAGCTCGGTGTGGAGTTCGCCGGACTCGTTGGAGGCGGTGCCGTCCACGCCCAGGCCGACGGGCACGCCGGCGGCGAGCATGTCGGGGACGCGGGCGATGCCGGCCGCCAGGCGGGCGTTGGAGGACGGGCAGTGCGCGACGCCGGTCCGGGTGCGGGCGAAGGCGGCGATGTCGGCGTCGTTCATGTGGACGCAGTGCGCCATCCACACGTCCTCGCCGAGCCAGCCGGTGGACTCGAAGTAGTCGGTGGGGCCCATGCCGAACAGCTCGTGGCAGAACTTCTCCTCCTCCACGGTCTCCGAGCCGTGGGTGTGCAGCCGGACGCCGAGGCGGCGGGCCAGCTGCGCGCCGTCGCGCAGCAGTTCGGTGGAGACGGAGAAGGGCGAGCAGGGTGCGACGGCGACCTGGGTCATGGCGTCGAAGGAGGAGTCGTGGTGCCTGCGCACGGTCTCCTCGGTGGCGGCCAGGGCGTCGTCGAGGCTCTCCACGGCGAAGTCCGGGGGCAGGCCGCCGTCCTTCTCGCTGCGGTCCATGGAGCCGCGGGCGAGGGTGAAGCGGACCCCCATGTCCCGGGCTGCGCCGATGATCGCGCCGGACAGGTCGCCGGAGCCCCGCGGGAAGACGTAGTGGTGGTCCATGGCGGTGGTGACGCCGCCGCGGGCCATCATCGCCAGCGAGCCCTGGGCGGCCGCGCGGACCATCGGCTCGTCGATGCGCGCCCAGGTGGGGTAGAGCGCGACGAGCCAGTCGAAGAGGTTGTGGTCGGTGGCCAGACCGCGGGTGATCCACTGGTAGAAGTGGTGGTGGGTGTTGATCAGGCCGGGGGTCACGAGGTGGCCGGAGGCGTCGATGCGGCGGGCCACGTTCTGCAGGCCCTCGGGGGCGGGGCCCGCGCCGAGGGACTCGATGCGGTTGCCGGCGATGACGACGTGCCCGCGGGCGTGCTCGGAGTCGTGTCCGTCGACGGTCGCGATCGCACAGTTCTCGATGACGATGCGCCGGTCTGCTGCCATGGTTCGTCCCTTTTCACGGTGTGTGCTGAGTTGGAGAGGGCACGGCAGGACCCCGGGAGTTTGAGTGCCGTGGCCGGGAGACGGGTTCCCCCGGCCACGGGTGCCGAAAAAGAGGGGGACGTCAGAGGTTGGTGAGGTCCTCGGGGATCCGCGCCTCGCGGCCCTCCCGCAGGACCGTCGCCTCGATCAGGCCGTAGGGCCGGTCGGCGGCGTAGTACACCTCGTTGTCGTTCTTCAGGCCGAACGGCTCCAGGTCGACCAGGAAGTGGTGCTTGTTCGGGAGGGAGAAGCGGACCTCGTCGATCTCGCTGCGGTGGTTGATGATCCGCGCGCCCATCTGGTAGAGCGTCTGCTGGAGCGACAGCGAGTACGTCTCGGCGAAGGCCTGGAGCATGTGCTTGCGCACCTGCTCGTAGGACTTCTCCCAGTGGGGCATGCGCTCGTCGTCGTCGGTCCAGTTGAACCGCCAGCGGCCCGACACCTCGGTGGCCAGGATGCGGTCGTAGGCCTCTTTCAGGGTCGTGTACTTGTCCTTGACGTAGCCCCAGAACTCGGAGTTGGTCGAGTTCATCACGACCAGGTCCTTCAGGCCCGAGATCACCTCCCACTTCTCGCCGTCGTAGGTGACCTGGGTGAGCCGGACCTCCTGGCCCTTGCGGACGAAGGAGTGCTTGACGTCGTCGGCGCCGATGAACCGCGAGTTGGCGTCGGAGGCCTCGATCCGCTCCCAGGCGTACTCCTCGATGCGGATGCGGGCCCGGTGGATCGGCTGCTGGCTGGTGACGAAGTGCCGGGCCAGGTGGATGCCGAACTGCTCGGCGGACTCGATGCCGTGTTCCTTGGCGAAGGCGAACACCGTGTTCTTGGTGGTGTCGGTCGGCAGGACGTTGGCGTTGGAGCCGGAGTAGTGGACCTCCTCCATGTCGCCGGACAGGGCGACGGAGACGTTGAGGTCCTTGATGTGGTGGGTGGCGCCGTCCCGCGTGATCTTGACGACTCGGTTCTCGGCCTTGCCGTACTGGTTCTGGCCCAGGATCACCGGGCGGGCAGGGCGGGAAACGTCTGTGCGGGCAGGGCGGGAAGTGTCTGCCATCTGTAGCTAGCTCCCTCGGTAAACGGAGTAGCCGAACGGGTTGAGCAGCAGCGGTACGTGGTAGTGCTCGCCCGGTACGACGGCGAACGTGATCGCCACCTCCGGGAAGAACACACCGGCGCCGCTGTCCCGGTTCGCGGGGGCGTCCTGCTGCGCATCGGCTTGCTTGTCGGTGAAGTACGGCTCCACGGCGAAGTCGAGCCGTACGTGGGTCGTTCCCTCCGGCAGGGCCGGCAGGTCCTTGCACCGCCCGTCCGCGTCGGTCGCCGAGCCGCCGAGCGCCTGCCAGTCGGCCGCACGCCCGGCGCGGGCGGACAGGTGGACGGCGACGCCCTCGGCGGGGCGGCCGGCGCTGGTGTCCAGGATGTGCGTGGACACGGACGCGGTGGCGGAGGTGCTCATGCTGCTGTCAGTCCTCTTCGACGAGTCGGGCCAGACGGATGCGGTTGATCTTCCCCAGTTCGGCGCGGACGATCTCCCGCTCCTGCTCCGGCGTGTTGCCGAGGCGCTCCCTGACCGCGTCGCGCATCTGCTCGCCGGTGCGGCCGGTGGCGCAGATCAGGAAGACGTGGCCGAACCTCTCCTGGTAGGCGAGGTTCAGTTCCAGCATCTCCGCCTTGAGCGCCTCGGAGGCGCCGGCCATGCCGCGCTGCTCCCGCGCCGAGGTGGGGTCGCCGGGCGTGGGACGGCCGATGGGCGGGTGGCCGGCCATCGCCTCGTCGAGGTCGGCGGCCGTCAGCTCCGCCGTGGCGGCGTCGCTCGCCGCGTACATGTCCTCGGGGACGAGGTAGGGGCGGGCGGCGAGCAGTCGCTTCGCCCACGCCGTGGACGCGCACGCCTCGTGGAGCGCGGCGTGGGCCGCGTGCTCCTCCAGGGCGTTGAACCGGGCCAGGCCCGGTGGCGTGGAAGTGGAAGTCACGGGAGCCTCCGTGGCCGGATAGGGCCTTCGTGCTGGACGGGCGTGCCGATAGCTAACGCCCAACCGCGACAGCACGTCAACAGTTTGTTGAAAATTCGGTGGCGCGAAACCGGACGGGCGGCGACCGCTCCCGTCAGGCCCCCTTCTCGCGGTTGAGGTAGTTGTAGACGGTGAAGCGGCTGACGCCGAGAGCGCTCGCCACCGTCTCCACGCCGTGCCGCACGGAGAAGGCGCCGCGCGCCTCGAGTATCCGCACGACCTCCTGCTTGGCCTTGCGGTCGAGGTCCGCCAGCGGCATACCCTTGCGGCGCTCCATGGCGGCCAGGATGTGGTCGAGGGAGTCGGCCAGCTGCGGCAGCCGTACAGCGACGGCGTCGCTGCCCTCCCAGGCCAGCACGACGTCGTCGGGGCCGGCCTCGTCGGGCGGGAGGATCTCGCCGCCCATGGCGTCGACCAGGGGCTTGACGGCCGCGATGAACGACTCGTGCCCCGTGCCGTTCACGAGGCGTCCCCGTCGATCACGTTGACCTGGAGCGAGACCCTGGTGGCGCCGGCCGCCAGGGCCTTGCGGAGCAGGGCGTCCACGGCGCCGAGCACCGCGTCGGCGCCGCCCTCCGCGGTGTTGCCGAACGGACCCACGTCCACGGCGTCCAGTTCGGCGGCCTCGACGACCTCGCGGGCCACCACCGCGTGCGCGGGGGCCTCGTCGAGGTCGAAGGGCTCGGTCGTGAACTCCACTCTCAGTCGCACGCGCCCAACCTAACGCGCGGTGCCGACTTTCCGGCAGCCCCTCTTGACAGCCCTCGCACCCCGCAGGCAGTCTTCCGTTAAGCAGAAACAAGATTCCGCAATACGGAAATAGTCGCGGAAGACACGGAAGGGAGCGCCGCCCCGATGGGATTCGCAGACCAGCGCTTCAACGTCAACCTGTCGATCCTCTTCACGGAGCTCCCCCTGCTGGAGCGCCCGGCGGCCGCCGCGGCGGCCGGGTTCGGCGCGGTCGAGCTGTGGTGGCCCTGGGTCGACTCGCCCACGCCCCCGCAGTCCGAACTCGACGCCCTGCAACGCGCGATCGAGGACGCCGGCGTACGCCTCACCGGCCTGAACTTCTACGCCGGCCGGCTGCCGGGCCCGGACCGCGGCGCCCTGTCCGTGCCCGGCGAGGAGTCGGAGCGGTTCCGCGCCAACATCGACGTGGCCGCGGGCTTCGCCGCCGCGCTGGGCTGCACGGCCCTGAACGCCCTGTACGGCAACCGCGTCGAGGGCGTGGACCCGGCCGAGCAGGACGCGCTCGCGCTGGAGAACCTGGTCCTGGCGGCCCGCGCCGCCGACCGGATCGGCGCGGTGCTGCTGATCGAGGCGCTGAACAAGCCCGAGTCGCCGCTGTACCCGCTGGTGTCCGCGCCCGCCGCCGTCGAGGTCGTCGACAAGGTCGACGAGGCGACGGGACTGGGCAACGCGCGCTTCCTCATGGACCTCTACCACCTGTCCATGAACGGCGAGGACCTCCCGTCGGTGATCGAGCGGTACGCCGCGAAGACCGGCCACGTCCAGATCGCCGACAACCCCGGACGCGGAGCGCCCGGCACGGGCTCGCTGCCCCTCGACGACCTCCTCGACCAGCTGAAGAAGGCGGGCTACGACGGCTGGGTCGGCCTCGAGTACAAGCCGGGCGAGCGCCCGAGCGCCGAGGCCTTCGACTGGCTGTCCCGCTGACCCCTGCACCGAAAGGCACCCCATCATGAGCACCACTCTCCCCAAGGTCGCCTGGATCGGCCTCGGCATCATGGGCTCGCCCATGTCCGAGAACCTGATCAAGGCGGGTTACCAGGTCACCGGTTACACGCTGGAGCGGGACAAGCTGGACCGCCTGGCCGCCGCCGGCGGCACCGCCGCGTCCTCGATCGCCGAGGCCGTGGCGGACGCCGACGTCGTCCTCACCATGGTTCCGGCGTCCCCGCAGGTGGAGGCCATCGCCTATGGCCCGGACGGCATCCTGGAGAACGCCCGCTCCGGCGCGCTGCTGATCGACATGTCCTCGATCACGCCGCAGACGTCGATCGACCTGGCGAAGGCGGCGAAGGACAAGGGCATCCGCGTGCTGGACGCCCCGGTGTCCGGCGGCGAGGCCGGGGCGATCGAGGCCGTGCTGTCCATCATGGTGGGCGGCGAACAGGCCGACTTCAACGAGGCCGAACCGATCTTCCAGGCCCTCGGCAGGACCATCGTGCTGTGCGGCCCGCACGGCTCCGGCCAGACCGTGAAGGCGGCCAACCAGCTGATCGTCGCGGTGAACATCCAGGCGTGCGCGGAGGCCGTGGTCTTCCTGGAGAAGTCCGGCGTGGACCTGAAGGCCGCCCTGGACGTGCTGAACGGCGGCCTGGCCGGCTCGACCGTGCTGACCCGCAAGAAGGACAACTTCCTCGCCCGCGACTTCAAGCCGGGCTTCCGGATCGACCTGCACCACAAGGACATGGGCATCGTCACGGACGCCGCCCGCACCGTCGGCGCGGCCCTGCCCGTCGGCGCCGTGGTCGCCCAGCTGGTCGCCTCCCTGCGCGCCCAGGGCGACGGCGGCCTGGACCACTCGGCGCTGCTGCGGGCCGTGGAGCGCCTCTCCGGCGCCCAGGTCTGACCCCTCCCCACCCGGGGTCCCTCGACTCCGGGCGGCGCCGCCCCTGACACCTGTCCTGTCGCGCCCAGAGGGGCGGCGCCGCCCGGTACCAGCCGTGCCCACTGCTTCAACAAACTGTTGACGCTCTGATTGCCCCACCCTAGGCTCCACAAAGCGGAAACACTTTTCCGCTGCCCTCTCGTACGGAAGGTCACGATGTCGCAGCGCGTGCTCACCACCGAGTCCGGCGCCCCCGTCGCCGACAACCAGAACTCAGCCTCCGCCGGCATCGGCGGCCCGCTCCTGCTCCAGGACCAGCATCTGCTGGAGAAGCTGGCGCGCTTCAACCGCGAGCGCATCCCGGAGCGCGTGGTGCACGCCCGCGGCTCCGGCGCCTACGGCCACTTCGAAGTGACCGACGACGTCACCGACTTCACCCACGCGGACTTCCTCGGCGAGGTGGGCCGGCGCACCGAGGTGTTCCTGCGCTTCTCCACCGTGGCCGACAGCCTCGGCGGTGCGGACGCGGTGCGCGACCCGCGCGGCTTCGCCGTCAAGTTCTACACCGCCGAGGGCAATTACGACCTGGTCGGCAACAACACCCCGGTGTTCTTCGTCAAGGACCCCGTCAAGTTTCCCGACTTCATCCACTCGCAGAAGCGCGATCCGTTCACGGGCCGTCAGGAGCCGGACAACGTCTGGGACTTCTGGGCGCACTCCCCCGAGGCCACGCACCAGGTGACCTGGCTGATGGGCGACCGCGGGATCCCGGCCTCGTACCGGCACATGAACGGCTACGGCTCGCACACCTACCAGTGGACGAACGCCCGCGGTGAGGCCTTCTTCGTCAAGTACCACTTCAAGACGAACCAGGGCATCCGCTGCCTGAGCAGCGAGCAGGCCGCGGAGCTCGCGGGCCAGGACCCCAACTCGCACCAGACGGACCTGCTGCAGTCCATCGAGCGGGGCGTGCACCCGTCCTGGACGCTGTACGTGCAGATCATGCCCGCGGCCGAGGCGGCCGAGTACCGCTTCAACCCGTTCGACCTGACCAAGGTCTGGCCGCACGGCGACCATCCGCTGCGGCGCGTGGGCCGGCTGGTCCTCGACCGCAACCCGGACAACGTCTTCGCCGAGGTCGAGCAGGCCGCGTTCTCCCCGAACAACTTCGTCCCCGGCATCGGCCCCTCGCCCGACAAGATGCTCCAGGGCCGCCTGTTCGCCTACGCGGACGCCCACCGCTACCGCCTGGGCGTCAATCACACGCAGCTCGCGGTCAACGCGCCCCGGGCCACGACCGCCCACAACTACGGCCGGGACGGCCTCATGGCGTCCAACCCGCAGGGCCGGTACGCCAAGAACTACGAGCCGAACTCCTACGACGGCCCCGTCGAGACCGGCCGCCCGCTCTCGGCCCCGCTCGCGGTGCACGGCCACACGGGCACCCACGCCGCGCCCCTGCACACCAAGGACGACGACTTCTTCCAGGCGGGCGAGCTGTACCGGCTGATGTCCGCGGAGGAGAAGTCCCGGCTGGTCGCGAACATCGCCGGAGGCCTGTCCCAGGTGTCCCGCGACGACGTGATCGAGAAGAACCTCGCGCACTTCCACGCCGCCGACCCCGAGTACGGCAGGCGCGTGGAGGAGGCCGTCCGCGCGCTGCGCGAGGACTGAGCTCCCCGGCCGTGTCCGACCGCCCGGGGACGACCCGGATGAGGGGTGGTCACCCCGGGCACGGACACGGTCGGGGCGAGGACCGCGGCGGCGTGCGAGCCAGTGCGGTGGTGAAGGATCCGGAAGCGGCGTCTCGACCTGAGGGAAGCCGCCCCCGGTTCCGTCGCACCCGCCGCGGTCCCCATACGGACCACCACCCCACCCCTCCCCCCGACCCCGTCCGGCGGCGCGAACGTCCTGTCGCGCCCAGCCTCGCGCCGCCGGACGGCCACAGCGCCCGGGATGCGCGAACGCGCCGGGCGCAGCAGCCTGAAGGCATGGCACCTCCCACCGAGCGCCCGCACGTCGTGGTCCACGCACCCGCCCTGGACGGATCCCGCCGGGTCACCCTGGGCGACGAGCCGCTGGGCGTCGCGACGCACTCCGACGACGTCGCCGAGATCCTGCGGCTTGCGGACCTGTACGTCACGGACGTCGCGGACAGCGACCTCGTCGAATGGCAGGGCGGCGGCCCGGACGACTGGCCGGGCCTGTCCGAGCACCACGAACCGTGACCGCCCCGGCGCCTCCCGCCGCAGACACCCGTACGGCACCGGTCGTACCCGCCGTACGGAACCCTCAAATGAACCTCTGAACCCGGCCCCGGGGGCTTCAACAGCCCCCGGGGCCGGGCACATTCTCGGCACACGGGACCCGCCGGCACGGGGGCGGCGGGTCCCGGTCGACCCCGGATGTCAGTCCCGCCCTGGCCCGCCCTGGCCCGCCCTGGCCCGCCCTGGCCCGCAGGGTCGGAGTGGGCGGCAGGGCCGAAGTGGGCGGCGGGGCCGGCAGGAGACACGGAGACAAGGGAACGCCGCAGGGGCGGTCCGTCCCGGTGGACGGACCGCCCCTGCGGCTCGCGGGTCAGACCTTCAGCGTCCTGATGGACGTCGGCGCGTGCGCGGGCTCGGTGGCGAGTTCCTCGAACTCGACCACGTTGCCGATGTCGTTGGTGGTCGACATGGCGATGTTGGTGACGCGTTCCAGGATGGCCTCGACGACGACCGGGACCCGGTACTCCGCGGCGAGCTTCTTCGCCTGCTCCAGGGCGCTGCCCAGCTCGGCCGGGTCGGTCACCCGGATCGCCTTGCAGCCGAGGCCCTCGGCGACCTTGACGTGGTCGACGCCGTAGACGCCGATCTCCGGCGAGTTGAGGTTCTCGAACTCCAGGTTGACCTGGAAGTCGATGTCGAACGCCCGCTGCGCCTGGCGGATCAGGCCCAGGTAGGAGTTGTTCACCAGGACGTGGACGTACGGGATCCGGTGCTGGGCGCCGACCGCCAGTTCCTCGATCATGAACTGGAAGTCGTAGTCGCCGGAGAGGGCGACGACGGACGCCTCCGGGTCGGCCTTGGCGACGCCGAGCGCGGCCGGGATCGTCCAGCCGAGCGGGCCGGCCTGGCCGCAGTTGATCCAGTGCCGGGGCCGGTAGACGTGCAGCATCTGGGCGCCGGCGATCTGCGAGAGGCCGATGGTGGAGACGTACCGGGTCTCCGGGCCGAAGGCCTTGTTCATCTCCTCGTAGACGCGCTGCGGCTTGATCGGGATGTCGTCGAAGTGCGTGCGGCGCTGGAGCGTGGCCTTGCGCTCCTGCGCGGCGGCGGCCCACTGCGAGCGGTCGGGCAGCCGCCCGGCGGCCTTCAGCTCGCGGGCGACCTCGACGAACAGCCGCAGGGCCGCCTTCGCGTCGGAGGCGATGCCGTAGTCCGGGGCGAAGATCTTGCCGATCTGGGTCGGTTCGACGTCCACGTGGACGAACGTGCGGCCCGCCGTGTAGACGTCGAGCTTGCCCGTGTGGCGGTTGGCCCAGCGGTTGCCGATGCCGAGGACGAAGTCGGACTCCAGGAACGTCGCGTTGCCGTAGCGGTGCGAGGTCTGCAGGCCCACCATGCCGGCGTTCAGTTCGTGGTCGTCGGGCAGCAGGCCCCAGCCCATCAGGGTGGGCACGACGGGCGTGCCGGTCAGCTCGGCGAACTCGACGAGCAGGTCGGCCGCGTCGGCGTTGACGACACCGCCGCCCGCGACGATCAGCGGCCGCTCGGAGGCGTTCAGCATCCCGATCGCCTTCTCGATCTGGGCGCGGCTCGCGGCGGGCTTGTAGACGGGGAGCGGCTCGTAGGTCTCCGGGTCGAACTCGATCTCCGTCAGCTGCACGTCGATCGGCAGGTCGATGAGGACGGGCCCGGGCCGGCCGGAGCGCATCAGGTGGAACGCCTGCTGGAAGACGCCCGGGACCTGCGCGGCCTCCAGGACGGTCACGGCCATCTTGGTGACCGGCTTGGCGATCGAGGCGATGTCGACCGCCTGGAAGTCCTCCTTGTGGATCACGGCGGTCGGGGCCTGGCCCGTGATGCACAGGATCGGGATGGAGTCGCCGATGGCCGAGTACAGGCCGGTGATCATGTCGGTGCCGGCCGGCCCGGAGGTGCCGATGCAGACACCGATGTTGCCCGGGTGGGTGCGGGTGTAGCCCTCGGCCATGTGGGAGGCGCCCTCGACGTGCCGGGCGAGGGTGTGGGTGATCCCGCCGGCGGCCTTGAGGGCCGCGTAGAAGGGGTTGATCGCCGCGCCCGGGACACCGAACGCGTCGGCGACGCCCTCGCGCTTGAGGATCTCAACTGCCGCGCGGGCAGCGGTCATTCGAGCCATGGAACTACTCCTGGTTCGGCTGTCGGATACGCACTCCCGTCGCGCCCCGCCGCGAGCACTTTCCGCATTACGGAAACGAACTTCTACTATCTGGAAGCAATGTAGGAGGGTGCGGACGAGCCGTCAAGAGACGTCCGGGCAATGGGCCGAGCAGCGGACAGGCGCGGGCCCGCGGGTGGAGCATGGGGGGCATGTCCCAGAGCGTGTCGGTGCGCTGTCCGGCCTGTGGGCGCGCCCATCTGTTCGCCGTGCCGTCCTACCCCTGCCCCTGCGGAACGCCCGTCGCGCCACCGCTCGACCCGCGCGCCGAGCCGGCCGCCGTCACCCACCGTTCCTGGGAGGAGGAGTGGGTGACCGTGCACTGCGCGGCCTGCGACCGGCCCTCCGCGTGGCCGCGTCCGGAGCTGGGCTGTTCCTGCGGCACGGTGCTGCGGCTCCCGGTGACGGACGCGCGCGGCGCCCTGCCCGGCATCCCGCCGCGGCTGGTGCGCCCGGCCTTCCGGCCGGTCGCCATCCGCACGGCACGGGACGCCGTCATCACCGTCGCCCTCTATCTGCGCTGGCTCGGCCACCGGGGCGTGCGGCGCGCCGACCGGCGCCCTCCCTCCGGCGCGGGGCTCGCCGCCCCGGGGGTGCTGGCCTGGGTGGATCCGACCGTCCGCCCGGCGGACGCGCGGAACGTGGAGTGCCTGTGGCTGACCGCGATGACGGAGTCCGCGACCGCCTGTGTCTACTTCTCCCTCGCCGGGTACGACGACGAGGCCCGCGCCCGGGCCGACGTGCTGGGCGTGTCGCTGTTCGTGCTCGACCTGGCCGGTGCCCCGCAGCCGGTGAACGGGCCGGCCGAGGCGTTCGCCGCCTGACCCGCGGGCGCGGGACGGCGCCGGCCCCCACGTCCGGGGAGCCGGCGCCGTCGTGAACGGTGTTACGGGTTGACGCAGGTGACGGAACCGACCGGCAGGTTGTTCCCGGTCGAGGTGGCCGTGAAGCCGAACGTGACGGTGCCGTCCGGCGGGATGGTGCGGTTGTGGTCCACGTGTCTCACCGTGACCGTGCCGTCGGTGCCCGTGCTCAGGCTGCCGTTCCAGACCTGGCTGATCCGGGTGCCGGCACCCGGCTGCCAGCGCACGGCCCAGCCGTCACGCGCGGTGGTGTTGTGGTTCATCACCTCGACGGACCCCTGGAAACCACCGCCCCAGGAGTTCGTCACCTTGTAGAGGGCCATGCACCCGGTGTGCGGGTCGGTGGGCGTCGGGGTCGGCGTGGGCGTCGGGTCCGGGGTGCCGCCCGAACCGCGGATGCCCGTCACCTCGCCGTTGCCCCCGTCGAAGACGATGTCGGAGCAGGAGAAGAAGTTCTCCTGGCTGTCCGAGCGCACCCACTGGATGAACATCATGGCGTCACCCGAGCGGCCGGACGGCAGCTTCAGGTCCCAGTAGTAGTGGCCGGAGTCGGTGCCCACCGAGCCGGACTGCGGCGGGTTGGTGACGGTCTGGATCAGCTCCAGGTCGCCCCAGCCCAGCGGCTTGGTGGGTGAGTAGCCGGGCTTGGAGACGTACACCCGGAAGTCGCCCGGGTGCGCCGCCCAGTTGCTGTGCTTGACGCGGATCGTCGCACCGGAGGTGAGGTGCGTACGGGGCCAGTCGGCGCGGGCGGCGTTGTAGCCGGTGAAGTTGTACGGGGAGCGGTCGCCGGCGCTGCACAGCTTGCCGTCCGGGACGTAACCCGCGCCGCGTCCGCCCGCGTTGGAGTCGAGCACGGCGAACCAGTTGTACAGCGACGACGCGCCGCTCTCGGCGAGCGCGGCCTTGCACGCGGGGTTCGTCGGGTCCAGGGAGCCGGTGCTGGTCCTGGCGTCCAGCCAGCAGAGGTAGGTCCGCGAGCCGGGAGTCATCGTCACGCCGTGCGCCTGCGCGCTGTTCTGGCCGATCAGGGCCAGGCCGAGCCCGCTGAGCAGGGTGGCCAGGACCGCCAGTAAGGACAGGGGGCGTCTGGTGCTTCGAGCCATGTTCTCTCCTGTGGGGGTGGTGGGTTCGGTTGTCTCCCCGGAGGTTCGGGGCGGGTCAGGCGGGTGGGGCGCCCCAGGCCAGGGTGCCGTTCAGGTAGGCGGGGATCCTCGGGGCGTCCGTGTAGGAGGCGGCGGTGGTCCGGCTGTGGTCGTCGCTCTCGTCGAACGCGGACCAGTCGGACTTGGCCAGGCGCAGCTGGAGGTCGCCGGTGTCCTTGCCGGCGGCCAGGGTGCCGCTGCGGAATCCGACCTCCAGGTAGGCGTCGGCGCCCGCGACCGGGGTGCTCAGCGGCACCACCCGCAGGGTGAGGCTGGAGCAGCCGACGGCGGCGTGGTCGCAGAAGGCGTTCACGGTGGACGAGCCGCCGTCCCGGGTGAAGTAGTAGCGGGCGGTGACCTTGCCGAGGTCCACGGAGGCGCTGCCGGTGTTGGCGATCCGCAGGCCGGGGCGGATGCCGTTGTCCGTGGCCGAGGCGTCGTTGTTCTTGTAGGTGACCTTGAGACCGCCGGCCGGGTCGGGCCCGCCGCCGCCCGCCTCCGTGGTGACGCTCAGCGCGGTGGAAGCCGCGGAGACGTTCCCGGCGGCGTCGCGCGCCCGGACGGTGTAGCCGTACGCCGTGGCCGCGGTCAGCCCGGTGTCGGTGAACGCGGTGCCGGTGAGCGTCGAGGCGTTGACCCTGGTGCCGTTGCGGTACACGTCGTAACCGGTGACGCCCACGTCGTCGGTGGCCGCCGTCCACGCCAGGGAGACGCTGGTCGCGGTCTTCGCGGTGGCCCTCAGGCCGGTCGGCGCGGTGGGAGCGGTGGTGTCGGTGGGGTCGGGCTCACCGCCGCCGTCGACGGGCACGGCCGGGTACGCGTTGCGCACCAGCATCGAGAACTGGTGGTGGAACCAGTGGCCGGCCAGCGGCGCGTCCGGCATGGCGCCGGTCGGGTTGCCGCCCGCGTTGGGCGCCGTGTAGTCCGGGTTGCACATCGGGTCCGGACGCTTGCCCTCGTCGTTCGGGATGTCCTTGCTGGCCCCGTCCGACTCCCCCGGCGGCTTGATCCACAGGAAGGCGTCGAGGTGCGAGTCGGGGTACCCGGCGGGTGAGGCCTGCGGGGGCTGTCCGAGGCCGGCACCGTTGACGTTGCACCACAGGCCGCGGTGGGTCCGCCGGTCCACCTTGGACTGGCTGACGTAGGTGTCGAGGACGGTGCTGGTGGACTCGGCGGTCGGCCGGGCCGCGCCTCCCCAGCCGTTGCGGGAGGTGTCGACGACCATGCCGGTGGAGGCGGGCCAGCCCTGCGCCACCAGGGTGGCGTGCACGGCCTTGGTGAAGTCCGACTCGTCGAAGTTCGGGTTCCACTCGTAGTACTTGCCGGACCGGATCTGGTTGCCGCCGACCGTCTTGCTCGGGTCGGTCAGGAACGGTTCGGCGAGCGGCGTGTAGTTGGCGACGTTGGTGATCAGGCCGTCGACACTGCCGAGCCCGGCCGTGGTGCCCTTGACGACGTCCGTGTACAACTGGGTGGTCTGGGCGAGGTTGTTGTCCCAGCCCAGCCACCCGGAGTGGGCGAAGTCCAGGTACGTGTACACGTTCGGGACGGCGTGCAGCTTGTTCAGGGCGTAGCGGATGGCGTCGACCTGGATGCCGCTGCTCTTGGCCTGGGCGCACTCGGGGTCGTTGAGGTTGGTGACCAGGTTCGGCAGGCCGTCCGGTTCGATGACCGTGGTGATGCGGATGTCCTGGTACTTGGGGTCGGCGAAGACCTCGGCGATCTCGTCGATGTACTCGCTCTTGTAGCGGGCCAACCCGGCCGCGGTGAGCGGCAGTTCGCCGTTGGAGGCGAGGGCGGAGCAGTCGCGGCCCGGCAGGTCGTACACGACGAAGGTGGCGGCGAGCGGCCGGCCGGGCTTCTTCTGGGCGAGCGCCAGGTCCAGGTGATCGGCGAGGCTCTTGCGGCCCGCGTTGGCCTCACCGCCGTGGATGGCGGCGATCCGGTCGAGCCAGACGGCCGTCGGATAGCCCTTGACCTTCTCCATCCTGGCCTTGAGGGTCGCGTCGCCGGTCTGGGCGATGGACCCGTCGACCAGGCGCGCGTAGTCCGGGTTGACGTAGAACGAGGCGCCCGCGAACGGGTTGTCGACGTGCGCCTCCGCGGCGGACGCCTCGGGTGCGGCCAACTGGGCCGCCGCGCCCAGCAGCAGCGTGCTCACCGCGGTGGCCAGGGCAGCCGTCCGCTTGCGGTGCGGCCTGCGCGGGCGGGTGTCCGCGCGTCCGGTCCGGTCTGACATGTGCGCTCCTCGGTGCGGGGGTACGGGGGTGCGGGGGTGCGGGGGTGGCGCAGGTTCGGCGGAGCGGGGTGGCACGGGTCCGGCCGAGCCTTTCCGGAAGCGGGCCGGAGGGGCGGGAGCGGTGCGGGTTCGAGCCCGAGCGGGGCGTGCTGGGTGGTCCGGGCCGGGCCGGAGCCCGGCAGGCGGCTCGCCTCGCCCGGGCCACCCGGAGCGAGCCGGTCGTGCGGCCTCCGGGACGGCCCGCCCGGCCGCTCCGACCGTCCCTTCACGACCCGGGCGGGCCGGGGTGAGGAGCTCGAGCCGGGTGCGCGGCAAGGGATTCGCCGGTGAGCCGGTGGTACGGCCCGGGCAGAGCGCGGGGTGCGGCACTCGAGCGGACCGCGCCGTGCAGGACGTGCCGGGACGGCCGGGGGCGGGCCCCCATGGGCGGTCGTGGACCAGGTCCGTACGCCCCTGGCGCGTGGCGCGGGGAAACCGGCCCTGCCGTGTCCCGGTACCGCGGGTGGAACGCTCCGGGGCCCGCCCGTTCGGCGCAGGGCGGAACCCGGAGCGGGTCGGTGCGCCGCGGGTCAGGCGACGGAGCAGGCCGTGCCGTTCAGGGTGAAGCCGGCCGGCTTGGCGAAGGTGCCGCCGTACGTGCCCTGGAAGCCGAAGCTCTGGGTACCGCCGGCCGCGATGCGCGCGTTGTGCGCGACGGGACTCGCCGTGACGGCGCCGGAGGTACCGGACAGGGTCGCGTTCCAAGCGCTCGTGACCCGTTGCCCGGACGGCAGGGTGAAGCCGAGCCGCCAGCCGTCGACCGCCGCCGATCCGGTGTTCTTCACGGTCACGTCGGCGGTGAAGCCGCCCTGCCAGACGCTGGTCCCGTACGTCACCTGGCAGGCCGCCGCCGGGCCGCCGGGGCCGCCCGGGTCGCCGCCACCGGTGTTGACGGTGGAGGAGAAGGAGTTCACGGCGAGCCCGGCGCCGTTCTGCCAGGGCTCGAAGCCGGCCTGGACGCTGGTCAGGTACCAGTTGTTCTGCGCCATGCCCCGGGCCACGGTCTGGTCGACGAAGTCCATGACGTCGAAGCTCCAGCTGGAGACGGCCGAGGGGGCGACGAAGGAGATCACGTCGTTGGATCCGTTGCTGCCGGTCCACACCTCCCAGGTGCGCCCGCCGACGGAGGCGGTGCCGACCTGGGAGCCGATCGGCTGGATCGGGCCGACCCGGTTGAACCAGATCATGATCTCGGTGCGGTTGACGCCGTCGGTGCGGGGCGTCGGGTCCAGCCAGATGTCGTACGAGGCGTTGTACACCGCCCCCGAGACGTAGCCGTAGGAGATGCTGCTGGGCGCGCTGGAGATGGTGCTGATCTGCGCCGGCAGCTTGGTGCCGGGCGAACAGTTGGTGTAGTGGCAGCCGTTGAAGACCGACGGGTAGGACTTCGGCGCGCCGTTGGTGGGCACGGAGCCGTCGGCCTGGGTGAGCCGGAAGCCGGAGTCGGTCGCGGTGACGCACTGCGGGGCGCTGGTGCCCCAGCGGTTGTTCTGGACGACGTAGCGGCCCTGGATCACGGTCGATCCGAACTGCTCGCAGACGACCGTGTCCGCCCGGGCGGGCGCGGTGGCGGCGAGCAGCGCCGCGACGGTGGCGAGCGTGGTGAGCAGCGCGCCGAACAGGGCGCGGACGGTGCGGAGGCGGTGCGGTGACGATCGCATGGGGGGGCCTCTCTGCGGGGGGACGACCGGACGCGACGGAGGGTGCTGCGGCAGGGAGATCGGGAGCGCTCCCGCCTCCCCAGGAATGGGAGCGCTCCCATCTCACCGGTTTCGGTCGCGACTGTAGGAGCCACCCCATGTCCCTGACAACCCGTTAGGCGCGAATCCGTCGAATGTATTTCGATGCCGCAGCTCAGCGAGGTGCCCCGACAGCCCTCGGCAACGGGCGCGGGGCGCGCGGGAGTTGGGAGCGCTCCCGGATCGCCTCCGGCCGGTTGCCGAACGGCCTCACGCCGAGTCCCGGACCACCAGGCGCGTCCGCAGGATCACGTGCCGCCACGCCACCTCCGGCTGCTCCATCTCCTCCCGCAGCAGCCGCACCATCGTCCGGCCGATCTCCTCCAGCGGCTGCCGGACGGTGGTCAGGGGCGGATCGGTGTGCCGGGCGAGCTCGAAGTCGTCGAAGCCGATCACCGCCACGTCGTCGGGCACCCGCCGCCCCGCCGCGTGCAGCACGGCCAGGGCTCCGGAGGCCATGGTGTCGGAGGCGGCGAGGACCGCGTCCACCTCCGGGTGGCGCTCCAGGAGTTCGGCCATCGCCCGGCGCCCGCTCGCCTCCGTGAAGTCGCCCTCGACGGTCCGGGAGACGGGCGCGGGCAGCCCCGCCTCCTCCAGGGCCTGCCGGTAGCCGCGCAGGCGGCAGCGGGCGACGTACATGTCCAGCGGCCCGGTGATCGCCCCGATCGACCTCCGGCCGCCGCGCACCAGGTGGGCCACCGCCTCGCGCGCGCCGCCCACGTTGTCCGCGTCGACGTAGGTGATCTGCTCGTCGCCGGAGCGGCGGCCCAGCAGCACGGTGGGCAGGCCCGCGTCGGCGAGCATGTCGGGCAGCCGGTCCTCGGCGCGCACCGACATCAGCAGCACACCGTCGACCCGGCCGCCGCGCGCGTACTCGACGAATCGCTGCCGCTCGGCGTCGGTGCGGACCAGGGTGAGCAGCAGTTGCACGGACGTCTCGGCGAGCGCGTCGCCGACGGCGGTGACCGTCTCGGAGAAGAACGGCTCGCCGAACAGCCGCCAGTCGCGCTCCGTCATGACCAGCGCCACGGCGTCGGCCCGCCGCCCCGCCAGCGACCGCGCCGCCAGGTTGGGCACGTAGCCGAGTTCGGCGATGGCCTGCTGCACGGCTCGGCGGGTGGACTCCCGGACTCCCGCCTCGTTGTTGACGACGCGGGAGACCGTGCCCCGTCCGACGCCGGCGAGCGCGGCCACCTGCTCCAGCGTGGGTGTCGTACCGGGCCGCCGTCTGACCATGTGTCACCCCCCAAGGGCGTCGATCCTACGGGCCCCCGGCTCCGCACGACCGAACGCCCTCGCGGTCGTTCACCCGGCGTAGCGCTCGCGCAGTTCCACCTTGCGCACCTTCCCGGACACCGTCATGGGGAAGGCGTCCAGGACCTGCATCCGGCTCGGGACCTTGTAGTGCGCCAGCCGGCCCGCGCAGAAGGCCCGCAGGTCCTCCAGCACCGGCGGGTCGGCCGGGTCGCGCGGGATGACGCAGGCGAGGACCTCCTCGCCGTAGTGCGGGTGCGGGACGCCCACGACCTGGACGTCCCTGATCTTGGGGTGCGCGTAGAGGAACTCCTCGATCTCGCGCGGGTAGATGTTCTCCCCGCCGCGGATGATCATGTCCTTGATGCGGCCGACGATCTCCACGTAGCCGTCCTCGCGCATCACGGCCAGGTCCCCGGTGTGCATCCAGCGGCCCGCGTCGACGGACTCGGCGGTCTTCTCCGGCTCGTCCCAGTAGCCGAGCATCACGCTGTAGCCGCGGGTGCACAGCTCCCCCGCCTCGCCGCGCGGCCGCGTCACCCCGGTCGCCGGGTCGACCACCTTGACCTCGAGGTGGGGCAGGACCCGGCCGACCGTGCCGGTGCGGTGCTCCAGGTCGTCGTCCCGCCGCGTCTGCAACGACACCGGGGACGTCTCGGTCATGCCGTAGCAGATGGAGACCTCCGCCATGTGCATCTCGGCGACCACCCGCTTCATCACCTCCACCGGGCAGGGCGAGCCCGCCATGATGCCGGTGCGCAGCGAGGACAGGTCGTACGAGGCGAAGCCGGGGAGGTTCAGCTCCGCGATGAACATAGTCGGCACCCCGTACAGGGAGGTGCAGCGCTCGCGCTGGACCGCCTCCAGGGTCGCCTCCGGGTCGAAGGAGGGGGCGGGGATCACCATGCAGGCGCCGTGCGAGGTGGCGGCCAGATTGCCCATGACCATGCCGAAGCAGTGGTAGAAGGGCACCGGGATGCAGATGCGGTCCTGTTCCGAGTAGCCGAGCAGTTCCCCCACGAAGTAGCCGTTGTTGAGGATGTTGTGGTGGGAGAGGGTCGCGCCCTTGGGGAAGCCCGTCGTGCCCGACGTGTACTGGATGTTGATGGGGTCGTCGCAGGAGAGGTCCTCGGGGACCGGCTCGGCACCGGCCCGGGTGAGGAGACCGTCCCAGCCCGGATCGCCGAAGTACACGACCTCCCGCAACCCGGGGCAGCGGCCCCGGACCTCCTCGACCATGGCCCGGTAGTCGCTCGACTTGTGGCCGAGGGACGCGAAGAGCATCGAGACCCCGGCCTGCCTCAGCACGTACTCGACCTCGTGGGTGCGGTACGCCGGGTTGATGTTCACCATGATCGCGCCGAGCCGGGCGGTGGCGTACTGGACGAGCACCCACTCGGGGCAGTTGACCGCCCACACGCCCACCCGGTCGCCCTTGGCGACGCCCGAGGCGAGCAGGGCCGACGCCAGTTCCCGCACGGCGGCGCCGAACTGCGCATAGGTCCAGCGCCGGCCGGACGGCACGTCCACCAGCGCCTCGCGCTCGGGCCAGGCGGCGACCGCGCGGTCCAGGTTCGCCCCGATGGTGTCACCGAGCAGGGCGGTGCCGCCGGTGCCGTGGCTGTAGGAGTTCACCGGAAGTCCTCCTCGCGGTACTCGGCGTCCGACCCGGCCGCCGTGGCCTCGCGCAGTTCGATCCGGCGGATCTTGCCGGAGACGGTCTTGGGCAGCTCGCCGAACTCCAGGCGGCGTACGCGCTTGTAGGGAGCGAGCGTCTGACGGGAGTGCTCGAAGAGGACCTTGGCCGTGTCCGGGCCGGGCCGCCAGCCCTCGGCGAGCACCACGTAGGCCTTCGGGACGGCGAGCCGCAGCTCGTCCGGGGCGGGGACGACCGCCGCCTCGGCCACCGCCTCGTGCTCCAGCAGCGCGCTCTCCAGCTCGAACGGGCTGATCTTGTAGTCGGACGCCTTGAAGACGTCGTCGCTGCGCCCGATGTAGGTGAGGTAGCCCTCCTCGTCCCGGGAGGCGACGTCACCCGTGCGGTAGTAGCCCCCGGCCATGGACTCGGCCGTCCGGTCGGCGTCGCCGTGGTAGCCGGTCATCAGGCCGACGGGCCGCTCCGACAGGTCCAGGGCGATCTCCCCCTCCGTGGCGCCCGGGGCGCCGGAGACCGGGTCGAGGAGCTCCACGCGGTACCCCGGGCTGGGCCGGCCCATCGAGCCGGTCTTGAGCGGCTGGCCCGGGCTGTTGGCGACCTGGACGGCGGTCTCGGTCTGCCCGAAGCCGTCCCGGACGGTCACGCCCCAGGCCCGGCGGACCTGCTCGACGACCTCGGGGTTCAGCGGCTCCCCGGCGGCGACGACCTCCCGGGGCGGGGTGCGCAGCTGGCCGAGGTCGGCCTGGATGAGCATGCGCCACACGGTCGGCGGGGCGCAGAAGGTGGTGACGCCCGCCCGGTCCATCTCGCTCATGAGGCGGGCGGCGTCGAAGCGCGTGTAGTTGTGCAGGAAGACGGTCGCCTCGGCGTTCCACGGGGCGAAGAGGTTGGACCAGGCGTGTTTGGCCCAGCCCGGCGAGGAGATGTTCAGGTGCACGTCGCCCGGCTTCAGGCCGATCCAGTACATGGTCGCCAGATGGCCGACCGGGTACGAGGTGTGGGTGTGCTCGACGAGCTTGGGCCGGGCCGTGGTGCCGGAGGTGAAGTAGAGCATCAGCGGGTCGTCGGCCCGGGTCGGGCCGTCGGGCGCGAAGCCGTCCGGGGCGCCGTGGGCGTCGTCCAGCGCCGCCCAGCCGGCCGGCACGTCACCGGCGGCGCCCGCGGCGATGCGCGTGTAGTCCCCGGGGACCTCGGCGAACTTCGCGGTGTCCTCGGCACGGGCCACGACGTGCCGGACCCGGCCGCGCTCCACCCGGTCGCGCAGGTCCGCCGGGCCGAGCAGCGGGGTGGCCGGGATGACGACCGCGCGCAGCTTCATCGCGGCCAGCGCGGTGATCCACAGTTCGGCCTGGTTGCCGAGCATGACCAGGACGCGGTCCTCGGCGCGCACGCCCCGGTCCTGGAGCCAGCCGGCGCACCGGGACGAGAGCCGGGACATCTCCTGGAAGGACAGCCGCGTCTCGCTGCCGTCCTCCTCGACGATGTGCAGGGCCGTGCGGGCGTTGTCCTCGGCGATCACGTCGAACCAGTCGAGCGCCCAGTTGAAGTACTCCGGCCGGGGCCAGCGGAAGCCCTCGTAGGCCGTGGCGTAGTCGTCGCGGTGTTCCAGCAGGAAGTCCCGCGCGCTGCGGAACTGCTCCGTCGCCGATGTCATGCGTCCTCCTCGGTGCCGGACCATTGCCGGGCGGCTGCGAGTCATCGTGTAATCCGTGATGCGGGTCTCACTACCCCCGAACGGGGGGTGGGGCCGCACGGAAGCCGGAACGAAGGGGCGAGCGGGTGACGGCAGACGCGTCCGAGGCGGTCGAGATGCGGGACGCACTGCTGCGCCTGCGGCGCGGCACGGGCCTTCCGGTCGCCTTCGGCGGGCTGCTGGAGGCGGGCTCCCGGGTGCGCATCAGCGAGCTGAGCGGCACGGCGACCGGCGCGCTGCGCTCGCTGGTGGTGACGTCGGGGAACGGGCTGGGCGGGAAGGCGGTGGCGCTGTCCCGGCCGTGCGTGGTGACGGACTACTCGGTGTCCCGGCAGATCAGCCACGAGTACGACGCCCCGGTCGCCGCGGAGGGCCTGCGCTCGGTGCTGGCCGTGCCGGTGGTGGTGGGGCACCGGGTGCGGGGGGTGCTGTACGGGGCGCTGCGCACGGCGCTGCCGCTGGGCGGGCGGATGCTGGACGCCGCGGTCGAGGCGGCGCGGGACGTGGAGCGGGCGCTGGCGGTGCGGGACGAGGCCCGCACGGTCGCCGCCGGGGCCGGGACGGGCGCGGGGTGGGAGCAGGTGCGGGAGGCGCACGCGGCCCTGCGGGCCCTGGCCCCGCGGATCGCCGACGCGCGGTTGCGGGCGGAGCTGCTGCGGGCCTGCACGCTGCTGGCGGCCGAGGGCGGGGGTCCCGGCCCGGCGGCCCGGGTGCGGCTCGCCCCGCGCGAGGTGGACGTGCTGGCCTGCGTCGCGGCGGGCGCCACCAACGCGGCCGCCGCCCAGCGGCTGGGCGTGACGCCCGAGACGGTCAAGGGGTACCTGCGGTCGGCCATGCGCAAGCTGCGGGCGCGTACCCGGGGCGAGGCCGTGGTGGCCGCGCGCCGGGCGGGATGGTTGCCGTAGGTTGGTGGTGCTTTCCCCCGGGTCCGGCCGCGCGGCCGGGCGGCGGTGCCCCGCGCAGGTGCGGGCGCCGTGTTCCGCGGCATTCCGCGGCCGGTGAATTCGCCCGTCCGCACCCCTGTTATTTCCCTCACCACACCGTCCCTCCGTTATTCGAAGAGCTGTTGCCTAATATTGGCCAGGACACGACACAGGGAGGGCCGCGGTGACCGTACGACGGGACTTCCAGGAGCCTTCCAGGAGCCGCCCCGACCTGGTCATCGGCCGGGAGGATCTCTTCACGTCGGCCCGGGATCAGCTCGGCCGGGGCGGCAGTGTGCTGCTCCACGGTCCGGCCGGAATTGGAAAGTCGACCGTCCTGCGGGCACTGGCCGCGGAATACGCCGGTCCGGACCGCACGGTGTTGCGCTGCTCGGCGACCGAGTCGGAATCGCATCTGCCCTTCCTGGCGCTGGCCGATCTGTTCGGGCTCGTCCTGGACGACGTCTCCGGGTCCCTGCCGGCAGCGCAGCGCACCGCCCTGGAGTCGGCGCTGACCGGCCGGGGCGAGTCCACGCTCCAGCGGGACGGGCTCGCGCTGCGCCTGGCCGTGCTGTCGGCGCTGCGGGCGCTGGCCACCAGGGGCCCGGTGCTCGTGGTGGCCGACGACCTTCAGTGGCTGGACGCCGCCAGCGCGGAACTGCTGGGCTTCGCCGCCCGCCGCCTCGGTGACACACCGGTGCAGATGCTGTGCGCGGTGCGCACCGAGGGCGAGGAGTACGACCGCCACCTGCGCGCGTCCCCGCCCGACACGCTCGCCGTCCGGCTGGGGCCACTCACCCGTACCCAGGTCTCGGCGCTGCTGGACCACCGCGGCTACACCCCGCTGTCCCGTTCCACGGTCCGCGACATCCACCGCACCAGCGGCGGCAATCCCCTGTTCGCCCTGGAGCTGGGCCGTGCCCTGGCCGAGAGCACGGCACGGCCGCGGCCCGGTGAGCCGCTGCCGGTGCCGACCTCCCTGCGGGCGCTGGTGCTGAGCCGGCTGGAGATGCTGTCGGACGAGGCCCGCCGGACCCTGCTGGTGGCCAGTGCCGGTGCCCGTCCCTCGCTGGCGCTGCTGCACGCGGCGGGCCGGGAGCACGCCGAGGCGGAGACGGCCCAGGCGGCGGCCCTGGGGCTGCTGGCCACGGACTCCGAGGCGCCGGCGCTGCGGTTCGCGCACCCCCTGATCTCGGCCGCGCTGTACGCGGAGGCCCCCGCGCAGGAGCGGCGCGCGGTGCACGCGGCGCTGTCCACGGCCGCCTCCGACCCGATCGAGCGTGCCCGGCACCTGGCGCTGGCGACCACCGGCACCGACCCCGAGGTCGCGGCCCGGCTCGCCGAGGCGGCGGCCCTGGCCCGGGACCGCGGCGCGCCGTCGGTGGCGGCCTCGCTCGGACTGCTCGCGGCCCGGCACACCCCGGCCGACAGCACTCCGGGACCGGACGAGCGGCGGCTGCAGGCCGCCGAGGACGCGATCACCGCGGGCGAGGCCGATCTCGCCCGCGACATCGCCCGCGACGTACTGACGCGTGCCACCGTGCCCGCCGAGCGGGTACGGGCCTGGATGGTCGTCATCGAGGCGGCCGGGCAGGCCCTCGGGGACGTCGACGCCGTCTTCCCGCAGGTCCTGGCCGACGCGGGCGACGACCCGGGCCTGCTGGCGCTGGTCCACTACCAGCTGGCCTGGCGCGGCCTGGTGGTGGAGGGGGACTTCGCGGAGGCCCGGCAGGAGGCCGCGCACGCGGCGGAGCTGGCGGCCCGGGGCGGGGACCGGCGCACCGAGCTGATGGCGCTGTCCTTCCAGGCCTCCACCGAGACCCTGATGGGCCACCCGGACGCCCCGGTGACCGTCAAGCGGGCGCTGACGGAGCCGCAGGACCCGTATGTGGCCTGCCATCACAACGGCGCCGGTTCGGCCCGGTTCCGCTGGCTGATCATGAGCGACCAGCTGCCGGAGGCGCGGGCCACGATCACCGCGCTGCTGCGCGAGGTGCGCCGGCGCGGCATGGTCGAGAGCGAGGTGCACTTCCTGCGCTTCCTCGCCGACACCGAACTGCGCTCCGGGCACTGCGGCCGGGCCCTCGACCTGGCCCGCGAGAGTCTGCGCCTGGCCCGCGACTCCGGGATCGGCGAGGGCGCCTCGGCGATGCTCGCCTCCCTCGCGGAGGCCTCCGGCGGGGACGTCGACCGGGCGCTCGCCCTCGCCCGCGAGGCGGCCGACCACGCCGAGGTCGACGGCGACCAGATGTACCTGTCGCGGGCCCTGGCCGCGCTGGGTTACGCCCAGTTGGTGGCCGGGGACCCGGCGGCCGCGGTGCGCTCGCTGCGCCGGGTGCGTGAGCTGGAGCAGGGCCTGGGCATCAACGACCCCGGGCGCGGCCGCTGGCACGGCGACCTCGCCGAGGCGCTGGTGCGCGTCGGCGAACCGGGCGAGGCCCAGGACCTCGTCGACACCACCCGGGTGCACGCGATGCGGCTGGGCCGGCAGAGCGTGCTGGCCGTGCTGGACCGCGCCGAGGCGCTGGTGCGCGCGGCGCGGGGCGACCACGAGGGCGCGCTCGTGCGGCTGGCGTCCGTGCAGGACCGGCTGGGCCGGCTCGGGTACGGGCTGGAGGAGGCCCGGGCCGCCTTCGCGCTGGCCCGCCTGCGGGCGCAGAGCACCGCCGCGCGCGGCTCGGCGCCCGGCGCCCCGGCTCCGGCGCCCTACGACGAGGCGGCGCGGTTGTTCAGGCGCTGCCGGGCCCTGCCCTGGCTGCGGCAGGTGGACGCGGCCGCCACCGCCGGGTCGGCCGCGCCGGTGGCACCGGCCGCCTCGGCGCCGCCCGTCGCGCTCGACGCGCTGGAGGGACTCGCCTCGATGGAGCGTCAGGTGGCCTCGCTGGTGATGGAGGGGGCGACCAACCGGGAGATCGCGGCCCGTCTGTTCATCAGCGTCAAGACCGTCGAGGCGACCCTCACCCGGGTCTACCGCAAGCTGGGTATCCGCTCCCGGGTGGACATCGTCCGGCTGGCCGCCGGCCGCCGCACCACCTGAGCCGGGACCGCCGGAGCACCCGCACGGCGCCGGGCCATGCGGTCCGACCTGGGTTTACGCGGCCGGACCGAGGGTTTTCCCTGCCCCAACTCCCTTAGGGGGTTCCCTCATTGGGGGCCTCGCCGCACCGGCCCTAGCTTGGGGGCGTGCCGCTCGCCGGGCACACGGAGATCCGAACAACGACGTGAGGGTCACCGTGCACCACCACCCGCGCGACCCCCCACCGGCAACTCCCCGAGGAGACCCATGTTCGGGCTCAACGCTGCCAGAAAGGCCGCCGCCGTAGCCGCGGCGACCGCTGCCGCCGCCACGACCGCGCTGCTCGCCGCCCCCACGGCCGTCGCCGCGCCCCAGCCGATCGTCGGCGGCACCACGACCACCACGTCCGCGTACCCGTACGTCATGCAGATCACGGACGCCTCGCAGAACCAGTTCTGCGGCGGCACCCTGGTCTCGCCCACGAAGGTGGTCACCGCCGCGCACTGCATGGTCGGCGAGACGACGAGCAGCGTGCGCGTCGTCGGCGGCCGCACCTACCTCAACGGCACCAACGGCACCGTGGCCCGGGTCAGCAGGATATGGATCCACCCGAGCTACACCGACGCCACCAACGGCGACGACGTGGCCGTGCTGACGCTGTCGACGTCCATGCCGTACACCACGGCCAAGTACGTCTCCTCCTCCCAGACCTCGGTGTACGCGGCCGGCACCACCGCCCGCATCCTCGGCTGGGGCACCACCTCCGCGGGCGGCAGCTCCTCCAACCAGCTGCGCACCGCGACCGTTCCGACCGTGTCCGACTCCAGCTGCGCGAACTCCTACGGCTCGGACTTCGTGCGCAGCGACATGGTGTGCGCCGGCAGGACGACCGGCGGCGTGGACACCTGCCAGGGCGACAGCGGTGGTCCCCTGCTCATCGGGGGCGTCCTGGCAGGCATCACCTCCTGGGGCGAGGGCTGCGCCCAGGCCGGGTACCCGGGTGTCTACACCCGGCTGACCACCTTCTCCAGCCTCGTCACGGCCCAGGTCAACTCGTGATCTGAGCAGGTTTCCTGAGCAACCCTCAGGTGCGATACCAGGGGGCGTTGCGGGCCTCCACGAGCGGCCCGCAACGCCCCCTCTCCATGTCCGCGTGCCGGTGGCGGCCGCCCGGGGGCGAGCGGGGGGGGGCGCCGCCCGCCTCACGTCCGTACGGCGCCGAAGCGGATGTCGTACGAGGCCCCCGGGTGCATGGTCCGCAGCATCCGCTCCCCCTCGGCGACGACCTCCTCCCGCGCGGCGCGGGCGAGCCGGCCGAAGGGCTCGATCACCAGGGCGTCCTCGTCCAGGCGCCACAGCCCGGCCAGGAAGCCGTCGACGAGCAGGGTACGGTGGGCGACGTTGCCCTGCCAGGAGCGGCCCCGGTGCTCGGGCGGGACGACCCGCGTGCGGTCGGCGTGCGAGAGCAGCAGGTTGTCGAACTCGGGCAGGAAGCGCGGCGGGGCGGGGGTGTCCGGGTCGGGGCGGGGGGCGTCCGGGAGGTCGAACAGCTCGGTGCCGCCGTCGTCCCGGAAGGTGACGAGCTCAGGGCGCAGCCGCTCGAACGCCGCACGCAGCCGGGTCAGCCCCGCCCAGGTCTGCATGTCCTTCACGGAGGCCGGGCCGAAGGCGGCCAGGTAGCGCAGGACGACCGCCTCCGGGGCGGGGGCCGGTTCCGCGGCACGGCCCAGCCAGTGCCCGGCGGTGGTCAGCCGGACCTGGCCGCTGCGCTCCCACAGCCCGCGCGGGGTCACCTGCACCAGCGGGAGCCGGCACCGGGCGGCGACGCCCAGGGCCTGGGGGTCGGCGTCGGGCCACTGCTGCGCCAGGGCCTCGCGCAGCTCGCCCATGGTGCGCGGTGCCTCCTCGACGAGGTCGCGGGCCAGGGCGGCGAGCCGGTCCAGGTCGACGCCGGCCAGACCCTTGCGGAAGGCGACCAGTTCGCGGTCGCGGGCGGGCTGCACCAGGGGGCGCAGCACGAGGCAGTCGTCCGCGGTGTGGGTGTGGATGGTGGAGCGCATGGTGACGATCCGGACGGCCGAGCGGTCGGCCATCAGCCGGGACAGCGCCTCGGGGGTGAAGGCGTCCAGGCGGGCGGCGAGCGCGTAGTACGGCGGCTTGACGTTCTGCGCCTGGAGGCCGACCAGGTGCTCCACGGCCTCGGCGGCGGACATCCGCGCGGGGCGCAGCAGGAGCTGGCGGTCGAGCGTGGCCCGGTTGAGGGCGCGCGTGCCGAGGACGGGTGCCGTGGCGCTCCGCTTGGTGGTGGTCATGGAGGCACGGTAGCGAGGGTCGCGGACAGGTTCTGTCCGCGATGGCGGAGAGGTCCGCGGCGGATGCGGCCCGTATTCTGCTCGTGTCCCGCCCCCATGCTCCCCCGATCCCCGCGTACGCATCCTCGACCGAGAGGCAGCCGCGATGCCCGAGCCACGCGCCGGCTCCGCCGGGAACGACCGGCCTGCCTCCGGGTCCGGGCGGACCGCCGGTTCCGCCCGGCCGGCGGGCCGCGGTGCGCGCAAGTCGGTGTGGCGCCGCGCCCTGCCGCCGGCGCAGCCGCCCGCCGACGGCCCGGCGCAGGCGGAGCGGCCCGCCGAGCCGGCCAGTGTGGTCGAGGCGGCCCTCTACCGCGACGGCGTCCGCGTCTCCTCCCCCGCGACCCTGGCGGACACCTTCCGCGCCCTGCGCGAGCAGCCGGCCGGCATGGCGTGGATCGGGCTCGCCCGCCCCACGGACGACGAACTGCACGCGCTGGCAGCGGAGTTCGACCTGCACCCGCTCGCCGTCGAGGACGCGATCAAGGCGCATCAGCGGCCGAAGCTGGAGCGTTACGGCGAGACGCTGTTCGTGGTGCTGCGGGCCGCGCTCTACCTGGACGCGCCGGAGGAGGTCGACTTCGGCGAACTGCACGTGTTCGTCGGCCCGGACTTCGTGATCACGGTCCGCCACGGCGCGGCACCGGACCTGTCGGCGGTGCGCCGCCGCATGGAGGCGACGCCCGAACTGCTGCGGCTGGGGCCCGAGGCGGTGCTGTACGCCATCCTCGACGCGGTCGTCGACGGCTACGTGCCGGTGGTGGCGGGCGTGCAGAACGACATCGACGAGATCGAGACCGAGGTGTTCCGCGGCGACCCCGAGGTGTCCCGGCGCATCTACGAACTCTCCCGGGAGATGGTCGAGTTCCAGCGCGCCACCCGCCCCCTGGGCGGCATGCTGCGCGCGCTGACGGCGGGCTTCGCCAAGTACGGGACCGACGAGGAACTGCAGCGCTACCTGCGGGACGTGGCCGACCACGTCACGCACATCAGCGAGCGCGTCGACACCTTCCGCCAGGCCCTCACCGAGATCCTCACGGTGAACGCCACGCTCGTCACGCAGCAGCAGAACGCCGAGATGCGCGCCCTGGCGGAGGCCGGCTTCGAGCAGAACGAGGAGATCAAGAAGATCTCGGCGTGGGCGGCGATCCTGTTCGCGCCGACGCTGGTGGGCACGGTGTACGGCATGAACTTCGACCACATGCCGGAGCTGGGCTGGGGCTTCGGGTACCCCTTCGCGATCGCCGCGATGGGCCTGGTCTGCGTCGGGCTGTACGTGGTCTTCAAGCGCCGGGACTGGCTCTGAGGGGACGCCGTTCGGGTGCCCCGCCGGCCGCCCGGCGGGCGGGCCGTCCCGCTCGGTGCGAGCGTGGAGGGGACACCGCGGCGGACGGGCACGCCGGGGACGGACGGGACGGAGCGCGGCATGGCTCGGGCGATCTGGACAGGCGTGATCACCTTCGGCCTGGTCACGGTGCCGGTCGGGCTGTTCACCGCGACCGAGGACCACACCGTCCACTTCCACCAGCTCCAGCGCGGCACCGGGGACCGCATCCGCAACCGGCGCGTCAACGAGCGCACCGGCGAGGAGGTCTCCACGTCCGACATCGTCAAGGGCTACGAGGTGGGCGAGGGCGAGTACGTGATCGTCGAGCCGGACGAGCTGGACGAGATCGCACCGGGCCGGTCCAAGACCATCGAGATCTCCGACTTCGTCGACTTGGACCGGATCGAGCCGGTGTACTTCGCCCGCACCTACTACGTCGCCCCGCGGGGCGAGGAGTACCTCAAGGTCTACGAGTTGCTGCGGGCGGCGCTGGAGAAGACCGGCAAGGCGGGCGTGGCCACGTTCGTCATGCGGAACAAGCAGTATCTGACGGCGCTGCGGGCCGAGGACAAGCTCCTGGTGCTGCAGACCCTGCACTGGGCCGACGAGGTGCGCGACCCGGGCACCGAACTGCCCGACCTGCCCTCCCGCCGGGCCGGGCGCGGCAAGGAACTGGACATGGCGCTGCGGCTGGTGGACGCCCTCAGCGGCCCGTGGGACCCGCACCGGTACCACGACACGTACCAGGAGAAGGTCCGCGAGCTGGTGAAGGCGAAAGCCGAGGGCCAGGAGGTCGCCGTGGCGGAGGGGCCGCCCGAGGCCACCGGCGTCGTCGACCTGATGGCGGTGCTGGAGAGCAGCCTCGCCCAGGCCGGCGCCTCCGGCGGCGGCAAGCGCAGCGGGTCCCGGCGGTCCGGATCCGCCGGGAAGGACTCCCGCCGGGCCGCGTCCGGGTCCTCGCGGTCCTCGCGCCCGGAGCGGGCGCGCGCGCCGAAGGGCCGTGAGCGGGGTGCGAGCCGCAGCGAGCTGCGGCAGTTGACCAAGGCCGAGCTGTACGAGCGGGCCGGCGAACAGGGCATCGAGGGCCGGTCGAAGATGACCCGCGACCAGCTGATCGACGCCCTGACCCGGCCGGGCCGCCGTCGCGCCGGGAGCGCGGCCTGACCACGGGTGGCGAAGCCCGCGGAGGGTACCCGGCTGCCCCCTGAGGAGGGAGG
Organism: Streptomyces sp. NPDC053665; assembly: GCF_055585285.1. Taxonomy (NCBI): domain Bacteria; kingdom Bacillati; phylum Actinomycetota; class Actinomycetes; order Kitasatosporales; family Streptomycetaceae; genus Streptomyces; species Streptomyces sp. NPDC053665. The sequence goes on from NZ_JBVJKK010000001.1 coordinate 1,143,270, forward strand.
CCCCCGTTGGGCAGGAGCCCGGTCCCCGTGCGCGGCCGTGACCATCACCGCCGCGCACGGCGTCATGAAACACGCAGGGAGCAGACCCCCGGCGACCCGCCCGCCTCCGCATCCCGGCCGGTCGCCCTGGTCGAGGACGCCTTCCGCGCGAGCGCCCTTCCCGTACGCGGCCGTGAAGAGCGCCGCCGCGCACGGCGTCATGAAACACGCAGCGAGCGGACCCCCGGCGACCCGCCCGCCTCCGCGTCCCGGTCGGTCGCCCTGGTCGAGGACGCGTTTCGCGTGTGCGCCCTTCCCGTACGCGGCCATGAGGACCGCCGCCGCGCACCGCTTCGCGACGGACACCCGCGAGGACGGAGGTCCACGTCGTGAGCGTGCGTGACGGGGCCACACCCGGGACCCGGGCCGCCGGCCCGCCCGTGTCCGTGTCCCGGCCGGTCGCCCTGGTCGAGGGTGCCTTTCGGGCGCTGGCCCGGGTGCGGCGGGCCCCGGCCCTGCACCCGCGGGGGCTGACCTGCGCGGGTGAGCTGGAGGTGCCGGACGACGGGGCCGGGCCGTGGGGCGTGCCGTGGCTGGACTCGCCCCGGCGGCTGACGGCGACGGTCCGCCTCTCGCGTGCGGGCGGCCTGCCCCGGCGGCTGCCGGACGGGCTGGGCCTGGCCGTCCGGGTGACGGACGCCGACGGCCCGGGCCGCACCCTCGACCTGCTGATGACCAGCAGCGGCCGCGGCCGCGTCTCCCGGCATCTGCCGCTGCCGCGCGCCGACGCGCTGCGCGGCCCGTACTCCAGCCTGCTGCCCTACCGGGTGGCCGGCCGGTCGTCCCTCCTGGTCGCCTTCCCGCGCCGGACCCGGCAGGCGCCGGTGCCGGGCGGTCCGGAGGGCATCGCCGCCGCGCTGGCCGCCGGGCCGCTGGTGTACGACCTGTGCGCGCAGGTGGGTGCGGCGTCCTGGCGGCGGTTCGCGGTGCTCACGGTGCGGGACGTCCTGCCCGTGGACCCCGGGGACACCGTCGACTTCGACCCCTACCGGCACAGCGTGCGCGCGTTCGCGCCGGGTCCCGTCCTGGCCGCGACGCGCCGTGCCGCGTACCGGGGCTCCCGGCGGGGGCGGGGTGCCCGCGGCGAGGTTTCCTAGCCGCCACCGGCGGCCGGCGGTCGCCGGTCGGCCCCGCTCCGACCGCCGGCCGCCGGTCAGTCGCCCGTCGTCCTGCCGACCAGCGCGCCGTACGCCAGTTGCAGCGTGTCGGCCCCGGCCAGCGCGGTGAGCGTGCCCATGGCGGTACGGGTGGCCCGGGGCCAGAGCAGCTGACCGGCCGTGAGCGCCGAGGCGATCCAGACGCTCATGCAGAAGGGGCAGGTCGCCAGCTCGCCGACCGTGTGCCGGCCGTCGGGCTGCGCCTCCTCCTCCAGTTCGGCCGGCCCCTGCGGGCCCACGTACCGGGTGAAGGGGGCCCGCAGGGGGCTGGTCACCGAGGCCTTGCTCAGCAGGCGGCTGAGGCGGAACGTGGCGACCGCGGTCAGGGCGACGTCCCACGGCTCGGGGCGCGCCGGGACGGGGCGTCCGCTCAGCCGGACGGCGGTCGCCCAGGCCGTGGTGAACACCGCGAATCCCGCCATGGCGGCGGTGTAGCCGCCGAGCGGCCGGTCGTGGCCGCCGGAGTAGCCCGTATGGGTGCGGCGCAGCAACCCGCGCAGCCTCTGTGCCGGGCGACTCTCCGCCACTGACGTCATGTTCACGTTCATTACCTGTTCGAGCTGCGCTTTCCTTGTTCGGTGAGGGCACGGTCCGGTGCGGTGTGCCGGCCGCCGTTCTGGTGCCGCAGGCGCACCTCGACCCGGTTGCCGGTGATCCGGGTCTCGAAGGAGGGCTGGGGGGCGGTGGCGGGGCCGGCCACGTTCCAGCCGTCGGAGAGGCGGAAGACGCTGCCGTGCCAGGGGCAGCGCACGCAGCCGTCGGCGACGGTGCCCTCGGCGAGGGGTCCGGCCAGGTGGCTGCACCGTTCGGCGAGGGCGTGGATCTGCCCGCCGGTCTCGCGCACGACCAGCACCGGCACGTCGTCGACCGTGCGCCGCACCGGCTCACCCGCCGGGAACTCCTCGACGGCGCCGACCGGGTGCCAGCCCTCGGAGACGACGTGCGGGACCTCCTCGGCGTGATTGGCGCCGGCGGCCTGCCGGTAGGCCATGTGGCCGCCCAGCAGGCCGCCGACGCCGACCACCGTCAGTCCGAGGAACCCGTAGGTCCGGCCCGCCGTCTCCCGGCCCGTGGCGCGGCAGGCGAGGGAGGTCGCGTACAGCCCGACGGCCGCGATGTTGGACAGGGCGTGCGCCAGGCCGACGCGCTGCTGCTGGCGGTGCAGTTCCGCCCAGTCGACCCAGCCGGCCAGGGCCGCCGGGGCCGCGGCCCCGAGCCCGACGCCGATCAGCAGCCGGGCCTCGCGGGAGCGGCCCGGACGCAGGTCCAGGACCGCCGCCGAGAGCCAGCTGCCGATCGGCACCTGCACCATCAGCGGGTGCACGGGGTGACCCATCCACCGGCCGTGCAGCAGGTCGCGGCCGCGTCCCAGCGGCAGCGCCCGCACGCCCTTGCGGAGGGTGTCGATCACCGCGTCGGCCCCGGACTCGCGCTCCAGGCGGTCCAGCAGCCACAGCATCCGGTTCTGCCGCAGCAGGCGGCGTCGCTTGGTGGTCATGCCCGGCCGGGTCCCCACCGGCCGGGACGGCAAACAGGGACGCGGGCGCCCGCGCGGAGGCAGCCGCCGCCCATGTCACGCCCTCCGCGTGCCGGTGGCCGGGCCGCGGGTGAGCAGGGCGCCCAGGGCGATCATGCCGATGCCGAGGAAGAAGTGCAGCCAGTCGTCGGCCGTGTTCAGCGGGACGAAGTTGGCGGCACTGTCGTGGCCGATGATCAGGCCGTACAGCCACAGCACGAGGTAGACGGCGCCGCCGGCCAGCAGGTAGGTGCGGGCGGCCGCGGCGCTGCGGGACATGGCCAGGCCGGCCACGCCGAACGCGAGGTGGACCAGGTTGTGCAGGACGGAGATCTGGAAGACGCCGAGCAGTTCGGCACCGGAGTCGTGCGAGGCGAACTCCATCGAGTCGTATCCGGTGGTGATCCCCGGTATGAAGCCCAGGATGCCGACCAGCAGGAACACTGCTCCCACCAGCAGTGCCGCCGTCTGGACGGGCGTGCGGGCACCGGTCGTCGGCTGCGTTCGTGAGCTCATGGCGGTGGCCTTCCGGCGTGAGGGGCGCGTCACGTCGAGCGCCCGGTGCGCCGCGAGTACCCCCGCTGCACCACCCAACCTCCTTGGTTTCCGGGGGCGTTTCCCGGTGTGGCGGGAGGGGCACTCGCGGCGCCATGGATCGAAGCCGTCGCCCCGTGCTCGCCGACAGTTCGCTCGCCCTGCTGGCCAAGGGCTACACCTGGCTGCCCGACCGCAGGCGCCGCACGGACGCCCCGCTGGTGCGCACCCGCCTCATGGGCCGGCACGCCGTGGCCCTGCACGGCCCGCAGGCGGTGCGCTTCTTCTACGACGAGCGGCACGTCGAGCGCGGTGCGGCCCTGCCCGGCCCGGTGCTGAGCACCCTGTTCGGGCACGGGGCCGTGCACACGCTGGACGGCCCCCTGCACCGCGGCCGCAAGGGCATGTTCCTCTCCCTGCTCACCGGGCCGCGGGCGGTCGCCGGGGTGGTGGACGCCGTCACCGCGGACTGGGACGAGACGGTGCGCTCCTGGCCCGGCCGCCGGATCGTGCTGTTCGACGAGGCGAGCCGCGTGCTCACCCGGGGCGTGTGCCGCTGGGCCGGGATCCCGCTCGAGGACGATGACGCGGTCGCGGCGGACCTGGTGTCCCTGGTCGACGGTTTCGCCACGGCGGGTCCGCGCCACTGGCGTGCCCGCCGGGCCCGGGCCCGCCTGGAGGGCCGGCTGGGCGCCCTGGTCGGGAGTGTGCGCGCCGGTGGGGCGACCGCCCCGGACGGGTCCGTCCTGGACGTGGTGGCCCGGCACCGGGACGCCGACGGGCGGCTCCTCGACCCGCGCACCGCCGCGGTCGAACTGCTCAACGTCGTCCGCCCCACCGTCGCGGTGTGCTGGTTCGTCGCCTACGCCGGTCACGCGCTGCGACGCCCGGACGTCCGCGAGGAACTGCGCGGCGGGGACCCGGCCTACGCCGTGGCCTTCGCCCACGAGCTGCGGCGCTTCTACCCCTTCGCCCCGTTCGTGGGCGGCCTGGCCGTCACCGACCTGGACTGGCACGGCGAGCCGATCCCCGAGGGCGCGATGGTCCTGCTCGACCTGTACGGGCAGAACCACGACCCGGAACTCTGGGACGAGCCCCACGCCTTCGCGCCGCGGCGCTTCCTCGGGCAGCCGCCCGCCCGGGACGAGCTGATCCCCCAGGGCGGCGGCGATCCCGCCACGGGCCACCGCTGCCCCGGCGAGGACATCACGATCGCCCTGCTGGCGGCCCTCGCCCCGCGGCTCGCCCGGCTGGAGTACGAAGTGCCGGAGCAGGACCTGAGGATCCCGCTGAACCGTCTGCCGGCCCGGATCCGCAGCGGCTTCGTCATGGAGTCCGTCCGCGTCCCGGTGCCCGCCGGGCAGACAGCGCCGGTGCACACCGCGTGAGAACCGGCGAGCAGGCCGCCGCGCGGAGGGCGGGGAGAGCGGGGTCACAATCTGAGCGAGGGGAAGGTCACAGGCGTCCCCTCTGCTGCCCGTTCGTGTCCGTGACCTAGCATCCGAGCATGACGGTCCTGCCTGACGACGGGCTTGAGCTGGCCGGCGAGTTCCCTGACGTGCCCCACGAGCAGTGGCAGCGCCTAGTGGCGGGTGTGCTGCGCAAGTCGGGCAAGGACGTCGGGGGCGCCGAGGCCGAGGAAGCCCTGTCCACCGCGCTGGAGGACGGGTTGCGCACCCGTCCCCTGTACACCGCCCGCGACGCCGCACCCGAACCGGGGCTGCCCGGGTTCGCCCCCTTCGTACGGGGTGGCCGCGCCGAGGGCAACACGGTCGGCGGCTGGGACGTACGGCAGCGGCACACGGCGGCCGACCGCGACGCGCTGCTCGCCGACCTCGAGAACGGCGTCACCTCGCTGTGGCTGACCGTCGGCGACGGCGGCGTCCCGGTGCCCTCCCTGGGCGCGGTCCTCGACGGCGTCTACCTCGACCTGGCCGGGGTGGTGCTCGACGCCGGGCGCGACACGGAGCCGGCCGCGCGGGAGTTGTTCCGGCTGTACGAGGAGCGGGGCGTCGCGCCGGAGGCCGCCCGCGGCAACCTGGGCGCCGACCCGCTCGGGTTCGAGGCCCGTACCGGTGAGCGGCAGGACTTCACGGCGGCGGCCGAGCTGGCGCGACGGTGCGCCGGGGAGTACCCGCAACTGCGGGCGCTGACCGTGGACGCGCTGCCGTACCACGAGGCCGGCGGGTCGGCCGCGCAGGAGCTGGGGGCCTCGCTGGCCACGGCGGTGGCGTACCTGCGGGAGCTGACCGGTGCCGGACTGGGCGTCGAACAGGCCTGCGGGCAGCTGGAGTTCCGCTACGCGGCGACCGCCGACCAGTTCCTGACGATCGCCAAGCTGCGGGCCGCGCGCCGGCTGTGGGCGCGGGTCGCCGAGGTCTGCGGTGCCCCGGCCGCCGGGGCGCAGCGCCAGCACGCGGTCACGTCGCCGGTGATGATGACGCGCCGCGACCCCTGGGTGAACATGCTGCGCACCACCATCGCCACCCTGGCGGCCGGAGCGGGCGGGGCCGACGCGGTCACGGTGCTGCCCTTCGACGACGCGCTGGGCCTGCCGGACGCGTTCGCCCGGCGCATCGCCCGCAACACCTCCACCATCCTCATCGAGGAGTCGCACCTGGCCCGGGTGATCGACCCGGCGGGCGGCTCCTGGTACGTGGAGCGGCTCACGGACGAACTCGCCCACGCGGGCTGGGAGTTCTTCCAGCGGATCGAAGGGCTCGGCGGCATGGCGGCCGCCCTGCGGTCCGGTGACGTCGAGCGGGACCTCGCCGAGACCTGGCGGGAGCGCACCGGACGGCTGGCCGAGCGGCGCGAACCGGTCACCGGAGTCAGCGAGTTCCCGTTCCTGGCGGAGAAGCCGGTGGTGCGCGAGCCCGCGCCCGGGCGGCCGGCGGGCGGGCTGCCGCGGGTGCGCCGCGACGAGGCCTTCGAGGCGCTGCGCGCCCGTTCGGACGCGCACCTGACCGCGACCGGCTCCCGGCCGCGGATCTTCCTCGCCGCGCTCGGCCCGGCCGCCGCCCACACCGCGCGCCTCACCTTCGCCTCCAACCTCTTCCAGGCGGGCGGCATCGAGCCGGTCGCCGAGGGCGACTTCGCGGACAGCGGCGCGCGTGAGGCCGTGCTGTGCTCCAGCGACGCGCTGTACGAGGAGCAGGCGGCGGCCCGGGCCGCGCAGCTCAAGGAGGCCGGCGCCGCGCACGTGTTCCTCGCCGGGCGGCCCGGGGAGTACCCCGGTGTCGACGACTACGTCTTCGCGGGCTGCGACGCCGTGGCCGTGCTGTCCGCGACCCTCGACCGCATGGGAGTTGCCCGATGACCGCCCCCCGTGGCATCCCCGACTTCTCCGGGATCGAGCTGGGCACCCCGGCCGCCGACGGCACGCCCGACGAGTGGCGCGCGGCGGTCAAGAACGCCTCCGGCGGTGACGACCTGCTGTGGGAGACCCCGGAGGGCATCTCCGTCAAGCCGCTGTACACCGGCCGTGACCTGGAGGGCCTGGACTTCCTGGACACCTACCCGGGAGCGGCGCCGTACCTGCGCGGCCCGTACCCGACGATGTACGTCAACCAGCCCTGGACGATCCGCCAGTACGCGGGCTTCTCCACGGCCGAGGAGTCCAACGCCTTCTACCGGCGCAACCTCGCGGCCGGGCAGAAGGGCCTGTCGGTCGCCTTCGACCTGCCCACGCACCGCGGGTACGACAGCGACCACCCGCGCGTGACGGGCGACGTCGGCATGGCGGGCGTGGCCATCGACTCGATTCTCGACATGCGGCAGCTGTTCGACGGGATCCCGCTGGACAGGATGACCGTGTCGATGACGATGAACGGCGCGGTGCTGCCCGTGCTGGCGCTGTACATCGTGGCGGCGGAGGAGCAGGGCGTACCGCCCGAGAAGCTGGCCGGGACCATTCAGAACGACATTCTGAAGGAGTTCATGGTCCGCAACACCTACATCTACCCGCCGAAGCCGTCGATGCGGATCATCTCCGACATCTTCGCGTACACCTCGCAGCGGATGCCGCGCTACAACTCCATCTCCATCTCCGGCTACCACATCCAGGAGGCGGGTGCGACGGCCGACCTGGAGCTGGCGTACACCCTCGCGGACGGCGTGGAGTACATCCGGGCGGGCCGTGAAGCCGGCCTGGACGTGGACGCGTTCGCGCCGCGGCTGTCGTTCTTCTGGGCGATCGGCATGAACTTCTTCATGGAGGTCGCCAAGCTGCGCGCGGCGCGCCTGCTGTGGGCGAAGCTGGTGCGGCAGTTCGACCCGCAGAACGCCAAGTCGCTGTCGCTGCGCACCCATTCGCAGACCTCCGGCTGGTCGCTGACCGCGCAGGACGTGTTCAACAACGTCACGCGCACCTGCGTCGAGGCGATGGCGGCCACCCAGGGCCACACCCAGTCGCTGCACACCAACGCCCTGGACGAGGCGCTCGCCCTGCCGACGGACTTCTCGGCGCGCATCGCCCGCAACACGCAGCTGCTGCTCCAGCAGGAGTCCGGGACCACACGGGTCATCGACCCGTGGGGCGGCAGCGCGTACGTGGAGAAGCTGACGTACGACCTGGCGCGGCGGGCCTGGCAGCACATCCAGGAGGTGGAGGCCGCGGGCGGCATGGCCAAGGCCATCGACGCCGGCATCCCCAAGCTGCGCATCGAGGAGGCCGCGGCCCGCACCCAGGCCCGGATCGACTCGGGCCGGCAGCCGGTCATCGGCGTCAACAAGTACCGGGTGGAGACCGACGAGCAGATCGAGGTCCTGAAGGTCGACAACTCCTCGGTGCGCGCCCAGCAGATCGAGAAGCTGCGGCGGCTGCGCGCGGAGCGCGACGAGCAGGCCTGCCGGGACGCGCTGGAGGCGCTGACCAGGGCCGCCGACGGCGAGGGCAACCTGCTGGAGCTGGCCGTGCACGCGGCCCGCGCCAAGGCCACGGTCGGGGAGATCTCCGACGCCCTGGAGAAGGTGTACGGACGGCACGCGAGTCAGATCCGTACGATCACCGGCGTGTACCGCAACGAGACGGGAGAGTCCCCGAGCGTGGACCGCACCCGCACCCTGGTGTCCGCCTTCGAGGAGGCCGAGGGGCGCCGCCCGCGCATCCTGGTCGCCAAGATGGGCCAGGACGGCCACGACCGCGGCCAGAAGGTGATCGCCACCGCCTTCGCCGACCTCGGTTTCGACGTGGACGTCGGCCCGCTGTTCCAGACGCCCGCCGAGGTGGCCCGGCAGGCCGTCGAGGCGGACGTGCACATCGTCGGCGTCTCGTCGCTGGCGGCCGGTCACCTCACCCTCGTCCCGGCGCTGCGCGAGGCGCTGGCGGAGGAGGGGCGCGAGGACATCATGGTCGTCGTCGGCGGGGTCATCCCGCCGCAGGACGTGCCGACGCTGCTGGAGATGGGGGCGGCGGCCGTCTTCCCGCCCGGGACGGTGATCCCGGACGCGGCGTACGACCTGGTGCGGCGGCTGTCGGACGGTCTCGGGCACGAGCTGTGATCGATGTCGACGCGTATGTGAAGGGCGTGCTCGACGGGAAGCGGGCGATCGTCGCGCGCGCCATCACACTCGTCGAGTCGACCCGCCCCCAGCACCGGGCGCTGGCCCAGGAGCTGCTGACCGCGCTGCTGCCGCACAGCGGCCGGGCCCGGCGGATCGGCGTCAGCGGGGTGCCCGGCGTCGGCAAGTCGACGTTCATCGACGCCTTCGGCACGCTGCTGACCTCGCTCGGGCACCGGGTGGCGGTGCTGGCCGTCGACCCGTCTTCCACCCGTACGGGCGGCTCCATCCTGGGCGACAAGACCCGGATGGAGCGGCTGGCCGTGGACCCGGCGGCGTTCGTGCGCCCCTCCCCCACGGCGGGCACCCTCGGCGGGGTCGCCAAAGCCACCCGCGAGTCGATCGTGGTGATGGAGGCGGCCGGCTACGACGTGATCCTGGTGGAGACGGTCGGCGTCGGGCAGTCCGAGACGGCCGTGGCGAACATGGTGGACACCTTCCTGCTGCTCACCCTCGCCCGCACCGGCGACCAGCTCCAGGGCATCAAGAAGGGCGTGCTGGAGCTGGCCGACGTGATCGCCGTCAACAAGGCCGACGGACCGCACGAGCGCGACGCCCGGGCCGCCGCGCGGGAACTGGCGGGCGCGCTCAGGCTGATGCACGGCAAGGACACGTTCTGGACGCCGCCGGTGCTGCACTGCAGCGCCCGCGAGTCGACGGGGCTGGACACGGTGTGGGAGCGGCTGGAGCAGCACCGCACGCTGCTGGACTCCACCGGCCGCCTCACCGCCAAGCGCCGCGATCAGCAGGTCGACTGGACCTGGAGCATGGTCCGCGACGAACTCCTCGGGCGGCTGCACGCCGACCCGGCGGTCCGGGCCCTGGCCCCCGTGCTGGAGGAGCGGGTGCGGCAGGGTGCACTGACCCCGACCCTGGCCGCCGAGCGGATCCTCGGCGCGCTCGGCGGCGGTACCGAGGCCGCGGGTTCCTGAACCGGAAAGAACCGGAGCGAGGAATGCGCACGCCCGGCTTGCATGACTATGCAAAGTGATACATACTCTTTCTATGTCCAAGGTCCTCACCTCCTTGCCCGCCGGCGAACGCGTCGGCATCGCCTTCTCGGGCGGTCTCGACACCTCCGTCGCGGTCGCGTGGATGCGCGACAAGGGCGCGATCCCCTGCACCTACACCGCCGACATCGGCCAGTACGACGAGCCCGACATCGCCTCGGTGCCCGGCCGTGCCCAGGCCTACGGCGCCGAGATCGCGCGCCTGGTCGACTGCCGTGCGGCGCTGGTCGAGGAGGGCCTGGCCGCGCTGACCTGCGGCGCGTTCCACATCCGCTCGGGCGGGCGGGCGTACTTCAACACCACCCCGCTCGGCCGGGCCGTCACCGGCACGCTGCTGGTGCGGGCGATGCTGGAGGACGACGTCCAGATCTGGGGCGACGGCTCGACCTTCAAGGGCAACGACATCGAGCGGTTCTACCGCTACGGCCTCCTCGCCAACCCGCACCTGCGCATCTACAAGCCCTGGCTGGACGCGGCGTTCGTGACCGAGCTCGGCGGCCGCAAGGAGATGTCGGAGTGGCTGCTCGCCCACGGCCTCCCCTACCGCGACAGCACCGAGAAGGCGTACTCCACCGACGCCAACATCTGGGGCGCCACGCACGAGGCCAAGACGCTGGAGCACCTGGACACCGGCATCGAGACGGTCGAGCCCATCATGGGCGTGAAGTTCTGGGACCCGACGGTCGAGATCGCCCCCGAGGACGTGACGATCGGCTTCGACCAGGGCCGCCCGGTGTCGATCAACGGCAAGGAGTTCCCCTCCGCCGTCGACCTGGTGATGGAGGCCAACGCCATCGGCGGCCGGCACGGGCTCGGCATGTCGGACCAGATCGAGAACCGCATCATCGAGGCCAAGAGCCGCGGCATCTACGAGGCCCCGGGCATGGCCCTGCTGCACGCCGCCTACGAGCGGCTGGTCAACGCGATCCACAACGAGGACACCCTCGCCCAGTACCACACCGAGGGCCGGCGCCTGGGCCGGCTGATGTACGAGGGCCGCTGGCTGGACCCGCAGGCCCTGATGATCCGCGAGTCGCTCCAGCGCTGGGTCGGCGCGGCCGTCACCGGTGAGGTGACGCTGCGGCTGCGGCGCGGCGAGGACTACTCGATCCTCGACACGACCGGCCCGGCGTTCAGCTACCACCCGGACAAGCTGTCCATGGAGCGCACCGAGGACTCGGCCTTCGGCCCGGTGGACCGGATCGGCCAGCTCACCATGCGCAACCTGGACATCGCCGACTCGCGCGCCAAGCTGGAGCAGTACGCCGGCATCGGCCTGATCGGCACCGGCAGCCCCACGATCGGCGCCTCCCAGGCCGCCGCGACCGGGTTGATCGGCACCATGCCGGAGCTGCCGCAGGGCGGCGCCGAGGCCATCGCCTCCCGCGGCGAGGTCTCGGAGGAGGACGCCTGGCTGGACCGCGCGGCGATGGAGTCCGGCACGGACTGACCGCACGGAACAACGCGAGGGCCGGCTCGACGGTGTCGAGCCGGCCCTCGTGCGCGAGGTGCCCGTCGGCTCAGCCCGACGTGCCGGCCATCTCGCGGACCGGGCTGTCCAGGGCGTCCAGCCCGCGCAGGATGTCCTCGACGCGCTGCTTGGCGTCGCCGAAGAGCATCTGGGTGTTCTCGCGGAAGAACAGCGGGTTCTGCACGCCCGCGTAGCCGGCGGCCATGGACCGCTTGAAGACCACCACGTTCGCCGCCTCCCACACGTGCAGCACCGGCATGCCCGCGATGGGGCTCGACGGGTTGTCGGTGGCGGCCGGGTTGACCGTGTCGTTGGCGCCGATGACCAGGACGACCGAGGTGGCGGCGAAGTCGTCGTTGATCTCGTCCATCTCCAGGACGATGTCGTAGGGCACGTTGGCCTCGGCGAGCAGCACGTTCATGTGCCCGGGCAGCCGGCCGGCGACCGGGTGGATGCCGAAGCGGACCTCGACGCCCCGCTCGCGCAGCTTGCGCGCCAGTTCGGCGACCGGGTACTGCGCCTGGGCGACGGCCATGCCGTAGCCCGGCGTGATGATCACCGAGGTGGCGTCGCGCAGGAGTTCCGCGGTCTCCTCGGCGCCGATCTCCCGGTGCTCGCCCTGCTCGCCCTCCTCGGCCGCCGCGGCCGGGGTGCCGAAGCCGCCGGCGATCACCGAGATGAAGGACCGGTTCATCGCCTTGCACATGATGTACGACAGGTAGGCACCGGAGGAGCCCACCAGCGCGCCGGTGACGATGAGCAGGTTGTTGGCGAGCAGGAAGCCCGAGGCGGCCGCCGCCCAGCCCGAGTAGCTGTTCAGCATGGAGACCACCACCGGCATGTCACCACCGCCGATGGAGGCGACCAGGTGCGCGCCGAGCGCCAGGGCGACCACGGTGACCGCGATGAGCAGCCCCATGTTCGGCCGGGCCACGAACGCGATGGTCAGCCCCACGAAGGCGACCAGCGCGCCGATGTTCAGCACGTGCTTGCCCGGCAGGGTCAGCGGACGGGAGGCGATGCGCGCGGACAGCTTCAGATAGGCGACGACGGAGCCCGTGAAGGTGACGGCGCCGATGAACACCCCGATGAACACCTCGGCGTGGTGGATGCCCAGCAGCGAGCCGGACAGGTCGGCGTCGACGTCGAGGTAGCCGTTCCAGCCGACCAGGGTGGCGGCCAGACCGACGAGGCTGTGCATGATGGCGATCAGCTCGGGCATGCCGGTCATCTCGACGACCCGGGCCCGCCACAGGCCGATGCCGGCCCCGGCCGCCGTGGCGACGGCGATCAGCACCAGTCCGGTGGCGGTGATGCTGCGCGAGGCGAGTCCGACGGTCGCGGCGAGTGCGACGACCATGCCCGCGATGCCCCAGACGACGCCGGAACGCGAGGTCCGGTGCTGGGAGAGTCCGGCGAGGCTGAGGATGAACAGCAGCGCCGCGACGACGTAGGCGGCCTGGGCGGCCGTGTCTGTGGTCATCCCTGATCAGCCCTTCGAGAACATGCCGAGCATGCGGCGGGTCACGGCGAATCCGCCGAAGATGTTGATGCTCGCCAGCAGGATCGCGGCGAACGACAGCACGGTGACGGCGGTGTCCCCCTGCCCGATCTGGAGCAGCGCGCCGACCACGACGATGCCGGAGATGGCGTTGGTGACCGACATCAGCGGTGTGTGCAGCGCGTGGTGCACGTTGCCGATGACGTAGAAGCCGATGACGATCGCCAGGACGAACACCGTGAAGTGGCCGAGGAGTTCGCTCGGGGAGAAGGCCGTCACGAGGAACAGCGCGAGCGCGCCGGCTGCGACGAGGGCGTAGGAGGCCCACGCGGGCCGGGCGGGCTTGGCCGCCGCCTCGGGGGCCGGTGCGGCGGCGTCCTTCGCGGCGGCGGGGGCCGGGGCGGCGGACACCTGCACCGGGGGCGGCGGCCAGGTCTTCTCGCCGTCGCGGACCACGGTCATCGACCGCTGCACCACGTCGTCGAAGTCGAGGACGAGGCGGCCGTCCTTGCCCGGCGTGAGCAGCTTCATCAGGTTGACGAGGTTGGTGCCGTACAGCTGCGAGGCCTGGGCCGGGAGCCTGCCGGGCAGGTCGGTGTAGCCGATGATCGTCACGTCGTTGTCGGTGACGACGGCCTTGCCCGCGACCGTGCCCTCGACGTTGCCGCCCTGGGCGGCGGCCATGTCGACGATGACGCTGCCGGGCTTCATGCGCGCGACGTCCTCGGCGGTGATCAGCCGCGGCGCCGGGCGGCCCGGGATGAGGGCGGTGGTGATGATGATGTCGACGTCGGCGGCCTGCTCGGCGTACAGCTGCGCGGCGAGCCGGTCGTAGTCCTCCGAGGTGGCCTTGGCGTAGCCGTCGGTGCTCACCTCCTGCTCGGTGGAGACGGCGAGGAACTCCCCGCCCAGGGAGCGCACCTGCTCGGCGACCTCGGGCCGGGGGTCGGTGGCGCGGACCACGGCGCCGAGGCTGCGGGCGGCGCCGATGGCGGCGAGGCCGGCGACTCCGGCGCCGGCGACCAGGACCTTGGCGGGCGGCACCTTGCCGGCGGCGGTCACCTGGCCGGTGAAGAACCGGCCGAAGGCGTGCGCGGCCTCGACCACGGCCCGGTAGCCGGCGATGTTCGCCATCGAGCTGAGGACGTCCAGGGACTGGGCGCGCGAGATGCGCGGCACGGCGTCCATGGCGAGCACGGTGACGGGCCGTCGGGCCAGCTCCTCGACGAGCTCGGGGTTGAGCGCGGGGCTGATCAGCGCGACCAGGGTCGCCCCGTCGCGCAGCCGGCCGATCTCCTCGTGGGAGGGGCCGTTGACCTTGAGCACGATCTCCGCCTGCCACGGGTCGCCCAGGCGGGCCCCCGCCTCCTCGTAGGCCGGGTCGGAGAAACGGGACGCGGCTCCCGCTCCCGGTTCGACCACCACGTCGTACCCGAGCGCGACGAGTCTGCCCACGGTGGCCGGTGTGGCCGCCACCCTGGTCTCGCCCGCAGTGGATTCGGCCGGAATGCCGATCCTCTGGGGTTCAGCTTCCGCTGGAACCATCGTCTGCCTCTCCTCGTCTTGGTGCTTGTCCTCCTTGGTGCCCGCATCCTGCACGGTCGACGCGGTATCCGTGGCGGACCACGGTCACATGGCCGGGGAGGCCGTCCTCACACGACCGAGGGGTTGCCGTGAGGTCCGTTCGGCGGTATTGCCGTGGCTCCGGAGGCGCCAGTTGCCCCGTGATGCGGCATGTTTCCGGCGCGCGCAGACTGGACGTGTGACCCATGTGCGCCCGGGGCGCGGGACCGCGTCCCCCTCCCGAACCGTGTCTCAGCAGACTCTGGCGCTGGCGGCGATGATGTTCGCCGTCGCCATGACCTTCATCGACCAGACCATCGTGTCGATCGCGGCTCCGGACATCGTCCGGGAACTGGGCCTGTCGTCCTCCGGGATGCAATGGGTGGTCAACGCCTACCTGCTGGCCCTCGCCGCGTTCTTCGCGCTCGGCGGGCGGCTCGCGGACCTGTACGGGCCGCGCCGGGTCGTCGTCATCGGCACGCTGGTGTTCGTCGTCTCGTCGGTGCTGTGCGGCTGCGTCCCCGCGGGCGGCGCCGCGCAGGCCTGGCTGATCGTCTTCCGGGCCACCCAGGGGCTGGGGGCGGCGCTGCTGTTCCCGGCGGCCCTGGCCGTGGTGGTGGCCGTCTTCCCGGTCGAGCGGCGCGGCCGCGCCCTCGCCCTGTTCTTCGGGGTCACCGGCGCGCTGACCGCCATCGGGCCGCTCCTGGGCGGCTGGCTGACCAACTGGACCTGGCGGGCGGTGTTCTGGGTCAACGTCCCGGTGGCGATCGTGGCGCTGGTGCTGACGGCCCTGGCGCACGTCTCCGACCGGCGGCGCTCCGGCACGCTGGACGTGCCCGGTGCCGTCCTCATCGCCCTCGGGATGGGTCTGAGCGTGCTCGGCTTCCAGCAGGCGTTCTCCTGGGGCTGGGACAGCTGGGCGACCTGGCTGTGCATCGTGGGCGGCCTCGCGGTGCTGGCCGGGTTCGTCCGCTACGAGCGCGGGGTGGAGCATCCGCTGATCGACCTGCGGGTCTTCCGGGACAAGGCGTTCAGCGTGGACGCGCTGGTGCTCTTCTTCGCGATGCTGGCGTTCGTCCCGCTGTTCTTCTTCGCGTCGGTGTACGCGCAGGTGTCGCTGAGCGCCTCGCCGAACCAGGCCGCGCTGTTCCTGCTGTACTTCTTCGTGGGCTTCGCGATCGCCTCCCAATGGGGCGGCCGGATCCTCGACAAGAAGGGCGCGCGGCCGGCGCTGAAACTGGGCGGCGTGGTGGGTGCCGTCGGGTTCGCGCTCTGGGCGGGCGAACTGACCAACCTGACCATGCACGACCAGTGGCTCTACGCGGCGCTGGCCGGGGCGGGTGTCGGCTTCATCCTGGCGCCGGCCTCGACGGACGCCGTGAACCGGGCCATCGGCACCTCCTACGGCGAGGTCACCGGCATCACCCAGACGGTGCGCAACTTCGCGGCCAGCGTGGGCATGGCGGTCTACGGCACGATGCTGACGCACGTCACGACGGACAAGGTGACGGACTCCCTGGAGTCGCAGGGCGTGCCCGCCGGAAGGGCCGGGAGCGTCGCACGGGACGTCACCGAGTCGGTCACGGGCAACGGCGACGCCCGGCCGCCCACCGGTACCGGCCAGGCCGCCGAGGCGACCCGGGACGCGATGTCCGCGATCCGCATGGACTTCGCCGAGGCCAACCAGTGGGTGTTCTACGGCATGGCCGTCGCCCTGGGCATCGCCTTCCTGTGCGCCCTGCGCCACCCGGGCGGCAAGGTGGACGGGCAGGCCCCGGTCGAGGAGCCGGTCGCGGGCCGCACCTGAGGCGCCGCCGGGGCGGGCGCCGCCTCAGGAGGGGTACAACTCGTCGGTGCGTCGCTGGATCTGATCATGGGTCAGGTCCTCGAGGGGCTGGGAGATCATCCACTGGTGCCCGAACGGGTCGGCCAGCCGTCCGCCGCGCTGCCCGTAGTGCTGGTCGGCCACCGGGTGCACGACGCTCGCCCCGGCGCGCAGCATGGCGTCGGCGACGGCGTCGGCGTCGGCGTCGGACACGTCGAGGGCCATGATGACCGGGGTGCCTCCGAGGTCGGGGGGCGCCGGGTCGCCGTCGGCGGCGTCCTTGACGGCGAGGACCGCGTCGCCGAGCCGCAGCAGGGCGTGGACGATCCGGCCCTCGGGGCCGGTGTACCGCTCGATCTCCTCGGCGCCCAGCGCGGTGCGGTAGAAGTCGACGGCCCGGGGCCCGTCGGAGACCACGAGCCGGGCGTGGAGCCGGGTGAGGGCGGGCCTGCCGCCTGCGTGCGTCATGCCCCCACGATGACGGGCGGGCGGCGGCCGCGGATTGTAGAAAACCGCCGCCCCGGCGCACCTCACCCGGGGAGCGGTACGTGGTTGCCCTCACGCGGCGAGCGCGGGGCGTACGCGCCCGGGGTGATGCCGGCGTGCGCGCGGAACTCGTGGATCAGGTGGGCCTGGTCGTGGTAGCCGCAGTCCGCGGCGAGCGCCGCCCAGTCCGGCGGCGGCTGCCCGGCGTTCACCCGTCGCAGCAGCCGCTGGAAGCGCCGCACCCGTGCGTAGCGCTTGGGCGGGACGCCGAGTTCGCCGGCGCAGCGCCGGGCCAGGCGCCGCGGCGTCCAGCCGAGCCGGTCGGCGACCTCGGCGACGGGCACGCCCCGGCCGAACAGCAGCGCGGCGCGGCGGATCGCCGGGTCGGGCGCCGGCGGGGTCCGGGCCCGCTCCAGCAGGACCGTCTCCAGCGTGCGCAGTGCGGCGCGGGGGCCACCGGCGGCCACGGCCTCCAGCAGCCGTTCGCGCAGCACCGCGCCGTCGGCGCCCCACAGGTCGCCGAGCCCGGTCAGTTCGTCGCGCACCTCGCCGACGGGCACGGGCAGGAAGGGGCCCGGTCCCGCGGGACGGAACGCCACCCAGACGACGGCGGCCTGCTGCGCCGGGTCGATCACGGCCGGCCCGGTGAAGGGCCCGAGCACGGCCGCGCCGGGGGTGCTGCGTCGGGCGCCGCGGAGCGGTGTGGAGGTGAGGGCGTCCCGGTCGAGGTTCACCAGCAGCTGGGCCCCGCCCGTGGGCAGAGCCAGTTCGGCGGTGTGCGCGAACCGGGTCGCGGCGTACCCCATCGCCCCGATCAGCGGAGCCAGGGCGGGCGCCGACGGCCGGACCGTGAGGGAGAGCGACGGCTGCGGCGCGGGGCGCATGGGTCCAGCGTACGACGGTGTGCTTTTTGCCCTGATTGTTCCGGTCTCGGGCGGGGCACTCAGGGCGTGTGCAGACACACGAGGGCATACGACCGCGCAGGGTGCTGCTGACCGGGTGGTTCAGTTTCCCCGACGGGGAGGCGACCGCCGGGGACGTCCTGGCCCTACGGCGGGTGGAGGACGTCCTGCGGGGCACGGGCATCCCGTACGACATCGCCTGGAGCCCGGGGTTCCGGCCGGAGGCGCTGCATCTGGACCGGCTGCGGCCCGCCGACTACACGCACCTGGTGTTCGTCTGCGGTCCGCTGCACGGACCGCAGGTGGAGGAGCTGCACCGGCGCTTCGCGCACTGTGTGCGGATCGCGGTGGGCACCTCGGTCATCGACCCCGGCAGCCCGGCGGTGACCGGCTTCCACCGGGTGCTCCCGCGGGACGCGCCGGACCGGGAGCCGGTGGAGGACCTGGCGGCCCGCGCCCCGCAGGTGCCGGCGCGGCCGGTGGTCGGCGTGATCCTCACCCACGGCCAGCACGAGTACGGGGCGCTGCGGCGGCACGGCCAGGTCGCCGAGGAGGTGACGCGCTGGCTGGCCGCGAAGGACTGCGCCCGGCTCGAGCTGGAGACCCGGCTCGACACCCACGACTGGCACCTGAGCGCGACACCCGCCCAACTGCAGTCCGTCCTGGCCCGGCTGGACCTCGTCGTCACCGACCGGCTGCACGGGCTGGTCATCGCCCTGCGGGTCGGCACACCGGTGCTGGCCGTGGACCCGGTGCGGGGCGGCGCCAAACTCGGCGCGCAGGCCCGGGCCTGCGGCTGGCCCGCGCTGGTGCCCGCCGAGGCGCTGGGCGTACGGCAGTTGGACCGCTGGTGGGACTGGTGCCTGACCGGCGGGCGGGTGGCCGCGCGGCAGATCCGGGACGGGTTCCGGGAGGGTGCCGCGCCGGACAGCGCGGACCGGCTCGTCGAGGCGCTGGCCCGGCCCGTACCCGGTTAGTCCCCGGGACTGCCGGGGCACCCGCTGTACGTCCCCCGTCGCACGCCCGCGCCTGCACGTCCCCGCCTGCCCGTCCCCGCGGCACGTTCCCCGGGAGGCGACGGTCCGGCCGTCCGGAAGGAGAAAGCGCGTGTCCATCGGCCGACTTCCCGAGAACGAGCAGCGCATCCTCGACGAGATGGAACGCGTGCTGCGCCGCGACCGCCGCCTGAACCGCCGGATGCGCACCGGCCGGCTGAACCGCCGTCCCGACGCGACCCGGTTCGTCGCCCGCGTCGGCGCCTACCGCCCCCGCGGGTGGACCGTCCTGCTGCTGCTCGCGGTGTCGGTCACCCTCATGGTGGCCGGGATCGTCACCGCCGAGCCGGGCGTGATCTGGGCTTTCGCCGCGCTGTGGCCGCTGACGCTGTTCGCGGCCTTCCGGCTCATGTGCCGCTGGTGCGGCGGCTGACGGACCGCGCCGCACGACCGGGAGGGGCCCGCACCCGGCCGGTGCGGGCTCAGCCCGTGTAGCGGCGGGCCTTGGAGGCGCGCTGGGCGGGTTCCAGCAGGCGCAGCCGGGACTCGACCTCCTGGGGCAGGACCCGGCGCTCGCGCAGCACCCAGGGCAGGGCCGCGGCGGCCTCGGCGAAGGCGCGCAGCGAGGCCGCGTCCCGCGGCACCGTGCGGGCCAGGTGCACCGTCCGGCGCAGGGCGGGGCCGGCCGGGCGGCGCAGCCAGGTGAACCACAGGGTGTTGCGGATGCCGTGGGTGCGGCGCAGGGTCGCGTCGCGCGCCACCGAGGGGTGGTGGTGCACCGTCAGGTGGTCGGCGTACGTCAGCCACCACCCCGCGGCCGCCAGGTCCGCGGCGAGCAGTTCCTCCTCGCCGCCCAGCCACAGTCGCGGGTGGAAGCCGCCCGCGGCGCGGAAGGCGTCGGTGCGCAGCACGGTGGCGGCGGCCAGGAACGAGCCGAGGGCCGGCCCGGGCAGCCAGGGCGGTCCGGTGAGGGGCGAGCGGCGCAGCTCCTCGACGACGGGGTCGTCGACGCCGTCCGGTTCGACGACGATGCGGGCCGTGACCGTGCCGAGGCCCGGGTGCTCGTCGAGCAGGTCGGCGGCTCCGGCCAGGGAGCCGGGCGCCCACCAGGAGTCGTCGTCGCAGAAGGCGACGTAGGGCGTGTCGACCTGGCGGACGGCCAGGTTGCGGCCGACGGCGCCGAGGTTGCGGCCCGGTCGCAGCAGCCGGACCTGCGGGTGGTGGCGCGCCACCGCCTCGGCGGTGCCGTCCGCCGAGCCGTTGTCGGTGACGATCACCGGGGGGCGCTCGGGCAGCCGGGCGAGGTGGTCCAGGGTCCGCAGCAGTTCGCGGCGCCGGTCGTGGGTGATGACGACGACGGTCGTCCGGGGGCGGGTCATGCGGCCTCTTCCAGCAGCCGCGCGGCCCGTTCGACGTGCGGCGGCAGGGGCCGCCGTTCGCGCAGGGCGGCCGGCAGCCGGACGAGCGTGGCGCGCAGGGCCTGCCGGGCGTGCTCGTCGTGGCGGGCCTCGGCGGCCAGGGCGCGGGTGCGGGCGAGCGCGTACGGCACCGGGCGGCGCAGCCAGGCGGTGAGGACCTCGTTGCGCCGCTGGACGACCGGGCGGCCGGTGCGGGGCCCGGTCGCCGGGTGGTGGTGGGCGACGATGTCGGGGCAGTGGGTGACGCCCCAGCCGCGGGCCGCCAGGTCGTAGGCGAGGAGGGTCTCCTCGCCGCCGAAGAACAGCAGCCGGTGGAAGCCGCCCGCGTCGAGGTAGGCGCTGCGCCGGACGACGGAGGCGCAGGCGAGGAAGCCCAGGACCTGGGTGCCGGGCAGGTCGGCGGCCGGGCCGAGGGGCGAGCCGGCCAGGACCTCGTTGAGCGGGTCGGAGTGCGCGGCGGGGCCGACGAGCGTGCGGGCGGCGATCAGGCCGAGCCGCGGGTGCGCGTCCATCAGCCGAGCCGCCCGGAGCAGCGCGCCCGGCGCCCACCAGGAGTCGTCGTCGCTGAAGGCCACGTAGGGGGTGTCCAGGGCCCGGGCGCCGTGAGTGCGGGCGAGGGCCCCGTGGTTGAGCGGCAGGGCCAGCAGGTGCACCTCGGGGAAGTCCCGGGCGAGCATGGTGCGCGTGTCGTCGGTGGAGGCGTTGTCCACCACGAGGATCGGGGGCCGCTCGGGCAGGGCGAGCAGCTGGGCGAGGCTCCCGGCGAGGGCGGCGGAGCGGTTGCGCGTGGCGATGACGATGCCCACCCGGCACGCGTCCGGGTCCTGGAGGTTCACGGGTGCCGGGTTCCCTTCCGCCCGGACCGGATTCCGGGCAGTTCGCCGGCGGCCCGCAGCACCTCGTCGGGGGTGATGCGCAGCAGGGCGGGGTCGGGGCGGCGGCCGTGCGGGTCGCCCTCCGGGCCGTGCCAGAGGGCCAGGTGGCGTGGGTCGGGCGGCGGGCCCCAGCGGCTGGGCGCGACGGGCCCGAACAGGGTGACGGACGGCGTGCCGTGGGCGACCGCGAGGTGGGCGATGCCGGTGTCGCCGCTGATGACGCAGGACGCGTCGGCGACCAGGGCGGACAGCCGGCCGAACGGCAGCCCGCCGCCGAACACGTCCGTGTCGGCGAGGTCCGCCTCCTTGGCGAGCCGCGCCACCAGGTCGCCCTCGTCGGCGCCCCCCGTGACGACGACCCGCAGGCCCCTGGCGCGCAGCCCGGCCGCGACGGCCGCGTAGCGCTCGACGGGCCAGCAGCGGGCGGGCGAGCCGGCGCCGGGATGCAGAAGGGCCGCGCCGGGCGCCGGGGAGGCGGTGCGCGGCGGGGGCAGCCGCAGGTCGCCCGGGTCGGCGTCGACGCCGTACCACCGCAGCAGCCGGCACCAGCGGTAGCGTTCGTGTTCCTCGGCGTACCAGGGGGGTCCGTCGATCTCCGGTGTGTCCGGGTGGGCGAAGGCGAGCAGCTTCGCCGGGTGCAGGTGCGTCAGCAGCCGGTGGCTGAGCGGTCCGTTGCCGTGCAGGTCGACGGCGATGTCCGGGGGCGGGCCGCTCCAGTCGAGCGACGCGGGCACCTCCCGCCCCGGCGCGGACGCGGGCAGCAGCCGGTCCACGGCTCCCGTCGCCCGTGCGACCGGTGCCAGCCCGGCGGGGGCCGCGAGCACCAGTTCGTGGTGCGGGTGGGCCCGGCGCAGGGCCCGCAGGGCGGGGACGCCGGCGAGGAGGTCGCCGAGGCCCAGGGCGCGCAGGACGAGGAGGCGGGGTGGCGTCGGTGCGGCTGCCGGGTCCGGTGTCATGCCAGCAGCCTGCCGTGCGGCCCGGCGATACGCCTGCGCAGGCGGCCGGAGGGCGCCCGAAACCACTATACATGCCGTGTATACACCGCATGTATAGTCCCGGCATGCCTTCACCGACCAAGAAGATTCCGACCGGCAAGATGCAGAACACGGGGGCGGGGTTCCGGACGTTCGGGATGCTCGCGGCGACCGCGGCCCTGGCCGCCGTCCTGAGCGGCTGCTCCAGGTCGGACACCACGGCGCCCAGCGCCGTCCGCGCCCAGGGAGCCGCGGGCACCCGGGCGGCCCGCATCGGCGTCGCGGACTGCCGCGAGGTCAAGTGCATCGCCCTGACCTTCGACGCCGGGCCGAGCGAGCACTCGGCCCGGCTGCTGGACATCCTGAAGGAGAAGCAGGTCCCCGCGACCTTCTTCCTCCTCGGCGAGCGGCACATCGAGAAGTACCCGGAGCTGGTGCGGCGCATGGCCGCCGAGGGCCACGAGGTGGCCAGCCACACCTGGGACCACAAGATACTGACCGAACTGAGCCCCGAGCGGATACGCGAGGAACTGCGCCGCCCCAACGAGGAGATAGAGCGCCTCACCGGCCGGCGCCCGACCCTGATGCGCCCGCCGCAGGGCCGCACGAACGACACCGTGCACGAGATCAGCCGCGAGCTCGGCCTGTCCGAGGTCCTGTGGAGCGTGACGGCGAAGGACTACACCACGACCGACCCGGACCTGATCACCCGTCGCGTCCTGGCCCAGTCGTCCCGGGACGGCATCATCCTGCTCCACGACCTCTACGACGGCACGGTGCCGGCCGTGCCGGGGATCATCGACGCCCTGAAGGAACGCGGCTACGTGTTCGTGACGGTCCCCCACCTGCTGGCCCCGGGGAAGGCGGAGCCGGGCGAGGTGTACCGGTGACGGGCCGCCGGACCGGCGGGCCGGCGCCTGGGCCGACCGGGTGACGGGGGCGCGACCGGCGCGGCGGGCGGCGCGGGTTCCCTACGATCGGGGTGTGGCCAACTTCCTGCTCGAGCGCACGGTCCCGCTCCCCCTCGACGAGGCGTGGCGGCGGATCACGCGATGGGAGCGGCACGGCGAGACCGTGCCGCTGACCGTCGTCCGGGTGGTCCCGCCGGGGCCCACGCGCGAGGGCACGCGTGTCGTGGCCCGCTCGGGCGCCGGTCCGCTCGGCTTCGACGATCCGATGGAGGTCACGGTGTGGGAGCCGCCCGCGGACGGCGGCCCCGGGAGGTGCCGGCTGGTCAAGCGCGGCCGGGTGGTGCTCGGCTGGGCCGAGCTCGAGGTGCGGCCGGGGCCCGGCGGGCGCACGCGGGTGCTGTGGCGCGAGGAGATCAGCGTCCGGTTCGTGCCGGCCCTGTTCGACGGCGTCCTGCGGCGTTCGGCGCGCCGGGTCTTCGGGCGGACCGTGAACCACCTGCTCCGGCTGCCCTGACGGCACCGGCGCGGTCCCCGCCGGGTGTCAGGCCACCGAGCCGATCCGGCCCACCGTGCCCGACTCCGGCGGGTGGTGGATCGGGGTGTGCGCCCCGGTCAGCGGCACGCCGCTCCCGCCGCGCCGCCCGGCGACGATCTCGGCCGCGATCGACAGGGCCGTCTCCTCGGGCGTACGGGCGCCGAGGTCCAGCCCGATCGGCGAGTGCAGGCGGCTCAACTCCAGTTCGGTGACGCCGACTTCCCGCAGGCGCGCGGTGCGGTCCAGGTGGGTGCGCCGGGAGCCCATGGCCCCGACGTACGCCACCGGCAGGCGCAGTGCCCGTTGCAGCAGGGGCACGTCGAACTTGGCGTCGTGGGTCAGGACGCACAGCACCGTGCGGGCGTCGACCTCCGTGTTCTCCAGGTAGCGGTGGGGCCAGTCGACGACGATCTCGTCGGCCTCGGGGAACCGGGTGCGGGTGGCGAAGACGGGGCGGGCGTCGCACACCGTGACGTGGTAGCCGAGGAACCTGCCGACGCGGACCAGGGCGGAGGCGAAGTCGATCGCACCGAACACGATCATGCGCGGGGCGGGGACCGAGGACTCGACCAGGACCGTGAGCGGTGCCCCGCAGCGCGAGCCCTGCTCCCCGATCTCCAGGGTGCCGGTGCGGCCGGCGTCCAGGAAGGCGGCCGCCTCGGCGGCGACCGTGCGGTCCAGTTCCGGATGGGCGCCGAAGCCGCCGGCGGTCGAGCCGTCGGGGCGGACCAGCAGCGCCCGGCCCGTCAGCCCGGCCGGGCCGGAGACGATCCGCGCCACCGCCGCCGCCTCCCCTCCGGCGGCGGCGGTGAGCGCGGCCGCGACCACCGGCCGGACCGGGTCGGCGGCCCGTACCGGGGTGACCAGGACGTCGATGACGCCACCACAGGTCAGGCCCACGGCGAAGGCGTCGTCGTCGCTGTAGCCGAAGCGCTCCAGGACGGTCCCGCCGTCCCGCAGCGCCTGCTCGCACAGTTCGTAGACCGCGCCTTCCACACAGCCCCCGGAGACCGAGCCGATCGCCGTGCCGTCGGTGTCCACCGCGAGCGCGGCGCCGGGCTGGCGGGGCGCGCTGCCGCCGACGGCCACCACGGTGGCCACGGCGAAGTCACGACCCTGCTCGACCCACCGGTTCAGCTCCTCGGCGATGTCCAGCATGTGTCTCGGTCTCCTTCGGGCTGTCGTGTCGGTGCGGGGGCGGGGCGTCAGTGGACGCCGAGCCAGCTCTCGATCGGGTGGAGGGCGAAGTACACGAGGAACACCGCCGTGAGGATCCACATGAAGGCGCCGATCTCGCGCCACTTGCCCTGGGCGGTCTTGATGGCGACGTAGGAGATGACACCCGCGGCGACACCGGTGGTGATGGTGTACGTGAAGGGCATCAGCACCACGGTCAGGAACACCGGGACGGCGGTGGCCCGGTCGGCCCAGTCCACGTGCCGGGCGTTCATCAGCATCATCGCGCCGATGACCACGAGCGCCGCGGAGGCGACCTCCTGGGGCACGATCGCGGTGAGCGGGGTGAAGAACAGGCAGGCCGCGAAGAACAGGCCGGTGACCACGGAGGCGAGACCCGTGCGGGCGCCCTCGCCGACGCCGGTGGCGGACTCGATGAACACCGTCTGGCCGGAGCCGCCCGCGACACCGCCGATCGCGCCGCCGGCGCCGTCGATGAACAGCGCCTTGGACAGGCCCGGCATCCGGCCCTTGGCGTCGGCGAGCTTCGCCTCGGTGCCGACGCCGATGATGGTGGCCATCGCGTCGAAGAACCCGGCCAGCACCAGCGTGAAGACGATCATGCCGACGGTCATCGCGCCGACCTCGCCCCAGCCGCCGAACTCGACGTCGCCGAAGAGCGAGAAGTCGGGCATGGACACGGCGCTGCCGTGCAGTTCGGGAGCGCCGCCCGCCCACTGCTTGGGGTCGACGACCCCGGCGGCGTTCAGGACCGCGGCGACCACCGTGCCGCTGACGATGCCGATCAGGATGGCGCCCGGCACGTTGCGCGCCTGGAGCATGAAGATCAGCAGCAGCGTGCCGGCGAAGAGCAGCACGGGCCAGCCGGCCAGCTCGCCCGCCGGGCCGAGGGTGACCGGGGTGGCCTCACCCTGGTGCACGAAGCCGGACTTGTAGAAACCGATGAGCGCGATGAACAGGCCGATGCCCATGGTGATGCCGTGCTTGAGGGCGAGAGGGATCGCGTTCATGATCATCTCGCGCAGGCCGGTGACCACCAGCAGCATGATGACGACGCCGTACATGACGCACATGCCCATGGCCTGCGGCCAGGTCATCTCGGGTGCGACCTGGGAGGCGAGGACCCCGGAGACGGAGAGGCCGGCGGCGAGGGCGAGGGGCACCTTGCCGATGAAGCCCATCAGCAGGGTGGTCAGCGCCGCGGCGAACGCGGTCGCGGTGATCAGGGCCTGCTGCCCGAGCGTGCCCCCGGCCGCGTCCTTGCCGGACAGGATCAGGGGGTTGAGCAGGAGGATGTACGCCATCGCCATGAAGGTCGTGATGCCGCCGCGCACTTCGCGGGCGACGGTCGACCCTCTGAGGGATATGTGGAAGTACCGGTCGAGCCAGGACCTGCCGGCCGGGACGCGGGTGCCTTCGCCCGCGTCGTCGGCTGTGGTCCTCGGCTCTACTGACTGCTGGGTCATGTGGGCCTACTCCCAAGGTTCAAAGGGGCACCCGCGGCTCGTCGCGACGACGTACGGGATTTGGGAAGGTGCTTCGGCCGCACGACCCGGGGGACGGCCCGAGACGAACGATCAGACGGGTCCCGGGGACCGCGAGCGGTGCGGTTCCCGGATCTCCGGGCGGCGCGGAAGTGTGACGTTCCGGTGCGCCGCCCGGAGAGCTCTCATGCGGTGCCGGTCAGGTGCTCGGGGCGGACCGGCGTCCTGTTCAGCTCCAGCCCGGTCGCGGCGCGGATCGCCGCGAGCACGGCCGGGGTGGACGACAGGGTGGGCGCCTCGCCGATGCCGCGCAGGCCGTACGGGGCGTGCTCGTCGGCGAGTTCGAGGACGTCGACCGGGATGGTCGGCGTGTCGAGGATGGTCGGGATCAGGTAGTCGGTGAAGGACGGGTTCTTGACCTTCGCCGTCTTCGGGTCGACGACGATCTCCTCCATCACCGCCACACCCAGGCCCTGCGTCGTGCCGCCCTGGATCTGGCCGATCACCGACAGCGGGTTGAGGGCCTTGCCGACGTCCTGGGCGCAGGCCAGTTCGATGACCTTGACCAGGCCGAGCTCGGTGTCGACCTCGACGACGGCCCGGTGGGCGGCGAAGGAGTACTGCACGTGCCCGTTGCCCTGCCCGGTGCGCAGGTCGAAGGGCTCGGTCGGCCGGTGCCGCCACTCCGCCTCGATCTCCACGCTCTCGCCCTCCAGCACGTCGACCAGGTCGGCGAGGACCTCGCCGCCGTCGGTGACGACCTTGCCGCCCTCCAGGACCAGTTCGGCCGTCGCCCAGGCCGGGTGGTAGGAGCCGAACTTGCGGCGGCCGATCTCCAGCACCTTCTCGCGGACGAGTTCGCAGGAGTTCTTCACCGCGCCGCCCGTGACGTACGTCTGCCGGGAGGCGGACGTCGAACCGGCGCTGCCCACCTGGGTGTCGGCCGGGTGGATGGTCACCTGGGTGACGCCCAGCTCGGTCCGGGCGATCTGGGCGTGCACGGTGACGCCGCCCTGGCCGACCTCCGCCATGGCGGTGTGCACGGTCGCCACCGGCTCCCCGGCGATGACCTCCATGCGGACCTTGGCGGTGGAGTAGTCGTCGAACCCCTCGGAGAAGCCGACGTTCTTGATGCCGACGGCGTAACCGACACCGCGGACGACGCCCTCGCCGTGCGTGGTGTTGGACAGGCCGCCCGGCAACTGCCGCACGTCGGCGCCCTCGCTGGACTCCCACTGGCGCTCCGGCGGCATCGGCATGGCTTTGACGCGGCGCAGCAGGTCGGCCACCGGGGCCGGGGAGTCGACGGGCTGGCCCGTCGGCATCAGCGTGCCCTGCTCCATGGCGTTGAGCCGGCGGAACTCCACCGGGTCCATGCCGAGTGCCGCGGCCAGCTTGTCCATCTGCGCCTCGTAGGCGAAGCACGCCTGCACCGCGCCGAAGCCGCGCATGGCGCCGCAGGGCGGGTTGTTGGTGTAGAGGGCGATGGCCTCGATGTCCACGTCGTCGACGACGTACGGGCCGGCCGACAGGGAGGAGGCGTTGCCGACGACCGCCGGGGACGCGGAGGCGTAGGCGCCGCCGTCCAGGACGATCCGGCACTTCATGTGGGTGAGCTTGCCGTCCTTGGTGGCCCCGTGCTCGTAGTACAGCTTGGCGGGGTGACGGTGGACGTGCCCGAAGAAGGACTCGAAGCGGTTGTAGACGATCTTGACGGGCTTGCCGGTGCGCAGGGCGAGCAGGCAGGCGTGGATCTGCATCGACAGGTCCTCGCGGCCGCCGAAGGCGCCGCCGACGCCGGACAGCGTCATGCGCACCTTGTCCTCGGGCAGGCCGAGCACGGGCGCCATCTGGCGCAGGTCGCTGTGCAGCCACTGGGTGGCGATGTAGAGGTGGACGCCGCCGTCCTCCTCGGGCACGGCGAGGCCGGACTCGGGGCCGAGGAACGCCTGGTCCTGCATGCCGAAGGTGTACTCGCCCTCGACGATCACGTCGGCCCGTTCCCGGGCGGCCGTGACGTCACCGCGGACGATCGGCTGGCGGTGCACGATGTTGGGGTGCGGGACGTGACCGCTGTGGTGGTCGTCGCGGTTCTCGTGGACGAGGATCGCGTCGGGTGCGGTGGCCGAGGCCTCGTCCGTGACGACGGGCAGCTCCCGGTACTCCACCTTGATCTTCGCGGCGGCGCGGCGCGCGGTCTCC
This sequence comes from Streptomyces sp. NPDC053665, assembly GCF_055585285.1. Taxonomy (NCBI): domain Bacteria; kingdom Bacillati; phylum Actinomycetota; class Actinomycetes; order Kitasatosporales; family Streptomycetaceae; genus Streptomyces; species Streptomyces sp. NPDC053665. Next base: position 1,171,427 of record NZ_JBVJKK010000001.1, read on the forward strand.
GGGTGGTCGGCGGCGACGAGCGCGACCGGCTCGCCGTGGTGGCGGACCTTGCCGTGGGCGAGGACGGGGGTGTCCTGGATCTCCAGGCCGTAGTTCCTCACCTCGGTGGGCAGGTCGTCGTACGTCAGCACGGCGTACACACCGGGGGTGGCCAGGGCCTCGCCGGTGTCGATCGAGACGATCTCGGCGTGGGCGACCGTGGAGCGCAGGATCTGGCCCCAGAGCATGTCCTCGTGCCACATGTCGGACGAGTACGCGAACTCGCCGGTGACCTTGAGGGTGCCGTCGGGGCGCAGCGTGGACTCGCCGATGCCGCCCTTGGTCGGGGTGCCCTGGGTGATCTTCGTGGGGGTTCCGCTGGGGGATGACACGATCAGACCGCCTCCGACTGCCGGGCGGCCGCCAGGCGGACCGCGTCCATGATCTTCTCGTAGCCGGTGCAGCGGCACAGGTTGCCCGACAGCGCCTCGCGGATGTCCGCGTCGGTCGGGTTGGGGTTGCGCTCCAGCATCTCGTCGGCGGCGACCAGCAGCCCCGGGGTGCAGAAGCCGCACTGGACGGCGCCGGCGTCGATGAACGCCTGCTGGATGGGGGCCAGTTCGCCGCCCTCGCCGGTCTGCGAGTCGGTGCCCCCGGCCTGCCGGCCCTGCGCGTCCTGCACCGAGGTGCCGCAGGCGCCGGAGGCGCAGCCGCCCTCGGCGCGCTGCCTGGCGTGGTCGGCGAGGCCCTCGACGGTGACGACCTCGCGGCCCTCCACCTGCCCGGCGGCGACCAGGCACGAGCACACCGGCACGCCGTCCAGGCGGACCGTGCACGAACCGCACTCGCCCTGCTCGCAGGCGTTCTTCGAGCCCGGCAGGCCGAGCCGCTCCCTCAGCACGTACAGCAGGGACTCGCCCTCCCACACGTCGTCGGCTTCCTGCGGACGGCCGTTGACCGTGAAGTTGACGCGCATCACGCAGCTCCCTCGGTGAGGCGGCGTTCGCCGCGGTAGGACTCCCAGGTCCAGGTCAGCGTGCGGCGGGCCATGACGCCGACCGCGTGGCGGCGGTAGCTCGCGGTGCCCCGGACGTCGTCGATGGGGTTGCAGGCGCCCGAGCACAGGTCCGCGAACTGCTTGGCGACCGACGGAGTGATGATCTTGCCGTTGTCCCAGAAGCCGCCTTCCTCCAGCGCGGCGTTCAGGAACTCCTCGGCGGCCTTGGCCCGAACGGGGGTCGGCGCGGCGGAGCCGATGCCGGTGCGCACGGTCCGGGTGGCCGGGTGCAGCGCGAATCCGAAGGCGCACACGGCGATGACCATGGCGTTGCGGGTGCCGACCTTGGAGAACTGCTGCGGCCCGTCCGCCTTCTTGACGTGCACCGCGCGGATCAGCTCGTCGGGCTCCAGCGCGTTGCGCTTCACACCCTTGTAGAACGCGTCGATCGGGATGAGGCGCGTGCCGCGCACCGACTGGACCTCCACCTCGGCGCCCGCGGCCAGCAGGGCCGGGTGGGCGTCCCCGGCCGGGGACGCGGTGCCGAGGTTGCCGCCGACGCCGCCGCGGTTGCGGATCTGCGGGGAGGCCACGGTGTGCGAGGCGAGGGCGAGACCCGGCAGCTCGGCGCGCAGGTTCTCCATGATCTTCGTGTACGGCACGGAGGCGCCCAGGCGCACGCTCTCCTCGCCGACCTCCCACTCGGAGAGGTCGTCGACGCGGTTCAGGTCGAGGAGGTACTCGGGCCGGCGGTGGTCGAAGTTGATCTCGACCATCACGTCGGTGCCACCCGCAATCGGCACAGCGGTGGGATGCTCGGCCTTCGCGGCGAGCGCCTCCTCCCAGCTGGCGGGGCGAAGGAAGTCCATGACCGGCTCTCTTCTTCGTCTTCTCGTGGGGCGTGCAGATTGAGCCAATCCGTGTGCGGCGGTCCCGGCTCGTTCATGTGCTGTTCACGCGTAGTGGGCTCAGTACACAGGCCCGTGCTCCGACGGGGTCAGTCACGGAAACCATGAAGGAGTTGGCTGGCCACGGCAGGCATCTTGTAGATTCGTATGAACGGAGGCCATCCGAAACCTCCTCGTTCTCCTGTGGAAACGCGCGACACCACCGCGTGACCTGGGACACAACCGGGACACGGTTCCCAGGCGGCGAGCCCTGCTCATCCACCCGCCGAACAGGCGTTCTTCGGAGGCGCCTCTTCTGGATCCACCATAGTTTTCGAGACAAAGAACGGCGGCGACGAGAATGCGGCTGCGCGCACTGCTGGAGACGGACGCGCTGGGCCTCAGGCTGCTCGGCGGCCGGGACGAGCTGGACCGCACGGTGCGGGGCGTGATGACCACCGACCTGCGCGACCCCAGCCGCTACCTCTCGGGCGGCGAACTGGTGCTCACCGGTCTGGCCTGGCGCCGGGACGCCGGTGACTCGGAGCCGTTCGTCCGGCTCCTGGTGCAGGCCGGCGTGACGGCCCTGGCCGCGGGCGAGGCCGAGCTCGGGGACGTGCCGGAGGACCTGGTCGCCGCGTGCGCCCGGCACCGCCTGCCGCTCCTGGCCGTCCACGAGTCGGTGGCCTTCGCGACGATCACCGAGCACGTGGTGCGGCAGGTCTCCGGCGAGCGCGCCGGAGACCTGGCGGCGGTGGTCGACCGCCACCGCAGGATGATGACGTCCGGCCCGGCGGGCGGCGGCCCCGACGTGGTCCTGGACCTGCTGGGCTCCGACCTCGACCTGCGTGCCTGGGTCCTCTCCCCCACCGGCCGCCTGATGGCGGGCTCCAAGACCGCCGGGGCCGCCCTGCCGGCCGAGGTGTGCGCCCGGCTCGCGGGCGAGCACCTCACCGCCACCCGCTCTGGCCGCCGCGGTCCCCACCGGGTCGTCCTCGGTGCCACCACCTACTCCCTGTTCCCCGTGCGGTCCACGGGCCGTCCCCCGCAGCCGGTCCGGGACGCCCGCGAGAGCGCGCTGTCCGACTGGCTGCTGGCCGTCGAGGCGGACGCCGGCGACTGGGCCGAGGAGCGCCTGGACCTGCTGCACGGCGTCACCCAGCTGATCGCCGTCGAGCGGGACCGCCGCGACGCGGCCCGGACCGTCCGCCGCCGCCTCGCCCAGGAGGTGCTGGAGCTGGTGCAGACGGGCGCCGCGCCCGGTGAGATCGCCGCCCGGCTGCGCGTGGCCGCCCCGGTGCTGCTGCCCGGCCTGGGAGCGGCGCCGCACTGGCAGGTGGTGGTGGCCCGGGTCGACTGGGACGGCGAGGAGACCGGGACCGGCCCGGTGGCGCAGGCCCTGCTGGAGGAGATCCTCGCCGACCCCGCGGCGGGCGGCCCGGACCCCTCCGACCGCATCGCCGTCGCCCACACGGGCGAGGAGGCCATCGCCCTGGTCCCCCTCCCGGCCGTCACGGCGGAGCACGACGGGCCGGAGACGGGCGTCCTCGCCGACGCCCTCCTGGAGTCGGTCCGCGACCCGCTGACGGCGGGGCTCGACGGCGACGGCCGGCTCACCCTCGGGGTCAGCGCGGCCGTCCACTCGGCGGAGGGCCTGCGCGGCGCCCTGGAGGAGGCCCGGCACGCCCGCCGGGTGGCCGCCGCGCGGCCGGGCCGGGTCTGTGCGGCGGGCCACCAGGAACTGGCCTCCCACGTCCTGCTGCTCCCCTTCGTCCCCGACGACGTCCGCCGCGCCTTCACCGCCCGCCTCCTGGATCCCCTGCGCGACTACGACCGCCGCCACCGGGCCGAGCTGATCCCCACCCTGGAGGCGTTCCTCGACTGCGACGGCTCCTGGACCCGCTGTGCCACCCGTCTGCACCTGCACGTCAACACGCTGCGCTACCGCGTCGGCCGGATCGAGCAGTTGACGGGTCGTGACCTTTCCCGGCTGGAGGACAAGCTCGACTTCTTCCTGGCACTGCGGATGAGCTGAGACAAGGGCGCGCACGGCCCGGGCCCCGGGCCCGCGCCGCGTCCCACGACTTTGTGAAATCCTTCACCCGCCCTCTTGGCCCGGCCCGCCGATTCGTGCTGAGATGCCGCCACCACTCAACAGCTCGATGGCGTGCTCGGGGAGGGCAACGTGGCGCATACCGCCATGTCTGGTAACGGAACGACCGCCGGTGACGATCCCCTCCAGACCGCGGTATGGCGGCTGCGCTCGCGCGGGTGCTGGGCCGACGCGGCCGCACTGCTGCCGCCGGCCACCCCGGGGGCGGCGCTGCAGCGCGCGGCGCTGCTGGTCGAACGGTGCCTGTACACCGAGCAGGGCTGGGAGGACGCCGAGGACGCGCTGCGCACGGCCGAGGCGCTGGCCCACGGCGACGAGGAGCGGGGCGCGGCCGCTTGTGAACGCGGGTACTTGGCCTACGCGGCGACGGTGCTCGCGGTGCGCGACCGGGCCGACGAGGCCCGTGCCGCGCTCGGCCGGGCCGCGGCGCTGGTGCCTCCGGGGGCCCCGCAGCGGGCCCTGCTCGACTTCCGCCGCGGGCTGGTGGCGGAGAACCTGACCAGCTCGCCCCAGGCCGCACGCGCCGCCTACCGCCGCGCCCACGCCGGGGCGACGGCCCTGGCCGACCCGCTGCTGCTGTCGTTCACCTGGCGCCACATGGCCGGACTGGCCCTGCGCGAGGGTGAGTTGGCGGAGGCCCGGCACGGCTTCGCGGAGTCGCTGCGGATCCGTGAGGAACTGGGCTACCTGGTGGGCACGGCCCCCGCGCTGGTGTCCCTGGCCGAGACCGAGACCGAGCCGGAGGCGTCGCGTCTGCGGGAGGAGGCCCGCCGCCTGTTCCGCCTGCTCGGCGGCGTCCCCACCTGGCTGGCCCGCCACCTGACGCCGTTGCCTCCGGCGGCGACGGCCTGACAGGCCCGACACCGCCCTCGGGGCGCGGCCCCCGCGGGCACCGGGCCCTGACCGGCCGGCCGGCACCACCGCAGGGTGCCCGCCGAGAGGACCCGTCATCCCGTGCCGGGCGCGGGACCCGGCAGCCCGCGGACGAGGCCCGCCATCCCCTGCCGGGCGCGGGACCCGGCAGCCCGCCGAGAAGACCCGTCATCCCGTGCCGGCGGCCCCCGAGAAGTGCTCACTCGCCAGCGCCCGCACGACCTCCAGGTCCCGGGCGATCAGCGCGTCCAGCAGCGCCGTGTGCTCGTGCGCGTCCGCCACCAGGTCGGCCCGGCCCCGCATCCCCGGCCCGCCCCCGACCAGCGGCCACTGCGCCCTGCGGTGCAGGTCCTCCGCGATCTGGACGAGCTGGCGGTTGCCGGCGAGGGACAGCACCGCCCGGTGGAACCCCCGGTCGGACTCCGCGTACGTCGCCCGGCAGCCCGAGGACGCCGCCCGGACCGTCGCCTCGGCGAGGGGACGCAGCTCCGCCCAGCGCTCGGCGGGGACGGTGCGTGCCAGGCGCAGCAGCACCGGCACCTCGATCAGCGCCCGCACCTCGGCCAGCTCCGCCAGTTCCCGGGCCCCGCGCTCGACCACCCGGAAACCGCGGTTGGGCACGACCTCCACGGCGCCTTCCAGGGCCAGCTGCTGCATGGCCTCGCGCACGGGTGTGGCGGAGACCCCGAACCGCTCCCCCAGCACGGGCGCCGAGTACACCTCACCGGGCCGCAGGTCCCCGGCCACCAGCGCGGCACGCAGCGCGTCGAGGATCTGCCCGCGCACCGAGGTCCGCTGCACGACCGGCCGCTCCCGCGCAGCCTCCGGGGCGGGCGGCTCACTGTGCGTGTGCTCACCGCGCACCGTCCCGGCCTGGCGCGGCACCCGGGCCTCCCCGGCCTCGGCGGCCGGTCGCGTCCGGGGCAGTCCGGTCCCGGGAGAGCCCTGCGTGCCCTGCTTCACAAGGTCCTCCTCGGGACGTGTCGGTGACGTATCGGTACTTGGGGTCATTACGGCGGGTTGTCACTCAGCCGTCAAGCACCATAAGTGCATCGGCCGCTCGTTCCCTTCCACGGTTCCCTTTCCCGCGATCTTCGGTAAGGTAAGGCTTACCTTCAGGAAGCCTGTTCGACCCAGACGGATCGGTGATCACATGCCCGCGCCCCGCTCGGCCGTCTCCGGCGCCTACGCCCGTCTGGCCGACGTCCTCCCGGGGCTCGCGGTCACGGAGCTCGCGCCCGGGGACGCGCTGCCACGGGGCGCCGGCTGGGCCGCCGCAGCCGACCTCGCGGCGGCCGGCCCCGCGCTCGACGCGTTCCTGGCCTGGGACGAGGACCAGATCCAGCGGGACTACGGACAGCGCGCCCGCCCCGACGTCGTCGCGAGCTTCGGTCTGCACCGCTACGCCTGGCCCGCCTGCCTGCTGATCACCGTCCCCTGGTTCCTCGAGCGCAGGGTCCCCTCCTACCCCGTGACGCACGTCGCGTACGACCGCACCGCCGCGGGCCACCCCCTCGGGCACCTGGCCGTCCGCCCCGCGGGCTTCGCCTGCCTGCCCGGCGACGAGGCGGCCGTCCTGCCCGGGGCCCGTGTCGTGCCCGACGAGGAGGCGCTGCGCGCGGAGGTGCGCTCGGCCGTGGCCGCGCACATGGAACCGGTCCTGGCCGGGTTCGGACCCCGGATGCGGCGCCGCGGCCGGGCCCTGTGGGGCATGGCGACGGACGAGATCGTCGAGGGCGTCTGGTACGTCGCGCAGCAGCTCGGCGAGATCGAGGAGCGGCGGGCGATGCGCGAGCTGGAGATGCTGCTGCCCGGCGCGGTCAAGCCGTACGTCGGCACACCGGCCTTCCGGGAGCTGACCGGGCCGGGCGGCGAGCCCCTGCGCACCCGGGAGCGGGCGAGCTGCTGCATGTTCTACACCCTGCGCCCGGAGGACACCTGCGCCACCTGCCCCCGCACCTGCGAGGCGGACCGGGTCGGCAAGCTGCTGGCCACAGCGGGGTGACACGGCGCCGGGCGGGATCACCCCCCGGCGACCCGTAAGATCATCACCACACCGGCCCCCCGCATGCCTCCAGGCGGATCACCGTCTCCTCACGCGTGGCGGGAACTTTCCGGAGAACCACTCGTACGGGTAGTCTTGTTCGAACTCAACTCCCGCCCCTCAAGCGGCAGTTCGAGCAGAACGCCGCCCTGGGCATCCCCTTGCACTTCCTTGGCGGCCTCTTGCCCCGAAACCCCCTGAGGGCTGACGGGATTGGGCCACTATGGCGGGCGTTACGCCCTATCCCACTGCAAGGGACCCCCGAATGAGACTGACCGACATATCGCTGAACTGGCTGCTTCCCGGCGCCGTGCTCCTGCTGGGCATGCTGGCGGCGGTGGCGGTGCTCGCGCGCGGCAAGCGCTCCTCGGTCAAGGACACGAGCGCGGACGACTCCTGGGAGCGCAGCGAGGAGCGCCGCAGGCGCAAGGAAGCGGTCTACGGCACCGTTTCCTACGTCCTGCTCTTCTGCTGCGCGGCCGTCGCCGCCGCGCTCTCCTTCCACGGCCTGGTCGGCTTCGGCGAGCAGAACCTCGGCCTGACGGGCGGCTGGCAGTACCTCGTCCCGTTCGGCCTGGACGGCGCGGCGATGTTCTGCTCGGTGCTGGCAGTGCGCGAGGCCAGCCACGGTGACGCCGCGCTCGGCTCCCGGATACTGGTCTGGACGTTCGCGTTCGCCGCTGCCTGGTTCAACTGGGTGCACGCCCCCCGGGGCGTCGGCCACGCGGGCGCCCCGCACTTCTTCGCCGGCATGTCGCTGTCCGCCGCCGTCCTCTTCGACCGCGCGCTGAAGCAGACCCGCCGCGCCGCCCTGCGCGAGCAGGGCCTGGTGCCGCGCCCGCTGCCGCAGATCCGCATCGTGCGCTGGCTGCGCGCTCCCCGGGAGACGTACGGCGCCTGGTCGCTGATGCTGCTGGAAGGCGTGCGCAGCCTCGACGAGGCGGTGGACGAGGTCCGTGACGACAAGCGCAAGAAGGACGAGGCCCGTCAGCGGCGGCGCGACCAGCAGCGCGTGGAGCGCGCGCAGTTGAAGGCGATCAGCCGCGGCAACCGCGGGCACTTCGGCCGCGGTGGCGGCCGGCAGGTGGAGGTGCAGGTGGAGCGCGCCTCCTCGCAGGCCTCCGCGGAGCCTGCCATAGCGCCGGATCCCCTGCCCGTCCGCTCGCGTCCCTCCCTGCAGCCGGTCCGCCAGGGGACTGACCCGGTGACTGTCGACCTGACGGCGGAGGACGACACGCAGGCGCTGCCGCGTCTGGACTCCCTGGAGCGCAAGCTCAAGGACCTGGAGCAGCAGTTCGGCTGACGCAGCGGCACCGAAAAGGGGGCGCGGTCCGGGGGGGACCGCGCCCCCTTCGGCGTTCACGCCGCGCGGGCCTGGAGCTCGAACCAGACCGACTTGCCCACCTCGTGCGGCCGTACCCCCCAGTCGTCCGCGAGGGACTCCACCAGGAACAGGCCGCGCCCGCCTGTGCCCTCGTCGGGGACCGGTGTGCGCACCCGGGGCCTGCGGGCCACGAAGTCCCGCACCTCCACGCGCAGTCCGCGGGGTCCGACGGTGGCCGTGAGGACCGCGTCGTGGTCGGTGTGGACGATCGCGTTGGTGACGAGTTCGCTGGTGAGCAGTTCCGCGATGTCGGGGAGGTCGGAGCGTCCGGGCGGCCTGCCCCAGCGTCCGAGCAGTTCCCGCAGGGCCCTGCGGGCTTCCGGGACGGCCCGCAGGTCCGCCCGCCCGAGTCTGCGGCGCAGTTGCGGCTCCGCCTCCCGCTCCGCGACCTCGTCCGCCCTGTCCCCCGCCGTGTCCACCGAGAAGGCCCCCGTCGCCGTGGGACCGCCTCCCCGTGCCTGCCTCTCCATGGCCCCCGCCCGCGCGCCGATGTCGGTTCCCCCTTGCTCGAACACGTTCACGGGGATCCATGCCCCACCGGGCACGCGCCAGTCATGCCCGCTCGCCGACGGCCGGGTGTTCGGCCACGGGAACGGGCACCCGGGCCCGGTGGCGGCCCGCCGCGTGGTACACCGGCCGGGGGCAGGGGGTCAAGGGGGTGGCCGGTCAGGGTCTCCGTACGGTTGCTGACCGCCGGAGATCGGACGACGAGCCGTGTGTCGGCTGTCGCCGGACGCGTGCGCGGGGACGGGAGGAGAGGACCGGCCCGCGTAGGGGGCGCTCGCCGGAAGTTGGCCGAAGTACGACGGTTTCCGTCGCCGCGTGCGGCCGGTGCGGGGCCGTCCTCCTCACCCCCGTGGCGGAGGACGGCCCTTGCGCCGGTGGCCGCCCGGTCAGTAGAGCTTGTTGACGGCGGTGGTCGTCGTCTTCTTGAAGGCGCTCACCGGGGCGTCGCCGAAGTCGCCCATCTGACCCCACTGCACGACGGTGACGGTCCTGCCGTCACGTCCCACCGACATCAGCGAGACGTCGTTGGCACCCCACGAGGTCTCGGTGTGCAGACCCCGCACCTGGGCGCCCTCCTCGACCGCCAGCTTGCCGTAGTAGCGGCCCTCAGCCTCGGTGTCGGGGTAGGCCTGCTCGATGCGCTCGCCACAGGTGCGGATCAGGTCGTCGTAGTGCTTCGCCAGCGCCTTGGCCAGGGTGGCCGTGTCCGCCACGACGGTCAGCTGCACGGCACTGGTGTCCAGGTCGGTCCGGAACTCGCGGTACCGGTAGTCGTAGGACGGCACGCCCTCCGTGCTGACGCAGGTGCCGAGTCCCTCCGGGAACCCTTCGGTGACCGGGCCGGCCGTCCAGGTGGAGCTCGGGTGCGGCGGCAGCTGGGACGCCGACAGGAACTTCGGTGCAACGGCCTTCGTCGCGGCACCGGCGGCCGGTGCCGTGAGGACCGTGCCCGCCGCGAGGGCCGCGACGGTGAGTGGGGTGAGCGCGCTTGCTCGGATGTGCCTGGGCATGGGTGTTCCCCCGTGGATGTGTACGTGGATGGTCGGTGCCGCCGCGCGGCCGGCCGGTCGGGCAGGACCTGCTCGGTGCGGCACCAGAAGCATCAGCCGTCCCACAGGACGGACGCAACAGCCCGCGCCCGATCCGGCACGGTGGAACCATCCCAGCCCGTCTGACGTGCAGGTACATGGGGTGCCTGGGATGCCGTTCCGGGCCCGGTCGGACCACGAGGACGGGGGAACGGTGTCGGCACGCAAGGACGTGGACGGCGTCGGGGAGTTCGCGGCGCTGCTGAGAGCCCTTAAGGAGCGCACGGACCGCAGCTACGGTTCGCTGGCCCGCCGCCTGGCCATGAACACCTCGACATTGCACCGGTATTGCGCGGGCGACGCGGTCCCGGTCGACTTCGCTCCCGTGGAGCGCTTCGCGGCCCTGTGCGGGGCCACCGCCGACGAGCGCCTGGAACTGCACCGCCGCTGGCTCGTCGCGGTGGCGGCACGGCAACGGCCTCGCGGCGGCACGGCCGGAGGCAGTGCGGCCGCGGGCGGATCGGTGGAGGGCGCGGGCTCCACGGTCGCCGCCGGTGCGGGGCAGGCCGCGGCTGCGGTGGAAGGACGGTCCGCGGCTGCGGCGGAAGGCGCAGGCGGCCCGAACGGGGAGGCAGCCGCGGAGGGTGACGGGCCGTCAGCGGGCGGGGGCAGGGCGGAGGCCGGGGAACCGGCAACCGTAGGCGACAGGGCGGAGGCCGAGGGACCGGCAGCCATAGGCGACAGGGCGGAGGCCGAGGAACCGGCAGCCATAGGCGACAGGGCGGAGGCCGGAGAGCCGGCAGCCGCCGACCGTAGGGCAGAAGCCGAGGAACCGGCAGCCACGGGCGACAGGGCAGAAGCCGGGGAGCCGGTCGTGGCCGGGGACGCCGGGCCGGATGGGCGCGCGGCGCCGGGCCGGGGCGCCCCGCAGGGCGCGCACGCGGTGCGGGTCGCCGAAGCGGCGCGGGGCGCGGGCGCACACCAGGAGGCGGGCGCCCCGTCGAGCGGGCGCGCGGCGGACGCCCCGGCCGGGCCGGACGGGACGTCACGAGAGGCGGACGCCCCGGCGGAAGCGGACCCGGTGAACCTCCCTGCCCCGCACGCCGCCCGTCCCCACCGCCCCTGGCACCGTCACCGGCGGCTCCTGATCGGCCTCGCCGCCGCCTGCGCGCTGCTGGCGACCCTGGGAGGTCTCGCCGCTCTGCCCGACGGACGGCGGGCAGCCGCCGACGGCCCCGCCCGTACCGTCGCCCCGGCCGACCCCGGGGCGGACCCGGCCGGACCGCCGGGACGGCACGGCTCCTCCACGCCGAGCGACTCGCCCACCCCGGAGCCGTCGTCGTCCTCCACCGCCCCGGAGAAGGCAAAGGGAGGGAAGAAGGGGAGGAAGCACGGCACGGCCGGCCCCTCGCCGTCCGCCCGGACCGCCGCTCCCCCGCGGAACGGCTCGTCCGCCGCCGCACCCCTGACCTGGTCCGCCGACTCCCAGGCGTGGAAGCTGGGTTGCGGACACGACTACGTGATCAGCAAGCCCCCGGGCCGGGTTCCCCCGCCGCCCGTGCCGCAGGACGCGGGCACTTGGGCCGCGACCCAGGGCGCGGTGCATGCGGGCGAGACGCTCGTACGGCTTTCGGTGCAGGGGCGGACCGACACGGCTGTCGTACTGGAGGACCTGCGCGTGCGCGTGGTGGGGCGCACGGCCCCCGTCGAGGGCAACGCCTTCGCGATGGACCAGGGCTGCGGCGGTGCCGTCACCCCGCGGTACTTCGAGGTGGACCTGGACAAGGACCGGCCCCTCGCCCGCGCGGTCGCCGGCAACGACGCCGGGACGCCGATACCGGCGGTGCGCATGCCCTACCGGGTCTCCGCGCGAGAGCCCGAGGTGCTGCTGGTGACAGCGGGCACCCGGTCGTGCGACTGCCGGTGGTACCTGGAGCTGGACTGGTCCTCGCAGGGCCGCAGGGGCACGGTCCGGATCGACGACCGGGGCCGGCCCTTCCGCACCAGCGCCCTGGAGGGCCTGCCCCGCTATCGGTACGACACCTCCTCGCGCCGGTGGACGCCGTACGGCTAGACGCCGCGGAACGGCTACGGCCGGGGCATGTTGCGCAGGTTGGAGCGGGCCATCTGCACCATGCGGCCGACGCCGCCGTCCAGCACGATCTTCGAGGCCGACAGGGCGAACCCGGTCACCATCTCGGCCTTGATCTTCGGCGGGATGGACAGCGCGTTGGGGTCGGTGACGACGTCGACGAGGGCCGGTCCCTTGTGCTTGAAGGCGTCCTTCAGGGCCCCCCGGAGGTCCTTGGGCTTCTCGACCCGCACCCCGTAGGCACCACAGGCACGGGCGACGGCCGCGAAGTCCGGGTTCTTGTTGGCGGTGCCGTGGGACGGCAGGCCGGCGACCAGCATCTCCAACTCGACCATGCCGAGCGAGGAGTTGTTGAAGAGGACGACCTTCACCGGGAGGTCGTACTGCACCAGCGTGAGGAAGTCGCCCATCAGCATGGAGAAGCCGCCGTCGCCGGACATCGACACGACCTGCCGTGTGCGGTCGGTGAACTGCGCGCCGATCGCCATGGGCAGGGCGTTGGCCATCGAGCCGTGCGAGAAGGAACCGATGACGCGGCGGCGGCCGTTGGGCGAGATGTACCGGGCGGCCCAGACGTTGCACATGCCGGTGTCGACGGTGAAGACGGCGTCGTCGGAGGCGACTTCGTCGAGCACGGACGCCACATACTCGGGGTGGATCGGCGTGTGCTTCTCGACGTTTCGGGTGTAGGCCTTCACCACCCCCTCCAGCGCGTCGGCGTGCTTCTTGAGCATCCGGTCCAGGAAGCGGCGGTTCTTCTTCTCCTTCACCCGCGGGACGAGGCAGCGCAGCGTCTCCCGTACGTCGCCCCACACCGCGAGGTCCAGCTTCGAGCGGCGGCCGAGGTGCTCGGGCCGCACGTCCACCTGGACGATCTTCACGTCGTCGGGGAGGAACGCGTTGTAGGGGAAGTCGGTGCCGAGCAGGATCAGCAGGTCGCACTCGTGGGTGGCCTCGTACGCGGCGCCGTACCCGAGCAGTCCGCTCATGCCGACGTCGAAGGGGTTGTCGTACTGGATCCACTCCTTGCCGCGCAGGGCGTGCCCGACCGGGGCCTTGATCTTCCCGGCGAACTCCATGACCTCCGCGTGCGCTCCGGCCGTGCCGCTGCCGCAGAACAGGGTGACCTTGCCCGCCTCGTCGATCATCTCGACCAGCCGGTCGATCTCGGCGTCGCCGGGGCGCACGCTGGGCCGTGAGGTGACGAGGGCCGTCTCGGCGGCCTGTTCCGGGGCGGGCCGGTCGGCGATGTCCCCGGGCAGGGTGACGACGCTGACGCCGCTGCGTCCGACGGCGTTCTGGATGGCGGTCTGGAGCAGCCGCGGCATCTGCTGCGGGCTGGAGATCATCTCGCTGTAGTGGCTGCACTCGGTGAACAGCCGGTCGGGGTGGGTCTCCTGGAAGTAGCCGAGGCCGATCTCGCTGGAGGGGATGTGCGAGGCCAGGGCGAGGACCGGCGCCATGGAGCGGTGGGCGTCGTAGAGGCCGTTGATGAGGTGGAGGTTGCCGGGACCGCAGGAACCGGCGCACGCGGCGAGCGAGCCGGTGATCTGGGCCTCGGCACTGGCGGCGAAGGCGGCGGTCTCCTCGTGCCGTACGTGGATCCAGTCGATGGCGGAGTTGCGGCGGACGGCGTCGACGACGGGGTTGAGACTGTCGCCGACGACCCCGTAGAGGCGCTTCACCCCGGCGCGGGTGAGGATGTCGACGAACTGTTCCGCGACGTTCTGTTTGGCCATGGTTCTCGTCTGCCCCTTCGGTCTGCCGGGATCCCTCCGAGTTCCATCACCTCACAGGCCGCGTACTCACGCCTCCCACACCGCCGCGGCCGTACGGTCGTCCGCGTACCCCTTGACCCGGACCTGGGAGTCCGCGAAGAACGCGGCCAGGCCGGGCGCCTCCGGGAGGGACCACCGCTCGGCGAGGTACTCGCCCAGCTCGGGTTCGCCCCGCAGCGGATCGGCGAGACCGCTGCTGCACATCAGGAGCGTGTCACCCGGGCGGGCGACGGAGGTACGGAAGCGGAAGGGCTCGCGGGGCGGCTCCGGGGCCGGTTCGTAGGGGCTCGGCGGGGCGGGGATGCCGAGGTCCATGGTGAGCCGGTCGCCCTCGGGGGTCTCGGAGGGCGGCGACCCGAAGCCGAGGACCGCCTCGCCCCGGACGTCCGCCACCCGGGGCTCGATGTCCTGCCACTCCCCCTCCCGCAGCCGGAACAGCCCGCCGGGGCCGACGCCGAAGAACACGCGGGTCCGGCAGGCCGGGTCGGCGGGCAGCAGCAGGCAGCGCAGGCTCGCCGCGTACTCCTGCGGGGTGACGCCCTGTTCGCTCGCGCTGGCCCGGAGCCTGCCGAGACTGCGGTCGGTGAGCCGGTGCAGCCCGGACTTGAGGTCGCCCCGGCGGCCGCCCCTGATGTCCTCCACCAGGCGTGCGTGGCTGCGCCCCACCGCACGGCCGATCCAGTGACACGCCTCGGCGGCGGCCCGGTGCGCGCCCGGCGTGGCGCGGGCCCCGGTCGCCATCGCCACCAGCAGCAGCGCCCGTTCGCCCGTCCCGAACCGCGCGGTGAGCAGGGAGTCGCGCCGCGGCTCACCCCGGTACCGCGCCGAGTCGCCCCGCACGGACACGGCCCGCAGGGTGCAGGACCCGTACCGGGCGCCGTCGAGGACCGTGTCCGCGACGAGGTCGCCGAGGTCGTCCGGATCGGCGGCGGGCAGGGCGGTGGGTTCGGCGTCGTAGGTGGGCGGCCGGGAGCCGACGTGGCCCCGGGGCCCCGGTTCCCCGGCGGGCCGCTCGATCCGGGACGCCGGCTGCTCCACCGCGGGTTCCGGCGGCGGCCCGGCGGGAAGCGGCGGCACGGCGACGGTCCCGACCGCGTGGTGGGGCTCCGCCGGGGAGCCGGACCCCGGACTCTGCGGCTGCGCCGACGGTGGATCCACGGGCGGAGGCGGGGCGGAGGGCACGTCCGCCCCGGCCGGCGTGCGGCCGGCCCCGCCCGGCCAGGCCGGGGGCGAGACCGGGGGCGGCGGCACGGAGGGCATCCCCGGGCCGGGAGGCGCGACCGCGGGGGGATGCTCCGGGGGTGCGGGGGATTCCGGGGCCGGGGGTACGGGTCCCGTTCCGGGTGCGGGCGCCGTTGGCGGTGCGGGGGCGGGTTCCGTTCCCGGCACGGGCTCGGGCGCGTGTCCGGCGGCAGGGGCGGGCGCCGGTCCGGCCTCGGCCGGGAACCCGGGTCCGGAGGTCGGTCCGGGTGCGGACCCGGGCGTGGGCCCGGGCTGCGTTCCCGGCGGGGGCTCGGGCGCGGCTCCGGGGGCAGGTACCGACCCGGGCTCGGGCGCGGGTCCGGCCTCGGGCGGGAATCCAGGTCCGGACGCCGGTCCGGGTGCCGGGGTGGGCTGCGTTTCCGGCAGGGTCCCGGGCGCGGCTCCGGGAGCAGGTACCGACCCGGGCTCGGGCGCGGGTCCGGGGGCGGGTCCAGATGTGGGTGCGGGGCCGGGCGCAGGCGCGGGATCCTGTCCCGGCGCACGCCCCGGTGCGGGCTCGGGTGGGAGGGGGCCCGGGCGGTGGTCCGGGGCCGGCCGTGCGGTCCGGGGGTGGTCGTCCTCGGGGGCGTCGGGTCCCTGTCCGGTGGGGTCCTGAGGCTGTCTCGCCGCCGGGAAGGTGACCGGGCCGGGCGGACGGGACGGCGGTGGCTCCCACGGGGCCCGCGGCGGCGGAGCCGGCAGGTCGTCGGCGCCCGCCCGGGGCGACGGTACGACGGGCCGCCCGGTCACCGTCCCCGCCGCCGAGGCGAAGCGGTCGTCCAGGGAATCGGGGGCCGGTGCCGGGCCCGTGTCGTCGGTGGAGTCCTCGTACAACTGCCTCCACCAGTCGTCCTCGTGACCGGTGGGCCTTCCCCCCTGCTGGCTCATGCCCCCGATTGTCACCGCACGAGCCGGATGAAAACGGGGCTCTTGGAAAAAACCGGCCCGTCACCCCGCGGTGATCGACACGTCGGGTGACTCCTGGAACAGCCGTGCGATCCGGGGCGACGGGGCCGCCCGGGCGGCTGACCTGCGGGTGTCGCCCACCGTCGCCCTGCTGACCTGCGCGTTCTCCCGGCTTCCGGCAGTCTGGTCAGATGGGAGTGTGGGACCTCCTGCTGGTCGGGCTGGTCATCCTGCTCGGACTGTGCGGCGTGCTGCTGCCCGCGATGCCCGGCTCGTGGCTGGTGTGGGCCGCGGTCCTGTGGTGGGCGCTGAAGGATCCGCAGCCGGTCGCCTGGTGGGTCCTGGTGGGGGCGACGGGCCTGCTCCTGCTCTCCCAGGCGGTGCGCTGGACGCTGCCGCCCCGCCGGCTGCGCTCCGACGCCACCACCCGCCGCATGCTGGTCTACGCCGGCACCGGCTCCCTCCTCGGTTTCGTCCTCGTCCCGGTCCTGGGCGCGATCCCCGGCTTCCTCGCCGGGATCTACCTCTTCGAACGCCGCAGGCTCGGCCGGCACGGTGACGCGGTCGCCGCCGTGCGCACGGTGCTGCGCTCGGGCGGCTCCGCCGTCCTGGCCGAGCTGTTCACCTGCCAGCTCATCGCCGCGGCCTGGGTGGGCGCGGTGGTCTGGGGCTGAACCGGCGCACCGCCCAGGAGGGGGTCAGGCCGCGAGGACTCCCTCGTGCGTCAGCAGCCGCACCTTGCGGTCCAGGCCGCCCGCGTACCCGGTCAGCGCGCCGCCCGCCCCGATCACCCGGTGGCAGGGCCGCACGACGAGCAGCGGGTTGGCGCCGATCGCCCCGCCCACGGCACGGACCGCGGCCCGGGGCGCCCCGATGCGCGCGGCGATCTCCCCGTAGGTGACGGTGGCGCCGTAGGGGATGGCGTCCAGTGCGGCCCAGACCTTCTCCCGGAACGGTGAGCCCTCGGTGCGCAGGGGCAGGCGGAACTCCTTCAGGTCCCCGGCGAAGTAGGCCGCGAGCTGCTCCTCGGCCTCGCGGAAGGGCCCGGCGTCACGCCGCCAGTCGTCACGCACCTCCCGGCCGCCCTTCTGCCCGGGCACGGACAGCGAGGTCAGCTCGCCGGAGGGGGCGGCGGTCAGGAGCAGCGGCCCGAGCGGGCTCGCCATGCTCGTCCAGTAGGCCAACGGGTTCATCGGATCTCCCACTCCCCTGCTGCGCGCAGGTGGTTCAGGGCGTACGAGCGCCAGGGGCGCCAGGTGTCGGGGACGTCGAGCCCGGGCGGGGCGGCGTCGGGGTCGCCGAGGGCGCGGGCGCGGATCTCGGCGAGGGTACGGGCGTCCAGTCCGGGCACGGCCCGCAGGGCGTCCTGCGCGGCGTCCCGGTCGGCGCCCGGGTCGAGGCGTACGGCGTGGTCGGCGAGGGCCGCGGTGAGGGCGCCGAGGGTGCCGCCGGGTTCCGCCCCGGCGAGGACCGGGGGTTCGGGGAAGAGGTGGGTGAGGCTCCCGCAGGGGGCGTCGAGGGCCTTGCCGTACCGCCGGACCAGCCGTTCCGCCTCCGCGCGCCCCACCAGTGCGCGTACCGCGAGTTCCTCGGGGTCGGCTGCGCCCGGGGACCGCAGGCCGGGCCGGGCGGCGACCAGGGGTGCGAGCCGCGGGTCGGCGCCGAGGCGGCCGTCGACGGCGTAGGGGTCGGCGTCCAGGTCGAACAGCCGCCGCAGCCGCTGGACGGCGGTGGTCAGGTCGCGGAGGTCGGTGAGGTGCAGCCGGGCCTCGAGCCAGCCGCCGGGGTGGGCGCCGGAGGTGGTCCGGGCGGCACCGGTGCGTTCGGCGACGGCGACGATGCCGGTGCCGTACGGCAGGCGGAGGGTGCGCCGGTAGGTGCGGGCGCCGGGCGGGCCGCAGACCTCCTCGATGCCGGGCACGGCCTCGTATTGCAGCAGGTCGAAGACGGGGCCGGACTGGTACGGGCCGCGGTGGGCGAGGCGCAGCGGGATGCCCGCGTCGGGGGCGGCGGTGCTCCGGCCGTGGCCGCCGCGCGGTGCTGCGGCGCGCAGGTCGCTCGGGGTCGTGGCGTACACGGCCCGGATCGTGTCGTTGAACTGGCGCACGCTGGAGAAGCCGGCGGCGAACGCGATCTCGGTGATCGGCAGTCCGGTCGTCTGCACCAGCACGCGCGCGGTGTGGGCCCGCTGGGCCCGGGCGAGGGCGACGGGGCCTGCGCCGAGTTCGGCGGTGAGCTGGCGCTGCACCTGCCGTGGGCTGTAGCCGAGGCGGGCGGCGAGTCCGGTGACGCCCTCCCGGTCCACCACCCCGTCCGCGATCAGCCGCACGGCCCGGGCCACGACGTCCGCGCGTACGTTCCATTCGGCGGAGCCGGGGACGGCGTCCGGGCGGCAGCGCCGGCAGGCCCGGAATCCGGAGCCCTGCGCGGCGGCGGCGGTGGCGAAGAACCGCACGTTCGCCCGCTTCGGGGTGACGGCCGGGCAGCTCGGCCGGCAGTAGATGCCGGTCGTCTCGACGGCGAAGAAGAACACGCCGTCGAACCGCGCGTCGCGGCTGCGCACGGCCGCGTACCTGGTGTCCTCGTCCGTCCTCTGGTCCATCACCCGTCCAGTCTCCGCCGCCGCCCCACCCGCCGCTGGCGGAAATCGGACACGACATCGGCTCCCGGACCGCACCGGGCCCGGGGTGACTTCCGGGCCGCGCCGGGTCCGGGGTGAGCGGTGCACACCCAGCCCGACGGCTACCGAACAGCAGCCGCCGGGCCAGACATACCCGGGCGGACCCGGCCCGCGGGGCCGGTGGTCAGCCGCGCCAGTGGGGGCCGCGCTTGGCCTCCATCGCCGCCTTGCCCATCGCCCCCTTCCGCTTCCAGTCCTTGCGGATCTCGGCCCGCAGCCGGGCGTCGGTCTTGGCGACGATGCGCTGGTTCTCCCGCAGCAGCTTGCGGTAGCTGTGCAGGCGCCGTTCGGGCAGGTCGCCGTCGTCCACGGCGGCCAGCACCGCGCAGCCCGGCTCCGCCTCGTGGGCGCAGTCGTGGAAGCGGCACCGTTCGGCCAGTTCCTCGATCTCGGAGAAGACCTGCCCGACCCCCGTCCCGGCGTCCCAGAGGCCGACGCCCCGCAGTCCGGGGGTGTCGATGAGGACGCCTCCGCCGGGCATGACCAGCAGGTTGCGGGTCGTGGTGGTGTGCCGGCCCTTGCCGTCGACGTCGCGCGTGGCCTGGACGGCCATGACGTCGGCGCCGAGCAGCGCGTTGGCGAGGGTGGACTTGCCGGCGCCGGACTGGCCGAGCAGCACGGACGTGCCGCCGCCGACCAGGGCGGCGACGACGTCGAGCCCTTCGCCGTCCAGGGCGCTGACGGGCACCACGGGCACGCCGGGCGCGCTGGTCTCGACGTCCTGCACGAGGTGGGACAGCGTGACGGGGTCGGGCACGAGGTCGGCCTTGGTGAGGACGACGACGGGCTGGGCGCCCGACTCCCAGGCGAGTGCGAGGAAGCGCTCGATGCGGCCGAGGTCGAGCTCGACCGCGAGGGACACGGCGACGATGGCGTGGTCGACGTTGGCCGCGAGGATCTGGCCCTCGGACCGCTTGGAGGAGGTGGAGCGGACGAACGCGGTGCGCCGCTCCAGGAGTGTGCGGACGTAGCGCGGGTTGCCGCCGGCTTCGACGGCGACCCAGTCACCGGTGCACACGACGCGCAGCGGGTCGTGCGGGGTGACGAACGCGGTGTCGGCGCGCAGCACACCGCCGGCGGTGACGACGTCGCACTGCCCGCGGTCGACGCGGATCACGCGTCCGGGCAGCAGCCCTTCGGCGGCGTGGGGGGCGAACTCGTCCGCCCACGCGTCGTCCCAGCCGTAGGGGGCGAGCGCGGAGGAAACGGAGGAGGCGGAGCTGGAAGTCAAGGGTGACCCTTTCGAGGCCGGCCCCGGCGCGACGGATGGGTCGGATCAGCCGGTGGCCGTGGAGGTGGACGTGACGAACTGGATGCGGGCAGCGCTCATCGCAATGACAGCCATCGGTCGACACCTCCTCGTTCCTCGATCGGTCGTGCGCCTGCGGCAGCGACCGGCGTCACCGTATCCCGTGCCGGCCCGGCCGCGTCAACCGCTTTTCGCGCAGGCGTGGCCGTTCAGCGTGAAGCCGTACGGCGGGGAGTTGGTGCCGGTCCAGGAGGCGAGGAAGCCGAAGCTCAGCTCGCCGCCCGCGGGCACGGACTTGTTGTAGTCGGCGGCGGTGGCGGTGACGCGGTTCCCGGCCTGGGAGACGGAGGCGTCCCACATCTGGCCGGCCTGCTGGCCGTCGCGGAAGGACCAGGACACCCGCCAGGTGTCCAGGGGCCGGCTGCTGGTGACGGTGACGGTGGCCTGGAATCCGTCGGGCCACTGGTTGACCAGGTCGTACTCCACCCGGCAGACGGGGGCGGCGCTCCGCCCGGGCCGGGGTTCGGCGCGCTCGGTGGGCGAGGCGGTGCCCTGCGGCCCGGTGTGCCGGTCGCGGCTCTTCGACGAGCGGGGCGTCGCCGGCTCGCGCGTGCGCTCGGTGGCCGGGCCGGACGGCCGGCCGGTCGCGGGTGGCGACGGCGAGGGGGCGGAGGGCAGGGACGGACGGGGGTCCGCCACCGGCTCGCGGCCACCGTCGCCCCGGGTGGTGAGGTCGTCGCCGGAGCCGCCGAACGGCATCAGCGTCACCCCGAGCGCCAGGGCGGACACCAGGACGGCGGCGACGAGCAGCCCGTTGCGCGCGACCCGCGCCTTCTGCGCCCCGTCCTGCGGGTCGGTGTCGGGCGGAGTGGGGCGTCCGGCCCCGAGGCGCACCTCGGCCGCGCGGCGGCGGCGTTCCAGGTAGGCGAGGCCGCCCCAGCCGATCACCCCGCCGGCCAGTGCCCCGGGCAGCCCTCCGCCGTGCAGGCGCAGGCAGGCGGCGGCCTCGGCGCACTGCACGCAGGTGGCCAGGTGCCGGGAGAGGTCGCCGGGGGTCTCGGCGCCGGAGCGGGTGACGGCGTCCAGCAGCCGGGCGTAGCTGCGGCAGCGGGCGTCCATCGGGGTGTCGAGGTGGTTGCGGTGGCAGCGGTCCCGGAAGAGGGTGCGCACCTGCTGGAGTTCCTCGGCGGCGGAGGCCGGGTCGAGGTCGAGGCGGCGGGCCGCCGTGGGCAGCGGGAGCGCCTCCGCCTCGGCGAGCCACAGCAGTTCGGCGTCCGCCTGCTGGAGGTCGCGCAGGGCGCGCAGGGCGAGCGGGCGTTGCAGGGGCGGTCCGGTGTAGCGGGCCGCCTTGTCGGAGTTCAGCCACAGCCGCAGGTCGGGATCGAGCTTGTGGCCCTGCCCGGCCTGCTCCCAGGCCGCGGCGGTGGTGCGGACGGCGGTCAGCAGCAGGGGGATGCGGGGCAGCCGGGCGTGGCGGCGGCCGGTGCCGCGGGCCGGTCCGGCTTCGGCCTCCCGGGCCTCGCGGATGCCCAGCGCGAACGCCTCCCGGGCCAGTTGCGCGGCGGCGGCGGAGCCGGACGTGCACAGGTCGGCGTAGGCGAGGACCGCGTCCCAGCACTCGGAGAACCACGCGGCCTCGGTCGCGTCCTGAGGGGTCGGCAGGTCGGGCATGTGTCTCCTGCATCCACAAGCGAGAACAACTCACCACGTCGGCAGAGGAGTTGGGGGAACCCTCGCGGCAGGGCCCGAGCTTTTCACGCGTCCCGCACAACTGACAAGCGCCCTGTTCAGATGTGAGAACAGGGCGGCCGCGCCCCCACGGCTCCGTCTCGAAGATGCCGTACGTGCGCGTCCGCCCTGTCGACTCACCGCCGCCTCGCCCGGAGGGGCGGCGTCATCGAAGTGTCAGAGAACGGCGGTCGGTTCGTCCGCCGGGAGGCTGTCCATGAAGGAGCTGACCGAGAACACCGCGTTGCCGGCGCCGGGCGGGCCGTAGCCGGGGGGCGAGGAGAGCCCGAAGTCCTCCATGGTCTGCCGGTACGCCTGGAGCAGCCGGATGTGGTACTCCAGCGGCGCTCCTTGCGGGTTGGCCTTGCCGAGGGGGGTCGTGGGCTCGGGGCACCAGGTGGTGAAGCGGGGCGTGATGCCCTGGGACATGAAGAAGCGCAGGCCCTCGGTGGTGGAGGCGATGGCCTCGTCGACCGTCTTGAAGCCGAAGGGCTCGGCCATCTCCACGCCGGCCACGAAGTTGGGGATGACGTTGCGCGCGCCGAAGATCTCCGCCGAGTCCAGGATGCGCTTGTGCCACTCGTCGCGGCCGACGTAGCGCTCCTTGCCGGGGCAGTACATCTTGAACAGGTACTCGTCCCACACCTCGTAGTTGGGGTGGTAGATCTGCACGCCGTAGTCCTTGAAGCGCTGGACGTCGTCGCGCGGCAGCGCCTGGGCCACGACCTTGCCGATCCAGCGGCCGGGGAAGCGCTCCTCGATGGCCTTGGCGTAGTGGCCGTAGAAGTCGGCCTCGTCGCGGCCGGAGACCGTCTTGGTGATGGCGCCGCCGGTGAGGGTGTAGGCGGTGGACTGCTTCGCGGTGTCGTACCGGTCGATGATCTCCAGCGCCTCCAGCACCTCCTCGACGTCCTTCACGCCCGTGTAGGGGCGGCCGGCCGCCTTGTGCTGGCGCCAGTTGTGGTTGATGTCGCAGTACTGGCACTCCTCCTTGGCGCCGAAGTACTGGCAGACGCGGAAGACGGTCAGGTAGATGAGGTAGCCCCACTGGATGGTGGGCGCGACCTCCATGACGGACTTCCCGTTGGAGAGCTTGTGCCGGTAGTACTCGGGCATCGGCGGCACGCCGACGTCGGAGATGCGCCTGCCGTCGAGGTAGAGGCCGAGCACGCCGTCCTCGCTCGCCGCGACGCGGTAGGGCGAGGCGGGGTTCACCCGCACCGAGACGACCGTGCGGCGCAGGTCGTACGGGCCGCCGGTGAGGATGATCTCCTCGGGCGGGCGGCGCAGCGCGGCCTCGCCCAGCTCGGGCAGGGTTCCGTGGTCGAAGGAGAAGATGAAGTACGACTTCGGCTTCACCTCGCCGCCCTCGTTGTCGCTGAGCGCGGAGGGGTCGAAGGTCACACCGCCGCGCAGCAGGTCCTCCTTGAAGACGGCTTCCCGCGGCACGTGCGGGAACCGCTCCATCAGATCCTCGACCAGCGCGGTTCGGCTGCCCATCCCGTCTCTCCTCCCGGTGCGGACGTACGACTCCTCACGGTATGCCCCTCGGTGCGCGGGCCCGGTACCGGGTCCCCCCGAACCGGGCGGATGCCCTTTTCGTCCCTTTCGCGCGGGGGCTGCGTCAGGCCTCGCGTTCCAGTGTCGCCCAGTCGACCGCATACGCCGGCTTCTCCCCGGCCGCCAGCCGTTCGGCCTCCTCGGCGACCACCCGGCCGAGCCGGGCCAGCTCGTTGCCCTGGGAGCCGGCGAGGTGCGGGGTGACGAAGACCCCGGGCAGGTCGTACAGGGGCGAGTCGGCGGGGAGCGGCTCGGGGTCGGTGACGTCGAGGACCGCGGTCAGGCGTCCGGCGCGCACCCGCTCCACCAGGGCGTCGTGGTCGACCAGCGCCCCGCGCGCGGTGTTGATCAGGACGGCCCCGTCGGGCATCAGGTCCAGCTCGCGGCGGCCGAGCATGCGGTGGGTCTCGGGGGTGGCCGGGGCGTGCACGGTGACGATGGCGCAGGTGCGCAGCAGCTCGTCCAGGGGCAGCAGGGGCACGCCGAGCGCGGCGGCCTCCTCCTCGCCGACGTAGGGGTCGGTCAGGGCCGGCCGCAGATCGAAGGGGCGCAGCAGGTCCAGGACGCGGCGGCCGGTGCGCGAGGCGCCGATGACCCCGACGCGGCGGCCGTGATTGCCGATGCCGGGCACGACGCCCCCGCCCGAGGAGGGACGGTCCGTCCGCAGGCGCTCACGGGCGGCCAGGGCGTCCTTCCCGGCGAGCAGGATCATCGCCAGGGTGTACTCGGCCACGGGCACCGCGTTGGCGGCGGCGGCCGTGGAGACACTGATGCCGCGCTCGCGCAGGCCCGGGGCGACCAGGGCCTTCACCGAGCCGGCGGCGTGCAGCACCGCGCGCAGCCGGGGGGCGGCGGCCAGGACCTCCTCGTCGAGCGGGGGGCAGCCCCAGCCGGTGACCAGGATCTCGGTCCGCGCCAGCACCTCCCGCACCCGCGCGCCGGTGAAGTCCCGTGCGACGAGGGCCGGGTCGACGTCGACGGCCGCCCGCAGCCGCGCCAGCACCTCGGGCGGGAAGAGCAGCGGCACGTTCCGCGGCGTCATGGCGAACAGTGCCTGGGCGCGCTCGTGCACGGGCCTGACCTTCCGGCTCGGGGGCGTCGCGACCGCGGCCTTCCGATAGCCGGGGCGGAAACCGCTTCCTGCGGGGTGACCACGGTAGGGCCGGCCGGGGGCGGCGGCAATCGGACGCGCGTCCGGGGTAGGTTCCGGCGGGGGCTTCCCGGCCCCCTGCTGCCTCGGGGAAGGACGACGCGATGAACGGGACCGTGACCAACTGGGCGGGCAACATCACCTACGCGGCACAGGAGCTGCACCGGCCGGGGTCGCTCGACGCGCTGCGGGCGCTGGTCGCGGACAGCGACCGGGTGCGGGTGCTGGGCAGCGGGCACTCGTTCAACCGGATCGCCGAGCCGGGCGCCGACGGCGTGCTGCTGTCGCTCGCCGCCCTGCCGCCGGAGGTGGACGTCGACACCGCGGCCCGCACCGTCCGCGTCGGCGGCGGCGTGCGCTACGCCGAACTGGCCCGTCGCGTGCACGGGCACGGACTCGCCCTGCCCAACATGGCGTCCCTGCCGCACATCTCCGTGGCCGGGTCGGTCGCCACCGGCACCCATGGCTCGGGGGTGCTCAACGGCCCGCTCTCCGCGCCCGTGCGCGAGGTGGAGCTGGTCACCGCCGACGGCTCGGCGGTGACCATAGGCCGGGACGAGGAGCGCTTCGGCGGCGCCGTCACCTCACTGGGGGCGCTCGGGGTCGTCACCGCGCTCACCCTGGACCTGGAACCGGCCTACGAGGTGGAGCAGCACGTCTTCACCGAACTGCCCTTCCGGGGCATGGACGCGGGCACCTTCGAGACGGTGATGGCGACGGGGTACAGCGTCAGCCTCTTCACCGACTGGCGGGAGCCGGGCTTCCGCCAGGTGTGGCTCAAGCGGCGCACCGACCAGCCGCTGCCCGCGTTCCCGTGGGCCGCGCCCGCGACCGCGAAGATGCACCCGGTGCCGGGCATGCCGGCGGTCAACTGCACCGAGCAGTTCGGCACGCCGGGGCCGTGGCACGAGCGACTGCCGCACTTCCGGGCCGAGTTCATGCCGAGCAGCGGGGCGGAGCTGCAGTCGGAGTACCTGCTGCCGCGCGGGCACGCCGTGGAGATGCTGCACGCGCTCGACGCGATCCGGGAGGACGTCGCGCCGGTGCTGCAGACCTGCGAGGTGCGCACGGTCGCCGGGGACGACCAGTGGCTGAGCCCCTCCCACGGCCGGGACACGGTCGCGGTCCACTTCACCTGGGTCGACGACACCCCGGCGGTGCTGCCGGTGGTGCGGCGCGTGGAGGAGGCACTGGCCCCCTTCGCGGCGCGGCCGCACTGGGGGAAGGTGTTCACCCTCCCCGCGTCCGCCCTGAGCGGGCTGTACCCGCGGATGGCCGACTTCCGGGCCCTGGCCCACGAGCTGGACCCGCGGGGGACGTTCGCCAACGCCTTCGTACGGGAGGTGCTCGCCGGGGACTAGAACCCCGCGGTCCGGACGAGGCCGGCCGTGGGGCTCCGGCTCAGGCGGTGGCGTGCGGGCGGTCGCCGGAGGCCGGGACCGTGCCGCGGTCGGCCTCGTCCTGGACCAGCAGGGACAGCAGCGAGGCCACGGTCACGCCCAGGCCCGCCTCGGCCGGGTGGCGCAGCCTCTTGGCGGGGTCGATCCGGTACGTGTTGGTGCGCCCCTCCCGGGTGTGGGAGAGGTATCCGTCCTGTTCCAGGTCGGCGATGATCTTCTGCACGGCCCGCTCGGTGAGCCGGCAATGGGCCGCTATGTCCCGGATGCGGGCGCTGTGGTTGTCGGCGATGGCCGCCAGCACACGCGCGTGGTTGGTGAGGAACGTCCATCCGGTGTGAGGCTCGGGCACTCCATCCATGCTCCTACTCTAGCGACCGGACATTCACGCACTCAAAAACACGCACTCTGTTTCATGTATTGGTTGACGCATGTGCCACGACCGGGCACCCTGTCAGCGGAGACGAGGCGAGCGGAAGGGAGAACGAGGCCATGCCGGAACCTGCGTACGCTGTGCGACCCCCCACCCGGCCGGCCGTCGCGGAGGCGGCGGACGCCGGCACGCGGGCGACCCTCCCCGCCTGTGCGGCGGACCTGGCCGTCACCGTGGACGGCGACCGGACGACCGTGAGCCTGCGCGGCGAGCTGGACCTGGGCGCCCACCGGCTCCTGCCCGAGCTGACCGGCGTGCTCGACGTCTCGGGCAGCGGAATCGACCTGCGGCTGGAGGCCGTCGGGTTCATCGACTGCGCCGGGCTGTACGTGCTCCAGGTCCTGCGCGAGCGCGCGCGGGAACGGGGCCGGACGGTGACCGTCCGCTCCAGCAGCCCCGCGGTCGAGCGACTGCTCACCCTGACGGGCACCCGCCCCCTGTTCGCCGGCCCGGAGCGGGACGCGGACCGCCCCGCACCCCTGCCGCGGATCGTCCGGCCGGCGGACGGCGCCCTGCGGCCGGCGCAGCCGGTGCGGTCCGCCGGCGCGCTGATCGCGACCTCCGCCTGACCTCCGGCCCGACTTCGTCAAGCCCCTTTCCGAAGCCCTTGTCGAACGTCATCGCACGCCCATAGTCTTGCGCCGCGCCGGTGCCGATCCGACCCGCCCGGCCCGGAGGGGGGTGGGGCAACCCGGTGAAGCGCACGTCACGCGACATCCGCACCGCGAACCGCTGCGAAGTGCTGCGCCGGATCATCGCCGACTCGCCCACTTCCCGCCAGGAGCTGGCCGCCGCCACGGGGCTGAGCCTGGCCACGGTCGCCACCCTCGTCGGCGAGCTGCTCGACCTCCGCATGATCACCGAGGTCGGGTTCGAGGACTCGGCGGGCGGCCGCCCCCGGGGCCTGGTCGCGGTCGACACCTCGGGCGGCGCGCTCGTCGGCGTCGACGTCGCCGAGACGTACGTCCACGCCGAGCTGTTCGACCTGGGACTGAACGTGCTGGCCCGGGCCGAGGAGGACGTCCGGCCCGGTGAGGCCCGGCCCGAGCAGGTGGTCGCCCGGGTGGCCGCCGCCGTCGGCTCGGTGGTCGCCAGGGCCGGGGTGGAGGACACCCGTGTGCTCGGGGCCGGGGTGAGCGTCCCGGGGCAGGTGGACCCGGCCACGGGCGTCTGCGCGTACGCGCCCGACTGGGACTGGCACGACGTACCGCTGCGCGACCTGCTCTCCGAGCGCCTGGCGTACCCGCTCCACCTGGACAACCCGCTGCGGGCCGCCGCGGTGGCCGAGCTGTGGTCCGGGGCCGCACGCGGACGCGGGAACGCCGTGGTGGTCGGCCTCGGTACCGGCGTGGGCGCGGGTCTCGTCCTGGGCGGCGGGCTGCACCGGGGCGTGAGCAACAGCGCCGGCGAGTGGGGCCACACCACGATGGTCCTGAACGGGCGCCGGTGCCGGTGCGGCGACCGCGGCTGCGTCGAGGCGTACGTGGGCGCCCGGGGCATCATGCTGCACCTGCGTGAACTCGCCCCGGACAGCCCGCTGCTGCACCCCGGGGACCAGACCGCGACCCTCGACGCGCTGGCCCGCGGGCTCGCCTCGGGCGATCCGGTGGCACGCCGGGTCGTCGAGGAGACCGCCCGCTACCTGGGCGCCGGAGTCGCCGATCTGGTCAACCTGTTCAACCCGGAGGTCGTCGTGCTGAGCAGCTGGGTGGCCCGCACGCTGGGCGAACCGCTGCTGCACGCGGTGCGCGAGGCGGTGACCCGGCACGCGTTGCCGCGGCCGCTGGCGTCCACCAGGATCGTCCTCTCCCCGATCCCGACGGACCCGGTGTGCCTGGGCGCGGCGACGTTCGCCCTCGAAGGGGCGCTGGAGACGGCGGGGCAGCGGCACCACCGCCGGTCGCTTCCCGGTAGCCGCAGCACCGCCCCGTCGCCGTAGAGGCGTCGGCGGCGCCCGGGGGGCGACTGCCCGCCCGCCGAGCGCGCCGGCCGCGTACTACGCTCGTCCCCCGGCTGCGCCCGCAGCCGCCGAGGACCGCCCCGAGAGGTCATCCCGACACGCCCATGCCCAGAGCCGGCCTCACCCCCGACCGCCTCGTCGCGGCCGCAGCCGACCTCGCCGACGAGGCGGGCTTCGAGCACGTCACCCTCTCCGCGCTGGCCCGCCGCTTCGGGGTGCGGGACGCGAGCCTGTACACCCACGTGCGGAGCCTCAAGGACCTGCGCGTCCGCATGGCGCTCCTGGCCGGCGGCGAGATGATCGACCGCATCGCGGCGGCCGTCGAGGGCCGCGAGCCCGGCCGCGACACCCTCGGCGCCTTCGCCGCCGCCTACCGCGCGTACGCCCTGCACCACCCCGGGCGCTACGCGGCCACCCAGATCGCCCTCGACCCCGAACTCGTCGCCGACTCCCCCGCGATGCGCCGCACGGCCGACGTCACCTACGGCATGCTCCGCGCCTACGGCCTGCGGGAGCCCGACCTCACCGACGCCGTACGTCTGCTGCGCAGCACCTTCCACGGCTACTGCGCCCTGGAGTCCACCGGGGCCTTCGGCGCGCCCCGGGACGTCCAGGCCTCCTGGGACCGCGCGATCGACGCCCTGCACGTCCTGCTCGGCAACTGGCCCCGCGCCTGAGGTCCGCGGCCCGGCCGCCCGTGCACGGGGCGGGGCCTGGGGCGCCCCGGTTCCGGTCGGGGCGCCCCAGGGGCTCGATCCACCGGCCCGGGTTCCCCCGTTGCGGGGCCCTACTCCCTTTGCGGCCACCGCAGTTGACGGCAGCGCGGGGCGTGGCCGCTCAGTCGTCCGCCGCGGCCGTGTCGGCGACGGGGATGCCGAAGTCGGGTGTGCCGTCCGCCTTCCAGCCGAGCCGCTGGATGCGGGTGTGGCGGTTGGGGTCGTTCAGCGGGTCGCCCTCGATCTCCTTGTACTGGCGGGCGTGGTAGACGAGGACGTCGGTGCGGCCGTCCTCGGCGACGGTGAAGCAGTTGTGGCCCGGGCCGTACTGCTTCGTCGTGTCGTTGCTGGTGAAGACGGGAACGGGCGACTTGGACCAGCTCGCGGGGTCCAGGAGGTCACTGCGGGCGTCGGCGGTCAGCAGCCCCACGCAGTAGTGCGAGTCGGTGGCGCTGGCCGAATAGGTCAGGAACAGGCGGCCGTTGCGCCGGAGGACGTAGGGGCCCTCGTTGACCTTGAAGCCGATGCACTCCCAGTCGTACTCGGGGGTGGACAGGCGCACCTGCGGGCCTTCGAGGGTCCAGGGGTTCGCCATCGCCGACAGGAAGACGCCGGTGTTGCTGTCCGTGCCGGGTTCGTGCTGGGCCCAGGCCAGGTAGCGCCGGCCCCGGTGGGTGAAGGTGGTGGCGTCCAGGGAGAACGTCTCCCAGGCGGTCCTCACCTGCCCCTTCTCCACCCAGGTGCCCTGGAAGGGGTCGGGGTGGGCGTTCTCCAGCACCCAGATGCGAATGGCCCACACGTCCTCGGCGGGGGCGGAGGCGAAGTAGATGTACCACCTGCCGCCGATGCGGTGCAGTTCGGGCGCCCAGATGTGGGCGCCCATGGGGCCGGTGGGGTGGGCGCGCCAGAGGACCGACTCGGCGGCGGTGCCCAGTCCGGCCAGGGTGCGGGAGCGGCGCAGGACGATGCGGTCGTACTCGGGCACGGTGGCGGTGAAGTAGTAGGAGCCGTCGGTGTGCCGGTGGATGTGCGGGTCGGCGCGGTGGCGGACGAGGGGGTTGGCGAAGGGTGCGGGCTTCGGCCCTCGGGCCGGGGCGGCCGCGGCGGTGCCGGGAAGGACGGGTACGGCGGCCAGGGCACCGGCGGCCGCGGCGCCCAGCAGCAGGCTTCTGCGGCTGGGGGGTTCGGGCAGAGCGTGGTCGCGTGCGCGGCTCATGTGGGGGTCTGCCTCTCGCTGGGGGGACCGGGGCGACGGCCGTACACGACACGGCGCCGCACCGGAGCGGTGTTCGGTGTTCGGTGTTCGGTGGTGTTCGGTGGGTCGAACAGCATCTGTCATGCCGAACGAGGGAAAGGTAAGGGGGTGACCCCAACAGGTCAACGTTTCCGACGAGACGAACCGGGACGGGCCCCGAGGGGACCGTCACCGCGTGGGGCCCCTCGGGGTCAGCGGCCGCTGGGGGCCTGGGGGAATCCGAGCTGTGGCGCCAGGATGCGGGCCTCGGCCGCATGTTCGGCCACGTGTGCGAGGACCGGGCTCAGTTCACGGTGACCCGAGCGGGGCGCGGCCGGGCGGGGGCCGCCGTCGTCCGCCCGGGCGGCGTCCGTCCGCGTCAGCAGGGCCGCGGCGAGCCCTTCGTACCGCACCACCGACGCGCACACGCCGAGCCGGACGAGGTGTTCGTCGCCCCGCCAGCCGCTGGTGCGCAGACCGTGCAGGTAGGCGTCGTACGCCGTCTTGGCGAGTCCCGGGAGTCCGGCGGCGGGCAGGCTCAGGCCGAGGACGCACTCGGGCAGGTAGGTGCCGAGGTCCTCGCCCAGGGCGCCGTCGCCGGCGAAGGACCAGTCCAGCAGGACGCTCGCGCCGGCGCCGTCCCCGGCAAGGTGCGTCGGCCGGTGGTCGAGGTGGGAGAACGCGCGGGGCAGCGACTCCATGACGGTGAGGAACCACGCACGGTCGTGCCGCAGGCGGACCAGGTCCTCGCGCAGACCGGG
The DNA here is from genome assembly GCF_055585285.1 of Streptomyces sp. NPDC053665. Taxonomy (NCBI): domain Bacteria; kingdom Bacillati; phylum Actinomycetota; class Actinomycetes; order Kitasatosporales; family Streptomycetaceae; genus Streptomyces; species Streptomyces sp. NPDC053665. The sequence goes on from NZ_JBVJKK010000001.1 coordinate 1,202,125, forward strand.
CGTGACGTGCTCCCGGACGAGGGGGTGCCGCCACGCCTCGTCGTCGAGCAGTGCCCCGCCGGCCGCCGGGTCCGAGGTGTGGTCGCGCAGGCAGCGCTGCGACAGCCAGGGGGCGTCCTCCCCCGCACCCACCGCTCCCTGGGCCACCCCGAGACGGTGGGCGTGGTCGGCGTGCCGGGCCGGGGACCAGGCCGTCGCGGGCTCCCCGCGGACGTCCTCCAGCCACAACGCGACGTCGCCGTCCGGGCGTTCGACGCACTCCAGCAGCCGTGGCGCCCGGACGCCGTACGGCTGCCAGACGCGGACGAGGCCGGAGCGGTGCAGCCAGGCCTCGCGGCGCCAGAAGTGCCGGTGTCGGGGGTCGTTCGACGCGGACCAGGCGACGCCCGTCTCCCGCGTCCGGCTCAGCACCTTCAAGAGCGCCGACCGCTCGCCCCCGGTGACCCGCCACATCGCGGCCCCGGCCCCGTCGCGCCGGGTGAGCGGTTCGAACACCGCCCGGTCGGCGGAGACTCCCAGGACCTCACGTACTTCGGCATGTGCGGCAGCGACCTCGGGCATCCCCCGATGCTATGCCGCCGCCTCCGTCGCGTCCCCGCCTCCCCTCGGTGGACTACCGTCGTCCGCATGAGCGTCTCCCCCACCCTGGCCGAAGCCCTCGCCGACGGGACGGTGGTGCTCGACGGCGGCCTGTCCAACCAGCTGGAGTCGGCCGGGCACGACCTGGGCGACGAGCTGTGGTCGGCCCGGCTGCTCGCCGAGTGCCCCGAGGCGGTCACCGAGGCGCACCTGGCCTACTTCCGGGCGGGCGCGGACGTGGCGATCACCGCCGGCTACCAGGCGACGTTCGAGGGTTTCGCCCGGCGCGGGATCGATCGTGACCGGGCGGCCGGGCTCATGACGCTGAGCGTGGAGGCGGCCCGGGAGGCGGCCCGCCGGGCGGGCGTCCCCCGCCCGCTGTGGGTGGCGGCCTCGGCCGGCCCGTACGGGGCGATGCTGGCCGACGGCTCCGAGTACCGGGGCCGGTACGGCCTCACGGTCGACGCGCTGGAGCGCTTCCACCGCCCGCGCCTGGAGGTCCTGGCCGCGGCCGACCCGGACGTGCTGGCACTGGAGACCGTCCCGGACACGGACGAGGCCGCGGCCCTGCTGCGGGCGGTGCGCGGCCTCGGGGTGCCGGCCTGGCTGACGTACTCCGTCGCGGGCGGGCGCACCCGGGCCGGCCAGTCGCTGGAGCGGGCCTTCGCCCTGGCCGCGGACGCGGAGGAGCTGATCGCGGTGGGGGTGAACTGCTGCGCGCCGCAGGACGTGGAGGCCGCCGCCGCGACCGCGGCCCGGGTCACCGGAAAGCCGGTCGTCGTCTACCCCAACAGCGGCGAGACGTGGGACGCCGGGGCCCGCGCCTGGACCGGCCGTGCCACGTTCACCCCGGAGCGGGTGCGGTCCTGGCGGCGGGCGGGCGCCCGTCTGATCGGCGGCTGCTGCCGCGTGGGCCCGCAGGCGATCGTGGGGATCGCGGAGGCGGTGCGGGCACCGGCCTGACGGGGACCCGCACCGGCCGGGCCCGCACCGGCCGGGGCGGCTGACCTGCGTGTTCACGGTGCTCCCGCGCCCGTGGAGGCACTCGCCCGGCGGACTCGCCGGCAGGACGGGCCGGGGACGGCGGACCGGCGCCCTGTCGACAGGGCGGCACGGGCGGCGCAGGATGCGGTACGTGTCCGATCTTCCGCCCGCGGGGCCGCCCGCTTCCGTGGAACTGCCCGCCGGTTACCGGGGCCGACCGGTGACCACGGGTGACGCCGCCGCGATCCACGCCCTGGTGGCCGGCTGTGAGCGCGCCTTGTACGGCCACGCCGGCACCGGCGCCCTCCCCGCCGATCCGGCCCCGCCCGGTCCGGACCCGCTCCGCGACACCCTGCTCGTGCGGGACGCGACGGGGGCACCGGCCGGCTGGGGGTGGGTGCACGGCGGGCTCCGCAGTGGCGTCGACGTGCACCCCGGCCACCGCGGGCGGGGGCTGGGCAGCGCCCTGCTCTCCTGGGCTGAGGCCCGGGCCCTCGCCTCGGGCGGCGCCCGCCTGGTGCAGTCGCTGCCCGACGCCGACACGGCGGCGGCCCGGCTGCTGCGGTCCCGCGGCTACGCGCCCTTCGTCACCGAGTGGCTGCTGCAGATCGCGCTGCCCACCGAACCCGAGGTGCCCGAGGCGCCGGCGGGCGTCACCGTACGGCCGTTCCGGCCCGGTGACGAGCGGGCGGCGCACCGGCTCACCGAGGACGCCTTCGCCGCGTGGCAGAAGCGGCGCAAGCCGTACGCCGAGTGGGCCCGGCTCACCGTGGACCGCACGGACTTCGCCCCGGCCCTGTCCTGCGTGGCGCACGCCGGCGGCCGGCTGGTCGGGGTGGTGCTGGCGCTGGACGTCCCCGGCTCCGGCGAGGGCTACATCGACCGGGTCGCCGTCCGGCGGGACCACCGGGGCCGTGGCCTCGCGCGCGTGCTGCTGCGGGAGTCGTTCCGCGCGATGCACCGGCGGGGCGCGCGCTCCTGCGTCCTGTGGACCCACTCGGCGGCGGGCGCCCTGCCGCTGTACGAACGCCTGGGCATGACGGTCCGCCGCAGTTCCACGGTCTACGGCGTGCACCTCACCGAGGAGACGGCGGGGTCAGCCGTGGCGCCGCAGCGCCCCGGTCCGGCGCAACCGCCTGACGACGGCCCGCAGTTCGGCGCGGCGCGCGGGTGATACGTCGGCGGTCTCCGGGGCGGCCGGGGGTCCGGCGGGGGGCGTGACGGCGTCGCGCGCCCACAGCGCCAGCTCGCGGTCGCGCGGGCCGTGCGCGGTGTAGGCCACGGAGTCGGCCGCCTCCGGTGCGCCGTCCCCGAACACCCGCACCGGGTGCGCGGGGTTCCAGCGCTCCCACCCCGGGTCGCCCTGCGCGGCGAACCGCACCCACGCCCCGTGCATCGCGTCGGCCAGTTCCTGCGGCGCGCCGTCGCCCGCCAGTTTCCGGGACTCGGGGACGTCCCCGGTGTCGAAGACGAAGCCGAGTTCCAGGGCGTGGCAGGCGCCGAGCCCGGGCAGGGACGAGGGCCAGGCGAACTCGTAGACGTACGACGGTTCCGGGCGGGCGTCGGCCAGGTGGTGCAGGGGGATGCGCAGCAGGTGGTCGGTGACGAGCTGGCCGACGATCTCCGCCGCCCCGGCGCGAGGGTGCAGGGCACGGTAGCCGCGGGGCACCTCGCTGCCGCAGTGGCAGCGGGCCATGGCTCCGGCGAGGGCGACCGTGCCGAGCCGGTCGACACGTTCGAGCAGGCCGCCCGGGACCAGCCAGAGCCGGTACTCGTCGCGGGTCCAGCCCATCAGGAGTCCGACGCCCGGTGCGGCGCCGTCGAGGAGCGCTTCCCTCGGGTCGCGCGGGACGACGTCGCCGTCGACGACGAGACCGAAGGCGGGGCCGCCGATCACGGGGCTGCTGAGCCGGCCCACCTCGGCCTGGGTGCGCAGCAGCAGGTCGCGGTCGACGGCGGCGAACGCGGCGGCGGTGGCGGGGGTCTTCAGCCGGGTGGCCATCCGGCGCACCATCCGCCGGACCTTGGCGCGGTCGGACACCTCGGGGGGCCCGCTCTGCAGGATCGCCCGCCGGACCAGGCCCTGGGTCTGCGGGGCGGCGAGGAGGGCGCCGACGCTGATCGCGCCCGCGGACTGGCCGGCCAGGGTGATGCGGCCGGGGTCGCCGCCGAAAGCCTCGATGGTGTCGTGCACCCAGGTCAAGGCGGCGATCTGGTCGCGCAGGCCGGGGTTCGGGGGCGCGTCGGGGAAGAGCCCGTAACCCTCGATGCCGAGGCGGTAGTTGACGGACACGAGGACGACGCCGTCGCGGGCGAAGGCGTGGCCGTCGTAGACGGGGACCGCGGAGGAGCCGCGGGTCAGGGCGCCGCCGTGCAGCCAGACGAGGACGGGCAGACGCGCTGCGGGGGACGGGTCGGGCGTCCACACGTTGAGGTTGAGGCAGTCGTCGCCGGGGATCACCGGGTCGGCCAGGTACTGGGCGAAGGCGTCGGAGTACGGGGGTTTCGGCGCGGTGGGGCCGAAGGCGCCGGCGTCGCGGACACCCTCCCACGGCGGGGCGGGGGCGGGGGGCAGGAAGCGGCGGGGGCCGACGGGCGCCGCCGCGTACGGGATGCCGCGGAACACCGCGACTCCGCGCTCGAACCGCCCTCGCACGGCCCCGCCGGGGGTACGCACCACGGGATCGGACCGGACTGCCGTCATGGGTGAACCAGCCTCCTCACCGCGCTCCTGTGCACCGTGAAGATCAGAGCACCTCATTGTCGTCCGGTATTCCGGCGCCCGGGGTGGTGGGGCGGGCCGTTCGGGTGAGGCAGCGTACTCGATGGAGCGCGCCACGAGGCCCTCCGAGAGGTAGGAGGGCCTCGCCGAACCGCTAAGCGAGGTCCGCCAGCCATTCCCAGTCACCAGGCCTCGACCGCAAGCGACTGATCACCTGCTCGAGGCACTCACTCAGGCCGGAAGACGCAGCGCGGATGAGTCCCTGCTCACCCAGTCCGGGGCCCGACATCACCAGCGTCCAGGGCTCGGTTCCTTCTGCCATCCTCTCGTGGTCCACCTTCATCAAATACTCGCAACGCAGCACTGCGACACCAAGGCCTCCTGATGCGCGGTGATTCGATACCAGCGAGCTGTTCAAGAGGCCCTCCTCGCATGCACCGAGCACCCGACGACTTCCCATTCGAGGCGTCTGTTCGATCACCAAGTCCCAAGAGCATGACGACAGCAGCTGCTTACGCGTCGGGATGTTCCGGCAGGGCGAGCCAGTCCGACCAGGAGATCTCGCGGCCGAGGAAGCGTGGCTCCTCGAACGGCCAGTCGGCGGCGATCCACTGCGGCACCAGCGTGTCGAGGGCTTGCTCGACCTTGCTGCCCACCAGCTCGTCCACCACCCACCAGGAGATCTCGCCGTCGGCGCCGTCCCTCTCCGGCGGGTCGATGTAGACGCAGCCGAGCAGAGCTGTCTCCGCCGCGTCGAACAACGCGTAGTTGAAAGACTGGTGTGCGGCGATCTCCTTCTCGTGCCGCAACAGGTCGGCCTGGTCGGCCTCGTAGGTCATGGTGGCCGCGGGCCAGCCCCAGGCCGGGCCGAAGATGGTCCACAGCCGCTCTGGTCGGCGCGTCGGGGCGGAGCCAGTTGTTGACGTCGACGGCGAGGACCAGACGCCCGTCGGCAGCCCGTGGCATCGGCAGACCGGCCAGCACCTGCCGCAGCCGGGGCACGTCCACGTTCCCGTGGTTCAGCGCCTCGTACCTCGCGCCGTGCCCGCGCCGGTGCTCGGCCACCAGCGTCAGATCCACGGGCGAGGTCACCGGACCGTCCGCGCACAGCAACGCGTCCACGAGCTCGAACAGTTCGTCCCCGCGTGCGGTCAGACAGTCGAATAAGTCCTCCCGGAAGCGTGACGCTTGCGCGAACGCCTCCGCCGGAACAGCATCAGGCAGCAGACTCACCTTTACGGCCTTCGTACTGGTCAAGTGCCTCTCTGGTCGGAGCACATGATCGTGCGGAGGCCGTCCGCACGTCCGCCAAACAGCGGAAGCAGAGATCAAGTTCGAGTGATGTTCGGACGCTGGTAAGCAGGTCAGGCGGCAACCAGTGAGGCGTGGATCCGGCTGATGGCACGCAGGATCTCGTCTCGGTTCTTCGCCCTCTTGATCCATACCGGAAGACGGGCCACCAAGGTCATCTTCTGTCCGGTGTCGTACCAGGGCGCTCGTTCCCGCAGCGACGCCTGGACGAAACGACGGATCAAGTCGAGATGTTCGAGGTTGTACGCCCACAACCACCCGTGCCGGGTCTTGACCTGGAGCCACAGCGGCATACCGAAGTACGGATCCGTCGCTGGTTGAGCTGTGCCGGCAGAGAGCGTGACAAGGCGGCCGCTCCACACCCGCGACAGTCCGCAGCCATGACAGACCAGGCGCCGCGGCGTGAACAGAATCCGCCCCCCAGGACTGGCGTCTTCGGGCGCCGGAACGACACGGGCGGCCTTCTCACAACCGGGGCACCGCACCATGATCAAGGCGATGAAGTCGTACTCGGTGCTGCGCGGGTCTCGGAACCGAGCAGAGAACGTGGGCATGCGGTGAGTATGCAACTGCCGTGCACAACAGCGCATCCCGATTCGACCGCTCCTGCTCAGGGCCCGCCAGCCACCCTGCCAGGGCCAGACGGAGGTTGAAGAACAAGCTCAGCCGAGCCTCTCGGCCCCCAGGCCATCTTCGGGGGCCGAAGCCGATGCCCTCACCCGGCCAAACGACTCCTCACCCAACATCACGATGGCTGCATGGGCGGGGTGCGGTGCGGGCCCGCTCGGGCCGACTGGCGGGTGTTCGGCTTCTGACCCCAGGAGGCCTCCGCCAGGGGCACCCCGGCATGGCCGTTTTGCGTGTACGGACCGGGTGGACAGGCCTTCTGGAGTGACCGTGCTGGTCGCAGCATCAACGACCGGCTGTGACCGACACCGCCCCGCCGGGCGTGGGTGGGCTTGCGCCCCCATCGGTGCACGTCATCAGCGGCTCACGTGTGGATGTGGCGCGCAGGCAGTTCCGGCGAGGGAGGAAAAAGCAACGAACCGCGGCTCGCCAAGAAGAGACCTGGCGAGCCGCTTTCTGCGCCGCTATGCGGTACCGGTGGAGGCCGATTGCAGCAACGTGCAGTCTGAGTTCCACGACGGTAGATCATGCCGGACCTGATCGAGGTCGTGTCCGGGATAGCTTGGTGGCGCTGCGGGAATTCCGTGGGCCTCCAGGAGATAGAACTCCGCGCTCATTCCGCTGATGGAAGCTTCGCCGTCCGGGAAGAACTCCACTTCCATTCGGAATGCGCCGTTGTCGACCCTGAAGGGTCGGCTGGACGTGACCGAGAACGCCATCAGATTTTTATCCTGAGGTGTTCCGCTCCAGCGGAACGACTGTAGTCCGCGAACCACGAGGAGTGCAGCGTTACCCGTGGGGTAGAACAACGCACCGCGCATGTCGAAAAGGAGCGCCGCTCGGTTCGCAGTCGGGCACACTCTGCAGTCGAGCAGTTGGGCGTCGTCCAGAGCGTCGGGTTCCTTCAGCGGGTCCCAGCCAATGGGCTCCGGGGCCGGTTGGTACCTCTGGGACGTGAAAAGTTCTTCTGTCTGTGTCATGGGATCGGTATGTGCCAGTAGGGGTCGGACTTGGTGGGAGTCTTGCCGGTCATGGGATGGATCACCTGGCCGGCTTCGTTCAGATAGTTGATGTATCCGTTGGGGTATGGGTGTGGACCGCTGGTCACCGGATCCATGACGCGAACGTATTTGACAGACTTGTGGAAGCCGGCAGCCACGGCCTCGGTAGGCTTGATGTCATAGATCCATCCCTTGAGGTTGTTGGCCGTTGCCACGGCCTTTCGCCCCTTCGGGAGCCAGAGCTTTTCGCCCTGAGGGCCGACGATGTCGGCGATCAGGCACCTGCTGTTGTGGACCAGGACCGGGGTGTCCCCCGCGAGGACATAGTACGAGTGCAGGTCCGCGACAGTGAGGTTGTACGTCCGCGCGTGATGGTAGAAGGACCGGTTCGAGTGCACGGTGACCGTGTCGCCGACGTCGGTCCTGAGTGTCATGCCCGGCTCGAGGATGGCTGCCTCGAGCCACTTGCCCGCAGATGGCGACCAGAACGGGTGGTCGACGGTCGCGGTCAGCTTCTGCTCGCCACGCGATGTTGAGACGGTCAGTTCGGAGAAGTACTTGTCGTCGTCAGTGACGATGAGGTCGGTGACCTTGCGGGGACCTGTCCGCTGTGTCACAGGGTCCGTGGCCAGTACCTCGTCGCCGACCTGGAGGGACTCGATGAGCTTCACCGAATGGTCGGCCATCAGGACCTTGGTGCCTGCCAGGAAGCACTCGGCGCACTTCTGAGCCGCGCGCGCGGCGCGGCTGCTGTCGACCGCTCCCTCGACGCCCTCGAGACTCTTCTTGAGCAGCTTGAGCTTGCCGACGGGCAGGAAGCTCATGGCGGCGACGACGCATTTGCCCAGGGTGGGGTTCTTCGCGCAGTCCTTGGCGTCGTTCAGACCGAGGACCTCCCAGGCGGCTTCCTTGATGGTGGGGTCGATCGTGGGGAACACGAGTTCATGGCCGGCCATGGCGCACGGAGGGAGACTGTCCCGGTTCATCGGGATGTAGCACTTGGGCTTGCTCTCCCGTTCCTTCTTGCGCTTCTCCGCGGCAATGCGACGGGCTTCGGCCTCTTCCGCCTCACGCTTTTCGACCACGTCGTCCCAGGCCGCTGCCGCGTCCTTCTTGGCCTCGCTGGCGCTCTTGCCCGCAGCCAGTGCATCGGCGTGCGCCCGGTCGCTGGCCTCCTTGGCCTGGTAGGCGGACGTGCGCGCGTACGCGGCGGAGAACTCCGCCTGGGCCGCTGACTCCTCGGCAGCAGCGGAATCCTGGTTCGCGCGGTCAGCGGCAGCGCGTGCGGTGGTAGCGGAGGCCTTGGCGCGTTTGGCGCTGGTCTCGGCCCGGTCGGCGGCAGCGTCAGCGTCGGTGGCGTACTCCGACGCCTGCTTGGCGCTGTCCGCGGCGTCCTTCTTGGCCTTCTCGGCGTCCTCGGCTGCATCCTTGGCCTCAGCAGCAGCTTGCGCTGCCAGGGCAGCGTTCTTGCGCGCCGTGGCGGCTGTCTTCTGCCCTTCGGCGATGAGCCGTTCGACTTGGGCGACATGAACGTGCGCAAGCGCGTCCTTCTGTGCGGCCATGTACTGGCCTGCCTCGACGAAGCGGTGAACTTCGTCGGCGGGTCCGGCCAGCGCAATCTTCGCTGCCGACCTGACCTCAGGGCCACCCTCGTTGAACAGCTGTGTGGTGGTCACTCGTTCGTCGGCCTGCTGGGCGGTATGGCGCCCCTTGCTCAGGAAGCCGACGAGGGCTTGAGGGCTACCGTCTTCCAGTGCCTTCCTTGCGTCTTCCTTGACGCCGGGCCCACCGTCGTTGGCCAGCTTGGTGACGGCGACGCGGTAGTCGGCGTTGGCGGCCTGGTGCTGACCAGTGGTGTAGAAGTCGCGAATCTGCTGGTCGGTCCCCTTGAGGGCCTCGGTAGCGGCTGTGCGTACGGCCTCATAGGGACTGCTGGAAGCGAGGTCAGCGACCTGTTGGCGGGTTTCATCGGTCACGGCCTGGTTCCAGCCGGTGCGCAGATAGTCGATGACATCGGCGTCCGTACCAGACAGAGCTTGGGCGGCCGCGCTCTGGCGCCAGGAGCCGAAGTACGACATCGTCCTCAAGGCGACCGCACGGCCTTGAGCGGCGAGTGCAGCTTGGTCAACGTCTGGCTTGTCGACCTTGGCTGCCAGGGCTTGAGTGTCGTCCACGATCGCCTGGCCCTCGACCACCGACCGGGATATGTCGACGGTGAAGGTGTCGGCGCTGGCCTTCTTGGTCATGGCGGCCTCGACGCCGGCGTTCGTACGGGTGGTGAGGTCTTCGGTCTCCACTTCCCGCGCGATGGTGAAGGTCTTCTTCGCGGTCGCCACTGCCTTGGTGGCGGTGTCGGCAGCGGCCTTGGCGGCTGCGGCCTGCTTGGTGGCTTCAGCTGCCTGATCGGCGGCTTCGCCGGCGTTGTCGGCGGCGGATTCGGCTGCTATCGCTGCGTTCTTGGCATGGGTGGCGGCTGAGTTGGCCGCGTCACGGGCTTCTCGTGCGGCCGCGGCTGAGGTGCGGGCCAGAGATTCGGCCGCGTTGGCGGCGCGGTTGGCCTCGGCGGCATGCCGGCGGGTCTCGGCAGCGGCCGCTCGTGCCTCGGCGGCGGAACCTCCCGCAGCAACAGCGTAGTCAGCTGCCTGATCCGCAGCTGCAGCCGCCTTGTTGGCGTTTCCCGTCGCGCTGCGGGAAGCAGCCACGGCATCTGCAGCCGCGATCGACGCCTTGGCAGCCTGCTCCGCGGCCTGGGCAGATTTCTTGGCGAGTTCGCCGGCCTTGGTCGCTTCGGCGGCGCGATCGCGGGCTGCCTGCGCCTTGCTGCGGTCCTTGCTCGCTGCGTACGCCGCGTTCGAAGCGCGGCTCGCCGCTTCCGCCGCTGCCGCTGCCGCGTTGGCGGTCTGGGCCGCAGCCAGCGATGCCCTGCGAGCAGAGCGGTTGGCCGCATTGGCTGCACCGATAGCCTGCTGTGCCGCTTCAGCAGCGGCCCGGGCCGCGTTGGCGGCCTGCTTTGCCTTCAGCGAGGCGCGGTCGGCGTCGTTCTTCGCCGCTTGCGTCTCTTTGGCTGCCTTCTCGGCAGCCTGCTGGGCCAGCTCGGCGGCGGCAATGGCCTTACCTGACGCTTCCTCAGCCTTATCAGTCGCGTCTTCGGCCTGCTTGCCGGCCTTCTCGGCCTGCTTGACCAACTGTTCGATCGTGGCATGTTCCTGGTCGCGGTTACGCGCCACGAACTGGCCGACCTCGAGGAACTCGACGAGGTCGTCGGGAGTGCCCTGCAACGCCAGCTTGGCGGCGGCCTTGACGTTGGGGCCACCAGAGTTGTAGAGCTTGGTGACTTCGACCCGGTCGTCTGCCTGCTGCGCTTTGTACTGGCCCACTTCCAGGAACTGTTTGACGTCCGCGGAGGTGCCTTGCAGCGCCGCTTTGCCTGCGTCCTGGACCCCGGGGCCACCGAAGTTCACGACGCGGGCAGCCTCGACACGCTGGTCCTGTGCGTGCGCTGCCTTCCAGCCCTCGTCCAGGAACGCCTCGACATCGGCCGGTGTGCCTGCCAGCGCCGTCTTGGCAGCCTGGCGTACGCCTGGTCCGCCAGCGTTGACTACGCGGGACAGGTCTACCCGGTCATCGACTTCCTGGATGGCGAGCGCGTCGCTGAGAAACTGCCGGATGTCATCGTCGCTCCCCAGAAGGGCCTTCTCGGCCGCTTCCTTGATACCGGCACCGCCGTTGAGCCAGTAACCGACTACGAGGCCCCGGTTGGCGGGCGATGTCTCGGTGTCCGCAGCAGTGGCCGGGGACATGCCCAGGAGAGTGGCCGTCAAAGTGGCGGACATCACGGTGGCACAGGCGACTTGTCGGCCGGACCGACGCGCCCTTCCATTCGGCTGAGAGTTGGAATTTCGCCCCGGTCGTACGGAGCGCGGTGGTCGTTTCACCTAAGGGGTCCTTCGTCGATCAAAACCGCACGCCAGCGAAGTGCCGCTTGCAAATCACCAGGGCACACGGTGCCATTTCACGGTTCATCATGGGATCTGCGCCGCAGCGGGGCTCAGTGGATGTCGAGAGGTCAACTCGACTGCTGGACAGCGCCCTTACCGGCCCGTAGCGATCTGAGTAGCTTGCAGCGGTTGATCTTACATGTGCTTTACTTCCGCTCTACGCAGCGGACACTTCTCCTTCACTTGTGTGATCCGCAACACTCCATCCGAGAGGCATCCATGGCCATATCCCCTGCCCGAAGGACACTCATGGGTGGCCTGACAGCGGCCCTCGTCGCCGGCCTCGGCGCCGCCGCCCTGGTCTTTGCGCAGTCCGCGCCCGCCGCCCCTGGCGACACCACCACCGATATCCCGAGCCTGGTCGAGGACTTCGACCATCCCGGTGCCGCACGCGCGCAGCAGGAGCGCGGCGTCACGTTGAAGCGTGGGGACGGTCACATCTGGCTGACCGACGTGACCGACCTGGGCCAGTGCAGCGATGCCTCGAACATCGCGATCGAGACCCGCAGTGGCATCTTCTGCTTCAAGACGAACGCCAAGTCGGGCTACCTGACTCTGCAACTGCCCGACACCTTCAGCATCTGGACCCAGGAACGCCCGGTGAAGGCCACGTTGACCGCCGAGGGCAAGGACACCGTGGTGAACGCGCCCGCCAACGAGCTGACCCCGGTCGGAGAGTCCGGCGACAGCGGCCAGCGGTCGGTCCTCGTCGAGCTTCGCGTCACCGGCTGACGCCGGCAGCCCCCGAGCATCACACGTGTGCGCACCGCCGGTGTGCACCACCGAACCTTCAGGAACCCTCAACGTGTCTCACATACGCCCCCGCGTCGCCGCGACGAGCGCCCTGGTCGCAGCCGGCGTCGTGTCCGGTGCGCTCACCGGCACCCCCGCACAAGCCGTCACCGGTGATCGCGTCCCAGCGACGGCCTACGCCTACACCGCCCAGATCACCGTCGGCGACCATGACCGCGGCTGCTCCGCCGTTCTCGTCGACGCCGAATGGCTGATGACGGCCGGCAGTTGCTTCTCCGACTCCGGCTCCGCAGTGCCTTCCGGCGCTCCGAGCACCAAGACCACTGCTGTCGTCGGCCCCTCCGAGCTGTCCAGCAGTCACATCCCGGACACCCGGCGCCAGGTCGTCGAACTGGTACCGCGGACCGACCGCGACGTGGTCCTGGCCCGACTGAGCCGGCCCGTCACCAAGGCCACCCCGATCGCTCTGGCCTCCACGGCGCCGGTGGCCGGTGAAGAGCTGAGGTTCGCAGGATACGGGCGTACCGCAGCCGAGTGGTCTCCGCTCAGCCTGCACACCGGCGTCTACACCGTGAACTCCGCGAACGTCACCACTGCCGGCGTCACCGGAAAGGCCGGCGCGTCCGCGTGTGCGGGCGACGCGGGCGGCCCGGTCGTACGCGAAGCGGGCGGCACGGCCACCCTCGTCGGACTCAGCAGCCAGTCCTACCAGGGCGGTTGCTTCGGAGCCGACCCGGCCGAGAGCCGCACCGACGGTGTCGTCGCCCGTGTCGACGATCTGGGCACATGGGTGACCTCCACCGCCAACGCTCCCCGCATCACTGACTTCAACTGCGACGGCACCGAGGACATCGCCATCGCGGACCCCAAGGCTGCAGTCGGCGGCGTCGACGGCGCGGGGGCCGTTCGAGTCGTCTACGGCGGGAGCAAGGGCACGGCCTCCATCGACCAGAACCTGGACTGGGTGCCCGGCGATGCCGAGGCCGGTGACTGGTTCGGCGAGACCCTGGAAACCACCGACCACAATCAGGACGGCTGCACCGACCTGGTCATCGGCACCCCGTCGGAAGACATCGGCAACAAGGCCGACGCAGGCGTCGTCGATGTCGTCTACGGCGGCCCGCGCGGCCTGGGCACCAACTCGGTGAAGAACACCCGCTTCGAGCAGAACACCGGCTCCGGCTCCCTCGGTGCCTCCACTCCGGAAACCGGTGACCGCATGGGCCAGGCACTGGCGGCAGGGGCCACCGCCTCCGGGGAACCGTTCCTGGTGATCGGCGCGCCCGGTGAGGCCATCGGTTCCGTGCAGAAGGCCGGCATGGTCTTCTACGTCCGGGACAGCACCAGTATCGGCATCACGACCGCCAACGTCGGCATCGACCAGGACAGCACGGGCGTGCCCGGCTCCGTGGAGGCCAACGACGGCTTCGGTGGCGCCGTCGCGGCCGACGCCAACCGCATCGCCATCGGCGCCCCCGGGGAAGCCATCGGCGATGACGCCAACGCCGGCAACGTGGCGGTCTTCTCCCACAAGCTCACCAGCGAGAAGCGGCCCACGCCGCTGTTCGGTCTCGACCAGGACCTGGACAAGGTTTCCGGCGGATCCGAAGCCGGTGACCAGTTCGGCAAGTCACTCGCCCTGGTCCCCTACCGCCCCTCCGGAGCCGCTGCGGCAACCGACTCCATTCTCGCCGTCGGAGCGCCGGGCGAGGACTTGGACATCGACGGCACCGACAAGACCGACGCCGGCAACGTGATCACGTTCCGGCTCCCCGCAGCCGGCGGCTACAGCCAGCTGAACGTGTACAGCTCGGGCAGCGCCTCGGACGACATCACCGGCACCTCGGAAAGCGGGGACCGCTTCGGTCAGACCCTGACCGCCGTCAACACCTCCCCTCGCACGGTAGGCACCGCAGCGACCATGAAGCTGGCGGTCGGCGCGCCCGGTGAGGCCGTCGGCACCGCCTCCAAGGCCGGCGCCATCACCACGTTCTCGCTCCTCGGCGCACCCGGCTCCAGCGACCGGTGGGTCGAGGCGGGCACCTCCGGCATCCCCGGACCGGCAGGCAGTGACCAGCAGCTCGGCGCCAGCATCCACTTCACCCCGAGCACGCTCTACGTCGGCATGCCCTACGGCCCGAAGGCCAAGGGCCTGCTCCACCTCCTGCCCCTGTCGAACGTGATCGCCGGCGGCAGCAACACCGCCATCACCACCCACGAGCCCGGCCAGGGCGGGCTGCCCGCCACCGGCTCGCGCTTCGGCTACGCCGCCCGCTGACACACCCGCACGCGGCCGGGCATGAGCAACGTCCCGAAGGGCCCAGCCCTTTCGGGGCGTTGCTGCATCGCAGGCGCGTCGAAGTGCGGTCTGACGGACCTGTCCCGCCCGGCCGAGGACCACGTCGACGGTCCGACGGACTCGGTCATCCCCTCCCGGGCTCCGGGCGGGCCGCCCAGGTGATGCCGCCCAGGAGGTGGGCGCGGAAGGCCGGATCGTCGTAGATCTCGGCGGCGTGGCCGAGGGCCGTGTAGAAGACGCGGCCGCGGCCGTGGTCGTGGCACCAGGCCAGGGGGTGGTCGGCGCCCATGCCGCCGCCCTCGTAGGAGGACTCGTCGGCGGACAGCAGGACGTGGACGCGCCCGCGCGGGTTGGTGCGGAAGTCGTACCACTCGTCGGTGACGTCCCAGACGGCGGGCAGGTGCCGGGTCGCCGGGTGGTCGCGGTCCTCGACCACGGCCCGGCCTGGCTGGTAGCGGGGGTGGCGGGCGAACCGGGCGCCCAGCAACTCGCCGTACCGGGGCCACCCGTACTCCGTGCAGGCCGCCGCGTGCACGCCCACGAAGGCGCCGCCCGACCCCACGTACGCGGCCAGTGCCCGCCGGCCGGCGGGGGTGAGGATGTCGCCGCTGGTGGAGAGGAAGACGACGGCCGCGTAGCCGTCCAGCGGCTGTTCGAGGGCGGCCGGGTCCTCGGTGGCGTGGACCTCGAAGCCGCCGAGGGCGCGCAGGGCGGCGACGCCGGCCGGGATGGAGTTGTGCCGGTAGTCGGTGGTGCGGGTGTGGACGAGCAGTCGGGGGGCCATGGCACCCGAACCTAGAAGACGCGGGGGCGTCCCCGCACGGCGCGGGAGCGGCCGGGGCGCGCCGGGCGGTGTCCGTTTCCTTCAAGACCGCCGTCGCGGGCCTGCCTACGGTGGGCCCATGACTGCACGATTCGACGCCATCGGGATGGTGGTCTCCGACCTGGCCGCCTCCGTCGCCTTCTACCGCCGGCTCGGGTTCGCCTTCCCGCCGGACGCGGACGGCCGGCCGCACACCGAGGCCGAACTGCCGGGCGGGCTGCGCCTGATGCTCGACACCGAGGAGACGGTCCGCTCGTTCCTGCCCGGGTGGCGACCGCCCACGGGCGGGGGCCGCACGTCGCTGGCCCTGCGCTGCGAGGCGCCCGGCGAGGTGGACGCGCTGTTCGAGGAGCTGACCGGCGCCGGGTACCACGGCGAGCTCGAGCCCTGGGACGCCTTCTGGGGCCAGCGGTACGCCGTCGTGCTCGACCCGGACGGCAATGGCGTGGACCTGTTCGCGCCGCTACCCGCCGCCGGCGAGCAGCGCGCCTAGCGGCAGGCCCGTGAACTCCCGGACATCACGCGCCAGATGGGCCTGGTCGGCGTAGCCGGCCCGGGCGGCCGTGTCCGCGAGGGGCACCCCTCCCCGGGCCAGCGCCAGGGCGCGGCGCAACCGCAGGATGCGGGCCAGGGTCTTGGGACCGTAGCCGAAGGCCGCGAGCGAGCGGCGGTGCAACCGCCGGGCCCCGATGCCGAGTTCGTCGGCGGTGGCGGCGACGGGACGGCCCGCGGCCAGGGCGGCGACGACCTGCCGCAGCAGCGGGTCCGGGGGGCCGGCGTGGGCCGCGCGGGCCAGGGCCGCCTCCTCCAGGCCGCTCGCCGGGTCCGCGGCGGCGTTCACCAGGTCCGTGAGGTGCCGCACCCGCGGGGCCGGCCACAGCTCGGCGAGGGCCACCCGGCGGTCGCACACCTCGTGCGCGGGCACCCCCAGGAGCGCGGGCGCGGTGCCCGGGTGGAAGCGGACGCCCGCCCAGCCGCCGGGTTCGCCGGCGGTGAGGTGCGCACGGGTGTCCGGACCGGCGACCAGCAGCCGCCCGTCGTGCCAGAGCAGGTCCATGCATCCGTCGGGCAGGACGCGCGTCGCACCGCCGGCGGCCGGGGTGTTCGTCCACACCACCGCTCCGGCCAGGCGGGAGGGGCGCTCGGCGTACACGTGACGAGCCTACGCGCCGCCGTCCGCGCGGGCAGCGGCGTACCGGCCGCCGTCTCAGTCGCCGTCGTCGCCGGAGCTGCGGCTGCCGCCTCCCCGGCTGCCCTTCCCGGCGCTGTGCAGCAGTTCGCCCGCGCCGCGCGTCAGGGCCGCCACCACGCGGACCCAGCGGGGTCCTCCCCGCTCGGCCCACACCACGCACACGCACCCGCCGACGACGAGCGCCAGCACTCCCAGGAGTACCGCCACGGCCATGTCCCCCACCCCATTCCTCAGATGATCAACTGATCATTCCAGAGCGGGGCGTCGCTTCACCCGTCCCGGCGGCCAGGTCCCCGGCGCGGCCACGGCGATGTGTGCCTTCCGGCACCGTCACCCCTCACCCGTCACCCGTCCCCCGGCTCGCGGTCCTCCGCGGGGTTCCGGCCGTTCTTCGCGTGGGTGCTCCGGGCGTGCGTGCGCAAGCGGGACGAGACGTCCTCGGGGGGCAGGAACCGGGACCAGCGCTCGGGGAACTCGGAGGGCATGTCCGGGTCGGCCTCGCCGTGGGCGGTCGCGCGGGCCACGTACTCGGCGACCTGCGCCTGCCGCAGGCGCTCGTTGGCCTCGCGCGCCGCGGCCGTCGCGGCGGCGGGCCAGACGCGGTCGATGGCGGCGTTCACCGCGGCCCCGACGAGCACGGCGAACGCGGACACACCGATCCACAGCAGCACGGCGACGGGCGCGGCGAGGGAACCGTAGATCGTGGGGCCCTCGACCGTGCTGGTCAGGTAGATGCGCAGCAGGAAGCTGCCGAGGACCCACATGCCGAGGGCGACGAGCGCGCCGGGCACGTCCTCGATCCACGGGGAGCGCACCGGGACGGACACGTGGTACAGCGTGGTCAGGAACGCGATGGACAGCAGGATGACCACCGGCCAGTACAGGACCTGCACGACCGTCGTCGACCACGGCACGATCCGCACGACCGCGTCCGGCCCGGCCACCATCAGCGGCAGCGCCACGGAGCCGATCAGCAGGGCCACGATGAACAGCAGGAAGGCCATGAGGCGCGTCTTGACGATGCCCCGGACGCCGTCGAGGCCGTACATGACGGTGATCGTGTCGATGAAGACGTTCACCGCGCGGGAACCGGACCACAGGGCGAACAGGAAGCCGATGGAGATGACGTCGGGCCGGCCGCCCTTGGTCACGTCGTGCAGGATCGGCTCCGCGATCTCCCGCACGCCGCGGTCGGACAGGACCGTGCGGGCGGCGTTCAGCAGGTTGTCCTGCAGACTCTGGATGGTGTCGGCACCCGTCCAGGCGTCGACGTAGCCGAGCAGTCCGATCATGCTCAGCAGCAGCGGCGGCACCGACAGCAGGGTGAAGAACGCGGCCTCCGCCGCCAGGCCGAGGATGCGGTACTCGATGCAGGAGTTGACGGTGTCCTTCAGCAGCAGCCAGGCGGTCCTGCGCTTGGAGACGTTCCGGTACAGGGCACGCGCCCTGTGGAGGCGCCCGGGGGGCGTGTCGGGGGTTTCACTTGCTGGCTGCACCCCCTAACGGTATCCGTCACGCCCGGCCCCACTCACCCACAGGCCGGGTCCGTGCGGACCGGACCCGCTGCGCCGGTGAGCGGCGCCGGGGCACGGGGTACGTTCGCAGCATGGCAGGCAGCACGCACACCGTGACGAACCAGGTCCCGCCCCTGGTGGGGTACGACGTCTTCTCCGCCGACCGGGCCCTGGCCGCCGCGGTCGAACGGCACGTGGCACCGGGCCTGCGCGAGGAGGTGCTCGGCGAACTGTCGGCCCTCGGGCGCACCTCCGGCTCGGCCCAGGTGCAGGAGTGGGGGGTCCTCGCCAACGACAACCCGCCGCGGCTGCGCACCCACGACCGCTACGGCAACCGGATCGACGAGGTCGAGTTCCACCCCTCCTGGCACCGCTTGCTCGGCAAGGGCGTCTCGGCCGGCCTGACGGCCGCCTGGGACCGGCCGGCCGGTCACGTGCGGCGGGCCGCCGCGTTCATGGTGTGGACGCAGGTGGAGGCCGGCAACGGCTGCCCGCTGTCGATGACCCACGCGGCCGTGCCCGCCCTGCGCGCGGACCCGGAGCTGGCCGCCGAGTGGGAGCCCCGGCTGACGTCCATGGTCTACGACCGTGAGCTGCGGCCCGCGCACCTGAAGGCGGGGGCGCTGTTCGGGATGGGCATGACGGAGAAGCAGGGCGGCAGCGACGTACGGGCGAACACCACCTCCGCGCGGCCCCTCGCGGAGGCGGGGACGTACGAGCTGACCGGGCACAAGTGGTTCTGCTCGGCGCCGATGTCCGACGGTTTCCTGGTGCTGGCGCAGGCCCCGGGAGGGCTCACCTGCTTCCTGGTGCCGCGGGTGCTGCGGGACGGCACGCGCAACGTGTTCCTGATCCAGCGGCTGAAGGACAAGCTGGGCAACCGGTCGAACGCCTCGGCGGAGGTGGAGTTCGACGGCACCTGGGCGCGCCGGGTGGGTGAGGAGGGGCGCGGGGTGCGCACCATCATCGGGATGGTCGCGGCGACCCGGCTCGACTGCGTGCTGGGCTCGGCCGGGCTGATGCGCCAGGCCGTGGCGCAGGCCGTGCACCACTGCTCCCACCGGGAGGCGTTCGGCGCGAAGCTCACCGACAAGCCGCTGATGCGCAACGTCCTGGCCGATCTGGCGCTGGAGTCGGAGGCGGCGACGACGCTGGCGCTGCGGCTGGCGGCGGCCTGTGACGACGGCGGCGAGCGGGAGCGGGCGCTGCTGCGGATCGCGGTGCCGGCCGCCAAGTACTGGGTGACCAAGCGCTGCCCGGCGGTGGCGGTGGAGGCGGCGGAGTGCCTGGGCGGCAACGGGTACGTCGAGGAGTCCGGGATGCCCCGGCTGGTGCGTGAGTCGCCGCTCAACTCGATCTGGGAGGGCGCGGGCAACGTGCAGGCCCTCGACGTGCTGCGGGCGCTGCGGCGGGAGCCCGCCGCGCTGGACGCCTACCTGCGGGAGGTCGGGCAGTCGCGCGGCGCCGACCACCGGCTGGACAAGGCCGTCAAGGACCTGCTGACCGAGCTGGCCGACCTGGACGGCGTGGAGGGGCGGGCGCGGCGGCTGGTGGAGCGGCTCGCCCTGGTGCTCCAGGGATCGCTGCTGGTCCGGTTCGCGCCGCCGCAGGTGGCCGACGCCTTCTGCGCTTCCCGCCTGGGCGGTGACGGCGGCGCGGCCTTCGGGACGCTGCCGCACACGCTGGATCTGGCCTCCGTGGTGGACCGCGCCCGGCCGGAGTCCTGACCGGCCGTTCAGGACCGCGCGGCATGCGAAGCGGGGGTGGTGCTGCGCCGACACGGCACCACCCCCGCCGCACAGGCCCGTTCGAGCCGTGAACGCCGCTCGGGACGGCGCAGATCAAGTTTCGGACACGGCCGGGGCCGTCCACCAGGGTTGCAAGGGGTTGCAACTTGCTGCCGACTGTGTGCGGACCGTGCACGATCCCCTCCGGCAGGCGGCACCATGGGACACACAGTCAGCCACGATCCCGGGGGGCGCACGCGTATGGACGTCACGCATCTGGCCGCCGTGGACACCTCGCGTGCGGCCCGGGTCCTCGAGCAGGTCCGTTCGGCCCGGCTCTCGGGCCGGCCCGCTCCCGTCGCACCGCGCCCCGTCATCGAGCAGTCCTGGGGCCGGATGCTGCGCGGGGGCGTCGATCCGGACCACGACGTCCGGGCCGACCCGCTGTCCCGCGAGGAGGTGCAGCGGCGGCGCGAGACCTCGGTGCTGCGGCACGTCCTGCCGGTGCTGCGGGACGGGCTGCTGGCGGCCGCGGACGTCGCGCACCACATCATGGTCGTGGCCGACGACGAGGGCCGGGTGCTGTGGCGCGAGGGCAGCGCGCCGGTGCTGCGCAAGGCCGACGGGCTGGGCTTCGCGCTCGGCGCGGACTGGCGCGAGGACGTCGTGGGCACGAACGGCGTGGGCACCCCGGCCGTGGTGCGCCGGCCCGTGCAGGTCTTCGCCTCCGAGCACTTCGTGCGGTCCCAGGCCGAGTGGACGTGCGCGGGCGCCCCGCTGACGGATCCGCGGGACGGCCGGCTGATCGGCGTGGTCGACGTCAGCGGTCCGCTGGAGACCATGCACCCGGCCACGCTCGCATGGGTGGACTCGGTGGCCAAGCTCGCCGAGGCCCGGCTGCGCGAGATACACACGGAGTCGCTGGAGCGGCTGCGGGCGGTGGCGGCGCCGGTGCTGGCCCGGCTCCCCGGGCGGGCCCTGGCGGTCGATCGGGACGGCTGGACGGCCGCGGTGGGCGGAATGCCGTACACCCGGCGGGTGGCGCTGCCGAAGGCCATGTCCCCGGGCCACCGGTGGATCCCGGCGCTCGGGCTGTGCGCCGTGGAGCCGCTGGCCGGCGGCTGGCTGCTGCGGCCGGCCGCCGACGGGCCGGGACCGCGGGGGTCGGCGAGGATCGTGCTGGACCTCAGCCGGGCGCGCCGCTGGTCGGTGGAGGTGTCCGGCGGTGCGGGTTCCTGGGCGCGCGAACTGAGCCCGCGGCACGCGGAGTTGCTGTTCCTCCTGGCCGTGCACCGGTCCGGCCGCAGTGCCTCCGGCCTGGCCGGGGACGTGTTCGGCGATCCGGGCCGCACGGTGACGGTCCGGGCCGAGATGTCGCGAGTGCGGCGCTACCTGGGCGCGTTCCTCCAGCACCGGCCGTACCGGTTCGCCGAGGACGTGCAGGTGGAGGTGCTGCTGCCGGACGACCCGCGCGATCTGCTGCCGCACTCGGCCGCACCGGCCGTCAGCCGGCACCGCAGGTCCGCAGCGGCGCCCTGAGCTTCACCGGCGGTACGCGCCGGACCGCCCCCAGGGGTGCATCTTGCGCATGTTTGCAGGGTCTTCGCCCCTCGGGCCCGCCCCTGCCGTAGCATCCGTGTACGGGCCACCCCACCTGCTCCTGCGCCAACGTACGGATCACAGGGCGCAGTTGGCCCGTCTCGGGAGGACGGTATGAAGCATCGCGGCAGACACCGGCGGCGCAGACGGGGCAGGGCGCTGCGCGCGACCCTGGCCGGGACGGCTCTCTCGCTCACCGCCGCCGCCACGTTGATCAGCGCCTCGCAGGCCACCGTCGCGGAGACCCCCGGGGCACTGCGGACCGTCTCGGCGTCCTCCGGAGCCGGGCGGCTGCCGCTGACCGAGCACCGGGTGCCCGAGCGGTGGCTGGACCGGCTCGCGGCCGGAATGGGCCGCCCCGTCGGGGTGGGCGCGGTGCTGAAGGACGCCGACCTGCCCCTGCGGCGGGCGGCGCACTGCCCGGCCGGGGACCGGCGCGACCTGCCCCTCGCACCCGCGGCGAGCCGGGCGTACTGCTTCGGCGCCACCGAGACGAGCGGCTGGCGGCCCGGCGCGGTGACCACCTCGGGCGACGCGGACGACGACGGCCGCTGGGGCGAACACCGCGTCGTCCTCTCCGGCTGGACCCGCGGCGGCGCGGGCGGCTCCCTGGACGGGCCGTCCCCCGAGCAGGGTCTGGCCAAGGTCGCCTTCGTCGACGCGGACGACCCGGCACGGGCCCGCTACGCCTGGGCCCTGCTGGCCGTCCCGGTCGACGGCGGCCGGGACTACCGCGGCCTGGTCTCCCCCCTGTCGGGGATGACGTGGTACCAGGACAAGCTGCTGGTGACGACCCGCGAGGGCGACCGGCGGGCGCTGTACGTGTACGACCTGGACCGCATCCAGCGCGCGAGTGTCGCCTCCGGTGCGGTCGGCCGGGTGCGCGGCGGCTGGTCGGCGCACGGCTCCCGGTTCGTGCTGCCCGCCGTCGCCTCCTACAGCCTGCCCGCGGGCGGCCCGCGCCCGGCCGCCGTCTCCCTGGACCGCAGCACCTCCCCCGACAGTCTGGTGGCCGGCGAGTGGGTGCCCGCGGACGGCGAGCGGCGCACCCGGCTGTGGCGGTACGCCCTGAGCCGGGACCCGGCCCGTTCGGGACTGCTGTCCACCGGCGTCTCGGGGCGGGCGGAGCCGGTGGCGGCGTACGAGTCCGAGGCGGCCGACGTGCGGGGCGTGCTGGCGCACGGCCCGGACTGGTACCTGGACCGGGCGGCGGACGAGCCGGGATCGCACGGGACGCTGTGGCGCCAGGACACCGAGGGTGCGGGCGCGGCGGTGTGCGGGCCGGACGAGTCGCGCCACTGCTGGAGCGGCGGCTCGGGCTCGCTGTCGTACGGGCAGGACACCGGTGAGGTGTGGTCCCAGTCCGGGCGGATGCTGTTCGCCGTGCCGCTGGCGTCGCTCGAGCGTGCCGTGGAGCGCTCCTCGGACCGGTAGGCGGACGGGGCCGGCGTCGACAGACCGGCCGGCCGGATGATTTTCTGGCCCGCATGACCACCATCGCCGTGACCACCTGGTCCCTGGAGCAGACCGCCCCGACCGACCTGCTGCCGGCCGTGGCGCCGGACGGGGACGTCCGGGTCGTCCGCTCCGAGGTGCCCTCGCCCGAGTTCAGCCGGTTCCTGTACGCCTCGGTCGGCGGCGACATCCGCTGGACGGACCGGCTGAGCTGGTCGTACGCGCGCTGGCTGGAGCACCTGCGGCGGCCCGGCGTGGAGACGTGGGTGGCCTACGACCGGGGCACACCGGCCGGATATGTGGAGCTGGAGGCGCAGGACGACGCCGTCGTGGAGATCGTCTACTTCGGGCTGCTCCCGGCGTTCCGCGGCCGGCGCATCGGCGGGCACCTGCTGTCCTACGGCACGGCACGGGCCTGGGATCTCGCGGACCGCTGGGCGGGACTGGCGCCGACGAAGCGCGTATGGCTGCACACCTGCAGCAAGGACGGCGAGCACGCGATGGACAACTACCAGCGGCGCGGCTTCAAGCTCTTCGACACCAAGGTCGAGGAGGAGGCGGACGCCGCCACTCCGGGACCGTGGCCTGGGGCGTTCCCCGCCTGACCTGGCCGGACACGGCCACCGGCCCGCATGTGACCCAGGACACCCTTGTCTTGCTGTGCGAGACAAGGGTGTCCGCATCTCGGACAATGCTGGACTGTGTCCAGATCGCCGTGACACGCTTCCGTCATGTCTGGAACTGGAATCGCCTTGGTGAGTCGACGGCACGTCGACCTCGGCCGCATGTCCAGCGCCATCTGTCCGGCGCACTGAGAGCACTCAGCACGCGCCGCACATCCCTCTTCTCCTGACTCTCGCCCGCGCAAGGACGCGCAGGTGCACGCATGCGCGCACGCGCAGGTCAGAGCAGCATCTCCCGCCTGTCCGAAGGACGTATCCCCATGGCCGCCACCCCGCAGAAGCCTGCCGCCGCGACTCCCCGCCGCAAGGTGAGCCGTCACCGCGGTGAAGGCCAGTGGGCCGCGGGGCACTTCACCCCGCTGAACGGCAACGAGCAGTTCAAGAAGGACGACGACGGTCTCAATGTGCGGACACGCATTGAGACGATCTACTCGAAGCGGGGCTTCGCCTCGATCGACCCGAACGACCTGCGCGGCCGGATGCGCTGGTGGGGTCTGTACACCCAGCGCAAGCCCGGGATCGACGGCGGCAAGACGGCGATCCTGGAGCCGGAGGAGCTGGACGACGAGTACTTCATGCTGCGCGTGCGGATCGACGGCGGGGCGCTGACCACGCGGCAGCTGAGGGTCATCGGCGAGATCTCGCAGGAGTTCGCGCGCGGCACCGCGGACATCACCGACCGGCAGAACGTGCAGTACCACTGGATCCGGATCGAGGACGTGCCCGAGATCTGGAACCGGCTGGAGGGCGTGGGACTGTCCACCGTCACCGCCTGCGGCGACACCCCGCGCGTGATGATCGGTTCCCCGGTGGCGGGCATCGCCGCCGACGAGATCATCGACGCCACCCCGGCCCTGGAGGAGATGAAGCGCCGGGTGCTCAACAACCCGGCGTACTCGAACCTGCCGCGGAAGTTCAAGACGGCCATCTCGGGTTCGCCCCTGCTGGACGTCGTGCACGAGATCAACGACGTCGCGTTCGTCGGCGTGGAGCACCCCGAGCACGGTCCCGGTTTCGACGTGTGGGTCGGCGGCGGCCTGTCCACCAACCCCAAGCTCGGCGTGCGGCTGGGCGCCTGGGTGCCCCTCGAGGACGTCCCGGACGTCTACGAGGGCGTCATCTCCATCTTCCGCGACTACGGCTACCGCCGGCTGCGCAACCGCGCCCGGCTGAAGTTCCTGGTCGCCGACTGGGGTGCGGAGAAGTTCCGCCAGGTGCTGGAGGACGAGTACCTCGGCGGGCGGAAGCTGACCGACGGTCCGGCTCCCGCGCAGCCGTCGCAGCAGTGGCGCGACCACATCGGGGTGCACCGGCAGCAGGACGGCCGCTTCTACGTCGGCTTCGCGCCCCGCGTGGGACGCGTCGACGGTGCGACGCTGACCAAGGTCGCCGACCTCGCCGAGGCCCACGGCTCGGGCCGGGTGCGCACCACCGTCGAGCAGAAGATGATCGTCCTGGACGTCGAGGAAGACCAGGTCGACTCGCTCGTGGAGGCCCTGGAGGCGCTCGACCTGACCGCGCGGCCGTCCACCTTCCGGCGCGGCACCATGGCCTGCACCGGCATCGAGTTCTGCAAGCTCGCCATCGTCGAGACCAAGCAGCGCGGCTCGCAGCTCATCGACGAACTGGAGCGCCGCCTGCCGGAGTTCGACGAGCCGCTCACCATCAACCTCAACGGCTGCCCCAACGCCTGCGCCCGCATCCAGGTCGCGGACATCGGTCTCAAGGGGCAGCTGGTCCTGAACGACCGGGGCGAGCAGGTCGAGGGCTACCAGGTGCACCTGGGCGGGGCGCTCGGCCTGGAGGCCGGGTTCGGCCGCAAGGTGCGCGGCCTGAAGGTCACCTCCGACGAGCTGCCCGACTACATCGAGCGTGTGCTGAAGCGGTTCCAGGCCGAGCGCGCCGACGGCGAGCGGTTCGCGGCCTGGGTGTCCCGGGCCGACGAGGAGGCCCTGTCGTGAGCGAGCGGATGGCGCCGTTCTACTGCCCCTACTGCGGGGACGAGGACCTGCGGCCGAGCGAGGAGGGGCACGGCGCGTGGGAGTGCGCGGCGTGCAGCCGGGCCTTCCGGCTGAAGTTCCTCGGGCTGCTGTCCCAGGGATCGAGGACATCCGACTCCGGAGGGGAACGCATATGACGACCACTCAGGAAGAGCGCGGCACGGAGGAGTTGAAGGCGCTCGCCGAGCAGGCGGGGCGCGACCTGGAGGACGCCTCCGCGCTGGAGATCCTCACCTGGGCGGCCCGGACGTTCGGCAAGCGCTTCTGCGTGACGTCCTCGATGGAGGACGCCGTGGTCGCCCACCTCGCCTCCCGCGCGATGCCCGGCGTCGACGTCGTCTTCCTCGACACCGGCTACCACTTCGAGGAGACCATCGGCACCCGCGACGCGGTCGACGCCGTGATGGACGTCAACGTCATCACGCTGACCCCGCGGCAGACGGTCGCCGAGCAGGACGCCGAGTACGGCCCGAAGCTGCACGACCGGAACCCCGACCTGTGCTGCGCGCTGCGCAAGGTGCGGCCGCTGGAGCAGGGACTGAAGGACTACCAGGCCTGGGCCACCGGTCTGCGCCGCGACGAGTCCCCGACCCGGGCGAACACCCCCGTGGTCGGCTGGGACGACAAGCGGCAGAAGGTCAAGATCTCCCCCATCGCCCGCTGGACGCAGGACGACGTGGACGCCTACGTCGCCGAGCACGGCGTCCTGACGAACCCGCTGCTGACGGACGGCTACGCCTCCGTCGGCTGCGCCCCCTGCACCCGCCGGGTCCTGGCGGGCGAGGACGCGCGGGCCGGCCGCTGGGCCGGCCGCACCAAGACCGAATGCGGGCTGCACGGATGACGGCGCCTCAGACCACCCACACGACCCAGACGACTCAGGAGACACACGTGACGACCGGAGCCACCGTCTGGCTCACGGGTCTGCCGAGTGCGGGCAAGACCACCATCGCCCACGAACTGGCCGGCCGGCTGCGCGAGGAGGGCCGGCGGGTCGAGGTGCTCGACGGCGACGAGATCCGCGAGTTCCTCTCCGCGGGCCTCGGCTTCGGCCGCGAGGACCGGCACACCAACGTGCAGCGCATCGGCTTCGTCGCCGAACTCCTCGCCCGCAACGGCGTGCTGGCCCTGGTCCCGGTGATCGCGCCGTACCAGGACAGCCGCGAGGCCGTCCGCAAGCGCCACCAGGCGAACGGGACGGCGTACGTCGAGGTGCACGTGGCCACGCCGGTCGACGTGTGCAGCGAGCGGGACGTGAAGGGGCTGTACGCCAAGCAGGCCGCCGGCGAGCTCACCGGACTCACCGGCGTCGACGACCCGTACGAGGAGCCCGCCTCGCCCGATCTGCGGATCGAGTCGCAGCACCAGACCGTGCAGGAGTCCGCGGCGTCGGTGTACGCGCTGCTGATGGAAAGGGGACTCCAGTGAGCGGCGCACGCGCGGCCGCTCGGCCGCAGGCGACCACGAAAGCCGCGCCTCTGCGCCGCGCGGGCGGAGAAGCGAACGAAAGGGGCACAGCATGACGACCGTCGCCACCGTGTCCGGGCAGACCGGCAGCCCGTACGCGCTGTCGCACCTGGACGCCCTCGAGTCCGAGGCGGTGCACATCTTCCGCGAGGTGGCGGGTGAGTTCGAGCGGCCGGTGATCCTGTTCTCCGGCGGCAAGGACTCCATCGTCATGCTGCACTTGGCGCTGAAGGCGTTCCGCCCGGCGGCGGTGCCCTTCTCCCTGCTGCACGTGGACACCGGGCACAACTTCCCCGAGGTCCTCGACTACCGCGACCGCACGGTCGCCCGGCACGGGCTGCGGCTGCACGTCGCGTCCGTGCAGGACTACATCGACCGCGGGGTGCTCAAGGAGCGCCCGGACGGCACCCGCAACCCGCTGCAGACCCTGCCGCTGACCGAGAAGATCCAGGCCGAGCGGTTCGACGCCGTCTTCGGCGGCGGGCGGCGCGACGAGGAGAAGGCCCGGGCCAAGGAGCGGGTGTTCTCGCTGCGCGACGAGTTCTCCCAGTGGGACCCGCGCCGCCAGCGCCCGGAGCTGTGGAACCTGTACAACGGCCGGCACGCCCCGGGCGAGCACGTGCGTGTGTTCCCGCTGTCCAACTGGACCGAGCTGGACGTGTGGCAGTACATCGCCCGCGAGGGCATCGAGCTGCCGGAGATCTACTACGCGCACGAGCGCGAGGTGTTCCGGCGCAGCGGCATGTGGCTGACCGCCGGCGAGTGGGGCGGGCCGAAGGACGGCGAGAGCGTCGAGAAGCGGCTCGTGCGCTACCGGACCGTCGGTGACATGTCCTGCACCGGCGCGGTGGACTCCGACGCCGACACGATCGAGAAGGTGATCGTGGAGATCGCCGCCTCCCGCCTCACCGAGCGCGGCGCCACCCGCGCCGACGACAAGATGTCCGAGGCCGCGATGGAAGACCGCAAGCGCGAGGGGTACTTCTAGAGATGAGCACGATCACCACCGAGGAACTCGCGGACACCACCCTGCTGCGCTTCGCCACCGCGGGTTCCGTCGACGACGGCAAGTCCACGCTGGTGGGCCGGCTGCTGCACGACTCCAAGTCGGTTCTCACCGATCAGCTGGAGGCCGTGGAGCGCGCCTCCGCGAGCCGCGGGCAGGACGTGCCCGACCTCGCGCTGCTGACCGACGGACTGCGCGCCGAGCGCGAGCAGGGCATCACCATCGACGTGGCCTACCGCTACTTCGCCACGCCCCGGCGGCGGTTCATCCTGGCCGACACCCCCGGCCACGTGCAGTACACGCGGAACATGGTCACCGGCGCCTCCACGGCCGAGCTGACCGTCGTCCTCGTCGACGCCCGCAACGGCGTCGTGGAGCAGACGCGCCGGCACGCCGCCATCGCCGCCCTGCTGCGCGTGCCGCACGTGGTCCTCGCGGTCAACAAGATGGACCTCGTCGGCTACGAGGAGAAGGTGTTCGCGGCCATCGCCGAGGAGTTCACGGCGTACGCGACCGAGCTCGGCGTGCCGGAGGTCACCGCCATCCCGATCTCGGCCCTGGTCGGCGACAACGTCGTGGACCCGTCCTCGCACATGGACTGGTACGGCGGGCCGACCGTGCTGGAGCACCTGGAGACGGTGCCGGTCAGCCACGACCTGAGCCACTGCCACGCCCGGCTGCCCGTGCAGTACGTGATCCGGCCGCAGAGCGCGGACCACCCCGACTACCGGGGCTACGCCGGCCAGATCGCGGCCGGTTCGTTCCGCGTGGGCGAGTCCGTGACCGTGCTGCCGTCGGGCCGTGCCTCGAAGATCTCCGGCATCGACCTGCTGGGCGAGCCGGTCGACGTGGCCTGGACGACGCAGTCGGTGACCCTCCTGCTGGAGGACGACATCGACATCTCGCGCGGCGACCTGATCGTGCCGAGCAAGGACGCGCCCGCGACCACGCAGGACATCGAGGCGACCGTCTGCCATGTCGCGGACGCGCCGCTGACCGTCGGCCACCGGGTGCTGCTCAAGCACGGCACGCGCACGGTCAAGGCGATCGTCAAGGACATCCCGTCGCGGCTGACGCTGGCCGACCTGTCGCTGCACCCGCACCCGGGGCAGCTCGTCGCCAACGACATCGGCCGGGTGAAGGTGCGCACCGCCGAACCGCTGCCGGTCGACTCCTACGCCGACTCGCGCCGCACCGGCTCGTTCATCCTCATCGACCCGAACGACGGCACCACCCTCACCGCCGGCATGGTCGGGGAGTCCTTCGCCGCCCCCGAGCCCGTCAAGGACGAGGCCGAGGACGACGGGTGGGACTTCTGACATGAGCGCCCCCGACTACTACTCCATGTTCGCCAAGGAGGGCGGCCGCGTCGGCAGCGGCGTACTCGGCAGCGGGCAGGGCGGAGTGGCCCGATGTGCGCGCTGACGCACGCGCACCGCTCGCGCGCCCTCGCCCCCCACCGCCGAAAACCCGCCGACCTCCCGGCCGCGACCTGACAGACCGTGACCGCCGGGCCCTACGAGAGGACCACCTCCCGTGCCTGCATCATCCGCCCTGCGCCGCGGCCTCGCGGTCCTGGCCGCGCTGCCCCTGCTCACCCTGGCCGCCTGCGGCTACGGCTCGCAGGCCAAGGACGACGGTGCCGCCCAGGTCGCCGCCGGGGCGCAGCGGATCGACGGTCTCGACAGCGTCAAGATCGGCTACTTCGGCAACCTCACCCACGGCACCGCCCTGGTCGGGATGCAGAAGGGGTTCTTCCAGAAGGAACTGGGCGCCACCCGGGCCGAGCCGGCCGTCTTCAACGCCGGGCCCTCCGAGATCGAGGCGCTCAACTCCGGATCCATCGACATCGGCTGGATCGGCCCCTCCCCCGCCATCAACGGCTACACCAAGTCGGCCGGCAAGAACCTGCGCATCATCGGCGGTTCCGCCTCCGGCGGGGTGAAGCTCGTGGTGAACCCGGACGAGGTCAAGAGCCTGAAGGACGTCGAGGGCAAGCGGATCGCCACCCCGCAGCTGGGCAACACACAGGACGTGGCGTTCCTCAACTGGGTCGCCGAGCAGGGCTGGAAGGTCGACCCGCAGAGCGGCACAGGGGACGTCACGGTCGTCCGCAGCGACAACAAGGTCACCCCGGACGCCTTCCGGTCCGGGTCGGTGGACGGCGCGTGGGTGCCCGAGCCGACGGCGTCGAAGCTCGTCGCCGAGGGCGGCCGGGTGCTGCTGGACGAGTCGAGCCTGTGGCCGGGCGGGAAGTTCGTGATCACGAACATCATCGTGCGGCAGGACTTCCTGGAGAAGCACCCGAAGGTGGTCGAGGCCGTGCTCCGGGGCTCGGTGGCGACCAACAAGTGGATCAACGCCCATCCGGACGCGGCGAAGAAGGCGGCGAACGAGCGGCTCGCCCGGGACTCCGGCAAGGCCCTGCCCGCCGATGTGCTGGACCCGGCGTGGAAGTCCATCCGGTTCACCGACGACCCGCTGGCCTCCACCCTCGGCACCGAGGCGGAACACGCCGTCAAGGCGGGCCTGCTGGAGAAGCCGGACCTGAAGGGCATCTACGACCTCGCGCCGCTGAACGAGGTCCTTCGGGCCGAGGGCGCGCCCACGGTCGACGACGCCGGTCTCGGCGCGAGCTGACCCGTATCCCGCAACGTATCCAGGAGGTGACGACCATGGCCACGACTCTCGCCAAGGCCGCCGAAGGCACCGAGGCGGCCACCCACGCCGCACGGATCGAGCACGTCTCGAAGTCCTTCGCCGGCCCCGCCGGACAGCAGCTCGTCCTCGACGACATCACCCTCGACGTCGCGCCCGGGGAGTTCGTCACCCTCCTGGGTGCCTCCGGCTGCGGCAAGTCCACGCTGCTCAACCTGGTGGCAGGCCTGGACCGGCCCACCGCCGGCGAGATCGTCACGGACGGCCGCCCGGCGCTGATGTTCCAGGAGCACGCGCTGTTCCCGTGGCTGACCGCGGGCAAGAACATCGAACTCGCCCTGAAGCTGCGGGGCGTGGCGAAGGCCGAGCGCCGGGAGCGGGCCGAGGAACTGCTTCAGCTCGTCCGGCTGAAGGGCGCGTACGGCAAGCGCGTCCACGAGCTGTCCGGCGGGATGCGGCAGCGGGTCGCGCTGGCCCGGGCTCTCGCCCAGGAGAGCAGGCTGCTGCTGATGGACGAGCCGTTCGCGGCGCTGGACGCCATCACGCGGGACGTGCTGCACGACGAGCTGACCCGCATCTGGCGCGAGACGCAGCTGTCGGTGCTGTTCGTCACGCACAACGTGCGCGAGGCGGTCCGGCTCGCGCAGCGCGTGGTGCTGCTGTCCTCCCGCCCGGGGCGGATCGCCCGCGAGTGGACGGTGGGCATCCCGCATCCGCGCCGCATCGAGGACACCGCCGTCGCGGAACTGTCCGTCGAGATCACCGAAGAACTGCGTGGGGAGATCCGCCGCCATGGCCAGCACTGATCAGACGACCGTCACCAAGGACGGCAGCGATCTCGCCGGACTGGAGGCGGGCCTGGACGCACTGGAGACGGTGCAGACCGGCCGCAGGCCGTTCCGGCAGACCCTGACCGAGAAGATCCTGCCGCCGGTGCTCGCCGTGGCGCTGGTGCTGGCGGTCTGGCAGGCCCTGGTCTCGTTCAGGATCGTCGACGATCCGACCAAGCTGCCCGCGCCGTCCGCGGTGTGGGACGTGGTGCACACCGCGTGGCTCGAGGGCGAACTGCTCGGCTACATCTGGACCAGCGTCTCGCGCGGCCTGCTCGGCTTCTGCCTGGCCCTGGTGATCGGCACACCGCTGGGCCTGCTCGTCGCCCGGGTGAAGTTCGTCCGCGCGGCCATCGGGCCGATCCTGTCCGGCCTGCAGTCCCTGCCCTCGGTCGCCTGGGTCCCGCCGGCGGTGATCTGGCTGGGGCTCAACAACTCGATGATGTACGCGGTGATCCTGCTCGGCGCGGTCCCGTCGATCGCCAACGGCCTGGTGTCGGGCGTGGACCAGGTGCCGCCGCTGTTCCTGCGCGCGGGCCGCACGCTCGGCGCGACCGGGCTGAAGGGCACCTGGCACATCGTCCTGCCCGCGGCGCTGCCCGGGTACGTGGCGGGCCTGAAGCAGGGCTGGGCGTTCTCCTGGCGCTCGCTGATGGCGGCCGAGATCATCGCCTCCTTCCCCGACCTGGGCGTCGGGCTGGGCCAGTTGCTGGAGAACGGCCGCAACGCCAGCGACATGGCCATGGTGTTCGAGGCCATCCTGCTCATCCTGATCGTCGGCATCGCCATCGACCTGCTGATCTTCAGTCCGCTGGAGCGGTGGGTGCTGCGCAGCCGCGGCCTGCTCGTGAAGTGAGTGACATGCTCCAGCCGCCCGTTCTCCTCGTCATCGCCCACGGCAGCCGCGACCCGCGGCACGCCGCGACCGTGCACGCCCTCGTGCGCCGGGTGCGCGCGCTGCGCCCCGGCGTGCGGGTGGAGACCGGCTTCCTGGACTTCAACGTGCCGTCCGTGGGAGGCGTGCTGGAGTCCCTGGCGGTCCAGGGCGTCCGGGACGTCGTGGCGCTGCCGCTGCTGCTCACCCGGGCCTTCCACGCCAAGGCGGACATCCCGGCGGTCCTGGCGGACGCCCCCGCGCGGCTGCGCATCCGCCAGGCGGAGGTCCTCGGCCCCTCGCCGCTGCTGGTCTCGGCCCTGGAGCGGCGGCTGTACGAGGCGGGTCTGACACCCGCCGACAAGTCCTCGACCGGGGTCGTACTGGCCTCGGCGGGGTCCTCCGACCCGGAGGCGAACGCGGTGATCGCAGCAATCGCGCGGGAGTGGCGGCACACCGGCTGGTGCGCCGTGCGGCCCGCGTTCGCCTCCGCCTCCCTTCCGCGCACGCAGGACGCGGTCCGCGAACTCCGCGCCCTCGGCTGCGCCCGGGTGGCCGTCGCCCCGTACGTCCTGGCCCCCGGCTTCCTGCCCGACCGGATCGCCCGGGGCGCGGCGGACGCGGACGTCCTCGCGGACGTCCTGGGTCCCGCGCCCGAGGTGGCGCGGGTGGTGCTGGAGCGCTACGAGGCGGCGCGCGTGCCGGCGCTGCGGGCCGCGAGCGCCTGAGCGCCCGCGGCGAGCGGCGTCACGGCGAGCGGCGTCACGGCGGGCGGCGTCACGGGGGGGGGCGGCGTCACGGCGCGGGCTCGGGCTGGAGGGCGAAGGAGTACGGGGCCCAGGGCCCGGTGACCTCCACGCGCAGTCCCGGAATGCCGCGCGCGACGGCGAGGACGCCCGTGCGGAAGGCGTCGACGCGGTCCCGGGGGACCAGGTAGGCGTCGTTGCCCAGGGCGGTGCCCGAGCCCGCCGGGCCGGTGCGTTCGGGGGTGTGGGCGACACGGTCGACGGACAGGGCGCCGGCGGTTCGGGTGAGCCGGGCGGCGCCCTCGGCGACCGCGCGCCAGGTTTCCTCCGTCCGGCGCTGCCTGCGGCGGCGGATGGCCTGGTAGGCGCGGCCGACCCCGAGCCCCGGCGCCGGCTCGTGGGTGCTGTCGGGGCCCGTCCCCGGCGGCAGGACTTCCGGGGCGGCGTGGATCCTGACGCCGAGTTCCACGTGCCCGGTGAGGCGGGTCAGCAGGGAGAGGAAGTAGTCGCGGCGGGTGTCGAGGGCCTGCCGGGCGCTGTGCTCGTCGGGGTAGACCGTGGCCAGGCGCAGGGGGAGGACGGCCGCGCCGGAGGCGACCAGGCCCGCGACCACGGTGTGATGGGAGCGGACGGTGGACTCCAGCCAGTCCAGGTCGTCCAGATGGGCCTCGAGGGGCGCCTCGCCGTAGTCCTCGTGCGGGACCGGGCCGACGGCGAAGGCCAGGGGCGGGGCGGCGGTGGCCGGGTCCACCAGACGGACCGGTTCCCCGGCGACGCCGCGCAGGTGTGCCGCCGCGGCGGCGGCCTCGGGGGTGCGGCGCAGGACCGCGTAGGCGTAGACGAGGTGGGTGTCGGTCATGCTGCGGGCTCCTGTCGCCGGCCGTGCGCTCCCTCTGGCGAGACTCCGTGTCCGTACCGTCCGTCGCCCGTAGGTACGGCCCCCGTGACCGAGCTGTTCACGCGGTCGGCGGCGGGGGCGGCATGGCCCTGCGACAGGACGGCCCTGCGACAGGAGGGAGCGCCGCCCGCCAGGTCACCCGGCGGGCGCGCCGAACGGGGTCGCCTGGTGGAAGTAGAGCCGCCACACGCCGTCCGTCCGCCGCCACAGGGAACTGCGGTGCGCGCGGCGGCCGTCGAGCTCCGTGTCGTAGACGAGGTGGACGACGTCCGGGGCGAGCCGCACCCCGCGCATGCCGGTCGTGACGGCGGGCCGGTCGCCGGCGTCGGCGGTCCCGGTCAGCAGGGCGACGATCCCGGCCCGGTCCCAGTGCCGTCCGGAGGCGCCGAACTCCTGGAAGTCCGGGTGCAGCAGCGCCTCCACCGTGCCCGGTGAGCGGCCGGTGCGCGGGTCGAGCAGGGCCAGTTCGCCCTCGACGGCCGCCCGGACGTCGCGGCCGTCCTCAGTCATCCGTCAGCTCCACGAGTTTGAGGACGGTGTTCCAGTTGCGGGTCGTGGCGATCAGGCCGCGGGTGATGCGCGGTTTGGCCAGTTGTTCGGCCAGCTTGGAGCGGCCGAGGCCGTCCGGGGCGTAGAGGTACAGGGCGCGGTCGCCGAGCCGGAACTCCTCCGGCAGGTGCGCGCTCCGGTCGATCCCGGCGAAGCGGTCGGGGGTGACGGGCGCGGAGAAGTAGGTGACGTGGAGCTGTTTCGGCTCCAGGCCGGCGGCCGGGAAGGGGCAGCTCTCCGCGATCGCCCTCAGGTAGGCGTGGTCGCGCACGATCACGTCGACGCCGAAACCGAAGTGCTGCTCGATCGCCGCCGTGATCCCGGCCGCCAGCGACTCCTCGTCCCCCTGCCCGGAGGAGAACACGGCCTGGCCGCTCTGGAGGTAGGTGCGTACGTCGCCGTGTCCGAGATCCGTCAGGAGCGCGCGCAGTTCGGCCATCGGGACCTTCCGGCTGCCGCCCACGTTGATCCCGCGCAGCAGGGCCGCGTAAGTCGTCGTCATCCGCTCACCCTAGG
This sequence comes from Streptomyces sp. NPDC053665, assembly GCF_055585285.1. NCBI lineage: Bacteria > Bacillati > Actinomycetota > Actinomycetes > Kitasatosporales > Streptomycetaceae > Streptomyces > Streptomyces sp. NPDC053665. The sequence goes on from NZ_JBVJKK010000001.1 coordinate 1,236,936, forward strand.
GGCTGCCGCCAGGCCGGGCCGGCGGGAACGCCCGCGTCCGCCGGGCGGTGCCGGCCCGGTCCGCACGGGGCCCCGAGCCGGCCGTCGTGCCCCGTGGGGGCGGGCACGACGGCCGGGCGGGCAGCTGCCCGGTCCCCGAAATTACTCACGGGTCACCACGCGGCACAACCGTCTGCCCAGGATCCACACACCCCGGCAGCCCGGAATGTCTGCCGATAGGTGTAAGGGACCACAGTCGGTGCGGGTCCTCCCCAGTGGGGAGGGGGCTCGGTCCACGGGGAGGAGACCGGGCGCGCCACTTCACCGGTCAGCACGACGAGATGGACGTCCCCGGCCCCTAGTTTCGACACGGAGGGGGGCGGCAGGGGGCCGCCGCCGAGGCACGAGGGGGCAGACCCGCCATGGGGAACGGAGAAGCACGGGTACGGGGGTTCGCCGCCCGGGCCGGCGGCTGGAGCGCCCGGCACCGATGGGCCGCCGTCGGCATCTGGGTCCTGTTCGTCGTCCTGGCCATGGGGCTCGGTTCGGCGGCCGGCCGGGTCGACGTCAAGGACAGCGACCAGTTGAAGGGCGAGACGCACACCGCCGCGCGGATCGTCGAGGACGCCGGGATCGAGGAACCGGCCGGCGAGACCGTCCTGATCCAGGCCAGAGGCGGTGATCTGAAGGCGACGGACGCCGAGTTCCGCGACGCCGTCACGGCGGTCGTCACGGCCGTGGAGGGCACCGGCAGGGTCACCGACGTGACCTCCCCGTACGAGGCGAAGACGATCTCCAGGGACGGGCGCAGCGCACTCGTCCAGTTCGACATGCGCGGCCCGTCCGACACCGCCGGTGAGCGGGTCGAGCCGGTGCTGAAGGCCGTCGAGGGGGTGCAGGAGGACCACGCGGCGGTGCGGATCGAGGAGATCGGCGGCGCCAGCATGATGAAGACGTTCGACGACGCGTTCGGCGACGACTTCAAGAAGGCCGAGTACTCGGCGGTGCCGGTCGCGCTCGGCATCCTGCTGATCGCGTTCGGGGCGCTGGTCGCCGCGCTGCTGCCGGTGGCGCTCGCCGTCACCGCGATCATGGCGACGATGGGCCTGATGGGCGTCGTCAGTCACGTGATGCCGATGAGCGAGACCGCCAACTCCGTGATGCTGCTGGTCGGCATGGCGGTCGGCGTCGACTACTGCCTGTTCTACCTGCGCCGGGAGCGCGAGGAACGCGAGGCCGGGCGGGACGCGCAGACGGCGCTGCGGATCGCCGCCGCCACCAGCGGCCGGGCGATCGTGGTCTCGGGCGTCACTGTGTGCGTGGCCATGGCGGGCATGCTGTTCACCGGACTCGCCGAGTTCGAGGCGATGGGCCTCGCCTCGCTGATGGTGGTCGCCGTGGCCATGGTCGGGTCCGTGACCGTGCTGCCGGCCCTGCTGTCGCTGCTCGGCGAGCGGGTGGAGAAGGGCCGCCTCCCGTTCCTGCGCCGGCGCAGGCGGGGCGCCCGCGGGGACAGCAGGTTCTGGACGGCCGTGCTGCGGCGCGTCCTGGCCCGTCCGGTGGTCGCCGTGGCGGTGGCGGCCGGTGCGCTGCTGGCCATCGCGGCCCCCGCACTCGGCATGAAGACGCAACAGCTCACGCTGGACCAGGAGTTCGGCGACTCGCTGCCGATCGTGCAGACGTACAACCGGCTCAACGAGGCCTTCCCGGGCGGTTCGGAACCGGCCGAGGTGGTCGTCAAGGCGCACGACATCAACGCGCCGGAGGTGAAGGCGGCGCTGGCCGGCTTCCGTGACCGGGCGATCAGTTCGGGTGCCTCCCGCGGCCCGGTGGAGATCAAGCTGCACGACGCGCAGAACGTGGCGTTCGTCTACGTCCCGCTGGTGGGCGGCTCCGACCTGGACCAGGCGGGGGTGAGTCTGGACAAGCTGCGCGACGAGGTGCGTCCGGCCACGCTCGGCAAGGTGGAGGGGCTGGAGGCGCCGATCACCGGGCAGGTGGCCGGGTCGAAGGACTTCAACGACCAACTGGCCGGCGCGGTTGTGCCCGTGTTCGCGTTCGTGGTGGTGTTCGCCTTCGCGCTGATGCTGCTGTCGTTCCGCTCGCTGACGATCGCGCTGACGTCGATCGTGCTGAACCTGCTGTCGGTGGGCGCCGCGTACGGCATCCTCGTGGCGGTCTTCCAGCACGGCTGGGGCGCGTCGCTGGTCGGTGCGGAGGGCGTCGGCGCGATCATCACCTGGCTGCCGCTGTTCCTGTTCGTGATCCTGTTCGGCCTGTCGATGGACTACCACGTGTTCGTGGTGTCCCGGATCCGTGAGGCGCGGCTGCGCGGGCTGACGACGAAGGACGCGATCCGGCACGGTGTGGTCACCACGGCCGGGGTCGTCACGAGTGCCGCGGTCATCATGGTCGCCGTGTTCGCCATCTTCGGGACGCTGTCCATGCAGTCCATGAAGCAGATGGGCGTGGGTCTCGCGGCGGCGGTCCTCATCGACGCGACGATCATCCGGGGCGTGCTGCTCCCGGCGGTGATGGCCCTGCTCGGGGAGCGCAACTGGTACCTGCCGAAGTGGCTGCACCGGATGCCCGACCTCACGCACGACGAGGCGCCGCAGGCGGTCGCGCGGGCGGCGGCACGCGACGACGAGGGCGAACCGCTCAGGGTGTGAGGCGGAACCCTGCTGCGCGGCGGGTCCGTCCGGTTCACAGAACCGGACGGACCCGCTTCGGCGAACCGGCCGGTCCCGCTACGGCATGTTCCGTCAGGCGTGACGTACGCGCAGTTCCGCCTCGATCAGATCCGCCGCGCGCCGCGTGCCGCCCTCCCGGGCCGTTTCCGCCTGGATCTCCTTCAGGCGCCGGGCGACCTCCGGGTCGCCGACGAGGGCGAGGGCCGCTTCGCGCAACGCCTCTCCGGTCGCCTGCTCGGTCGGCAGGTACCGGGCGACGCCCAGCGCCTGGAGCATCTCGGCGTTGCCGAACTGGTCCACGGCCTGCGGTACGGCGATCATCGGCGTGGCCGTGGCCAGGCCCTCCTGGCTGCCGCCCGCGCCGGCGTGCGTGACGAACAGGTCCGCCTGCCTCAGCACGGCCAGTTGCGGCACCCAGGAGTGCACCTCGACGTTCGCGGGGACGTCCCCGAGGACGGCAGGGTCGATGTGCCTGCCGATGGAGAGCACCAGGTGCCAGTCCGGCAGGCCGCCGAAGGCCCGCACGCACTCCCGGTAGAAACCGGCCTGCTTGGTGAAGGCGGACCCGAGCGAGACCAGCGCGACCTTCCCGGCCCCGGCCGGCCGCCGCCAGTCGCCCTCGGCGGTGCGGTCGCCCTGGCAGGCGCCGACGAAGGAGTACACGCGCTCGTCGACCCGGTCCGCGTTCGGCTGGAGCGCCTTGGGGATCAGGACGATCGACCGGTCGGGCCGGCCCGCGAACGCGTCGGGGTGCAGCGCGATGCCGTTCTCCTCCAGCCAGGCGCCGAAACGGGCGTAGTAGGCGCGGCCGCGCTCGGTCTTCCTCGGCTCCTCCCACAGGGGCTCGGCGACCTCCTGCTCGTACCCCTCCCAGGCGACCATGGCCGGGGAGAGGGAGATCGCGGGCACGCCCCAGCGGTGGGCGAGCACCCGGCCCGGGTACGAGGCGATGTCGTGCAGGACGAGGTCCGGCTCATCGCCCTCGTACGCCTCGGCCAGCTGCGGGAGGGCCTGGATCGCGTCGTCGAGGAACGGCTCCACGTTGTCCAGCAGCGTGCTCCCCCACGCCTCGGGGTCGTCGTCGGGCGAGGGCAGCGTCGAGGTCCAGGGCTTCACCTCGGCACCGGTTTCGGCGACCTTCCCGGCGAACACCGGCGGGATCGCGTAGGTCACCCGGTGCCCGCGGGCCACGAGTTCGCGGATCACCTCCAGGCTGGGGTTCACGTGGCCGTGGGCGGCGATGGAGAACATGGCGATGTGCGCGCGACGGGTCATGCCGGAGACCCTAGGCGAGACGATACGTCTCGTGCAACCTGGTTTCCGCTCACGGGAGCAGCACCTCGTGCAGCCGCAGCCACCGTGCCGGGTCCACCTCGCCCACCAGCACGCCCCGATCCAGACCCGCCGCCCGAAAGGCGGCGTCGACCCGGCGTCGCGGATGGGTCCGGCGCAGCGACGCGTGCAGGGAGCCGCCGACCCCCGAGAAGCCGAGTTCGAACAGCGAGCGCCAGCCGGGCAGGGCGCCGGCGTCGAGCAGCGGGGCCGCCCGCCGCTCGATGCGCAGCACCCCGGCGTCCACACGCGGCACCGGCCGGAAACTGCGCCGGCCGATCCGGCCGAGCAGCCGCCAGGAGTGGCGGGGCCGGCTGCGGACCGTCAGCAGCGTCCAGCTGCCGTAGTCACCGGTGCGCCGGCGGGCGTACTCGAGCTGGGTGAGGAGCGTGGCATCGGTCAGGGCGGGGGCGCGCAGGCACCAGTCGACGACCTCGGCGGTCCGGGAGAACGGCACGTTCCCGGCGACCGAGAAGTCCGTACGCGGCGGCCGCACGGCCAGGAAGTCCCCGGCGACGACGTGGACGCCCGGGCTGCCGGAGAACCGGGCGCGCAGCCCCGGCACGAGCCGCGCGTCGATCTCGTACGCGCGCAGCTCGCCGCAGCGACGGGCGAGGGGCGCGGTCAACGCGCCCTTGCCCGCGCCGACTTCGAGCAGGAGCGGGACGGTTCCGGCGCGCGGGACGGCGAGCCGGGCGAAGCGTTCGGCGGCGGCGCGGTCGGCGAGGAAGTTCTGCGAGAGCGCGCGGGAGGACGGGGTGAGGGGGCGGCCCATGGGCTGCGGTCCTTGTCTTCCGGAGGGAGAAGGGCGGACGAGGGCCCTGACCGGAAGAAAGGTGGGAGGGAGAGATCGCGCGGCGCCGGGATCGGCGGCTCAGCGGCGGTCGGTGCTGCTCCCCGGGCCGGTCAGGGCTCCGGGGCGGCGGCGCGTCCTGGCGGCGTGCGCACAGCCCCGGCCGTGACCGGTGAGGTGGATGGCGTTGATACCCACGGACAGCACGCCAGGCCGGGCTCGGTGGGCGGACAACGGGTTTTCGCGGCAGGGGGAGCCGACCACCCGCCGGGAGACGCCGGGACCGGCCGGCAGGGCGGCGGGGCGGCGGGACGGCACCCGCCGTCGGGAGGGTCTCCCGCCGGGCAGCGGGGCGGGGCTCGCCGGGGCCGGGTCAGCGCTGGTACCGGGCGAGGACCAGGTTGCCGTCCCTCTCCAGCCGTCTGCGCACCTCGCCGAGGCCGATGGCCCCGCTGTAGTACTCCTGGAGTGCCGGTGTCGCCACCTTGTCCTTCCACTCCGGGTAGCCCCGGACCGTCTGCGCGGGAGCCGGGCGCAGGTGCCCGGCCAGGGCGGTGCCGGTGGCCCAGCCGTACCGGGTGGTGCGCAGCGCCGGGTGCCGCAGGGCCTCGGTGCCGGTCGGCAGCATCCAGTCGCCGAGGGCGAGACGGACCATGTTGTCCGGGCGCAGCAGGAAGTCCAGGAACGCGGCGGCCTCGCGCTTGTGCGGGCAGTCCTCGGCGATGGACAGGGTCTGGGGACTGACGCCCTGGGTGAGTCCGTCGGCGCCGGCCGGGGCGGGCAGCACCCGCCACGCGAAGCCCTTCGGTGCCTGCTGGACGATCTGCTGCCGGTAGGAGAAGCCCAGCGGGACCATGGCGTGGCGGCCGCCGAAGAAGCCGGGCAGGGTGTCCGAGCCGCCGCTGCCCAGGGTGGTCGGTGAGGCGCTGCGGTCGGTGTTCACCTGCTCGTGCACGGTGCGCGGCACGACCTGGTCGGCCTCGTCGAAGCGGACGGTGACCTTGCCGTCGGGCCCGCGGTGGAAGAGCCGGCCGCCCTCCGACAGCGAGAGGTTGAGCGTGGCGGAGACGGGCTCCTTGAGCGGCCAGGCGACGCCGTACTTCCCCGGGCCGCTCAGGCGCGCGGTGATCCGGCGGAATTCGGCCCAGCTCCACGGCCGTTCGGGCGTCGGGATGCGCACCCCCGCCCGCTCCAGCCACGCCGAGTTCGCGATCAGCACGCGCGGTTCCTGAAGGAACGGCACGCCGTAGACGCCGTCCCCGAACGTGGTGGTCGCCCAGCTGCGCCGCGGGATGTCCTCGGTGAGCCGGGCGGGCAGCAGACCGGTGAGGTCGGCCAGGTGGCCGCCGTAGGCGAAGTCCGCGAGGTCGTCGGAGGCGTCGTGGATGATGTCGGGCGCCTCGCCGCCCTCGAAGGCGGTGAGGAGCTGGTCGTGGACGCTGTCCCAGCTGCCCTGCACGTACTCGACGCGCACCCGGGGGTGGCCGGCGTTCCACTCCTCCACCAGTGCCTCGGTGGCCCGGACGGACTCCTCCTGCCAGGCCAGGGACTGGAAGCGGAGGGTGATGCGGCCGTCGTCGTCGCGGACGCCGCCGGCGGAGCAGCCCGCGAGGAGCAGCAGCGTCAGGACGAGGGGAAGAAGACGGGCGCGCATCAGCTCTTCACCGCCCCGGTGAGCATGCCGCCGGTGATGCGCCGCTGGACGATCGCGAAGACGACCAGGGAGGGCAGGGTCGCGAGGAACGCGGCGGCGGCCAGCGGCCCGAGGTCGGCGACGCCCTCCGCGCCGATGAAGTGGGTGAGCACGACCGGCAGCGTCTGCTTCTCCGGTGTCTTGAGCAGCACCAGCGCGAAGAAGAACTCGTTCCACGCGGTGATGAAGGCGAACAGCCCGGTCGCCACGATGCCCGGCGCGAGCAGGGGCGCGGTGACCGAGACCAGGGTCCGCATTCGGCCCGCCCCGTCGACGGCGGCGGCCTCCTCCAGCTCGGGCGGCACGGCCCGGACGTACCCGGTGAGCATCCACAGCGCGAAGGGCAGGGCCCACACCACGTACACCAGCACCAGCCCCGCCGCGGAGTCGATCAGCCGGAGGTTCTTCAGCACCAGGAACAGCGGGATGATCAGCAGCACGAACGGGAAGGCCTGGCTGACCACCACCCAGCCCGTCACCGCCCGGGCGAGCCGGGTGCGGCGCCGGGCGAGCACGTAGGCCATGGGCGTGGCGATCACGACAGCGACGACCGCCGCCGATGCCGCGGCCAGCAGGGAGTTGAGGGCGGCGTGCAGCAGCGGCTGCTCGTCGAAGGCCTGGCGGAAGTTGTCCAGGGTGGGGTCGCGCGGGATCCAGGTGGGGTGCAGGCTGCCCAGCTCGCGCGGCGGCTTGAACGCGGTGGAGACGAGCCACAGGAACGGGAAGGCCAGGAAGACGAGGTAGGCGAGCAGCGCGGTGTACTGGCCGGCGCGGGCCGGGGTGCTGGTCCTCACGTGCCGTCACCCGCCCTCAGGCGCCCGGCCAGGAACACCGCCAGCGCGATCGAGACGAGGGCCACCATCACGCAGCCCATCGCCGCCGCGTAGCCGAACTGCCCGTAGCGGAAGGCCTCCTCGTAGGCGAACAGCATCGGCAGGCGGGTCCGCCCGCCCGGGCCGCCGCTGGTGAGGACGTAGACCAGGGCGAAGGAGTTGAAGTTCCAGATGAGGTTGAGGGCCGTGACGGCCAGGGCGACGGGTCTCAGGGCGGGCCAGGTGACCGTGCGGAAGCGGCGCCAGGCGCCCGCGCCGTCGACCGCCGCGGCCTCGTGGAGTTCGCGCGGGGTGTTCTGCAGCCCGGCGAGCAGGGCGACCGTCGTCTGCGGCATGCCCGCCCAGACGCCCACGAGGATCACCGCGGGCAGGGCGGTGGCCAGGCCGCTGAGCCAGTCCCGCCCGCCGCCCAGCCCGACGTCGCGCAGGGTCTCGTTCAGCACTCCCGCGTCGGGGTGGTAGACCAGCCGCCACATGACGCCGACGACCACCTCGGGCATGGCCCAGGGGACGATCGCCAGGGCGCGGGCCAGCCAGCGGAGCCTGAGGTCCTGGTCGAGCAGCAGGGCGAGCCCCAGGGCGAGCAGGAACTGCGGCACGGTCACCCCGACCGCCCAGACCAGCCCGATCCGGAACGACTCCCAGAACAAGGTGTCGTGCAGCAGGTCGCGGAAGTTGAGGGCGCCGATCCACTGCGTGGCGCGGGTCCGGCCCGACTGGGCGTCGGTGAAGGCCAGCAGCACGCCGTACAGCAGGGGGCCGACGCTCAGGACGAGGATCGGGATCAGGGCGGGCAGCACCAGGAACCAGGCACCGTGGTCGACGGCCCGCCGGGACGGGGCCCGGCCGGGCCCGGGGCCCGCCTGCCGGCCCGGGGGCCGCGCCTCGGTCACGGACGTCACGGAATCAGCCCCTCTGTGCGGCTCGGCCGGCCCGCTCATGGTCGTGAAGGCCGTCCGCCTCGTCAAGGGAGCACACATGCCCTGTGACCTGTACCGATGCGACACTGTCGACGGCGGTGGCCGGAAAGGGCGGCCCCGGCACGGACGACGGAGGCGGACGATGGACGAGGCACGGGCGCGAGACGTACTGGCCGGGGCCGGGGTGCTGCCCGGCACGGCACGCGAGGCGCGGCTGCTGGCCCTGGGCGAGAACGCGGTGTTCGCCGCGGGTGACCTGGTCGTCAAGGTCGGCCGGGACACCGAGCTGCTGGACCGGGCCCGCCACGAACTGGAGGTCGCGGCATGGCTCGCCGGGGCCGGTGTGCCGGCGGTGCGGGCGGCCGAGCCGGAGGCGCTGCTCGTCGACGGGCACCCGGTGACGGTCTGGCACCGGCTGCAGGACGCCGTACGGCCCGCCGAGCCGCGGGATCTGGCCGAACTGCTGCGGATCGTGCACGCCACGCCTCTTCCTCCTTTCACGCTGCCGGCCCGGGACCTGCTGGGCGGGGTGGAGCGGTGGCTGCGGCTCGCCGGGGACGCGGTCGACCCGGTGGACGCGGCCTATCTGCGGGCCCGGCGGGACGGGTTCGCCGCGCAGGCCGCCGCCCTGACACCGCAGCTGCCGCCGGGGCCGATCCACGGGGACGCCCTGCCGCGCAACGTCCACGTCGGGCCGGACGGCCCGGTCCTGGTGGACCTGGAGACGGTCTCCGCCGACCTGCGCGAGCACGACCTGGTGGTGATGGCGCTGTCCCACGACCGGTACGGGCTGCCGGATGCGGACTACGCGTCCTTCACCCGCGCCTACGGCTGGGACGTGCGCGAGTGGGAGGGCTGTTCGGTGCTGCGCGGGGCGCGGGAGACGGCCAGTTGCGCATGGGTCGCGCAGCACGCGCCCGGCAACCCGAAGGCACGCGCCGAGTTCGAGCGGCGCGTGACGTCGCTGCGCGAGGGGGACGAGACCGTGCGGTGGTATCCGTTCTGACCGAGCCGCCCGGCCGTTCAGACCGGTTCGCCGGCCAACTCCCGCAGGGGCCACGCCCCGTCGACGCGGGCCGCCGGGTCGCCCTTGGCGCGCAGGAAGTCCTGGAAGTCCGCCGCCCACTGCGCGTGCCACTCGATCTGGCGGTGGTGCAGGTCCGCCGGGCCGAGCATCGCGATCTTGGGGTGGCGGTCGGCTATCGCGCCCGCCAGACGGGCCGCGGCCAGGGCGTCCGCCAGGGCGTCGTGCGCCGCGTCCAGGACGACGCCGTACTCCGCGCAGACCGCTTCGAGGTTGCGTTTGCCGCGGCGGTAGCGGTCGACCCGGCGGTCGATGGTGTACGGGTCGATGACCGGGGCCGGGTCGGCGCCGCCCAGCCGCTCACGCAGGGACGGCAGGCCGTGGCGTCTCAACTCGGCGGAGAGCAGGGTGAGATCGAAGGTCGCGTTGTAGGCGACGACCGGCACGCCCGCCTTCCAGTAAGAGGTGAGGACGTCCGCGAGGGCGTCCGCCACCCGGTCGGCCGGTCTGCCCTCGGCGGCCGCCCGCTCGCTGCTGATGCCGTGCACCGCCACCGCGTCCTCGGGGATCGGCACCCCCGGGTCGGCGAGCCACTCGCGGCGGCCCCCCGGCTCCCCGCCCCGGACCTCGATCACGGCCCCCGTGACGATGCGCGCCTCGCGCGGATCCGTGCCCGTCGTCTCCAGGTCGAAGCCGATCAGCAGCTCCCGGTGCCAGCCCATGGACGGGCCCCCCTTCTTGTGGTGCGTTCCCCCAGTGGTCCCCACCTTCCCACGCACCACTGACAATCGAAGGACCGCGCTCCGCTTCCACGGGGCCCCGCGGGCGGCCGCCTGGCGCCCGGGGGGCTCACGACACGGGTCGCGAATCCGCCCACATCACCTCGAACTCCTCGCGATAGGTGGGGAAGAGTCCGCTTTCGTCGCTCTCACCCGGCTTGACCACCCTGCCGCTGTTGCGCAGCACGAACACGGGCGCCTCCATGCCCCGGGTGCGGCGCAGGTAGTTCTGCACGACCGCGATGCCGTCCGCCCCGTCGCCGTCGACGAGGTAGGCGGTGAAGCGGGGCGTCTCGTCGAAGACCTGGATCTCGAAGGCCCCCGGGTCGCGCAGCCGCGCGCGCACCCGGCGCATGTGCAGGATGTTCATCTCCACGGCCCGGCCGAGCTCGCCGCGCTTGATGCCGAGCTCCCGCTCGCGCCGCTTGACCGCGCTGGAGGCCGGGTTGAGGAACAGCAGCCGGACGCGGCAGCCGGACTCGGCCAGCCGCACCAGGCGCCGGCCGGAGAAGTTCTGCACGAGCAGGTTGAGGCCGATGCCGATGGCGTCGAGGCGGCGGGCGCCGCCGAAGATGTCCTCGGCCGGGAACTGCCGCATCAGCCGCACACGGTCCGAGTGGACGGCGACGACGTCGGCGTAGCGGTCGCCGACCAGGTCCTCGACGGCGTCGACGGGCAGCCGCCGGGCGGAGGGCACGTCACCGCCCGCGCCGAGCATCTCCAGCAGGCGGGCCGAGGCGCGCTCGGCCTGGTTCAGCACCGCCTCGGACAGGGCCCGGTTGCGGGAGACGACGTTGCGGGTCACCTCGAGCTCGTCCAGGGCGAGTTCGACGTCACGCCGGTCGTCGAAGTAGGGCTCGAAGCAGGGCCAGTGCTGCACCATCAGCTCGCGTAGCTGGGGCAGGGTGAGGAAGGAGAGCACGTTGTCGTCGGCCGGGTCGAGCAGATAGCCCTTGCGGCGGCTGACCTCGCGGACCGCGACCGCCCGCTGCACCCACTCCTGGCCCGCCGGGCCGGCCGCGGCCACCACCCAGTCCTCGCCGTGGACGGGCTCGTAGACGGGACGCAGCACGGCGGCGACGACCGCGCGCAGCCGCTGCTCGACGAGGTTCAGCCAGATGTAGGCCCGGCCGGCCCGCTGGGCCCGGGTGCGGACCTCGCGCCAGGCGTCGGCGCCCCAGTCCAGCTCCGGGCCGATCGAGCCCGCCGCGTCCATCGGCCGGGCCAGGGACACGGCACCGGGCGGGACGTCTGCGGAGCTCCCCTCGTGACCCGCGTCACCAGGGGGCAGCTCCAGCCCTCCCGAGCCCACCCGCGCACCGCCTTCCGCTCCCCCGAGCTCTGCCGAGGGGCCCGGCGTCGCACGTCCCGGAGCCCCACCCAACGATCAAGGAAGGGTACTCCGGGAGCGGTCGGCGGTGCAGCCGGATGGGCGGCATCTTTCTCAACTGCGCGGCTGCCAGTGCCCGTTCTGCCAGTCGAGCTCGGCCGGGGTGAGCGGGTTCATCGCGGTGACGTCGCGCGGGGCGATGGAGAATCCCTGCCAGTGCACCGGCATGGGCTGCTGGTCCTCGTCCCGGGCTATGTGGTGAAAACCGATGTTCGTCCAGACCACCGGGTGGGTGAGGGTCTGCCCGTCGACCCACTTGTCGACGGACTTTCCGGCGCCGGCACCGCAGTTGCCGGGGTTGTGGCTGGCGAACAGTTCGCACTTGTTGTACTGGGTGACGTACACGTCGTGCTTGGTGTAGGCGCGGCCCGGGTATCTGGTGGACGGCCCCGGGACGATCTCGTAGGAGCGCGCGTGTCCGTCCTTGTTCTTGCCGGCCGCGCTGACCACGCGCCACCACCGGTAGTTCTTGCTGTCCCCGGCGAGTTCCTTGGTGACCTTGGTGCGGGTGGTCTTCGTGGTGGGGGCGCGCTGTCCCCGGGTGGGCGCGGTGACCGTGGAGTCGTACTGCTCGACGGTGTTCTTCGTGGAGCCGTCGAGGGCGAAGTCCAGCCGCCAGAACGCGTTGTGGCTGTGGCTGGTGGCCTTGGCCCTCGCGCCCTTGCCGATGGGCCAGCCGCGGCCGTCGCCGGCGTCGTAGTCGTCGTAGGACAGGCTGCCGGTGGCGCCGACGTTCATGGTGATCGTGCCGTCGTCCTGGAAGCGCCACTCGGACATGTACTCGTACCAGCCGACCTGGTTCACCGTGTAGACGAGGAGGTCCTTGCCCGCGGTCTGGAAGACCTTGTTCGCCGTGTCGCCCTGCATGCGGTAGGCGTGGCCGCGGGAGCGGGTGGTGGTGCACAGGCCCTTGACGTTCGGGTCCTCGTTCCAGGAGTCGGGGACCTTGACCGTCTTGATCGTGCCGCCCGGGCACTCGCCGGGGGCCAGGTTCATCAGCCCCTGGGCGAAGTCGAAGCCGGTCAGGTCGTCGTACTCGACCTTGCCGTCGTCGTAGGGGACGTGGATCTGGCCGAGCCGGGCGCTGTTCAGGACTTTGATCGGTTTGGCCTCCCCCTTGGGCTGGTACGTGATGTTCTCCAGGACGAGGCCGGCCTTGCCGTCGTAGCGCCAGCACATCCGCCAGGTGGTGCCGGTGGAGAGCTTCTGCTCGATGCGGTAGGCCGCGCTGCAGTCGGCGGCCGGTGCGGGGGCGGCCTGCGGGCGGGCGGCGGCCGGTCCGGCGCCGGTGGTGACACCGGCCGCCAGGGCGGCCACGGTCAGGCCCGCGGCCACGCGGGTACGGGCCGTGCTGGTGCTGTTCACACGCATGACGAGATGACTCCCTGCCAGGGAAGCGAGGTGGACGGGTGAGCGGAGGGAGCGGCTCAGTGGTCGAGCCGGGCGACCCTGCGGGCGCTCAGGTCGATCACGAGCGACCGGGCGTCGACCCACGGCCCGTTCTTGATCTTCGGGAACAGCCGGACGCAGCGGTGCTCGCCGCAGCGGTCCAGCGCGGCCGGCTGGGCGCCCGGCGCGGCCCGGTAGACGGCGCCGCTGAGCCGGAGCTGGTCGGCCGAGGTCAGCGGCCGTCCGGTGGCGTCCTTGTAGTCGGCCTTGAGATCCGCCCCGAGCGGGTCGGCGATGAGGAGGGCGGCGGCCTGGGCCTTCTCGGCGAGGCTGAGCGGCGGCTGCACTCCGTGCTGGGTGCCGGTCCGCACCACCTTGCCGGTGCCCAGTTCGACGGTCCGGGTGACGAGGGTGTCGTCCCGGTAGTCGTAGAACGTCACGTCGGCGCGCCGCGGCGCCGCCGGGTCGCCCACCTCGTCCGCCTCGGGCTCGGCGAGGTCGACGCCGAGCAGCTGCGGTCCCCGTTCGCCGTCCACGCCCTCGCCGCTGCGGAACAGCTGCCGGCTGAGGGCGATCTTCGCGACCCGTTGCGTCTCGTCGTCGGTCAGCGGGTCCCGGCCCGTGCCCTTCTCCCCTTCGGCCGGCGCCTGCTCGACGACCCCCGGCGCCACCGCCCGGCCCGCCCCGTCCGCGCCGGCTTCCTGTGGGACGGACCGCCCCGCCCCGGGCCGCGTCTCGTCCGCCCCCGCCGTGCCCGGGAGCGTGATCCCGATCATCACGGCGGTGCCGGCCACCGCGACGGCCGTCCCGGCCACCACCTTGCCCAGATGGCGGTGCACTCTGCTGCGCACGTATGTCCCCCTACTCCCCCAACCGCTCCGGGAGTATGTGATTGCCCCAACGTTTCGGCATACCGCGTATGCACTGGTCACACGGTAAGAGGGAGATAAGTCACAGGAGGTTCCCTCACTTTCGGGGAGACTCGGGACCTAGGCGTCCCCACCGGCGCCGCACACCTGAAAGAGTCGTAAGCATGCAGGTCTGGCCTGGAGAGGCGTATCCACTCGGTGCCACGTACGACGGCGCCGGTACCAACTTCGCGGTCTTCACCGAAGCCGCGGACCGAGTAGAGCTGTGTCTGCTGCACGACGACGGCTCGGAGACGGCGATCGAGCTCCGCGAGAGCGACGCGTTCGTCCGGCACGCGTACGTGCCCGGGATCATGCCGGGACAGCGGTACGGGTTCCGTGTGCACGGACCGTACGCGCCGGAGCACGGACTGCGCTGCAACTCCGCGAAGCTGCTGCTCGACCCGTACGCGCGCGCGATCAGCGGTTCCGTCGACTGGGGCGAGGAGGTCTACGGCTACCACTTCGACGATCCCGACCGGCGCAACGATCTGGACTCGGCGCCGCACACCATGACGTCGGTCGTGGTCAACCCGTACTTCGACTGGGGCGACGACCGGCGCCCGCGCACCGAGTACCACCACACGGTGCTCTACGAGGCCCACGTCAAGGGCCTCACCATGCGCCATCCCGGCCTCCCGGAGGAGCTGCGCGGCACCTACGCGGCCCTGGCGCACCCGGCGATCATCGAGCACCTCACCGAGCTCGGGGTCACCGCCCTGGAGCTGATGCCCGTCCACCAGTTCGTGAACGACCACCGCCTGGTCGACATGGGCCTGAACAACTACTGGGGCTACAACACCATCGGCTTCTTCGCCCCGCACAACGCCTACGCGTCCTGGGGCGACCGGGGCCAGCAGGTGCTGGAGTTCAAGTCGGCCGTGAAGGCCCTGCACGAGGCCGGCATCGAGGTGATCCTCGACGTGGTCTACAACCACACCGCCGAGGGCAACCACCTGGGCCCGACCCTGTCCTTCAAGGGCCTGGACAACCCGCGCTACTACCGGCTGACCGACGACCCCCGCTACTACATGGACACCACGGGCACGGGGAACTCCCTGCTCATGCGGTCCCCGCACGTCCTCCAGCTGATCATGGACTCGCTGCGGTACTGGGTCACGGACATGCACGTCGACGGGTTCCGCTTCGACCTGGCGGCGACGCTCGCCCGGCAGTTCCACGAGGTGGACCGGCTGTCGTCGTTCTTCGACCTGGTGCAGCAGGACCCGGTGGTCTCCCAGGTGAAGCTGATCGCCGAGCCGTGGGACGTCGGCGAGGGCGGCTACCAGGTGGGGAACTTCCCGCCGCTGTGGACCGAGTGGAACGGCAAGTACCGGGACACCGTGCGCGACCTGTGGCGGGGCGAGCAGCGCACCCTCGCGGAGTTCGCCTCGCGGCTGACCGGCTCCTCGGACCTGTACCAGGACGACGGCCGCCGTCCGCTGGCCTCGATCAACTTCGTGACCTGCCACGACGGCTTCACCCTGCACGACCTGGTCGCCTACAACGACAAGCACAACGAGGCCAACGGCGAGGACAACCGGGACGGCGAGAGCCACAACCGGTCCTGGAACTGCGGCGCCGAGGGCGAGACCGACGATCCGGACGTGCTGGCGCTGCGGGCGCGGCAGATGCGCAACTTCATCGCGACGCTGATGCTGTCCCAGGGCGTGCCCATGATCAGCCACGGCGACGAGTTCGCCCGCACCCAGGGGGGCAACAACAACGCCTACTGCCAGGACAACGAGCTGTCCTGGGTGCAGTGGCCGGAGGAGGGCGAGGAGGGCGAGGAGGGCTCCGGGGGCGGCCGGAGCACCGAGATGCTGGCCTTCACGCGCGCGATGGTGTGGCTGCGCCGCAACCACCCCGTCTTCCGCAGGCGGCGCTTCTTCCACGGGCGGCCCGTGGAGGGCACCCACGACGACCTGTCCGACATCGCCTGGTTCACGCCCGAGGGCGGGGAGATGACGCAGGAGGACTGGGACTCGGCCCAGGTGTCGGCGCTGACCGTGTTCCTCAACGGCAACGCCATCTCGGAACCGGACGCGCGCGGTGAGCGCATCAGCGACGACTCGTTCCTGCTGATGTTCAACGCCTCGCCCGAGCCGCTGGAGTTCGAGATCCCGGTCAATCACGGTCGGCAGTGGGAGGTCGTGATCGACACGGCCCGCCCGCGGGGCGCGCCCGCCGACACCGGCCTGAAGGTGCAGGCCGGGGACCGGCTGACCCTGACCGACCGGAGCATGACGGTGCTGCGCCGGCCCGTCTAGCCCCGCCGCGGCCCACGGGCCGCTCCGCCGCCGCGTCGTCCGGACGAAGCCACTCGTCCGGGCGACGCGCGGCGCACCCGGCGGCGCGGGAGGCACGAACCCCGGCGGTGCGGGTACGTAGGTCTGCATGACACCTGAGCGACCTGACCCGGTGGTGCCCACGGCCACCTACCGGCTGCAGTTGCAGCCCGATTTCCCGTTCGGAGCAGCCGAGGCCGCCGTGCCGTACCTGGCCTCGCTCGGCGTCTCGCACCTGCACCTGTCCCCCGTCCTGGAGGCGGTGCCGGGCTCGACGCACGGCTATGACGTGGTCGACCACGCGCGCGTGCGCGAGGAGCTGGGCGGCGAGGACGGGCTGCGGGCGCTGGCGCGCACCGCCGGGAGCCACGGGCTCGGCCTGGTGGTGGACATCGTCCCCAACCACATGGCCATGTCCCCGCGCCACAACCGCGCCCTGTGGGAGGTGCTGCGCGAGGGCCCGAAGTCCCCCTACGCGCGCTGGTTCGACATCGACTGGGAGGCCCAGGGCGGGCAGCTGCTGGTGCCGGTGCTCGGCGGGCCGCTGGGCGAGGTGCTCGACGAGCTGCGCGTCGACGGGGACGTCCTGCGCTACCACGACCACGTCTTCCCGCTGCGCGAGGGCACCGAGGACCTGGCACTGCCGCATCTGCTGGACGCGCAGTGGTACCGCCCGGTGTGGTGGCGGCTGGCCCGGACCGAGCTCAACTACCGGCGGTTCTTCAGCATCTCCGAGCTGATCGGCGTCCGGGTGGAGGACCCGGAGGTCTTCGAGGCCACCCACGACAAGATCCTCGAGCTGCTGCACGAGGGCGTGTTCGACGGGCTGCGCATCGACCACCCCGACGGGCTGGCCGACCCCGACGGCTACCTCACCCGGCTGCACGAGGCGACGGGCGGCCGCTGGACGGTCGTGGAGAAGATCCTCGCCGACGGCGAGCGGCTGCCGCCCTCCTGGCCCGTCGCGGGCACCACCGGCTACGACGCCCTTCGGCACATGGACGCGGTGTTCGCCGACCCGGCCGGCTGCGGGGACCTGCTCGGGCAGTACCGGCGCTTCGCGGCCCCGCAGACCGACCGGGGCGGCCAGTGGGAGGCGACCGTGCGGCGGGCCGCGTACAAGGTCCTCACGCACGAGCTCGCGACCGAGACGGACCGGCTGACGCGGACGGCGACCCGGCTGTGCGCCGCGTCGCCGGAACCGGCGCTGCGCGACCGCGCGCCCTGGGCGCTGCGCACCGCACTGCAGGAGCTGCTGGTGCGCATGGAGGTCTACCGGCCCTACGAGTCCACCGGCGCCGCGTCCGTGGTCACCGAGGAGGCGGCCGCCGAGGCCCGGCACGCCTTCGCCGTGCCCGAGGAGGCCGGGGCGGTGGACGTCGTGCGCGACCTGGTGCTGGGGCGGTACGGCGACGGGCCCGCGCACGTGGAGTTCCGCACCCGGTTCGCGCAGACCTCCTCGGCGCTGCGGGCCAAGTCCGTGGAGGACACGGCGTTCTACCGGTACGTGCCGCTGCTGTCGGCGACCGAGGTGGGCGGCGACCCCGGCCGCCCCGGCCTGACGCCGGAGGAGTTCCACGCGTACTGCGCGCGCGTGCAGCGCGACTGGCCGCTGACCGGGACGGTGACCTCCACGCACGACACCAAGCGCAGCGCCGACGTCCGGGCGGCGCTGAACGTGCTCACCGAGTGCCCCGAGCGCTGGGCCGACGTCCTCACGGAGGTCACCCGCGACGGTGCGGGCGTGCCGGACGCGCAGCTGGCCTGGGCGGCCTGGCAGACGGTGTTCGGCCTGGGGCCCGCGGAGCCGGAGCGGGTGCAGGGCGCGCTGCTGAAGCACGTGCGCGAGGCGGGCCTGTTCACCAGCTGGACCGAGCAGGAGCCGCCGTACGAGGAGGCCGTGGAGCGGTTCGTCGCGGCCGGGCCGTGCGGGGTGCCGGGCGAGCGGGTCGCCGCGTTCCGCGCGTCCCTGGAGGAGCACATCCGGGCCAACGTGCTGGGCACGGCCCTGGTCCATCTGACGATGCCGGGTGTTCCGGACGTCTACCAGGGCACGGAGGCCGAGTCCCGGGCCCTGGTCGACCCCGACAACCGGCGGGCGGTGGACTATCCGCCCCGTGAGCAGGGCGGCACGTCCGCGGCCAAGGCGGCGCTCACCCGCGCCGCGCTGGCGGTGCGGGCCCGCCGCCCGGAGGCCTTCGGCGACACGGCGACCTACCAGCCGCTGTCGGCCCAGGGCCCGGCGGCCGGGCACTGCCTGGCGTTCGCACGCTCGGGGCAGGTGGTGACGGCCGTGACCCGGCTGTCGCTGCGGCTGGCGGAGGCGGGCGGCTGGCGGGACACCTCGCTGACGCTGCCCCCGGGCCGCTGGTCGGACGCCCTGCGGCCGGGACGGGAGTTCACCGGTCACGTGCCTCTGGCGGAGCTGTTCACCGACCTGCCCGTGGCCCTGCTGGAGCGGGCGGGCGACTGAGGCCGGGCGGCGTGCCGGGTCACCGTCCGGGTGGCCCGGCACGCCGTCCCCCGGCAGGGTCGGCCGGTGCCTCCGGGCGCCCCCGGGAGCCTCCCCCGACGCGCCCTTGACTTCGCACCATGGCCGTGGGGTACTGCGAAGGCGAACTCGGGCGGATGTGACGGGGGTGAGTGTCCTGCCGGAGCTGCGCTACCCGACGGTGACCGAACTGGTGTCGGCCGCCCGGGCGTTGACCGCCCAGCGCCCGGGCGTGTGCACCCTGCGGCAGGTGGGTGCCTCGCGCGCGGGGCGGCCCCTGCACCTGCTGTCCGTGGGCCGTGCGCCCCGCGCCGTCCTGGTGGTGGCCGGCGCCCACGCCAACGAGCCGACCGGCTCCTGCACCCTCCTCGCGGTCGCCCGCCGGGTGCTGGAGCAGCGGGAGCTGCGCGACGGCATCTCCTGGCACTTCCTGCTGTGCGCGGACCCCGACGGGGCCAGCCTGCACGTCACGCCCGCGCCGCGCAGCCTGCACGACTACCACCTCGGCTTCTTCCGGCCCGCGGGACCCGAGCAGCCGGAGTGGGCCCCGTCCCTGCTGCCGCCGGACCGGCTGCCGCCCGAGACCCGGGCCCTGACCGGCGTCATCGACGAGCTGCGCCCCTACCTCCAGGTGACGCTGCACGGCACGGACCTGGGGGGCAGCTGGGTGCAGCTGACGCGGGACGTGCCGGGGCTGGCCGAGCCGTTCGCCAAGTCCGCGGCGGAGTTGCACATCCCGGTGGAGACCGGCGCCTCGGACGCCGCGGGCTGGCCCGCCTCCGGGCCCGGCGTGCACGTCATGCCCGCCCCCGACATCGGCCCGGCGTACCCGAGCCTGCCGGACGACGCGCGGCTCAGCACCTGGTACCACGCCCACCGCTACGGCGGGCTCACCGCGGTGGTGGAGGTGCCGATGTGGGCCAGCGACCTGGTCGACGACCCGGCTCCGCACCCGTCACCGGCGGCTGCCATCGGCCGGCTGGCCCGGCGCCTCCAGGCCGACGCGCTGGAGGTGACGCGCGTGCTCGACGGCGCGCTGCCCCGGCTCGCCGGGGTCGACGGGCCGCTGCTGCGGGCGGCCCGGTGGGGTCTGGAACTGGTGCCGGGCCTGGCCTCGGACCTGCTCCACACGCCGCCCCCCGACCTCACCCGGGCCTACGTCGGCAGCGTCGACGCGTTCGTGCGCCGGGTGCCGCTGCGGGCGGCGGCGATGCTGCTGCGGGTGCTGCGCGGCACCGACGAGCGGGCGGCGGCGCAGCTGGAGACGCTGGTCGCCACGTGGAGCGACGCGTTCGCCGAGCGTTTCCGGGCCCGCTGGGTACCGCTGGAGAACCAGGTCGAGCACCAGGCCCGTACGGTCGTCACGGCGGCGCTGCACGCGCGTGAGGAGACGCAGTAGCCGCTCCCGGCTCGTCCCCCGGGCCCGCGGCCGGGGTCGCCCGGCGGGCGCGGCGGGCGGCCAGTTCGAACGCCGAGAGCACCACGCGCGCCTGGTACTCGGCCTGCCGGGCGACCGGGACCCAGCGCGCCCGGCAACCGTCACGGTAGTCGGCGCACCAGGTGTCGATCAGCCGGTCCAGCTCGGGCAGCACGTCTGCCGTGTCGCGTCCGGTGGCCCGTACGAGCTGGTGCAGCAGCCCCGCCGTGCGCAGGGCCAGCCGGCGGCCGGAGATGCGCAGGGCGGCCAGGTGGGCGGAGGTCAGGGGCGGCATGCGGTGCGGCCCGTCGTCCGTGTCCGGGTCCCAGGCGTCGGCGAGGCCGGGGCACACCAGCAGGTAGTCGCCGACCGGGGCGAGCAGCCGGGCCGCGTCCGGCACACCGGCGAGCTGCGGGCGGATCCTGGCCAGCAGCAGGCGCAGCAGGTGCGTGTCGTGGCGCAGGGTGCGGCTGACCTCCCGCAGCACGGCGTCCCGCGCCGGGGGCGGGGAGCCGTCCGACACGGCCGCCACGCCCCACATGGGGGCCTCGACGACCGCGGTCACGGTGCCGTGGCGGTGCGGGTGGTACCAGGTCGACTCGACCGCGGCCTCCGTGATGGCGGCGGCGAGCCCGGCCCGTCGCGGCGGCGGTATGCGGTAGACGGCGGGTTCCAGACCGGGCCAGTACAGCGCGTCGTAGGCGCCGAGTTCGCGGGGGATCCCGAGCCGCGCGGCGGTGTGTGCCAGGCGCCGGCCGAGGCCGGGCAGGTCGTGGGTGAGCTCGACGAAGCCCCCGCCCACGTCGACGCCGTGCAGGGAGCACTGCAGCACGGGCCGCAGCTCGTCCTGGACGTCGAGCAGCGCCCGGGTCTCGGGCAGGGCGGCAGCGTCCGCGCCGTCGGGCAGCCACTCGGGCTGCTCCAGGAACCCGGGCCGGAAGAAGTGGCGGAAGTACTGGCCGAGGGTGTACGGGCCGGTCAGCCAGCCCTCGTTGCGGCGCAGCCCGTCCGGGTCGAGGCACAGCAGCAGGTTCCAGGTGGCGTCGGCGCCCTCGGTGAGCCGCGGGTCGGCCAGGGTCCGCTCGGCCAGGCGCAGCACGGTGGCCCCGCCCACGGGCTCGTTGGCGTGGGGTCCGGCGACGACGAGGGCGTGGCGCTCGCCGTGACCGATGGACAGCAGCCACAGCGGGGTCCCGGCCCGGGAGGTGCCGACCCGGCGCAGCCGGGCGTCCCCGGGGTGGCGGGCGACGAGGGCGGCGGCCCGGGCGCCGAGTTCGTCGACGGTGGGATAACGGGGCAGGGGCGGCAGGGCACACCTCCCCGATGCGGCGCCGTGGCTTCACCCCATGTGCAGGGCGTACGCACAGTCAGTCACGAGTTCGAGGGCGCGTCAACACCGTGGACAGCACCGGTATTTGAGCCAGCTCCGGTCGATCGACAACCGGTGCATCCCAGGCCAGGGCTGAGTGGTGGGGCGGTTTCCGGTCAGGGGGCTGCCCGGGGGCAGGCCGCAGTGGTGCGGACGCCTGGCCGTCGTGGCGCGCTGGGTGGGGGGTGTGCGTGTGTGGTGCCCGAGGGGGGGTGGGGGGCCGTTGAGCGGGGGTGCGGGGGCCGCCGGGCGGGGGCGCCGGGCGCGAGGCGGCCGGGCCGGGGGCGCCGGGCGCGAGGCGGGAGCCCTCCGGGACGTCAGGCCGCCGGGCCGATGGGCGTACGGGCTGCCGGGCCGATGGGCTTGTGGGCCGCCAGGCCGTCGGGGTCGGGCCGTCCGTCAGGCCGTCGACAGCCGGAACATCATGCGGCCGAAGCCCACCTGGTCGCCCTCGCGGACGACGGCCGCGCCGACGACCCGCCGCCCGTTCACGGTGGTGCCGTTGGTGGAGCCCAGGTCGCGCAGGACCCACAGGCCGCCCTGGTGCCGCAGCTCGGCATGCACCCGGGAGACCGTCTCGTGGCTGAGCCGCAGCCCGCTGGCGGGATCGCGGCCTATCCGCAGCGGATGGCCGAGCTGCGGATGCGGCAGCAGCAGCTTCGGCAGTCGCTCCGCCTGCCACGCCCGCCGCAACCGCACCGTGAACCCGGAGACCGCCTCGACGCTGCCGAACACCAGCCGGGAGAAACGGCTCTCCGTGGGCAGGTCGGCGGTGAGCACGGCCAGTTCGTCGGGACGGCGGGCGGCGAGCGCCAGTTCCATGCGGCGGACGAACGTGTCGTGGGACAGGCGGCCCATGGCGGCGCCGTCCCGGAGCACCTTCAACGCCCTGTCGCGCTCCGCGTCGGACAACCGCGCGGGGTACGTGTTGAACTCGAAGGACGACGTCACCCGGTGATTGTCGGGCAGCGCGAGCGGGCTGTCCAGGAAACGGGAGGACGGCCGCCCGGCACCCGGTACCGGCGAGACCCGCCGCAAATGGGTGGATGGGCCAGCGGATTGATCGAGTTTGACGCACCATGGACGGGCTACATCACGGTGAGCAGACGAAGGGGAACCGTCCGTGCAGTTCGAGGTGTGGGCACCGCAGGCCGACCGGGTGACGCTGGAGTGCGACGGCGTCACGCAGGCGTTGGAGCGCGATCCGGAGCGGCCGGGGTGGTGGTGGGGCGAGGCGGACGCGCACGAGGGGTCACGGTACGGCTTCGCACTGGACGACGGCCCGGTGCTGCCCGACCCGCGCTCGCGGCGGCAGCCGGACGGTCCGGACGGACTGAGCGCCGTCGTCGACCACGAGCGGCACACGTGGCGCGCGCAGTGGCGGGGACGCCCGCTGGCCGGTGCGGTGCTGTACGAGCTCCACGTGGGCACGTACACGCCCGAGGGCACGCTGGACGCGGCCGCGGAACGACTGGAGAACCTCGCCGAACTGGGCATCACCCACGTGGAGTTGATGCCGCTCACCCCCTTCCCCGGCACGCATGGCTGGGGCTACGAGGGTGTCTCGCTGTGGGCGGTGCACGAGCCGTACGGCGGCCCCCAGGCACTGAAGCGCTTCGTCGACCGGGCCCACGAACTGGGCCTCGGGGTGGTGCTCGACGTGGTGCACAACCACTTCGGCCCCTCCGGCAACTACCTGCCGGTCTTCGGGCCGTACCTCACCGACACCCACCACACGCCGTGGGGCGCCGCGGTCAACCTGGACGCGCCCGGCTCGGACGAGGTGCGCGACTTCCTGATCGGCAGCGCGCTGGCGTGGTTGCGGGACTACCGGCTCGACGGGCTGCGGCTGGACGCGGTGCACGCCCTGGTCGACACGCGTGCGCTGCACTTCCTGGAGGAGCTGTCGACGGCCGTGGACGCCCTGGCCGCCGAGGTCGGCCGGCCGCTGTTCCTGGTCGCGGAGTCGGACCTCAACGACCCGCGGCTGATCACCCCGCGCTCCGAAGGCGGGCTCGGGCTGCACGCGCAGTGGAACGACGACTTCCACCACGCCCTGCACACCACGCTGACCGGCGAGGCGCAGGGCTACTACGCGGACTTCGCGCGCGCCTCGCTCGGCGGTCTCGCCAAGACCCTCACCGGCGGCTACTTCCACGACGGGACGTACTCGAGCTTCCGTGAGCGGCACCACGGGCGGCCGCTGGACCGCGCCCGGGTGGCGGGGCACCGGCTGCTCGGCTACGGCCAGACGCACGACCAGATCGGCAACCGGGCGCAGGGGGACCGGCTCTCGGCCCTGCTCTCCCCCGGCCTGCTGGCGTGCGCGGCCACACTGGTCCTGACCGCCCCGTTCACGCCGATGCTGTTCATGGGCGAGGAGTGGGCGGCGGGCACGCCCTGGCAGTTCTTCACCGACCACACCGACCCGGAGCTCGCGGAGGCCGTACGGCAGGGCAGGCGGCGGGAGTTCGCGGCGCACGGCTGGAAGGAGGAGGACGTTCCCGACCCGCAGGACCATGCCACGCGGGACCGTTCCTGCCTCGACTGGTCGGAACCGGAGCGCGAGCCGCACGCGCGCATGCTCGCCTGGTACCGGCAGCTCCTGGCTCTGCGCCACGCGCAGCCGGACCTGACCGACCCCGACCTCGCCGACACCAAGGTCGCCTTCGACGAGGAACGGCGCTGGATCGCGTTCCGGCGGGGGGACGTCCTCGTGGCCGTGAACCTGGCCGCCGAACCGGCCGACCTGCCGCTCGGCGTACCGCACGCGCGCGTGCTGGCCGCGTGGGAGCCGGTGGACCCACCCGGGGAGGACGGGGTGGTGCGGGTCCCCGGCGAGTCGGGCGTGGTGCTGCTGCAGGCGTGACGGCCGGCGGCCCGGCAGCCCCGCGCCTCGCCGGCGACCCTTCCGTCAGAGGTACGGCAGAAACGGCTCCGGTGACGACGCGGCCCTCATCGACCGGAGGGCAGGGGCATGACGGTCACCACGTGCGTGGTGAAGACTGGGTGGATGCGACCTCATGCTCCAGGCGGACTCCTGTTCGTAGCGCTCGGTCTCATCCTTGTTGCCGCCGGCTACATCTGGAGAGGACGTGTCCTGCGTCCCCTCTCGGCGAAACGCGCCCAGGCAGCCGTGATGCGGGATCGTTCCAGAAATCTGCTGCGCTCCGCGGACATGGCAATCGCCGGAGCACGTCGACGGGCCGCACACGGCGAACCGGCCATCGTCACGGTCGCAGACGTGACCCGGGTGGCGCGCCGGCACTACGGGTACCTCTCTGTGGAGCGCGAAGAAGCAGCTGCCGCCCTCCGCCAGCGCTTCGAGGCTGCCGACTGCCGGGTGGACTGCATGACCGACGCTTTCAACTAACTACCCAGACACCGGAGTTGTTGCCTGACAGCTGCGTCGCTTCCGGCTACTTGCGCTTACGGACCTGTGTCACACCGAAAATGATGAAAGCCACGATCACGATTCCGAACGAGAGCCAGACAGGTACGCCATCAAGCCCCTTGTAGGCGAGCGACGTCGAAGCGATGTGTGAGTGCACGGTATCTCCTCCATGCAGCAGTTTCCGAGGGTTTCGACTGCGGGTCAGGTAGGTGCAGCCAGCTGTGAAAGCGGAGGATGCCGAACACAGCCAGGGCGCGGCAGCAGCTTCTCGCCGTGGCCTAGAAGCCGGACTATCGCCTGTCCGACTTCCGGTCCGACGCCAGGACAGTGAGAGGCACTGCAAGTGTGACGCCGAACAATGCACCGGCACCGTCACCGAACCGCCCACATCACTGCGACTGACGGCTCGGTGGCCTGGGGAGAGTACCCAGGCCACCGCGGTAGTTCTGCTCTACTAATTTCCGGTGGTGAGGGCCCCTCTATCAGGGAGGCCCTCACTCGTGTCCTTAGAGGGACTCAGCGAGGCCGTTTGGCATACATGACACCGACGAAAATCATGGCTGCGATGAACAAGCCGATGGCCAGGTAAGGAGACCAGGACGGCCCGTCGGGTCGGTCATTGGCGAGTTCAATAAGAGCAAGCATGCAGGTTCTCCCGAGCTGTCAGAAGGTGTATTTGGCCGCACCTGAGCACTTTCCGGTGCTGCTACCTGTACCCACGCCCTCGCTTCCATCAGTAGCCACTGACAATTCAAGCGGCCCGAAGCCACAAGCGACTTCACCGGTCCACCCCTTGTCAGCTGATCCGGACGCGAGACTTGCATCGAAGCTGCCACCAGGCGTGCCGACGCCAGCACTGACATAGGGATGAATGCCGCCGTCCTCGTTGACGCTCACACCGGCACCGCAGATCCAGAAACAGGCTTCGCCACCCACGTCGAGCGACAGCAGCCCGTTGGGGTCGATGCGGTTGACCGGGTCGCCCTCGGTGTAGAGGTAGGGGTTCTCCTCCTGGCCGGAGGGGTCGGGCTGGGTGAAGCGGCCGATGTCGGCGTCGTAGTAGCGCTGAATAATTCTGATCGGCCACCGCGTCGGGCCTCCGCTGTTCACGAACACCCGAACCGCATCGCCCGACAGTTGCTTTTCGATGACGCCTCAGCGCCGCAACCGAGGTGGCGAGGCTAACTGTTTCCCTTAGCGTGGCGAAGCAATAGCAAGCCGCAGCCCGCCGCAACCAGTGGGGCTGTGTGAATGACTGCGGGGCCGGCTCCCATGGCAAGCATAACGACGACCGACAAGGCCATTATGGATGCACATACAAGGAGGAAGTAGGCCAAGATGCGCAAAGACTGATTAGATCCATTTCTCACTACATGCCTCACTTCCGATGCCAACGGGCGACAGCAACCGTTGCGAACACAACGACCTTTCAGCAAGGGAGCAATGGAATTTCTCAGCCACCAGGCATTCAAGCTCCTCTTCCTGAAGCGGGGCCAAGCGCTGATGATGGTCAAGCCACCGAACCAGCAAGGAAATGCAGTCGATCGGGTCTTGCTCACGTAGCCGTGCCAACCGATTTCGATTGGGGTGGCACTTGTCGACGGGAGCCATCCCCACCACGTCCTGCACTTACCTGCTCTCCGGCGGGGAGGACGGCGCAGGAGTGCGCAGCAGCCCAATCAGGATAGATTCAGTGCCTCTGCTGGTAATGATCAGAGCCTCAAAACAGAATGGCGCTTGGCGATGACAGCGGGATGCCTGGACTCATTGGCCTTTGCCATCGCGCTCCTCGTCACCGAACGCACCTCACTTCTGCCGTCTACGATAGTAGACAACAATAGCGAATACGCACGCGACGGCAGCGACGAAAATCAGAGGCCCCCATCCTTCGGGAATCCACCATCCTTTACCCTCTGAGGCGATCTGAATCACGACTTCTCCTCGAAGTGAGCGGGGCGGCGCATGGTGACGCCGCCCCGTCTGGGACTATCTAGGACCAGGCTTTCACCGTCTGTTCCTCTGCGAAGGAACCGGCGTACTCGCCAGCCACCATGCAGGGAACGGCAGCAGCCGCTGCTCCGGCACCTCCTGTAAGGTATCCGGCGACACCGATGCAGGTTCCCTCGACCGATTTACCGAAGGCCAGACCGAAGGTGATTCCGGCGGCCCTGCCGTAGTCACCGTCAACAGCCGCATTCCATGCTTTACCCACGGTTGCAGCGTCGTTACCCAAAGAGATGGCGTCCAGAACCGGCCCGAACGACAGTGTTCCGTTGGGATCGATCCGGTTGACCGGGTCGCCCTCGGCGTAGAGGTAGGGGTTCTTCTCCTGGCCGGAGGGGTCGGGCTGGGTGAAGCGGCCGATGTTGGCGTCGTAGTAGCGGGCCTGGAAGTGGTACAGGCCGGTGGGGTCCTGGTAGCCGCCGGCGAAGCGGTAGGGCTGGGCGACCGGTTCGGACGACTGGGACAGGATGCGCACGCCGCGGGGGCTGTAGGCGTAGGTGTTGACCTTGTTGCCGTCACCGTCCGCCAGGGCGACCACGCTGCCGATGGCGTCCGTGAGGTAGTAGTACGTCTTCCCCCCGGTCGTCATGGAGTTCAACGTGCCCCCGGGTTCGCGGTTGAAGCCCATGTCCGCACCGGCAGTTGTCTTCGCGGACAGCCCCAGCGGGCCGTTGTGGAAGTAGGTGTCGCCAAGCTTGATGCGTTCACTCTGGTCGGTCGAACCGTACTGACCCGCGTAGGCCTTGCCGCCCACCGTGATCGACTTCAGCTGCGAGTGGTCCGTGTACGACTCCCCCGTGCGGGCGTACTCGTCCGTGGAGGCGCCGGCCGTCTCGTTGCCGATCGCGTCGTAGGACCAGGGGCCGCTCGTGGTGGACTTGGCCGTGAGCTGCTGGGCGTCGTTGTAGGTGTAGGTCGTGCCGCGCGGGCAGCCCTGGTCGGCTCCCTGGGAGGTGAGGTTGCCGGCCAGGTCGTAGCAGTACTGCCAGGAGTCCGTGACCGCACCGGACTTCTCCTCCTTGGCGTAGGAGAAGCGGCCCGCGCCGTCGTAGGAGTAGGTGCGCTTGGTGCCGCGGACGTTGTCCGTCGAGGTGCGGATCTTGGAGCCGTCGGTGCCGGCGTTCGTTCCGTAGCCGTAGGTATAGGCGAGGTCGACCAGGGTGCCCTGCGGGGAGGTCGCCTTGATGGTCTTGGGACGGCTGGAGTTGTCGACGTCGACCTTGTGCACCGTGCCGCCGGGGTAGGTCGTCGTGGTGCGGACGTCGTTGTTGTTGTACTTGTACGTCGTCACACGACCCTGCGGGTCCTTCAGCTCGGTGAGCTTGTTGACCTCGTTCCAGGTGTAGTCGGTCGTGCCGGCCGGGTCCCGGTAGTAGTCGACGTTGCCGGCCGGGGTGTAGGCGAGCAGGGTCTGGGAGCCGTCCTGCAGGTGGCGGACCGTCTCGCGCTGCAGCGGGTCGAACTCGTACTTCACCGTCCCCGTGCTGTCCGAGCGCTGCACGAGGTTGCCGTCGCCGTCGTACCAGTAGCGCACGGTGTCGTTGGTGGTGGACACCGTCGTGACACGGTCCAGCTCGTCGTAGACGAACACCTTCTTGATGCCGCGGGCGTCGGTGACGGTCTCGGTGCGGCCCAGCGCGTCGTAGGTGAACGTCGTCTCCCCCAGCGGCGCGGGGGCCTTGACCGACTTCAGGTTGCCCTTGGTGTCGTACTGGAAGTCGGTGGTGACCGTCTTGGTGGAGGTCATCTTCGTCTTCGCCTTGCAGCGCTGGCCCTCGAAGCCGCCGCAGGTGGGTGTGGCGGGGTTGTACTCGAAGGAGAGGTTGCCGCCGCCGGTTCCGGTCTGCGCCACCGAAGCGGTGTTGCCGGCCGTGTCGTAGGTGAAGCTGGTCTTCTCGCCGTCGGCGTTGGTGGAGTCCTTGGGCACGTCACCGCCGGCGATGGTCTGCCAGCTGTTGACCGTCTTGCCGCCGGTGGGCAGCGTGACGGTCTCGAGGTTGTTGCGGGTGTTGAAGCCGTAGTCGGTGACGTTGCCCGGGGTGGTGCCCGAGCCCATCGCGTCCGTGCTGGTGTCGATGTTGTTGTTGGCGTCGAACTTCGTCGACCGCTTGCGCTCCAGCGCGTCGAACACCTCGGTGACCCGGCCGTCACCGTCGTGGACGTACTTGGTGCCGTGCAGCTCCGGATCCTTGGCCGTGGTCGTCCCGGCGGCCGTCGGGGAGGCGGCGCTGTAGCTGTAGGTCCAGGTCGGGCCGGTGTGGCCGTCGCTGTTGAGGGCGGTGCCGCGCAGCATGGAGGTGACGCGGTTGGTGTCGTCGTAGGTGAAGACGGTGACGCGGCCCTCGGCGGTGGTGATCTTGTCGATGCGGCCGGAGGAGTCGTGGCGGAAGGTGACCGTCTTGCCCTCGGTGTCGGTGGTGGTGGCCAGATTTCCGTCGGCGTCGAGGTTGTAGACGGCCGTGCGGCCGGTGTTGTCCTTGGCCTGCCACTGCGAGGGGTAGGTCTTCACCAGGTCGATGAAGCGGCCCGAGCGGGTCTCGGTGAGCTTGAAGCCCTTGTTCTCACCGTTCTCGTCGTGCTGAGTGACGGTGATCGTGCCCTTGTTGCGGTCGGTGATCTTCGTCAGGGTCCCGTACTGGTTGTAGGTCTCCTTCGCACCCGACTTCCACTTGGTCAGCGTGTAGGTGCCGTCCGCGTTCTTCTTCAGGTCCTGCGAGTAGCCCTTGGGCGTGGTGAAGGAGCCGTCGCTGTTCTGGGTGAAGCGGACCGTCGCGCCGGAGGCGTCGTAGAAGATCACTTCCGAGGAGCCGATGGACAGGTAGCGCTCGTACTGCTGCCACCAGCGCTGCGAGACCCGGCCCCAGGGAGCGTCGAGGGAGTTGTAGGTGCGCGCCAGTTGCAGGCGCTGGCCGACGCCGGCGATGTCGAAGTCCGTCGCCGTCAGCATCAGATTGCCGGTCGAGTAGTCGATCTTCGCGGTCAGCGCGTCCGTGATCGCGAAGCTGGTGGAGCGGTGCCAGGGCACATTGCCCTGGCCCTCGGGGACGAGGCTCTGCGTGGAAGCGTCGGCGGCCGCGGACCGGGACGGCGCCTGCTTGCCGCCGCCCGCCTTGCCCGCGGGGCCCTTGACGCGTTCGCGCTGCTCGCGCTGCCAGGGCAGCAACGCCTCGTCCGTCGGATTCTCGGAGCGCTCGGACGCCACCGGCCGGTTCGCGCCGACCTTCACCGGCGGCATCTCGAAGTCCGGGCTGTCCTTGCCCCAGGCCGACACCGGCTTGTCGTCGGCCGCCGCCACGCCCGCGCCGGGCAGGACGGAGACGGCCAGGGCGATCGAGGCGATCGCCGCCAGGGAGACACCCGTTGCGGATCTCTTGCGGGCACGCCGGAACGGCATGCCGAAGGCACGCTCATGCATGGACTTCCCCCCACAGGAAGACGAGCACCGGCGACCCCAGCGGCCACCGGGCGCACACAAGTTGTCACAGGAGTCGCACAAACTTCCGGGCCGTTCCCGGCAATTCACCTGTCATACGGGCAGGAATCGGCCCCTCCCTTTTCGATCATGGAGGCTGAGAAATACGGCCGAACCGGGCAACCCGAACGCGCCCCGACGCGGGAGGAGTTGGGTGGGGGTTCCGGCGCATCAGGCCGAAAATCGCCGTACGGCAAGGGTCGTTACGGGACGTCCTCGGGGGCTCCCAGGTCCGTCACCCGTTCCAGCAGGATCGGTTCCCAGGCGTGGCGCAGGCGGGTGCGCAATGCGGTGATGCCCTCGGTGGTGAGGTCCTCGGTGGAAAGCGCCTCGGTGGAAAGGGCCTTTGCGGTGAGGGCTTTTCCGGTGAGGGCCTCGGCGAGGTGGACGACGGTGTCGCAGCGGGCGAGCCACAGGCCCCGCAGGCAGGGGCGGGCACCGTACCCGGCGAGGGTGGCGGCGCGCACGGCGGCCGGTGAGCCGACGGCGGCGGCGAGCCCGGCGATGTCCTCCGCCGGGTCCCCGACGACCGCCCCGCCCCAGCCGAGCACGCCGCGCACCCGCCCGTCGGCGCTCACCACCAGGTGAGCCGCGGTGAGGGCGTGGTGCGTGAGGACCGCCGAACCGGGCTGGGCGGCGAGCTGGGCCGCGGCGGGCGCCGTGAGCCGGTCGAGCCCGGCGGCGTCGAACTCGTCGGACTCGGCGAGTCGTTGCGCCGCCCGGGCGGCCACCCGCCGCAGGGCCTCCAGGGAGCGCGGCGCGGCCCGCGGCACCCCCAGGGTCTCGGCCTGCCGGACGGGCACCTCGCGCAGGCCGGTGAGCAGCGCCGCGAGGTCCGCCTCGCCTACGGCGGACACGTCGTGCCGCTCTGCGGAGCCGCCGGGCACCTTGGTGTCGAGGGTGTAATGCAGCCCCGGCGCCCATTCCCCGGTCGCCACGCTGACCGGCACCGTCATCGGCAGGTGCGGGCGGACCAGGTCGCGCAGCCGCAGCTCGCGGCGCTGGCGAAGGGTGGCCTCGCGGTCGGGCGCCAGGCGCAGCACGTGACGGGAGCCGACCCACCAGGTGGCGGCCGACACCGCCTCACCGGCGGGCCCTGCGTCCGGGCCGGCCGGTCTGACGCCGGGGCCGGCGGGCCGTACGTCCGGGTCGGCGCCCCGCGCGGTCGCCGCACCACCCCGGCCCTCCTCGCCGCGCGACTTCTTGCCGCCGCCGCCGTCCTTGAGCAGGGAGCGGACCAGCCGGCGAACGGTGTCCGCGGAGGGGGTGGGTGCCTGGGTCATGGTCGCGCCGTTGCCGTTCGGGAGGCTTCGTGGGGACATCGGGGGCGTCATTCCACTATGACCAGCTCGCGGGTGGTGGTGTTCAGGCGCCGCCCGCCGTCCTCGGTGACGGTCACGATGTCCTCGATGCGCACGCCGAAGCGGCCGGGCAGGTAGATGCCGGGTTCCACGGAGAAGCACATGCCCGGCACCAGGGGCTGCTCCTCGCCCTCGATCATGTACGGCGGCTCGTGGGTGGTGACGCCGATGCCGTGCCCGGTGCGGTGGATGAAGTACTCGCCGTACCCCGCGTCCGCGATGACCGCCCGGGCCGCCCGGTCCACGTCCTGGCAGGCGGCGCCCGGCCGCACCGCGCGGAAGCCGGCCTCCTGAGCCGCGCGCACGACGTCGTGGACGCGGCGCTCCTCGTCGGTCGGTTCGCCCACGTGCACCGTGCGGGAGGTGTCGGAGCCGTAGCCGTGGCGCAGGCCGCCGAAGTCGAGCACGACCGTGTCGCCGCGTTCGATGACCCGGTCCCCGGCCTCGTGGTGCGGGTTCGCGCCGTTCGGGCCCGAGGCGACGATGGTGAAGTCCACCTGCTCGTGGCCGTGCCGGCGCAGCAGCCGGTCGAGGTCGGCGGCCACCTCCGCCTCCCGGCGCCCGGCGAAGGGGACGGTGCGGATCTCCTCGAAGGCGGCGTCGGCGGCGGCTCCCGCGGCCGCCATGAGCTCCAGCTCGGCCGCGTCCTTGACGGCCCGCAGCATCGGCAGGGCCTCGGTGAGCGAGACGTAGGCGCTGCCGGGCACGGCCCGCTGGAGGGCCAGCAGGTGCAGCGCCCAGGCGTTGTCGCTCACCCCGAACCGGCCCGCCGGGGCGAGCAGCGCGGCCGTGGCGGCGTAGGGGTCCTTGCCGTCGGTCCAGTCGCTCAGCTCAAGGGCCGAGGCGCCGGCCGCCTTGCACGCGTCCGGGGCCTCCAGGGCGGGGACGACGAGGACGGGGTCCTGGTCCCCGGCGAGGACCAGCAGGGTGAGCCGTTCGGTGACGGCGGGGGGTGTGTATCCGGTCAGCCACGTCAGGTCCGGCCCGGGGGCGACCAGCAGACCGGCGAGTCCGGCCTCGGCGGCCGACCGCGCTGCACGCTCCATGCGGGCCCGGTAGTCGTCGGCGGTGAAGGACGCGGCCGTGCTTCCGGTCATCCGGGCCTCCCAGGACGGACGAAGGGGTACGGGCAGCATCCTGCCCGGCGGACGGGGGCCGCGCGAGCCGTCTGCGGGCTTTCCCCCGGCCCCGGCCGTACGGAAGGGGCTCGAAGCGCGCACGGGGCGGGCCGCCGGCCGCTCGCACGCCCCCGATACCCACTCGCACGCCCCCGATACCCGCACGGGCACCCCCGGCACCCGCACGCGACCGCGGTGCCCCTCCTGTGCGGCGGTGCGGCGGTGCCCGGCGGGCGAGGCGGCGGTCACCGGTGGCGGATCGCCGAGCAGTCGGGCCGGGGGGCGCCGCACAGGGCACTGCCCTGCGGCCGCTCGCCCACCGGACCGAAAGGTCACGCGGGGATGCTGTCCGGGCCCTAACCCGTGCTCCCGGCGGCGGATCATCCCGCACCGGAGCAGGACAACCGCACAAGGCACTGCCCTGTCGCCGGTCGCCGACCGGGCCGAGGCACCACGGTGAGAGCCCGTCCCACGGTCGGTCACCCCGGGCAGCCGAAGAGGCCCGCGGTAGCGCCCGGCGGCAGATCGTCCCGGCCCGAGGGACGGCTCCGCCGTGTGAGTCCTCCGCCGCGGAGCACGCTCACGCGGCGACCGCCGGTACGGCCGTGAGCTGCTCGTAGCCGCCGCTGCGGTGCCGCACGGTCAGTGTCACCTCGCGGCCGGGGCGCACTCGCGCGACGGCGCGTACGAGGTCGGCCGCCGTGTCGATCCGGGTCCGGTCGAGGGTCAGCAGCACGTCGCCCCGGATCAGCCCGGCCCGCTGCGCCGGACCGGGGACATGGAGCCCGACCACCACGGCCCCCGGCCCGCGGGCGTCCATGACCTGCACGCCGAGGGTCGCCGCCGCGGGCGACGGGACCGCGGGCGACGAGGCCGCGGGCGACGGTGAGGGGACCGGGGAGGCCGGTGCGTGCGGCCCGCGCTGGCCGAGGAAGGCGCCGTGGGCGGCCACCGTGGAGCCCATCGCCCCGAGCCCGACACCGGACAGCACCAGGACCGCACCGGCGAAGCCGCCGAACAGCACGTTCAGCAGCCGCCGCCCGCGCCGCCGGGCGGCGTGCGGGCGGGGCCGGGAGGAGCCGCCTTCCTTCCGCGGTGGCGCCCCGCCGGGGTCCTGGCCCGGCATGGGCTTGGGTCGCAGCGCGGTCTGTTCCATGGCTCGCCTCCGGGTGGTGCCGATCGCCTCCGGCGGACGCGGGACGATCACGGCAGATGCTCTACCCAACGGTTCTGCGGCCGACGAGCCACGAACGAGTGAGACTGAGCGGCCCCTGCACGGGACAGGGAGGGGGCGGAGGGCCGGAGGGCCGGAGGGCGGACGCGGTTCGCCCCGCACCCGTGGGGGGTGCGGGGCGAGCCGGCAGGACGGCGGGCCCGGGCCAGCCGACAGGACGGCGGGCCCGGGCCGGGCCGCTCAGTGGAAGGCCGGTACCGGCACGGCCGGCGGCCGGTCGGGCAGGAAGCCGTGGGCGCGCCGGGACAGCCAGGCCTCCTTGTAACGGTCCACCTGCTGGTGCCAGTTGAGGATGCCGGACATCCAGTTGCGCAGGTCGTCCACGTACGTGCCCATCGCGGCCCGCGCCTCGTCCGACAACCGGAAGTCGTCGTACAGCACGGGCAGTTCGTGCTCGACCACGTGCTCGAACTGGCGCATGCGCTGGCTCATCAGGTCGTGCACGATGCCGAGCCCCGTCGGGTAGTCGCAGCCGAAGAACGACTGCACGACGAGGATCGCGTTGTGGATCTCACCTTCGAACTCGATCTCCTTCTGGTACGAGAAGACGTCGTTGAGCAGGCACGCGAAGTCCATCGCGGCGTTCTCCAGGGAGCGGACCGGGCCGCTGCGGTACACCTCGGGAGGGACCGCCGGGCCGTGGCCCATCCGGCACAGGCTCAGCGTCAGGTCGGAGCCGAACGTCGAGCGGCGCATCTCGAGATAGTCGACCGGGTCGGGGACGCGGTTCTGGAGGTGGTTCGACAGCTCCCACACCCAGCTCTCGGTCATCGAGTCGATCGCGTTCTTGAGTGTGCGCCGCTGGTCGGGCGTCATCGTGGCGGTGGTGCGCAACCACAGGTCGATCAGGCTGCGTTCCATGGCGTTGACCGGTGCCGGTGGCGTGCTGCCGTCGACCGGCATGCAGTCGGACAGCCGGGCCGTGGTGATCCGGGCCGCGGCCAGGTCGCGGCGGTGGCCGTACACCAGGGGGTAGTAGTCGTCGCCGTAGGTGCCCCAGGCCAGCCACTGCGAGCTGAGGTCGAGGGCCTCCTCGGTGGCGTCCGGGTCGAGCCCGGCGGCGCACAGGGGCAGGTCGTAGGCGCGGAGCTTGTCCTCGTCCCAGACGCCCTCGGAGAGGATGCCCATCCGGGTCACCCAGGCGTGCAGGGTGGCGCGGGAGTGGTCCAGGTGCGGGCTGAGCTGCAGGGGGAACGGCATCCGGATGTCGGGGATCCGCGACGGCCCGACCTTCTGGTAGGGCACGTGCGTGTAGGACCGCGTCCGGTCGGCTCCGGCCGAGGCGAGCAGGGCGCGCACGTCGGCGGCGGAGGTGCCGAGGCCGGTGCAGCCCGGCCAGGGGCCGCCGCCGCGCACGGCGTTCTCGTTCATGTAGCGACTGGAGCGCAGGTGCCACTCGTGGCCGCCGGACTGCCAGTCCTGCAATCCCTTGGTGTAGGCCGCCACGGCCGCGACCTCGTCCGGCCGCAGTCCCTTCTCCAGGGCCAGGGCGGGCACTTCGGTGAACGCCGTGTGCTCGAACTGGTGCAGCCGGGAGGTGAGGACGTCGTTGACGGTGTCGGCGGCCTCCTGGGTGGTGCACCCGAAGAAGGTCTCCAGCACGAGGACGCCGTTGCTGTTCTCGCCCTCGTCCTCGACCTCGCGCTGGTAGGAGAAGAGGTCGTTGCGCAGGTGCACGGCGTCGGAGAACGTCTCCATGAGCACCCGCAGCGGCCTGGCCCCGGCGACGGAGGCGGGCACCTCGGCGGTGGCGTACTCCACGAGCCCCGCCGACCAGGGGGCGCCGCCCACCTTGCGGCGCATCTCGATGTACTCGACGGGGTTGGCGATGCGCCCCTCGTTGATGTTGGACAGCTCCCACATCGACTCGTTGAGCAGGTGCTCGGTGGCCACGGCGAAGCGGCGGCGCCAGTCCTCCGACATCGCGGGCACCGTGCGCGCCCAGAGGTCGGCGAGACCGGCCTCGACCGGGTTCTCCGGTTCGGGCACGGGCGCCGACAGGTCGAGCGGCATGAACAGGGGCAGCCGGTCCAGGTGTGCCTTGCCGGCGGCCCGGTCCTGACTGCGCTTGTACTTCTCCAGGAAGTGGTCGTCGAAGAAGAAGACCCACACGTACCAGTCGGTGACGAGGGACAGCGCGGGTCCGTCGCAGTCGGGGTGGGTGTAGGCGCAGAGCAGGCCGTAGTCGTGCGCGTCGAGGTCGGCCTGCTCCCACACGCCGGATCCCTCCAGCATGCCCATCTCGCGCGCCCACTCGGTCGAGTGGGCGCGGGCCTGGTCGAGATGGGGATTGAGCCGCGCGGGGTGCGGCATGTAGAAGTGCGGGAGCTCGAACGGCTGCGTCATGGCCGGGGGCTACCCGCGGTCCGCGGGCGGCATCCGCGGCCGCGGACATGATCACACCATCGCGTGAATCGGGAGTGATCCGGCAACTTCCGTCCGGCACTGCCGCGTTCCTGCGCCGGTCGCGGCCGGTGGGCTGTTCGCTAGCCGGGGACGCGCACCTGGATCAGGGCGTGGGTGCCGCCGGTGCGCCAGCGTGCGCCCTCCGTCGCGTCCAGCCGGGCCTCGGTGTCCGCGTCGAGGCCGGTGATCACGTCGGACTTCAGGGTGCGCAGTGCGGCGACCGGCCCGGGGAACCAGGCGGTGACGTCCGTGAAGGGCGTGGTCGCGGGCCAGAGCCGGTCGCCCACCAGGCGACGGTAGTTGAGGTCGCCCTTGAACACCGTCAGCGTGGCGGAGGCGAATTCGGCGCGCAGGTCGCCGGGCATCTCCTCGTAGGGCAGCGGCGCGCAGGAGAACGGGTGGGCGCGCAGGACGAGCCGTCCGTCGGCGCGGGCGGACCACAGCTGCCGTCCGTACCGGGCGGCGGCTCCCCCGGCGCCGGTCAGGCGGCGCAGGGCGTCGACCACGTCGGCGGTGGTGGCGTCGGAGACGTAGTACGGGTGGGGCTTGACGTGCAGGACGGCCCGGTCGATGCCGCCGGTGGCCAGCAGGTGGGCCAGGAGCAGCAGGTCCGGGACGAGTTCGCGGCCGGCGTTGTCGGCGACCAGGCACAGGGTGCGCGGGCCCGGGGCGCCGGGGGCGTCGAGCAGCGACCGCAGCAGGTCGCCGTCGTCGGCGACGAGACCGGGTACGGCGTCCGTCTGCCGGGCGCCCTCCGCCGACAGGCGGAAGCCGAGGTCGGCGCGGTTGCCCCAGAGGGAGCCGTGCAGCAGGGCGCGCCACCGCTCGTCGGCGGGGCGGGCGTCGAGGGTGTCGAGTGCGGACAGTTCCTCGTCGGTCTCGGCGGAGTCGAGTTCGGCCTGCTTGAAGGGCCGGAAGGGGTCGATGCCCTGCCAGGGCCCGGGGCCGAAGTAGCCGACCGCCTGGAGCAGGCGGCGGTAGAACCAGCTCTCCGACCACAGCCACGGCACCTCGAACCACGACCGTCCGGTGTACGCGCGCAGTCCCCAGTCCTCCCAGAGGGCGCGGTCGTGCGCGTCGGCGGGGAGGGACTCGATCCGGCCCTCGGTGCAGCCGGCGAGCAGCTCGTCGAGCGCGCGGTGCTGCTCCGGTCCGTACGGGAAGGCCTCGCGGACCTGCCGGATGATGGCGGGGTGCCGCTCGGCCAGCACGCTGTGCGGGAAGGAGCCCGGCCGGTCGCCGAGGAGCACGGGTGGGCGGGAGGTGTCGGGCATGGGGCTCACCGTAACGCGCACGAGGGGTGCGCCGGGCCGGTCACACGGGTGCGATCTCCCGCTCCAGGCGGGCGGCGAGGCTCAGGTAGCGGGCGCGGCGGGTGACCGGGACCAGGCCGCGGATGAGTATGGTCCACATCTCGGCCGTGCGGCGGGGCTGGCGGGCGACGGGTTCCCGGGAGCGTCCCACCACGCGCGTGCCGACGAAGAAGCAGACGAGCGAGTGGGCGACGACGTCGATGTCGATGTCCGGGTGGACGTCGGACTCCTTGACCGCGCCGACGAGCCGGGCCGTGACGATGTCCAGCCACTCGGTGAACGGGTGGCTCAGCGGGGGGCGGGGGCGGATGCCTCCGGTGGCGAGCCTCAGTCCGGCGCGCAGCACGGGGTCGTCGACGGACTGGCGCGTGATGCCGAAGGTGAGGCGCATCAGTGCCTCCAGCGACGTGTGGCCGCGGTTCTCGGTCTCCGTCGCCAGGCGCCGGGCGGTGAGCGACTGGCGTTCGAGGATCGCCTGGGCGAGGTCCTCCTTCGCCGCGAAGTGGAAGTACAGGGCGCCCTTGGTGACGCGGGCGTGCTCCACGATGTCGCTGAGGGAGGTCGATTCGTAGCCGCGGCGGTCGAACAGGTCAGCGGCGGCCGTGATGATCGTCGAACGGGTCTGCTCGGCTCGCAACTGCCTCGCCATCGGCTGAACTCTCCCGGGACGGAAATGAACGGGTCATGCCGTTTGTTTTTACCCCCCGCACACGATAACTCACCCTGAGACGGCGCTCATCGGGCAGGGGGGCTTGTTTTCGGGGGCACTTCCGGCATAGCTCGCCGGGCCGCCGACAGGAAACAGCGCATCCGGTTTCCGAGGAGCGGGTGTCCGCGGGCAGACATGAAGGCGGGCCGGCCGGTGCCCCATCCGCACCGGCCGGCCCGCCCGCTCGTGGCCCCGCCCTGTTGTGAGTTCCCGTCAGGGAAGGATCGAAGGATCGAAGGACCGAATAGTCGACGAGTCGACGAGTCGATCGAAGGATCAGAGGAGAACAGCAGGGATCAGAAGGTCAGTTTCCAGCCGTTCAGCGTGCCCGTGTCCTGCGCCGCGGTGTCCTGGACGCGCAGCTTCCAGGTGCCGTTGGCGACCTCGCTGGAGGCGTTCACGGTGTAGGTGGTGTTCACGTTGTCCGCGGAGTCCGACGCGGCGGACTTCAGGCGGTACGCCGTGCCGTCCGGGGCCATCAGGTCGATGACGAGGTCACCGCGGTAGGTGTGCGTGATGTCGACGCCGACCTGGAGGGCCGAGGGGGCGTTGCCGCTGCGGCCGGTGACGCTGATCGGGGACTCGATCGCGCCCCCGTTGTCCGGGATGGCGACGGCGGTGGTGCTGGAGAAGGTGGTGCCGGTGGAGGTGCCGCCCTTGACGGCCTGGACCGTCTTCGCGGCGTCCGCGAGGCCGGCGCCGCAGCCGCCGGAGCAGGTGCCCGGCAGCGGACGGGCGTTGGCCTTGACGGCCGACTCGATCTGCGCCGGGGTGAGGGCGGAGTTGGCCGACTTCATCAGCGCGACGAGGCCCGCGATGTGCGGGGTGGCCATGCTGGTGCCCTGGTAGTAGGCGTAGTTCTCGGTCGACGGCGTCTTCGTACCCGAGTTCAGCGTGGACAGGATGCCGTTGGCGGTGGTCGTCCGGGTCTCGCCGCCGGGGGCGGAGATGTCGACGATCGAGCCGTAGTTGGAGTACGAGGCCCTGCTGCCGGCGCGGTTGGTCGCGGCGACGGTGATGACGCCCGAGCAGTTCGCGGGGGAGGCGGTGGAGGCGTTCGTGTTCTCGTTGCCGGCGGCGACGACGACCGTGGTGCCGCGGCCGACCGCGCCGTTGATGGCGCTCTGGGTGGCGCTGGAGCAGGCGCCGCTCCCGCCGAGGCTCATGTTGATGACCTTGGCGACGTTGGTGTTGGCGGGGACGCCGGACACCGAACCGCCGGACGCCCAGGTGATGGCGTCGATGATGTCGGAGTCGTAGCCGCCGCACTTGCCGAGGACGCGGAGCGGGGAGATCTTCGCCCCGTACGCGATGCCGGCGACGCCCTTGGAGTTGTTGGTGGCGGCCGCGATGGTGCCGGCCACGTGCGTGCCGTGCCAGGAGGAGGTGGAGGCCGGGACGCCGGCGCCGCACTCGCCCGCGTTGTACCAGTCGCCCGGGTCGGCCGGGTTGCTGTCGCGGCCGTTGCCGTCGACGGAGACGGCGGTGTCGGATATGAAGTCGTAGCCGCCGACGATGTTCGCGGCCAGGTCGGAATGCGTGACGTAGCCGGTGTCGATGACGGCGACGGTGACGCCGCTGCCGGTCGTGGTGTCCCAGGCGCCCGGGACGTTCATGCCCGCGGTGGACTCGAAGAGGTCCCACTGCTTGCCGTACTCGGTGTCGTTGGGGGTGACGGCCGTCGGCTTGTTCAGCCGGTCCGGCACCACGTAGGCGACCTGCGGGTCGGCCCGGTAGGCGGCCACGACGTCGGCGACGGACGACGTGGAGGGGGCGGCGCCCAGGTCGACGAGGGCGGCACCGGTGCCGAGGCGGCGGCGGAAGTCGACGTCCTCGCCGGTCTTCTCGGCCTTGGCGGCGGCGTCGGCGGCGGCGGCCTTGTCGGACGCGGCCTCACCGGCGCCGGCCTTGTAGCCGACGATGAGGCGCTCGGCGGGAGTGCCCGGGGCGGCCTCCGTCTGGGCCGCGGGGACGGCGGCGGGGCGCGGGGCGGACTCCTGGGCGACGGCGACCGAGGCGGGGGCGGCGGTCAGCAGGGCGACGGAGACGACGGCGACGGACATCAGCTTCCGTCTGAGCTCTGGGGAGGTACGCACGGTCGTTGCCTTTCGTGGCCGGACTCCGGCGCGGCGGAGCGGCGGTGGGGTCGCTTCGTCCTCGAAGCGGAGGGGGGGTGGTTCGAAAAGCGGAGAGCGATGCGATGGCCGGCCAGGCGCGGGTGGGGGGCGGACCCGTTCGGGGTTACCTGTGGGTCAGCTGTGGTCGAACATTAGGCAACGGGCCGGTCACCGGGATACGGGGGAAACCCTCGATCCGATCGCGAACCGACCCTCGGTGAAAGGCGATCGAGCGGGAATGGCCCGATTCGAACGGGTCGTGGCGAAGTGAACGCGGCGGCCCGGTTTCCCGTACTGCATGACCGACCCTCCGGCCCGCCGAGGAGAGATCCGGACATGCTCGCTACGACCGTCCAGCGCACGGCGCTCGCCGCCGCCCTGACCATCCCGTTGCTGCTGCCGCTGTGGACGGCGGCGCCGGCCGCGGCGCACGGTGCGCCGACGGATCCGGTGAGCCGGGTGGTGGCCTGCTCCCCCGAGGGCGGTGAGCGGGCCGCCACGCCGGCCTGCCGGGCGGCCGTCGCCGCGAACGGCGGGCCGTTCACGGCCTGGGACAACCTGCGCGTGGCGAACGTGGCCGGACGGGACCGCGCGGTCGTCCCGGACGGGAAGCTGTGCAGCGGCGGCCTGCCCGCCTACCGGGGTCTGGACCTCCCCCGCACCGACTGGCCGTCGACCCGGGTGGCGCCCGGCGCGCGGCTCGGCCTGCGGTACGCGTCGACGATCCCGCACGCCGGCACGTTCCGGATGTACCTGACGAAACCCGGATTCGACCCGGGGCGCCCGCTCACCTGGTCCGACCTGCCGGAGAAGCCCTTCGCGCAGGTGACCGACCCCGCGCTGACGGACGGCGCCTACCGCTTCTCGGCGACCCTGCCGTCCGACCGGGTGGGACGGCACGTGCTGTACACGGTGTGGCAGAACAGCAGCACACCGGACACCTACTACTCCTGCTCCGACGTGGTGTTCCCGGCGCGGCGGGCGAAGGCGCGCACGGGCGACGAGCAGAGCGGTGGGGGCGAGGCGTCCGGGGCGGGGGGCAAGGCACGCGAGGCCAGAGGCAAGGGGACGACCGCCCCGGCCACCGAGGCTTCCGAGGCTTCCGAGCCGGGCGGAAGCGCCCCCGAGGGGGCCGCCGGCGGCGCCGCGGCTCCGCGCTCGCGGCCGCAGGATGCCCGGACCCCGTCGGCCTCGGCGGCCGCGGCCGGCTCGGGGCCGTCCTCGGGCACGCTCGCGGGCGGCGCCGCCGCGGTGCTGGTGCTCACCGGCGGCGCCGCCCTGGCCCTGCGCCTGCGCAGGCGCTGAACGCGGCCTCGTGCGTGATCAGTTGACGGTGACGGCGGCGCCTCCCGTGGTCACCGGGGCGTACTTCGCGGTGAAGAAGGCGTTGGCGAAGCACAGGGAGGAACCGGACGCCTTCGTGAACTGCTGGTTGGTGAACGAGATGCTGTGGTCGGCGTTGCTCGCCGTGCCGGTCAGGGCGGGCGCCCGGTAGACGCAGGTGACGGTGCCGAGCAGGGTGCGCAGTTTGACGGTGGACTGGAGCGTGGAGCCCGCCGCCGGCGTCACGGTGAGGGTGCCGTCGGACGACACGCTCGCCGTGTAGGGCAGGTTGTCGACGGTGATGCCGCTGACGCCGAGCACGCCGACGACGTTGGCCGAACAGCCGCTGGTGGCGAAGCTGTGCGAGTTCAGCGACTCGGTGGCGGTGCCGGGCGCGGCGGGGTTGTCGGTGACGGTCGCGGAGAACGCCGACGAGGTGCACGAGATGCCGTTGGTGCCGGTCGCGCTGGAGCGGAAGGTCGCGGCGGTGCCCTCGGCCAGGGACGCGTCGAGGACGGCGCCGACCTCGACGGCGGCGCCGTCGGCGGTGGTCAGCACCGGGGTGTCGGCCGCCGAGGCGGGGGCGGCCAGCCCCAGGGCGGCGACGGCGGCGGTGAGGGTGACGAGGGTGCGTGTGCGCATGCGGGTGTACCTCTTTCGCTGGCGTGGGGTGGAGGGGGTCGGGGAGACCGGCACGTCCGCCGCCGGGCCGTCACGCCTTCTCCGTACGTGACGGACCGGCGGCGGCCGGCCGCGGGCGCCGGGGGGCGCGCACGGGTCGGCCCTCCGGCCGGGCCGGGCAGGGGGGTGGCTGGTGTCACGGTCCGGGCGATACGGCCGTGCCGTACGAGGGAACGCGGGCGTGGAAAGCCCGTTCGGACGCGCCGGGCGACGAGCTGCGGTGCGGTGGCAGCGGAGTGCGGAACGCGCGGACGGCGCCGCGCGGCGGATCCGGCGCCACGGATCCGGTGGGACGAGGGAAGTTGTAGACCTGGCGCCGAGCCAACGTCAAGGCAGCGTAAGGGAGTTGTGCGCCGGGTGAGTCTTTCGGAACACGGCGGACTCACCTTCGGGACACCGTCCTCACTCGGTGTCCACACCTCCCTTGACCCTTCATGTAACCGCCGGTAACTTCCTGGTCGGCTACTGCGGCGTAACGGGAAAGCCCTTGCGACGGCCGGACGTCGCGAGGAGACGTGCGCACGCGGTCGGTGTCCGCGCCAGGACAGCGCGCCAACGACGTCCGATCCGCACCGACATGCACCTGGAGCTGACATGACCACCTCCTCCACCGAGCACCTCCCCGAGAGACCGGACGGCTCCGCCGCCCCGGGCGACGCCCCCGCGCGGCGCGGAAGGGTCCGGGCGCGCCGAGCCGCGGTCATGGCGGTGCCGGCCACCCTGGCCGCCGCGACCCTCGCCGTCCTCACCGCGCAGGGCGCGCTGGGTGTGCAGTTCGCCATCTCCGGCATGCCGTTCACCGTCACCGCGACCGAACTGAACGGCACCGGCTTCGCGCAGTTCGGCGGCCTGGACGAGATGGCCGAGGACAGCCCGAACGCGGGCGACACCGGCGGCCAGGTCCTGGTCATCACGTCGGTGATCAAGAACGCGACCCTCACCAAGCTGTGCCAGAGCGTCGACCTCGGAGGCACCAACCTGGTCATCCGGGCCGGCGGCGGCGCCCAGAAGGTCACCGCGAGCGATCTGACGACCGACTCGACGGAGCTGTCGGGCGACGCGGCCTTCAACAACATCGAGATCGGCAACGACGCCAGCACCCTGGACAAGGCGGGGCCGCAGGGCCGCGGCCCCAAGGGCGTGTTCAGCCAGCAGTCCGACACCGTGCACATCGCGAATCTGCGCCAGACCAACTACGCCACCACGGCAGGGGTGTTCAAACTCCCCGGCCTGAAGCTGGGCTTCAGCGGGTCGGGCTGCTGATGCCGGGCGCCCCGCGCGACGGGCTCCGGCCCGCCTTCCGCCGGTGGCGGGCCGGCCGCCCCTTCTGGGGCGGGCTGCTGCTCGCCCTCGGCGGGGCCGAGATCCTGCTCACCCTCAAGGCGTCGCTGGACGTCGTCCTGCACGTCGGCATGCAGGGGCTGGCCGGCTACCTGCTGCCGGTGGTGATGCTGCTGTGCGGCGTGCTCGTGCTCGGCAACCCCGCACAGCGGCTGTTCTACTCGGTCATCGGCGTGCTGGTCTCGCTGGGCAGCTGGGTGACGTCCAACCTGGGCGGCTTCTTCGTCGGGCTGCTGCTGGGCGTCGTCGGCAGCTGCCTCACCTTCGGCTGGCTCCCCGACCAGGAGCCCCGGATCAGCCGCCGCAGGCGCCGGAGGGAGGCCAGGGCCGCGAAGTCCGCCGTGACCGGCACGATCCCCGCGCAGCGGGCCTGACCTGCTACGGCCCCGGCCTGCCCCGGCCCCGGCCCGCCCTGGGGGCGGTACGGGCCTCCTGCCCTGAGGGGGAACCGGCCCCACCACCCCGGCCCGGGCGAGACGGGCCGGGGCCGCGGCATGCCCGCGCGCGCCCCGCGGCCGGGACGACTGTTCGGCCGGTCGGACAGATCATCACGATGCGGCAGCATCAACTCACGGCTCGTGGCTGCTCACTTGACGACCAGTGGTCACACAGGGTTGGCTCCGGCCAGCGAGAGTCGTCCGGCCGGTGTCCACCCCGCGGCCCCCGTGCGCACTCTCCACCTGCTCTTGCTCGGCCGCACAGCGAGGTCCGCCCCTCATGAACACTCCTCCCCCGCCGCACACCCCGGCCGGACACGTCCGGGCCGCGGCCCTGGCGTCCGTCGTGTGCCTGCTGCTGTCCGCCTGTTCGGCCCTGGGCGACGACGGGAACGGTGCGGACCCGGCGGGCCCCGGGGGCGGGATGCGGGTGGCCCTGGTCACGCACGGCGGGGAGGGCGACGCCTTCTGGGACCTGGTGCGCAAGGGCGCCGAGGCGGCGGCCGCCAAGGACGGCATCGACCTCACCTACGCCGGGGACGCCGACCCGGCCGCCCAGGCCGAACTGGTGCACGACGCCGTCCGCGACAAGGTCGACGGCATCGCCGTCACCCTGGCCAAACCCGCGGCGATGCGCGGCCCGGTCGCCCGGGCGAAGGCCGCCGGCATCCCCGTCGTCGGGCTCAACTCCGGTATCGACGCCTGGCGTCCGGCGGGGCTCCTGGAGTACTTCGGCCAGGACGAGTCGGTCGCCGGCCGGGCCGTGGGCGACAAGCTGGACG
This sequence comes from Streptomyces sp. NPDC053665, assembly GCF_055585285.1. NCBI lineage: Bacteria > Bacillati > Actinomycetota > Actinomycetes > Kitasatosporales > Streptomycetaceae > Streptomyces > Streptomyces sp. NPDC053665. Next base: position 1,281,926 of record NZ_JBVJKK010000001.1, read on the forward strand.
GCCTCGACGCCGAACACGCCCTGTGCGTGGTGCACGAGCGGGGCAACGTCGCGCTGGAGGCCCGCTGCGCCGGTGTGAAGAAGACGTTCGGCGGCGAGACCGACAACCTGTACGTGGACGGCACCGACCGGGACGCCGTGACCGCCGCCATCGCCGCCCGGCTGCGACAGGACCCCGGCATCGACCAGGTCGTCACCAACGGCGCCCAGTACGCGCTCGGCGCGGTCGAGGCCACGCGGCAGGCGCGCAGCAAGGCGAAGGTGGCCACCTTCGACCTCGACAAGGACCTCGTCAAGGCCGTCCGCGGCGGCGAGGTGCAGTTCGCCGTCGACCAGCAGCCGTATCTTCAGGGCTATCTCGCGGTGGACGCCCTGTGGCTGTACCGCACCAACGGCAACGTCAGCGGCGGCGGCACCGCTCCGGTCCTCACCGGCCCGGCCTTCGTGACGAAGTCCAACGTCTCGGCCGTGGCACGGTTCGCCGCCGCCGGGACCCGGTGACCGGACGCCTCCGTGACGCCCGAGTTCCGCCCGCGCGGGGTCCGCGCGTCCGCCCGGGCGGATAGCATCCTGCGCATCCCGCGTGCGGTGCCCGGACCCCCACCGCGCCCCGTCCCCGCCCTCCCCGACCGCTCCCCCGCCCAGCCCCCCGCCTCCCGCTGATCGCCCTAGGACGACGATGTCTCGACGGACAGGTGCCCGGCGCCACCTCGGCTCCATACGCATCTCCCTGGTGCTCCTGGCCCTGGTGCCGAGCGTCACCCTCGCCGCGATGTGGGGCGTGACGACCATCCAGATGTTCTCGGAGGGGCGCACGCTGCGCGAGCAGACCGAGCTGAGCCGGTCGACCGGCGCGATGGGCACCCACGCGACCCTGGCACTGCAGCGGGAGCGCAGCATGTCGGCCGCCTGGCTGGCGTCGCCCACGGGCTCCCGGGCCGCCCTGGAGGCACAGCGCGAGGAGACCGACGAGGCGGTCGGCCGGCTGGTCGCGCAGGCGGACGCCATCGGCGAGGCGCCCGCCCGCATCTCCGAGCGGCTGTACTCGGTGCTGGGCTCGGTCGGCAGTCTGGAGTACTACCGGGACCAGGTGGACGACCCCACCGACATCACCCCCCAGCAGGCGCTGGACCAGTACTCCTCGATCGTCGACGACCAGATCCACGCCTTCCAGGCGCTGTCCCAGGTGGACGACGGCGACCTCACCTCGCAGGCCGGGCCGCTGGTGGGGCTCGAGCACGCGGCGGAGCTCGTGTCGCGGGAGGACGCGCAGCTCACCCTGGCGTGGCCGTCCGGGCACATGGACGACGAGGCGTGGTCCCGGTTCACCGAGCTGGTCCACACCCGGCGCTGGCTGGTGCAGGACCAGGTGCTGCCGCAGCTGACCGGCAGCGCCAAGGCGCAGACCGAGCGGATCATGGCGGGGCCGCACTGGCGGGCCCTGGAGTCGGTCGAGGACCGCGTGCTGGCGGCCCGCAACTCCTCCGCCGCGCGCGACCGGATCGCCCTGCCCGACGAGCGGCAGCGGTGGGACGCCGCCATGGACCGGCTGTCCGAGCAGTACGCGTCCCTCATCGAGCAGCAGACGACGGGCCTGCTCCAGCGCAGCGCCGACCGGGCGGACGCGCTGCTGCTCAAGGCCGCGCTGCTCAGCGCCGGCGGGCTGATCGCCATGCTGCTGTGCGTCGGCATGTCCTGGCGGATCACCCGCTCGCTGTCGCGGCGGCTGCGCGGCCTGCGCCGGGCCGCCGTCAGCCTCGCGCAGGAACGGCTGCCCGACGTGGTCGCCCGGCTGGAGCGGGGCGAGACGGTGGACGTGGAGTCGGCGACGCCTGCGCTGGACTACGGCCACGACGAACTCGGCCAGGTGGCGCGGGCGTTCCACACCGCCCAGCGCACGGCCGTGCACACGGCGGTCGAACTGGCCGACACCCGGCGGGGCTTCCAGAAGGTCATCCTGGGCATCGCCCGGCAGAGCCAGAACCTGGTCAACCTCCAGCTGAGCAAGCTCGACACCCTGGAACGCCGGCACACCGACCCCGAGATCCTCCAGGGTCTGTACGAACTGGACTCCACCGCGAGCCAGTTGCGCCGCTACGAGGAGAACCTCGTCATCGTCAGCGGTGAACGGCCGGGCCGCAGCTGGACCGAGCCCGTGGCGCTGATCGACATCCTGCGCAGCGCGATCGGCGAGGTCGCCGAGTACCAGCGGGTGGAGGTGCACACCGAGGAGGAGGTGTGCGTGGCGCCGCCCGCGGTGGCCGACGTCATCCATCTGCTGGCCGAGCTCATCGACAACGCGACCGCCTACTCCCCCGCCCCGAGCCCGGTCACGGTCCGGGCCGCCATGGTGGCCAAGGGACTGGCCGTGGAGGTCGAGGACCGCGGGCTCGGCATGTCGGAGGAGGACTACGCCTCCTTCAACGAACAGCTGGCGGTGCCGCCGCAGTTCGACGTCGTCGCGCTCGCCGACGACCTGCGCCTGGGCATGTTCGTCATCGCCCAGCTGGCCCACCGGCACGGCATCACCGTCACCCTGCGCTCCTCGCCGTACGGCGGCACCACGGGCATCGTGCTGGTCCCGCACGAGATCGTGGTGCGCGGGACGGACGGCGACGACGCGCCCGTGGCCGGGCCGGCCGGGAGCGCGGCCGGTGCGCAGGGCCCGGCGGAGCGGCCCGGCGCCGACGGCGCGGGTGACGCCCCCGCGGACGACGCGGCCCCCGCGGCCGGCGGCGGGACGGACGCGGAGCGGCCCGCGGCGGCACGGCAGGCCGACCGCCCCGCCGGTCCCGCACGGGCGCGGGAGCCCCGGCCCCTCGTCGCGGCCCGCACGGCGCCGTCCGTGGCGTCCGCCGCCCGCGAGGTCGTCCCCCGCACCGACGGTCTCGCACCGCTGCCCCGCCGCGTGCCCCAGACCAGCCTGGTGGAGGAGCTGCGCGAGGACGCCGCGCCCGCCCCCGGGGACGACTCCCCCGACGACTTCACCGCCGAGGCGGCCGCCTCCTCCCTGGCCGGCTTCCAGCGCGGCACCCTCCGCGCCCGGGACGGCGGCGACGAGCCGCCGTCCGCCGGGGAGGAGGCCGCACCACCCCGGCAGGCCGCCCCCGGCCCCGTTCCCTCGACTCCGCCCGCCGACCGCTGACGAAGGACACCGCAATGACACGCCCCATCCCCGCCACGCACACCCAGCTCGACCAGCTGCTGACCGGACTCGTGGAGCGGGTCGCCGACGTGAACCAGGCCGTGGTGCTCTCCGAGGACGGCCTGGTGGTCAGCAAGTCCACCGGTTTCCTGCGCGACGACGCCGAACGGCTCGCGGCGACCGCGTCGGGGCTGATGAGCCTCAGCAAGGGCGTCAGCATGGACTTCCGGGGCGGCCCGGTGCGCCAGGCGCTGATCGAGATGGCCAACAGCTACCTGATCCTGACCTCCGCCGGGCCCGGCGCCCACCTGGTGGTCCTGACGGGCCCCGGCGCCGACGTGGGTGTGGTGGCCTACCAGATGAACATGCTGGTGAAGAAGATCGGCGAGCACCTCAGTGCGGCACCGCGCGGCACCGCCGGGCCCGCGACCGATCCCGGCGTGTGAGGTGGGCGAGGGCGATCCGGCGGGCCGGCTGGTCAGACCGTTCACCCTGACCGGTGGCCGGACGCGGCCCAGCCGCGGCGACTTCACGCTCATCTCGACGGTCACCGCGGTCGATCCCCCGCCGGCCGCGGCGGTCCGCTGCCAGCCCGAGCACCTGAGGATCCTCCGGCTGTGCGCCGAGCCGGTCGCCGTGGCCGAGATCGCGGCCCGGCTGGACCTGCCGGTGAGCGTGGTCGTGATCCTGCTCTGCGACCTGCTGGAGGCGGGCCGGATCACCGTCCGCCCGCCGCGGCTCGTCACCCGCACCACACCGGACCTGGACCTGCTGCAGAAAGTGAGGGACGGCCTTGGCCGGCTCTGACGTCGTCACCGACGCCTCCGCACCCGACACGGTCAAGATCCTCATCGCCGGGGGCTTCGGCGTCGGCAAGACGACCCTGGTCGGATCGGTCAGCGAGATCGCCCCGCTGCGCACCGAGGAACCCCTGACCATGGCCGGTCTCGGGGTCGACGACCTGGACGGCATCGAGGAGAAGCGGGCCACCACGGTGGCCCTGGACTTCGGCCGCATCACCATCAGCCGGGACCTGGTGCTGTACCTGTTCGGCACGCCGGGCCAGCAGCGCTTCTGGTTCATGTGGAACGACCTGGCCCTCGGCGCGCTCGGCGCCGTGGTGCTGGTCGACGTCCGCCGCCCGGAGTCGAGTTTCGCCGCGATCGACTTCTTCGAGCGCCGGGGCATCCCGTTCGTCGTCGCCGTCAACGGCTTCTTCGGCGAACATCCCTATCCGCCCGAGGACATCCGGGAGGCCCTCGCGCTGCCGGAGCACGTGCAGGTGCTGCTGTGCGACGCGCGGGACAGGGAGTCGTGCCGGGACGTGCTGATCGCCCTGATCGACCAGCTGATCGCGTCGGCGGTGCGGGCGTAGGGCTGCTCGCCGCCGGTGGTGGGCACCCCGGGCGGTCCGCGCCGCCCGGGTGCTCACGTACGGTCCGTCAGCTCAGCCCCGCCGACTTCAGCCACGCCTTCGCGACGTCGAGCGGGTCCTTCTTCTCCAGCTGGACCTGGGCGTCGAGGTCCCGGAGCGTCTCGGTGTCCAGCTTCGCGGAGACCGCGTCGAGCACGTCGGCGCCCTCCTTCGGCAGTCCGCTCCGGTTGACCAGCGGCGTCACGTTCGCGAAGCCGAAGAGGTTCTCCGGGTCCTTCAGGACGACGAACTTCTCCTTCACGATGGCCGGGTCCGTGGTGAAGACGTCGGCCGCCTGGACGGTGTTGCGGGTCAGTGCCGCCTGGGTGAGCGGGCCGCCCGCGTCGAGCGCCTTGAAGGACTTGAACTCCAGCCCGTACTCGGACTTCAGGCCCTTCAGGCCCTGGTGCCGGGTCTGGAACTCGGGCGAGCCGCCGATCACCAGCTCGAGGGCCGCGTCCTTGAGGTCGGCAAGGGTGGAGGAGGAGGTCAGCCGGTACTTCTTCGCCGTCTCGGCGTTCACGGTGACCGAGTCCTTGTCCTCGGCCGGCGAGGACTTCAGCAGCGTCAGCTTCTTGTCCAGCTTGGCCTTGACGGCCTCGTTCACGGCGTCCGCCGACTTCTGCTCGGCCTTGGGGTCGAGGTAGGCGAGCAGCGAGCCGTTGTACTCGGGGAGCACGGTGACGGAGCCGTTCTTCATCAGCCCGTAGGTGGTCTCGCGGCTGCCGATGTTGTGCTTGTACTCGACCTTGATGCCCTTGGCCTTGAGCGCCTCGCCGTAGAGGTCGGCGAGCAGGGTGGACTCGGCGAAGTTGTTGGAGCCGACGACGACGGTGCCCTTCTCGGCCTTCTCGCCCGCCAGCGGGTCGTCGGAGGTGTCACCGGACGAACAGCCGGCGAGCAGTGCCGCCGCGGCGAGCGCGACGGCCGCCGCACCGGTGTTCCTCGTCCTGGACCTGCTGTTGCGCACGGTGGAAGTCATCCGTCGATCCAATCCAGCGGCCTCACGATGAGTCAAGGTCGCCCTTGTCACGGTTTTCCTACGAAATCGGTGGGGAATTCAGCGCCTGCGCACACCGGGCGACACGGCCAGGCGGCCCGCCGCCCAGAAGAGCGCCAGCGTGACGAGGGCCAGGACGGCGACCAGCGTGGCGCCGCCGACCACCTTCTCGTAGTCGCGCTGGTAGAGCCCGTCGACGATGTACCGGCCGAGGCCGCCGAGGCTGACGTACGCGGCGATGGTGGCGGTGGAGACGATCTGGATGGCCGCGGAGCGCAGGCCGCTCAGGATCAGCGGCAGGGCGACGGGCAGTTCGACCTGGAACAGGATCCGCGACTCCCGCATGCCCATCCCGCGGGCGGCGTCCACGGGGGACGGGTCGACGGTGCGCACCGCCTCGTAGGTGGTCACCAGGATCGGCGGGACGGCCAGCACGACCAGCGGGATCATCACCGGCAGCAGACCGAAGCCCATCACGATGACGATGAGCACCAGCAGGCCGAAGCTGGGCAGCGCGCGGGCCGCGGTGGCGATGAGGGCCAGGGCGTTGCCGCCGCGTCCGGTGTGCCCGGTCAGCAGTCCGACGGGCAGGCCGATGGCGGCGGCGAGGGCGAGGGCGAGCAGCGAGTACTGGACGTGTTCGAGCAGGCGCTGGGGGATGCCGTCGTAGCCGTGCCAGTGGGCGCTGTCGCCGAAGAAGGCCTGGACGAAGGTGAGGACGTTCACCGGGCGGCCTCCTGTGCGGCCGGGACGGCCGCCCCGCGGGTGCCCGCCGCACGGCGGTCGCGCCGGGCGTTCGGCATCCAGGGGGTGAGCAGGACGCGCAGCAGGACCAGCAGCGCGTCGCACAGGATGGCCAGGACGGCCGTGGTGAGCACGGAGTTGACGGCCAGCTCGGGGCGGTCGTACTTCTGCGCGTCGGCGAGCAGGTTGCCGAGGGCGCCCTGGTTGCCGATGAGGGTGCCCACGCTGACCAGGGAGATGCTGGAGACGGTGGCGACCCGGAGCCCGGCGACGATGGCGGGCACGGCGATCGGCAACTGCACCTGCGCGTAGCGGCGTACGGGACCGAAGCCCATGGCGGTGGCGGCGGCCAGCGTCTCCTGCGGGACCGAGCGGACCCCGTCGACGATGGCCGGGACGAGCACCACGAGGCTGTAGACGGCCAGCGGGATCATCACGGTCAGTTCGGTCTGGCCGGTGTAGTCGATGAGGACGACGAAGAAGGCCAGGGACGGCACCGCGTAGAGGACGGTGGTGACGCCGAGGACGGGCGGGTACAGCCAGCGGAAGCGGACGCAGAGCTGGGCGAGCGGCAGGGCCAGCAGCAGGCCGGCGAGGACCGGCAGCAGGGCTTCGCGCAGGTGCAGCCCGACCAGGCCGAGCCAGCTGTGCTGGAGGTCGCTGGGGATGTCGAAGAAGCCGTTCACGAGGCGACCTCGGCCACCTCGGCGGCGTGGGCGCTGCGGATGGCCTCGCCGATGGTCTGCTGCGAGACCACCCCGGTCACGCGCCCGGTGCCGTCCACGGCGACGGCGTGGCCGGCCGGGGAGAGCACCGCGCAGTCGAGGGCGACGCGCAGCGAGTCGGTGCCGGGCAGGAACGGCCGCCCGGGCGGGAGGAGCCGGTCGGCCCGGATGTCACCGGCCGTCAGATCGCGCCGCTCGCCCCAGCCGAGGGGGCGACCGTCGGCGTCGGTGACCAGGAGCCAGGGGGCGTCGGGGGCGGTGATCTGCGCGGCGGTGGCGTCGAGCGGGATCACCGGGCCGGTGCTCAGCGTGAGGTGCGCGGAGGGGAAGAACGACAGGCGCCGGATGCCGCGGTCGGCGCCGAGGAAGTCCTCGACGAAGGCGTCGGCGGGGTTCGACAGCAGCTCGGCGGGCGGTGCGTACTGGGCGAGGCGGCCGCCCTCGCGCAGCACGGCGACCGTCGTGCCGAGTTTGATCGCCTCGTCGATGTCATGGGTGACGAAGACGATGGTCTTGCCCAACTCGTCCTGGAGTCGGAGCAGTTCGTCCTGGAGTCCCTTGCGGACCACCGGGTCGACGGCCGAGAACGGCTCGTCCATCAGCAGGACGGGCGGGTCGGCGGCCAGCGCCCGGGCCACGCCCACGCGCTGCTGCTGACCGCCGGAGAGCTGGTACGGGTAGCGCCCGGCGAGGGCGGGGTCGAGACCCACGCGCTCCATGAGTTCACCGGCCCGTGCCCGGGCCTTCTGCTTGCCCCAGCCGAGCATGCGCGGCACGGTCGCGATGTTGTCGGCGATCGTGCGGTGCTGGAAGAGGCCGGCGTTCTGGATGACGTACCCCATGGACCGGCGCAGGGCGGTGACGGGGCGGCGCTGGATGTCCTCGCCGTCGAGGAGGATCGTTCCCTCGCTCGGTTCGACCATCCTGTTGATCATGCGCAGGGTGGTGGTCTTGCCGCAGCCGGACGGTCCGACGAGGACGGTGATCGAGCGGTCGGGTATCTCCAGGGACAGGCGGTCGACGGCCACCGTGCCGTCGGGGTACCGCTTGGTGACTGATTCCATCCGTATCAAGACGCCGGGGCCCTTCGGGTTGGCGGACGCTGCTGGCCGTGGTCGTGCGGGCTGTTGTCCGGTGCGAGTCTAGAGGGCGCACGTCACGGGGTTGCGGGGGCCGCTTCCCGCACCGGCAGGCGGACGGTGAACACCGTCGCCCCGGGCTCGCTCGTGACCTCGATCCGGCCGCCGTGGGCGCGCACCAGGGAGCGGGCGACCGCGAGGCCGAGGCCGCTGCCGCCGCGGTCGCGGCTGCGGGCCTTGTCGACGCGGTAGAAGCGGTCGAAGACCCGGGCCCGGTCCTCCGGCGGGATGCCCGGGCCGGTGTCGGCGACCCGTACCTCGGCCGCGCCGGGCACGAGGCGCACCTCCACCGACACCCGCGTCCCCGCCGGGGTGTGCACGGCGGCGTTGGCCAGCAGGTTGTCCAGCACCTGGCGGATGCGCAGCGGGTCCATCCGCAGCCGTACCGGGCCCGGCCCGGCCGACACGGTCAGCGGGTGGCCGGGGCGGCCGGCGCGGAAGGCCTCGGCGGCCTGGCCCACCAGGTCGGTCAGGTCGGCGTCCTCCAGGCGCAGGGGCGTGTCCACCTCGGCCGCGTCCAGCCGGGCGAGCAGCAGCAGGTCGTCGAGCAGGACGCCCATGCGGGCCGCCTCGGCGCGCAGCCGGGCCAGGTGCCGGTCGCGTTCGGCGGGGGCGTTGGCGGCCGCGTACTGGAAGAGGTCGGCGTAGCCGCGCACCGACATCAGCGGGGTGCGCAGTTCGTGCGAGGCGTCGGCGACGAACCGGCGCAGCCGCTGCTCGGCCTCGGCGCGCACGGCGAGGGAGTCGTCGATGTGCTCCAGCATCGTGTTGAAGGCGGTGCGCAGTTCGTCCACCTCCGGCCCGCCGTCGCGGCCGTCGGCGCGCAGCGGCAGCCGGGCCGCCGACTCGGTCAGGTCGTGCGAGGCGATGCCGTGCGCGGTGGTCGCCATGTCGCTGAGCGGCTTCAGGCCCCGGCGCAGCATGCGGCGGCCGAGGACGACCAGGGCGAGCAGCGCGAGGGCGAAGGTGACGACCTGGATGGTGATCAGCTGCCCGACGGTGTCCTGGATCTCGTCCATGGGGGCGGCGCTGACCAGGACGACGCCGGGCTCGACCTCGCAGGCGCGCAGCCGGTAGGTGCCGGCGCCCTTCAGGTGCTCGGTGCGCAGCAGTTCGGTGTGGGCGGCGGTCTGCGCCGAGGCCAGGGCGGTGAAGTCGTCGACGTCCTGCGGCAGGTCGACCGGGTCCTCGGGCCGCCGCAGCGCGGGCCTGCCGTCCGACACGTCGTACACGGCGTAGAACCAGCTGTAGTACTTCTTGCCGGTGAGGGTGCCGTGGTCGGCGATGCTCTTGGACTGGGCGATCTGCGCCTGGGCGAGCTGGGTGTCGAGCTGGGCCGACAGGTAGTCGCGCATGTACGTGGTCAAGGCGGTGCCGACGACGGCGAAGACGACCAGGGACAGGGCGCCCAGGCCCAGGGCGAGCCGGGTGCCCAGGCGCATCCTGCGGTAGGTCCGCCTGAGCCGTGCGCTCACTCGGCGGCCTGCCGCAGCACGTAGCCGAAGCCGCGCACGGTGTGGATCAGCGGGGCGGCGCCGTCGCCGGACTCGTCGAGCTTGCGGCGCAGCCGGCTGACGACCAGTTCGACGACGTTGGAGCGGCCGCCGAAGCCGTACTCCCAGACGTGGTCGAGGATCTGCGCCTTGGTGAGCACGGTCGGGGACTTGCGCAGCAGGTAGCGCAGCACCTCGTACTCGGTCGGGGTCAGCGACAGCAGCCTCGGGCCGCGCCGCACCTCGCGGGTGTCCTCGTCCATCGTCAGGTCGCCGACGCGCAGCACGGACCGCTGGAAGGACGGCCCGGCACTGCGCCGCAGCACGGTCCGCAGCCGGGCCATCAGCTCCTCCACCGCGAACGGCTTGACGAGGTAGTCGTCGCCGCCGCGGGTCAGGCCCGCGACCCGGTCGGCGACGCCGTCGCGGGCGGTGAGGAACACCACCGGCACCATCGTGCCGGAGGCCCGCAGCCGGTCCAGGACGCCGAAGCCGTCCACGCCGGGCAGCATCAGGTCGAGCACCACGATGTCGGGGTGGAACTCGGCGGCCCGCCGCAGCGCGTCCTCGCCGGTGTACGCGGTGACCGCCTCCCAGCCCTCGTAGCGGGCGACGGTCGCGACGAGGTCGGCGATCGGCGGGTCGTCGTCGACGACGAGAAGTCGTACTTTCTCCACGCCCCCATACTGCGGCACGGTTCCGGGACCGCCACAGCCGCCCGGCGCCCGCCCCCGGGATCGATAACCACTTGAAAGACGGGCGACAGCTTCCCGACAGCTCCCCCGCGCCAAGCTCGGTGTACCCAGGACCCGATCAAGGAGCTGCCGACGGTGACCACCCTCCGACAACCCCCCGTGGCGGCCCGGCCGGTGATCCGCCCCCGCGTGGTGGGACGCGCCGGCCTGTACGCGGTGCTGCTGGCCAACGCCGTCGCGGTGGCGGTGTTCTTCGTCCAGGCCGGATTCGCCTCGAACGCGCTGCTCGTGCTGGGCCGGCTGACCGGCCTGTACGCGTCCCTGCTCATGGCGTTCCAGCTGCTGCTGGTGGCCCGGCTGCCCTGGTTCGACCGGCGGATCGGCATGGACCGGCTGACGTCCTGGCACCGCTGGACGGGCTTCACGGTGCTGTGGCTGCTGCTCGCGCACGCGGTGTTCGTCGTCCTCGGCTACGCCGCGTCCTCGTCCCTGGACCCGGTGAACCAGCTGGTGGACCTCGCCGAGACGGTCGAGGGCGTGCTGCGGGCGATCGTCGCGCTGGCGCTGCTCCTGGTGGTCGGCGCGGTCTCGGCCCGGTACGCCCGGCGCCGGCTGGCCTACGAGACCTGGCACTTCGTCCACCTGTACACCTACGTCGCGGTGGTGCTGGCGTTCACCCACCAGGTCGCGGCGGGGACGACGTTCGCCTCGTCCCCGGCGGCGACGGCGTACTGGTACGCCCTGTGGGGCGCGGCTCTGGCCTCCGTGGGTGCGGGCCGCCTCGTGCTGCCGGTGTGGCGCAACCTGCGGCACCGGCTGCGCGTGACGGCCGTCGTCCCCGAGAACGACGACGTGGTGTCGGTCTACGTCACCGGCCGTGATCTGGACCGGCTGCCCGCGCGGGCCGGGCAGTTCTTCCTGTGGCGGTTCCTGACCCGGGACCGCTGGTGGCAGGCGAACCCGTTCTCCCTGTCCGCCGCGCCGGACGGCCGCACGCTCCGGCTGACCGTGAAGCGGGCCGGCCGGGGCAGCGCGGCCCTGCGGCACCTCCGGCCGGGCACGCGCGTCTTCGCCGAGGGCCCCTACGGCGCGTTCACCACCCTGCACCGCACCCGCCCGGACGCGGTGCTGATCGCCGGGGGCGTGGGGGTGACGCCGATCCGGGCCCTGCTGGAGGAGCTGGACGGGCACGCGGTGGTGATCTACCGGGTCGCCACGGACCGGGACGCGGTCCTGCGCGGCGAACTGAGCGAGCTGGCGCGGGCCCGGGGCGCCGAGCTGCATGTGGTGACCGGCCCGCCGGTGCCCGACCGGCTGGCGCCCGGCGAACTGGCCCGGCTGGCACCGGACATCGCCGACCGGGACGTCTACCTCTGCGGCCCGCCCCCGATGACGACCGCGGTGCTCGGCTCCCTGCGCGCGCTGGGCGTGCCCCGGCCGCAGATCCACTTCGAACGCTTCAGCCTGGCCGGATGACGAGGAGACCGTCGTGAAACGAGCCGTGCCCGTCCTCGTCCTCAGCGTCGCGGGCCTGATCCCCGTCTGGCGCTACACCCCGTCGCCGGGCACCGGTTCGCCGCCGGCCGCCGCCCAGGCCCCGGCGTCCACGCCCTCGGTGTCCTCATCGGGCGGCGGGGCCACGGTCGTCGCCGGTCCCACGGTGGACACCGAGAAGGGGCCGGTGCAGGTGGAGGTGACCTTCGAGGGCGACGCGATCGCCTCGGTGCGGATGCTGCGGCAGCCGGACCACCCGCAGACGACGGCCGCGGTGCCGCGGCTGATCGAGGAGACGCTGCGGGAGCAGAGCGCCGACGTCGACGCGGTGTCCGGGGCGACGGTCACCAGCGACGGCTACCGGGAGTCGCTCCAGGCCGCCCTCGACGCGAGGGGCTGACCCGTGCGGCGCGTGGAGCACGTCATGGGGTTCCCGGTGTCGGTCCGTGTCGACGACCCGGGGTTCCCCGCGGGCCCGGTGGAGGAGCTGTTCGCGTGGCTGCGCGAGACGGACGCGCGGTTCAGCCCGTTCCGGCCGGACAGCGAGGTGTCCCGGCTGGACCGGGGCGAACTCCGCGTGGTCAGCCCGGCGTTGCGGGAGGTGCTGGACCTGTGCGAGGAGTACCGGCTGGCCACCGGGGGCGCCTTCGACGCCCGGCTGCCGGGGCGGGGTCTCGACCCGTGCGCCGTGGTGAAGGGCTGGTCGGTGCAGCGCGGAGCGGAGGTGCTGCGCGCCGCCGGCGCCCGCCGCTTCTGCCTCAACGCGGGCGGTGACGTCGTCGTCGCCGGCGGTCCCTGGCGCGTCGGCGTGCGCCATCCCGAGGACGCCGGCCTGCTGTGCGCGGTCGTGGACCTCACCGACGGCGCGATAGCGACCTCCGCGCGCTACGAACGCGGGGACCACATCCTCGACGGGCGCACCGGCCGTCCGGCGACCGGGCTGCTCGCCGTGACCGTCGCGGCCCCGACCCTGACCGAGGCCGACGCGGTGGCGACGGCGGCGTTCGCGCTCGGGGCCGAGGGCGCCCGGTGGGCGGCGTCCCGGGAGCAGTGCGAGGTGTTCGCGGTCGAGGAGGGCGGACGGGTGCTGCGCAGCCCGGGCTTCCCGGTGGCGGACACCGGGGTGCCGGTCCGACGGTCCGCGCGGCACGCCCGGGAAGCGGAGTCGGTCCGTCACCCACTCGCACCCCATCCGCAGCGGTTAACCTCGTAACTCACCGAAGGTGAACGGGGGTTGCCCATGGTGAACAGCGACCGCACGCCGCCGGTCTGTCCCGGAGGGCACGACGGGACGCCGGACACCGGTGCCGGCGTCCACCTCCAGAACCAGCTCGAGATCCTCATCCAGGACTTCCGCACGAGCACCGAGCCGCCCATGCCGGTCTTCGTCGTCCACGCGCAGGACGCCGCCGACGACGAGGCGGTGGCCGCGCTGGTGCGGCAGCTGCACACGGGCCAGGGGGCGCACGGCACGCGCTGCGCGGTCGCGCAGGACGCCTACGAGGGCGGCACGGAGGTGCGCCGGGCCGCGGCCATGGTGCGCGCGCTGAGCGACCCGAAGAAATGGGGCGGCCCGAAGTCGGTCTACCGGCGCTACGCCTTCCCGCGGCTGCGGCTGGTGCACGCCGTCGAGGACGCGGTCACCGCGCTCGGCGACCAGTGGCCGGCGCCCGCCCCGGACAGCCCGGGGGCCGGCCAGGACCAGCGGCAGCTGCTGCTCGACCAGCTGGCCGAGCAGCGCTGGCGGCCGCGGAACACCGCGCGCTGGCGCTCGGGCCTGCCCCTGGTCGACATGGCGCACATCTTCCCGGCCAGCCTGGTCACCGTGCTCGCCGCGCTCCTGGCGCGCAGCGAGTGGTACGTCGCCGTCGGTGCCGGTCTGGTGTTCCTGCTGCTGCTGACCGTCCTCAACTACGTGCTGCCCGGCCGGGCGCCGATCTTCCTGTGGCTGCGCCGGGAGAGCCGCTGGTTCATGACGACGACCTTCCTCAGGGCGGCGGACCAGGACCAGCCCACCGAGGCCTCGCTGCTGCGACCGGTGCGCTCCTGGAAGGCGATCGCCGCCCGGGCCCACGGTGTGGCCGAGGCGCTGAAGTCGGGCGGCGACTTCCACCTCCAGCTGTGCGTGCTGGCGCTGCGGGAGGACCTGCGCGACAACCACCGCAGGTGGAGCTGGGACCTGCGCGGCTTCAAACGGCCGCGTCCGCCGGTGCTGTTCCTGCCGCGGGCGGACGACCGCAACGGCGGCATCGAGCTGATCCGCGCGATCAGCGACGTGCGCAGCCGGCGCAGTGAACTGGACCCGCTGCTCGTGGTCGCCGCCGTGCGCGCGGACGACGTGCCCCGGCTGGAGCGCAGCGTGGTCCGCACACCGCCCGCGCCGGCCGCCGAGCCGCCCAAGTTCGGCGACCGGCTGCGCACCTGGTACCGGGAGTGGGCGCACAATCTGCGGGCCGAGCAGTCGCCCAGCCGGGAGCGGTCCGTGCTGCCCTGGGTGATGAAGATCCCGCTGCCGCACGACCAGCTCGGCCCCGTCGAGGAGGGCCGCCCCCACCGGCGGGCCTCGGCCCGCCCGACGTTCGCCCGGCTGGTGTGGGCGCTGCACACCCTGGTCCTGGTGGTCGCCCTGCTGACCGCGGGCACCGTGATGCGGGCCGACGCCCTGCACGACCGGTACTGCTCGGCGTCGGTGCTGACCGCCAACCGGGACACCAGACGCGCCCAGACCCCCGGCGGGTCCGCGGAGTGCATCGGCATCGCCACGGGTGACGTCCGCTTCGCCGACTGGCTGCCCGCCCCCGTCTCCGGGGACGACGACGCCGCCCTCACCGCCGGCGGCGGCCGCCCGTGGACGGTGGCCGAACTGGAGGACCGCATAGCCCGGCAGAACGCCGGTGTGCTGGCCCGCCACGGCGGCGCGTACGTCACCGTCGTCTACGCCGGGCCGCTCAGCGCCGACACCGACTCCGGGTCCTCCCTCGTGAAGGGCGCCGAGGAACTGGCCGGGGTGTACCTGGCGCAGGCGGTGGTGAACGAGAACTCCAGCGTCAAGCTGCGGGTGCTGATCGCCAACGGCGGGCTGGACCTGGGCCACCAGGAGGAGATGGCCGAGGCGATCGCCGCGTACGCCGCGCACGACCCCACCGTGGTGGGGGTGGTGGGCACCGGCCGGGACCTGAAGTCCAGCCGGGCGACGACACAGACCCTGATGCGGGCCGGGCTTCCGGTGGTCTCCGGCACCAACTCCGCGACGTATCTGCCGCGCGAGTTCGCCAACTGGTTCAGCCTGGCCGCCACCGACGAGTGGCAGACCCGGCAACTCGGCCTGATAGCAGCACAGTTGCGCACTCCGGACCGGCGGCAGTACGCCCTGGTCCTCGCCCGGGACACGACCCGCACCGACGACCTGTACACCGACGAGCAGGCCCGCTACGGCCGGCGCATGCTCCAGCGGCAGGGCTTCACCCTGCACCCGGAGCGCCGCTACAACCTCAGCGGCGGCAAGCCGGAACTGCGCTCGCACGCGCAGGAGATCTGCCGGAGCGGCCGGGTGCCGTCGGTCATCTACTTCGCGGGCCGGGTGGAGGACGTCGACCCGCTGATGACGCAGCTGGGCACCGAACCGGGCTGTGCGGGCAAGCCGCTGGCGATCCTGACCGGCGACGACCTGTCCAAGGCGGACTTCGCGGGCGGCGGCCAGTCCGTCGCGCCGGACGTCACGCTCTACCACGCGGCCCTGGCCGAACTGGAGCAGGCCGCCACCAGGACGGCCTTCTACCTGGACGCGGCCGAGCACCTGCCCGGCCTGCGGGGCCACCGGCTGCGCCACGACAGTCCCGCCCTGGCCAGTGGCCAGACCGCCCTCGCCCACGACGCGACCCGTGCCCTGTTCTGGGCGGCCACCCGGGGCGACCGGCCGCAGAGCCGCGCCTCGACCTGGGTGAACCTGCGCAGCGTCAAGATCGAGGGCATGGCGACCGGCACCATCGACTTCACCGGCGCCGCGCTGTACGGCGACCGCACCGGGCACAGCATCGTCCTGAAGGCGGTGCGCCGCGCGGACGACGGCACCACCGACACCGTCGTGCTGTGCCGGCGCACCGCCGGGGACACCCGGCGCCTCACCGAGCGGGAGTGCCGGCTGCGGTGAGGCGCCCGGGCTCAGCCCTCCTGAGGCTCCAGCCGCAGCGCGATGCTGTTGATGCAGTACCGCTGGTCGGTGGGCGTGGGGTAGCCCTCGCCCTCGAAGACGTGCCCGAGGTGCGAGCCACAGCGCGCGCACCGCACCTCGGTGCGCACCATGCCGTGCGAGCGGTCCGCGATCAGCTCCACGGCGTCGGTGTCCTTCGGGTCGAAGAAGGACGGCCATCCGCAGTGCGACTCGAACTTGGTGTCCGAGGTGAACAGCTCCGCACCGCAGGCGCGGCAGGAGTAGACGCCCCGGGTCTTGGTGTCGGTGTACTCACCGGTGAAGGCGGGCTCGGTGGCCGCCTGCCGCAGTACCGCGTACTCGCCCGGGGACAGTTCCGCGCGCCACTGCTCGTCCGGCTTCTGAACGTCGTACGGCATGAGCCTCCAGCCCCTCGGTTCTACAGACGGTCCAGGATCAGCGGGCCGAGGTCGGTGACGTCGCCCGCTCCCATGGTGAGAACGAGATCACCGGGCTTCGCCATTCCCGCGACGACCGAGGGGACGTCGGCCTTGTCGTGCAGCGGCGTCACGTCGGCGCCCGCCGCCCGGGCCGCCTCGATGATCAGCTCGCTGGTCACCCCGGGGATCGGGTCCTCGCGGGCCGGGTAGATGTCCAGCACCACGGAGGCGTCCGCGAGGGCCAGCGACTGCCCCATCTCCTTGCCGAGCTCCTGGGTGCGGGAGAACAGGTGGGGCTGGAAGACGACCAGGATCCGGGCGTCGCCCGCCGCGGCGCGCATCGCCTCCAGGTCGGCCGTCATCTCGGTGGGGTGGTGCGCGTAGGAGTCGATGACCTGCACGCCCCCGGCCTCGCCCTTGAGCTGCAAGCGGCGCTTGACCCCGGTGTACGCGGCGATCGCCCCGGCCAGGCCGGCGGCCGGGATGCCCAGCGCCACGCCCGCGGCGAGGGCCGCGACCGCGTTGTGCGCGTAGTGCCGCCCGGGGACGGAGACGGTGAAGGTCAGCCGCTCGCCGTCCAGGTCGACGGTGACCTCGCTCTTCAGGCCCTGCGGCACGACGGACAGGATCCGCACCGCGGCGTCCTCGGACTCGCCGTAGGTCACCACCCGCACACCGCGGCCGGCGACCCGCCGGGTCAGCTCGCGGGCGCCCTCGTGGTCGGCGGCGATCACCAGGGTGCCGCCCTCGGTGATCCGGTCCACGAACGTCTCGAAGGAGGCGTAGATCTCGTCCATCGACGCGTAGTTGGCGTGGTGGTCGAGCTCGACGTTGAGGACGATCGCCACCTCGGGCGCGTACTTGTGGAAGCTGCGGTCCGACTCGTCGGCCTCGGCGACGAAGATCTCGCCCTCGCCGTGCAGCGCGTTCGAGCCGGGCGCGTCCAGGTCGCCGCCGATCGCGTACGAGGGCTTCAGGCCCAGCTCGCTCAGCGACACGGCCAGCATCGAGGTGGTGGTGGTCTTGCCGTGCGTGCCCGCGACGGCGATCGGCCGCAGCCCGTCCATCAGCGCGGCGAGCGCGTCGGAGCGGTGCACGACGGGAATGCCCAGCTCGGCGGCGCGGGCCAGCTCGGGGTTGTCCGGCCGGATCGCCGAGGACACGACCACGCAGCTGGCGTCGTCGGCCAGGTGCGCGGCGGCGTGCCCGATGTGCACGGTCACGCCGAGTGCCCGCAGCGCCTCGGCCGTGGCCGACTCCTTGGCATCGCTGCCCGCGACGACGGCCCCGCGCTGGGCGAGGATCTTCGCGATCCCCGACATGCCCGCACCACCGATGCCGATGAAGTGCGGTCGGTCCATGGCGGTGGGAAGGCCGGGTGCCATGCGGTTCTCCAAGTGCGGCGCGACGGTGTGGGCGGCCCCCACCCTATTTCAGCGGCGCCCGGGGCCGCGCCAACCCCGGACCCGGTGCCTTCGGGGCTACGCCTTGCTGTGCGAGAACAGCTTGAGCACGGGCACGCCGACCTTGTGCCGGGCGCGCGAGGCCCAGTCCCGGTGGAAGAACTCCTCCACGTAGTGCGGATCGGTGAGCACGATCACCTCGTCCGCCCCGACCTCGGCGACCAGGGACTTCAGGGCGTCCAGCGGATGGTCCTCGATCAGCCGGCCCTGGGCCCGGCTCCCGGAGGCGCGCAGCGCGGCGAGGGACACCTCCAGCGCCCGCTGCCCCACGCTCAGCGCCTCCTCGCCCTCCGGGGTCTCGCCCTCGCGCACGGCCTCGTCCAGTTCGCCGAGCGCCACGTCGTCGATGGCCCGCAGCAGCCGGTCCGCCTGCTCGCCGCGCGGCTGGAGGAGCACCTGGAAGGACACCTCCTCCTCGCCGTGCAAGGTCGTGACGAACTCCACGTCGGCGGACGTCAGGGCCTTCTCGATCATCAAAACGCTTGTGAACACCAGGCGCCCCTTCTGCTCCGGGGGCCTCGGGGCCCCACCTCCTGCGTGGGCCGCGGCGGGCCCTGCGGAAACCATCCTGCCCCGTGATCGCACGGGTACTGCCGGATTCAGTGTGCCCTGCGGAAACCGAACAGAACGGAACATTCCGCTCACACCCGGTCCGGCGGCGGCCCTCTGCGCCGCCCGCGGCCGGACCGGCGGCCGCACTCCCGGCCGCCGGCACCTTCTACCCCGGCTTCGGCGGTTCAGTGCGCCGGGAGCCTGCCGTACCGCGTGAAGAGGAAACCGTCCTCCTCCAGCATCGACAGCAGCGCAAAGCGGTGCGGGACGGTGACGGCCGGCCCGCCGGCGATGCGCTGCGCGTCGCCCGCGGTGAGCATCGGCGAGAGGGTCAGGCACAGTTCGTCGAGCACGCCCGCCGCCACCAGCTGGCCCAGCAGTCGCGGACCGCCCTCGGTGAGCAGCCGGGTGTGGCCGAGAGCGGCCAGCGCCCGCACGGCCCGGGCGGGGTCGACGCCGATGCCCTCCCCGGCGGTGACCACCCGGGCACCCGCCTTCTCCGCGGCGGCCACGCGGTCCTGCGGGGCCGCGGCGCCGGTGAGGACGAGTGTGGGCACCAGCGGGGAGGTGAACAGCGGCAGGGAGAAGTCGAGGTCGAGCCCGGCGGTGACGACCGCGATGGCCGGTGCGGGACCCTGGCCGGCCGCCTCCCGGGCGGCGGCGAAGTCGGCACGCGCGCGTGCGGGCCGGTACCCCTCCTGGCGCACCGTCTCCGCCCCGACGACCACGACGTCGGCCAGCGCCCGCAGCGTGCCGAAGATCCGCATGTCGGTCGCGCCGGAGATGGGCTGGGAGCGCCCGTCGTGCTGGGCGGCCCCGTCCAGCGTGGACACCATGTTGGCCCGCAGGTACGGCGCCGGCCCCTCGGGGCCCGGCTCGGGGTAGGCGTAGGCGGCGGCCAGTTCGGCCAGGCTCCACTCCCGTCCGCTTCCCCCGCCGGACGCGCCGCCGGGCGCCGGAGCTGCTGTTTCATCGGTCACAGGGAACAGACGTCGCATGCCGTGCAGTGTTCCACGCGCCGTAGCATGGTGAACCGTGTCCTCTTCCCCCGCCGCATCCGGAACCGGCCCCGTGACCGACCCGGCCCCGCTGTCGCTGTGCGCCCGTGAGCCGCACGTGCCCGCGGACCGCCTGGTCGCCGAGATGGTGCCGCCGCCCCGGTTCGACTCCGTGCGCTTCAGCACCTACATCCCGGACCCGAACCAGCCCAGCCAGACCGAGGCCGTCGAGGTCCTGGAGCGTTTCGCGGCCGGGCTCGGCGGCGGCTCCGCCCCGGGCAGGCGGCGCCTGTTCGGTTTCGGCAGGGCGGCCAGGCAGGCCCCCTCGGGCCCGCGCGGCGTCTACCTCGACGGCGGCTACGGCGTGGGCAAGACCCACCTGCTCGCCTCCCTGTGGCACGCCACCCCCGCGGAACCCTCGCTGAAGGCGTTCGGCACGTTCGTGGAGCTGACCAACCTGGTCGGCGCGCTCGGCTTCCAGCAGACGGTGCGGACCCTGTCCGGCCACCGCCTGCTGTGCATCGACGAGTTCGAGCTCGACGACCCGGGCGACACGGTGCTGGTGTCCACCCTGCTCGGCAAGCTCGTCGAGGCGGGGGTCGCGCTCGCGGCCACGTCCAACACGCTGCCCGGCAAGCTCGGCGAGGGCCGGTTCGCCGCCGCCGACTTCCTGCGCGAGATCCAGGGCCTGTCGGCGCACTTCCGCGCCCTGCGCATCGACGGCGAGGACTACCGCCACCGCGGGCTGCCCGAGGCGCCGCCGCCGTTCTCCGACGAGCAGGTGACCGCCACGGCGCACGCCATCGAGGGCGCCTCCCTCGACGCGTTCCCCGCCCTCCTGGAGCACCTGGCCCGTGTCCACCCCAGCCGTTACGGCGCCCTGACCGACGGGGTGAGGGCGGTCTGCCTCACCGGGGTGCAGCCCGTGCCGGACCAGTCGACGGCGCTCAGGCTCGTCGTCCTCGCGGACCGCCTCTACGACCGCGAGGTGCCCGTGCTGGCGTCGGGGCTGCCGTTCGACCGGCTCTTCAGCGAGGAGATGCTGAAGGGCGGCTACCGCAAGAAGTACTTCAGGGCCATATCCCGGCTCACCGCCCTCGCCCGTGACGCGGGCACCTTGGCCGACTCCGGGTGACCGTCGCCCCAACCGTGCAGCGAAAGCCGTGAGGTGGGCGCCGCTTCAGGCCACCCACCCACGATTTTCAGGCTCTCTTCAGCCGGAAACTTTAAGTTAACCCTGCAAACAACTTTGCAGGGTTAATGTTGTTTCTTGACCAGCCGTTGACCAACTGCTGGTGCGTGCCGGGCGTGTGACGCGGTGACGGGGGGCGCATGTTCCGAGCTACGGCGTTCCGGACCGTGGTGTCGGTCCTCGCCGCCGCCGCGCTGGCCCTCGTGCTGTTCGCACCCACGGCACCGTTCGCATCCGCGCACACTTTCAGCGAAGCCCAGGCCAAGGCCGCCCCCGGAGCCACACCTCCCCACGCCTTCCCGGGCCCCGGAAGCACCTCCGCCGGACAGGCCCTGCGGGACGAGACGACCTCGTGCCGCGCAGCACACCCCGGGGACCCGACCGGTCCCCTGCGCACCCGTGCCCGGTCCCACCCCGCCGACCGCGCACCCGCGGCGTCCGGCCGGCCGCTGCCGCCGCACGTCACACCGGCGCCGGCCGAACCGGCCCGCAGCGGCACCGCGCACGCCTCCAGACCCCTCGTGCCGCACACCCCGGCAGCGCTGCAGGTCTTCCGCTGCTGAGCCGCACAGCGCTCCCCCCACCCTTCGTCATGCCCGTCCGACGCGCCCCCACTGCGCGCCAGGAGGATTCATCACGCCATGCAGCCCCTCATCGACAACGCCCGTACGTTCGGACAGCGCCCTGAGGAGTTCGCCCGCCTCGCCGAGGGCCAGTCCCCCGACGTCCTGTTCATCACCTGCTCCGACTCCAGGGTCGTGCCGGCCCTGATCACGGGCGCCCGTCCCGGCGAGCTCTTCGAGCTGCGCACCGCGGGCAACGTCGTCCCCCCACACACCCTCGGCCACCCCACCGCGGAGGCCGCCACCATCGAGTACGCCGTCGACGTGCTCGGCGTCTCGGACATCGTCGTCTGCGGCCACTCGCACTGCGGCGCCGTGGGCGCCGTGGTGCGCGGCGACGACCTCGACGCGGTCCCGGCGGTGCGCGACTGGCTCGCGCACTCCACCGGCCGGCCCGACTGCGCCGACCCGGCCGACCCGACGGTCGCCGAGGCCGTGCAGAACCACGTCCTCACCCAGGTGCTGCGGCTGCGCTCCTACCCGTGCGTCGAACGGGGGCTGGCCGAGGGCCGGCTCCGGCTGCACGGCTGGTACTACGAGGTCCACACCGGCGTGGTGCGGGAGCACCGCGCGGATTCCGACACGTTCGAGACGCTCTGAGGAGGCCGGTGACCATGATGTCCGTCATGTCGAAGTTCCCTCATCTGAGGCAGGACTTCCTCGCCTCCATCGTCGTCTTCCTGGTCGCGGTGCCGCTCTGCGTCGGGGTGGCGGTCGCCTCCGGCGTCCCCGCCGAGCTCGGTCTCGTCACCGGCATCGTGGGCGGGATCGTCACCGGGCTGCTGCCCGGCAGCAGCCTCCAGGTGTCCGGGCCCGCCGCCGGTCTCACCGTGCTGGTCTTCCAGGCCGTCACCGAGTTCGGGGTGGCCACGCTCGGGGTGATCGTGCTGCTCGCCGGGCTGCTCCAGCTCGCCATGGGCTTCCTCGGCATAGGCCGCTGGTTCCGGGCGATCTCCGTCTCGGTCGTCGAGGGCATGCTCTGCGGCATCGGGCTGGTGATCATCGCCGGCCAGATCTACGCGGCGGCGGGCCTGAAGGCCCCGGAGTCCGGACTCGGCAAGATCGCAGGTCTGCCCGGGGCGTTCATCGACGTGTTCGGCAGCACCAAGGCCCTGACCTCCCTCGCGATCGGTGCGGGCACCATCGCCGTCATCGTGCTGTGGAAGAAGGTGCCCAAGGCCGTCCGGACGGTGCCCGGCGCCCTCGCCGCGGTCGTCCTGGCCACGGTCGTCACGCTCGCCTTCGGGCTGCCCGTCGCCACCGTCCGGGTGGAGGGCCTGCTCGGGGTGGTCCAGCCGCCCGGGGCGGAGGCCTTCGGCGAGCTGGCGAGCCCGGCGATCTGGGGCACGATCATCGCGTTCGCGCTGATCGCCTCGGCGGAGAGCCTGTTCAGCGCGGCGGCCGTGGACCGGCTGCACAACGGTCCGCGCACCGAGTACAACAAGGAGATGGTCGCCCAGGGCGCGGGCAACACCCTGTGCGGTCTGCTCGGCGCGCTGCCGATGACCGCGGTCATCGTGCGCAGCTCCGCGAATGTGAACGCGGGCGCCCGTACCAAGGCGTCCCGGGTGCTGCACGGCGTGTGGCTGCTGCTGTTCGCCGCCGCCATGCCGTGGGCCCTGGCACTGATCCCGATCCCCGCACTGGCCGGCATCCTCGTGCACGCCGGCTGGAAGCTGATCCCGTTCCGCCAGATCAGGGCGCTGTGGGGGGCTCACACGGGTGAGGCGCTGATCCTGGTGATCACGGCCGTGTCGATCGTCGCGGTGAACATGTTCGAGGGGGTGCTCATCGGTCTGGCCCTGTCGGTCGTCAAGACCGCCTGGGACGCCTCGCACCTCAAGCTCGACATCATCGACAAGGGCGCCGGGCCGATCCAGGTGTACCTGTCGGGCAACGCGACGTTCCTGCGGCTGCCGAAGATCCTGGACAGCCTGGAGTCCCTCCCGCAGGACCGCCCCGTCGAGCTGGACCTCTCGGGCCTGCACCACCTGGACCACGCCTGCCGCACGGCCCTGGAGAGCTGGGCCGCCCGGCACAGCACCGCGGGCACCGAGCCGGTGAAGGTCACGCAGGGCGAACCGGCCGTGTCCCCGGCGCAGGAGGTCACCCCGGCCTAGCCGGCCCCCTCCCCGGCCCGGGGTGCGCGCGACGGCCTCCGCTCGCACCCCGGGCCGTCCCGCGTCCAGCCCCGGCCGCCGGGGCATGGCCTCGCGCCCAGGTGCGGGCATATCGTTGCAGAAAGGTACGAAAACCCGGACCTCGAACCGGGAGGTCGGCATGGTCGAAGAGCTGATCGCCACCGCGGCGGCGGTGGGGGCCGGTGCCCTGGTGTACGTGGCGTCGGCGGCGCGCGTGGTCAAGCAGTACGAGCGCGGGGTGGTCTTCCGCCTCGGCCGGCTGCACGGCGACGTGCGGCGGCCCGGCTTCACCCTGGTCGTGCCGGCGGTCGACCGGATGCGCAAGGTCAACCTGCAGATCGTGACCATGCCGGTCCCCGCGCAGGAGGGCATCACCCGCGACAACGTGACCGTGCGGGTCGACGCCGTCGTGTACTTCAAGGTGGTGGACCCCGCGGCCGCGGTCGTCAACGTCGAGGACTACCGCTTCGCCGTCTCGCAGATGGCCCAGACCTCGCTGCGCTCGATCATCGGCAAGAGCGAGCTGGACGATCTGCTGTCCAACCGGGAGAAGCTCAACCAGGGTCTGGAGCTGATGATCGACAGCCCCGCCGTGGAGTGGGGCGTGACCATCGACCGCGTGGAGATCAAGGACGTCTCCCTGCCGGACACCATGAAGCGCTCGATGGCCCGCCAGGCCGAGGCCGATCGCGAGCGGCGGGCCCGGCTGATCAACGCCGACGCCGAGTACCAGGCGTCCAAGAAGCTGTCCCAGGCCGCCCAGCAGATGGCCGACACGCCCTCGGCCCTGCAACTGCGGCTGCTGCAGACGGTGATGGCCGTCGCGGCGGAGAAGAACTCCACGCTGGTGCTGCCCATCCCGGTGGAGCTGCTGAGGTTCCTCGAGAGGGGCGGCCATGAGGGTGGTTCGCAGGCGGCCGTGGAGGACACCCTCGACCGCGCCGAGCAGGCCGGCCAGGCCCTGGAGGAGCTGCGGCGCTCCGTCGAGGGGTGACCCGCCCGGCCCGCGTGGTTCCCGCCGCCCGCACCAGGTGGTAGACACAGCGGGATCACAGTTCCTGTCCGCCAGCAGGAAGGTTTTCCCATGACCGAAACCGGTCGTTCCGCCACACGACGTCAGGTGCTCGCCGGGACGGGGGCCCTGGGTGTCGGGATCGCGTTCTCCGGCGCCCTCTCCGAACTCTTCGCCGGTACCGCCGCCGCCCAGACCCTCGGCCGCACCGGCTACGGCCCGCTCGTCCCCGACCCGAAGGACGTCCTCGATCTGCCGGAAGGTTTCCGCTACCGGATCCTCTCCCGCGAGGGGGACCGGCTCCGCTCCGGCGAGGGCGAGGTGCCCTCCAACCACGACGGCATGTCGGCCTTCGCCGGCCGGGGCGGCCGGGTCCACCTCGTCCGCAACCACGAGAACCGCGCCAACGGCAAGATCCCCGTCCCGACGGTCGAGGGCCTCACCTACGACCCGGCGGGCAAGGGCGGGTGCACCGCGCTGACGTTGGACTCCCGCAACCACGTCCTGTCGGAGCGCGTCGCCATCGCCGGCACGGCCGTGAACTGCGCGGGCGGCCCCACCCCCTGGGACACCTGGCTGACCTGCGAGGAGACCGAGGACAAGGCCGGCACCAACGGCTACACCAAGGACCACGGCTTCATCTTCGAGGTCGACCCGGTCGATCCGCACCGCACCGGGGCCGTGCCGCTGACGGCGATGGGCCGCTTCCAGCACGAGGCGATCGCCGTCGACCCGCGCCGGGGCGTGGTCTACGAGACGGAGGACGCCTTCGAGAAGCCCTTCGGCCTCTTCTACCGCTTCCTGCCGAGGAAGCCGCTGGGCGGCCGCGGTTCGCTGCGCGCGGGCGGCCGGCTCCAGGCGATGCGGGTGCCGGGCGTGCCCGACCTGTCGACCGTCCAGGAGATCGGCGCCGAGTTCGACGGCATCGAGTGGGTGGACGTACCCGACCCGCTGGCCGCGCAGACGCCCATCCGGTTCCAGGACTTCGGCCGCGGGGGCATCACGCACGCGCAGAAGCTGGAGGGCTGCTACTGGGGCGGCCGGTCGGTGTACTTCGTGTCGTCCTTCGCGCACCGGTCGGACGGTTCGGCGGCCGACCACTACGGGCAGGTCTGGCGCTACGACCCGGAGCGCCGCCGGCTGACCCTGGTGATCGTCTTCGGCCCGGACACCGACGTGCAGATGCCGGGCGAGTCCCCGGACAACATCTGTCTCGCGCCCAGCGGCGGCCTGATGGTCTGCGAGGACGGTGACGGCGCCCAGCACGTCTTCGGCGTGACCCGGCGCGGCCAGGTCTACCCGATGGCCCGCAACCGGCAGAACATCGGCACGCCCGGAGAGCCGGAGTGGGGGGAGTTCGCCGGTGTGACCTTCTCCCCCGACGGCGAGACGATGTACGTCAACTGCTACACGCCGGGAACGACGTTCGCGGTGACGGGGCCCTGGCGCCGCTGACCGGGGACCGCTTCGGCACGAGGGGCGCCGGGTGCCCGGCCCGATGCCCCTCGTCCCGTGCGGGACGGCACTGACGCGGGCCGACCGGGGTACTCGATGGTCCATGAGCGAGAAGCAGCAGGTCAGGGGCTCGTACTGGCTCGAGACGGCACCGGAGGGTCACCACCCGGCGCTGGCGGAGGACCTCGACGTCGACGTGGCGGTGATCGGCGCCGGGATCGCGGGGCTGTGCACCGCCTGGGAACTGGCCCGGGCCGGGCGCAGCGTCGCGGTCCTGGAGGCCGGCCGGGTCGCCGCCGGGGTCACCGGGCACACCACCGCCAAGGTCACCGCCCAGCACTCGCTGGTCTACGACCGGCTGCGCCGCACCCGCGGCCCCGAGGGGGCGCGCCTGTACGCCCGCTCCCAGTCCGAGGCGATCGAGCACGCGGCCCGCGTGGCCGCCGAGTTGGGTGTCGACTGCGACTGGGAGACCCGCAACGCCTACACCTACGCCAGTGACCCGAGCCGGGTGGAGGAGCTGCGGGCCGAGGCGCGCGCCGCGGCCGAGGCGGGGCTGCCGGCCTCCTTCGTCACGGAGACCGGGCTGCCCTTCGAGGTGGCCGGCGCGGTCCGGGTCACCGGGCAGGCGCAGTTCCATCCGCGCAAGTACCTCCTGGCCCTCGCCGCCGATCTCGCCGGGCACGGCGGGCGGATCTTCGAGGACACCACCGTCCTCGGCATGGAGGAGGGCGAACCGTGCCGGCTGTCGACCTCGACGGGGGCGGCCGTGCGCGCCCGGGACGTCGTCGTCGCGACGCACTACCCGATCTTCGACCGGGCGCTGCTGTTCACCCGGCTCACCCCGAAGCGGGAGCTGGTCGTCGCCGGGCCCCTCCCCGCCGGGCAGGACCCCGACGGCATGTACATCACCCCCGACGAGAACACCCGCTCGGTCCGCACGGCGCCGTACGACGGGGACGGGGACCGGCGGCTACTCATCGTCACCGGGGAGCACTTCACGCCGGGCACGGGTGACACCCGGGACCGCTTCGAGCGTCTCACCTCCTGGGCCACCGGCCACTTCCCCGGCCTGCGGGTCACGCACCGCTGGGCGACGCAGGACAACACCCCGACCGACACCGTGCCGATGGTCGGCCCGCTGCACCCGGGCGCCCGGCACTCCTACGTGGCCACCGGCTTCGGCGGCTGGGGCATGACCGGCGGCATCATGGCGGGACGCCTGCTCGCCGCGCAGATCACCGGCGAGGAGTGCGAGTGGAGCGGGCTGTACGACCCGCGCCGGGTGAAGCCGGCCGTGCGGGAGGCGCCGTCCTTCCTGAAGACCCAGGCCAAGGTGGCCGGGCACTTCGTGGGCGACCGGCTGCGGCCGTCGCCGCCGGTGGAGTCCCTGCCGCCCGGCGAGGGGGCCGTGGTCCGCGCGGGCGGTCACCGGGTCGCGGTCTACCGGGACGACGACGGAGCCCTGCACGCGGTGTCCGCGCGCTGCACCCACCTGGGCTGCCTGGTGGACTTCAACGCCGCCGAACGGGCCTGGGAGTGCCCCTGCCACGGCTCGCGTTTCGACACCGACGGCAAGGTGATCCAGGGCCCGGCGACCAAGCCGCTGGACAAGCGCGACATCTGACGGCCGGGTGACACCGGCGGCAGGCACGCATGGCGGGACGCTCCCGGTCACATCTTCATACGGTGAGCGTCCCCCTGTGCCGCCCGGCTCTGCGCCGGGCCGCCGCCCTCTGCGCCCTGACCGCGACCCTCGCCGCCTGCGGCGCCGAGCGGCCACCGCGTCCCGCCTCCACCGCCGTGCAGGTCCCGGCGCCGGCGGCCAAGCCGCCGACCCTCGCGCCCGGCCCCGCGGGCCTGACCCCCGTCTTCGAGCACGGGCCCCGCACCGGCGGCGCGACGGTGGCGCTCACCTTCGACGCCGACATGACCGCCGGCCAGGGGCAGCGGGCGGCGGCGGGCGAGCGCTTCGACCATCCCCGGCTCATCGCGACCCTGCGGGCGCTGAGGGTCCCGGCCACCGTGTTCATGACCGGGCGGTGGGCCGAGGAGTACACCGGCCAGGCCCGCTCCATCGGCCGCGACCCGCTGTTCGAGGTCGCCAACCACTCCTACAGCCACCACGCCTTCACCGGCGACTGCTACGGACTGCCCGAGGTGGCGGCCTCGCGCATGCGGCTGGAGGTGGAGCGCGCGTACGCCGCGTTCCGCACGGCGGGCGTGCCCGATGCGATGCCGTACTTCCGCTTCCCCGGCGGCTGCTACGACCGGCGGGCCCTGAAGGCGCTGGCCCCGGCCGGGGTGACCGCCGTGCAGTGGGACGTCGTCGGCGGCGACGCGTTCGAGACCGACCCGGAGGTGGTGGTCCGGCAGGTCCTGGACGGGGTGCGGCCGGGGTCCGTGGTGGTGCTGCACTGCACCCGCAGCGCCGCCCCGGCCACCGAGCGGGCGGTGCGCACGATCGTGCCCGAGCTGCGCCGCCGCGGCTACCGGTTCGTGAAGGTGTCCGATCTGATCCGGACCGCGGATGCCCGCCGCTGACCGTCCTACGCTGGAGGCATGAGCGAGGAGAACGACTACTGCCTGATCGACGCGACCAGGCCGCCCCGGGCGGACGGGCCGCCGTACGCGGAGTGTGTGCTGTGCCGGGAGCCGACGGAGTACCCGGAGTCGTACAAGGGCATCACCTACTGCCCCACCTGCGAGTGGCGCGAGGCCGAACGCACGTCCTGCTCGGGCTGAGCGCGCGTTCGTACGATCTTCCGGCTGGCAGACTGGGGGCGTGAGCGCAGATCCGACGCCCGTGAGCGACAGTCCCTTCCGGTCCGACCCCTCCGCGCGCGACGCGGCGCCGCAGTTCGTGCTGCCGCTGGTCGTGCGGATCGAGCGGGCGGACCCGCCGGCGCGCACCGACGCACTGGAGACGGCCGCCCGTGCCGTGCTGACGATCCTGGCCGACGAGCGGTCGCAGGGCGACGGCGCCTGGGCCCGGGCCGTGCGCGACTGGCAGGACGCCCGGATCCGCAAGGTCGTGCGCCGGGCGCGGGGCGCCGAGTGGCGCCGGGCCGCGGCCCTGCCCGGGATCACGGTGACCGGCACGTCCGCCGAGGTGCGGGTCTTCCCGCCGGTCCCCCTGGACGGCTGGCCGAAGGACCTCGTGCGGCTCCAGGTCTCCGGCACCGATCTGGACGATCCGCGGGAGCCGGCCGGTGCCGACCCGGACGCCGTCGTGCTGTGGCTGAACCCGGAGCTCGGCATGTCGGCCGGCAAGGCGATGGCCCAGGCCGGTCACGGCGCGCAGCTGGCCTGGTGGGAGCTGTCCGGCCCCGAGCGGGCCGCGTGGCGGGACGCCGGCTTCCCGCTGGCCGTGCGCACGGCCGACCCCGCCCGCTGGTCCGCCCTGACCACCGCGGGGCTGCCCCTGGTCCGGGACGCCGGGTTCACGGAGATCGCTCCCGGCTCGTGCACGGTCGTCGCCGACCATCCGGCGCTGCGCCGGTAGCGGCACACTGCGCGGCCGGCGGTCACCACCCGTTCGGAGCAGTCGCGGGAGCGCCGGACGCGGCCGGGTGCTCCAGTGGGGTTACGGACAACCCCGACCCAGGAGGCTGCCATGTCCAGCGCCGCGCCCCCTCCCCCCGCCCCTCCCGCCGACGACCGGAAGCCGGGCGGCTCCGGCGGCTCCGGCGACCCGTGGGCGGCCGGCGGTCTCGCCCTCGGCGCCACCCTGATGATCGTCTACGGCTT
The DNA here is from genome assembly GCF_055585285.1 of Streptomyces sp. NPDC053665. Lineage (NCBI taxonomy): Bacteria > Bacillati > Actinomycetota > Actinomycetes > Kitasatosporales > Streptomycetaceae > Streptomyces > Streptomyces sp. NPDC053665. The sequence goes on from NZ_JBVJKK010000001.1 coordinate 1,311,550, forward strand.
CTTCGCGATCTTCCAGGGCATCGCGGCGATCGCCAACGACGAGGTGTACACGAGCTTCGGCGACTACGTCTTCGAGTTCGACCTCACCGCGTGGGGCTGGATCCACCTGATCGTCGGCCTGCTCGTGATGATCGCCGGGTTCGGCCTGTTCACCGGCGCGACCTGGGCGCGGGCCGTGAGCGCGGTCGTGGTCGGCCTGGCGCTGATCGCGAACTTCCTGTGGCTGCCGTACCAGCCGTTCTGGTCGATCATCATGATCGTGACCGGCCTGTTCGTCCTGTGGTCGGTGTTCAACTACCACTCCTCGCACCGGGTGTAGCCCCTCGCCGGGTCAGGGGGACGGTGGCCGCCGGGCGCGCCCGGCGGCCACCGCGTGCGCCGAACCTCAAATGTTGCTCTGAAGCCGGACCGGGGAGGGTTCGGGCGCGGGCGGCTGGGCCATACCCCCGTCACGTCCGGGGATCGGCCGGGTGGAGGAGGGGGAACGATGGAGCGACTGGGGACGGGCATCGGGTGGCGGCCGGAGATCGCGGACGCCGTGGAACGCATGCCGGGCATCGACTGGGTCGAGGCCGTGGCCGAGAACGTCTGTCCCGGGCATCTGCCCGAGTCGCTGCTGCGGCTGCGCGAGCGCGGCGTCACCGTGGTGCCGCACGGTGTCTCGCTGGGCCTCGGGGGCGCGGACCGGCCCGACCCCGGCCGGCTGGCCGCGCTCGCCGAACGGGCCCACGTCCTGCGGTCCCCGCTGGTCACCGAGCACATCGCGTTCGTCCGGGCCGGCGGAGCGCTGACGGCGACGCCGCATCTGGAGGCCGGTCACCTGCTGCCCGTGCCGCGCACCCGTGACGCGCTGGACGTGCTGTGCGAGAACGTGCGGATCGCGCAGGACGCCCTGCCGGTGCCGCTGGCCGTCGAGAACATCGCCGCGCTGCTGGCCTGGCCGGGCGAGGAGATGACGGAGGGCCAGTTCCTGTACGAGCTCGCGGACCGCACGGGCGTGCGACTCCTCATCGACGTGGCCAACCTGCACACCAACCACGTCAACCGCGGCGAGGACCCGGCCGAGGCCCTCGCCGAACTGCCCCTGGAGGCCCTCGCCTACGTGCATGTCGCCGGCGGCTTCGAACGCGACGGCGTCTGGCACGACAGCCACGCCCACCCCGTCCCGCAGCCGGTCCTGGACATCCTGACCGACCTGGCCCGCCGGGTCCGTCCGCCGGGTGTCCTGCTGGAGCGCGACGAGAACTTCCCCGCCCCGGCGGAGCTGGAGGGCGAACTGGCCGCCGTACGCCGGGCCGTGGAGGTGGGAGCGGTGCAGCGGGTGCCGGCCGGGGTGTGCGCCACGGCCGACGCGCCCGCCGTACCCGGCCCCGGCGAGTCGCCCCTGCCGGTGGGCGGCCCGGCCGGGGGGCGTCCGGCCGGGGCGTCGGGGGGCGTCTCCGGTCCGGGGGCCGCAGGCGAGGCGGACGAGGCGCGGGAGCGGCTCGGGCTCGCGCAGGCCGCGCTGCTGTCGGCGCTGGTCGCGGGGACGCCCGTGCCCGAGGGGTTCGACCGGGTGCGGATCGGTGTGCAGGCCCGGGCGCTCGCCGCGAAGCGGGCGGACGTCGTCGCGAAGGTCGCGCCCGAACTGCCGGAGATCCTCGGCCCGCGGTACCGCCCGGCGTTCCTCGGCTACGCGCAGGCCCGGCCGATGACCGGCGGCTACCGGCGCGACGCCCTGTCCTTCGCCGCGCACCTGCTCTCCGCAGGGCTGCCGGAGGACGGCGCGGCCCGGCGGGAGCTGCGCGCGTGGTGGCTGGACCGGTCGGGGCCGAAGCCGCGTTCGCGCCGCCCGGTGCACCGGCTGGCCCGCGCCACGCGCAGGGTGCTGCTGCGGCGCTAACGCCCGGCCTTCCGGCTCTCCCCGGGCACCGCGTCACCCGCGGGCGCGTCGCTGCGGCCGTAGTGGTGCGTGGTGAACATGTACAGCAGCCCCGTGCCCAGCACGACCGCGCCGCACAGCAGGACGATCCAGTTCTCCCACCACGGCTTCTCCGGGGTACGGGCCCAGCAGATGTTGACGATGGCGAAGATGCCGTACGCCAGCGCGCCGACGTTCACGGCCGTGCCCCAGCGGCCCAGGGTGAACTCCCCCGCCGGACGCCAGCCCTTGAGCCGGGCGCGCAGGGCGGCCAGGACGACCATCTGGAACGAGGCGTAGATGCCGAGGATCGCGAAGGAGACGATGTTGGTGAGCGCGTCCTCGGACAGCAGTGAGGCGAACGCGATCAGCAGCGGGACGGCCGCGGACACCAGCAGCGCGTAGCCGGGCACCGCCCGGGCGTGGTCGAACCGGCGCAGCAGCCGGTGCCCGACGACCATCTCGTCGCGTGCGTAGGAGTAGATGAGGCGCCCGGCGGCGGCCTGCAGGCTGATGGTGCAGGACAGGAAGGAGATCAGTACGACGGCCATGACGAGCCGGGCCCCCGTCTCGCCCATCGCGTCGTACAGCACGTCAACCACCGGGTCCGCCTGCTCGCCCGAGATGACCGCGTCGTAGTCGGTGACCGACAGCAGCAGCGACATGCAGGTGAACGTGGCCGCGGCCCCGCCGATGTAGATGGTGCGGCGCATCGCCTTGGGGATGACGCGGCCGGGGTGCTCGACCTCCTCGGCGGTGTCGCCGCACGCCTCGAAGCCGTAGTACTGGTAGAAGCCGATGATCGCGGCCGCCAGGAACACCGGGAGGTAGGAGCCGTCGCCCTCGGTGCCGTAGGTGTCGAAGATGACGCCGAGGTTGTGGTGCCGGTGGGTGGCGAGCAGGTAGATGCCGACGACGAGGGCGCCGATGAGCTCACCGGCGAAGCCGATGACGGCGGCCGCCGACAGGGCCCTGGTGCCCAGGTAGTTGACGGCGATGGCCACCACGATGAGCACGGCCGTGCACAGCACGGTGGTGTGCACGGTCGGATCGAAGCCGAAGAGGATGGCGATGTAGGGCCCGGCGCCGTAGGCGACGGACGTGATGGTGACCAGCAGCGCCCACATGTAGACCCAGCCGGTCATCCATGCCCAGCGTGTGCCCCACAGCCGCCGCGCCCACGGGTAGACGCCGCCCGCGATCGGGTACTGGGCGACGACCTCGCCGAAGACCAGCGCGACGAGGAACTGGCCGGCACCGGCCATGACGAAGGCCCAGATCATCGGCGGCCCGCCCTCGGCGAGCGCGGTGCCGAAGAGGGTGTAGGTGCTCACCACCGGGGAGAGGTACGTGAAGCCGAGGGCGAAGTTCGCCCAGGGGCCCATGTCCTTGCGGAACTCCGAGCCCCGCTCGCCCTCCGGGACGGGTCCGGAGGCGGCGGCAGAAGGCTGTGTCACCGCGAGGCTCCCTGCTCGGCCGGGCCCGGGCGGCCGGTGACGAGGTCGGCGGCCCGTTCGGCGGCCAGCAGGACGGTCACCATGGGGTTGATGGTGGGCATCGTCGGGAACACCGACGCGTCGACGATCCGCACGCCCTCCGCGCCCAGCAGCCTCAGGTCGGGGTCGCAGACGGCCATCGGGTCGTCCGGCGAGCCCATGCGGCAGGTGCCGGCCGGGTGGTAGACGGTGTGCGCGGCGCGGCGGCCGTACTCGGACAGGTCGGCGTCCGAGACGACGTCCGGGCCGGGGGCGACCTCGCGGACCAGCCAGTCGCGCAGCGGGGCGGTCGCGGCCACCTCGCGGGCCACCTTCAGCCCGTCCACGATGGTGCGCTCGTCGTGGCCCTCCGGATCGGTGAAGTAGCGGAAGTCCAGCGCCGGATGCTCGGCGGGGTTGCTGCTGCGCAGCCACATCCGCCCGGTGGAGCGGGCGCGCGGTACGTTCGGCGTCATGCACACCCCGTACGGCGGCGCGGGGTAGCCGAGGCGTTCGGTGTTGACGGTGAACGGCACCTGGTAGAAGTGGAACATCAGGTCGGGGCGCGGCTGCGCCGTGTCGCGGCGCAGGAACAGGCCCGCGTCGGAGTCCATCGCGGAGTTGGGCGGCAGCGGGCCGTCGGTCTCCCAGACGATGACGGACTCGGGGTGGTCCAGCAGGTTCTCGCCGACGCCGGGCAGGTCCACGCGGACCTCGATGCCGAGCGCGCGCAGGTCGTCGGCCGGGCCGATGCCGGAGAGCATCAGCAGGCGCGGGGTGTCGATGGCGCCCGCGCACAGCAGCAGTTCGCATTCGGCGCGCACGGTGGCGGGTTCGCCGTCGGCGCCCCGGACCGCGACGCGGGTCAGCCGTCCCGACGCGTCGGGGACGATGCGGTGGGCCCAGGTCTCCAGCAGCAGCGTGAGGTTGGGCCGGTGCAGCACCGGGTGCAGGTAGGCGACGGACGCGGAGGAGCGCAGGTTGCCCTCCGGCTGGTAGGCCAGGGAGAAGAAGCCGGCGCCGTCGGCGAAGGGTTCGGCGTTGAAGTCGTCGACGACGGGCACGCCGAGGGCGCGCGAGGCGGCGGTGACGAAGTCGGCGGCGATGGGATTGCGGTCGGCCTCGGCCACCGGGACGATCTCGGTCAGCAGCCGCTCCCGGTAGGGCAGGATCGTGGCCGGGTCCCAGCCGGCGCATCCGCGGCTCACCCAGTCGTCCAGGTCCTGCGGCAGCGGCAGGAAGCTGATCAGGGTGTTGTGCGAGGAGCAGCCGCCGAGGACGCGGGCCCGGGAGTGCAGGATGTGGGAGTTGCCGCGGGGCTGCTCCACGGTGGTGTAGCCGTAGTCGAACTCCGAGCCGAGCAGGTTGATCCAGTTGCGCAGGCGCAGGATGCGCTCGTCGCCGACGTCGCTGGGGCCGCCCTCGATGACGCAGACGCGGCAGTCGGGGTCCTCGCTGAGCCGGGCGGCGAGCACACAGCCTGCGGTGCCGCCGCCGACGATGACGTAGTCGTAGGCGGACTCGGCGCCGTGCGCGGGAGGGGTGGCCATGCGGTGCCTTTCTCGGGGTGCGGTGCGTGGCGGCGGTGCCGGACGCGGGTCAGCCCTTGAACCAGCCGGAGGGTGCGGGGGCGAGGTTCTGGTAGATGTGCTTGGCCTCCTGGTACTCGCGCAGTCCGGTGGGGCCGAGTTCGCGCCCGACGCCGGAGCGGCCGAAGCCGCCCCACTCGGCCTGCGGCACGTACGGGTGGAAGTCGTTGATCCACACGGTGCCGTGGCGCAGCCGCTGGGCGACGCGCTGGGCGCGGCTCGCGTCGGAGGTCCACACGCCGCCGGCCAGTCCGTAGCGGGTGTCGTTGGCCAGGCCGATCGCCTCGTCCTCGGTGGCGAAGCGCTCCACGGTGACGACCGGGCCGAAGACCTCCTCCTGGACGATCCGCATGGAGCGGTGGCAGTCCGCGAAGATCGTCGGCAGCAGGAAGAAGCCGCGGCTGAGGGCGGGGTCCTTCGGCCGGGTGCCCCCGGTCACGAGGCGGGCGCCCTCCTCCCGGCCGAGTGCGATGTAGCCCTCGACCTTCTCGCGGTGCTCGGCGGAGCTGAGCGGGCCGCTCTCGGTGCCGTCCTCCATGCCGTCGCCCAGGCGGATGGCCTGGGCGCGGCGGGCGAGGGCGTCGACGAACCGGTCGTGCAGCTCGTCCTGGACCAGCAGCCGGGAACCGGCGGAGCAGACCTGTCCGGAGTGCAGGAACGCGGCGTCGAGCGCGTAGTCGACGGCGGCGTCGAAGTCGGCGTCCGCGAACACGACGTTGGGGTTCTTGCCGCCCAGTTCCAGGGCGATGTTCTTCGGGCCGCCGGCGGCCGCGGCCATGATCCGGCGGCCGGTGGCGAGGCCGCCGGTGAAGGACACCAGGTCCACGTCGGGGTGGTCGGTCAGGGCGGCGCCGACGGTCGCGCCCGAGCCCAGCACGAGGTTGGCGACGCCGGCCGGGGCACCGGCCTCCTCGATGAGGCGCATCATCATGACCGTGGTCAGGGGGGTGGTCTCGCTGGGCTTGAGGACGAAGGTGTTGCCCGCGGCGAGCGCCGGTGCGACCTTCCAGGAGGCCTGGAGCAGCGGGTAGTTCCAGGGGGCGATGAGCGCGCAGACGCCGACGGGCTGGTAGACGACGCGGCTGAGGACGCCGGGGCCGACGTCGACGACCCGGCCGCCGTCCTTCCCGGCGAGTTCGGCGAAGTAGCGGAAGGCGTTGGCCACGTCCTCGACGTCGATCCGCGCCTCGGTCAGCGTCTTGCCGGTGTCGAGGGTCTCGGTGCGGGCGATGTCCTCGCGGTCGCGCAGGAGCAGGTCGTGCACGCGCAGCAGCAGATCGGCCCGCCGGCGGGAGGGGGCCTCCGCCCAGTCGCCCTGGTCGAAGGCCCTGCGGGCGGCGGTCACGGCCCGGTCGACGTCGGTGGCGTCCGCCTCGTCGACGGTGGTGACGACGGAGGCGTCGTAGGGGTTGATCACGTCGCGGCGGCCGCCGGCCGCCGCCCGGGTCCACTCGCCGCCGATGTACAGCTCACCCACCGCGGGGCCTCCTTCGCTCTCGGCCGTGAGCCGTTCGGCTCGACCGTCAGCAACATGGCCCATGGGAGGGGCGGCGGCCACGGGACGCACCGCCGCGGCGGGGCGCGGGCGGCGGCAAAGGACCCGGGTGGGCTAGTGGCCGAACACCCCGTGCGGGCGCCCCGACCGGTACACGACGTCACATCCCGGCAACACTGCGTCCGTATCGTGGACGAGGCATGGTGTTCTCGCGACGGTGTCACATACAAGAGACATATGCTCTGGGTCCTTCTCCTCCTGGCGGCCTGGGCCGTGGCCGGCACGGCGTGCACCCGCCTGTGCCTGGCGGCCGTGCGGGCCGCGGCCGGTGGCTCCGACACCGGCCGGGACCGTGAACTCACCCTGTACGAGGCGGCGTTCCTCTCCGGGGGACCCCGGCGGGTCGCCGACGTGACGCTGGTGGCGATGGCCCGGCAGCGCCGGCTGCTGCTGGCCCACACCGGCTGGGCCACGGTCGTCGACCCGCGTGGGCGGGACGACATGGAGCGCTCGGTGATAGGGGCCATCGGCCCCGAGGGGCAGTGCCGCATCGCGCCGGTGCGCACCACGGCCGCCGCGGCGGAAGCGGTGCGGGGCATCGCCGACGGGCTGGTCCGCGCGGGCCTCGCGGTGCCCGACAGCGCGCGTACGACGGTGGCTTCGGCGGTCCGTCAAGTGCGCCGGGCCGCCCTCGCCGTCCTCGGTCTCGGGCTCCTCGCGCTGCTGGTCCCCGTCCCGCCGGAGCTGCCGCGGCATCTGGTGGCGCTGTGGTTCGCGCTGCCGCTGGCCCTCGCCCTGAGCTGCCTGGCCCTCGCCCGGATCGAGGTGCACCCGTACGCGCGCTGGGCCTCCCCGGCCGGTCAGCGTCTGCTGGGCGCGCTGACCCGCACCGCGGACGGCGCCGCCGACGACCGTGCGTACCTCACGTCGGTGGCCGTGCGCGGCGTCCAGGCCGTCGGCGAACCGGAGTTGCGCGCTGCCTTCGCGCAGCGGCAGGCGCGCGGCTGACGCGCCGGCCCCCGACGCGCCGGCCCCCGACGAGCCGCCCTCCTCCGCTCGGCAAGGGCGGCTGCCGGGGCTGCGCGCCGCGCGGCCGGGGCCGGTCAGGCCAGGCCGGCGACCAGGTCGGCGATGTCCTTGCGGCGGCCCGTGTAGAAGGGCACCTCCTCGCGGACGTGGCGGCGGGCCTCCGAGCCGCGCAGATGGCGCATGAGGTCGACGATGCGGTACAGCTCGTCGGCCTCGAAGGCGAGGATCCACTCGTAGTCGCCCAGGGAGAACGAGGCGACGGTGTTGGCGCGCACGTCCGGGTAGCCGCGGGCCATCTTGCCGTGGTCGGCGAGCATGCGGCGGCGGTCCTCGTCGGCCAGCAGGTACCACTCGTAGGAGCGCACGAAGGGGTAGACGCTGACGTAGTCGCGGGGCGTCTCGTCGGCGAGGAACGCCGGGATGTGCGAGCGGTTGAACTCGGCGGGGCGGTGCAGCGCCATGTTCGACCAGACGGGCTCCAGGGCGCGGCCCAGCTTCGTGCGGCGGAAGAGGTTGTACGCCTCCTGCAGGGCGTCGCTGGTCTCCGCGTGCCACCAGATCATGACGTCGGCGTCGGCGCGCAGGCCGGACACGTCGTAGGTGCCGCGGATCGTCACGTCCTTCGCGGCGAGCTGGTCGAACAGCTCCCGGACCTCGTCGGCGTACCCGGCGCGGTCCTCGGGCAGGACGTCCTTCAGCTTGAAGACGGACCAGAGCGTGTAGCGGATGACCTCGTTGAGGTCCTTGGCCAGCTTGCCCTTGTTCGGGATCCTGCCGGGTTCGGTGGTGGAGGCGTCGTCACTCATGTCCCTCATTCTCCCGCTCCCCCGTGCAGGCTCTGCACCGGGTGCGCGGTGAGCTGCTGCACACCGCTCAGGTCGCCGTGCACCTGGTCCACGGCGGCGCGGGCGCTCGCGATGCAGGCCGGGATACCCACGCCGTCGTACGGGGCGCCGCACACCGCGAGGCCGGGCAGCGCGGCGACGTGCTCGCGGATGCGGGCCACGCGCGCGTGGTGCCCGACCGGGTACTGGGGCAGACCGCCGTCCCAGCGGGTGACCCGGGTGGCGACGGGCGCGGTGTCCAGCCCGGTCGCCTCCTTCAGGTCCCGGCGGGAGACCTCGACCAGCTCGGCGTCGTCGCGCTCGAGGATCTCCGTCTCGCCGTGGCGTCCGACCGAGGTGCGCACCAGGAGCAGGCCGGGATTCTCCTCGGCGATCCAGCCCCACTTGTGCGAGGCGAAGGTGGACGCCTTGATGGTGCGTCCGTCCACCGGCGGCACCAGGAAGCCGCTGCCCTCGGGCAGGGCCGCCTCCTCACGGCGGTAGGCCAGGGTGACCAGGGCCATGGAGGCGTACTCGACGGCATCGAGCTCGGCGGCGGCCCCGGGGCTCTCCGCGCGCAGCAGCCGCGCCGCGGCCGGGGCGGGGACGGCGACGATCACGGCGTCCGCCCGCCAGGAGCGCTCGCCGGAGGCCACCTCCCAGTCGCCCTCGGGGGTGCGGCGCAACCGCGTCGCCGGCGTGCCGGTGAGGATCTCGCCCCCGCGGGCGCGGACGGACTCGGCGACCGCGAGCGGCAGGGTGCCCACACCGCCGCGCAGCCCGGTGAACACCGGGCCGGTCTGCCGGGCGGCGGCCGCCCGCTGCTGGATCTCCCGCACACCCTCCGTCAGGGAGGTGTGGGTCCGGGCGACCTGGAAGAGCTGGGGGACGGCCGAGCGCAGGGAGATGCGGTACGCGTCGCCCGCGTAGACACCGCCCAGCAGCGGTTCCACCAGCCGGTCCACGACCTCGCGTCCGAGGCGGGCCGCCACGTACGCGCCGACCGCGACGTCGTCGCCGACCTCGGTGCGGGGCAGTTCGGCGTCGCGTCCGATGCGGGCCAGCCCTTGCTCGGACAGCACGCCGGACAGAGCGGCGGCGGTGCCGGGAACGCCCATCACGTGGCCCTTCGGCATGGGCCGCAGCGCGCCCCGGGTCCACAGGGAGGCCGTCGCGGTGGCGGGCGGCTGGAGGTGGTCCGTGAGCCCGACCTCACGGGCGAGCTCCACCGCCTCGGGGCGGCGGGCCAGCATCGACTCGGCGCCGAGGTCCACGCGCGCCCCGGCGACCTCGCCGGGCAGCAGCTTGCCGCCGACCCGGCCGGAGGCCTCCAGCACCGTCACCCGCGCCCCGCGTTGCAGCAGCCGGTGCGCGGCGGCCAGCCCCGCGATGCCCGCCCCGACCACGACGACCCGATCCGTGCCCTCGCGGGCTTGCACTTCGCGCATGCCCCCAGCCTCTCAGACCCCGCCGGATGTGCCGCCGCGCCCCGGTGTCCGTCCCGAGTCCCGGTCGTGACCGCATCGGAACCGTCCCGGGCCGAACGCCGGCCCCCGCCCGGGCGTCGAAGAGGCGTCAGGCGAATCGACCCCGGGGGATGCCCGCATGCGCACACGACGACCCGTACGACACACCGTCCCGCCGCTGGCCGCCGTGCTGCTGGCCGCGGCCCTGGCACTCACCGGGTGCAGCGGCTCCGCCGACGACTCCGGCGGCAAATCGGCCGCCGACCGCCCGGCCGCCGGGCCCCAGGCCGACGACAAGGCCTTCGGTGACGGGGCCGCCGGCGCCGAGGCCGGGGCGGGCGGCGCCGCGAGCGGTGCCCGGGCGACCGCTCCGCCGAAGCTCACCGGCAGCGCCGTCATCCGTACCGCCGAACTGACCGTGCGGGTCGAGGACGTCCCGAAGGCCCTGGACCGGGCACGCGCCCGCGTCGAGGAGGCGGGCGGCTACGTCGGCAACGAGACCACCACCCGGGACGGAGAGGGCCGTGAGCGCACCCGTGTGGTGCTGCGCGTGCCGGTGGAGGAGTACGAGGAGGTCCTCACCGACCTGGAGGGCTCGGGCAGGCTCCTGGAGCGCAGGGCCAAGGCGCAGGACGTCACCGACCAGGTGGTGGACGTGGAGAGCCGCATCAGGACGCAGCGGGCGAGCGTGGCGCGCATCCGGGAGCTGATGGACCGGGCGACCAAGCTCAGCGACGTGGTCACCCTGGAGGGCGAACTGAGCACCCGCCAGGCGGATCTCGAGGCGCTGCTCGCCCGGCAGGCGTCCCTGAAGGACCGCACCAGCCTGGCCACCGTCACCCTGTCCCTGTCCCGCGCCCCGGTGGCGGAGGCGGCCGGGGACGACGACCCCGGGTTCCTCGACGCGCTCGCGGGCGGCTGGCACGCGTTCCTGACCGTGCTGCGCTGGCTGGCCGTCGCCCTCGGCGCGGTCCTGCCGTTCGCCGCGGCCGCGGCGGCCCTGCTGCTGCTGTGGCTGCGGGTCGTCCGCCCGCGCCTGCCGCGCCGCCCCGGGCCCGCTCCGGCGACGGGCGCCCCGGGGCCGCTGCCCACGGCCCGTCCGGTGCCCGCGTCCGAGTCACGGCAGCCGGGTGGGCGGGACTGAAATGCCCTGCTCCCGTAGCGTGTTCGCATGAGCATGAGCCGTACGCGCAGGGAGCGACTGGTCGTCGTCGGAGGCGACGCCGCGGGCATGTCCGCGGCGTCGCAGGCCCGCCGTCTGAAGGGCCCCGACGAGCTGGAGATCGTGGCGTTCGAACGGGGGCACTTCACCTCGTACTCGGCGTGCGGCATCCCCTACTGGGTGGGCGGCGCCGTCACCGGCCGGGACCGACTCATCGCCCGCACCCCCGAGGAGCACCGCGCCCGCGACATCGACCTGCGGCTGCGCACCGAGGTCACCGCCCTGGACGTCGAGGGCCGGCGGGTGCGCGCCCGCGACCTCGACTCGGGTGAGGAGACCTGGACGGCGTACGACCGGCTCGTGATCGCGACCGGCGCCCGCCCGATCCGGCCCGACATGCCGGGGGCCGACGCGGAGGGCGTGCACGGCGTGCAGACGCTCGACGACGGCCAGGCCCTGATCGACACGCTGGAGCGCACCCCCGGGCGGCGGGCGGTGGTCGTCGGGGCCGGTTACATCGGCGTGGAGATGGCCGAGGCGCTCATCAACCGCGGTTACGAGGTGACGGTCGTCAACCGCGGCGCCGAGCCCATGTCGACCCTGGACCCGGACATGGGCCGCCTGGTGCGCGAGGCGATGGTGGGTCTCGGCATCACGATGGTCGGCGACGCCGAGGTGACGAAGATCCTCACCCGTGAGGACGGCCGGGTGCGGGCGGTCACCACCCAGGACGCCGAGTTCCCCGCGGACGTCGTCGTGCTCGGCATCGGCGTGCGTCCGGAGACGTCCCTGGCGCGGCGGGCCGGGCTCCCGCTCGGCGCGCACGGCGGACTGCTCACGGACCGCTCGATGCGGGTGCGCGGTCACGAGGACGTCTGGGCGGGCGGCGACTGCGTGGAGGTGTTCGACCTGGTCTCGGGCCAGGAGCGGTACATTCCGCTCGGCACCCACGCCAACAAGCACGGCCAGATCATCGGCACCAACGCCGGCGGCGGCTACGCCACGTTCCCGGGCGTGGTCGGCACGGCGGTGAGCAAGGTGTGCGACCTGGAGATCGCGCGCACGGGCCTGCGCGAGAAGGACGCCCACCGGGCCGGGCTGCGCTTCGAGGCGGTGACCGTCGAGTCGACCAGCCGCGCCGGCTACTACCCCGGCGCCTCCCCCATGACCGTCAAGATGCTCGCGGAGGTGCGCACCGGCCGCCTCCTCGGGGTGCAGATCGTCGGCCGGGAGGGCGCGGGCAAGCGCGTCGACGTCGCCGCGGTGGCCCTGACCGCCGGGATGACGGTCGAGCAGATGACCGCCCTTGACCTCGGCTACGCCCCACCGTTCTCCCCCGTCTGGGACCCGGTCCTGGTGGCAGCCCGCAAGGCGTCCACAAAAATCCACAACCCGTCCTGACACCGCCCCCGAGGGCGGTGTCAGGGGCGCGGGGAACTGCGCGAACGCCCGGTCGACCGACACCCTCAGGGGCGCGGGGAACTGCGCGAACAGCCCCCACGCGCCCGCACCCGGCAACGGACACACAGCCCTGCGGCGAAGCCCAACGGCGAAGCCCTACGCCGTGCCCGCCGTCCCGTTGATCCGGTCGATGGCCTGCCGCGCCTGCTCCGCCGGCGGCCGGGCCGGCAGGGAGGACACCGACCCCGACGAGGCCGTCCCCGACGAGGCCATCACCGCCGCCGGCTGCTCCCCCGCCGGCTTCGCGTGCGCAGCCACCCGCGTCGAGCGCAACCGGTGGCTCACCGCCTCGTCCAGCGTCACGGGCCGCCGCATCTGGGTCGCCAGCCGCCCGGCCTCCTGGCCGAGCCGGGCCACGTCCTCCCAGGGCAGCCGCACCACCAGTGTCAGTTCCGCCTCGCCGTCGGGCAGGGCGTGCATCGGAGGAGTACCTCGGTCGTTCATCGCCTGTTCCTCACGTCGGCCCCGCGATGCGCCTTCCCCGCGCCGCGGGCGGTTGACGCTTCATACGCACGCCCGTGCGGCCGCGTTCACCGGACCGCCCGATCGACACCGACCCCGCGCGCCGACCCCGCGCGGATTCAGCGCGCGGTGTGCGTGTGCACGTGCTCCACCAGGCGCGTGAGGGCGTCCGGGTCGGTGGACGGCATGACCCCGTGGCCGAGGTTGAACACGTGGCCCTCCAAGCCCTCGGCCGACTCCAGGACCTCGCGCGTCTTGGCCTCGACGGCCTCCGTGGGGGCGAACAGCACCGTCGGGTCGAGGTTGCCCTGGAGCGCCTTGCCGGGGCCGACGCGGCGGGCGGCCTCGTCGAGCGGGACGCGCCAGTCGACGCCGACGACATCCGCGCCCGCCTCACCCATGAGGCCGAGCAGTTCGCCGGTTCCGACGCCGAAGTGGATGCGCGGCACGCCGTAGCCGGCGACCGCCTCGAACACCTTCGCCGACGCGGGCAGCACGGAACGCCGGTAGTCGACGGGGGCCAGGGCGCCCGCCCAGGAGTCGAAGAGCTGCACCGCCGAGGCGCCCGCCTCGATCTGCACCTTCAGGAACGCGGCGGTGATGTCCGCGAGGCGGTCCAGCAGGTCGGCCCACAGCTCCGGGTCGCCGTACATCATCGCCTTGGCGTTCTCATACGTGCGGGACGGGCCGCCCTCGACCAGGTAGCTGGCGAGGGTGAAGGGGGCTCCGGCGAAGCCGATCAGGGGCGTGGCCCCGAGCTCCCGGGTCAGCAGGCCGATGGCCTCGGTGACGTAGGAGACGTCCTCGGGGGTCAGGTCGCGCAACTGCGCGAGGTCGGCGCGGGTGCGGATCGGCCGCTCGACGACGGGGCCGACGCCGGGCTTGATGTCCAGGTCGATGCCGATGGCCTTCAGGGGTACGACGATGTCGCTGAAGTAGATCGCCGCGTCCACGCCGTGCCGGCGCACCGGCTGGAGCGTGATCTCGGTGACCAGCTCGGGCCGCATGCAGGACTCGAGCATCGGCACGCCCTCGCGGACCTTGCGGTACTCCGGCAGTGAGCGCCCGGCCTGCCGCATGAACCACACCGGGGTGTGGGGTACGGGCTCGCGCCGGCAGGCCTTGAGGAAGGCGGAGTCGTACGTGGCGGACGGCTGCGGGGCCCGGGGGGCGTCGTTGGCACTCACGGGGCAAGTTTCGCACGCGGCCGGACGGCGTGATCCAGCCCCTGGACGGGCGCGGGGTGTCTAGCCCCGCGCGGGGCTCCGGTCACCGTAACCTTCCCGCATGGCTGCGGCTCAGGGACCCATGTCGGACGGCGCTGGCGGTATGGACGAAGCGAAGGACACCGGGAACGACCGGCGGGAGGCGGACTCCGCCCCGCTGCCCTTCCGGGCCGCCGTCGAGGCGCTGCGGGCGGCGCGTCTGCGGCCCCAGATCGAGGTGGAGCCGACGCCCGCCCCCAAGCGTCTCGCGCCCTGGGCCCACGCGCTGGAGGCCGCCGTCGTCGACGGCGACCAGGACCTGGCGGACGGCCGGCTGGTGCTGCTGCACGACCCGGCGGGACACGACGCCTGGCGCGGCACGTTCCGCCTGGTGACGCTGGTGCGCGCGGAGCTGGAGCCGGAGATGGCGGCGGACCCGCTGCTGCCGGAGGTGTGCTGGTCCTGGCTGACCGGCGCGCTGCAGGCCCGCGGGCTGACCTGCGGGGAGCCGAGCGGCACGGTCACGCGTGCGAGCTCCCACTACTTCGGCGGGATGTCCGCCCGCCCCGCCGCCTCGCAGATCGAGATCCGCGCGTCGTGGACGCCGCGCGAGGGCCTGGGCGGCGTGCCGGACACGGCCGCGCACCTGGCCGCCTGGTGCGACCTGCTCGCCCAGGTCGGAGGCCTGCCGCCGGCCGTGCCCGGCGACGCCTCGGTGGTGACGCTGCCCCAGCGGCGCGGCCCCCGCTCGCACTGACCGAGCCGCACGAACCCCCTTCACCGACCCCGTACTGATCGAACCTGTACGGGGCGGTCAACCATGCCCTGCCGACGATCACACCTGAGTCCCCCTCTTGGCCGAATCACTTTGTCGATACGGCCACTTTCGACCGCGTACCGACGCAGACCGAAACCGTCCGGCCTTCGAATGATCGACCGCGTGTCCGAATTGCACGGATTGTTATCACTGGATCGTGATCTTTCTCTAAAGGCGGACGGGGTCGGTGCCGAAGACGACTGTGACCTTGAAAGCACGGTTCGTCCCGGCTTCACCCCCCACGAGCCGGCCCCGTCCCGCACCCCAGGAGGCCTGGTGTCCGTTCTCCTCGAGCAGCCCGCAAGCCTGGTCGCCTACCGCCCGAACAAGCCGACCGCCATGGTGGTCGTGGCCGACCCGCGCGTCCGCTCCACCGTCACCCGCCACCTGTGGGCGCTCGGTGTGCGCGATGTCATCGAGGCCTCGTCCATCGCGGAGGCTCGTCCCCGCATCGGCAACCCCCGCGACATCTGCGTCGCCGACGTCCACCTGCCGGATGGCTCCGGCCTCACCCTGCTCTCCGAGACCCGCGCCGCGGGCTGGCCCAACGGGCTCGCCCTGTCGGCGGCCGACGACATCGGCGCCGTGCGCAACGCGCTCGCCGGCGGTGTGAAGGGGTACGTCGTCACCGGCACCCGCACCAACGTCGGGCTCCCCACCCGTCCGGGCGCCGCCCCCATCGGCGCCGCCGCCGCCCGCCTGCACCGCCGCCCCCCGGGTGCCCCGAGCCACCCGGGCGGCTACCGCGAGCTCTCCGGCCGCGAGGTCGAGGTGCTGCGCCTGGTCGCCGAAGGCCAGTCGAACAAGGCGATCGGCGTCTCGATGGGCCTGTCCGCCCTGACCGTCAAGAGCCACCTCGCCCGTATCGCCCGCAAGCTCGGCACGGGCGACCGCGCCGGAATGGTCGCGGTGGCCCTGCGGACCGGGATCATCCACTGACCCCGGTCGCGTCACACACGGATCGCGAACCCGCCTCTTCCCCGGCATGACTGGTTTGCGACCCCCGGGCGCCCGCCGACGGAACGTTCCGTCGGCGGGCGCTCTCCATCCATGGATACCCTTGACAGGTGACCGACGCCCACGACACCGCAGCAGACAGCTCACTGCGAACCACCGGAGGCGCTCCTCCGGACGACGGCGGATCTTCTGCTACGGAGGCGCCGATCCCCCTGCTGGAACCGCGTGAGGGCATCCCGCCCGTCGTCGCGGACGAGACCGCCCTGGCCCGGGTGGTCGCCGCCTTCGCCGCCGGCTCCGGGCCCGTCGCCGTCGACGCCGAGCGGGCCTCCGGCTACCGCTACGGCCAGCGCGCCTACCTCGTGCAGCTGCGCCGCGAGGGTGCCGGGACGGCCCTGATCGACCCCGTGGCCTGCCCCGACCTCTCCGGCCTGGGCGAGGCCCTGTCCGGCGTCGAGTGGGTGCTGCACGCCGCCACCCAGGACCTGCCCTGCCTGCGCGAGATAGGCATGGTGCCCACCCGCCTGTTCGACACGGAGCTGGCCGGCCGGCTCGCCGGATTCCCCCGCGTCGGCCTCGGCGCGATGGTCGAGGGCGTCCTGGGCTTCGTGCTGGAGAAGGGCCACTCCGCCGTCGACTGGTCGACCCGGCCGCTGCCCGAGCCGTGGCTGCGGTACGCGGCGCTGGACGTCGAGCTGCTCGTCGACCTGCGGGACGCGCTGGAGAAGGAGCTGGACCGGCAGGGGAAGCTGGAGTGGGCGCGGCAGGAGTTCGACGCGATCGCCTCGGCGCCGCCGCCCGAGCCCCGCAAGGACCCCTGGCGGCGCACCTCGGGGATGCACAAGGTGCGCCGGCGGCGGCAGCTGGCCGTCGTGCGGGAGCTGTGGCAGACCCGGGACCGGATCGCGCAGCGGCGGGACGTCTCCCCCGGCAAGGTGCTCGGGGACGCGGCGATCGTCGAGGCGGCCCTGGCCCTGCCCGCCGACGTGCGCGCCCTGGCGGCGCTCCCCGGCTTCGGGCACCGGATGGGCAAGCGCCAGCTGGAGCAGTGGCAGGCGGCCGTGGACCGGGCGAAGGCGCTGAGCGAGGCCCAGCTCCCCCAGCCGGGGCAGCCGGTGGCCGGGCCCCCGCCGCCGCGCGCCTGGGCCGACAAGGACCCGGCCGCCGCGGCGCGGCTGTCCGCGGCGCGGGCGGGGGTGTCGGCGCTGGCCGAGCGGCTCACCATGCCCCAGGAGAACGTGATCACCCCGGACACCGTCCGGCGGGTGTGCTGGGAGCCGCCGAAGGAGGTCACGGCCGAGTCGGTCGCCCAGGCGCTGGCGGGACACGGCGCGCGCCCCTGGCAGGTCGAGCAGGTGACACCGGTGCTGGTGGAGGCGCTGTCCGCGTAGTCGCCGTGACGAGTGCTCCCGTCCGGGGTGGAGGCGACGTCGAGATCACGCCAAGATCCTCGATGTCGCCGTCCTGCCTCCCGGTACGGTCCGCACCGCCGATGGTGTGACCTTCACCGCTCCGCCTGTCAGGGCTGTGCAGCTACGTTACTCATAAGTAGCATGGGGACTGAGCGCGCGCTCAGCGCACCGCAGCAGCACTGCAATCCTGACCCTGGAGGAGAGCCATCGTGCCTCGTACCGTCAGGGACGTCGTCTTCGTCGACGGCGTCCGCACCCCGTTCGGCAAGGCGGGCCCGAAGGGCATCTACCACGAGACCCGCGCCGACGACCTCGTCGTGAAGGCGATCCGGGAGCTGCTGCGCCGCAACCCCGGCCTCGACCCGAAGAAGATCGACGAGGTCGCCATCGCCGCGACCACGCAGATCGGTGACCAGGGCCTGACCATCGGCCGCACCGCGGGCATCCTGGCCGGCCTGCCGCAGTCCGTGCCCGGCTACTCCATCGACCGCATGTGCGCCGGCGCGCTGACCGCCGTCACCACGGTCGCCGGCTCCGTGGCCTTCGGCGCCTACGACATCGCCATCGCCGGCGGCGTCGAGCACATGGGCCGCCACCCCATGGGCGAGGGTGTCGACCCCAACCCGCGGTTCGTCTCCGAGAAGCTGGTCGACGAGTCGGCCCTGTTCATGGGCATGACCGCGGAGAACCTGCACGACCGCTACCCGCAGATCACCAAGCTGCGCGCCGACGAGTACGCCGTGCGCTCCCAGGAGAAGGCCGCCAAGGCGTACGCCAACGGCAAGATCCAGGCCGACCTGGTGCCGATCTCGGTCCGCCGCACCTCGCCCGAGGCCGGTGAGACGGGCTGGGGCCTGGTCACCGCCGACGAGCCGATGCGCCCGGGCACGACCCTGGACAACCTCCAGGGCCTGAAGACCCCGTTCCGCGTCCATGGCCGGGTCACCGCGGGCAACGCCGCCGGTCTGAACGACGGCGCCACCGCCTCCCTCATCGCCTCCGAGGACTTCGCCCGGGAGCACGACCTCCCGGTGAAGATGCGCCTGGTCTCCTACTCCTTCGCGGGCGTCGAGCCGGAGGTCATGGGCTACGGCCCGATCCCGGCCACGGAGAAGGCGCTGGCCCAGGCCGGCCTGTCGATCTCCGACATCGGCCTGTTCGAGATCAACGAGGCCTTCGCCGTCCAGGTCCTGGCCTTCCTCGACCACTACGGCATCGCCGACGACGACGAGCGCGTCAACCAGTACGGCGGCGCCATCGCGTTCGGCCACCCGCTGGCCTCCTCCGGCGTCCGCCTGATGACGCAGCTGGCCCGCCAGTTCGAGGAGCAGCCGCACGTCCGCTACGGCCTGACCACCATGTGCGTCGGCTTCGGCATGGGCGCGACGGTCATCTGGGAGAACCCGCACTTCGAGGGGGACAAGTGAGCACCACCGCCGAGCTTCTGAAGCAGGCTTCCGAGCTGTTCCCGGACGAGGTCGTCACGAGTGCGCACGTACGCCACTTCGACCTCCCCCTGGGTGCCGGGCGCTTCGCCCTGATCACCCTGGACAACGGCCACGACCACACCAAGCCGACCACCTTCGGCCCGGCCTCGCTGGCGAACCTGAACGCCGCGATCGACCAGGTCGAGAAGGAGGCGGCGGACGGCGGGATCGTCGGCGTCGGCATCACCGGCAAGCCGTTCATCTTCGCGGTCGGCGCCGACCTCAAGGGCGTGGAGATCCTCAAGGAGCACGAGCACGCGCTCGCCATCGGCAAGGGCGGCCACGAGGTCTTCAAGCGGCTCTCCGGGCTGGCCGTGCCGACCTTCGCCTACTACAACGGCGCCGCGATGGGCGGCGGTGTCGAGGTCGGTCTGCACTGCACCTACCGGACCGTCTCCGCGGCCGTGCCGGCGTTCTCCCTGCCCGAGGTCTTCCTGGGCCTCGTCCCGGGCTGGGGCGGCTGCACGATCCTGCCGAACCTGATCGGCCCCGAGAAGGCCGTCTCGGTGATCATCGAGAACAGCCTCAACCAGAACAAGCAGCTCAAGGGCAAGCAGGTCTACGAGCTCGGGATCGCCGACGCGATCTTCGAGGGCGCGGACTTCCTGGAGCAGTCGCTGATCTGGACCGCGACCGTCCTCAAGGGCGAGCTGAAGATCGAGCGCCCGGTGATCGACCGCGGCGAGGGCTGGGACCAGGCCGTCGCCAAGGGCCGCTTCATCGCGGACTCCAAGGTGCACGGCGCCGCCCCGGCCGCCTACCGCGCCCTGGACATCATCGACGCCGCCAGGAACGGCGACCTCCAGCAGGGCTACGACGCCGAGGACCAGGCCCTCGCCGACCTCATCATGGGCGGTGAACTGCGCGCCGGCATCTACGCCTTCAACCTGGTGCAGAAGCGCGGCAAGCGCCCGGCCGGCGCCCCGGACAAGAACCTCGCCCGCCCGGTCACCAAGGTCGGCGTCGTCGGCGCCGGTCTGATGGCCAGCCAGCTCGCGCTGCTGTTCCTGCGCCGCCTCGAGGTGCCGGTCGTGCTGACCGACATCGACCAGGAGCGCGTCGACAAGGGCGTGGGCTACGTCCACGGCGAGATCGACAAGCTGCTCGGCAAGGGCCGCATCAACCAGGACAAGGCCAACCGCCTCAAGGCGCTGGTGTCCGGTGTGCTGGACAAGGCCGAGGGCTTCTCGGACGCCGACTTCATCATCGAAGCGGTCTTCGAGGAGATGGGCGTCAAGCAGAAGGTGTTCGCGGAGGTCGAGGCGGTCGCCCCGGCGCACGCGGTCCTCGCCACCAACACCTCCTCGCTGTCGGTCTCGGAGATGGCCTCGAAGCTCAAGCACCCCGAGCGGGTCGTGGGCTTCCACTTCTTCAACCCGGTCGCCGTGCTGCCGCTGCTGGAGATCGTCCGCGGCGAGCAGACCGACGACGCCTCCCTGGCCACCGCGTTCGGTGTCGCCAAGAAGCTGAAGAAGACCGCGGTGCTCACCAAGGACGCCCCGGCGTTCGTCGTGAACCGCATCCTGACCCGCTTCATGGGCGAGATCCAGAACGTCATCGACGAGGGCACCCCCGTCGAGGTCGCCGAGAAGGCCGTCGAGCCGCTCGGTCTGCCGATGTCGCCGCTGGTCCTCCTGGAGCTCGTCGGCCCGGCCATCGGCCTGCACGTCTCCGAGACGCTCAACCGGGCCTTCCCGGACCGCTTCACGGTCTCCCCGAACCTCAAGGCGGTCGTCGAGGCGGGCAAGCGCGGCTTCTACGTCTACGACTCCGGCAAGCCGGAGCTGGACCCCGAGGTCGCCGCGCTGCTGAAGCAGGGCGACACCGTCCTGACGGAGGAGCAGGTCCGCGACCGCGTGCTCGACGCGGTGGCGCAGGAGATCGGCATCATGCTCGACGAGGGCGTGGTCGCCGAGGCGCAGGACATCGACCTCTGCCTCATCACCGGCGCCGGCTGGCCCTTCCACCTGGGCGGCATCACGCCGTACCTGGACCGTGAGGGCGTCTCCGAGCGGGTGAACGGCAAGCGGTTCCTGGCGCAGGGCGTGGCGTCCGTCCCGGCGTGAACCGTGCGCTGAACTGACCGTCAGGAGGGCCTCTCGCGCCATGCGGAGGCCCTCCTGTCATGCCCGGGTGCTCTCCCGTGCGCCCGCGGGCGGGTGGCTCACAGTTCGCGCCAGGCGGTGAGCGCCAGGCCCGGCTCGTCCTTGCGGCGGGCGAGGAGGAGCGTGCCCGTCGAGGGCGAGAACGTGGCGGCGACGACCTCCTCGTGCTCGTCCAGCGCCAGCGCCACCAGGGCGTCCGACGGCAGCTGCGGACCCGACTCGGTCCACCAGGCCCCGGCGGGCTCCTGCTCGGTCGGGTAGGCGGCGAAGGCGACCCGGCCGCTCGCCGACCGCTGGGCGAGCACCGTGCAGTCGTGCCCCTCGATGACGCACCGCACGGCGCTGACCGGCCCGGGCCCGGCGGCCGCGACAAGGCTCACCGGCTTCCCACCGGGGCGCCAGGCGCACAGGTCCCCGGACCCGTCCGTGAAGAAGACGCTGGTGTGCTCGGCCGAGGTGGCGAGCGCGCGCAGGGTTCCCGGCCGGACGTCGACCTCCACCGTGTCGGCCAGCACCGGCTTCTTCCCGTCGCCCTCCTGCACCCAGTGCAGGATCATTCCGGGCGCCGAGGCGTACAGCTCCATCCGGCCCGACTCCCCCGCCACGGGCGCCAGTTGCTCGCCGACGTCCTCGCCCCCGAGGTCGTGCCAGCCGCCCCAGCCGCCCCTGACCTTCTGGTTGCGCAGGCCCACCCCGCCGCGGGCGTTCCGCACGAAGACGTAGCCGCGCCCGGGGCCGTCGACGGCGACGGCCGGCGGGCCCGTGCGCTCACCCTGCTTGTCCGGGTGCCCGATCGGCACCCAGTCCAGGGGCGCCAGGCGGGGCCGGAAGTGCGTGGTGTGCACGAGGCCGGACTCCCCCGGCACGGTGGGCCGCCAGGCCGCCAGGTGGGCGTAGCGGTCGGCGCCCTGTCCGACGGCCCCGCCCGGGTGCAGCTTCTGGCTGCCGCCGACGGTGCGCGGGACGTCCTCCCAGGGGCCACCGGGGCCGCGCTCCGCGCGGCACAGGACGGCTTCGCCGGAGGGCAGGTAGACGGTGAGGCGGCCGTCGCGGCCGCGGATGAACCAGTCGCCGTTCACCCGTTCACCTTATGCGGGTCCGGTGACCCGGTGCGCGGCCCACCCCCGGGTACGGTGCCCGGCGCCGTGCGATCCTGGCCGGATGAACGCGCCCGAGCCGGTCCTCGTCGTCGTCGACGCCGCCAACGTCGTCGGATCCGTGCCGGACGGGTGGTGGCGGGACCGCAAGGGGGCGGCGGAGCGGTTGCGGGACCGGCTCGCGTCGGACGGGATCGCCGGGGTGCCCGGGCCCGTGGAGATCGTGCTCGTGGTGGAGGGGGCGGCGAGGGGAGTCGAGTCGGTGCCCGGGGTGCGGGTGTCGCCGGCGCGGGGCAGCGGCGACGACCACATCGTGGAGGTGGTCGCGTCGGCGGGCGACCGCCGGGTCCTCGTGGTCACGGCGGACCGGGAGCTGCGCGGCCGGGTCGGTGCACTGGGGGCGGACGTGGCGGGCCCCCGGACGGCCCGTCCGTAGAGCGCCCCCGCCACGGCGGGGCCGCGGCCGGGGCGCTGCTCACCGCGGGCTACCGCAGGTCCACCGGCTCCGCCGGCTCCTCCCCCTTGGCCAGGCGGCTGTGCGAACGGCCGTACAGGAAGTACACCAGGAACCCGGCGGCCATCCAGATGCCGAACCGGACCCACGTCTCGGCGGGCAGGTTGATCATCAGCCACAGCGAGGCGCACACCGACAGGATCGGGATGACCGGCACCCACGGGGTGCGGAAGGAGCGGGGCAGGTCCGGGCGCGTCCGGCGCAGGATGATCACGCCGATCGCCACGACCACGAAGGCGAACAGCGTGCCGATGTTCACCAGGGCCGCCAGCTCGGTCAGCGGCGTGAAGCCGGCCAGGACCGCGATGATCACGCCCAGCAGGATCGTCGGCCGGTGCGGGGTCTTGAAGCGCGGGTGCACGTGCGAGAAGAAGCGCGGCAACAGCCCGTCCCGGCTCATCGCGAAGAACACCCGCGTCTGCCCGAGCAGCAGGATCATGCACACCGTCGTGAGGCCGACCGCGGCGCCGAAGCTGATGAAGCCCGCGAACCACGGGTGCCCGGTGGCCTTGAACGCGTCGGCGAGCGGCGCGTCGATGGACAGCTTGGTGTAGTTCTGCATCCCGGTGACGACGATCGACACCAGGACGTAGAGCGTGGTGCAGATGATCAGGGAGCCGATGATGCCGCGCGGCATGTCCCGCTGCGGGTTGCGCGTCTCCTCCGCCGCCGTGGCCACGACGTCGAAGCCGATGAACGCGAAGAACACCACCGAGGCGGCGGTGAAGATGCCCATCACGCCGAAGTTGGAGGGCGCCCAGCCGAACATCAGCTGGATCAGCGGCGAGTCGAGACTGGACCCGGCGTCCACCGGCTTGGACTTCGGGACGAACGGGTCGTAGTTGTCGCCCTTGATGAGGAACGCGCCCGCGATGATCACGACCATGACGACCGTCACCTTGATGGCGACGACGACCGAGGTGACGCGCGCCGACAGCTTCATGCCGAGCACGAGGATGCCGGTGAGGACGAGGACGAGCGCGGCGGCGAGGATGTCGAAGCCGAACACGTCGGCGCCCTCGCGGCTGCCCAGGGCCGCGGGCATCGTCCAGCCCGCGTTCTCCATGAGCGACTGGATGTAGCCCGACCAGCCGACGGCCACCACCGCCGTCCCGAGCGCGAACTCCAGGACGAGGTCCCAGCCGATGATCCAGGCGGGCAGTTCGCCGAGCGACGCGTACGAGAACGTGTAGGCGGACCCGGCGACCGGAACGGTGGAGGCGAACTCGGCGTAGCAGAGCGCGGCGAGCGCGCACGCGATGCCGGCCGCGACGAACGCCAGGGCCACCGCGGGCCCGGCGTTGTTCTTGGCGACTGTGCCGGTGAGTACGAAGATGCCGGTACCGATGATCACACCGACGCCGAAGACGGTCAGATCCAGCGCGGACAAGGACTTCTTGAGCGCGTGCTCCGGCTCCTCGGTGTCACGGATGGACTGCTCGACCTTCTTCGTCCGGAAGAGGGTACTGCTCACGGGGTACCTCCCACGCTTGTCGTCCTCGACATGATCGAGAGGTGGCACCCTCCGTATGCCCCGGCACGGGCGCATTCACGCCAATGGGCCGGTTACACCACCCTCACGGTGGGGTAACCGACCCATTCCGGTCTGCCCGGTTGCGTCCGTCGTCGCGGGCGCCCTGCGGCGGTCAGTCGCGCGCGGACTCCACGGTCTCCGCGGCGCCGCGCTCGTACCGGCCGTCCAGCTTGGCGACCAGCCCGGTCACCTGGCGGGCGATGTCCGGCGCGGTCAGCCCGATCTCGGCCATGACCTCGGCGCGGGAGGCGTGGTCGAGGAAGCGCGGCGGGATGCCGAAGTCCCGCAGCGGCACGTCGACACCCGCGTCGCGCAGCGCCTGGGCGATCGCCGAGCCGACACCGCCGACCCGGCTGTTGTCCTCGACGGTGACGACCACCCGGTGCTGCTCGGCGAGCGGGGCCAGGGCCTCGTCGACGGGCTTGACCCAGCGCGGGTCGACGACGGTCGTGGAGATGCCCTGCCTGTCGAGCAGCCCGGCGATCTCCAGGCACATCGGCGCGAGCGCGCCGACGGAGACCAGGAGCACGTCCGGCCGGTCCGTGCCCGGCTCGCGCAGCACGTCCATGCCGCCCACGCGGCGCACGGCCGGCACGGCGGGGCCGACGGCGCCCTTGGAGAAGCGGACCACCGTCGGCGCGTCCTCCACGGCGACGGCCTCGCGCAGCTGGGCGCGCACCTGGTCGGCGTCGCGCGGGGCGGCCAGCCGCAGGCCGGGCACGACCTGGAGGATCGACATGTCCCACATGCCGTTGTGGGAGGCGCCGTCGGTGCCGGTGACCCCGGCGCGGTCGAGCACGAAGGTGACGCCGCACTTGTGCAGGGCCACGTCCATCAGCACCTGGTCGAAGGCGCGGTTGAGGAAGGTGGCGTACACGGCGAACACCGGGTGGACGCCGCCGGTGGCGAGACCGGCCGCGGAGACGGCGCCGTGCTGCTCGGCGATGCCGACGTCGTAGACCCGCTCGGGGAAACGCTTGGCGAACTTGTCGAGGCCGACCGGCTGGAGCATGGCGGCCGTGATGGCGACGATGTCCTCGCGCTCCTCGCCGAGCTTGACCATCTCCTCGCCGAACACGGAGGTCCAGTCGGCGCCGGAGCTGGCGATCGGCAGGCCCGTGTCGGGGTGGATCTTGCCGACGGCGTGGAAGCGGTCGGCCTCGTCCTGGAGGGCGGGCTGGTAGCCGCGGCCCTTCTCGGTGAGGCAGTGCACGATGACCGGCCCGCCGAACCGCTTGGCCTTGGCGAGCGCGGACTCCAGGGCCTCGACGTCGTGCCCGTCGATGGGGCCGACGTACTTCAGGCCCAGGTCCTCGAACATGCCCTGGGGGGCGATGAAGTCCTTCAGGCCCTTCTTGGCGCCGTGCAGGGTGTCGAACAGCGGCTTCCCGACGACCGGGGTGCGGTCCAGGATGTCCTTGGTGCGGGCGAGGAAGCGCTCGTAGCCGTCGGTGGTGCGCAGCGTGGCCAGGTGGTTGGCGAGGCCGCCGATGGTGGGCGCGTAGGAGCGCTCGTTGTCGTTGACCACGATGACCAGCGGGCGGTCCTTGGCCTCGGCGATGTTGTTGAGCGCCTCCCAGGCCATGCCGCCGGTGAGGGCGCCGTCGCCGATGACGGCCACCACGTGGCTGTCGCGCTGGTGCAGCTCGTTGGCCTTGGCGATGCCGTCGGCCCAGCCGAGGACGGTCGAGGCGTGCGAGTTCTCGATGACGTCGTGCTCGGACTCCGCCTGCGAGGGGTAGCCGGACAGGCCGCCCTTCATCTTCAGCTTCGAGAAGTCCTGGCGGCCGGTGAGCAGCTTGTGCACGTAGGACTGGTGGCCGGTGTCCCAGAGCACCTTGTCCTTGGGCGAGTCGAAGACCCGGTGCAGGGCGATGGTGAGCTCCACCACGCCGAGGTTGGGGCCGAGGTGACCGCCGGTCTTGGAGACGGCTTCGACAAGGAAGGTCCGGATCTCCTCCGCCAGCTGGTTCAGCTCCTCCAGGTTGAGCCGGTCCAGATCGCGCGGTCCCCTGATACGGGTCAGCAGCGGCACCCGTGCCTCCTTGCAGTAGAGCTGTTGCCGGGCTTGTCGAGTCTAATGTTCCGCCCGGGCGGGCGGCGCCGTGGCTCCGGGCCGTACGTCACGCGTTCGGCTCTACCCATGATGCGCCCCGCCCACGACACACGAGTGCCCGGTACCGGGTGGTACCGGGCACAGGTGTGCGGTTCGGGGTTACGCGCGACCCGCGGTCTTCTGCGTCTTGCGCGTCACGGCGTCGATGACGACCGTGGCCAGGAGCACGCCACCGGTGATCATGTACTGGACCGGGGAGGCGATGCCCTCCAGGGCCAGCCCGTACTGGATCGACACGATGACCAGCACACCGAGCAGCGCGTTCCAGGTGCGTCCGCGGCCGCCGAAGAGCGACGTACCGCCGATCACCGCCGCGGCAATCGCGTTCATCAGCAGGTCACCGCCGCCGGCGCCCTGGTTGGCCGCGGCGATCTTCGAGGCGATGAACAGACCGCCCACCGCGGCGAAGGTGCCGGAGATCGCGAACACGGAGATGCGGACCATCTCCACGTTGATGCCGGCGCGGCGCGAGGCCTCGACGCTGCCGCCGAGGGCGAACACCTTGCGGCCGTACGCGGTCCGGCGCAGGACGAAGTCCGTCACCAGCAGCACCGCGATGAAGATCACCACGGCCAGCGGCAGGCCCTTGTACTGGTTGAAGACGATCGCCACGGCGAACGCCAGGACCGCCAGCAGCACGGTCCGCACGATGGTCTCGCTCAGCGGCCGGGACGGCACACCCGCGGCCTCGCGGCGGCGGTTGCCCAGGAAGGAGCTGAGGAAGTACCCGGCGGTCACCACCGCGGCCAGTGCGTACGCGGCGGCCACGTCGGAGAAGTAGTAGCTGGTCAGCTGGGCCACGACCCCGTCCGGGTCGAGGTTGATGGTGCCGTTGTCGCCCAGGATCTGGAGCATGAAGCCGTTCCAGAACAGCAGACCGGCCAGGGTGACGGCGAAGGCGGGGACGCCGATCTTCGCGAAGAAGAAGCCGTGCAGCACGCCGGCGACCGTGCCGGTGAGGATGGCCAGCACGAAGGCGAGCCACTCGTTCATGCCGTTGGTGACGTTCAGCACCGCGAAGCTGGCGCCGGCGACACCGGACACGGAGCCGACCGACAGGTCGATCTCGCCGAGCAGCAGCACGAACACGATGCCGACGGCGATCATGCCGGTGCCGACCATCGCGACGGACATGTCGGAGAGGTTGCCGGCGGTGAGGAAGTTGGAGTTCAGGCTCGCGAAGATGATCCAGATGATCGCCAGGCCGATGACGACCGGGAGGGACCCCAGGTCACCGGACTTCATCTTGCGCTTGAACTCGCTGACGTAGCCCTTGAGTCCCTGCTCGCGCACCAGCAGCCGGGGGTCGACCACCGTGACGGCGGCCTTGGCCGCCTCGGGGTTCTCCACGACGTGGTCTTCCGGAGCCGCGGAGGTCTTGTCGATGCTCACTTGGATACCTCCCCGTTCGTGCGCGCCGCACGGCGGGTCACGGCGTTGTCGGTGGCGCCGGTGATGGCGGAGATGATCTCCTCCTGCGAGGTCGACTTGACCTCGAAGACGCCGTTGTTGCGGCCCAGGCGCAGCACGGCGACCTTGTCCGCGACGGCCTTCACGTCGGCCATGTTGTGGCTGATGAGGATGACGGCGTGGCCGCGCTCGCGCAGCCGCTCGACGAGGTCGAGGACCTGCGCGGTCTGCTCCACGCCGAGTGCGGCGGTGGGCTCGTCGAGGATGACCAGCTTCGGCTCGCCGAGCATGGACCGGGCGATGGCCACGGTCTGGCGCTGACCGCCGGACAGCGAGGCGATCGGGATGCGCACGCTGGGAATGCGGATCGACAGCGTGTCGAGCAGCTCGCGGGAGCGGCGCTCCATCTCCACCTCGTCCAGGACGCCGCGCTTGCGGATCTCCCGGCCCAGGTAGAGGTTGCCGACGACGTCGATGTTGTCGCAGAGCGCGAGGTCCTGGTAGACGGTCGCGATGCCCAGGTTCTGGGCGTCGTGCGGCCTGGTGATCTGGACGGGCCTGCCGTCCCACTCGATGACGCCTTCATCGATGGGATGCACGCCGGCGATCGTCTTGACCAGCGTGGACTTTCCGGCGCCGTTGTCGCCGACCAGGGCGACCACCTCACCGGCGTGGATCTCGAGCTCTACGTCGGTGAGCGCCTGGACGGCACCGAATCGCTTGGAGACCCCGCGCAACGCCAGCACGGGCGTAGCGGACACGTGAACCATCTCCTTCGCCGCCTGACCCGGCGGGAGGTTGTGCAGAAGTGTGGGAGGAGTGATCACTCCGGCGCCCCGCATAGCTTGCGGGGCTGGTGTGGCGGGGCGCCGGAGGAACTCGGGGCAGCCGGTCCCCTGGTGGGCGCGGGAGTCCGGGGGCGGACTCCCGTGTCCCGGGGACGGGAGGGCTGCTTACTTGAGACCGATCTTGTCGCAGGCGGCCTTGTACTTGCCCGTGCAGATGTCGTTCACGGTGTAGATGCCGTCCTTGATGACGGTGTCCTTGATGTTGTCCTGGGTCAGGGAGACGACCGGGACCAGGACGGACGGGACGGCCTTGGTGGTCGGGCTGTCGACCTTGTCCTTGGCGACCGAGTCGAGCGACTTGCCCTGGGCGAGGGCGACGGCCATCTCGGCCGCGACGTCCGCCTCCTGCGGGTAGGGCTTGTAGACGCTCATGTACTGCTCACCGGTGACGATGCGCTGCACACCGGCGAGTTCGGCGTCCTGGCCGGTGACCGGGATGTCGTCGATGCCGGCGGCCTTCAGGGCCGTGATGATGCCGCCCGCCATGCCGTCGTTGGCGGAGTAGACGCCGACGATCTTGTTCTTGCCGAGGGCGGAGATGGCGCCCTCCATGTTGGCGTTGGCGTTCTCCGGCTTCCACTCCTTGGTGTCGTACTCGCGGCCGATCTTGACCTTGCCGTCGAGCACGGAGTGCGCGCCCTTCTTGAACTGGGCGGCGTTGGGGTCGGTGGAGGAGCCGTTCATCATGACGATCTGGCCGTCCTTGGCCTTGTCGCCCAGCGCCTTCAGCAGGGCCTCGCCCTGGGTCTTGCCGACCGTCTCGTTGTCGAACGAGGTGTAGGCGTCGATCGGGCCCTCGGCCAGGCGGTCGTAGGCGACGACGGGGATGCCCGCGTCCTTGGCCTTCTTCACCGAGCCGGCGATCGCCTTGGAGTCCACCGCGTCCACGATCAGCACGTCGACCTTGTTGGTCACCATCGTGTCGACCTGCTGGTTCTGCGTGCTGGCGTCCTGCTTGGCGTTGGCGTAGACGACCTCGCCCTTGCCGTTGGTGAGCTCCTTGACCTTCTTCTCGATGAGCGGACGGTCGAACTTCTCGTAACGGGCGGTCGCGTTCTCGGGAAGGAGCAGACCGACCTTGATGTCGTCGCCCTTCTTGGCGGACCCGGAGGAGTCGGCCTTGTCGCCGGACTCCTTGGCGCTGCCACAAGCGGCGAGCGAAACAGCCATGGCACCGGCGGCAATCGCAACGGCGGCGCGACGCATACGCGTGTTCACTTCAGAAACCTCCCTGACGAGGCCGCGACATTGCGGCCGAGGTGGCTGGAAGTCAACTCGGCCGCGCGTGCGACGTCAAGAAGTAAATCCTTAACGAGATGGCAACGGTGCCATCCGTTCTCTAAGTGAAGGCAGGGCTGACCGCCTGCCGGGGTGCCCCGGCAGTCCCGTCCAGAAGGGTCGAATCGCCCATTTCACTGAGGGCCAGAGCGAGCGCCCCGAGCACCTCCGCGCGGCCCCCGAGAGCGCCGGGAAGGACGGTCAACTGCCGTGCGGCGCTGGGGATCGCGTAGCGTCCGACGGACTCCCGTATGGGCCCGAGCACCAGCTCGCCGGCCTCGGCGAGATCACCGCCGAGCACCACGCGGCTCGGGTTCAGCAGGTTGCACAGGTTGGCCACTCCGCTGCCGATGTGGCGGCCGACGTCGGCGATCACCCGACGGCAGCCCGGGTCTCCGTCCCGCGCCAGCCGCACGACGCCCTCCATGGTCAAGTCGGTGCCGTGGCTGGACTGGAGGAGCGGGAGCACGTAGCGCGCGGCCGTGAAGGTCTCCAGGCAGCCGCGGTTGCCGCAGCGGCAGACGGGGCCTGATTCGTCAAGTGTAATATGCCCGATTTCTCCGGCTGTGCCGCCGGGACCGCGGTAGATCTTCCCGCTGATCACGAGCCCGGCGCCGACACCACTGGCGACCTTGATGTACGCCAGGTCGCGCACGCCCCGGCCGCTGCCCCAGACCATCTCGCCCAGGGCGCCGAGGTTGGCGTCGTTGTCCACGTGGACGGGGACCCCGAGGCGGCCGTGGAGCTCCTCGGCGGGGTTGGTGCCGGTCCAGCCCGGGAGGATGGCGGTGGAGCCGAGGGTGCCGGACTCCACGTCGATGGGGCCGGGGACGCCGAGGCCGATGCCGGCGATCTTGGAGCGGTCGACGCCGGTCGCCTTGATCAGGCGACTGACCAGCTGTTCCGCGCGGTCGAAGCCCTGGGCGGACGAGGCGTCGACGTCCAGCGGCTCGGACTCCTCCGCGAGCACCTGGTGGGCGAGGTTGCCGACGGCGACGCGCAGGTGGGTGTGGCCGAAGTCGACGCCGATGACGATGCCGGCGTCGCCGCTGAGGGACACGCTGCGCGCCCTGCGGCCGCCGGCGGAGGTCGGGGTGACCTCGACGGTGCCGCCGTCCTTCAACTCCCGGACGATGTTGGAGACCGTCGCCGCGGACAGACCCGTCGTCCGGGCGATCTCGGCCTGGGTGAGGGAGCCCGCCAGGCGCACGGCTCGTACGACACGCTCCAGGTTGGCTCGGTGCAGCGACGACTGCGACCCCGGAGTCTCCACGACGACCTCCTGCGCACGGGGCCGCATCGGTGAGGCCCCGTCTATGTCCAACTAGTGAACTCTAAGCTGAGCCGTTAGGGTCGCCTCCCGTCAAGAGGTTGAACCGATTCCGGGGTGTGCGCGGGCGATTGCGGAGTGCCACGCGTGGTGCGCGCTTTCTGGCGCGGCCGCCTGTGGGGGGTGCGCGAACGCGGGGTCAGCGCGGGTAGCGCCTTCCGGACCCGGGGCGGGCCGGAGGCCGCGCGGCGGCGCTCCTCCCCGGAGGGGCGCGAAGGGGCTGTGGGCCGACTCACTCCCCACGGATCCGCCGCCGGGAGGCGGGCCCGCAGCGGGTGGACCAGTGGCCACTCACCGACAGCCGCGCACCACCGGCCCGTTCGACGACGAGCCGGTCACCGTCCAAGGTGATCCGGTCGCCCGCGGCCAGGAAGAGCGGGCCGGCCGGCTCGAAGACGTACCCGTCGTCGGTCTCGAGGTTCTCCACCAGCACCGATCGCGAGATCGGCGTGACTCCGTCGGCTGCCAGGCGCATCCGGGAACCATCCCACGGGACTTCCCGTCGTCTCGACCTGGTCCGGCGGCGACGGCCTGCGCGGGTGCTCGGGGGTGCGCGCTTCGCCTGCCGGCGGGTGGGGGGTCGGGGCCGCGCCGGGGGGTGTCCGTCCTCGGAACGGCGCGATCGACTTGCGTGCCGACTGACTGTCCGTTGACGCGCCAACCAGCTGCGGGCGGACACCCCCCGGCACGGCCCCTTCTCGCCGTACGCGGGTGCCGGTGTGTCCCGCCGTCCCGCCCGGGCTGCGGGCATGCGCGCCGGCAGAGCGATGCTCGGGCCGAGCCGAGACGGTTACTTCAGCGCACCCGCCGTCAAACCCTGCACCACCTGCCGCTGGAAGACGATGTACGCGGCCAGGACCGGCAGCATCGCCATCACCAGGCCCGCGAAGAGGCCCGACCAGTCGCCCTTGTAGCCCTGGCTGACCGCCAGCTGGACCAGGCCCTGGGTGAGGACCCTCTTGTCGGGGTCGGTGTTGAGGACCGTGGGGAGCATGTACTGGTTCCACTGGCCCAGGAAGTTGAAGATGCCCACGCTGATCAGGCCCGGCTTGGCCATGGGCAGCATGATCTGGAAGAACGTGCGGCTGTGCGAGGCGCCGTCGACGAAGGCCGCTTCGGCGATCGACGTCGGGAGGGTACGGAAGAACGCCGTGAGGAAGAACACCGTGAACGGCAGCGAGTAGGCGATGTAGACCAGGATCAGGCCGTGGATGGTGTTCAGCAGCCCCATGTTGTTCACGACGTAGAACAGCGGGACCAGGGCCAGCATGATCGGGAAGCTCATGCCGCCGATGAACAGGAAGTAGATGAAGCGGTTGCCCGGGAAGTCGAAGCGGGCCAGGACGTAGGCCGCCATGGAGCCCAGGACCAGGGTGCCGATGAGCGATCCGCCGACCACGAGGACCGTGTTCAGGAAGTAGTCGCTCATGTTGGCCTCGGTCCACGCCCGCGACCAGTTGTCGAAGTGCAGCGAGTCCGGGAGGGACCAGGGCGAGCTGAAGATGGAGCGGTCGTCCTTGAAGGACGTCATGACCGCCCAGAGCAGCGGCATGACCACCATGATCGCCCAGATGACCAGCACGCCGTGCGAGAAGACGTTGAGGACCGTGCCCTCTTTCCTCGCCCTGGGCGGTGCGGCCGGCGGCAGGTCCTCCTTGGTGAGGACGGCACCGGACTCGGCCGGGAGCGGAGCGGGGGTTTCGGTGGTCTTCATCAGTACTCCAGCCGCTCGCGGCGGCCCAGCCGCATCACGACGGCGGCGAAGGCCAGCGTGACGACGAGCAGGGCGACACCGATGGTCGTGGCGTAGGCGGCCTGCCCGTCCCGGAACGCCTTCTGGTACACGTACAGGACCATGACGGTGGTCGAGTAGTCGGGACCGCCCGGCCCGGTCGTCATGATCTGCACGACCGCGAACGACTCGGCGCCCAGGGCGAGGATGCCCATGTAGACCCAGCCGGACTGCACCGTGTCCCACAGGAGGGGCAGGGTGATCCGGAAGAACGTGGTGACGCGGTTGGCGCCGTCCAGCAGGGCCGCCTCGTACATGTCCGCGGGGATGGAGGCCATGCCCGCGGAGAAGAGGACCACGAAGAAGCCGACCGTGGACCAGACGAGGACCCCCATCACCGCCCAGAGGGCCAGATCGGGGTCGCCCAGCCAGAGGGGCTGGACGTCGTCCAGGCCGATGCCGCGCAGGAGCGAGTTGATCGCGCCGCTGTCCGGGTTGTACGCGAACGCGAACAGC
This sequence comes from Streptomyces sp. NPDC053665, assembly GCF_055585285.1. Classification (NCBI taxonomy): domain Bacteria; kingdom Bacillati; phylum Actinomycetota; class Actinomycetes; order Kitasatosporales; family Streptomycetaceae; genus Streptomyces; species Streptomyces sp. NPDC053665. Next base: position 1,344,771 of record NZ_JBVJKK010000001.1, read on the forward strand.
AGCGCGACGATGGCGATCGAGAGGACCTGCGGGAAGAAGTAGACGATCTTGTAGAAGGAGGAACCGCGGACGCCGGTGACGACCGGGCCGTTCCTCCTCTTCCGGCCGCCCACGTTGATCATGAAGGCGAAGAACAGCGCGAGGCCGATCGTCACCACCGGCAGCAGGAGGGCGAACAGCAGGCTGTGCTGCAACGACTTCCAGAAGATGTCGTCGTCGAGCATCCGGCTGTAGTTGTCGAAACCGACCATCTTGAATTCCGGGCTCAGGCCGGTCCAGTCCGTGAACGAGTAGTAGATGGACTGGATGAACGGCCAGACCACGAAGAGGGCGTACAGTCCCAGGGGCAGCGCGAGGAAGCCCACGATGAACCGGTACTTGCCGTGCTGCATCGCCACTCCGGTGCCGTTGCGGAAATTGGTTTTCCGGTGCCGTTACTGGTGCTTGTAGTGCTTGATGGAGTCGTCCTTGGCGGCCTCGTCGGCGAAGCCCTGGATCTTCTTGATGGCTTCGGCCGGGGTGAGGCGGCCGGCCATCATCTCGCCGAGACCGGACACCCCGATCTTCTCCTTCTGCAACTGCACGTACCAGTCCTGCAGACGGGGATTCACCACGTTCTCGCCCGCCTTGTCCAGCGCCGCGACGCCGGACTTGAGGCCGGGGGTGAGGGGGATGCCGTCGGTGCCGCCGTTGTAGGCGGTCAGCGACTTCACCTTGCCGGTGAAGTTCTTCGACGACGCCTCGCTGAGCATGATGCGCAGCTGCTCCATGCCGCCGGCGGCGTTCTTCGCCTTGGCCGGGACGATGAAGGGCTCGCCGCCGGAGGCCCAGATGGTGCCGAACGGCATCTTGTCGGAGGAGTCGAGGCCGGTGGGCGCGGAGACCGCCAGGTTGAAGTCCTCCGGGATGACGTTCGCCGACTCGTTCTCCACCCAGGAGCCGTTCGGGAGGAACAGCGCCTTGCCCTCGGCCCACGCCGTCTGCGACTGGATGTGGTCCAGACCCGGGGTGCCCTTGAGGACGTAGCCCTTCTTGTAGAGCTCGTAGTAGGCCTCGAAGCAGGCCTTGACGGCCGGGTGCTTCCAGGCGTTCGGCTCCAGGTTGTCGATGGCGTCGAGGACTTCGCGGCCGCCGACCTTGCCGATCATCGGGTAGAGCGAGAAGGGGATGTAGTAGGGGTACTTGCCCGCGTACGTCCAGCCCGCCATGCCCTTCTTCTTGGCCTTGGCGCAGACCGCGAGCATCTGGTCCCAGGTCTCCGGGTACTGCTCGTCGAGCGAGTCCAGGGCCTTCTGCGAGTACCACACGCCGTAGACCGTGTAGGCGTAGTACAGGATCCAGACCTTCTCGCCGTCGAACTGGCCCATCTCCACGATGCCGGGGCGCAGCGTGTCGCGGACCTTCTTGGCCGGGTCGTCGTAGGAGGGCGCGTCCAGCAGCGGGGTGAGGTCGGTGAGCTGGTTCTTGCCGACGAGGACGCCCATGTCCATCTGCTCGGCGCCGGAGTTGTCGATGAGGTCCGGCGGGGTGCCCTGGTTGAAGCGGGGCTGGAGCGTGGACTGGATCTTCTGGGTGGCGGAGAACTTCACCGACGCCTTGGGGAAGTTCTTCTCGTAGATCTTCACGGCGTCCTCGGCGTACTCCTTGCCGAAACCACCGTCGAACAGGACGAATTCCATGCCCGCCGTGTCATTGACGGCGAGCGGGTTCTTCGCGGTCTTCTTGCCGGCCTTGGCCTTGTCCCCGCTGTCGTCCCCGCCGCTGCTCGCGCAGGCGGACAGGAAACTCATGGTGGGGACGGAGATCAGCCCGAGCGCGGCGGACCTTTTGATCAGATCACGGCGGCCGACACCCTCGGTGCCGTGGTGCTCGGCGGAAGTGGATCCCATGCTCAAGTCCTCGCCTTCTCCAGGACTCAGGCGGTGAACCGGATCCTTGCCGGCACCGCGATCGGGTCAAGCTGGGTCGTGCAGGAAAGTGCGGTTGGTGACGTGCGGATCGTGTGAATCGCCCGACAGGTATAGTCCACTTCCCGCCAACGGATCAAGATCGAACACAAGGTTCCTCGCGGGTCTTATCCGAGTTGAGACCTCGCGGAAGTATGCGCGGCCTGTACGTTTCCCAGTGGAAAAATCCCGGTCGCGGCCCTCGAATGCCACAGACAACACCCTTGACACATCGCGGCACTTGGGCAACTACTGGTCCTTGCGCATTGAAGCTGACAACGTTGTCCACTGCGCAGGGAGGGTACCCGTTGATGCAGCGGAAAGCTCGGCACAGATGGGGTTCGGCGGTCGTGTCGGCGACCGCCTTCGCCATGGCCTTGGGTTCGCAGGGAGTTGCGGTCGCACTGCCCCAGGCCCCGGCGAAACCCGATCGGGGATTCGCGTCCTCCTTCGAGGCGGACGACCCGCTTCCGGACTGGACGAACACGGTCGACACCGGCCCCGGCGGCGCCGAGCGCGCCTCGGGCGTCGACGGCGGATACAGCAGCGGCATACCGGGCAACGTGACCGACCGGGTCACCGACGTCCGGGCGAGCGCCGAGAACACCGGCGGCGGCGAGGTGAAGGAGAACCTCGTCGACGGCGAGCCGAGCACGAAGTGGCTGGCCTTCGAGCCCACCGGCTGGGTGGAGTTCGACCTGGACAAACCGGTCGAGCTCAAGCGTTACGCGCTGACGTCCGCCAACGACGCCGAGGGGCGCGACCCGCAGGACTGGACCCTGAAGGGTTCCACCGACGGCAAGGAGTGGACGACGCTCGACACCCGCTCCGGGCAGTCTTTCGCGGAGCGGTTCCAGACCAGGACGTACGACCTGGCCGAGCCCGGCGCCTACGCGCACTTCCGGCTGGAGGTGACGCGGAACAACGGCGCCGACATCCTTCAGCTCGCCGACCTCCAGCTCTCCACGGGCGGCAGCGACGACCCGATCCCGAAGGACATGCTCTCGCTGGTCGACCGGGGTCCGAGCGGCTCCCCCACCGCCAAGGCCGGTGCCGGGTTCACCGGCAAGCGGGCGCTGCGCTACGCCGGCCGGCACACCGCCGAGGGCCGGGCGTACTCGTACAACAAGGTCTTCGACGTGAACGTGGCCGTCGGCCGGAACACGCAGCTGTCGTACCGGATCTTCCCGTCCATGGCGGACGGCGACCTCGACTACGACGCCACGAACGTCTCGGTCGACCTGGCCTTCACCGACGGCACCCAGCTGAGCGAGCTGCGCGCCACGGACCAGCACGGCTTCCCGCTGACCCCGCAGGGGCAGGGCGCGTCGAAGGTCCTCTACGTCAACCAGTGGAACAACGTGGCCGCGCGGATCGGCTCGGTCGCGGCCGGGAAGACCGTGGACCGGATCCTGGTGGCGTACGACTCCCCCAAGGGTCCCGCCAAGTTCCGCGGCTGGGTGGACGACGTGAGCATCGCCTCCGTCGCGCCCGAGCGGCCGAAGGCGCATTTGTCGGACTACGCGGTGACCACCCGCGGCACCCACTCCAGCGGCGGCTTCTCCCGGGGCAACAACTTCCCGGCGACGGCCGTCCCGCACGGCTTCAACTTCTGGACGCCGGTGACCAACGCCGGTTCGCTGAGCTGGCTGTACGACTACGCGCGGTCGAACAACGCGGACAACCTGCCCACCATCCAGGCGTTCAGCGCGAGCCACGAGCCGAGCCCCTGGATGGGCGACCGGCAGACGTTCCAGGTGATGCCGTCCGTCGCGTCCGGCGCCCCCGAACTGGGCCGCGAGGCACGGGAGCTGGCCTTCCGGCACGAGAACGAGACGGCGCGGCCGTACTACTACGGCGTGCGGTTCGAGAACGGGCTGAAGGCCGAGATGGCGCCGACCGACCACGCGGCGGCCCTGCGCTTCACCTACCCGGGCGACGACGCGAGCGTCGTGTTCGACAACGTGACCGACCAGGCCGGTCTGACCCTCGACAAGGACAACGGCGTCGTCACCGGCTACTCGGACGTCAAGTCCGGGCTGTCGACGGGCGCGACACGGCTGTTCGTCTACGGCGAGTTCGACCAGCCGGTGACCGGGGGCGACTCCAGCGGCGTCAAGGGCTACCTGCGCTTCGACGCCGACGACCGGACGGTCACCCTGCGCCTGGCGACCTCGCTCATCAGCATCGACCAGGCGAAGGACAACCTGCGCCAGGAGATCCCGCAGGACCGGTCCTTCGAAGCGGTGAAGAAGAGTGCCCAGCGGCAGTGGGACCGGCTGCTCGGCAAGGTCGAGGTCGAGGGCGCGACCCCCGACCAGCTGACGACCCTGTACTCCAGCCTGTACCGGCTGTACCTGTACCCGAACTCCGGGCACGAGAAGGTCGATGGCGAGTACAAGTACGCCTCGCCGTTCTCCCGCATGCCGGAGCCCGACTCCCCGACGCACACCGGCGCCAAGATCGTCGACGGCAAGGTGTACGTCAACAACGGCTTCTGGGACACCTACCGCACGACCTGGCCCGCCTACTCGTTCCTGACCCCGTCCCAGGCCGGTGAGCTGGTCGACGGGTTCGTGCAGCACTACAAGGACGGCGGCTGGACCTCCCGCTGGTCCTCGCCCGGCTACGCGGACCTGATGACGGGCACCTCCTCGGACGTGGCGTTCGCGGACGCCTACGTCAAGGGTGTGGACTTCGACGCGAAGGCGGCGTACGACGCGGCCGTGAAGAACGCGACGGTCGTGCCGCCGAGTCCGGGCGTCGGCCGCAAGGGCATGGCCACCTCGCCGTTCCTCGGCTACACGAGCACCGAGACCCACGAGGGCCTGTCCTGGGCGCTGGAGGGCTACCTCAACGACTACGGCATCTCCCGCATGGGCCGCAGACTCTACGAGGAGACCGGCGAGAAGCGCTACCAGGAGGAGTCGGAGTACTTCCTGAACCGCGCGCAGGACTACGTGAAGCTCTTCGACGGCAAGGCCGGGTTCTTCCAGGGCCGTGACGCGAAGGGCGACTGGCGGGTCGAGTCCTCGGCGTACGACCCGCGGGTGTGGGGCCACGACTACACCGAGACCAACGGGTGGGGTTACGCCTTCACCGCCCCGCAGGACAGCCGGGGTCTGGCCAATCTGTACGGCGGGCGCAAGGGCCTCGCCGACAAGCTGGACGAGTACCTCTCCACCCCCGAGACGGCCTCCCCCGAGTTCGTCGGCTCCTACGGCGGTGTCATCCACGAGATGACCGAGGCACGGGACGTGCGGATGGGCATGTACGGCCACTCCAACCAGGTGGCCCACCACGCCCTGTACATGTACGACGCGGCCGGGCAGCCCTGGAAGACGCAGAAGAACGTCCGCGAGGTGCTGTCCCGCCTGTACACGGGCAGCGAGATCGGCCAGGGCTACCACGGGGACGAGGACAACGGCGAGCAGTCGGCCTGGTACCTGTTCTCCGCGCTCGGCTTCTACCCGCTGGTGATGGGCAGCGGCGAGTACGCGATCGGCTCGCCCCTGTTCGAGAAGGCGACCGTGCACCTGGAGAACGGGCGCGAGCTGGTGGTGAAGGCGCCGCGCAACAGCGCGAGGAACGTCTACGTGCAGGGGCTGAAGGTCAACGGCCGTACCTGGTCGAAGACGTCCCTGCCGCACTCGGTGGTCGCCCGGGGGGGTGTCCTGGAGTTCGACATGGGGCCGCGGCCGTCGTCCTGGGGCACCGGCAAGGACGCGGCGCCGGTGTCGATCACCGAGGACGACGAGGTGCCGGAGCCCCGGGTGGACGCGCTGAAGGGCGACGGCGCCCTGTTCGACGACACCTCGGCGACGGATGCCCAGGTGACGTCCGTGGACCTGCCGGCCGCAGCGGGCACCGAGGCCGTGCAGTACACGCTGACGTCGTCGAAGGACCGCACGAAGGCACCGGCCGCGTGGACCCTCCAGGGCTCCGCGGACGGTGAGACCTGGCGGACGCTGGACCGGCGCTCCGGGGAGTCCTTCGCCTGGGACCGGCAGACCCGGGCGTTCTCGGTGAAGTCGCCGGGCGCGTACGCGAAGTACCGCCTGGTCCTCGACGGCGAGGCGACGCTGGCGGAGGTGGAACTGCTGGGCTGAACCGACGACGTCGAGGGCGTCGACCGGCCGGAATCGGGCCGGGTCGCGCGGGACCGCCGGACGGCGGCACGCGCGGCCCGGCCCTGCCGCCTCCGGCGGCACCGAGCCCCGGCCGGCGCGTAGTCCCGGCCGGCGCTGAGTCCCGGTCACGCCGCGGATGAGCCACCTCGCCCCATATGTCGGTGTTCTTCAGGTATGCGATTCTGAGGTGTGGGTGCCCTGCCGCTCATGCGCGGCGTGGATCCGTCGTGGGAGGCGCGGTCCGGCGCCGCCGGTCCCGGTCCCGTGTCGTGTCCGCGTCGGCTCCGCCGGAGTCCCGGGACTCCCACCCGCCGGTGGCCGCGGCACGGACGGGAGGTGGCGGCGCACATGCCCCAGGACGGCGACGCCCGCTCCGCGCCCCCCGGCGGACAGCCGCCGGGCGACGGCGGGACCGGCACGCCCCGCCCCTCGGCAGACGGGGGCGGCGGCCCGTCCGGCCACCCCCGCCCGTCCGGTCCGGCATGCGGGTCGGCCGCCGGAGGACGGGTCCGGGCGTTCGCCGGTGTGACCCTGGCGGCCGTGTTCGTGCGCACGGAGAGCGGGGCCGGGCTCCGGGCGGTGGAGTGGGCCGGGGATGAGCCGGACCGGTACGGGATCGCGCGTGACGTGCGGCTTCCCGATCAGCTGCGGGGGTCGCCCGGCGGGGGCCGGGGCGGGGCGAGCGGGCCGGGAGCGCGTGCGCCGGAAGCCCTGGTCGTCGACGCCTATCTGCGCGGGCGGCCCCTGTGGCGTGAGGGGGCGGGGGGCACGGAGGAGGGCGGAGCCCCCTCCCCGCCCCTCGGGGCGCTGCCGCTGGGGGCGGCGGGTGGGTGGCTGGGGTGTCTGCTGCTGGTGGGCGAGACCGGGGAGGGGTTCGGGGCCGAGCAGCGCGAGTTCCTGGAGCGGTACGCCGAGGCCGTCGCCGGGCGGCTGCGGGGCGAGGCCGACCGGTCGGCGCCCAGCCCCCTGCTGGACTCGGCGCTGCGTGCGATGGGCGTGGGGTCGTTCGCGCTGACACCCGGCACGGGGCTGGTCGAGACGGACCCGGCCCTGCTCGAACTGCTCGGCATCCCGGACGGCGCGTTCGACGGCAAGAGCGACACCCTGCTCGCGTGCAGCGTCCCGGAGGACGTCCCCGCCCTGCTGTCGGTCATCGAACCGTCGGCGCAGGCGCCGGGCCGCCGTGAGCTGGAGTTCCGTATCCGGCGGCCCACCGGCGAACTGTGCTGGCTGCGGCTGGAGTGCCGGGTGCGCAAGGGGGCCGAGGGCGTCCCGGAGCGGGTGCTGGGGGTGGTGAGCGCGGCGCCCGTCCTGCGCCGGGGCGCCGGCGACGTGGCCCGGCTCCAGTGGCTGACGGCCGCGCTCGACGACGCGACGACCGTGCGGGACGTCAGCCGTGTCGTCGTCGCCGCGCTGCGCGAGCCGCTGGGCGCCGATCGCATCGCGCTCGCCGAGCTGCTGGAGGACCGGCTCGCCGTCACCGTCCTCGATCCGCCGGGGCCCGCTGCCTGGCCGCAGCTGTGGCGCACCGAGTGGCGCTCGGAGTGGCCGGACGCGCCCGTCGGTGCCCTGCCCACGCTCCAGGCGGCGCTGCGCGACGGGCGGATGAGCCTGTGGCCGGCCGGCGCGGCGCTGGAACCGGGGCTCACGGGCATCGGCCCGGGCGGCCTCGCGGTGCTGCCGCTGCCGGCCCGCAACCGGGTGGCGGGTGTGTGCCTCGTCGGCTGGGACGCACCGCACGAGTTCGCCCCCGACGAGCGGGCCCTGCTCACCGCCACGGCAGGGCTGGTCGGGCAGGCTCTGAAACGCGCCCACGCCTACGACGCCGAGCAGGAGCTGGCGACGATGCTCCAGCGCAGCCTGCTGCCCCGCCGCCTCCCCCGGCTGCCCGGCGGCGTCGCCGTGGCCCGCTACCTGCCCGCCCGGCGGGGGTTGCAGGTGGGCGGCGACTGGTACGACGTGATCGCCCTGTCGGAGGCGAAGGTGGCCCTGGTCATCGGGGACGTGCAGGGCCACAGCGCCGCGGCCGCGACCATCATGGGCCAGATGCGCACCGCGGTCCGCGCCTACGCCGTCGAGGGCCATCCGCCGGACGTGGTCGTCGCGCACGCGAACCGGCTGCTCGTCGGCATGGAGACCGACCTGTTCGCCACGTGCTGCTACGTCGAGCTGGATCTGGAGGAGGGCGACGCGCTGTTCGTGCGGGCCGGGCACCTGGCCCCCCTCGTGCGGCATCCCGACGGCGGCACCGAGGAGATCGCGGTCGAGGGCGGGCTCCCGCTGGGCGTCCTCGCCGACGCGGACTTCCCGCTCACCGCGCGGGCGCTGGCCCCGGGTTCGGTGCTCGCGCTGGTGACGGACGGCCTGGTGGAGTCGGCCGACCTCCAGGTGGACGAGGGCATGCGGCTCGTGCGCGAGACGCTCGCCGCGGCCGATCCGGGCGACCCGGGGCGGATGGCCGACGAACTGCTCGGTGAGGAGGGCCGCCGCGAGGACGACGTGGCGTTGCTGCTCCTGCGCTACGACGGCATGCGCGTGCGCCCGGTGCGGGCGGGGTGGGTGGTGTGGCGGCTGCCGGACGCGGTGATGCACGCCCGCCGGTTCAGCGCGCGCACCCTGCGCTCGTGGGGCGTGGTCGAGGAGGCCGACACCGTGCTGCTGGTGGTGTCGGAACTGGTGACCAACGCGCTGGTGCACACGCAGGGCGCCGTCCGCGTGGACCTGACCCTGGCGGCGGACCGGCTGCGGGTGACGGTGAGCGACTCCTCGCCGCGCGCACCGGCCAAGCCGGTCGTCGTGGACTGGGAGTCGACGGGCGGCCGGGGCCTGTTCCTCGTCGAGGCGGTGTCGGCGGCCTGGGGCTCGGTGCCGGTCGGCGGCGGCAAGCAGGTGTGGAGCGAGCTGGTGGTCGACCGGGCCGAGCCGGATCCGGAACCCGGTGCGGACGAGGAGCCGGAGGCCGGGCCGCGGGAGGGGGCGGACGGGGGCCGCGGGCGGGGCTGGGGCATGGGCCGCGCCCGGAACCGGGGGCGGGGCCGGGACGCCGGGCGGGCGCGGCTGCGCAGGCCGGGGCGGGAGGAGCGGGGGCCCGGTGAGGCGGGCCCGTGGTGAGGGGGCGTGCGTGGCGTGCGGCCGTCGCCCTGCTGGCGGTGCTGCTGGCGGTGTCCCTCGCCGGGTGCTCGGAGGACGGGGGCGGCGGCGAGGGACTCTCGGTCGGGGTGCTGCTGCCGAGCCGGGCGGTGCCGCGCTGGGAGCACGCCGACAAGCCGTTGCTGGAGAAGCGGCTGAAGGAGCTGTGCCCCGACTGCACGGTGATGCACGCCAACGCCGAGAACGACGCGGCCAGGCAGCGGCAGCAGATGGCCGCCATGCTCACTCGGGGTGTCTCGGTGCTGATCCTGGACGTCGTCGACCCGGGCGCCCTGCGCTCGTCGGTCCGTCAGGCGCGGCGCGAGGGCGTCCCCGTGGTCGCCTACGACCGGCTCGCGGAGGGCCCCATCTCCGGCTTCGTCAGCTTCGACGGCGGCACGGTCGGCCGGCTCCAGGGCGAGGCCCTGTTGCAGGGCATGGGCGCACGGGGCGTCGGCGGCGGTGTCGTGATGATGAACGGCGACCCCTCCAGCCCCAACGCCGCCTGGTACGAGGCGGGCGCCTCGGCCGTGCTGCGGGACCGGGTCCGCGTCCTCGGGTCGTACGACATCCTGGGCTGGCGTGCGGAGAACGCGCACGACCGGATGTCGGCCGCCATCCGTGCCCTGGGCCCGGACCGGATCGACGGGGTGCTCGCGGCCAACGACTCCATCGCCGCCGGTGTCGTCTCCGCTCTCAAGAGCGCCCGCGTCACACCGCTGCCGCCGGTCACCGGCCAGGACGCCGACCTGGACGCGGTGCGGCGCATCGTGCGGGGTGAGCAGTACATGACCGTCTACAAGCCGTTCCGCAAGGAGACCGAGGCGGCCGCCGCCATGGCCGTGGCCCTGGCACGCGGCAACGACCTGGACGCCCTCGTGAGGACGAGCGTGGACAGCCCCACGACGAAGGACGTCCCGGCCCTGCTGCTCCGGCCGGTGCCGGTGACGCGGGAGAACATCGGCCGGACCCTCGTCCGGGACGGTGTGTACACCGTCGACCAGGTCTGCACCGCGGAACTCCGGTCCGCCTGTGCCCGGATCGGGCTCACCGAGTGAGGGAGGTGGTCCCCGTGGCTCGTCCCCCGGTGCTGGTGCTGCGCGGCGTCTGCAAGCGGTTCGGCGGCGTGCAGGCGCTGGTGGACGTGGACCTCAGGGTCCGGGCCGGCGAGGTCGTGGCGCTCGCGGGCGACAACGGCGCGGGCAAGTCCACGCTGGTCAAGGTGGTCTCCGGGGTCGGCCCGGCCGACCGGGGCGTGATCGAGTGGGAGGGGCGCCCGGTGCAGATCAGACGCCCCCACGACGCCCACGCCCTGGGCATCGCGACCGTCTACCAGGACCTGGCCATGTGCGACAACCTGGACGTGGTGGGCAATCTCTTCCTCGGCCGGGAGATCTCCCGGGCGGGCATCCTCGACGAGGTGGAGATGGAGCGCCGCGCCCGTGATCTGATGCGCGCGCTGTCGATCCGCGTCCCCGACGTACGGGCGCCCGTGGCGACGCTGTCGGCCGGGCAGCGCCAGGCGGTCGCGATTTCCCGCTCGCTCATGGGCTCGCCCAGGGTGCTGCTGCTCGACGAGCCGACCGCGGCGCTCGGCATGGAGCAGACGAGTCATCTGCTGGACCTCGTCGAGGAGGTCCGGGACCGCGGGCTCGGGATCATCCTGATCAGTCACAACATGGGCGACATCAAGGCCGTCGCCGACCGCGTGGCGGTGCTCCGGCTGGGCCGCAACAACGGCCTGTTCGACGTGAGCACCGTGACGCAGGAGCAGATCATCTCCTCGGTGACCGGCGCCGCGGACAACGCCGTCGCCCACCGTGCGAAGGGCGGCGGGGAGGCGTGGCCGTGAGCCGGGACGGCCCGTCCCCGGGGCCGGTCACCACCGGTCCGCGGCCGGCGGCGCGCGCCCGGCGGGACGGTCTGCGAGCGTACGCCGCCCGGGTGCTGGGCGGTGTGCGGGACGGCGAGCGGGGGCCGCTGCTGGTCGTCGCCGGGCTGATCGTGATCTGTGCCGTGTTCCAGGCGCTGGACGACAAGTTCCTCTCGCCGCGCAACCTGTCCAACATCGGCGTGGACGTCGTCGGGACGGGTCTGGTGGCCGTGGGCATCGTGTTCGTGCTGCTGATCCGCGAGATCGATCTGTCGGTGGGGTCGGTCAGCGGGCTGGCGGGAGCCGCGTTCGCCGTGCTGAACGTGAACCAGGGTGTGCCGGAGTGGCTGGCCGTGGTGGTGGCGGTGGCCGTGGGCACGGCCGTGGGCGCCTTCCACGGCGCGTTCTTCGCCTGGGTCGGCGTGCCCGCGTTCGTGGTGACGCTGGCGGGGCTGCTGGTGTGGAACGGGCTGACGCTGTACCTGCTCGGCGCGAGCGGCACGATCAACATCGACGAGGAGGGGCTGGTCGCCTCGCTGACCGGCAGGCACTTCGGCAACGACCTGGCGGCGTACGCGGTCGCGGCGCTCGGCACGGGCGGGTACCTGCTGGCCGCGGGCCGCAGGCGCAGCCGGCACCGGGCCGCCGGGATGCCGTACCGGCCGTGGGGCGGTGTCTGGCTGCGGACGGCGCTGCTGGCCGTGGTGTCCTTCGCCGCGGCCCACACGCTCAACCGCTTCCAGGGGCTGCCGCTGGCGCTGCTGATCTTCCTGGTGGTCCTGGTGGTGTCGGACTACGTGCTGCGCCGCACCCGCTGGGGACGCCGGGTGTACGCGCTGGGGGGCGGTGTGGAGGCGGCGCGCCGGGCGGGCGTCGGGGTGGACCGGGTGCGGATCGCGATGTTCATGGTGTCGGGGACGCTGGCCGCGGTGGGCGGGCTGTTCGTGGCGTCGGGCCTGACCTCGGCGAGTCCGACGACCGCGCGTGCCGCCGGTTCCGGGGTGCTGCTGGTCAACGCGATCGCGGCGGCCGTGATCGGCGGGACCAGCCTGTTCGGCGGGCGGGGGTCGCCCTGGTCGGTGCTGCTGGGCGTCCTGGTCATCCAGTCCCTCGCCTCGGGGATGGCGCTGCTGGGGGTCGAGGACGCGGTGCAGTTCATGATCACGGGCGGGGTGCTGCTGGCCGCCGTGGCGGTGGACGCCCTGTCCCGGCGCTCCCGGGCCCGGGACCGCCCCTGACCGTCCGCGGCGCACCCCGTGACTTTCCGGCGCCGCACCCCGGGGAACGGCGAGGGCCGCGCCCCCGGTCACCCGGGGACGCGGCCCTGCGCCGCACTGCGGTGCGGCCTACTTGCGGATCAGGCTGCGCAGCACGTACTGCATGATGCCGCCGTTGCGGTAGTAGTCCGCCTCACCCGGGGTGTCGATGCGGACGACCGCGTCGAACTCGACGCCGGTGTCGGTGGTGACCTTCACCGTGCGCGGGGTGGTGCCGTCGTTCAGCTCGGTGACGCCGGTGATGGAGAAGGTCTCCTCGCCGGTCAGGCCGAGGGACTCGGCGGTCTGCCCCTCGGGGAACTGCAGCGGCAGCACGCCCATGCCGATGAGGTTCGAGCGGTGGATGCGCTCGTACGACTCGGCGATGACGGCCTTGACGCCGAGGAGCGCGGTGCCCTTGGCCGCCCAGTCGCGGGACGAGCCGGAGCCGTACTCCTTGCCGGCCAGGACGACCAGCGGGATGCCGGCGGCCTGGTAGTTCTGCGAGGCGTCGTAGATGAACGACACCGGCGCGTCGGCCTGCGTGAAGTCGCGGGTGTAGCCGCCCTCGGTGCCCGGCGCGATCTGGTTGCGCAGGCGGATGTTGGCGAACGTGCCGCGGATCATGACCTCGTGGTTGCCGCGGCGCGAGCCGTAGCTGTTGAAGTCGCGGCGCTCGACGCCGTGCTCCGTGAGGTACTTGCCGGCCGGGGTGTCGGCCTTGATGGCACCGGCCGGGGAGATGTGGTCGGTGGTGACCGAGTCGCCCAGCTTGGCGAGCACCCGGGCGCCGGAGATGTCGGAGACCGGGGTGGTCACCATCGTCATGCCCTCGAAGTACGGGGGCTTGCGCACGTAGGTGGACTCGCCGTCCCACTCGAAGGTGTCGCCGGTCGGGATCGGCAGCGCCTGCCACTGGGCGTCGCCCGCGAAGACGTCCGAGTAGGACTTGGCGAACATGTCCTCGCCGATGGCGTTGGCGACGACGTCGTTCACCTCGGCCTCGGAGGGCCAGATGTCCTTCAGGAAGACCGGGTTGCCGTCCTGGTCGGTGCCCAGGGCGTCCTTGGTGATGTCCACCTTCATGGAGCCGGCGAGCGCGTAGGCGACGACCAGCGGCGGGGACGCCAGGTAGTTCATCTTGACGTCGGGGTTGATGCGGCCCTCGAAGTTCCGGTTGCCGGAGAGGACCGAGGTGACGGCGAGGTCGTTGTCGTTGACGGCCTTGGAGACCTCCTCCGGCAGCGGGCCGGAGTTGCCGATGCAGGTGGTGCAGCCGTAGCCGACGAGGTTGAAGCCGACCTTGTCGAGGTAGGGGGTCAGGCCCGCCTTCTCGAAGTAGTCGGTGACGACCTTGGAGCCCGGGGCGAGGGTGGTCTTGACCCAGGGCTTGCGGGTCAGGCCCTTCTCCACCGCCTTCTTGGCCACCAGGGCGGCGGCGACCATGACGTACGGGTTGGAGGTGTTGGTGCAGGAGGTGATGGCCGCGACCGTCACCGCGCCGTGGTCCAGCTCGTAGGAGGAGCCGTCGGGGGCCGTGACGCGCACCGGGTTGGACGGGCCGGAGCCGGCGACGACGGCGGAGTGCTGCGGGGCACCGGCGCCGTTGTCGTCGCTGCCGTAGGCCGGGGCGTCGGAGGCCGGGAAGGACTCGGCGGACGCCTCGTCGACCGGGGACTGCACGCCGTGCGGCTGCTCCTGCTGCGGGACGCCCGCCTTGCGGTCGTCGCCGCCCGTGACGCCGGCGTCGACGTAGTTGAGCACGTCGGCGCCGAACTGCTCGGCCGCGCGGGACAGCTCGATGCGGTCCTGCGGGCGCTTGGGGCCGGCGATGGAGGGGACGACCGTGGACAGGTCGAGCTCCAGCTTCTCGGAGAAGTCCGGCTCGGCCTTCGGGTCCAGCCAGAGGCCCTGCTCCTTGGCGTACGCCTCGACGAGCGCGACCTGCTGCTCGGAACGGCCGGTCAGCTTCAGGTAGTTCAGGGTCTCGTCGTCGATCGGGAAGATCGCGGCGGTGGAGCCGAACTCCGGCGACATGTTGCCGATGGTGGCGCGGTTGGCCAGGGAGGTCGCGGCCACGCCCTCGCCGTAGAACTCGACGAACTTGCCGACCACGCCGTGCTTGCGCAGCATCTCGGTGATGGTGAGCACCAGGTCGGTGGCGGTGGTGCCGGGCTGGAGCTCGCCGGTGAGCTTGAAGCCGACGACGCGCGGGATGAGCATGGAGACCGGCTGGCCGAGCATGGCGGCCTCGGCCTCGATGCCGCCGACGCCCCAGCCGAGCACGCCGAGGCCGTTGACCATGGTGGTGTGCGAGTCGGTGCCGACCAGGGTGTCCGGGTAGGCCTTGCCGTCGCGGACCATCACGACGCGCGCCAGGTGCTCGATGTTCACCTGGTGCACGATGCCGGTGCCCGGCGGGACGACCTTGAACTCGTCGAAGGCGGTCTGGCCCCAGCGCAGGAACTGGTAGCGCTCCTTGTTGCGGCCGTACTCCAGGTCGACGTTCACCTTGAACGCGTCGTTGGTGCCGAACTTGTCGGCGATGACGGAGTGGTCGATGACCAGCTCGGCCGGGGCCAGCGGGTTGATCTTCGCCGGGTCGCCGCCCAGCTCCTTGACGGCCTCACGCATGGTGGCGAGGTCCACGACACAGGGCACGCCGGTGAAGTCCTGCATGATCACGCGGGCCGGCGTGAACTGGATCTCCTGGCTGGGCTGGGCCTGCGAGTCCCATCCGCCGAGAGCGCGGATGTGGTCGGCGGTGATGTTCGCGCCGTCCTCGGTGCGGAGCAGGTTCTCCAGCAGGACCTTGAGGCTGTAGGGAAGGCGGGCCGAGCCCTCCACCTTGTCCAGCCGGAAGATCTCGTACGACTCGTCGCCCACCTGCAGCGTGCTGCGGGCGTCGAAGCTGTTCGCCGACACGACAGTCTCCTTCATTGATGTGCGCGTACCACCACGATCCTGCCGCCACGGCATCTCGACCGATCCGCTAAGGTAAGGCTAAGTTAGGTAACCCTTACCGAGTGGCGGCGTGCGGTGCTTCTCGGCAGATATCTCGATGTCGAGATAACTCTAGTACACGAGGGCCGGAGCGTCATGCCCGGACTGCATGAGATGTGCGGCGGACTCCATGCGATGTGCCGCGGACTCCATGAGATGTGCGGCGAGGTCCGATCCCGCCTGCCATCCATCCGGGAACCCGGGGTAAGCGAACGGAACCGGGAAGGGCCCGGTGAACACCGGAAGGAGGCCCTGAATGCCCCTCACGTTCCGCAAGAGTTTCCGGATTCTTCCGGGGGTGCGGCTGAACATCAACAAGCGCTCCTGGTCCATCACCACCGGCGGCGGCAAGAACGGCCCGCGCTACACCCGCAGCAGCACGGGACGCCGTACGACGTCGATGGATCTGCCCGGACCCTTCGGATGGCGGCGCACCACCCGCACGTCGCGACGCTGAGGCTGCCGGGCGGGGTTGACGGTTCATCACCCGAACGGCCCCCCGGGCGGGCGCCATCTCATATCTGAGATAACCTCAACCCCATGGCAGACGACTACCTCGTACGCATCGGCAAGCTCATCCGTGACGCCCGGCAGCACCGGGGCTGGACCCAGTCGCAGCTGGCGGAGGCGCTCGGCACCAGCCAGAGCGCGGTCAACCGGATCGAGCGCGGCAATCAGAACATCAGCCTTGAGATGATCGCGCGGATCGGGGAAGCCCTCGACAGCGAGATCGTGTCCCTCGGCTACGCCGGTCCGATGCATCTGCGGGTCGTCGGCGGGCGGCGCCTGTCCGGTGCCATCGACGTGAAGACGAGCAAGAACGCGTGCGTGGCGCTGCTGTGCGCCTCCCTGCTCAACCAGGGGCGCACGGTGCTGCGCCGCGTCGCCCGCATCGAGGAGGTCTACCGCCTGCTGGAGGTGCTGGCGTCCATCGGCGTGCGCGCCCGCTGGATCAACGACGGCGTCGACCTGGAGATCGTGCCGCCGGCCGAGCTGAACCTCGCGTCGATCGACGCGGACGCGGCCCGCCGCACGCGCTCGATCATCATGTTCCTCGGCCCGCTGCTGCACCGCGCGGACCACTTCAAGCTGCCCTACGCCGGCGGCTGCGACCTCGGCACCCGCACGATCGAGCCGCACATGATCGCGCTGCGCCGCTTCGGCCTGGACATCGCCGCGACCGAGGGGCAGTACCACGCGCAGGTGGACCGCTCGACCGTCCCGGACCGGCCCATCGTGCTGACCGAGCGCGGCGACACGGTGACCGAGAACGCGCTGCTGGCGGCCGCCCGGCACGACGGCACCACCGTCATCCGCAACGCCTCCTCCAACTACATGGTCCAGGACCTGTGCTTCTTCCTGGAGGCGCTGGGCGTCAAGGTCGACGGCATCGGCACCACCACGCTCACCGTGCACGGCGTGCCCACCATCGACGTCGACGTGGACTACTCCCCCTCCGAGGACCCGGTCGAGGCGATGAGCCTGGTGGCCGCGGCCGTCGTGACGGAGTCGGAGCTGACGGTGCGCCGCGTGCCCATCGAGTTCCTGGAGATCGAGCTGGCGGTCCTGGAGGAGATGGGGCTCGACCACGACCGCACGCCGGAGTACTTCGCCGACAACGGCCGCACCCGGCTGGTGGACCTCACCGTCCGGCCCTCCAAGCTGGAGGCGCCGATCGACAAGATCCACCCCATGCCGTTCCCCGGCCTGAACATCGACAACGTCCCGTTCTTCGCGGCCATCGCCGCGGTCGCCCAGGGCAAGACCCTCATCCACGACTGGGTCTACGACAACCGCGCGATCTACCTCACCGACCTGAACCGCCTCGGCGGCCGGCTGCAGTTGCTGGACCCCCACCGGGTGCTGGTCGAGGGCCCGACCCGCTGGCGCGCCGCCGAGATGATGTGCCCACCGGCCCTGCGCCCCGCGGTGGTCGTCCTGCTGGCGATGATGGCGGCCGAGGGCACGTCGGTGCTGCGCAACGTGTACGTCATCAACCGAGGGTACGAGGACCTGGCGGAGCGGCTGAACTCGATCGGGGCGCAGATCGAGACGTTCCGGGACATCTGACCGGACAGAACCGCGGCACCTTCTCGCCCCCTGCCCGCCCGCCCGCGGGCAGGGGGTGAGAAGCGGTGCTTTCAGACATCCGCGGCACCTCCGACCGGACGGCGGACGCTCACCCGGAATCGCACCCCCTCCCACCGCACCACCGGTGCCTCCCACCGCACCACCGGTGTCACGGACTGCGTGAACGACTTCGGTGGTCCAGCGAATTCAGCCACTGAGCGCAGCACCCGGGGCGCGTCCGGCCTTCCTCAGGACATTGCCGACCGCCGTCCGCAACCGGCTTCGACGTCGCCCAGGAGGAGATCTGGCCGACGCTCGCCGTCGGAGGCACGGTGGCCTTCCTGAACACCCCGGACCGTGCCCTGAGCCCGGCGGAGCTCGCCCGCCGGGTGCGGGACCTGGGCGTGACCGTGCTCCAGCTGCCCACCGCGTACTGGCGCCTGCTCTGCGCCCAGATGCAGGGGCGGGACGGCACCGGCCCCTCCTTCGAGGGCGTGCGCACCGTCGTCATCGGCGGCGAGGCGGCGGTCACGAAGGACGTGCGGGCGCACCGCGACGGTCCGCTGGGCCACAGCACGCTGGTCAACGGCTACGGCCCGACCGAGACGGTGGTGACCTGCACGGCCTTCGTCCTGCGGCCGGACGAGCCGGTCCCGGCGACGACCGGGCTGCCCATCGGCGGGCCGGTGGGCGCCCGCCGGCTGTACGTCCTGGACGCAGACGGGCGCCCCTGTGAGGACGGCAGCCCCGGTGAGCTGTGGGTCGGCGGGAGTCCGCTCGCCCACGGGTACCTCGACGACCCGACGCGCACGGCGGAGCGCTTCCGTCCCGACCCGTTCACCGCGGTGGCCGACGCGCGGATGTACCGCACCGGGGACCAGGTCGTACGCCACGCCGAGGGTGCCCTGGAGTTCCTGGGCCGTCTGGACAACCAGGTCAAGGTTCGTGGCTACCGGATCGAACTCGACGACGTGGACCGGCACTTGACCGCCACACCGGGCGTCACCGGCGCCGCCGCCGTGGCGCTCGACGACGGGACCGGGACCGGCGGGCGCGTCCTGGCCGCCGCGCTCTCGGTGACCACGGGTGGCCCGACGGCCGAGCAGATACGCGAGGACCTGCGCGGACGCGTGCCCTCTCACCTGGTCCCGGGTCTGATACGGGTCCACGACCGGCTCCCGCTGACCGGCTCCGGCAAGATCGACCGCCGCGCCGTGGCGGCGCTCCTCACGCAGGAGTACGCGGCGCCCGTGCCGCAGACGCCCCCCGCCTCCGGTGCGGCCCGGGACGGCTCGGCGGGGCAGGACGACCCACTCGCCCTGCTGCTGGACCTGGTGCGGGCCCAGCTCCGCATCCCCGCCTTCGGGCCCGACGACGACTTCCTGGCCCAGGGCGGCGACTCGCTCGCCGCCCTGCGGGTGAGCTCCGCGATGCGGGAACGCGGGTGGCGCCTGCGGCCGTCGGACCTGCTGACGGCGCGCGACGCACGCTCCGCCGCGGCCAGTGTCGTGCGGTGCTGAACAGGACGCGGTGCCGGTCGACGAGCGGCAGCCGCACGAGCGCCTCGGCACACCCCGGCAGATCACAGCCCGCCACACCTAAGCGCGGCGCAGAAGAGCACGTTGACCGACACACCGAGGGAGAGGTTCGATGACAGCCGTGCCCGTCCATGACCAGTTGGCGGCCTGGATAGAGAGCGAGGAGTTCTCCTGCCTGGGGGCGAAGTCGGCCCTGCGCCGCGGGAGCCTGCGTCAGGTCCACGTGGGTGCCATGGGCACCGGGAGTGCGACGACGGCGCTCCACGACGCCCTCACGGAGTTCGTTTCGCGCGACCTGGCCCCCGAGCAGAACTTCGCCACCGTCGTCGCGGTCTTCGACGGGCCGCTGGGGCTCACGGAGCCGGACTTCCACACCCTGCTGTGGCGGCAGCTGACCGAGCTGCACGCCGTGGACGCCGAGCGCGGTTTCGCCTGGGCGGAGGGTGCGGATCCGGATCCCGCCTCCCCGCGGTTCGGTTTCAGCGTGGCAGGACACCCGTTCTTCATCGTGGGCCTGCACGAGAACGCGTCGCGGGTCACGCGCCGCTTCCCGTTCCCCGCGATGGCGTTCAACTCCCACCACCAGTTCAAGCGCCTGGTGGACAACGGCGTCTACCAGGGCCTGCAGCACCGCATCCGTGAGCGCGACATGCGCCTGCAGGGTTCCATCAACCCCAACCTCGCCGAGTTCGGCGAGGCCTCCGAGGCGCGCCAGTACTCCGGTATGCGGACGGACGCGCACTGGCGCTGCCCGTTCGCCCCCGAGGCCGGTCCGACCGCGGGCGCGCAGCCGGTCACGCGGCGGCCCGACGCGTGAGCGGTGCGCACGGCTCCGTGCTCAGCGTCAACGTCGGCCGGGCCCGCGCGGTGGCCTTCACGGACGCTCCGGGTGGCGCGACCGGAATCGACAAGCGGCCGGTCGACGGGCCGGTCCGGGTGGCCCCCGCGGGGCCACCCGGCCTCGCGGGCGGCGGGGTCCGTGGTGACACGGTCTGCGACCTGCGCTTCCACGGCGGTGCCGATCGCGCCGTGTACGCCTTCGCCCGCGAGGACCTGGACGGCTGGCAGCGGGAGCTGGGACGGGTCCTGGGCAACGGTTCCTTCGGCGAGAACCTGACGGTCGTCGGCATGGACCTGCGCGACGCGCTGGTCGGGGAACGGTGGCGGGTCGGTCGCTCCACCGTCCTGGAGGTGACCGGCGGACGCATCCCCTGCCGTACCTTCGCCGGCTGGCTCGGCGAGAAGGGCTGGGTGCGCCGTTTCACGCAGGCGGCGTCGCCGGGCGCCATGCTCCGCGTCATCGAGGCAGGCGACATCCGCGCGGGCGACCGCATCACCCTCGTGCACCGCCCGGACCACGACGTCACCGTCTCCCGTCTGTTCCGCGCGGTGACGCTGAAGCGGGCCATGCTGCCGGACGTACTGGTCGCCGCCCCCTGGATGGAGCGCGAGCAACGGGAGATCGCTCAGCGGTACACCGCCAAGTACCGCGCCGGCAAGGGCCGGTGACCCGCCGCCGGCCAGCGGCCTCGCCCGGCCGGACGACCGCCCCGGGACCCGTCCGGCGTGGGCGACCGGCTGCACGGGGTGCCCCTCCGGGCGGTGGGGGCGCGCAGTGGGCGCCCGGCGCGCGCCGCCCCCGGGCGTCGTGATCCGCTTCGCACCGGCCGCGGGAGGGGCCCCGGCCTTGCAGGGCGTAAAGCGACCGGGGAATGGATAGGGGTCATACGGCGACACACGGGGAGTGTCCGACGTGCCCGGACATCGGGCCCAGCGGCTTCAGGGGAGGGAGCGCGCATGGACGGCCGGCCGTTGTACGTCGAACCACCGCCGGAGCCCTTGTACCTCGCACCACGGCTGGAGCCGCGGCTCCGGTCGCTCATGGCGGCGCACGGGACGCTGCACACGCTCGCCGACGCGTTCGGCTCGCCCCTGCACGTCGTGGTGCCCGACCAGATCGCGGAGAACGTGGAGGGCTTCCGGTCGGTGTACCGGGCGCACCGGCTGCCGGGGCAGATCTTCTACGCCCACAAGGCCAGCCGCTCCAGCGCCCTGCTGCGGCGGCTCGCGGCGACGGACGCGGGCGTGGACGTCGCCTCGCTCGGCGAGCTGCAGCACGCGCTCGGGGCCGGGTTCGACGCGCGGCGGATCACGGCCACGGGCCCCAAGAACCCCGAGTTCCTGTGGCTGGCGGCCCGTACGGGCGTCACCGTCAGCGCCGACTCCGCCGCCGAGCTGGAGCAGGTGGCGGCGCTGGTGCGCAAGCACGCCCTGCCGCCGGTGCCCGTGCTGCTGAGACTGTCGGGGTTCGAGGCCCCGGGGGTGCGGGTACTGAGCCGCCGCAGTCGTTTCGGCACGCCCGTCCGGGAGTTGGCGCTGCTGCTGGAGACGGTCGAGCGGCACGGCGACGCGATGGAGGCGACCGGGGTGGCCTTCCACCTCGACACCACGAGCGTCGCGGAGAAGGCCGTCGCCCTGGAGGGGTGCCTGGCGGCGCTGGAGGCGTTCCGCAGCCGGGGGCTGCGGCCCCGCGCGGTCGACATCGGCGGCGGGTTCGGCGTCAGCTACCTCGCCGAGCGGGAGCAGTGGGAGGCGTACACGACGGAGCTCACCGCGGCCGTCCTGGGCCGCCGCCCGCCGCTGGCCTGGGGCGGTCACGGGTACGGGCTGCGCGAGGAGTCCGGCACCCTGCGCGGCACGCTCGGTCTGTACCCGGCGTACCGGCCCGTCGCGGGCGCGGCCTACCTCGACGAACTGCTCGGCCGGCCCGCCGCCGCGCTGGGCGGCCGGCCGCTGGCCTCGCTGCTGCTGGAGCACCTGTACGACCTGCACACCGAGCCCGGCCGGGCCCTGCTCGACCAGTGCGGGCTGACGCTGGCGCGCGTGCTGGAGGTGCGCGCCCAGGACGGCGGCGGCCCGCTGCTCGTCCGGCTGGCCGCGAAGGCGGACGACATCGCCCTGGAGGACCACGGCGTGCTGGTGGACCCGGTCGTCGTCCCCCGGGGCGCCGCCGGAGCCGCCGGGGAGCGGCCCGTCGCCGTCCACCTCTTCGGGAGTCTGTGTCTGGAGTCGGATCTGATCACCCGGCGCACGGTCTTCCTGCCGCGCCGTCCCGAGCCGGGTGACCTGCTGGCCTTCGCCAACACCGCCGGATACGCGATGGACTTCCACGCCACCGGCGCCCAACTGCAGCCCGCCGCACGGAAGGTCGCCGCCTGGCAGGACGGCGACCACTGGCGGTGGTGTCTCGACGAGCAGTTCTGGCCGACCACGCCCTCGGGGGGAGTCCTGTGAGGTACGACAGCATCACCGAGGCGATAGGCAACACGCCGCTGGTGCGGATCGACCCGGCCGTGCACGGGCTGCGCCACATCGACCTGTACGCCAAGCTCGAGATGCTCAACCCCTTCGGCTCGGTGAAGGACCGGGCCGCCTGGAGCATGGCGGAGCCGCTGCTGGCCGAGGCGGCCCAACGGGGCAGCCAGGTGGTGGAGTTGTCCAGCGGCAACACGGCGAAGGCCCTGGCGGTCATCGCGGGCATGCACGGGCTGGGTTTCCGGAGCGTGACCAACCGCATGCGGGTGCCGGAGATCAGGGACCTCCTGCTGCTGCTCGGGGCGCGGATCGAGGAACTGCCCGGCCAGAGCGAGTGCCTGGACCCGACCGCCGCGGACGACCCGCTGACGCAGTTCCACCGGACCCTGTCCGCCTCGGGCGACTCGTACCTGCACACCGACCAGTACTTCAACGCGCGCAACACCGAGGCGCATCTCACCGGCACCGGCCCCGAGATCGTGAAGGACCTGGACGGCAGGGTCCCGGACTGGTTCGTCGCCTGCGTGGGCACGGCGGGCTCGTCCACGGGCGTCGCCCGGGCGCTGCGCGCGGAGGACCCGTCGGTGCGCGTGGTCGGCCTGGTCGCGGCCAAGTCCGACTTCATCCCCGGCATCCGCACCATCGACGAGGTGCAGGAGGTCGGCCTGTTCGACCCGGACACCTACGACACGATGGACTCGGTGACGGCGGACGAGGCCATCGAGGGGATGCTCACGCTCAACCGCCGCTGCGGCATCCTGGGCGGCCCCACCGGTGGCGCGGCCTACTTCGGCGCCGTCCGCCACCTGCGCGCCCTGGACGACGAGCAGGCCGGGCGGCGGACCGCGGTGTTCATCGTCTGCGACCGCGTGGAGAGCTACGTCGGCTACGTCCGGGAGCGCCGCCCGGACCTGCTGGGCCGGCCGGCCCGGAGGAACGCGGCGGAGGACCTGACCGAGGCCGAGGTCGCCGGGGCGGCGACGGTCACCGTGGACGAGGCGCGGCGCTGGATCGGGACCGGTGCGCCGCTCGTCGTGGACCTGCGCAGCCCCTTCGCCTACGCGGCGCTGCACATCGACGGATCGGTGAACATCGTCGACGAGCTGTTCGCCGAACTCGCCCGCGGTGGCCTGCCGTTCAGCCGGAGCCGCCCGGTCCTGCTGGCCTGTCCGGTCGGTGAGCAGTCCGCCCGGTACGCGGCGCTGCTGACCCGCATGGGCCACCCGGACGTGCGCAGCCTGGCCGGCGGCATCATCGCCTGGCGGGACGCGGGCGCGCCCCTGGTGCGGGACTGACCATGACGGCACCCACCACGGGCGAGGACCTGCACGCGTGGCAGCGGGAGCTGCGTGCCCAGTTCCCCCTCGTCGCCGGGCACCCGGAGCTGGCGTACCTGGACAGCGCGGCCACCTCGCAGAAGCCGCAGGCCGTGCTGGACGCGGTGCAGACGTACCTGACCACGTCGAACGCCAACGCCGCGCGCGGCACCTACACCTGGGCCAACCGGACGACGGACCTGGTGGAGCGCACCCGGGAGCGGGTCGGGCGGTTTCTCGGGGACACCCGTCCGGGGCGTTCCGGCGTGCACTTCACCAGCGGCACGACCGAGGGGCTGCGCACGATCGCACGGGACTGGCTGCCCGGATTCCTGCGCGACGGGGACGAGATCGTCGTGCCCGGGGCCGACCACCGGGCCAACATCGAGCCATGGCTGGAGGCCCGGCGGCAACTGGCCCGCGAAGGAGTACGGGTGCGGGTCGTGCCGATGCCGTACCAGAGCGGCTCGTGGGACTACGACCACCGCGCGCTGGCCGAACGGGTGGGGCCGCGCACCCGGTTCGTCGCGGCCACCCACGTGCACCACGTGTACGGCGGTGACATGAACGTGCAGCGCATCCGCCGGGCGGTCGGCCCGGAGGCGGTGATCTGCCTCGACGCGGCCCAGGGGGTGGGCCATGTGCCGCTGTCCGTGGACGACCTGGACGTGGACTTCGTGGTCTTCTCCGGGCACAAGACGCTGGCGCTGCCGGGTACCGGGGCGGTGTGGGCGCGGCAGGAGCGCGGGCCGCGGTTCACGCCCGGCGGGTGGGGCGGCACGCCGAACACGGTGGGCATCGCCTCCCTGGAGGCGGCCCTGGACTGGCTGGACGCCGCCGGGGTGGAGCGCGTGGAGCGCTGGACGGTCGGCCTGGCCGCCCGACTCACCGAGGGTCTGCGCGGCCTGGACGCCTACGAGGTGCTGGGCTGCCCGCTGAGTCTGGCCGCGGACTCGGCGGTGCAGCGACGGCGGGGCATCGTGACCCTGCGGCACCGGGGTGTCGACTCGGGTGATCTGGGCTTCGTCCTGTTCAGCCACGGCTTCATGGTCCGCTCCGACCACCTCTGCCAGGGCGACGCCGGCGAGCGGACCGGTTCGGTCCGGGTGAGTCTGCACGTGTACAACACCGTGGAGGAGATCGACCGGTTGCTGTCCGTTCTCGCCTCACTCGCCTGATGGCGGCGGCAGTGCGTAATGGGAACCGTTTCCACCTGTAGGCTCGGGTCCGCAAGGGTCGGGTGCGAGGCGGCTAGGTGGCGCGAGGCGGATGGGGCTGAGTCTGGCGACGGCACAGCGGTGGGTGGAGCGGTGGGAGCTCCAGCAGCAGCGCTACGCCGTCGACCGCGAGGAGCGGTTCACCGTGATCTCCGACGTCGTCGAGCACGCGACGGCGGGCCGGACGGCCCGGCCCCTGGTCGTGGACCTGGGCTGCGGCCCGGGGTCGCTGGCCGCACGGCTGGTCCGGCGGCTGCCGGCGGCCGAGGTGGTCGCCGTGGACCGCGATCCGCTGCTGCTGGAGCTGGGCCGCACCCACCACCCGGACGCGGCCCGCTACGTGGACGCGGAGATCGGCGCGCCCGGCTGGCTCGGGGCTCTGGAGCTGGACCGGCCCCTGGACGCGGCCGTGTCCACCACGGCCCTGCACTACCTCGACCGGGAGACCCTGTCCGCCGTGTACCGGCAGCTCGCCGCGGCGCTGCGGCCCGGGGGCGTCCTGGTCAACGGCGACCACCTGCCCCAGGGCGTGGGGGCTCCGGCCGCGATCGCCGCGCACGTCGGGCGATGCCGTGCCGTGCGCGAGCGGGTGTTCGCCCAGGAGGACTGGGACTCCTGGTGGGCCGCCGCCGCCCGCGACCCGGAGCTGACGGACCTGCTGGCCGACCGCGACCGAAGCGAGGGGTCGGCCGGCACCGGCGCCCCCGCCGGGCTCTCGCTCCCCGCCCACCTGGACCTGCTGCGGCAGGCCGGTTTCGGCACGGTGGGCGTGGTCTGGCAGTACGGCGACAGCTGCGTGGTCGTGGCGGTGCGCTGACCGCGCCGGCCCGGTCACCCGTCCGCACTCCCCCGCACCCCGGTCACCCGTCCGCACTCCCCCGAACGGTGCACGGCGGCCCGCCGCCGGGACAATCGAGACGGAAGCCGCTATAGGTCGAGGTCGCCGAAGAGCCCCCGCGTCCGCCGGGTCCGGCCCGGCGCACAGGCAAGGAGCACCGCCATGACCACCGCTGAGCACCGCACCCACCAGGACCACGCCCACGCCCACGGCGACGACTGCGGTCACCTCGCCTTCCCGCACGGCGACCACACCGACTACGCCCACGACGGCCACATCCACCGGATGCACGAAGGCCACGCCGACGAGTGCGGCGCCGACGGCCACACCGTGCACCACAACCACGACCACCAGCACGGCGACCGTTGCGGCCACCAGGCCGTACGGCACGGCGACCACACCGACTACGTGCACGACGGCCACCGGCACGCCGCCCACGAAGGCCACTGGGACGACCACTGACGGGCCGGCGTCCGCCCCGGCGGCGCACGCGAGCGCGCCGCCGCTCAGCCCAGGTCGTCCCAGTGGACCGTACGGTCGCACCAGCGCCGCAGCAGCGTGCGGTCGTGTCCCACCGCCAGCAGGGCGGCACCGGTCGCGGACCGGTACTCCTCGACCGCGGCGACCAGGGCGGCGGCCGTGGACGCGTCGAGCATCGCCGTCATCTCGTCGCAGACCAGCAGGCGCGGGCGCAGGGCCAGCGCCCGCGCCAGGCACGCCCGTTGCAGCTGCCCGTCGCTGACCTCGTGCGGCCGGCGGGTCAGCAGGTCGTCGGTGAGGCCGACGGCCGGGGCCAGCTCGGCGACCCGCCGCGCCGCCTGCCCGCCCCGGCCGGTGGCCCGCAGGGGCTCGGCGATCAGGTCGGCCAGCGGCAGCCGCGGGTCGGCGGAGAGCCTGGCCTGCTGGAAGACGACCCCGAAAGCGGTACGCAGCTCGCGCGGGGCGCGGTGGCGCCAGCGCCGGACGGGCGTGCCGTCGAGCAGGAGGGTGCCCGAGTCGGGGCGGTGCAGCAGCGCGGCGACACGGGCGAGGGTGGACTTGCCGCAGCCGCTCGGCCCGAGCAGGCCGACGGACTCCCCGGCCGCCACGGTCAGCGAGACGCCCCGGACGACCGGGGCGTGCCGGTCGTATCCGGCGGTGACGGAACGCAGTTCAAGCACGGACGTCCTCCGGCACGTACGGGTGGTGGCAGGCGACCGTGCCGGGCGGTGGAGTGCCGGTGGTGCAGGTGCCGGTGGCCCGGTCGCAGCGGGCGGCGAAGGCGCAGCCCGCGGGGAGGTCGCCGAGTTCGGGCGGCATGCCGGGGATCGGGGTGAAGGCCCGGTCCGGCAGGGCCCGCAGAAGGCCGCGGCTGTAGGGGTGGCGGGGGCCGGGCGATCCGAAGAAGTCGCGGGCGTCGGCCAGTTCGACGATCCGGCCCGCGTACATGACGGCGACCCGGTCGGCGATCCGCTCGGCGGCGGACAGGTCGTGGGTGATCATCAGCAGGGCGCGTCCGCCGCCGTCGGTCCCCGTGGGGTCGTCGACGTGCCGGCGCAGCTCGTCGACCGTACGGTCCACGAGGTCGCGGTCGAGTCCCGTGGTGGGTTCGTCGGCGAGCAGCAGGGGCGCGCCGCCCACCAGGGCGAGGGCGGTGGCGGCCCGCTGGGCCAGGCCGCCGGAGAGCTGGTGGGGGTGGCGGTCGAGGTGGCCGGCGGGGAAGGCGGCCCGTTCGGCGGCGGCCTCGGCGGCGGCGCGCAGGGCGGACCGGCCCCGGGTGGCGGTGAGGGCCGCGACCGTCTCCTCCAGCTGGGAGCGGACGGTGCGTACGGGGGTGAGGTGCGCGGCCGGGCTCTGCGGGACCAGGCCGATGAGCCGGCCGCGCACCCGGCGGGCCAGGACGCGTTCGCCGGCCGTGAGCAGGTCGAGGTCGCCCAGCAGGGCGGACCCGGCGGTCTGCGCGTTGCCGGGGAGCAGCCCGAGCAGCGCGGACGCCAGCACGGACTTGCCGCAGCCGCTCTCCCCGATGAGGGCGAGGCACTCCCCCGCGGCCACGTCGAAGCGGGCGTCGGTGACGGCGGCGACCCGGCGCCCGCCGGGCATCAGGAACCGCACGGACAGCCCCCGCACGGACAGCACGGGCGCCCGCCCGGCCCCGGAGTCCCGCCCGGCGGTGTCGGTCTCGGTGCTCACAGCATCAGCTCCGATCGGTGACGGGGGTTGATCCGCTCCCGCCAGGCCCCGGCGAGACCGGCGACGGCGAGGGTCGGGACGATGAGGAAGAGGCCCGGGAAGAGGGTGGGCCACCACTGGCCGGCGAGCAGCGAGCCGCGGGCGGTCTGGATCAGGGTGCCGAGGCTCGCGGTGTGGGTCGGCAGTCCCAGTCCGAGGAACGACAGGGCCGACTCGTGCCACATGGCGTGCGGCACCATCAGCACGGCGGCGAGGGCGGCCTGGGGCAGCACCGCCGGCAGCAGGTGCCGCACGGTCACCCGCCACCTCGACGCCCCGCCGGAGACGGCCGCGTCGATGTACGGCCGGGACCGCAGGGACAGCACCTCGGCGCGGACGATCCGGGCGGTGGACAGCCAGTGGGTGAGCGCCACGGAGATCACCACGGGCCACACCCCGGGCCGGAACATGGCGACCACGAAGATGCCGAGCAGCAGGTGCGGCACGGACGAGAACGTGTCGACCAGCCGCATCAGCGCCCTGTCGGCCCAGCCGCCCAGCGCCCCGGCGGCCGCGCCCACGGCCGTGCCGACGACGGTCGCCGTCAGGGCGGCCGCCACCCCGACGAGCAGGGAGACGCGCAGCCCGTACACGCAGCGCAGCAGCAGGTCCCGGCCGACGTCGTCGGTGCCGAAGGGGTGCGCCCACGACGGCGGTTGCAGCTTGGCGGCCAGGTCGACGGCCTGCTGGTCGAGCTGGACCAGCGGCGGGACGAGCAGCACGGCCAGCACGGTGAGGGCCACCAGCGCGGCGGAGGTGCGCACGCGCAGGGCGCGGGTGGAGCGGCGGCGCGGGCCGGACGACCGCCACTCGGTCCGCTCCGGGGTGCCTGCGGGCGCGGGCGCGTCACATGTCACTGAGCTTCACCCTCGGGTCGAACAGTCCGTACAGCAGGTCGGCGAGCAGGTTCCCGGCGAGCACGGCGGCGGTGGCCAGGGTCGTCAGGGCGGCGAGCAGCGGGAAGTCGACCGCGGTGGCCGCCTCGACGGTGGCGGCGGCGATGCCGGGCCAGCTGAAGACGCTCTCCACGAGCAGGGCCCCGGTGATGAGTTCGGGCACGCGGGAGCCGATGAGCGTGAGCACCGGCAGCAGCCCGGAGCGCAGGGCGTGGCCGAGCAGGACGGTGCGTTCGCTCAGGCCGCGGGCGCGGGCGCCGCGCACGGGGTCCTCGGCCAGGGCGTCGCCGACGCCCTGGCGCACGTACAGCGTGAACCAGGGCAGCTGCGACACCGCCAGGACCCCTGCGGGCAGGACGAGATGGCTCGCGACCTGGCCGGACGTGACCTGTTCGCTGCCGGTGTCGGTGAGTCCGCCGGCCGGCAGGACGTCCCACTGCAGGGCGAACAGCCAGACGGCCAGCAGGGCGATCCAGAAGACCGGGGCCGCCTCCAGGGTGTAGGCGAGGGAGGTGACGACCCGGTCGACGGCCGAGCCTGGGCGGCGTGCGGCGAGCACGCCGAGGACCGTGCCGGCGAGCACGGCGACGGCGAACGCGGCCGCGCACAGCAGCGCGGACCACACGAGCCGTTCGCCGATGACCTGGGTGACGGGCTGGCGCATGACGGTGGAGTGGCCGAAGTCGCCGCCGAGGGCGGAGGTCAGCCAGTGCCACCAGCGGGCGGCGAACGGCTCGTCCACCCCGAGGTTCTCGCGCAGCCGGTCCAGGGTCTGTCGGTCGGCGCCGAGCGCGGCGGTCCCGGCGTAGGCCTTGACGGGGTCGAACGGGGAGGCGGCGGCGATGGCGAACACGCCGAAGGTGACGACGAGCAGGACGGGGCCGGCGAACAGGGTCCGCCGCCCCGCCAGCCGCGCCATCGCGGCCCAGGGCAGGCGGGTCACTGCTCGGGCTGCCAGTCCTCGATGTTCCACCAGGGGCCGCTGGCGAAGCCGTGCTCGTGCGGCTCCAGCTGGGTGCTCAGCCCCTCCCAGCGGTCGGCCAGCACGTACAGGTGGTCGAGGTGGGTGAGGAACGTGTAGCCGGGGTCCCGCACCAGGGCGCGCTGGAGCGTGTCGTAGGCGGCCTTGCGCTCGGCCGGGTCCTGGCTGTGGCGGCCGTCGTCGAGGGCGCGGTCCACGGCCGGGTTGTCGTAGCGGGGCATGTTGTTGAAGCCGTCGCCGGCGAGGGAGGAGTGCAGCAGGGTGTAGAGGCCGAAGTCGGGGTCGCCGGTGCTGCCGAAGCCCGCGAGGACGGCGGTGTCCTTCATGCGCGGTTCGATGACCTCCCAGGTGGCGCTCTCGGCCGTCACCTCGATGCCCGCCTCCTTGGCGTCGGAGGCGTAGGCGAGGGCGTGGTCCTGGCGGACCTTGTCGCCGGAGGGGTAGAGCAGGGTGAAGGCCGCGCGTCGGCCGTCCTTGGCGCGCACGCCGTCCTTGCCGGGCTTCCAGCCGGCCTCGTCGAGGATCTCGCGGGCCTTGTCCAGGTCCCGGGGGCGCTCGATGTCCCGGGTGAAGGCGGGGTCGTCGACGGGCAGCGGCCCGTAGGCGGGCCGGCCCGCGCCGTCGAGGATCCTGTCGACCATGGCCTCGCGGTCGACGGCGGCGTCGAGGGCCCGCCGGACGGCGCGGTCGCCGGTGACCGGGTTCGCGGTGGGGAGGGCGACGGCGCGGAAGTCGTAGGACCGGGCCCGGTGGGTGCGCTTGCCGTCGTCGTTCTTGAAGGTGGCCGCGAGGTTGGGGGGCAGGACGGCGCCGTCGAGGTCGCCGGAGCGCAGCCGGGTGGCGCGCACGTTGTCGTCGCCGATGACGGCCATGGTGAAGGAGGTGACCTTCGGCTTGCCGCCCCAGTAGCGGGGGTTGGCCTTGAAGGTGAGCTTCTCGCCCTTGCTCCACCTGCTGAGGACGTACGGGCCGGTGCCTATGGGCCTGGTGTTGAAGGTGCCGGTGTTGGGGTCCTGCTCCGCCGCGACGTGCTCGGGGACGATGGGCAGGACGGTGCGTGCGGCGAAGGGCGCGTAGGGGTACTTCAGGGTGAAGACGACCTTGTCGTCGCCGTCCGCCCGGACCTCCCGCACGGCGTCCAGCTCGCTCTTGAAGGTGTTGTTGGTCTTGGCGTCCAGCGCGGTCCGGTAGGTGTAGACGACGTCGGCGGAGGTGAGCGGCTCGCCGTCGCTGAACTCGACGCCGTCGCGCAGGGTGTACGTGTACGTCCGGCCGCCGTCGGTGATCTCGGGCAGCTTCGCCGCGAGGGCGGGCTTCAGCTTCAACTGGGCGTCGCGCGCGAGGAGCCCGTCGAAGATCTTGGAGTTGCCGTCCTTGCCGTAGCCGAGCAGCGGGTTGAGGGTGTCGGGCTCGGTGGCCACGCCGATGACGACCGACGCGGCGGACCCGGCGCCGTCGGCTCCGCCACCGCCGGGAGCGGAGCAGGCGGTGACCGCCGCGGCCAAGGCCGCCGTGGCGGCGGCCCCTCGTATCCGACGGGTCGACATGTGACCTCACACCCTTGTTGCTTCGGTCTGGCTTTTGCACAGACCTCGCAATTAAACAGTCAAGGAGGGGTCGGGCGCACCACCCCCCCTCGGAGGAAGCCGCCGGTCGACCGCGCGCGACGGACCGGCGGCGCCCGCGGGTGCGGCTCGCGCGCCGGTCCGTCGGGGCTCCCGGCCTCAGCCCTGGGTCAGGGTGACCGCCTGGCCCGAGGTGGCGTGGGCGCTGGGCAGGGGCAGGCCGCCGAAGAGGCGCAGTTCCATCAGCGTGGCCTCGACCCGGGCCGCGCCGGGCACGAGGGAGCCGGGCATGGGGCGGCCCGTGTTCACCCAGCGGTGCTCGGCGCCGTCGCACACGGCCCGGGTGCCGCCGATGCCGTGACGGGTCGTGGACACACCCTGACTCACGGAGGAGCTGACGAAGACCGGGCCACTGGCGCTCGCGCAGCGGTAGGTGCCGGTCAGGGTGACGGTGCCGTCGGCGGCGATCCGGCCGATGGCGTCGACGGTGACGCTGTCCGCCACGGCGGCGGAAGCGGTGCCGGGGGTGGCGGTGCCGGGCGTGGCGGTGGACGCGGTGGCGGGGGTCGCGCCCGCGCCGGTCAGCAGGAGCAGCGCGGCACCGGCCGCCGCGCCGAGAAGGGAACGTGGACCCATGAGGGAAACCTCCAGAATGAGGTGAAATGTCCGTCTCCCACTCGTACCGGCCCCCGGGGCCGGGGCCCGTGACCCTCACCCCTTCGGTGGCGAGTCCGCACCGGCCGTCGTGGAACGGTCGCGGCGATGTCCTGGACTCGTCACGCTTGCCGGCGCTCCGTTCCCCCGCGGTCGAGACGGGAGGATCGTCTGTCCGTAAGAGGTAGGGGAAAGCTTCACACGGCCCAATCGACGTGGAGGTGCGCCATGTGTGCCCACCGGACCCAGTGCCCCGCGACCGACTCGTCCGCCGCGCACGTCGTCGCCGCCCACCCCGAGCAGGGGTGGAGCCTGCTGTGCGACGGCGCGATCGTCTTCGACGACACCGGCGAACTTCTGCCGGACGGCCGGGTGGTGGAGCCCCACCGGGGCACGGCGCAGGGCCTGGCCGTCGCCGCCTGACGCCCCGGGGCCGCGGCCCCGCCCGCACGGCGCGGCTAGGGAAGGACGGCGAAGCCGTCCAGTTCCACCAGGGCCTGCGCGTCCCACAGGCGGACGACCTGGACGACCGCCATCGCCGGGTAGTCGCGTCCGGCCGCCTCGCGCCAGATCGCGCCCAGCCGGGGAGCGTGCGCGCGGTAGTCCTCGACGTCGGTGGCGTAGACGGTGACCCGCGCGAGGTCGGACGGGGTGCCGCCCGCGGCCGCCAGCGCGGCGAGCAGGTTGGCGAGGGCGCGTTCGAACTGCTCGGGCAGGGTCGCACCGACCACCTTGCCGTCGCCGTCGAGCGCGGTCTGGCCGGCCAGGAAGACCACGCGCGAGCCGGAGGCCACCACGGCGTGGGAGAAGCCGGCCGGCGGGGCCAGCCGGGACGGGTTGACGCGCTCGACGGTCACCGCTGGTCCTCCAGGTGGGCGTACAACTCCTTGGCGATGATGCCGCGTTGCACCTCGCTGGCCCCTTCGTAGATGCGCGGCGCGCGCACCTCGCGGTAGAGGTGTTCGAGCAGGTGGCCGCGTTGCAGCGCGCGGGCGCCGTGCAACTGGACGGCCGTGTCGACGACGTACTGGGCGGTCTCGGTGGCGAGCAGCTTCGCCATGGCCGCACGCCGGGGCACGCCCGGGGCGCCGTCGTCGTACGCGGTGGCCGCCGCGTAGACCATCAGCCGGGCGGCCTCCGTGCGCAGGGCCATCTCGGCGACCTGGTGGGAGACGGCCTGCAGGTCGCGCAGGGTGCCGCCGAAGGCGTCCCGGCCGGCGGTGTGGGCCAGGGTGGCGTCGAGGGCCGCCTGGGCCATGCCGACCGCGAAGGCGCCGACGCTGGGCCGGAACAGGTTCAGGGTGCCTATGGCGACGCGGAAGCCGGAGCCCACCTCCCCGAGCACGTCGGCGGCGGTGACCGGTACGGCGTCGAAGTCCAGTGCGCCGATGGGGTGCGGGGAGAGCATGTCCAGTGCGCGGCCGGTCAGCCCCGGGCGGTCGGCGGGCACCAGGAAGGCCGTGACGCCGCGGGCCCCGGCGTCCGGGCCGGTCCGGGCGAACACCGTGTGGAAGTCGGCCTCGGGGGCGTTGGAGATCCAGCACTTCTCGCCGGTCAGACGCCAGCGGGCGGAACCGTCGGGGACCGCGCGGAGGGCGAGGGCGGCCGCGTCGGAGCCCGCTCCGGGCTCGCTCAGCGCGAAGGCGGCGATCGCGCTGCCGTCGGCCACCTCGGGCAGCCAGCGCTCCCGCTGCTCCGGGGTGCCGTGCAGGTGGACGGGGTGGGCGCCGAGGCCCTGGAGCGCCAGGGCCGTCTCGGCCTCGGTGCAGCCGTGGGCGAGGGACTCGCGCATCAGGCACAGCTCGAGCGCGCCGGAGGTGAACAGCCGGCCGAGCAGCCCCGCCCGGCCCAGTTCGGCGACCAGGGGGCGGTTCACCCGGCCGGGTTCGCCCTTCTCGGCGTACGGGCGCAGCCGTTCCACGGCGAGGGCGCGCAGTTCGGCGCACCAGGCGAGTTGTGCCGGTTCGAGCGAGAATGCGGTCATCGCCGGTCCCTTCTCCGCCACCCTGCGTTCCGGCCGGGTCACTCCGAGGCTATCGCGAACCGTTGACTGTCGTCACCAACACGATACGCTCCAGGGGCGAGCCACCCACGCCAAGGGGGCGAACCGTATGGATGCACGGCGCACGGCCCACGTCGACACCTTCGCGCGCGACCATCTGCCTCCCCCGGACCAGTGGCCCGAGCTGCGCTTCGACCTGCCGGAGCTGCGCTACCCCGACCGCCTCAACTGCGCCGCGGAGCTGCTGAGCGGCCCGCCGGACGACCGCCCCGCGTTCCTCACCCCGGCCGGCGAGCGGTGGACCTACGGTGAGCTGCGCGCCCGCGTGGACCGGATCGCCCACCTGCTCACCGGCGAACTCGGCGTCGTCCCCGGCAACCGCGTGCTGCTGCGCGGCCCCACCACGCCCCGGCTCGCCGCCTGCTGGCTGGCGGTGCTGAAGACGGGGGCCGTGGCGGTCACGGTGCTCGCCCAGCAGCGGCCGCACGAGCTGAGCACCATGTGCGAGATCGCCCGGGTCCGGCACGCCCTGTGCGACGTGCGGGCCGTCGACGACCTCGTCAAGGCCGAGGTCCCCGGTCTGCGCATCACGACCTACGGCGGCGACGGCCCGGACGACCTCTTCGCCCGCCCCGCGCCCGGCACCCCCTACGAGGCCGTCGGCACCGCGGCCGACGACGTGGCGCTGATCGCCTTCACCTCGGGCACCACCGGCCGCCCCAAGGGCTGCATGCACTTCCACCGGGACGTCCTGGCGATCGCCGACACCTTCTCCCGGCACGTCCTGCGGCCGGGCCCCGACGACGTCTTCACCGGCAGCCCCCCGCTGGGCTTCACCTTCGGCCTCGGCGGCCTGGTGGTCTTCCCGCTGCGGACCGGGGCGAGCGCGCTGCTGCTGGAGCAGGCCGGGCCGCGGCAGCTGCTGCCGGCGATCGCCCGGCACCGGGTGTCGGTGCTGTTCACGGCCCCGACGGCCTACCGCGCGATGCTCGCCGACCTGGACGGCCACGACGTGTCGTCCCTGCGCCGCTGCGTCTCGGCCGGCGAGAACCTGCCCGCGGCCACCTGGCGGGCGTGGCGGGAGCGGACGGGGCTGCGGATCATCAACGGCATCGGCGCCACCGAGCTGCTGCACATCTTCATCTCCGCGGCCGGCGACCGGATCCGGCCGGGGACCACCGGGACGGCCGTCCCGGGCTGGCAGGCGCGCGTGCAGGACCCGGACGGCAACCCGGTGCCCGACGGGGAGCCCGGACTGCTGGCCGTGCGCGGCCCGGTCGGCTGCCGCTACCTGGCCGACCCGCGGCAGCGGGAGTACGTCCGCGGCGGCTGGAACATCACCGGCGACACCTACGTCCGCGAGCCCGACGGCTGGTTCCGCTACGTCGCCCGCGCCGACGACATGATCATCTCGGCCGGGTACAACATCGCGGGCCCCGAGGTGGAGGACGCGCTGCTGCGGCACCCGGACGTGGTCGAGGCCGCGGTCGTGGGCCGCCCCGACGAGGCGCGCGGGCAGGTCGTGGTGGCGTTCGCCGTCCTGCAGGAGGGCGCCGCACGCGACGCCGAGGCGCTGCGCGCCTTCGTCAAGGCCGAGCTGGCGCCCTACAAGTGCCCCCGGGAGATCGTCTTCCTCGACGCCCTGCCCCGCACCGCCACGGGCAAGCTCCAGCGGTTCCGGCTGCGCACGGCGGGGACCGGGGACGGATCGGCGGAAGAGGACCGGCACTGATCCGTACGACCTAAGATGATCAACGTGTCCGACCAGCATGCACCACGGTCTCTCATCGTCACGCTCTACGGCGCGTACGGGCGCTTCGCGCCGGGCCCCGTGCCCGTCGCCGAGCTGATCCGGCTCCTGGCCGCGGTCGGCGTGGACGCCCCGTCCGTGCGCTCCTCGGTGTCGCGGCTGAAGAGACGCGGGCTGCTGGTGCCCGCCCGCACCGCGCAGGGCGCCGCCGGGTACGCCCTCTCCCCCGACGCCCGCCAGCTCCTCGACGACGGTGACCGGCGCGTGTACGCCACCGCCCCGCCCGAGGACGAGGGCTGGGTGCTCGCGGTGTTCTCGGTGCCCGAGTCGGAGCGGCAGAAGCGGCACGTGCTGCGCTCGCGGCTGGCCGGCCTCGGCTTCGGCACCGCGGCCCCGGGCGTGTGGATCGCGCCCGCGCGGCTGTACGAGGAGACCCGGCACACCCTGGAGCGGCTGCGGCTGGACGCGTACGTGGACTTCTTCCGGGGCGATCACCTGGGCTTCGCGCCGACTGCCGAGGCCGTGGCCCGCTGGTGGGACCTGGCCGCCATCGCCAAGGAGCACGAGGCCTTCCTCGACCGCCACGAGCGCGTGCTGCGCGACTGGGAGGAGCGCGACGGCACCCCCGAGGAGGAGGCGTACCGCGACTACCTCCTCGCTCTGGACTCCTGGCGGCACCTGCCCTACACCGATCCGGGGCTGCCCGCGGCGCTGCTGCCCGGGGACTGGCCCGGGGTGCGCTCGGCGGAGGTGTTCCGGGGGCTGCACGAGCGGCTGCGGGACGCGGGGGCCCGGTTCGTGGGGCTGTGACCTGCCCGTACGGTGTTGTTAGTCTCCTCGGCCCCCCGGGTACCCGGCGCGTCCCCGTACCCCACGCTGCACATCGGGAGACGCGACCATGGAAGAACAGTCGGGTCCGAAGCGGCCGGCACTGATCGTGGTCGACATGATCAACACGTACGACCACGAGGACGCGGAACTGCTGCTGCCCTCCGTCGAGAAGGTCGTGCCGGTCATCGCGGACCTGATCGGCCGGGCCCGCGAGGCGGACGTGCCGGTCATCTACGCCAACGACAACTTCGGGCGGTGGCGCTCGCACCACGGAGAGCTGGTGGAGAACGCCCTCGCCCGGCCGCACGCGGACCTCATCGAGCCGATCCGGCCCGACGACGAGTCCCTCTTCGTGATGAAGGCCCGCCACTCCGTCTTCTACGAGACGCCCCTCGGCTACCTGTTGTGGAGCCTGGGGGTCGGTCACGTGGTGCTGACGGGTCAGGTCACCGAGCAGTGCGTGCTCTACTCCGCCCTGGACGCGCACATCCGGCACCTTCGGGTCACGGTGCCGAGCGACGCCGTCGCCTCCATCCACCCCCATCTGGCCTCCGCCGCCCTGGAGATGATGGAGCTCAACATGGGCGCCCGCATCATCACGGCCGAGGAGACGGACTTCACCGAGGGCGCCGCGTGAGGGCCGCCGCTCACAGGCTCAGGCGGGGCTTCGGGGCGTCCGTGCGGCCCGTCCGGGGAGGGCGGCTGCCCGCGCGGTAGGGCGCCGGCCACACCGCCGCCTCGCCCGAGTAGCCCTGTTCGGCCGCGGCGTGCAGGGTCCAGTGCGGGTCGTACAGATGGGGCCGGGCCAGGGCGCACAGGTCGGTGCGGCCCGCCAGGATCAGGGAGTTGACGTCGTCCCAGGAGGAGATGGCGCCCACGGCGATCACGGGCACGCCGGTGCCGTGGCGGATCCGGTCGGCGAACGGCGTCTGGTACGAGCGTCCGAAGTCGGGCCGTTCGTCGGCCACGACCTGGCCCGTGGAGACGTCGACGGCGTCGGCGCCGTGCGCGGCGAAGGCCCGGGCGATCTCGACGGCCTCCTCGGCCGTGGTGCCGCCCTCCGCCCAGTCGGTCGCGGAGATGCGCACCGTCATGGGCCGCTCCCCCGGCCACACCGCGCGCACCGCGTCGAAGACCTCCAGCGGGAAGCGCAGCCGCCTGTCCGGTGAGCCGCCGTAGGCGTCGGTGCGGCGGTTGGTGAGCGGGGAGAGGAACCCGGAGAGCAGGTAGCCGTGCGCGCAGTGCAGTTCGAGCAGGTCGAACCCGGCCCGGGCGGCCCGGCAGGCGGCGGCCGCGAACTGCTCGCGGAGGTCCGTGAGCTGGGCCCGCGACAGCTCCCGCGGGGTCCGTCCGTCCGGCTTGTAGGGCAGCGCGGAGGCGGCCACGAGCGGCCAGTTGCCGTCGTCGAGCGGCTCGTCCATGCCCTCCCACATGCGTTTCGTGGAGCCCTTGCGGCCGCTGTGGCCGAGCTGCACGCCGATGGCGGTGCCCGGTGCCTGCTCGTGCACGAAGTTCGTGATCCGCTTCCACGCCTCGGCCTGCCGGCCGGTGTACAGACCGGCGCAGCCGGGCGTGATGCGGCCCTCCTCGCTGACGCACACCATCTCGGTCATCACCAGCCCGGCCCCGCCCAGCGCCCGGGCGCCCAGGTGGACCAGGTGGAAGTCGCCGGGGACGCCGTCGGTGGCCGAGTACATGTCCATCGGCGAGACGACGACCCGGTTGCGCAGGGTCAGGCCGCGCAGCCGGAACGGGGTGAACATCGGGGGCGTGCCGGGCGGGCAGCCGAACTCGCGCTCCACCGCCTCCGTGAAGCGGGCGTCCCGCAGCCGCAGGTTGCCGTGGGTGACGCGGCGGCTGCGGGTGAGCAGGTTGAAGGCGAACTGGTGCGGCGGCTGGTCGAGGTAGAGGGAGAGGTTCTCGAACCATTCCAGGCTGGCCCGGGCGGCACGCTGGGTGGAGGCGACGACGGGGCGCCGCTCCGCCTCGTACGCGGTGAGGGCCTCGGGAAGCGTGTCGTGCTCGCTCAGGCAGGCGGCCAGGGCGAGGGCGTCCTCGACGGCGAGCTTGGTGCCGGAGCCGATGGAGAAGTGGGCCGTGTGGGCGGCGTCGCCCAGGAGGACGACGTTGCCGTGCGACCAGTGGTCGTTGACGACCGTGCGGAACGTGGTCCACGCCGAGTTGTTCGACTTCAGGGGGCGGCCGTCCAGGGCGTCGGCGAAGATCTTGGCGCAGCGTTCGACGGACTCGTCCCGGCCGAGCTCGTCGAGGCCGGCCGCCTGCCAGACCTCCTCGCGCATCTCGATGATCACCGTCGAGGCGTGCGGGGAGTAGGGGTAGCCGTGCAGTTGCATCACGCCGTGCTCGGTCTCGGCGATCTCGAAGCGGAAGGAGTCGAAGGCGAAGTCGCCGGCGAGCCAGATGTAGCGGCAGCGGTGGGGGGTGATCCGCGGCCGGAAGACGTCCGCGTGCCGCTCGCGCGTGGTGCTGTGGACGCCGTCGGCCGCGACGACCAGGTCGTGGGTGCGGGCGAGGTCCTGCGGGGCCTCGGTGGAGAAGCGCAGGCGTACGCCGAGGTCGCGGCAGCGGGCGTGCAGGATCTCCAGCAGGCGCCGGCGGCCCAGGGCGGCGAATCCGTGTCCGCCGGAGGTGTGGCGGGTGCCGCGGTGGACGATGTCGATGTCGTCCCAGCGGACGAAGTCCCTGCGCAGGGCCTCGTAGACCTCCGGGTCGGCGTGCTCGATGCCGCCGAGGGTCTCGTCGGAGAGGACGACGCCGAAGCCGAAGGTGGTGTCCGCGGGGTTGCGTTCCCAGACGGTGATCTCGCGGGACGGGTCCAGGCGCTTGAGGAGGGCGGCGGCGTAGAGACCGCCGGGGCCGCCGCCGACGACCGCCACGCGCCGGGCCCGGCCGGGGCCCGGGTGCGGGTGCCGCTCGTCCGCGGCCCGTCGCGCGGTTCCGCGCGTCCCGGAGGGCGTGGCCGTCACCGTCCGCTCCATTTGGGAGGGCGTTTCTCGGTGAACGCCGCGTGGAACTCGGCGTAGTCCGCGCCGTTCATCAGGAGCGCCTGGGTCGACGCGTCCAGTTCCACCGACGCCGCCAGGGGCATGTCCAGCTCCGCCGTCAGCAGCGCCTTGGTCTGGGCGTACGCCAGGGCGGGGCCCTGTGCCAGGCGCTGGGCGAGCTGCCCGGCCGCCTCGTCGGCCCGGCCCTCCTCCGTCAGCTCGCTGATCAGGCCGATGCGCTCCGCCTCGGTGGCGCGGACCGGGTCGCCGAGCATGAGCAGCCGGGTGGCGTGGCCCAGCCCGACGACGCGGGGCAGCAGGTAGGCCGCGCCCATGTCGCCGCCGGACAGGCCGACGCGGGTGAAGAGGAAGGCGAAGCGGGCGGTGGGGTCGGCGATCCGGAAGTCGCAGGCCAGGGCCAGCACCGCACCGGCGCCGGCCGCCACGCCGTGCAGGGCGGCGATCACCGGGAAGGGGCACTCGCGGATCGCGCGGACCACCTGCCCGGTCATCCGGTTGAAGTCCAGGAGCTGGGCGGTGTCCATGGCCAGGGTGGCGCCGATGATCTCGTCGACGTCGCCGCCGGAGCAGAAGCCGCGGCCCTCACCGGCCAGCGTCAGCGCCCGCACGGACCGCTCCCGGGACAGCTCGGCGAGCAGGTCGCGCAGGTCGGCGTAGGCGCCGAAGGTGAGCGCGTTGAGCTTCTCGGGGCGGGCGAGCGTGACGGTGGCGACGCCGTCGGAGACCTCGACGCGCAGATGCTCCCAGCGCGGGGTGCGGGCGGCGGAGCCGGTGAAGGGACTCATGACGTGCGGCCTCCTCGGGCGGGCACTGCCTCACTGAGCTCTACCCCCCGAAGCTATCACTCATTCGTGACTGTCGTCAGGAGTGCGCGATACGCCGCAGGGGTAGGAACGGAGTGAGGGGCCCGGACGCGACCCGGGCCGGTTACATCCGTCACAGGTCGTCCACACCGGCGTAACGGCGGGAGCGGCGGTGCGCAACACCGCCTTCACCTGGGTAGGCCGTCCGGCGAGGGGGCGACGGCGCCTCCTCGCGGTGCCCCTCGGACGTCCTCCGGAGGCGGCGCCGTACCATTCATCAGGTTGAAAGCAGGATGTCCTGCTCCATGAACGGACCCGCCTTGTACGAACTCCCCTCAGCCCCCGCCTCCTGGCGCGTCGCGCTGCCGCACACCGCCGCCGCGGTGCCCGTGGCCCGCGCCCTGGTCCGCACGGCGCTGGCCGAGCTGGAGCACGGGGCGGACTGCGACACCGCGGAGCTGCTCACGGCCGAGCTGGTGGCGAACGCCGTGGAGCACACCACCGGCGAGAAGCCGATAGAGCTGGTCGTGGAGCTGATGCCGTCGGGCTGCCGGGTCGAGGTGCACGACACCGACC
Source organism: Streptomyces sp. NPDC053665 (assembly GCF_055585285.1). NCBI lineage: Bacteria > Bacillati > Actinomycetota > Actinomycetes > Kitasatosporales > Streptomycetaceae > Streptomyces > Streptomyces sp. NPDC053665. The sequence continues at coordinate 1,385,698 of NZ_JBVJKK010000001.1, forward strand.
CGGCACCGCCCGGCGATCTCACCCGCCCGGCCGGCGGACCGCCCGACCCCTGGCAGGAGCACGGGCGCGGACTGCTCCTGATCCGCGCCCTGAGCTCCTCCTGCGGACACCGGCCGACCGAGTCGGGCAAGGCGGTCTGGTTCAGACTGCCTGCGGTACCCGCTCCTCGGCGTCCGGCGCAGTGACGCGGGCCAGCCGGGAGTTGCGGCGCCCGTAGAGCAGGTACAGGGCCGCCCCGACCGCCAGGAACACGGCGAACTGGATCCAGGTCGTCACGCCCGTCTCGTACATCAGGTACAGGCAGAAGCCGACGCCGAGCAGCGGGGTGACGGGGTACAGCGGCACGCGGAAGGTGCGGTCGAGGTCCGGCTCGCGGCGGCGCAGGGCGATGACCGCGAGGTTGACCGCGGCCATGACGGCCAGGGTGCCGATGGTGCACAGGTTCACCACGGCGTCCAGCGGCGCGAAGGCGGCGGGCACGGCGAAGACGACGGCCACGATCAGCGTGCCGGCGACCGGTGTGGCGGTGCGCGGCGAGACCTTCTCGAAGACCCGCGGGACCAGTCCGTCGCGGGACATGGACAGCAGGATCCGGGTCTGGCCGTACATCACGGCGAGCACCACCGAGGCGATGGCGACGACCGCGCCGAAGGCGATCACGCCGCCGCCGACCGTGGACCCGGTGACCTGGTTGACCACGTAGGAGAGGGCGGCGGGACGGCCGCCGACGGCGTCGCCGCCGATGGCGCCGATCGCGGCGAGGGCGACCGCGCAGTACAGCAGCGTGACCAGGCCGATGCAGACGAGGATCGCCACCGGGATGTCCCGGCGCGGGTTCTTCGCCTCCTCGCCGGCCGTGGTGATCGCGTCGAAGCCGATGTACGAGAAGAAGGCGGCGGTGGTGCCCGCGCCGATGCCGGCCAGGCCCTCCGGCGAGAACGGCGTGAGGTTGCCGTCCTCGAAGGCGGTGAAGCCGATCGCGACGAAGGCCACGAGGACGGCCAGCTTCAGCACGGCCATCGCGGCCGTGGCCCGGGCGCTCTCGCGCACCCCGCGCACCAGCAGCACGGCGGCCATGGCGATGACGAGGACGGCCGGCAGGTTCACGACCCCGCCCTCGGCCGGACCCGCCGACAGCGCGGCGGGCAGGTGCAGCCCGACGAGGCTGTCGAGCAGCTCGTTGACGTACTGGCTCCACCCGACCGCCACCGCGGACACCGACACGCCGTACTCCAGCAGCAGGCACCAGCCGACGAGGAAGGCCGTGCCCTCGCCGAGCCCGGCGTAGGCGAAGGAGTACGAGGAGCCGGACACCGGGATCGCGCCGCCCAGTTCAGCGAAGGCGAACGCGGTGAAGACGCAGGTGATCGCCGCGAGGACGAAGGAGACGACGACGGCCGGACCGGCCTGGGCGACGGAGTCGGACAGACCGACGAAGATGCCGGTGCCGACGATGGCACCGACGCCGAAGCAGACGAGCTGGAAGAGGCCCATCGTGCGCTTGAGGCCGTGGCCTTCACGGTCGGCGCCGGATTCGGCCACCAGCAGATGGGGCGACTTGTAGCGGGGCATGCGGGTGGTGCTCGTTTCTGGTGGTGCGGAGTGCGACGGGTGTGTCGCGCGGGCGGCCGCGGAGGAGGGGTGGTTCCGGGCCGCCGGTCAGCATAGGGCCTGTTCAGGCCAGCGTGGCCACCATGACCGCCTTGATGGTGTGCATCCGGTTCTCCGCCTCGTCGAAGACGACCGAGTGGGCGGACTCGAAGACCTCGTCGGAGACCTCCAGGTACTCCCGGCCGTGCGCGGCGTGGACGTCCCGGCCGACCTGAGTGCCCAGGTCGTGGAAGGCGGGCAGGCAGTGCAGGAACGTCACGTCCGGGTTGCCGGTGGCGCGCAGCACGTCCATGGTCACCGCGTACGGGGCGAGGGCGGCGATGCGCTCGGCCCAGACCTCCTTCGGCTCGCCCATGGAGACCCAGACGTCCGTGGCGACGAAGTCGGCACCGCGGACGCCCTCGTCCCGCGTCTCGGTGAGCGTGATGCGCGCCCCGCTGTGCTCGGCGAGCGCCCGGGCCCGCTCGACGACCTCCTCGGCGGGCCAGTAGGCCTTCGGCGCGACCAGGCGCACGTCCATGCCGAGCAGGGCGCCGGTGACCAGGTAGGAGTTGCCCATGTTGAAGCGGGCGTCGCCGAGGTAGGCGAGGGAGATCTCCGTGAGCGGCTTGGCGCAGTGCTCGGTCATGGTCAGCACGTCGGCGAGCATCTGGGTGGGGTGCCAGTCGTCGGTGAGCCCGTTGTAGACGGGCACCCCGGCGTACGCGGCCAGCTCCTCGACCTTCTGCTGGCTGTCGCCCCGGTACTCGATCGCGTCGTACATCCGCCCCAGCACCCGCGCGGTGTCCCTGACGGACTCCTTGTGCCCGATCTGGGAGCCGGAGGGGTCGAGGTAGGTGGTCGAGGCGCCCTGGTCGGCGGCCGCGACCTCGAACGCGCACCGGGTGCGCGTGGAGGTCTTCTCGAAGATCAGGGCGATGTTCCGGCCCCGCAGGTACCGGGTCTCCGCCCCGGCCCGCTTGGCGGCCTTCAGCTCCGCGGCCAGCTCGACCAGGGCGCGGAACTCCTCCCCCGTGAAGTCCAGCTCCTTGAGGAAGTGGCGGCCGGCGAGGGCGGTCGGGACAGTCGCCATGGGGGCGCTCCAGGGATACGGGGACACGGACGATTGGAATACTATACGTGAGTCAGCATGTCTATACGGCCGGTGTCCTGGGAGCGGCGCCGGAGCGCCCCGGGCCGCGCCTACACCGGGTCGCGCTCCACCGGGCAGCTCATGCAGCGCGGGCCGCCCCGGCCCCGCCCCAGTTCGCTGCCCGGGATCTCTATCACCTCGATGCCCTGCTTGCGCAGGTGGGTGTTGGTGGTGGCGTTGCGTTCGTAGGCGACGACGACCCCGGGCTCGACGGCCAGCACGTTGCAGCCGTCGTCCCACTGCTCGCGCTCGGCCGCGTGGACGTCCTGGGTGGCGGTGAGCACCCGGATCTCGTTCAGGCCCAGCGCGGCGGCGATCGCCCGGTGCATGTGCTCCGGCGGGTGGTCGGTCACCTTCAGCTCCTTCTCCCCCACCCCCGGCTCGATGGTGTAGGAGCGCAGCATGCCCAGGCCCGCGTACTGGGTGAAGGTGTCGCCGTCGACCATCGTCATCACGGTGTCGAGGTGCATGAACGCACGCCGCTTGGGCATGTCGAGCGCCACGATCGTCTCGGCGGAACCGGCGGCGAACAGCTTGTGCGCGAGCATCTCGACGGCCTGCGGGGTGGTGCGCTCGCTCATGCCGATGAGGACGGCCCCGTTGCCGATGACGAGCACGTCCCCGCCCTCGATGGTCGACGGGTAGTCGCTCTGCCCCTCGGACCACACGCGGAAGGACTCGTCGCGGAACAGCGGGTGGTGCCGGTAGATCGCCTCGAAGTGCACGGTCTCGCGCTGCCGGGCCGGCCAGCGCATGGCGTTGATGGACACGCCGTCGTAGATCCAGGCCGAGGTGTCGCGGGTGAACAGGTGGTTGGGCAGCGGGCCGATGAGGAAGTCGTCCAGTTCCATGACGTGGAAGCGCACGGAGGTCGGCTCCGGGTGCGCGTCCAGGAACTCACGCTTGGTCATGCCGCCGACCAGCACCTCGGCCAGTTCCCGGCCGGGCAGGGCCTCGAAGGCGGCTCTGAGGTGGTCGGTGGCCAGCGGGCCGTACTCCTTCTCGTCGAAGACCCGGTCCAGGACGAGGGTCCGGGCCGCCGGGACCTCGAGCGTCTCGGCCAGCAGGTCGCCGAAGAGGTGGACGTCGACACCGCGGTCGCGCAGCACGTCGGCGAAACCGTCGTGCTCGGCGCGGGCCCGGCGCACCCACAGCACGTCGTCGAAGAGCAGCGAGGTCTTGTTGCTGGGGGTGAGCCTTTTGAGCTCCAGATCGGGCCGGTGCAGGATGACGCGGCGCAGCCGCCCGGCCTCGGAGTGGACGTGGTATGCCATGCCTCCATCCTGACCACGGAAGCCCGCCTTGACGCGCTCCTCGCGCGTTTCCGTCCCCGGTTGTTCGTTTCCGGGCAACGGCAAGGGGACCACGCGGGGACGACACGGGGGCGACGGCGACCGCGACGCCGGGCCGGGCACCTGTCTCGGTGCCCGGCCCGGCCGCCGTCACAGCCTCGGGTCCACCGGCTCGGACTCCAGGGCCAGCACCCCGAACACCGCCTCGTGCACCCGCCACAGCGGTTCGCCCCCGGCCAGGCGGTCCAGGGCCTCCAGGCCCAGGGCGTACTCGCGGATCGCCAGGGACCGCTTGTGGTTGAGGAACCGCGAGCGCAGCCGCGCCAGGTTCTCCGGGCGCGTGTACTCCGGGCCGTAGATGATCCGCAGGTACTCGCGGCCGCGGCACTTGATGCCGGGCTGCACCAGGCGGCCCTGGCCGTCCCGGACCACCGCGCCCACGGGCTTGACGACCATGCCCTCGCCGCCGCGGCCGGTCATCTCCAGCCACCAGTCGACACCGGCCTGCACCGACACGGGGTCGGCGGTGTCGACGCAGAGCCGCCGGGTGGTCTGCAGCAGGCCGCTCGCGTCGTGCTCGACGAGCCGGTCGAGCAGGGCGAGCTGCTCGTCGTGCGGCAGCGCGGCCAGGCTCCGGCCCTGGACGGCGAGCAGCTGGAACGGGGCCAGGCGGACCCCGTCCAGACCGTCGGTGGTCCAGCAGTAGCGGCGGTAGGCCGCGGTGAACGCGGCGGCGTCGGCCGCCCGGTCACCGGTGCGCTCCAGCAGGCCGGAGACGTCCACGCCCCGGCCGGCCGCACCCCGCAGCGCGTCCAGCGCCCGCGGGAGCACCGCACCGGACGCGGCGCCCACGGCCGCGTACTGCGAGCGCAGCAGCCCGGACGCCTTCAGCGACCAGGGCATCAACTCGGCGTCCAGCAGCAGCCAGTCCGTCTCCAGCTCGTCCCACAGCCCGGCCTCGCCGGCCGCCGCGCGCACCCGGCCGAGGATCTCCTCGGTGAGCGCCTCGTCGTCGAGGAAGGGACGGCCGGTCCGGGTGTAGAGCGACCCGGTGGGACCCTCCACCCCGAAGCGCCGGCGGGCCGCCTCGGCGTCGCGGCACACCAGGACCACCGCGCGGGAGCCCATGTGCTTCTCCTCGCACACCACGCGCGCGACGCCGTCCTCCCGGTACTGGGCGAACGCCTCGGCCGGGTGCTCCAGGTAGCCCTCGACGCTGCTGGTGGCCGTCGGGGCCATCGTCGGCGGCAGGTACGGCAGCAGCCGCGGGTCCACCGCGAAGCGGCTCATGACCTCCAGGGCGGCCGCCGCGTTCTCCTCGCGGATCGCGACGCGGCCCTGGTGCCGGGTCTCCACGACCCGGCGGCCCCGCACGTCGGCCAGGTCCAGCGGCCGGCCGTCCTGGCCGCCGGGTGCCTCGGTGCGCAGCGGCTTCGCCGGCTCGTACCAGACCCGCTCGGCGGGCACCTCGGCCAGTTCGCGCTCCGGCCAGCGCAGCGCGGTGAGCTTGCCGCCGAAGACGGCGCCGGTGTCCAGGCAGATCGTGTTGTTGAGCCAGGTGGCCTCGGGGACGGGCGTGTGCCCGTAGACGACGGCCGCCCGGCCCCGGTAGTCCTCCGCCCACGGGTAGCGCACCGGCAGGCCGAACTCGTCGGTCTCCCCGGTGGTGTCGCCGTACAGCGCGTGGCTGCGGACCCGGCCGGAGGTGCGGCCGTGGTACTTCTCGGGCAGACCGGCGTGGCAGACCACGAGCCGGCCGCCGTCGAGGACGTAGTGGCTGACGAGGCCGTCGAGGAAGCGGCGCACCTCGGCGACGAACTCCTCGCTCTCGCCCGCCATCTGCTCGATGGTCTCCGCGAGCCCGTGCGTGTGCTGGACGTTGCGGCCGCGCAGGTAGCGGCCGTACTTGTTCTCGTGGTTGCCGGGCACGCACAGGGCGTTGCCGGACTTCACCATCGCCATCACGCGGCGCAGCACGCCCGGGCTGTCCGGGCCGCGGTCGACCAGGTCGCCGACGAAGACGGCCGTGCGGCCCTCGGGGTGCACCCCGTCGACGTAGCCCAGCTTGCCCAGCAGGGCCTCCAGTTCGGCGGAGCAGCCGTGGATGTCGCCGATGATGTCGAAGGGGCCGGTGAGGTGGGTCAGGTCGTTGAAGCGCTTCTCGGTGACGACGGTGGCCTGCTCGACCTCCTCGACACCGCGCAGCACGTGCACCTTGCGGAAGCCCTCGCGCTCCAGGTGGCGCAGGGAGCGCCGCAGTTCGCGGGTGTGGCGGTGGACGACCCGGCGGGGCATGTCGGCGCGGTCGGTGCGGGCCGCGTTGCGCTCGGCGCAGACCTCCTCGGGCACGTCGAGGACGATGGCGACGGGCAGCACGTCGTACTGCTTGGCCAGGTCGATCAACTGGCGCCGGGCGTCGGACTGCACGCTGGTCGCGTCCACGACCGTGCGGCGGCCGGCGGCCAGGCGCTTGCCGGCGATGTAGTGCAGGACGTCGAAGGCGTCCTTGGTGGCGCTCTGGTCGTTCTCGTCGTCGGAGACGAGACCGCGGCAGAAGTCGGAGGAGATCACCTCGGTGGGCTTGAAGTGCCTGCGGGCGAAGGTGGACTTGCCGGAGCCGGAGGCCCCGATCAGCACCACCAGGGACAGGTCGGTGACGGGCAGCACGCGCCCCTGCGTCTCGTCGGTCATGCCGCCTTCGCCTCCTTCGGGGTGGTCATCGTGAACACGGCCATCTGCGTGGGCGGCCCGACCTCGGGGTCGTCCGGGCCGACGGGGACGAACTCGACGCCGTAGCCGTGCCGTGCGGCCACCGCGTCCGCCCAGGCGCGGAACTCGGCGCGGGTCCACTCGAAGCGGTGGTCGCCGTGCCGGACGTGACCGGCCGGGAGGCTCTCCCAGCGGACGTTGTACTCGACGTTGGGGGTCGTCACCAGGACCGTGCGCGGCCGGGCCGAGCCGAACACGGAGTACTCCAGGGCGGGCAGCCGGGGCAGGTCCAGGTGCTCGATCACCTCGCTGAGCACGGCCGCGTCGTAGCCCTTGAGCCGGACGTCGGTGTAGGCGAGGGAGCCCTGGAACAGCGTGACGCGGGACGCCTGGCGCTCGCCCATGCGGTCCAGCTTCAGGCGGCGGGAGGCGATGGTGAGCGCGCGCATCGACACGTCGACGCCGACGATCTCGGTGAACGCCGGGTCCTTGAGGAGTGTCTGCACCAACTGGCCCTGGCCGCAGCCGAGGTCGAGCACCCGGGCGGCGCCGGACCGCCTGAGCGCGGTGACGATCGCCTCCCGGCGCTGCACCGCCAGCGGGGTCGGCTTCTCCTCCGTCTCGGTCTCCGCCGCGACCGCGTTGTCGATGTCCTCGACCTCGCTGTCGTCGGCCTCGGCGAGCCGCACCAGTTCCAGCCGCTCGGCCGCCGCACGGGTCAGCGACCAGCGGCGCGTCAGGTAGCGGCTGGTGATGAGCCTCTGCTGCGGGTGGCCGGGCAGCCAGCCCTCACCGGCGCGCAGCAGCTTGTCGACCTCGTCGGGGGCGACCCAGTAGTGCTTGGCGTCGTCGAGGACCGGCAGCAGCACGTACAGGTGGCGCAGGGCCTCGGCGAGGGTGAGCGTGTCCGACTCCAGGACCAGACGCACGTACCGCGAGTCACCCCACTCGGGGAACTCGTTGTCCAGCGGCACCGGTTCGGCCGCGACCCGCCAGCCCAGCGGCTCGAACAACCCGGCCACGAGAGCCGGGCCGCCGCGGGCGGGCAGGGCCGGCACCTCCACGCGCAGCGGCCTCACCTGCCCGGGCAGCTCCGGGCGGGCGTTGCAGACGCCCTTCATGGCGCTGGAGAAGACGCTGCTCAGCGCGACGGCGAGCAGCGAGGAGGCCGCGTAGGGGCGGTCGTTGACGTACTGCGCGAGGGCCGCGTCCGGGGCGCCGCCGCGGCCCTTGCCCCTGCCCTTCCTGACCAGCGCCACCGTGTCGACCTCCAGCAGCAGGGCCGCCGTGCAGCGCCGGTCGTCCGCCTCGGGGTAGAGGACGTGGGCCGTGCCGTGGGAGGTGGAGAACGTCTGCGCCTTGTCGGGATGCTTGTGCAGCAGGTAGCCGAGGTCGGTCGCGGGGCGTTCGGGCGTGCCGGTGGTGGTGATCGTCAGGAACATGCGGAGGGCCTCTCCGGCCGGGTGGACGTCTGGGGTGCCGTGCACGCAAGAGCCCCCAGGAGTGGTGATCCTGGGGGCTCGGCAGGACGACGCCCACAGCTTCGCACACGCGTGCCCACCAGCGCCTTCGGTTATCCGGGCGGCCGGTGGGTCCCGGCGGGCCCCGGCGGGCCCCGGCCTGTTGCGGGCCGGTCAGGACAGCTGCGACTGCACCTGCGCGGAGATCAGCTCCAGGTGGTCCAGGTCGTGCAGGTCGAGGACCTGGAGGTAGATGCGGCTCGATCCGGCCTCGGCGTAGCGGCCGATCTTGTCGACGACCTCGGCCGGGGAGCCCGCCAGGCCGTTGAGCTTCAGCTCGTCGACCTCGCGGCCGATCGCCGCGGCTCGCCGGGCGACCTCCTGGTCGTCCCGTCCGACGCAGACGACCAGGGCGTTGGAGTAGGTCAGGGCGTCACCGCGGCCCGCCTCCTCGGCGGCGGCGCGGACCCGGGCGAACTGTCGCTCGCTGTCCTCGACGGAGGCGAAGGGCATGTTGAACTCGTCGGCGTACCGCGCGGCGAGCCGCGGGGTGCGGGTCGGGCCGTGGCCGCCCACGAGCACGGGGATCTTGCGCTGTGCGGGCTTGGGCAGCGCGGGGGACTCCGTCAGGTCGTAGTACGTGCCGTGGAAGTCGAAGGTCTTGCCGGCTTCCGTCGCCCACAGGCCGGTGACGATCGCAAGCTGCTCCTCGAGACGGGCGAACTTCTCTTTGGGGAACGGGATGCCGTACGCCTTGTGCTCCTCCTCGAACCAGCCCGCGCCGAGGCCGAGTTCGATGCGGCCGCCGGACATCTGGTCGACCTGGGCCACCTGGATCGCCAGCACGCCGGGCAGCCGGAAGGTGCCGGCCGTCATCAGGGTGCCGAGACGGATGCGCTTGGTCTCGCGGGCGAGTCCGGCCAGGGTGATCCAGGCGTCGGTGGGGCCGGGCAGGCCGTCGACGTTGCCCATGCGCAGGTAGTGGTCGGAACGGAAGAAGGCGTCGAAGCCGAGGTCCTCGGTGGCCTTGGCGACGGCGAGCAACGTGTCATAGGTGGCCCCCTGCTGGGGCTCGGTGAAGATGCGCAGGTCCATACCTCCATCCTGCACGCCGGGGTGGACGATCTCGCGGCCGGACCCTCACCCGGGCGGTCCCCGGTCGGGTGAAATTACGTCCATACCGCGGCCCGTGCCCGGTCCGGCCAGTGACCGGCCCCGGCGAAGATCGTTGGCTCGGGCGGAGCCGATCACCCGGCTTCCGCACCGGCCGGTGAGCGCCGGGGCGTCAACGTGTCGGCCTCCGGCTGGGGGCCAGGGGCCGGGGAGGCCGTCATGCCCGAGGGAACCGTGCCGCAGCCGAAGGGGCTGTTGCAGCAGATGGAGGAGCTGATGGCGGCGCTGGACGCGGACCTGTCGGCGCTCGACGCGGACCTCCAGTCGGCGGGTGGGGCGGACCGCGGACCGGAGGTCCGCGGGACGGACCACGCGACGGCGGAGGAGGGCGGGCCGGCGTAGGCGCTGGGCCCGGGGCACGCGGAGGGTTGAGGCGTGCCGCCCCGTTGGGCACTCGGCCTGCCCGGGGTGCGGAGCGAACAGGAACCTGCGCCGCGGCTCCGCGGGGTGACAGGCTGCGCCGCGCCAGACCCCAGGCTTCGCGCCGCGAGCAGCCCCACCCGCAGCTGCGCCGCATCCATGACACCGGCCCACGCGTCCCGGGTCCACCGAGCGCCCAGGCGCGCCCGCAGCCGGGCACGGGGCTTGCCCGGGGGCACCGCGAACGGCCGCCCCGGTGCGCCGTAGCGCGCGGGGCCGCGCCGCGCACGACCCCAGGCCTCGCGCCGCCAGCGGCCCCACCCGCGCTGCCCCGCATCCACGACACCGGCCCACGCTCCCCGGGCCCACCGAGCACCCAGGCGTGCCCACCGTCGGGCGCAGGGCCTGCCCGAGGGGTGCGCGTACAGGGGCCCTCGCCTGGGCGCCGCGGCGCGAGGGGCCGCACCGCGCGGCCACCCCACCGCACCCCGGGGTCCACGCCGTGAGCGGCCGCACCGCGCAGGCCCCCAGGCTTCCCGCCCCGAACGGCTCCACCCGCGCTGCGCCGCATTTATGACACCGGCCACACCCATGCCGGGCCCAGCGAGGGCCCAGGCGTGCCCGGGAATCTGCGGCGAGCAGGAACCCCCGCCGGGGCTCCGTGGCGCACGGGATCCAGCTGCACCCCGGGCCCGTGCCGTCCCGTCTGCGTCAGCGCTCCCTGCGCGATCTGCCTCGTCTCCTCCCCGGAGAGGGCCCGTTCGAGGGCTAGCCCGCTTCCCTTTCCGGGAGGGCCTGTTCGCGGTCGGCGAGTCTGCGGAGCATCTCCAGGACGCGGTCGCGGGACTCGTCCGCCGCGTCGATGGCCTCCATGCACTGCCAGTACGTGCCCTCGTCGTCCGCGGCGCAGGCCAGGGCGACCAGGGCGATGCCGACCTCGCCGAGGAGACCGCCCAGGTACATCAGCGTGTGGCGGGCGTCGCCCAACTCCGTGAGCTGGCCCGCCCGCAGCTCGCCGGGGGCCAGCTCGGGCGCGTCCAGCACACCGCAGCCGCGGCCCGCCAGCTCCGTCAACCCCAGGGCTTCGCCGCGCAGTTCGGGCGGTCCGGCGACCGCGAGGCGGCTGCCGATCGCCTGCGCGAGGGCCTGCGCCTGCCACACCTCGGCCAGGATCTCCCGGACCTCGCCGCCCGCGGCCAGGGACCGTTTGCTCGTCACGATGAGCCGCACCGCTTCCATGCGCTGCCCCCGTCTGTCCCGACGCGCCGCGCGCGTCCGCTGCCCGAACTCCCTTGTTCACTACCCAGAGTGAGGTGCCCTGAGACGAAAAGCCAGAGGAAGACGGAAATTAACGGACAACAATTCGGATTCGGACCGCGGTTCAACTACGCAGAGTGCAAACGGACTGCGCGGCTCCTGTCGTTCACCCGGGCGTCACTCGACCGGGAACCTCCGTTCGTTGCGGTCGATCTTCGCGGCCAGCGCTGCCAGCGGGTCGACGCCGAGCACCTCGCACAGCTGCAGCAGGTACGCGAGCACGTCGGCGACCTCGTCCCTCACGCGGTGCGCGGTGTCCGGGTCGTCCATGACCCGGGCCGACTCCTCGGGGGTCGACCACTGGAAGATCTCGACCAGTTCGGACGCCTCGACGCTCAGCGCGGAGACCAGGTTCTTCGGCGTGTGGTACGGCTGCCAGTTGCGCGCCGCGGCGAATTCGGCCAGGCGGCGCTGGAGGGCCGCCAGGTCCGGGCGTTCGTCGTGCGGGGCGGGGGACGGATCAGTCACGGTCCAGGTCTACCACCGTCACGCCCTCCGTCCCCGCGGCCCACGAAGCGTCGCTGACCGCCCCGACGAGCCTGATGTGCCCCCGCTCGCACATCCGCACCGCCAGCTCCAGCAGTTCCCGCCGCTGCCGCGGGTCCAGCCCCCGGTCGAAACCGTCGGCCAGGACGGTGAGCGTCTGCAGCGCCGCGGGCACCTCGCCGGCCGGGTCGACCTCCAGGACTCCGGGGCCGGTGAGCAGGACCAGCGCCAGGGCGAGGTAGCGGAGCTCGCCGTGCCCGAGCCGGGCGAGGTCCGTGCGCACGCCGGCGCCGCGGTCCAGCAGGGCGCGGACCGAGGCGAGATCGTCCGGGCGGGCGGAGGGAGCCGCCCGGGGCACGGCGGTGAGCGTGCCGGTGGAGTGCCCGGCGTGGACGGGAGCCGACCGCTCGGCGCACACGTCCTCCACGGGCCCGGCGCAGCCGGCCCGTACCGCCGCCACGAACAGCGCGTGCCGGCGGCCGCACTCGGTCCGGGTGCGCCACAGGACGTCGGCGAGGTTGGCGCAGTCGCCGAGGAGCCTGCCGGAACCGGCCGGGACCCGTCCGCGCATGCGGGAGGGCTCGGGGTCGCAGGAGTAGGCGGAGCGCAGGGCGACGACCATCTGCTCGGCGGCGGCGAGCACCCGCCGCTGCCCGGGGGTCCGGCCCGCCACGCGCAGCGGGAGCAGCGCCGTGCCGAGCCGGTCGTCGGGCAGCGGGCCACGGGTCACCGGGGCCGGTCCCGCCGTGTGCCAGGCGGCCTGCACGGTGCGTTTGCGCGGGTCGCGCAGGGCGGTCTCCAGCAGCACCGTCCCGTCCGCCGACAGCCGTTCGCCCACGATGCGCAGGTCCGGTTCGGCCTGCACGGCGAGGTCGAGCCGCACGGGGCCGGCCGGGCCGTCGGCCGTGCAGCCGATGCGGAAGCCGCGCCGATGCTGGGCGTCCGGCCGGGCCCCTTCGGGCACGCAGGCGGCCGGATCCGGGAACACCTCGCCCAGTTCGGCGCCGCCCCCGAGCCGGGCGAGCGCCTCGTACGCCCGGAGCGCGCTCGTCTTCCCCGCTCCGCTGCGGCCGGCGAGGAGGGTGAGCGGCCCGAGCGGGAACGCGGCGCGGCGGTGGCCGGCGAAGGCGGCCAGACGCAGCTCGGTGACACGGGGGCGGTGGGGAAGCGGGGGGTGGGTCATGCCCGGACGGTAGGGCCGCGGGAGCGGGCCGAACCGTTCCGTCTCCGGCCGGTTCCTACGAACGGGCGACCCGCCGGGGGCGGGAGCCGCCGGGGCTCACGCCTCGGGGACGCCGATGCCCTCCATCAGTCCCGTCACCTCGGTCCCGGCGGGCGTCAGCAGGAACACGTTGCGGTCGACGCGGTGCATCCCGCTCGCCAGGCCGAAGACGACCCCGGTGCTGAAGTCCAGCACCCGCTTGGCGACGTCCGTCTCGGCGCTGGTGAGGTCGAGCAGGACCGGCACGCCCGCCATCAGCGTCTCGGCGACGTCGCGGGCGTCGGCGAAGACGTTCACCCGCAGCACGACGAAGCGGCGCCGGGCCTCCGTCATGGCCTCGGGCACCGAGCGGTGGCCGACGGAGGAGGGCCAGGCGTCCCTTCCTCGCAGCGGCACGACCTGGGCGAGCCCCTCCCACTGTTCGTCGGTGACATCGTGGCTGTTCACCGGCATGCTCCGTCCTGGCTGGCACTCGCTGTCTGCATCGGCCAATTGTTGCGCACCGTCACCCGTTCGGCCCAATGCGACACGCTCCGCGATGTCAATGCGGCGCGCAACGGGTTTTCGGGAACGCCCCCGCGGCCTCGCCCGGGCACTGTCATCTACACGGCCGTAGAATCCGGGAACACCGGGGCGGCGGCAGACGTTGAACCGGAGACACACCGCACCTAAGGAGCACGTTCTTGTCCGCCAGACCGACGGACCCTCCGGGGCACAGTCCCCGACCATCCCGCCACGGCATCACTGATCGCGGCACACGGCGGGGTGGTGTTCGATGAGTGCCGCCGACGCCCTGCTGGGCCTGCTCGCCGTGTTCGTGCTGACCGCCGGCACCGGCTACTTCGTGGCCCAGGAGTTCGCGTACGTCTCCGCCGACCGGCTCACCCTGGCCCGTGAGGCCGAGGCCGGCGACCGCCGGGCCGCCCGCGCCCTGAAGGTGCTGGAGCGGCTGTCGTTCATGCTGTCGGGCGCGCAGCTCGGCATCACCGTCACCGGGCTGGTCGTCGGCTTCATCGCCGAGCCGTCGGTGTCCGCCCTGCTCCGGCCCGCCCTGTCCGGCCTCGGCCTGCCCGACGCCGCCGTCGGCGGCGTCTCCGTGCTGCTCGCGTTCGTGCTGGCCACCGTCGTGCAGATGGTGCTGGGCGAGCTGGCCCCGAAGAACCTCGCGATCGCCGTGCCCGAGCGGCTGGCGAAGGCGCTGGCGCCTTCCACGCTGGGCTACCTCAAGGTGGTCGGCCCCCTCGTCCACGTCTTCGACTCCGCGGCGAACAAGCTGCTGCGCAGGGTGGGCATCGAGCCGGTGGAGGAGCTGCACCACGGCGCCACGCTGGAGGAGCTGGGCCACCTGATCGGCGAGTCGCACGAGCAGGGCGCGCTGCCCAAGGACACGGCCGCGCTGCTGGACCACGCCCTGGAGTTCTCCGAGCGCACCCTGGACGAGGTGATGGTGCCGCGCGCCGACGCCGTCTTCGTCCGCCGGGACGCCGTCGCCGGTGAGGCCATCGGCCTGATCGCCCGGCACGGCCACTCCAACTACCCGGTCCTCGGCGACCACCCGGACGACGTCTCCGGCGTGCTGGGCGTGCGCGAGCTGATGGCCCTGCCCGCCTCCCGCGTCGACGGCGCGACGGCGGGCGAGCTGGCCCGGCGGCCGCTGCTGCTGCCCGACACCCTGGCCCTGCCCGACGCGGTCGCACGGATGCGGGAGCACGACGACGAGTTCGCCGTGGTCCTGGACGAGCACGGCGGCGTCGCCGGCATCGTCACCTACGAGGACATCGCCGAGGAGCTGGTCGGCGACATCGCCGACGAGTCGGACACGGTCACGGCCGTCGCCGTCGCCGACGGAAACGGCTGGCTGGTGGACGCCGGCCGCCGGCTCGACGAGGTGGCCGAGGCCACCGGCGTCCGGCTGCCGGAGGACGACGACTACGACACCGTGGCCGGTCTGGTCGTGGACCGGCTCGGCCGCTTCCCGACCGTGGGCGACCGGGTCACGGCCGAACTGCCCGGCGGCGGGAGCGCGCTGATCGAGGTGCGCACGCTGGACCGGCACGTGGCCGACCGGGTACGGATCGGTCCGCCGGCGGCGGCGGAGGAAGCCGCGGAAGCCGAGGAGATGGCGTGAGTTTCCCGATGGCGGTCTTCGTGACCGTGCTGCTGCTGATCGGCAGCGGCTTCTTCGTGGCGGCCGAGTTCGCACTGGTCGCCGCCAAGCGGCACCGCATGGAAAAGGCGGCGGCCGAGGGCCGGCGCGGCGCCGGGGCGGCCCTGGCCGGGATGCGCGAGCTGTCGCTGATGCTGGCCGGTGCCCAGCTGGGCATCACCGTGTGCACGCTCGGCCTGGGCTCGGTGTCCAAACCGGCGATCTCCCACGAGCTCGACCCGCTGCTGCACGCCCTGGGCCTGCCCAGCGCGGTCAGCTACGGTGTGGCCTTCGCCGTCGCCATGATCGTCGTGGTGTTCCTGCACATGGTGGTCGGCGAGATGGCGCCCAAGTCCTGGGCCATCGCCCACCCCGAGCGCTCCGCCATGCTGCTCTCGCCGCCGTTCCGTGCGGTGGTGCGGGCCGTGCGCCCGCTGATCCGGCTGCTGAACCGGGTGAGCAACGGCCTGGTACGGCTGTGCCGGGTCGCCCCGCGCGACGAACTGGCCCCGGTCCACGACCGGGAGCAGCTGACGCACCTCGTGGAGGAGTCCGAGCGGCTGGGCCTGATCAGCACGACCGATTCGGAGCTGCTGACCCGCTCCCTGACCGAGCCGGAGACGCCGGTGGCGGCGCTGCGCGTCCCGGCCGCCGACATCACCTGGGTCGAGGGCGGCGCGGACGTCGAGGCGCTGCTGCGGCTGGCCGCCGAGCACGACCGGACACGGCTGCTGGTGCGGGAGCGGGGTGCGGTCCTGGGGTCCGTGCACGCCCGGGACGCCCTGGTCGCCCGAGCCCGGGGCCGCGCCACGTCCGCGCGGGAACTGGCCCGGCCGGTTCCGGAGCTGACCGAGGCCACCACGGTCGCCGACGCCATCGAGGTGCTGCGCCGCCGCCGGGCCTCCCTGGCGGTGGTCCGGGACGACGCGGGCCGGCTGACCGGCCTGGTCACCCTGGACGATCTCCTGGCCCGCCTGATGCAGCCGGCCGCGGCGGCGTGACGCCGCGGCTGGCCGTTCCGCGAGGCGGCCCGCCCGATCGCCCCACCCGGGGCGCCGGGACCGTTCGGCGGACCGGGCCCCGGCGCCCGGATCTCCCACGGATCTGCACACCGCCCGCCCGGGGGCGGCGGCCCGCCCGGGTCGCCGTCACCCGGCACGCGCGGCGCGGGAATGCGGCACCGAATGGCCCGCTTCGTCATTCCGGGCGCAACCCTTCGGGTCGCCGCGGGCCGCCGGACTTCGTGAATGAGTGGGGTTTTCCTGTGACCCCGCGGTCACAGCGGTGAAAACCGTCGGGGATCGACACGTCGAACTGCCCGTCACCGACTGGCCGTTCCGCTTCGGCGGTGTTTTGATCCTGCGACATTCACGCGAAGGGAATTCCCATGCATCTCACCGACCCGGCCCACAGCATCGAGCTCCCCGACGCCGAGCTGGAGAACGTCTGCGGCGGCAACGCCGGCGTGGGCGCCTCCGCGAGCCTCGTCGGCGGTCTGTCCACCGGCCTGGTCACGCCGGTGACCGCCGGTGCCTGCGCCGACCTCCAGGCCGTGCTGACGCCGCAGGGCGCCGCGGCGGGCGCGCACACGGGCGTGCACACCACCTCGCTCTGAGCGACCGCGCGCAGAAGGCCCCGGGACGACTCCCGGGGCCTTCTGCGTGCCGGCAGGGCGAGCATCGCGCCGTACCCCCATTGCAGCGGGTCACACATGTGGGGATTGTGCGAAACCCGTGACGGAAATCTGCACGGGACGGGGGTGGGTAAGGCGCCGGAAAGGCGTGTCGCAGACTTACCCGGTCCCTTCAGACCTCGCCCGACACAGCGATAGGAAAACACGGTGACGACCGACACGACCCGGATCGAAGAACTGCCGATCTACGAAAGCCTCATACGTGAACGCGGCGATGTCGTCGAGGAGGCCCGCGCGGTCTCCGAGGAGACCCAGCACCGCATGAGCCAGGCGCTCGCCGGGCACGCCGTACCCGCGCAGGAGGAGCCCGCCGAGCACTGAGCCCGGGCCGTCACATCTGCCGCCGTGCCGTGCGCAAGGCCAGCGGGGGGCGCGGGCTGTACCTCCCGTCGCGCCGCTGGACCGGGCCGTCACCCGTCGAGCGGGTCGTGACCCCAGTTCATCAGCGAGTACCGCCACTTCGTGTCCCGCACGTCCCCGGAGGGGCGCTGGGCCAGGTGGCGGCGGACGTACCCGACGACCTTGCGCATGTGCTGGTAGTCGTCGTCCGTGAGGTCGCCCTTCCCGGCCCGCAGGATCTCCACGATCCGGCGCCCGGAGGCGTGCCCGGTGGACTCGCCGCCGTCCTTGTGCTGACCGGCGCTCTGCGAGTCGTCGGACTCCAGCCACTTCTCCAGTTCGGCCGGTGACATGTTCACCAGCTCACGGAACTCTTTCCAGGTCTCCTCGCGCTGCCCGTCGTCCACGCCGCCTCACTTCTTCTTCTTGAGCGCGGACGGCTTGTGCACGGCGGTCCGGCCCGACTTGTCGCTGCGCACCTCGTACTGCGGGTCGTCGGGCGACGCGTCGACCGTCCGGCCCGCCGCCTCCGTCCGTTCGGTGATCTTCCGCTCGACCTCGCCCTCGGCGGTGCTGCCGTGGCTGCTCCAGGTGACCTTGTCGCCCTTCTTCGGCCGGTCGCCTTCGCTGCGGTTCTTCGCCATGCCGGTACTCCCTCGGGGTGACGTGCCGTCCCTCCAGCCTGCGGGTGCGCTCCGCACACCGCAGCTCGGCGGACGTCAACCGGGTACCCGCACAGGAGAGCCGCTCACGGCTGCTCCCTACGGCTCCTCCCACACGAGCGCCGTCAGCACCGCGCTCGCGACGGTGACCGGGACGGCGGCCTGGTTCAGCAGCCGCACCCGCATGCCGCGCCCGGAGGCCAGCCGCTTCGTCAGCGGCACGACGGCGAAGGTGCCGCCGGCGGTCCCGACGATCTCGTGCAGGGGGTGGTCGGACCGCAGCTCGTCACCCTGGTACTCCGACATGCGCGCCTGGACGACGGCGCCCGCCGGCAGGCCCTCCAGGTGCAGGCTGACGGTGCCCGTGAAGCGGGCGGGCCCCCGCACGAAGACGCTGCCGCCGGAAGCGTGGTCGCCGGCCTCGTCGGCCCACTCGGTGGCGAACTCCACCGAGTCCCAGGCGCCGGGCCGCAGCGGGTACGGCCGGGTCACTCCGAGGTTGACGTACTCGGGCATGGGGTCCTCTCCTTTCCAGCGGCCCGCGGGCAGGGCCAGGGCGTCGGCGACGTCGCGCCGGAAGTCGGCCATGTCGAACCCGCGCGGATCGACCTTCCAGTCGCTCCACTCCAGATGGCCGATCGTGCTCCTGCGGCCCCAGCCGTGGGCGCGGCAGACCGCCGCGGTGGCCTTGACCATCGCGAGGTACTGGGCGGGCGGCCAGGGGTCCTTGCCGTCGCCCTTGTTCTCGCACTCCCAGCCGTAGAAGCGGGCGTTGCCGTCGACCGAGCCGGCGGATCCGTCGTGTTCGTGCGTGGCGGGCGGGTAGGTGCCGTACGACTCGCCGATGACGGCGTTCAGCACGTCGCGGTCGCCGCCCCCGGCGTGGTTGGCCCGGCCGTTGCCGGTCAGGTGGACCACGCCGTCCTTGGTGATGCAGCCGGTGGCGAGGGGGCCGGGCAGGGCGCTGTGGCCGCGGTAGATCAGGCCGACGACGTCCGTGCCCGGGCCGGTGACGGTGTGATGGATCATCACCCCGTGCACGGGCCCCCAAGGGCCCACGTGGTTGCGGTTGTTGGTGCGCCATCCGGCCACCTCGTGGACGGCGCAGCCCTCGGCCTTCAGCGCGGCGACGAGCCGGGCGGCGGTGAGCGGGGTGGCCATGACTGGGTCCTCCGTTCCGGCGTGGGGTACCGGTCTGAAGACGGTGCGAACACACCTGGGGAGCGCGTCGGCTGGGGGACGCGGGGGTCGACTTTCCTGTACATACGTGCGGTTGGGGGGAAGCGTTGAACGGGCCGGGCGCCGTCTCGCGGAGCCTGCGCGGTGCGGTCCCGTGCAGGGGCCCGGGATGCGGTTATTCCCGCGGCTCACCCCCCTGCTCACCTTCACCGGACCGCGACTGCGAATTCGGCGCGAATACGACGCTGTCGACCGCCGCGCCGCCTGCGCGCGACAGCCTCCGAGGGGTGGCGGCAGCAACCGCCGCCCCTCGGAGGCTGTTCGAACGTGCCCGGCGGGTCAGGCGCCGAGGCGGGTCACGGAGGCGTCCAGGCGAGCGGCGATCTCCTCCAGCTCGTGGCGCGACGGGACCTCACCGTCCAGCCCGGTGAGGAGGTTCCTCCGGGAGGCGATCTCCAGGGCCCCTCGGTAGTCGTCCGTCTCCAGGGCCGACGCGGGGACGACCGCGGCGGCACCCGACACCACGACGAGGACCGGGTCGTCGGCGTCGGACTCCAGCAGGTCCTTGATCTGCTCAGGGGTGATCATGACAGTGGCTTCCTCCGTGTTCGTGATGCGTGACTCCGCCCCGCGCGGACGGCCAGCCCGGTGCCGACGAGGAGCAGCACCAGCGCGGCGATGTTCCAGGCCCAGTCGTACGGCGTGACGTCGACGCCGTAGCGGATCTGGTGCAGGCGCAGCAGCTTGTGGTCGACGATGCCGTCGAACAGCTGGAAGGCGCCCAGTCCCAGGAAGAAGCCCGCCCAGGCGTGGGCCCGGTCGAGCGAGCGCCGGCGGCGAAGGTCGGCGAAGAGAAAGAATCCGGCCACCAGGCCCAGCAGTTCGGCACTGTGCAGCAGACCGTCCGACAGCAGACCCACGCTGGTGGTGGACCGGTCGTAGAAGTGGTGCCAGCCGAGGATCTGGTGGAAGACGATCTCGTCGACCGCCGCCATCACGGCGGCCCCGATCAGCGCGCAGACGGCCGTCGTCCGCCGTGGCTCGGGCCGGGCGACCGCCGGGGTGCCCGGCCGGGCCGCTCGCGTCATGGACATCCGCCTCCGTCCGTGCGTTCCGCCTGCCGTCCACTCCGCGGCGGCCCGCACCGGGTACCCACACCGCCGCGCTTGTCGCACCCCCGTCCCCGCCGCCGCCCGCTCCCCGGCGGACGGTGCCAGACTGGAGAGCGTGGCGCAGACGGATCGGCAGCTCGAGAAGCGGCTGGAGCGGGCCATCATGGACCTGCTGGAGCGGCGGGCGGCCACGTCCTCCATCTGCCCGTCGGACGCCGCGCGGGCGGCCTACGACGGTGACGACGACGGCTGGCGGGCGCTGATGGACCCGGCCCGCCGGGCGGCCTGGCGCCTGGTCGCGGCCGGGGAGGTCGAGGTGACCCAGGCCGGCCGCCCCGTGTCGGAGACGGAGGCCCGCGGCCCCCTCCGCATCCGCCGCGCAACACCCCGCCGTCCGGATTCCGGGTGACCGCCCCGCCCTCGTCCGGCCGAGGTCACCAGCCCGTTCCTTCCTGTCCTGCGCGCCTTCGCCGGTCACGTCCGGGGCCGGCCGCGAGGTCGCGGGCCGGGCGACCGCGGCTCACTGGGGCGGAGCGTCCAGTGGGTTCGCGGCGAGCGCACGCGCGGTGCCGTGCAGGTTGGCCGCCATCGCGCGCCCGGTCTTGTGGGCCCAGTCGTGGCCGCGCCGGTCGTCGAGGTAGTCCGGGCCGGGCCCGGGGCCCAGGTGCCAGTAGGTCCACGACTGTCCGGGGACGGTGTAGCCGATGTCGCACAGGGCGCCGTTGATCTCGCTGATCACGTGGTGCGCCCCGTCCTCGTTGCCGGTGACGACGACTCCCGCGACGCGGTTGTAGGCGACGGGGCGCTCCTCGTCGTCCGTCTCGGACAGCATGGCGTCCATGCGCTCCAGGACCCGCTGGGCGACCGAGGACGGCCGGCCGAGCCAGGTCGGGGACGCGATGACGAGGATCTGCGCCTCCAGCAGCTTGGCGTGCACCGCGGGCCAGTCGTCACCGGCGGCGACGGCTTCGCTGACCACGCCGGGATGGATGTCGAGGTCCACCGCCCGGACGTACTCGACCTCGACGCCGGCGTTCTCGGCCAGCCAGTCGCCGACGACCTCGGCCAGCGCGGCGGTGTTGGACGGCTCGGGGGACTTCTTGAGCGTGCAGTTGATCACGAGTGCCTTCATGAGACAGCCGTACCCCGCTGCGGGCCGCGGACCCGGCCCTGCACCCGACCGGGCCAAGCCGGCGGCCAGCCGCGGCCGGGCCTCGGACGACCCGGCGGCCACCCGCGGCCGGCGCTCGGACGACCGGGCGGACTCCCCGACTCCGGCGTTTCGCCGGTAACCGCTCGGTTACCCCTGAAGAGTCGTCTCCTCGCGCGCCCCCAGCACGGTCCGGACGCCGGGGACAGTGGTTCACCGACGGGATCGGAACGGAGCTTGCATGGCCAGCACCAAGGTGTCCGACTACATCCTCCAGCGGCTGCGCGAGTGGGATGTCGACCACGTCTTCGCCTACGCGGGCGACGGCATCAACGGTCTGCTGGCGGCCTGGGGGCGGGCGGACAACCAGCCGAAGTTCGTCCAGGCACGGCACGAGGAGATGGCCGCGTTCCAGGCCGTCGGCTACGCGAAGTTCTCCGGCAAGGTAGGAGTGTGCGCGGCCACCTCCGGCCCCGGCGCCATCCACCTGCTGAACGGGCTCTACGACGCCAAGCTCGACCACGTTCCCGTCGTGGCGCTGGTGGGCCAGACCAACCGCAGCGCCATGGGCGGCTCCTACCAGCAGGAAGTGGATCTCGCGAGCCTCTACAAGGACGTCGCCTCCGACTTCTGCGAGACGGCGACGGTGCCCGAGCAGCTTCCGAACCTGATCGACCGCGCGTTCCGCACCGCCTACGCCAAGCGCACCGTGACGGCGATCATCCTGCCCGCAGACGTGCAGGAGCTGGACTACAGCCCGCCCACGCACGCCTTCAAGATGGTGCCCTCCAGCCTGGGGCTGGGACGGTACGCGCCGGTCCCGGCCGACGAGGACCTCCAGCGCGCCGCGGACCTGCTGAACGCCGGCGAGAAGGTCGCGGTGCTCATCGGGCAGGGGGCCCGCGGCGCCCGGGAGGAGGTCGAGCGGCTGGCGGACGTGCTCGGCGCCGGCGTGGCCAAGGCCCTGCTCGGCAAGGACGCCCTGCCCGACGACCTGCCCTACGTGACCGGCTCCATCGGGCTGCTGGGCACCCGCCCCTCGTACGAGCTGATGCAGGACTGCGACACCCTGCTGATGATCGGCTCCAGCTTCCCGTACACGCAGTTCATGCCGGAACTGGACCAGGCGCGTGCCGTGCAGATCGACATCGACCCGTTCATGATCGGTCTGCGCTACCCGAACGAGGTCAACCTCGTCGGCGACGCCCGCGAGACGCTCCGGCGGCTGCTGCCCCGCCTGCACCGCAAGCAGGACCGGACGTGGCGGGAGAAGATCGAGAAGGACGTCGCCCGCTGGTGGGAGGTCATGCAGCGCCGCGCCGCCGTCAGCGCCGACCCCGTCAACCCGGAGTACGTCGTCCACGCCCTGGACGGCAAGCTGCCCGACGACGCGATCCTGAGCGCGGACTCCGGCTCGGCCGCCAACTGGTACGCCCGTCACCTGCGGCTGCGCGGCCGCATGCGCGGCTCCCTGTCCGGGACCCTGGCCACCATGGGCCCCGGTGTGCCGTACGCGATCGGGGCCAAGTTCGCCCACCCCGACCGGCCCGCCATCGCCCTGGTCGGCGACGGCGCCATGCAGATGAACGGCATGATGGAGATGGTCACCGCCGCGAAGTACTACCGCGAGTGGTCCGACCCGCGGCTGATCGTGGCCGTGCTGAACAACGGCGACCTCAACCAGGTCACCTGGGAGATGCGCGCCATGTCCGGGGCTCCCCAGTTCGAGGAGTCGCAAGCCATCCCCGACCTGCCCTACGCCGACATCGCCCAGCGCATGGGGCTGGACGGGGTGCGGGTGGAGAAGCCCAAGCAGGTCGAGGCCGCCTGGGACCGGGCCCTGGCCGCGGACCGGCCGTTCGTCATCGACTTCCGCACCGACCCGGGCGTGCCGCCGATCCCGCCGCACGCCTCGCTGGACCAGATCGAGGCGGCGGCCACCGCGATCCTCAAGGGCGACAGCGACCGCGGCTCCATGGTGAAGCAGGGGCTGAAGGCCAAGGTGCAGGAGATGCTCCCCGGCAGCCGGCACCGCGCCGACCGCCCCGGCGCCGGCAAGCACGACAGCACCGAAGAGAACAAGTGACCCAGAGGGTCCCGCGAGGTCAGGCGCTCCACGACGGGCCCGTCGTGGAGCGCCTGGCCGTCTCGGTGTACCGGATCCCCACCGATCTGCCCGGCGGCGACGCCACCCTGGCCTGGGACGCGACGACCCTGGTGCTGGTCGAGGCCACGGCGGCGGATGTGACGGGGCTCGGCTCCACCTGCCCGCCACGCCCTGCCTGTGCCGCCGATCCGGTGCCGGGCCGACGGCGGAATTGGTGTTCGGGCCTGTGGCCGATCTAGGCTGCGCCGTTCGTGCCGTTCACGGCGGCAGCCCATCCACGGAGAGGAAAGCCGATGACGCAGGCTGCATCGGCCACCGACCCGGCTCCCGGGCGTCGCCCCGAGCTGGTCCCCGACCAGGACGTGGAGGCGGCCCGTATCGCGGCGGTGCGCCGCTACGACATCCTCGACACTCCCCCCGACGGGGCGTTCGACCGGGTGGCGGCGATGGCCGCCCGGCTCTTCGACGTGCCGGTGGCGACCGTCACCATCGTGGACACCGATCGCATCTGGTTCAAGGCCGCCCACGGCCTGGAGGGTGTCGCGGAGATCGGTCGTGATCCGGGCCTGTGCGGCTCGGCGATCCTGCGCGACGACGCGATGGTCATCCCCGACACGCTCAAGGACCCCGTCGCGGCGGACAATCCG
The DNA here is from genome assembly GCF_055585285.1 of Streptomyces sp. NPDC053665. Classification (NCBI taxonomy): domain Bacteria; kingdom Bacillati; phylum Actinomycetota; class Actinomycetes; order Kitasatosporales; family Streptomycetaceae; genus Streptomyces; species Streptomyces sp. NPDC053665. Next base: position 1,409,495 of record NZ_JBVJKK010000001.1, read on the forward strand.
CTGGTCGCCGGGGAGATGGGGGTGCGCTTCTACGCCGCCGCACCGATCGTCACCCCCGAGGGGCACCGGCTGGGCACGGTCAACGTCCTCGACACCCGGCCACGCTCGATCACCGAGGAGGACACCGCCACCCTGGCCGATCTCGCCGCGATCGTGCTGGACGAGATGGAGCTGCGGCTGTCGGCGCTGCGCGCCCTCCGCGACGAGCAGGCCCGCCGGGAGGCGGAGAAGCGGCATGCCGAGGCGGAACGGGCGCGGGCCGAAGCGGAACGGGCGCGGGCCGAGGCGGAACGGGCGGCGCGGGAGAAGGCGGAGCAGGACAAGGCCGCCATAGCCGCCTTCGCCTCCACCCTCCAGCGCACCCTGCTGCCCCCGGCCCTTCCCGTGGTGCCGGGCCTGGAGCTGGCCTGCCACTACCGCACCGCCTCGGTCCACGACGTGGGCGGCGACTTCTACGACGTCTTCCCTCTCGACGGCGACCGGTGGGCGTTCTTCCTCGGTGACGTGTGCGGCAAGGGGCCCGAGGCGGCGACCGTCACCGCCCTGGCCCGCCACGCCCTGCGGGCCGCGGCCCAGATCGACGCCGATCCCGTCACGGTGCTGAGCGCCCTCAACACCGTGCTGCTCACCGACGTCACCGCCGGCCGCCGCTTCTGCACCGTCCTCTTCGGCCTCCTGGAGCCCCGGCAGGACGGCGGCTTCACCGTGACCGTGGCCACCGGCGGCCACCCGCCGGCCTACCTCGTGCGCCCCGACGACAGCGGCGCCGTCTGGGTGCGGACCGTACGCCCCCAGGGCGGGATGCTGGTGGGTGCCTTCCCCCAGGCGCCCTTCGCCCAGACCACGTTCTCCCTGACGGCCGGCGAGAGCCTGTTCCTGTACACCGACGGGCTGATCGAGGCCCGCACCACCGAAGGCGCCCTGCTCGGTGAGGACGGCCTGGCCGGCTTCCTCCACCAGCGCACCGGCCCTGTCACCGCCAACTCCCTGGTCGAGGACAGCATCACCTTGCTGGCCTCGCTGCCCGACGGTGGAGCCCGCGACGACGTGGCTCTGCTGGCCCTGTCCGTCCCCCACCCCGACACCACACCCGACGGCGGTGTCGCCGCCACCGCCCACACCGCCGCCGCGCCCGACCACTTCGGCCAGGAGTGATGACCGACGTGACCGACACGCTGCACCTGACCGTCCAGCACCCCCGTCCCGGCCTCGCGATCGCCACGGTCGTCGGCGACGTGGACACCCGCACCGCGGACGCCCTGCGTCGCGAGGCGTCGGGAGTTTTCGAACAGGGATGCCCACATCTGGTACTGGACCTGTCGCAGGTCGGCTTCTGCGACTCCGCCGGTCTGAGCGCGCTCATCGGCCTCTGGCACGCCGCCCAGGCGGTGGGGGGTGGGATCGCCCTCGCCGACGTCCCCGACCGCCTGATGCGGATGCTCGTCCTCACCGGCGTCGACGCGGTGCTCCCGGTCCACGCCACCGCCGCCGAAGCAGTCACCGCCATGCTGCGGGGCCACTGAGCCGGCCGGGGTGCAGCGCACGGCCTGCGACAGACGCTCTCAGTTCTTCGCCACGCGTTCCTCGAGGGCGATGTTGAGCCCGAGGACGTTCACGCGCGGCTCGCCCATGAAGCCGAGGGTGCGGCCCTCGGTGTGCTCGTCGACGAGCTTGCGCACCTCGGCGACGGGCAGACCGTTCCTCTCGGCGACCCGGTGGACCTGGAGGCCGGCGTACTGCGGGGAGATGTCCGGGTCCAGTCCGGAGCCCGAGGAGGTGACGGCGTCCGCGGGGACCTGGGACGGCTGCACCCGGTAGGTGCTCGTGGAGTTGTCCTCGACGACGGCGGTCCTCGCGTCCTTCACCCACTGGAGGAGCTCCTCGTTGTCGGCGGAGCGGTTGGTCGCGCCGGACAGGACGAGCTGGTACCGGGTGTTGACGGTGTTGGTTCCGAGGCCGTTCTGCGGGCGGCCCTGGAACCACCTCAGGTCCGGGGCGGGAGTCTCCTGGCCCTCCTTCAGAGGCAGGTTGTACGCCTGCCCGATGAGGGAGGAACCGACGACCCTGCCGCCCGCTCTCACCTCGGAACCGTTCGCCTTGCCGGGGAACAGCCCCTGCGCGATGCCGGTGACGACCAGCGGATAGAGGACACCGGTCACCAGGGTCAGTACGAGGAGGGCCCGCAGGGCCGCCCCCAGCAGCCGGGCGGTGTTCGATACGGAGGTGTTCATCGCGGTCAGCCGATTCCGGGGATGAGGGAGAGGAGCAGATCGATGATCTTGATGCCTATGAAGGGGGCGACCAGTCCGCCCAGACCGTAGATCGTCAGATTGCGCCGCAGCAGCTTGTCGGCGCTGACCGGCCGGTACCGCACGCCCTTCAGGGAGAGCGGCACCAGGGCGATGACGACAAGGGCGTTGAAGATCACCGCGGACAGGATCGCGGAGTCCGGCGAGGACAGGCCCATGATGTCGAGCCTGTCCAGGCCCGGCTGGACGGCGGCGAACAGCGCGGGGATGATCGCGAAGTACTTCGCCACGTCGTTGGCGATGGAGAACGTCGTCAGTGCACCACGCGTGATCAGCAGCTGCTTGCCGATCTCCACGATCTCGATCAGCTTGGTCGGGTCGGAGTCGAGGTCGACCATGTTGCCGGCCTCCTTGGCGGCCGACGTGCCGGTGTTCATGGCCACGCCCACGTCCGCCTGCGCGAGTGCGGGGGCGTCGTTGGTGCCGTCGCCCGTCATGGCGACGAGTCTGCCGCCGGCCTGCTCGCGCTTGATGAGGGCCATCTTATCCTCGGGGGTGGCCTCCGCCAGGAAGTCGTCGACGCCCGCCTCCCTCGCGATCGCCCGGGCGGTCAGCGGGTTGTCACCCGTGATCATGACGGTCCTGATGCCCATGCGGCGCAGTTCCTCGAACCGCTCCCGCATCCCGTGCTTGACGACGTCCTTGAGGTGGACGACGCCCAGGACACGGGGTCCGCGCTCGTCCTCGACCGCGACGAGCAGGGGCGTACCGCCGGCCTCGGAGATGCGGTTGGCGATCTCGTTGGCGTCCTCGGCGATGGTGCCGCCCTGCTCCTGGACCCAGGAGATGACCGAACCGCCCGCGCCCTTGCGGATCTTGCGCCCGCCGACGTCCACACCCGACATGCGGGTCTGGGCGGTGAAGGCGATCCAGTCCGCGCCCACCAGTTCACCCTGGTGACGCTCGCGCAGGCCGTACTTCTCCTTGGCGAGGACGACGATCGAGCGGCCCTCGGGTGTCTCGTCGGCGAGCGACGACAGCTGTGCCGCGTCGGCGACCTGTGCCTCCGTCGTGCCGCGCACCGGCACGAACTCGGCGGCCTGCCGGTTGCCCAGGGTGATGGTGCCGGTCTTGTCCAGCAGCAGGGTGGAGACGTCACCGGCGGCCTCGACCGCGCGCCCGGACATCGCGAGCACGTTGCGCTGCACCAGCCGGTCCATCCCCGCGATGCCGATCGCGGAGAGCAGGGCTCCGATGGTGGTCGGGATCAGGCAGACCAGCAGGGCGACCAGCACGGCCATCGTCAGGTGCGTGCCCGCGTATGCCGCCAGGGGCGGCAGCGTGGCGCAGGCCAGCAGGAAGACGATCGTCAGCGAGGCGAGCAGGATGTTCAGGGCGATCTCGTTGGGCGTCCTCTGCCGCGCCGCACCCTCGACCAGGTTGATCATCCGGTCGACGAAGGTCTCGCCGGGCCTCGTCGTGATCTTGATGACGATGCGGTCGGAGAGGACCTTGGTTCCGCCGGTGACGGCCGAGCGGTCACCGCCGGACTCCCGGATGACGGGCGCGGACTCGCCGGTGATCGCCGACTCGTCGACCGACGCGACACCCTCGACGACGTCTCCGTCACCCGGGATGATGTCGCCGGCCTCGCAGACGACCAGGTCGCCGATCCGGAGCCCGGTGCCGGGCACGCGCTCCTCGCGGTCGTCCACGAGGCGACGTGCGACCGTGTCGGTCCTGGCCTTGCGCAGGGTGTCGGCCTGGGCCTTGCCGCGGCCCTCGGCCACGGCCTCCGCCAGGTTGGCGAAGATCACCGTCAGCCACAGCCAGGCGCTGATGGTCCAGCCGAACCAGTCGCCCGGGTTCGTGAGGGAGAACGCCGTGGTCAGTGCGGACCCGATCCACACCACGAACATCACGGGCGACGTGGCCTGCACCCGGGGGTCCAGCTTGCGGAAGGCGTCCGGCAACGACGTGACCAGCAGCTTCGGGTCGAAGAGGCCCGCGCCCACGCGGCCCTCGGGGGTCTTGTGCCCGGTGGGTGCGTCCTGGTGGGGCGCGAGGGTGGGAGTGGACATGGGGTCCTGCTTCTCTACGTCGGTGGTCATCACGCCAGCCCTTCGGCCAGCGGTCCCAGCGCCAGGGCGGGGAAGTACGTCAGACCGGTGATGATGAGGATCGTGCCGACCAGCAGGCCGGTGTACAGCGGCTTGTCGGTGCGCAGGGTGCCCGCGGTCGCCGGAACGGGCTTCTGCTCGGCGAGCGAGCCGGCCAGCGCCAGTACGAACACCATCGGCAGGAAGCGGCCGAGCAGCATGCACAGGCCGAGCGTGCTGTTGAACCACTGCGTGTCCGCGTTCAGCCCGGCGAAGGCCGACCCGTTGTTGTTGGAGGCGGACGTGTAGGCGTAGAGGATCTCGGAGAACCCGTGCGCCCCGCTGTTGGTCATGGAGTTCGGCGGCGTCGGCAGCGCCATCGCGAAGGCCGTGAAGACCAGCACCAGCGCCGGGGTGACCAGGATGTAGCAGGCGGCCGGCTTGATCTCGCGGGAGCCGATCTTCTTGCCCAGGTACTCGGGGGTGCGGCCGACCATCAGGCCGGCGACGAACACCGCGATGATCGCCATGATCAGCATGCCGTAGAGGCCGGAGCCGACACCGCCGGGCGCGATCTCGCCGAGCATCATGCCGAGCAGGGTGATCCCGCCGCCGAGACCGGTGAAGGAGGAGTGGAAGGAGTCCACGGCACCGGTCGAGGTCAGCGTGGTGGACACGGCGAAGATCGACGATCCGCCGATCCCGAAGCGGACCTCCTTGCCCTCCATGGCACCGCCGGCGGCCTGGAGAGCCGGGCCGTGGTGGGCGAACTCGGTCCACATCATCAGCGCGACGAAGCCGACCCAGATGGTGGCCATCGTGGCCAGGATCGCGTGACCCTGCCTGACCGAACCGACTATGACGCCGAAAGTCCGGGTGATCGAGAACGGGATCAACAGGATCAGGAAGATCTCGAAGAGATTGGTGAAGGGGGTGGGGTTCTCGAAGGGGTGGGCGGAGTTGGCGTTGAAGTAGCCGCCACCGTTGGTGCCCAGCTCCTTGATGACCTCCTGCGAGGCGACCGCGCCGCCGTTCCACTGCTGCGAACCGCCCATGAACCGGCCGACCTCGTGGATGCCGGAGAAGTTCTGGATCACACCGCACGCGACGAGCACGAGCGCGCCGACCACGGCGATCGGGACCAGGACACGGACGACACCGCGCACCAGGTCGGCCCAGAAGTTGCCGAGTTCACCGGTGCGCGAGCGCGCGAACCCGCGCACCAGTGCCACGGCGACGGCCATGCCGACGGCGGCCGAGACGAAGTTCTGCACGGCCAGACCGGCGGTCTGCACGACGTGGCCCATGGCCTGCTCGCCGTAGTACGACTGCCAGTTCGTGTTGCTCACGAACGAAGCGGCGGTGTTGAACGCCTGGTCCGGGTCGATCGAGGCGAAGCCCAGTGAGCCCGGCAGGTGGCCCTGTAGGCGCTGGAGCAGGTAGAGGAACAGGACGCCGACGGCGGAGAAGGCGAGGACGCCGCGCAGGTAGGCGGGCCAGCGCATCTGCGTGGCGGGGTCGGCACCGATGCCCTTGTAGATCCACCTCTCGACGCGCCAGTGCTTGTCGGAGGTGTAGACCTTGGCCATGTAGGTGCCGAGCGGAATGTAGGCGAGCGCCAGTGCCGCTGCCAGGGCGAGCAGTTGGAGCACACCCGCGAGTACGGGACCCATAGCTGGTCTCAGAACCTCTCCGGGAAGATCAGGGCGAGGACGAGATAACCCAGCAGGGAGACGGCCACGACGAGGCCGACGATGTTCTCGGCGGTCACAGCTCGGTCACCCCCTTGGCGACAAGGGCCACCAGCGCGAAGACCGCGATCGTGGTGACGACGAAGGCCAGATCGGCCATCGCGAACTCCTGGAGTGAGGTGCGGTGGGAACGGACGAGTAGAGGAAAGCCCATCGGTGACCGGATCCGGCCGGTCGTTGACGGCTCCCTTACGGCGGACCCCACGTCCTTGACGGAACCCTGACGGGGACCGGTCGGAGAGGGTGAGCGGACTCGCCACGGAGGCGGCCGGCCCGGCCTCACGGCAGCCGGAAGCGCAGCCGGCAGATCACCGCGTCCATCCCCCGCCGCACGGCGTGCGCGACGAACGCACCCCGCCGGCTCGGGCCCGCCCGCCGGCGTCCCCACACCCGAACTGCTCGCCCGGGTCTACGGTGTGACGGCCCAGGTCACCGTCCACCCCCGGTCAGGCGCACCGCAGGTGACCTTCGTCCCCGGGGCGCCGCAGTCCACCCCCTCACCACCGGCCCGCTGCGCCGGGGGACGAATGCGCGACGGTGGGCTTCCCACCAGAGCCCTGTCGACCGGCTCCTCGTCTCCGTCCGCACCACAACCGGCGGATGCGAGACCCCGACAAGCCGATCGGGACCGTGGCAAGGAGTCCAACGCGTCCCGACCTACGACCTAACGGCCCTTGCCCGCCGGCTCCAGAATCGCCACGCACTCCACGTGATGCGTCATCGGAAAGATGTTGGCCTGGGCGCAGGCAGGAAAGCAGCAGGTCAGGGGTGTTTTGATGCCCCGGATGGAAGCCGCCGGGCACCCGGAGCGTCAAATGAGCGTCACGGCCCTACATCGATTCGGCGCCGACAATCTGGCGCGTCACGCCTACCTACGCAGCGTCTCCCCCGGTACAGAGCCTCACGTCAGTAGCGTCACGTCGGTGCGCCCAGTGCGTATGAGAGGCTCGCCATCGAAGGGGCAGTGTGGCCGAAATTCGCTGACGAGGCCGCTCCGGGCCTGGGAGGCTTGTCCCGCCTGTTGCACGCCGCCGGGGACGGAGCCACCTACTTTGATCATCCTGGACACGAACATGCTGTGGGGTGTCTCCCCTGACAACGCGAGTGTCGACCTGCTCAAGACCATCCGGGCGACGGGGGTGCAAGGCGTCGCCGTCCCGTGGACGGTCATGGAGGAGCTGGCCGCGCAACGGGCGCTGAAGTACCAGGAGAAGTACGACGCCGCGTTCCACGCGCACAAGGCGTTGCGCTTGATCACGCCCTGGGAGACCAACGCCGTAATGCAGCCTCTCGAAACCGAGAAGGTGCGGCGGTACTGGCGGGATGCTTTCGCCGCCATCCTGGAGGTGCTGCCTCCGAGCGCGTCGGTACTGCAAGAGGCTGCCTACCGGGAGGCAAATGTCATCTCGCCATGCAAGCAGCTGGAGATGAAGGGGGTGAACAAGCCGGTGAAGACCGGCTCGCGTGATGCCGCGATATGGCTGACCGCCGTCGAGTACGCGCGCGAGCACCCAGACGAGACGGTGTACTTCGTCAGCAAGAACACGAACGACTTCGGTGACGGCTCCTCGTACAAGGGACGGGCGAGACTGTGGCGGGACATCCAGGAGCTGGGGGATCGCTTCAAGCACTACGCGTCCCTCGACCCCGTCGTCGCCGAGTTCACTCAGCCTACCGAGGTGGACGATGCCTTGGTGCAGGAGCAGGTGGGCACCCCCGAGGCGGCATCGATCATCGCCCGGGAAGCGGGAGCCAAGTGGGGTGCCGACGTGGAGAACATGCACGCGTTCGACGCACCCACCTTCCTGGGAACACTCTGGCCCGACTCGGAAGACAGCAAACGCCCCCTTATGGGCGGTGCTGGTCCCTGGATTACGACGCCCTACGCCCAGGTGGACCTCGTCAGCGATGTAAGCGCCTACCGCATCGGCGACCACGTGTGGTGCACAGCAACGGTGCGCTGGCTGCTCACCGGCCTGGCTCTACTTGGCAGGCAAGCGGGGCTCGGACGAGTAGGGTGCGCCTGGGAGACGCGCCTGCTGTTGAGCCCAACCAGGGCTGAGTCACAGCTCACTATCCTGCGCAGCAGCTCTCCAAGGCCCCTCACCGCAGATGACTTCCAACGGCTTTCGACCCCTGCGGCATCCGCCTCTCTCCCCGGCTACTCGGCGGAGGTGTGGCAACAGCTCGCGGAGTGGCAGGAAGCCGAGAAGCCGACTCTCTTGCAGAGCGCTCTAATGGCTATGGCCTTGTGGGCCGGTAGCCGGCGTAAAGACGGGTAGGGCAGCCTCTGGCTGCTCGTCATCGGCCGCTGCACCTGCGGGTGGCCCGGGGGGCCACGTCTAGGTGCAGCGGGTGCGGGCTCCGGTCAGGAGGTGGGCACGACCCAGCAGCGCGGGTGGACCGCACAACACTTCACCGAAAGCCGAGCTTCGGTCCTCCAGGCGGACGGTGGGCCAGGGCCGGGCACATCGGTATGCCCACTGCGGAGTGGACCCACCGCGGGTCAGTCGGCGGGTGACTCTGCCCCCGGCATGTCGTGCTCGGTTCCGGCATGCAGGGTGCGGCCGCCCGATGGGATCACCTCGACGAGGCGTTCCTCTTCCTCGCGGGATAGATCCGTGAAAAGTCGGATGGACGTGTTCACGAGCTCCAGTAGCGGGACACTGCCGCGAGGCGGTTTTACCGAGGCGGTCTGGGTGGAGAAGTTGTACCTCACCGGTACGCCACTTGGCGGTAGGGCTTCGAGATTCTTGACCAGGGTTCCCGGTCCGAGGGATTCGCTGAGGTGGCGGAGCCGGTCCCCATGCAAAGCGCCCACCTCTCCTTCGTACGCCACCTTCCCCCCACCGTTGACCAGCGTGATGGCCTTGAGGCTCAGCCCTAGGAGCGGCAGACGATTGCCGACCTCGTCGAGGGCCGGCAGTTCGTACGCCGCACGTGCCGCCGACGATGTCAGGTGGTCGACCTTCTGTGCGAGCGTGAGAACGAAGCCGGGCGCGTCGAAGCTGAGGGCTCCCTCGCCCTTAGTCCAGTGCAGGGGGGCTGCGTCACGGCGAGCGGCGACGGAGGAGGGGGCTACGCCACAAACCCGGGCGTTCCATGTGCTCAGCGCAGCGCGCATGAGGTGCTGGAGATTGTCGGTGGCGGTGATCCTGCCGTGCCGCAACAGATCGGTCAGAGTGATCTCATTGGCGATACGACTCCAGAAGTTCCCGTCAGGGATCTCTTGGCCTTCGAGGAGGTAATCGAGCGACAACTCGTCCAGTTGCTGCGGATACCTGGGAGCGCGTTCGAGCGCGGCTACCGGAGCACCACTAGCGCGCCATAAAGTACCCAAGAAGGCCGTCAGGCGGCGCGCGATCGACGGGGACAGCGTCTCCGAGGCAAAGGCAAGCGCGTCCTCAGTGCCCTCACGCTCACCGCGGCGGGCTGCCTGCACGCCGGCCGTCATGGCACGGGCCAGCCGGGACACGGAGCGCACGTCAAGGAGACCCTGGCCGCCTTCAATGACGGTGTTCGCGATCAGGTGCCTCAACGCGGCGTCGGCCGACTCGCCAGAGGTCAGCTCCGCGAAAGCCGCCAAGTCCAACACCAGGGTGCGGTGATCGATCGCGAGCGAATCCAGGGCGCGGGCGTCGAAGGACGGGCGGAGGGCGCCGAGCGCCAGAACAATGGGCCGATCCTGGCGAGCAAGGCGCCTGATGTCGAATAGGAGCTCGTCCGTGTCTGTCGTGCTGCGGAGGTAGACGTATCGGTCGCTGAGGTCGTCGTGCGGCCATCGCATGACCAGGTCCGGCATGTGGGTGTGGTTGTAGTACCCGGTGCGCCTGGTCCGGATCTGTGGATTGATCTGCCGAAGGTGTCGTTCGAAAATCCGTTTGATTTCGGCGAACGAGCGGTACGGGTCGTCCGCCTCGAGTGCCTCGGCGATCGACGATGCGATGGCGTTCACCACTCCCCCTTCAGGATCAGCTCGTGCGCCAAGATGGCCCGCCACTCGGTGAGGGGCAGCAAACCCTCCTGCTTCTCTGACAGGACAATGCGCCACACGCGCTCGGACACGCTCTGGACCGCGTTCGCGTCAATCCTCTTCCTGGCTTCTTCCTCGGAGACGTCACCGAAGATGCGTTGCCGGTGTTGGACGACAGCGGACTCGATCCTTTGCGGCTCGTGTAGTTGCGACCAACTGTTCACATTGAAAGGGGCCCAGGTGATCCACATGTAGTGATCGCCGAAGAGGTACTTCTCCTGTTGCGCGACGTAGCACTTGGCGAGGAACTCGACGAAGTGAGTGCCCTGGTCCGCCGGCCCCTGATAGTGCTTGACCTCCGCGCAGAACTGGTCGCCGTGGTACGGGGCGCCCCGCATCGACCCGCCCAGGTCGAAGGAGAAGGTCCGGCCGCCGCCCTCGGGCCAGGCGAGTGTCAGTTTCCTCGCCCAGGCGTCCGAGTCCGTGTTCGCGAAGGCCCCACAGATCCGCATCGTGCCCTCGAGGTAGAGCTTGGCTCTCTTCGCTCCCGTGATTCCCTTTAAGTGGGCGTCCTCTCCTACCACGGTGAGAGTCTAAGCGCCGCGGAGGGGCGGCGGCTGATGGCCGCACTAGCGGGCGATCCCCGATCCAGAGCAGGGAGTGCTGTGGAGACAACCTGGCGGTGCCTCGAAGGGGCGGAGCGGACCATGGGATCCAGGCAGGTAGCGCGACCGCTCCTACGCAGGCCGCAATTGACCGCGCCAGAGCGCCGCACGTGTGTTGTCTCCTTCTCCCTGAGTCGTCAGGCGACAATCACACAGACGAGAAGGAGGGCGAGCCCGTAGAAGGCTATAGCGAGGTGCAGCCCTACCCACAGGCGGTAAAGCCGAATGCGGTGCAGCCGGGGAAACTCGCGGTAGTGCGCCGCGCGTGCCCGGGCAAGCCCTTCATCGGACCCCAGCACGCCCCGGTCCGCCAGGTCTCGGGTCAACGCCCGTGCCTGGGTGAGGTGGTAGGAGGCCCGCTCGTAGTACTTGGCCACCGCCACAGCCCCGTAGACTCCAGTCGTCGCGACGAAGAGGCACAAAGGCAGAACGTTCAGCGTGAACTTCTGCTGGACGATCAGACCGCTCAGGGCTGCCGTGACGATGAGCAGGAGGTTCGTCAATGTGGAGCGCTGGGTCTCACACTGCCGCAGTTGCTCTCGGTGCTCCTTCCAGTAGGCGCGTATCGCCTCTTCCGACGTCTCGGCCATCAAACCCCCAGTTGAATGCCGGCACCAGCCACCCGGTTCGCCTCACAGCAGAACCCTCAGCAGTGGAGACACCGTAGCGTGAGGATCTTCATCAGTAGTGCCCGCAAGGGTCTGGAGGAGGAGCGTGACGCCCTTGACGGGCTGGTCCGCGCTCTCGGTCACACCCCGGTCCGGTTCGAGGACTTCTCAGCTCAGACCACGCCGAGCCGGGAAGCCTGCCTGAAAGCTCTGTCGACCGCCGACGCGTGCCTCTTCCTCCTAGGCCCGAACTACGGCCACGTGTTCCCCGAGACGGGGCAGTCAGCAACCCATGACGAGTGGGTAGCAGCCCAGCAATCAGGTATGCCCCGCCTCGTCTATCGCAAGCTGGACGTGACCTTCGAGCCCAATCAGCACGCGTTCGTACGCGTAGTGGAGGCGTACGCCACCGGAGTATTCCGCGACAGCTTCCGCACGGCCGCGGATCTGCTCCCTAAGGTCGCCGGGAAGATCCGGGAGCTGGAGTCGGGCCCGTCCCCCCTGGCCTTCGCCAAGCTGGCCCAGCCACCCGCCCTGCACTGGACCCTTGAGGAGGGCACAGGCGGTCTGCAGACCGCCGGCGTGACCACCCTTTTGGAGCTGCACGTCCTACCGCTGGACTCTGCTGGTTACTCAGCCAGAGAACTGGAGGCGCTCGGCCAGTCGCTGCCGGGCCGTATGCGCGCGACCGGTATGGTCGAAGACGATGTCCCCCTAAGCTCTTCCCGGTCGCAGGGCCATATGGCCGTCTCCGTCCCTGCCAGCCGCCCCCGTTCGTGGGACACGCCCCGTCCGGGCCAGCTCGTAGAGGTCCGCCTGTACAAGACGGGCCAGCTCTCCACCCGGGCCTTGCTTCCCCAGGACAGTATGGGGCCGATCCTCGATTCCAACGCCCTGCCCAAGCAGATCGCCGAACTGCTCAGGTTCACCGGCGCGTTGAACATCATCAGGCAGGACCGCATCGTGGTGGCTGCTGGCGTGTCGGAGCCCGCCATGACCAGCATCGATACCTTCGACCCACGTCAGTCACGGCGCACAGCCAGTCTCGCCGGCTTCGGCAGGTCATTCGCCCTGCGTACCGAACCCGACGAGTCCGTCACCCTGGCGGCCCTGCAGGCCGGAGCCGAGGAAGTTGCCGAACATCTCGCGCGGGCACTGATCGCGCACCACCCCTCCGCTGCCTGAGGCCGTTTCGACAGCAAGCGGGCACGGCCGAAGCCTGCTCTCGCTTGACGCTTGACAAGGTCCGAACCGGCTTAGCGATCGACGCCCTCTTCTTCCAGCGACTGAAGCGGACGGTCGACCTACTGAGCACACCGCCCTGACCGGGCCGTCCAGACGAGTTCCACCGCGTGAACCATGTACCGGACGGAAGGGTGCAGGTCAACGCCAGTGTCACTTCGTACCTCTGGGGCCGCACGGGCCAGTCGCGCCCCAGCCTCGACACCGGTGCCCGAGTCGAAGGCGCGGACCGGCCTCCGTACCCGTCGCGCCTCCGTTGGCAGGACATGATCAGACGCGATAGCCTGCCGGGCTGCCTTGTTGCGGAAGGCGGCAGAAGGGATGGGAGCCCCATGCCGAATCACAGGTCCGACATCGCCGAGGTTCGTGCCGCGATGCGTGCCGTCGGCTACACGATTCTGCAGGTAGAGCCGCGGCTTGAAAACTTGTCGAACCTTCGGCCGGATGTACTGGCGTGGGCGTCGAATGCCGACGGGGAACTCGTGCCGTGGGCGGTTGTCGAGTACAAGAACAAGAAACTCAGGCAGCCCGAGCTCGTCCTTCCCTCCCTGGCGGGCAGCCGGGACCTGCTGGGTACGCTCGAGCACTACGCGGTGATCAATGGGCAGTGGTTCAAGGCCGACCGTGGTGTCCGTTCCTTGCAGCCGGTCGACGGCCCGACTCCGCCCGAGCACGGCTCGCAAGGCTTGGTCACCGACCGGTCGCTGGCTACCTCCCTCCTGGTGCAACGTCTGTGGTTCGAGGCGGACCGTCTCCGCAACTCCGGGGTCTCAGCCGACCGGTACTTTCCTTCCGGGAACGTCCTGACGTCTTCCCGAAATGGGAGGCCGGGTATCGAACTGCCCGACGGTGGGTTCGTGCCGGTTCGGGCAGACGTACTCTGGCGCGCGAAGCGGGACGCGTTGACCGAGTTCGCCTCCCGTGGCAGACACCGAGAGTTCAGCTCACCCCGAGTGGTTGCCTCCGCCGTTTCGGCGTTGGTTGAGAAACATCTGGCTGGCACCGTCTTGGATCCGTTCTGCGGAACCGGATCGTTCCTCTGGGCGGCCTTGGACCGTGCTGCGGAGCAAGGCGTCGCGGCGGAGTTCATCGGCTACGAGTTCGACGCACAGCTCGCCGAACTCGCGGCAGGGATCGGTCGGGACGCGCCGAGGCACGTGGTGATCGAGAAGGGCGACTCCTTCCAGAGGGACCTCGCGGATGCCGACGTCGTTGTCACGGCGCCGCCTGTCGGTCTCTCCCTGGCCGACCGCCACCTTCTCCTGGACGGATCGACCACGCCCGACGGCAATGTCGCAGCGCTGGACAAGTGTGTGCGGGCGTTGAAGCCCGGAGGACGCGCTGTCCTGCATATCGCTCACTCGTTCACCTTCGCGGACCGGTACGCGGCGTACAGGATGTTCCTGGCCGAGAACTTCCACGTAGCCGCTCTTATCGGGCTCCCGGCAGGAGCGATCACGGGCACCGGTGTGCGTTCCGTTCTCGTCGTCATCGACCGCACTGAGCCCGCGGAGACGCTGGTCGCCCATCTCGGTGAGGACTGGGAGACGCAACTCGGCCCGGAAGGCCCTGGGCTGAACGCCGTCCTGGAGTTCGTCGACGCAGAAGACGACCGGCCACGTACCGCAGGACGGTCATGAGCAGCTTCTTGGCAGTTGATCTGCGGGGCGAGGCCGACTGGGATCCAGGACGCCTGGTTGGTTCCACCTTCGCTTGGCCGACAGCGGCGCCGGTGGTCCCATTGCGGGAACTCGTTACCACTGTCCGGGCGGAGAGTGTCGCGACCGCTGGTTCCCCGGTCATCACGCCCGCTGGCCTGGTGGCGCGCACCGGGGCGATTCGGCGGCGGAGCACCAAGTACCAAGGCAAGGCATTCACAGTCGGAACGCGCGGCCTTCGGCGTGGTGATGTCCTGGTGCCGCCCTCGCCGTCCGGGCCGGCCGTTCTTGTCGACGACCGGCTGAACGGTGCGCTCCTCTCATCCCGGTTCATAGCCCTCCGGCCTCTCGACCCGGTGCTTTCCCGGTGGATCTGGGCCGTGTTGAACTCGCGGGCGGGACAGGCTCGCCGGGCGTCGCTGGCGATAGGTACCACCATGGCGTCCGTGAAAATGCCGGATTTGCTGGAGATGGGCGTGCCCCTGCCGCCCCTTGTGGAGGTCCAGCGGCTCGACGGAGTGCTGGCTTCGATCGAGGCGAGAACACATCGCGAGGAGGAGCCGTCTGAGTCGACATGGTGGGTCACGGCTGACCTTCGGCTCCGGGACGACTGGGGGATCATGCTCGCCACTCCTCGTCCCGAGCTCCTGGAGGACGGCGAACCGCTCGGTTCCTTCGTACGCGAGATGAAGCCGTCCCGCTCAACCCGCAGCTTCGAGGTGCCGACGGAACTGCCGGGCACGCTTCCGGTCGTGGACGTGAGTGTCCTGGGGGGCCGTCCGACCCGGCGATGGGCCGCGCCGCAGTCCACCGCCGTCACCCTCATCACCCCGGGCGACCTCCTGATCTCCCGCGTGGGCGAGTACTCATACGCCACCGTCGCACAACGCCCGGCCGTCGCAGATCCGGGCGTCTTCGTCCTCCGGCTGCATGACCAGTCACAAGGACCTGCGCTCGCGCACTTCCTGAACGGGCGCGAGGGGCAGACCAGGAGGCGCATGTTCTTGCGAGGCATGACGGTTCCGTCCCTGCGGAGGGCGGACATCGAGAGATTCCCGATCCCTGCAGAAGCCCTCGAGTTCGAAGGAGACGTCGATCCGGACGTGGGGTTGGCGGACCAATTGGAGCAGGTCTTGTGGACGGCATGAGCTGCACGCTTTCGCCCCTCGTCTACGCCGAGCTGTACCGGTTGCTTGCCGCGGACAAGCAGCGGTACGACGACATCGAAGAGCGGCTGAGCGAGATCGGGTACGCCCCCGCGTGGCTGAGTACCGCTGCCGACGCCTACAACGAGTACTGGGCGATGCAGCTGGAACTGGCCGGTGCGGAAGGCGTCGGGAACATCTCGGTCGAGAGTGCCGAGCATGCCCTCCTGGCTACCTGGGTACTGGCCGGCCTTCGCAACACAGGCGACGACAACACGCTGAGCTCGGCGCTCAGGGCGAACGTCCATAGGCGTGCGGTCAGCGAGGTCCCCGATCTAAGAATGCCTCTGCCATCGGTCCTCAACCCGGTCATATACGGGTGGACTCTCGGCAAAGTCGTCAGCCTGAGTTCGACTGACGTACCAGTCGATCCCGTCGCTCCGGCGAGCATGCCTGACGACGATAACCTCGTCGCGGCGTACCTCGGGCTCGTCAACCACGTCCTTGCACTGGAGGGCATGGCCGAGCCGTGGCCCGAGGTGATGCAGACGTCCACTTACTGGCGCGGTTACGGGATCGCAGAGGCACTGAAACCGGGGGCCGGGGATGGCGGCCGAGCACTCCTGGAACTGCTAGCAGAATCGCGGCCCTTGCTTTCACAGCCAGTCTTCTCCCAGCTCAACAACCACTTCAGCCGCTTCGGGGCGCGCCGGAACGCCCTGTCACACGTCACGGACGATGCACGTCGTCCAGAACGGTTCGTGAAAGTCGTCGAGGACACCCACGGCTGGGAGCACCTGCGGGTGACCCTCCGTGGCCTCACGCAATTCGTCTGCCAGGAGGTCTCTCGCCTGCTGTACGAGGAAGACCCACCACCGGCTCTTCGGAACGATCCGTGGAGCTACCTCGTGCGGGAGATGCCTACGGAATGGTGGGCTTAGAGGCGTGCTACGAGAGTATGAAAGCTGAATGCCCACGGCGTCAGGGAGCTGAGCAGTCCGAAGGGCGAGGGCGGCTGGGACAGGCGGTCCGCCGGGCTCGCAACCATCGCCCGTCAATCCCTGTTCAACAGCACCATCTCCGATTCAAGGGCTGGGCGCCGACATACCAGATCGCGAGCCGTCGCCGGGCTGCACACGCGGCTCTTGGCGGATGTGATCGCCTCCGGCACCCCGTCTAGGCGCACCACGGCTGGCTGCCTATCTATCCTCCTCGAGTTGGTACACCCGGCTGTGCGCCCCTCTGATGCCCGTAACCGTCACACTGCTGCTCGGACGGCAAGTCAGCTGCTGGAGCGGCTGCGGGATGATGCGTACAGAGACGGGGCCGGCCCCGGACTCCAGCCCGGAGACGACGACGAGGAAGAAGTCGTCACTCTCCACTGCTCGCTGGAACTCCGCGGGCGTCAGCAGCACCGTGTCAGGCTCGGTGTCTTTGTATGCCTTGAGTTCGTAGAACCTCGACAGTGCGTCCACCGCGTCGGCGCCGAGGCCACGCTGGGCTCGTAGGTCGCGCAGCCAGTCATCATCGGCGCCGAGTGCCTTGCGCACCACGTCCAGAGCCACCTTTTCCTGCTCCAGGCTCGTGTAGGCGCGCGGTGGCGTGTGCTGTTGGGGGATCGCTGATCCGGCGCGGGGCTGCGGCAGGCCGGACGTTCCCGATGTGTACCCGCTCGGCCGTGCGGTGGGCGCGTCCGCGGCCGAGGGCCTCGGTGGCGTGATGATGCCGCTCGGGTCGACGAGCCGGAGTCTGCCGGGGTGTACGAGCTTGCGCGGTGGAGCGGCGGGAGCCGCAGGCGGGGCTGATGGCCCCGTCGCGGGCGGCGGTCCGCCGGTTACAAGCGGGAGGATCACCGCCGTGCGTGAGGTACCGGCTGCCGTGCCGGCCTGCGCCTTGGCCGCGGTACGGCGTTGGTCCACCTCGTTTCCGAGTTCCAGGAGCCGTCGTTCGCGTTCGGCCTCCGCGGCTTCCCGGTCGCGCCGCACCTGGTCGTCGGCAAGGCTCAGTTGTACGGCCGTACGGCCCTCCTCGGCCTGGTCACACGCTGCTCCCCAGGCGAGGGCCACCTCGCGGCGGCTGCCCGGAAACCGGTCGGCGATCGACCGGCCCACCCCGGATGTGCGTGTCAGAGCGGCAGTGTCACGTACGTACAACGTGCCCGAGGACCAGTCGATCCCGGCGTCCACGGGCACGTGCACCGTCTCGCCCGTGTCCGGAAGATCGAGGCAGCAGGCCAGGTGAGGGGCGATGCATACAGTCAGGTCAGCCAGCTGGCCCCACGAGCAGTCCAGGGACTGCGCAACGCTCGCGGCGTTGCGCTGCAGGTCCTCGCGGAGGTGGGTGACGGCTGACCGGACCAGCGCTGTGGCGTCCGGGTCCGCCGGGGCCGGGCCAGGGCTGTACACGGTGACATGCTCTGCGGCGAGCTCGCTCACGCGCAGGGCTCCGATCAACGGTCGGAACTGCTCCAATTCGGCTCCCGGGTACCACACCGCACGTTCCCGGCCCAGCACCTCGGCTACCACTGGGTCTTCGACGGCGTACACGGGCCGCTTGCTTCGCCAACCCTGGCTCGTCCAAAGAGGGAGGCGTCCCAGGCGCTTGGCCGTCAACGCGCCGGGATGGGTACGGCCAAGAGCGGCGAGCATCTTCAGGGTCTCCAGGACAATGGACTGGGTCGTCCCGTCCGGCTCGTCCCGACCCTGCTTCCGGTCCTGCTGTGCCAGCTCCCTGATCACGGCCGTGGCGTCGTCCACAGTCGGCAGGCGCACTGCGAGCCGCTGCCAGAACTCCTCGCTGCCTGGAAACGTGGGAGCGAACGCACGGAGCGGACCGAAGAGCGGCGCTCCGCGCAGGCACTGGCTCGGCCGGCGCCAGCCGGAGTCCGTGAGGACGAGGCCGCTCCCCTCGCCGAATGCCCGGAGGACCGAGCCCAGGGACATCTCCGCCGAGGCTCTCTCGCCACGGCCGAAGGCGCGCTCTGCCAAGGCTTGGTAGAGGATCAGCGCCGCGGGCACATCCCTGTCGCCGACCTCTTCCTCCCGTCGGCGCAGGCGCTGCAGACATTCCACGAGGTCCTCCGTGCGGGCCTCTGCAGAAATGCCGAGGGCGCGCAGCACATCACTGCGTCTGCCGACCAGTTGCTGGATCTCGGGATGGAGGAATCGCTCGTCGTCCGCCCCGTACACCGCGACCGTGCCGGTGGTCCGCATGTGGAGTCGAGCCGGGGCAGACAGTGCGCCGTTACCGGCGTCCAGCCATGGTGTGTCGCGCAACTGCCACAGCCAGAAAGCTGCGGTCCTGCCCCGGTTCTGCCATGCGTAGTAGTCGTAGACGGCATGCACCTCGTCGTGGTCGGAGAAGCGGCTCCATGCCCGCCCGAGGACGTGAAACAGCGCTGCCGCCCTGCGCCTGCGGAGCTGCGGGTCCTGCTCCACCGCTATGCCAGAGGCGACGGCCCGTAGGTCGGGGCTTTCGTAGTCGTCGAGCGTGAAGGTCGCTCCCAGAACGCGCAGGGCATCAGTGCGTGCTCGAGGTCCCGAAATGACCTCCGCCGGCAGCCCCTTCGGGCTCTGCGTGAAGCGTTCCCGCGCCCCCGGGTGCCTGCGCAACCTGGGCGCGGTCTCCGCGCCCAGGAGCCTCAGGAACTTACGGGCGCCCATCCCGGCGCCGCCGCGCTGCAGGACCTCGGCGTACCGGGGCCGCAGCCACACCAGCCCGGCCGTGCGACCGGCGGCGAAGGCGAAGCTCTCCTCGCGTTCCGAACTGTCCAGTCGGGCAGGTAGGTACGCCCGGGCGGGAGCGACGTCGATGTCTTCACGTTTTCCGGCCCGGTCGTAGCGATGCCCCTGCAGCCGGATTGCGTGGCCCACGTCGCGCCCAAGGTCTCACGCTCGTGGTCCGGCACGCGTGCGAACCCGTCGCGCAGTTCGATGAGCTGGTCATCTGTCAGCCGCAGTACGTTCGGGCCGCTGCTCCCCGCCGCGCCGATGGCCGCGAGGCGCCGGATCACGGCCACCGCGTCCGCGTCGGTCAGCAGCGCCTCCCGCTTACGGAGCCATGTCCTCACCGACCGCGCCTCCTCGGTGTCGGCGAGGAACGCCGGATGGATTTCCCGGGAGAATCCGAGACTTGCGCCGAGGCCCCGCGGGGCGTCGGTGAACACCGCTGGTTCCGCGGACCAGGGCACACGGTGGCGGCCCCCTGAGCTGTCCACGAGCCAGCGGCTCGACAGCAAGGAGGAGGAGATATTCGAGGCAAGTCCCACCGCGGCGAGGCGGATGTTCGCCTGCGGCGACCGGGTTTCGTCGTCGAGGAGGCGTAGCGCGTCGTAGAGGTCCACCGTCACGGGAACCGCACTGTCGTGATTCTCCCAGTCCGCCAGCACCTCACGCCATCGACCGTCCTCGTCCCGCGCCACCTTGGGCAGCACGGCGGTCCGCTCGGCGACGCGGGAGATCTCTTCTTCGGTGACCACGCCCACCAGCGTCTCGTCCTCCACCGCGAGATCATCCAGGCTGAGCGGCCCGTAGCCCGGGACGTCCAGAACAAGACCGTGGGACACGCCCGCTCTGGCACGGTCGAGGAGTAGTCGCTCCAGCGCGGCGACCGGGTCGCGGGAGTCGCGCATGTCGTCGGGGAGCGGCACGGCGCGCCAGGCCCGTGCCGGATCCCGCCGGAACTGCCACAGGGCGGCGGCCGTCCACAGGTCGCCCACCAGTTCATTCAGTGCGCGGTTCCACGGGGTGTCGTCGAGCGCCTGACGGCTGGCGATCGGATCGAACTGGGCGCTGATACAGATGGACAGAGCGGTGTCCGCGACCGGAAGACCGGCGTAGATCCGCCCGGCGTCATCGGGTCCGAGAGGAAGAGCCACAGCGATTGCGGTGGTGGACCCCACCGCCTTGTGAGACCGGGTGATCCCGGGTGGGCTGGGAACGGTCGTACGGCAAATCAGCCACCGGGACCCGTCGCCGGCACGTGCCTCGCCGGTCTCCACGTCGGCGCTCCGCCCGCCCACCACGGCCTCGAACGGCTCGCCGGTCTCACGGTCGAGCGCCAGCCGGTGCCGGACACGACCTTGCTCGTCCAGGTGCGTGACGCTGCCGACACTACCGAGGAAGAGCAGCGCGCTGTCCCCCCACTCGGCAAGCCACGCGTCCACCTCGTCCGCGCCGAGCACGCCCGGCTCCAGAGGAACCCGTAGAACCGTCCAGGTGTCGCCCGCGAACCAGTCAGGCAACGGGAACGGCCTGGCCACGGCGATGTCAGGATCGCCGACCCGGAACCGGTAATGCCCGCAGTGAACCTCCAGATGCGGGGAGAGGGACTGGAGGGTCATCAGGCCGATCCCGAACCTACCGGTGGATTGCGCCTGCTCTGCCTTGCTCGTCAGCCAGGGCATCGCCAGGGCCAGAACATCCGGCAACCGTACGGCACTACCGTTGTGGGCGACGAGGAGTTCCCGTCCCCTCGTCAGAATGCGTACGTCGGTGGCGCCGAGGTCCTCGGCGTTCTGCACGATCTCCGAGAGTCCCTGGAGACGGTCGCTCGACAAGTTCCCCGCGTGGTCTCGGGTACGTCTCAGCGCGTGCCGTACTTGACCGTCCAGTCGCGCGAACCGGCTGCCGAGTCGCTCGACCGCCGCCTCAGTCGCCGCCTCACCCTCCGGCTCCGGTACGACGGCTCCTTCTGGGATGCCCTCCATGGAGAAGAGCGCATCGGCGGACGCAATTCCCCGCTCCACCGCAGCCGTTCGACGCACCGCACCCCCCGTGCTCATCTCCGCCCCCACGTACCTCGTCGCTCCCTGCGACACAGGGTAACGAGGCCAGCGCAATCAGCACACGTCTATCCGAGACCTGTCGCCGTATAGCCCAAGCCCAAGCCCAAGCCCAAGCCCAAAGAACAGACCTAACGCGCTACTCGACAGGTTGAGCCCGCCAAGTCGATTGACCCGCGCCATCTGGTCCAGGAAGACCACCTCACACTCCGTCAGAAACAGCGTCAAACGAGCGTCAAGACATTTCCCGAACCCGTCTCTGACGGAGTTGAGCAGAGCGTTCTGGACTCACGCTCCCGCTGCGAAACCGCAGGTGAGCCAGTGGCGGCTACCTACAACATGCTCCACGCGGTGAACTTCGGGAAACAGGTCGAGCATCACCGGCCACATCTGGAAAACACAAGAAAGCCGCAGGTCAGAGCCCCTTTGCAGTAGGCTCCAAAATCGCCACGCACTCCACGTGCGACGTCATCGGAAAGATGTCGGTCTGCGACTGCTACGAGAAAGGCCAGGTCAGAGCGGGTTTTCCGACTCGCTGTGTCGCGCGTGGGCGCCCTGAGCGTCAAACGGGCGTCACGGTCGGCAGACCAGGAACATGGGGAAGAGCTGTGGAGCGGACCCCGGCCTACCAAGGATGCTCGCACGAACATGGGCGGGTGGAACCGAGTAAGACGAGAGCCGCCTCCACGGCGTCCCGGGAGAAACAGCCCATGGCCGCCACGAAGCATGGCCGCCGGTAATTCGCGGCACGTCGTACCGCCCCGGGACCGGTGCTACGGCAGGTGACCGGGCTCAGGCGAAACCGGTCGTCCGCTCCATCCGCAGGCGGCGGGCAAACCTGTGGACAACGGCCTCAGCCTCGGATGTGAGATTGGGGGGAATGCTCATACAGTTCTTGACCGCTGTCGGTGTCCTGGCTGGGCTGACCATAGTGCCCGGGCCGGACATGACCGTCGTGACCTAACGGGCCGTCGCCTCCGGGTGGCAGGACGGGCTACGGACAGTGAGCGGGATCACTGCGGGACTGCTGGTCTGGGGGGGTGCTCACGGTGGCCGGCCTCGCCGCCGTCCTGGCCGCGTCCACCACCGCGTATACGGTGGTCAAACTGGTCGGCGCCGCCTACCCCGTCTTCCTCGGTGTCCAGGTGCTGCGTCAGAGCCGTCGCGTCCGGTCGCAGGCGTTGGCTCGGCACACGCGGCTGCGTCGAGGACACCGCGCCCGGAACGCTGCCGGTCCCGCCCCGACTGTACGACCACTGCGCCCACCAGAGAGGAACAGGACGATGATGCACGACGACGACCCGGTA
This sequence comes from Streptomyces sp. NPDC053665, assembly GCF_055585285.1. Lineage (NCBI taxonomy): Bacteria > Bacillati > Actinomycetota > Actinomycetes > Kitasatosporales > Streptomycetaceae > Streptomyces > Streptomyces sp. NPDC053665. Next base: position 1,431,974 of record NZ_JBVJKK010000001.1, read on the forward strand.
CTCGACGATCCGGTAGGTGAGTCGCTCGGCGGTCGGCACGCGCATCTCGCCCGGAGGCTCGGCCGGGCCGCCACCTATCTCACCGAAGTGGCGACTTTCTCCTCCGTGTCCGCCGACCCGGACGCGGCGGACTGGAGCGACCTGGCCCGACTGCTCGGTCCGGGCGCCTTCGCCGACATGTTCAACTGCCCGGCCGTTGCGCCGGCGAACTGGGAGCCGGTCTTCAGCCTTGAGGGCCGTCAGATGATCTGGCCCGGTGGTAGCCACCCGGACCGACCGGGTTCCGAGCGCGGCACCGATGTGGTCGAGTTGGGGGCGGAGAGCGTGCCCGAGATGCTGAATCTCGCCGCGCTGACCGAGCCGGGGCCGTTCTGGCCCCGTACCCATGAACTCGGCGCCTACCTGGGTGTCCGGGTCGACGGCACTCTGGTGGCGATGGCCGGTGAACGCCTGCGTCCTCCGGGCTGGACCGAGATCAGTGCCGTCTGCACCGCTCCCGGGGCGCGCGGGCAGGGCCATGGCGCCCGCCTCGTCCGCGCTCTCGCCGAGCGCATCGTGGCGCGTGGTGAGCGTCCCTTCCTTCACGTGGCCGAGACGAACACCGGCGCGATCACCCTGTACGAACGGCTCGGCTTCAAGACCCGCAGGCCGGTCACCTTCCGCGGCTTCCGGACGCCGTGACGTTCCGCGTATGCGATGTGCCCGGAACGGCCGGCCGACGAGATGCGTCACCGGCGCCGGAGCGGGTGCCAGGAAGCGTCCGAGCGGGTGACGAGGGCGTCGGCGGTGCGCTTCCAGGCGTACACCGGCCGTTCGCCGGGGCGGGGCCTAGGTAGGTGTGGCCGGTCATGTGGCACCAGGCGGGCAGGTCGAGCGGTGCCGCGGGGTCGGTGGCGATGACGTGGACGACGGTGCCCGGCGGCACGTCGGCGATCTGATCGCGCAGGCGGAGCAGGAGGGTGACGCAGAGCAGGCCGGTGCCGTCGACGGTCAGGACCGGTTCGGCGGACGGAGGCGTGCGCGTCATCGGACGGTGTAGTCGAGGCGACCGTGGGCGCTACGGTCCCGTCCGGCGGCAAGACCGCCGCGCCGAAGAGGTCCAGGCCGCCTGGCGGTGTGCTGCGAGGACGTGGCGGCGGGCTGATCGGTATCGACCGCGTACTGCTGCGGAGCGTTCCGCTCGCCACGGGCTGGAACGGCCTGCTGGGGTGGCCGCCCTGAACAAGGCGGGCTTCGAGTGCGGCGTGCACTACCCCGAGTACCTAGATGCGGACGGGACCGATGAAAAGAGCAAGGCCCTTCAGGAAGAAGACACGGACAGCACGCTCTTCAACGAGGAGGAGCGGGCTCTGATAGCCCTCACCGACCAGACGCCACAGCGACATGTCACGTACCGGCTGCCGGCGTCGCGGTGGTCGGTACGGGCGCAGACCTGACCGGTATCGAAGTGGCGCGGTCGAGCCGCGTTCACTGGTAACGCGGCGTCGAAGACGGTCGCTCGCAGCGCCGGCGGAGGCTTCCGCATCGAGCGTCATCCGAGCGTCAAGAATCGCCGAACACCCCTCCGAAGGCGTCGCCCATGCAGGCACCTCGTTCACGAACCCGCAGGCCGGCAAGACGCAAAGACTGATCCGACCGCTTGAACCGCTACACGGAGGAGAATAGGTCGAGAAACCCGCGCAGGTTCGAGGATCGCCACGCACTCCACGTGCGACGTCCTGCGGAGGAGGTCCGCCGTCCACGGCGGCGGATCACCGCTTGCGCCTCGGGCTCATCGGCCGCCTGTCTGCCGATGGGCCCGTTCGTCTCGCGCGGCGAGACTCCCTTCATCCAGTTGCGGACACACGGAACGGCAGACGGGTGAAGCCGCTGACTGCTCCGCCAGGTCTGCGGACCGCCCGCCCCGCCGGTCGCAGGTGTGGCAATCGGCTGGCCAGGGTCCACAGGGCGATCTCTCCCGCCAGCCGAGCCAATGAGATCTCAAGTCTCATGGCACCGTCCGCAGTGAGGTGACTGGGCTGGCAACTCCGTGCGAGGTCGAAGCGGGCAGGGTAGGGGAATCGCAGACCGTCGCGGTGGGCCGCGGCGAGCACAACCAGAACACCGCTGCGAGGTGGCAGGGGGCTACCTCCCACCTCGGCCTGCTCGGAGGCGATACGCAGGATGAACCGGCGCGGAGGATCGAAGCGCAGGGTTTCGTCGACCGCCTTGGCCGCGAGGTTCGGTGCTGTCCTGAGTGTCTGCCATTGCTCAGGGCGGGCCGCCAGCGCGGCCACCGCGTTACCGATCAGACAGACCGCGATGTCCAGACCGGAGGCGATCAGAGTCCTACAGACTGCGGCGGTCTCTTCCAGACTCGGCTTGTCAGGGACGATGCCCGACCGCTCCGGACTCGTCGACGGTGTCTCCTGGCGGTCACGCCGTTGCACGTGGTCGATCAGCCTGGTCAGGTCGTTCCCTCTCCCGTTTGCGCTACGGGGAGCGGTGAGTCGGCTGATCAGGTCGCCTCCAGGGCTCTGTCGCCGCTCACGCTCCAATCGAATGACCAGGGCTGCCAGGTCCTCATGCGCGTCCTCGACCGCTTCGCTCCGTGCTGCTGAGGGCGTCCCGTGGACGGATCTGCCGATGACATTGCACATGTCGGCGAAGCGTGCTGAGTCCGCTGACGGAATACCGAGCACTTCACCGAGGCAGGCGACAACGAGTGGAAAGGCGAAGTCGTTCACGAGGTCTATGGAGTCGGCTTCAGCGTGCCGGCGAAGCAGGTCGTGAGCGACGGTGTCGATTCGTGTGGCGGCCTGATGCAGCGCCGGGTGCAGCAGCGGTTCGGCGATGGCGTACGCCTCGTCGGATCGCTTCGCAGATGAGCGGCGCCCCTCAGTGCGAGCCGGCGCCGAGCATGCGAGCGCGCAGGTGTCCGCGGGGTGGGTGAGTGATGCGCAGGTCGAGAAGCGTGGATCCTGGAGGACCTGGTGACAGCCGTCGTACGAGACGACGGCGAACAATCCCGTGCGACTGCGGTGGACTGACCCCTGAACTCGCATCTGCTCGTACAACGCACTGGCGTCACCCCGGAAGCCCGGCGCGATGAGCTTGGCCACAGGGTCACCGGTGCGGGCCAGGAACTTCGTCTTCATGCTGTGCGGGCCGAGGGTGCCTGCGCAAGGCGGCTCGATGTCGTTGGGGTGGTGGTTCATGGTCTTCCCCTCAGCAAGCGACTTTGGGCTGGGCGCTGGTCACGACTGATATCCGCGGGCGTCCGGAGCTCTGGGGTCGTCGTGCACTCGTCGTTGATGCGAGTTCTGCCAGGTTGGCGGCAGGGCCTGAGCGACACGTTCCGCAGGTGCGGTGGTGGGTGTGAGCAGGTCGGTGACGACGCGGCTCTCGTTCCGACTCATAACTCATGAGTCAACGGTATTCCAAGTGAGACGTAAATGTATCAGGTGAACCGTAAACGACTCATCGTGTGCTCCTTCCTGAGCGAAGCCCCGTCCGCTAGCGCTGGACTTGCAGGCGTCGGCGGTGGAGCCATTTCGGTAGTCCAGGGGCCTCCAGGAATCCCTCCGCGCGGGCCGATGCCAGTCCTATGCGAGGCAGATCTGCGCTCTTCTCGAAGAGCAGGAAGCGTGGTTCCCAGATCGGGCGGTACTTCGCGTTGGCGCGGTAGAGGGACTCGATCTGCCACCAGCGGGAGAAGAAGCTCAGCAGCGATCGCCACAGGCGCAGTACCGGCCCGGCACCGAGCCGTGCTCCGCGCTCGAACACCGAGCGGAACATCGCGAAGTTCAGGGAGACTTGGGCGGTGTCGATCTCGTCTGCCCGGCGCAGCAGTTCGATGACCATGTACTCCATCAGGCCGTTGTCGGAGTCGCGGTCGCGGCGCATCAGGTCGAGGGAGAGCCCGTGAGGGCCCCATGGCACGAAGGACAGCAGGGCCCGCAGTATGCCGTCGGCGTCGTGGCATTCGACCATCACGCAGCGCCCGTCCTCCGAGTCCCCGAGCCGGCCCAGGGCCATGCTGAATCCGCGCTCGGTCGCGCCGTCGCGCCAGTCGTCGGCGCGCTCGACGAGACGCGCCATCTCGTCGGCGGTAATGTCCTCGTGGCGCCGGATGCGCACGGTGTACCCGGCTCGCCGCACCCGGTTGTGCGCCTGCCTCACGGTGCGCATGGCGCGGCCCTCCAAAGTGAAGTGGGCGACTTCGACGATGGCCTCGTCGCCGAGTTCGAGTGCGTCCAGGCCGTGCCGGGCGTAGACGGTGCCTGCTTCCTCGCTCGCGCCCATGACGGCCGGCACCCAGCCGTGTGCGCGTGCTTCGGCGAGCCACGGGGTGATGGCCCCCGGCCAGGCTTCCGGGTCACCGATCGGGTCCCCGGATGCCAGCGACACGCCGCCCACCACGCGGTAGGCGATTGCGGCCTTCCCGGTCGGGGACCACACCGCGCTCTTGTCCCGGCGCAGTGAGAAGTAGCCGAGGGAGTCGCGCTCTCCGTGGAGCTCGAGCAGTGTCCGCAGCTGTTCGTCATCGTGCTTGGTGAGCGGGTCGACGGCGCGGCGTGCGCGGAACGCGGCGTAGGCGACAGCGATGACGAGCGCGGTGCCCAGCACGTTGATGGTGACGTTGGCCCAGTGCGGGACGGCGATCCCCGGGAAGCGCGACTTGTCCACCGTGACCGTGATCAGCTGCCACGTACCGTAGCGCCAGCGCTCTGTGATGGTGGGCCGGCCCTCGTGGGGCGACTGGTTGGTGGCGGTTACCAGCAACCAGGCAAGCAGGGAAGCCGTGGCCAGACCGCCGACGGCCACGACGGCGGCGAGCTTGGGGTTGGAGCGGTCGCCCTTGGCGTAGAACTCTCGCCGTCCTGCCAGCAGCACGACGACGAACGCGGCAGTGAGAAGAAGTGAGATCCAGTTCTGCGGGTGCCGCCGCCACTGCGGGAAAAACATGGCGAAGCAGACGAGCGCCAGGAAGAGCCCGCTGAGCGCCAGGTTGAGGATCCATGCCGCGCGTTTGCGGCGCCGCATCGTCACCGCGAGGAAGGCCGTGACCACGCCGGAGGCGAATCCGGCGGTCAGCAGGTACGGCGTGAACAGGTCCTGTTGGTTGTGCCGCCGCAAGTCCTGGCCGAGGGAGACCCATACGGCGCTGAGGAAGTTGATGAACGCAACTACCCGCAGATACCAGACGGCGTAGGAGGCGGCCCGCTGCGACAGCGGGGACTCTCGGCCTGCGTCGGTCTGGGGTTTGGCGGGACGGTTGCTCATCGTCTCTTCCGTGTCGTGTCGTCAGGGGGCAGGGCATGGGACAAGGGCACTTCGCCCCTGCGTCGGAGCCACCGGTGATGCGGGCCTAAGCACCAGGGCCCGCATCACCGTTACAGCTTCTGTCTGGGGCGGCAGATACTGCGTCCGCCGTTCAATTCGCTGGTCAGTGCTGGACGGGTTCGTTCGTCAGCTTCTGGCCGCGCAGCAGGAACCAGGCGACGGCAGAGGCCAGAAGGAGCAGCACGGCGCCGACGCCGGCGGCGAGTGCCACACCGTCGACGAAGGACTCGCGTGCCGCCTGCAGCAGTGCTGCGGCCGCCTCGGCGGGCATGTGCACGGCGGCCACGACGGCTCCGGCCAGCGATTCGTGTGCCGCCTCCGGGGTCCCGGCCGGTCCGGTGAAGTCCTGGTAGATGTTGGTGACCACGGAACCCAGCAGGGCGATGCCCAGAGCGGTGCCCAGCTCGTAGGCCGTTTCCGAGACCGCCGAGGCGGCGCCGGCCTGTTCCTTGGGGACGGCGGTGAGGATGATGTCCGAGGTGATCGTGAACGACAGGCCGGCGCCGAACCCGACAAGCAGCAGGGTGGTTCCGATCAGCGGGTAGCCGGTGGTCTGGGTGATCGTGGTCAGCGCGGCCAGGGACAGGCCGATGACGGCCAGGCCACTGGAGACCACCGCGCGCACCGAGAAGCGCCGCGCCGCGGCGCCGGCGACCAGACCGGCCACGACCGCGCCTGCGGCGGCCGGCAGTTCGGCGATGCCCGCTTCGATGGGCCGCCGGTCCTGGACGAGCTGCAGGTACTGGGAGAGGAAGAACAGCAGACCGGAGAGCCCGAGAATGGTCAGTACGTTCGCCAGGACGGCGCCGCTGAAGCCGCGGTTGCGGAACAGCCGGACGTCCACCAGCGGGACGGGCAGAGTGCGCTGGCGCCGGACGAACCCGTAGAGAGCGGCCGCACCGAGCACTCCTGCGGCGAGGGTGAGCCAGGCGAACCCTTCGGCCGCGGCCTCCTTGACGCCGTAGACGACACCGACCATGCCGATCAACGACAGGAAGACACTCGGCATGTCCCACGGCCCCGGGGAGGGGTTGCGCGATTCCGGCAGCATCTTGACCCCGACAATGACCAGTAGCGCCATCACGGGCAGGTTGATCAGGAAGACCGAGCCCCACCAGAAGTGCTCCAGCAGCACACCGCCGACGATCGGGCCGACTGCCATGCCCGCCGAGGCGGCGGCGCTCCAGATGCCGATGGCGAGGCTGCGCTCACGCGGGTCGTGGAAGAGGTTGCGGATCAGCGCGAGCGTTGAGGGCATCAGCGTGGCGCCGGCGACACCGAGCAGCGCCCGGGCGACGATCATCATCTCGGGAGTCTGCGCGTAGGCGTTGAGTACCGAGACCAGGCCGAACGCGGTCGCTCCGATCAGCAACAGACGCTTGCGGCCGATGCGGTCGCCCAGGCTGCCCATGGAGATGAGCAGACCGGCGATCACGAACGAGTAGGCGTCGCCGATCCACAGCAGTTGAGTACCCGAGGGCTGCAGGTCTTCGCTGAGGTAGGGCGTGGCCAGGCCGAGGACGGTGGCGTCCACCGCGACGAGCAGCACGGCCAGGACCAGGACGCCCAGGGCGATCCAGCGGCCCGGAGCCCGTTGGGTGCTGCCCCGCTCGGCCGTACGCAGAGGATGGGTCATGATGCGTCCCTTCGCATCGTGCCACCGAGCAGCAGCTCGGCGATCATGTGAGTGAAGTCGTTGCGGGCCACCCGGCCCTCGATGACGGCCCAGCCGCCGGCGGCCAGCAGGCCGTAGAGGGCCTCGGTAAGCCACACCGCACTGAGGTCGATGCGGAACTCGCCATCGGCCTGACCGCGCCGGAACAGGGCGGTGAGCTGCTCGTCGATACGGGCCCAGCCCGCGTGCTGCCCATCGCCCTCGAAGAGCTGGTTCTCGGAGTAGAGGAAGGCGAGCAGGCTCGTGCAGGGTTCGAGGGCACGGACCAGGCGGCGCACTGCGTCCTCCGCCGTGCCCTCCGCCAGGCGAGCCGAGTCCAAAGCTGCCTCGCACTCAGCGATGCCGAGCTCCTCCAGGGCGCGCACCAGGGCGTCACGTCCGGGGAAGTGACGGTTCAGCGTCGCCCTGCTGATCCCGGCGGCCCGGGCGACCTCTTCGGTGGTCGCCGTTGCCTTGCGCGTCAGCAGATCGGCAGCGGCACGTAGCACTTGATCACGATCGAAGCTCATGAGTCAACAGTAACCCACATGAGACACGAACGTCTCATGCGACACAGAACCGTCTCTCAATGTGGGTCGATGACCTTGAACGACACCGCACCCCCTCTCGACACGGCCAAGCCGCCAGGCGCGTCGATTCCGGCATTGACAGTCATCGACTTCACCATAAACTAGACTGACAAGTCAGACTAGTTTCGTCAGGAGCGCGTATGAACTTCGGGACCGTGGAGCCCGTCCGCCACCGACGGGCTCTCGTCGTGGGGTGCGGAATGGCCGGGTGTGCCGCGGCATGGTGGCTGGAGCGTGAGGGATGGGAGGTCGTGCTCGTCGACAAGGAGGCCGAGCCGTACCCGAGCAGCTATCTGCTGCAGCTGGATGCTGAGGCGACGCGAGTACTGCGGCTCATGGGCGGCCAGCAGATCGTCGACGAGGTGACCTTCGCGGCGCCGGCGATGTCGATGCGGTGGGGCACGCGCAGGGTCCGCGAGCTCAAGATCGACGGTGCCGACGACTGGCGTCTCGCTCGCCGTTCGGTTCTGCTGTCCAGGCTCTTCGCCCACCTGCCCGCAGCGGTCGAGAAGAGGCTGGGAGTCGGGCTCGAGGCGCTGGAGCACCGTAGCGACGACGTCCTTGCCCGGTTCAATGACGGTTCAACGGAGTCGTTCGATGTGGTGGTCGGGGCGGACGGGCTGCACTCCACGGTGCGCCGGCTGACGCTGGCATCCGAAGCGCACAGCGTGTACCGCAATGGCCTGACACACGTATGGATCAACGCCGACGTGCCGCTGCCCGACGGGCGTGCGGTGATCGCCTCCCGTGAGGGGATGCTGTCGATGATCTGGCCATTCCTGGACACCGACCAGACTTCGGTCATGGCGGTTGTTCCCGTGCCGGGCTCGACCGTGCCGGACGAGCCGATGCTGGTCGAGCGGGTCTGCGACATGGTCGAACGCCTGGGCCCGGACATGCGCGCTGTCGCGGCGGCGGCGCGGAAGTCCGAGGACACCAAGCTGACCCGGTTCTCCCAGGTGCGCCTGCCGCGCTGGTACACCCGTCGGGTCGTGCTCCTCGGCGACTCGGCGCACTGCATCGACCCGGTGTCCGGCATGGGCGCGCACGCGTCACTGCCGGGCGCGAAGGCACTGGCCGAGTCCCTGCGGGACACCGATGACGTCACTCTCGCGTTCGCGCGGTTCGAGGCCGAGGTCCGGCCCTTCGCCAAAGCGGCGCAGAGCATCACGGCGCGGGCCGTGGAGTTCAGCACCAGGGCCGAGGGACGCAGCCGCATGGCCACCCTCGCCGGAGGGGTCGGCGACCTGGTGTCCGCCATCCCTGCGACACTGACGAGGCGCAGCATCCGCAGGCAGGCCACCCTCCGGGCCTGAGCCCTCCTGCCTGGCAGGCCACCAGCGTCATGAGGTCGTGTTGCAGCCGGGCACACTGGTCGCCGAACGACGTCGCTACTGCACATGAGAGAGATCAATGGGACGCACAGCAGGACGAGGGCCCGAGAACACCAAGCGGTTGATCCTGGACTCCGCGAGGGGCGTCGTCGTGGCACAGGGAGCCCGGGCGACCCTCGATGACGTGGCAGTCGCGGCCGGGCTGACTCGGGGAGCGGTGATCTACCACTACAGCTCGAAGAACGCGCTGTGGCTCGCGCTGGCCCAGGACGTGCTCGCCCAGTTCCACCAGGCGGTGCAGGACCGTATCGAGGACGGCCAGGCGCCCGGGCGGCTGGCGCGCGCCTTCATCCGCGCATCGCTGGAAGGCGACGCGATCGAACTGGTCGGCGAGCGGCTTTTCCTGCTGGCTGCCCTCGCAGTGACCCCTGGGGTCTCGGAGATCGCCTCCGAGGACGGTGCACGCTGGAAGGCCAAGATGGCCGAAGACGGACTCTCCGTGGGAGCACGCACCGTCATCCTGAACGCCGTCGACGGCGCCGGCCTCATGGCCGGATGGGGGCTGAGGCCCGACCGGTCCGAAATCGCCGCCCTGCGAACCGAGTTGGAGAAGCTCACTACGCCCGGCACATAGCACTGCGTCGACGTCCCAGCCCGGCGCTGCCCAAGTGTCGCAGCGTCCGGCCGGTCTACGCGTTGAGCGATGACCTTGCGATCTGTGCCTCCGGCGGGTGGGGCACGCGATCTCTCTCCCGCACCAGCTCGAACTGCTGCGCGTCCCCGCGCCGGCCCACCGTCACCACAATCGACAGGACGTTCCGGCCTGGCTCGACGGCCAGGTGCAGCTTGGCGGTGACCCTCGTCGCGTGAACGTCCCAGCCCGTGATCTCCGCGCTCGCTGAACACACCGCCCTGCGGGTTCTCATGCGCGTACCTCCGCCTTCCGACCCGAGATGCATCCGCGCAGGCCGTCCGAGGCCAGGGACGGCCGCCCACCGTCGCCCGAGCGAGCGACACGCCTCCCCTCGTGTGGGCGACGGCAGCCGGGGGCCTCCCGCGCGGACTACTTCCCCTTAGGTCTCTGCGGTTCTCCACCCCTCGTACCGGTGAGCGGCCTCACCTTGAAAACTACACTGACAAGTCAGTACAGTATTTGGACCAGGCAGACGGCCGGCAGGCCGCATACGAACGGAGCGCGACCATGACCAGTGTCAGCACCCGATCCGCCGACGTCGTTGTCGTCGGTGCCGGGCTCGCAGGGCTCACTGCAGCGGACCAGCTCTCCCGGGCCGGTCACGATGTCGTCGTCGTCGAGGGCCGTGACCGCGTCGGCGGACGAATCCACACGGTCGAGGTCGCGGGCGTCCCCGTCGACGCCGGCGCGACCTGGGTCGCACCGGGTCACACCGCGGTACGCGACCTTGCACGCCGATTCGACTGCGAGTTCGTGGCCCAGTCCCAGCCGGGCAAGGGCGTCATGTCCTTCGGAGGCAAGCGCAAGATCGAGAGCGCCACGTCCATGGCGCCCTGGGCGATGCTCGACCTCACGCGGATCATGGGGGTCCTGCAGAAAATGGTCGACGGCCTCCCCGTCTCCTCTCCCTGGGAGCACCGCCACGCCGCGCACTTCGACTCGATGTCGCTCGGCGAGTGGCTGACCTTGAAGCACGCCCTCAAGGACACCCGGAAGTTCATGAACATGTTCAGCCTCGTGCACTGGGGTGCACCCGTAGGCGAGGTCTCACTGTTCAACGTGATGCGGTACATCAAGAACCTGGGCGGCATCGAGCACATGCTCGCCGTCGAGGGCGGCGACCAGCAGGACCGGTTGCTGGGAACGATGCACACGCTGGTCAGCAGGCTCGCCGGCACGCTGGAGGACTGCCTGCTCGTCGCCTCCCCGGTGGAGCGCATCACCACGGCCGGAGAACGCGTCACGGTCGAAACCAGCAAGCACGCCATCGATGCCCGGTACGTCATCGTGACGGCATCGCCGACACACCGATCGACCATAGAGTTCACGCCCGCACTCCCGGAGCGTCACTACGGGCTCTCACGCAGCTGGCGACTCGGAGCACTCAGCAAGGCTTTCGTCGCCTATGACCGCCCCTTCTGGCGGGACGAAAATCTCTCGGGAGAAGGAATGTCCGACGACGAGACCGCCTTCCTCACTTTCGACGTCAGCCCGGCCGCCGATGGCCCCGGCATCCTCATGGTCTTCTGCGACGCGCGCGGGTTCGACGCATACGACGAGGCCGAGCGCCGCCGCCGCGTCATGCGGCACCTCATCCACCTGTACGGGGCGCCCGCGCGCCATGCCATCGACTACACCGACTTCTCCTGGGGCAACGACAGCTTCGCACCCGGAGGGCCGAACCCGGCAGTCGGGCCGAAGACGTGGACCACCTTCGGACCGTTCCTGCGCGAGCCGGTCGGACGCGTCCACTGGGCCGGCACCGAAACAGCCGACGAGACCTCCGGCACCATGAACGGCGCCATCCTCTCGGGCCAGCGCGCAGCCACCGAAGTGGCAGCACGCCTCGACTCCGGTCAGTGACCCTACCTGCCCCCACTGTCCTCGCCCCCGGACCGTCGGCGCCGGCCTCCGGTCCAACAAGCCACCGCTCCCGATAGTTCGGCAGAACGGGCCACGAGCAGACAGGGGGCCAGAGCCGATCCGTCCCGGACGGTCGTCCTCGTCCTACCCGCCCAGAGCCCTCGACGTGCGCGCCCTGAGCAGCGACCTCTCCTCCCGCACGCGGACCGTCTTTTTCCGACTCCGCCGAAACCGACGTCCGCGGCCGCTTCTCCACCGCGCCCACACTCAGGACCTCGACGCCGCACCCACCGTCCCCATGCTCCGCCGGCAGCCCCATGCCGTAACGACCTCCCAGTCACGGACCCGCACCGAAGAGGAGACACCCGTTGAACAAACCCGCACCCCGAGCCCTGATCGTCGGCATGGGCATCGGCGGCCTCGCCACGGCGATGCGCCTGCACGACATCGGCTGGGATCCCGTGATCGTCGAGCGAGCCTCCGAGCGCCGCGCCGCCGGCTACTTCATCGGCCTCTTCGAAACCGGCCGCGCCACCGCGAAGCGCATGGGCATCCTCGACGCCATCGGCAACCGCACCGACCCCACCACCATCACCTATGACGTGGAGCGGGACGGACGCCGCCGTCCCGGCATGGGGTACGGCGACCTCCCCGGCGGCCCACGCCTGATCCTGCGCGGCGACATCGAGACCGCCCTCCACGACGCGGTCGCCCTCCGTACCGAGATCCGCTACGGCACCACACCGACCGCCCTCGACGAACACCCCGCGGGAGTCGACGTCACCCTGCGCACCACCACCGGCGAGGACGTCGCGGAGACCACTGAGCACTTCGACCTCGTCATCGGCGCCGACGGCGTGCGCTCCACCGTCCGACGCCTCGCGTTCGGCCCCGACAGCCGCTTCATGCGCCCGCTGCACCACATTGTCGCCGCCACCACCATGAAGGAGCCCGTTCCCGGCTACCGGCCCCAGGACGGCGTCGTCCTCGCCGAACCGGGGCGCTCGGTGTGGACCTTCCCCTTCACCGATCACCAGCCCGGACTGCTGTTCAACTACCGCACCGACGACGAAGACGCCCAGTTCCGCCGTCCGCCCATCGAGTCGCTGCGCGCCGCCTTCGGGCCAGAGCCCGTCGGCCCCGTCCTCGGTCATCTGCTCCGGCAGTTCGAGCAGGCCGACGACTACATCTTCGACTCAGCCCACCAGATCGAGATGGACACCTGGCACACCGACCGGGTCGTCCTGCTCGGTGACGCCGCCTGGTGCCTGACCCTCTACTCCGGCATGGGCGCCTCCACCGCGATGGCTGGCGCCGACCTGCTGGGCACCCTGCTCCAGCGCAATCCCGGCAACACGCCCCGGGCCCTGCGCGAATGGGACCAGAAGCTGCGCCCCTTCATGGCGCTCCAACAGAAGTCCGCACGCACCGAGGGCCTGCCGACATTCGTCCCCCAGACCCGCAAGGACAAGATCGTGCGCACCGCCATGCAGAAGGTGCTGACCAACCGGGTCGGCAAGAAAGTCATGACGGCCATGATGGACAAGGCGTTCAAGGAGATGTCCATCGATATCGCCGCTGTCTGACAGCCCCCACCACGAAGTTCGTTTTCACGTGTGCCCCACTGGGGGCACACCTCCATTTCGATGAAGGTCTCGGTTCCGACAGGTTGGGCTGCATGAACGCGGAGAATGACAAGCAGAACAAGGTCGCCGGGACGGTGACCGCCGATTCCGTTGCGGGGGACGAGCGGGCGGCGGAGCGGAGACTGGGCTCGCGGGCCCCTGAGTTCATCCGGAAGTCACGCTTGCTCCGCACGGGCTGGCAGGTCGGAATCTTCGTCGTCGGTCTCGCCGTGGTCGGGGCCGGCGTCGCGATGCTGGTACTGCCCGGCCCGGGCTGGCTGGTGATCTTCGGAGGCATGGCCATCTGGGCGACCGAATTCACCTGGGCACAGATCGTCCTGCGCTGGACCCGACGCAAGGTCACCGAAGCCGCCCAGCGCGCACTCGACCCCAAGGTACGGCGGCGCAATATCATTCTCACCACGACGGGGCTCGTGATCATTACGGCGCTGGCAGGAATATACCTCTGGAAGTTCGGCATAGTCGTACCGTGGAAAATCAAGCAGTGATTCAGCAATGGTCCTGCGATGCAACTGCCAAAGGACAGAGTATGTCGCCCGGATCTGCTGCAGGGGAATTGCCTGGATCACCACGTGAGACCACGTCTCAGGAGAGGTGATCGACCGGGAGCAGGACCACTCCGTCCTCGTCCGCATGCAGGATGTCACCCACGCCGAACGACACACCGCCGAAGGTGACGGGCACGTCCACCTCTCCTCGCCCAGCCTTGCCCGCTCGCCGCGGATTGGTCCCCAGTGCCTGCACACCGAGCCGTGTCGCGGAGAGTGAGGCGCTGTCGCGGACAGCGCCGTGCACGATGACACCCGCCCATCCGTTGTCGCGGGCCCTGGTGGCCATCCGGTCACCGAAGAGCGTGGTGGCGAGGGACCCTCCGCCGTCCACGACCACGACGGCCCCACCCCCGGGCATGTGCAGCAGCTCGTGCAGCAAGGCGTTGTCCTCACGGCACGAAACGGTCCGCACCGGACCCGCGAAGGAGCGCACGGCCCCGTAGCCGGTGAACTGCAGGGAACAGACACGGAGCCGGTCGCCGTACTGGTCGGCGAGGTCGGCGGTGGGGACGGGAGTCGTGTGCATCGTCGGAAGCGCTGCCTCTCATCGAGTGAACTCGGGCTGGAGAGCCGGATCGACACCCCGACCGACACTTTGCATCAATAGACGTTCCAATACAATGCTGGTGCGAGATGAGCCCTCCATCACCGCGTACGCCGGGACCCAGCCCATAGGATGGAGCGTCCGACGTCCCCGTTCGAAGAGCGCAGCCTGATGCCGCGGCCGAATCTGACCACCTCCACCGCCACCCGCCTGGTGGACCTCCTGCGCCGCAGCGGCCTGGAAGAGGGTGCGCACGTCACCGAGCAGTGGGCGGCGGACGAGCTGGACGTCTCCCGCACACCTGCGCGCAAGGCGATGGCCTTCCTCGCCGAGGTGGGCATCCTCAGGCGTGAGCGGAACCGGGGTTACTTCCTGAACCGCGCCGCTGCCAGCCTGACCGGAACGGACCTGGCGGGGGCTGCCGATCTGGAGGAGGAGGCGTACTTCCGGGTCGCCGACGACTACATCGGGGGCCGTTTCACCGGGGCGTTCACCGCGGCCGACATCGGTCGCGGCTACGGCCTGACGCCACGCCAGGCCGATCGGGTGCTGGCGCGCATGGAGTCCGAGGACCTGGTGCGCCGCAAGGCCGGCGGGCGCGGCTGGGAGTTCCAGCAGGTGCTCTCGACGGTCGAGGCGCACGACCAGAGCTACCGGTTCCGCATGGTCATCGAGCCGAACGCCCTGCTGGAGCCCGGCTTCAGGGTCGACCCACAGGCCGCGGCCCTGCACCGCGGGCAGCAGGAGTCCTTGTTGCGCGGGGACATCCTGCTGCTCCCGCGGGCCGAGTTGTTCCGCGTCAACGCCTCGTTCCACGAGATGCTCGTGGGCTTCTCGGGCAACCAGTTCCTCCTGGACGCCGCCCGCCGTCAGCACCGGCTGCGCCGCCTCATCGAGTACCGCCACCAGGTCGACCGCTCCCGTCTGGCCGGCCAGGCCCGCGAGCACCTGCACCTGCTCGACCTGGTCGAGGACGGGAAGCTGGAGGAGGCGGCCGCCTACCTGCGCCACCATCTGGACAAGGTCCGCATCATCAAGACGCAGGGCTGACCACCCCGCGACCGAGGACCTGCCTCCCTCGCCGCAGCCGGTGAAGCTTCGCGTTCCAGTGGTTGTATCAATCAGCGGCTTGAGACAATATGGGCCGCGCCCGGAGCCATGCGTCCGTCGGCTCCTCCGGAACGACAGCAGGGACTATGCGTACAGACCCCACCGCCACCGCCGTGCTGACCGTCGACGGCCACTCGTACCGGTACCAGCCACTGGCCGGGCTGCTGCCTGCCGGGCGGCTCGCCGAGGTGCCGTACTCGGTCCGGGTGCTGCTCGAGAACGTCGCCCGCCGCTCCCCCGCCGCTCTCGACGACGTACTCGCCCGCGCCCGCTCGGGCCGCGGCGACTGCGAACTGCCGGTGTACCCGAACCGGATCATGCTGCACGACACCACGTGTCTGCCCGCCCTCGCCGACTTCGCCGCCCTGCGCGACAGCGTCGCCGAACTCGGCGGCGACCCGGAACGACTCCAGCCGGCCGTCCCGGTGGACCTGACCGTCGATCACTCGGTCATCGTCGAGGAGTACGGGCTGTCCGACGCCGTCGAGCGCAATCTGGCGATCGACTTCCGCCGCAACGGCGAGCGCTACGCGTTCGTGAAATGGGCCGAGCGCAGTCTGCGCGGCTTCCGGGTCGTACCGCCTGGCACAGGCATCATCCACCAGGTCAACATGGAGGTGCTGGCCCGCCTGGTCTGGCGCGAGGAGGCGTCTGAGGGCGGCCTGCCGTGGCTGCACCCGGACGTGCTGGTCGCCACCGACAGCCACACTCCGATGATCAACGCTCTGGGCGTCGTCGGCTGGGGCGTGGGGGGCCTGGAGGGACAGGCCGCCATGCTGGGCGAGCCCGTCACCATTCCCTACCCGCGGGTGGTGGGCGTGCGCCTGACGGGGCGGCTACGGTCCGGCGTCGGCGCCACCGATCTCGCCCTCACCCTGACCGAGCTGCTGCGCGCCCGGGGCGTAGTGGACCGGTTCGTGGAGTTCTGCGGCCCCGGCGCGGCCACTCTGGGGTGGGCGGAGCGGGCCGCCGTCTCCAACATGGCACCCGAGTACGGGGCGACCTGCGTCTACTTCCCCTATGACGACGAGACCGCCGCCTACCTGAAGCTGACCGGCCGCGACGAGGCACACGTACGGCTGGTCGACGCGTACCTCGCCGCGCAGGGCCTCAAGCGCACCGCCGACCGGCCCGAACCGCACTACGACGACGTCATCGACCTCGACCTGGCCACGGTGGAGCCGAGCCTGGCCGGCCCCGATCTGCCCCACCAGCGGCTTCCGCTGTCGCGAGTGCCCGGCTCCTTCCGCACTACCGCCGGACGGCCCGCGGACACCGCCCACTTCGGAGCGCCGCTGCCCGAGGGACCGGTCGCCATCGCCGCCATCACCAGCTGCACCAACACCGCCAATCCGTCCCTGATCGTGCAGGCAGCCCTTCTCGCCGAGCGGGCCCGGCAGTCCGGACTCAGAGCACGGCCCTGGGTGAAGACCTCCCTTTCCCCAGGTTCACGGGTCGTCGAGGACTACCTGCGCGCGGCCGGGCTCCTGGACCCGCTCGCGGAGACCGGCTTCCACATCGTCGGCTTCGGCTGCATGACCTGCATCGGCAACTCGGGCCCCCTCCACCCCGAGCTGGAGCGGCTCACCGCCGAAGCCCGCGTCGACCCGGTGGCCGTCCTGTCCGGCAACCGCAACTTCGCCGGCCGCGTCAACCCGCGCATCGCCCAGTCCTACCTGGCCTCACCCGCGCTGGTCGTCGCCTACGCGCTGGCCGGCTCGATCCTGCACGACTTCGCGCGCGAACCGCTCGGCACCGGCACCGACGGCAACCCGGTGTTGCTCAAGGACCTGTGGCCCACCGACGAAGAGGTCGCCGCTCGCGTCACAGCCTCCGTACGGCCCGAGATGTTCCGGGCCAACGCCGCCCGGCTGCGCGAGGGCACCCGGGCGTGGCACGAGATCGAGGCCGCGGACGGCGTGCGCTTCTCCTGGGACGCGGACTCCACTTACATCCGTCGCCCCCCGCACCTCACGGGCCTGCCCGCCTCACCGCCCGACCGGCTGCGCGTCGAACGGGCCCGGGTGCTGATGGTGCTGGGCGACGACGTCACCACGGACCACATCTCCCCGGCCGGTGCCATCCCGGCGCGCAGCGCCGCCGGACGATGGCTGGCCGACCGCGGGGTCGCGCGGCGCGACCTCAACCAGTACTCGACGCGTCGCAGCAACCACGAGGTCATGCTGCGGGGGGCGTTCACCAACGCCGCAGTCCGCAACCGGCTCCTCCCGTCGGCGAGCAACCTCACGGGCGGCCACGCGTACACCGCGGACCGTTCGGCCGTCCTGCCCGTCCACGAGGCGGCGCCGACCTACCGCGCCGCGGACCACGACCTCGTCGTCGTCGCAGGCCGCAACTACGGTGCCGGGTCCAGCCGCGACTGGGCCGCCAAGGCCCAGGCACTGCTGGGGGTGCGGGTGGTGATCGCCGAGTCCTACGAACGCATCCACCGCAACAACCTGATCGGCATGGGTGTACTGCCCCTGGAGTTCCAGGACGGCGACCGTGCGTCGGCCCACGACTTCACCGGAGAAGAGGACCTCGCCTTCCACGGCCTCGCCGAGCTGTGCGTCGGCACCAATCCCGTCTCACTGTCCCTCACCCGCCCCGACGGCTCACGCAGCACGCTCCGCCTCCGTCTGCGCCTCCACTCGCGCCAGGAACTCGCCTACCTCCGGCACGGCGGAATCCTGCCGTACGTGGTGCGGCGCGCCATCGCGGCACCGTGACCGAACCGCCTCCCCGCCCACCCCTCCGCTCCGTCGGCGCCCCGGCCCCGCCGACCTCTCGAAGCAGCTGACAGCGCCGTCGTGCCCCCTACGAGAAGAGCCGCCATGTCCTCCAGCCCTCCGCCACCCGCACCGGGCCCAGCCCTCCGGCCCTCCCGCCGCCGACTCCTGCGGGGCGCCGCGGCCGTCGGCACACTCGCCGCCTTCGGCGGCACGCTCTCCGCCTGTACCCCCGACGAGGCGAACGCCGCCTCGCCGACCGCCCCCGCGTACTACCCCGCCACCTACGACACCCTCATCGAAGCCTCACGGCGGGAGCGGAAGCTCCTGATCTACTCGAACACCTCGCAGACGAACTGGCAGCCCGTCTTCGACGCCTTCACCCGGCGCTACCCCTGGCTGTCCGACATTCGCGCGACCAACCTCGGCGGCTCCGCCGTCTACGAGCGGTACTACAGCGAATCCGCCGCCGGCACGTCCCCCGCCGACGTGCTGGCCAACAATGCCGGTCCGCTGTGGGGCGACTACGCGACGCGGGACGTCGCCGCCGACTACCGCTCACCGGAGAGAGACCACTTGCCCGACTGGGCCGAGCTGCTGCCCGGCGTATGGACCATGTCGACGGACCCGGTCGCTCTCATCTACAACCGCAAGACCCTCTCCCCCGACCAGTTCCCCGACGGCCTGCGGTCGCTGGCGGCGATCGTCGAGGCACGGCCCTCCCGCTTCCGCGGCAAGATCGGTGTCTACGACCCGACCAACGCCTACGGCTACGCCAGCAACCAGGGCTACACCTCGAATGTCGCGGGCGGCTGGGACACCTTCCGGCGGCTGCTGCCGTTGGCCCACGCCGACCACTCCTCCGGCACGCTGGTGGAGAAGGTCGTCTCCGGCGAGTACGACTTCTCCATCAATCTCAGCGGCGGCGTCGCCATCCCGGCCGCCGAGCACAGCGGGGGCCTGCTGGGCTGGAGCTACTACGCCGAGGGCACCGTCGTCATGCCGCGCGCGCTGTCCATCGTGAAGACCGCCCCGCACCCCAACGCGGCCCGCCTCTTCCTCGACTTCCTGCTCTCCGCCGAAGGGCAGGCGACGGTCGCCGAGGGCGGCCTGGTGCCCTACCGGCCGGACGTGCGCCAGGACGCCATGGACAGCCTCCAGGACATGCGGCGCAGGCTCGGCGCGGAGCGCGTCCACCTCTACCGGCCCGTGCGGGTGCCGGAGCGCGTGCAGGAGGCGTACGTCGCGCGCTGGCAGAAGGCAGCCGGCTGAGCCGCCCCCGCCCGATGCCTCTGCCCCCACCCCGTTCGTTCGTACGGAGTCGCCATGGCCATCCAGACACCCCCGGCGCCACCAGCCCAGTCCCGCGCCCCGCGCGCGGGCGAGCTCGGCACGCCCCGGTACCGGCGCCTGTTCGGCGCCGGACGTGAAGTCACCATCCACTGGCTGACGTTCCTCGTCACCGCCGTGCTCGTCCTCGCCCCCGTCGTACCGATCCTCTACCAGTCGGTCCGCAACCAGCCCCTGTATGCCGCAGGCGGCGCCTTCACCCTCTCGAACTACACCCACCTGTTCACCCAGGCGGGCTTCGGTTCGATCATCCTCGACACCCTCCTCTTCGCCGTCCTGACGACCGTGTTCGCGCTCGCCATCGCGGTGCCCATGGCGATCCTGCTGGAACGCACCCGCTTCCCCGCCGCCCGCCTGTTCGGCCAGGTGCTGCGCTGGCCCATCTACATCTCCCCGCTCGTCCTGGCCTTCGGCTGGATCGTCGTCTACGGCCCGGCCGGCTTCCTGACCAGCGCGGTGCGCGAGAGCTTCGGCTGGGTGCCCTGGAACCTGTACTCACTGCCCGGCATGGCCTTCGTCGAGGCCGTCGCCCAGGTCCCCATCGCCTACCTGTTCTGCGCCAATGCCCTGGCCGCCTCCGACACCTCGCTGGAGAACGCGGCCCGCAGCGTCGGCGCGGGACCTCTGCGCGTCCTGCGCTCGGTCGTGGTGCCGATGCTGCGTCCACCGATGCTCTACGCGGGTCTGCTGATCTTCGGCACGTCGATCGAGACACTGTCCATCCCGCTCATCCTGGGCGAGCCCGCCGGCATCACCCTCTTCTCCAACTTCCTCTACGAGCAGGGCATCGACTCGATCAACCCGAACTACGGCCTGCTGGGCGCGGCGTCCACCTTCATGCTGCTCACCACGATCGCCCTGGTCGTGTTCCAGACGCGACTGCTCAAGCACGCCCAGCGGTTCGTGTCGGTGCGCGGCAAGGCGACCCGTTCCGACCTGCTCGACATCGGTGCCTGGAAGTGGCTGGGCTTCGCCTTCGTCGGCCTGTACGTCGTCTTCGGTGCACTGCTGCCGATGCTCGCGCTGATCCTGCGCGCGTTCACGTCGCTCCTCACCCCGCTGGTGAACCCGTTCGACCTGCTCACCCTGGACAACTTCCGTCTGATCTTCGACTACGCGCCCTACACCGAGTCGATCGTCAACAGCATCACCGTGGCCTTTGTCGGGGCGGTGGCCGTGACCCTGTTCGGCACCGTGGTCGTCCTCGTGGCACGCCGTTCCGACTTCCGCTTCGCCCGTCTCCTGGAGACGACAGCGCAGTCACCGCACGCGGTCCCGGGTCTGATCGTCGGCATCGGCCTGTTCTGGGCCTTCACCTGGATACCCGGCGGCGACCTGCTCCGCGGCACGCTCTTCGCGCTGATCATCGCCTTCGGCATCCGGGCACTCCCGTCGGCGTACGGCGCGATCTCCCCGGCGACCATGCAGCTCGGAGCCGAACTCGACAACGCCGCACGCGTCGCAGGCGCCGACTGGTGGCGCACGGTCTCCCGCATCATGCTCCGTCTCCTGGTGCCCGCGATGCTCGCCTCGTTCCTGCTCATCTGGACCCAGATGATCCGCGAGTACGCCCCTGCCATGTTCCTCGCCGGAGCCGAGTCACAGGTCATCGGCACCACCGCCATCGACCTGTGGACCCAGGGTGAGACCGGCTCCGTCGCCGCCCTCGCCACCCTGCAGATCGCCGTCACCGCCGTCGTCGCCGGCCTCGCCGGTCTCCTCCTGAAGGGGAAGAAGCATGCCTGAGCTGGTCGTCGAGAACATCAAGAAGTCCTTCCACGGCACCACCGTCCTGGAGGACATCGACTTCACCGTCGCCGACGGGGAGTTCTTCACCCTGCTCGGCCCGTCCGGCTGCGGCAAGTCCACCACGCTGTCGTGCGTCGCGGGCCTGGAGACCCCCGACTCGGGCACCATCCGCGTCGGCGACCAGGTCTTCTTCGACGGCATCCCACGCCACACCGTCCCGCCGGAGGGCCGCAACCTCGGTCTGGTCTTCCAGTCGTACGCGCTCTGGCCACACATGACCATCGCCGACAACCTCGCACTGCCGCTCAAGCTCCGTAAAGTCCCCAAGGCCGAGCAGCGCCGCCTCATCGACGACGCACTCACCAAGGTCGACATGGTCCACCTGCGCGACCGCTATCCGCACCAGCTCTCCGGCGGCCAGCAGCAGCGCGTCGCCCTCGCCCGCGGCATCGTCTACTCCCCCGGCGTCCTGCTCCTGGACGAACCGCTTTCCAACCTCGACGCCAAGATGCGCGACCAGGCCCGCGTCTGGCTCAAGGACCTCCAGCGCGAGGTCGGCATCACCACCGTCTACGTCACCCACGACCAGGTCGAGGCCATGTCCCTGTCCGACCGCATCGCCGTGTTCATGCACGGCCGCCTCCAGCAGGTCGGCACCCCCACCGAGATCTACGAGACCCCCGCCACTCCCGAGGTGGCCGGCTTCATCGGCCGCTGCAACCTGCTGGAGGGCCGCGTCGACTCCGCAGAGGAAGGAAGCGTCCAGGTCGAATTGGGCACGACGGGCCAACGCCTGAAGGTAACCGGCACCGGCTGCGCGGGGACGTCCGCCACCGTGGGCCTGCGCTCCGAACGCATCACGCTCACCGACCGCGTGGACGCCCCGCACGACGGAGGCGTGAACGTCCTGCGAGCGAGGATCGAGCAGTGCTCGTACACCGGTGCCCGTTTCGAGTATGAACTCAGCCTCGGCGACCTGCGCGTCCACGCCGAAAGCCCCGTCCAGCACACAGGCCGGGAGATCAACCTCCTCATCCGTCCCGACGACTGCCTGCTCTATCCGGAAACCGTCTGACTGTCGACCCAGTCGGTCTCCCCGAGCCATGCGTGGACGAACGCACGGATCTGAGTCGGGTCGGTCTCAGCCTGTCGCGGCGGCCCCGTCGTGCTCGGCGTCGACCCGTACGGTGACGCCTGTCTCCACGATGGTGCGCGTGGCGTCGACCGACCCGTAGATCCACAGGATGCGCATCGGCTCGGTGGCGGAGGCGTTGCGGAAACGGTGGGGCGTGCCCGCGGGGACGTAGGTGGTGTCGAAGCGGGTGAGGTGGTGCTCGGTGCCGTCGATCTCCACGAGGGCGTCGCCTTCGAGGATGGTGACGCTCTCGGGGCAGTTGTGGGTGTGCAGCGCGATGCCGGCGCCGCCGTCGAAGAGGGTCTGGCCGGTGAGGAAGACCTCGGCGCCGACCGCCTGGGTGACCAGCGGGACGGTGCGGGCGCCGCCGCCTCGGCTGAAGGAGGGCAAGTCGGCCGGGCGCAGGACCGCGGGCTCGAAGTGGCGGAAGCAGGGCGCGTCGGTGTCCTGGTGGTGCATGGTGTTCTCCCTGAGGTGCTCGGTGGCCCGGACCGGACTTTTCGATGCCCCCGAAGGGCCCCGAAGGGCAGGCGCGGGTCCGATGCGTCGCCGGTCTCGTGGTGATCGTCATGGTGGCGTCCGCCGTCGCCCTGCTCGTCAAGGGTGACGAACCATCGGGCCCCGGCACGAACCCGGTGGGCCGCACCGACATGGGGTGCGGCCCACCGGGCACGAGGACGCAAGGCACAGGGTGCGGCTCAGGTGACGCTGATGGCTCCGGTGATGACGGCGAAGAGGATGTAGGCGGCGGAGACGAGGACGCCCCAGCGCAGGGCGTGCCGCTGGAAGTCGCCCAGCTCGGCCTTGACCAGTCCGAGGAGGACCCACAGCGGGGCGCTGGTGGGGCCCATCATGTGGAGGATCTGGCCGATGGCGCCGGCGCGGGCGATCTCGTTGGCGGGGATGCCGTAGTGCGCGGCGGACTCGGCGAGGACGGGGACGACGCCGAACCAGTAGCCGTCGTTGGACATGAAGAAGCCGAGCGGCAGGGCGAGGATCGCGGTGAACAGCGGAATGATGTTGCCCCAGCCCTCGGGGACGATGGCGAGGGCCGCGTCGGCCATGGCCTTGATCATGCCGGAGTCGGTCATGATGCCGGTGAAGACGCCGGCGGCCAGGACGAGGATCATCACCGGCACGGCGTTGGCGGCCTGCCGCTTGATGAGTTCCTGCTGGTCCCCGATGGCTCGGATGTTGACGAGCAGGGCGATCACGAACGCCACCATGAACAGCACCAGGAGGTCGGCGACCTCGGCGATGAGGAGCACCATCAGCAGCAGGGTGAGCGCCGCGTTGAACCACATCCGCCAGTCCGCCTTGACCGGCTCGAACGCCTCGCCGGAGGCGATCTCCAGCTTGTAGGCGGCGAGCTTCTCGCCGTCGATCTTGTGGCGCTCGCGCAGACCGAGCCAGTAGGCGACGGCGATGATGGCCAGGCTGGTGAGGGCCATGGGGCCGATCATGTGGACGAAGTACTCGGTGGCGCTCAGGTGCAGGACGCTGATGCCGCGGGTGGCCGCGCCGCCCCAGGGGGTGGTGCCGGAGATGGTGCCCAGCGCCATGGCCGCCAGGGTCGCCAGGATGAGGGGGTTCATGCCCAGGCGCCGGTAGATGGGCAGGAACGCGGAACAGACGATCATGTAGCTGGTGGTGCCGTCGCCGTCGAGGGCGACCAGGAGGGAGAGCACGGCGGTGCCGACCACGATCCGGACCGGGTCGCCCTTGGAAGCCCGGACGATGGCCTGGACGATCGGCTCGAAGAGTTTGACCTCCATCATCAGGCCGAAGTAGAGGACGGCGAACAGCAGGAGCGCCGCGGTGGGCGCGACGGTGTCCAGGCCGTTCATGATCATGTCGCCGAGCTTCGTGCCCTTGCCCGCGATGACGGCGGCGGCGATCGGGGTGAGCATGATGGCGGTGAACGCGGAGAGGTATTTCCGCATCACGAGCAGCATGAAGCTGCCCAGGGTGGCGAAGCCGAGGACGGCGAGCATCGTTGCTCCTTGGGGCAGGGCTGAGAGCCGCCGGTCGGACGGCGGCGCAGGACGGCGCGTGGGATCGGTGCGGGTCGGTTCAGGCGGCGACCGGAAGCGCACGCGATGTCTTGCTCGGCTCGTGCGTCGGATCGGTCACGGGGGCTGCGGGCTCCTGTACGGCGATTCGGCCGGCGCACGGCCGCGGCGGGCGATGGCCCGATGCGGTGGTGAGCAGTGCGCCTGGCATGGCTGGGACGACCGGGACACCCGGTCGCTCAAGGATGGCGGATTGGCTCGCCTACTTCCGGACAACCGGTTTACCGGATTGCCGGTAGGTAACTAGAATCCGGCCATCGCGTCAATACCGAAGTGAGGAAATCGATGGCCGAACTCGCCAGGATCACGGTCGAGCCGCGCGAGCCACTGGCCGCCGAGGTCTCCCGCCGCCTGATCGACTACCTGATGTCCGGCGAGGTCCAGCCCGGCGACCGCATCCCCTCCGAGCGGCAGCTCACCGAGATGCTGGGGGTGAACCGGCCCACGGTGCGTGAGGCGATCAAGTCGCTCGGCTTCCTCGGCCTGCTGGAGATCCGGCAGTCCAGCGGGACGTACTTCCGCGGCACCGACTCCGACGTGCTCTACCGCCTGTTCGAGCTGGGCCTGGTCCTGGGCGAGCGGGGCGCCCGCGACATGGTGCAGGCCCGGGCGGAGCTGGAGGTGATCGTGGCGGGGCTGGCCGCGCAGGCGCGCGACGAGGCGGGCGTCGAGCTGCTGCGGGCCCGGCTGACGGCGATGCGGGAGTGCCCGGACGACGAGTTCGCCGAGGCGGACACGGCCTTTCACGCCGCCCTCGGCGAGCTGGCCGGCAACACGGTGCTGCGCGACATGCTCAAGGGCATGCGGGCGATGATCCAGCGCGGCTGGGTCGAGCGTACGGGCGCCGTACGGTCCCGCGAGGTGGCCTATGCGGACCACGTGCCGATCTTCGAGGCGGTCGCGAAGGGTGACACCGAAGCCGCCCGCGCGGCGATGGCCCGGCACATGGAGGGCGCGTCCCGCCGCCTGATGAAGGCACTCGAACAGCGCGAGGCGTAGTGGGAAACCGCGAGCAGCCGGTCCCGGATGCCGGCGCTCGCGGGCTTCGCACCGACACAACCGGTTGACCGGTTGACCGGTTCGACCTACAGTGACGGCACGGCACCGCGACACCACGCCGCCGTCCCCCATCTCGGGCCCGCGCCCCCGCCGTCGGGAAACATGTCCCAGGTCGGCCGGAGGCAGGCCCGCGGTCGGGACCCTTGCCGGTCCCCGCCTACCGGAAGAGGTAAGAACCCCGGTGATCGAACCCCAGCCTCTGGTCGCCATGATCCACGCCGTGCCGCCCGCGCACCGCATCGCCGAAGAGGCGTTCGCGCAAGAGTTCCCGCAGGCCACGGTCTGGAACGTGCTGGACGACCGTCTCCTGGACGACGCCCGCGTGGCCGGCGAACTCACCGGCGCCCTGCGCCGGCGCATGCTCCGCCTGATCGGCCACGTGATGGACGGCGGCGCCCAGGCCCTGCTGCTGACCTGCTCCTCCTACGGAGAAGTCGTGGACACCGCCCGTACCCTGTGGAAGGCGCCCGTCCTGAAGTCCGACGAGGCGATGTTCAAGGCCGCCCTGGCCGGCCCGTACAGCCGTATCGCCGTCGTCGCCTCGACGCCGCCTGCCGTACCGGCGGCCGTCGCCCAGCTCGAAGCGCTCGTCCCGGCCGTACGCCCGGACCGGCCGGTCGACATCGTGACCGCCCTGAGCGAGGAAGCCGCCGGGGCCCACCCCGGGGAGGCCGCCCGATACCTGGCGGACGCCCTGCGCGCAGCCGGGGGCGCCGACGCCGACGTTGTGCTGCTGGCGCAGTACTCGCTCACCCCGGCCCGCGACGTCCTGGCCGACCTGTTGGGCGTGCCGGTGCTGGACGGCGCGGGCGCCGCCGCACGCGAACTGCGCGACCTGCTCGTTCCGGCAGGAGCACCGGCGGTCGCGTCATGAGTACGGGGCTGCCGTGGCCGCTGGCCTACACCGTCTCCGGTCACGACTGCTCCGCGCCGATGCCGCTCGGCTTCACCGCGCCGCCGGCCGAAGCAGTCCGCCGACTCGCCGAGCTGGGCTACGACGGGGTGGAGGTGCAGGTCCGCGAGACCGGCGCGCACGCCGCCGGGGAACTGACCCGCACGGTGGAGGCGGCCGGCCTGAAGGTGCTGGGTATCGGCACCGGCCCGGTCTGCGCACAGGACCGGCTGACGCTGACCGACCCGTCGCCCGACGTACGCCGTCACGCCCTGTTCCGCCTGCTGGGCGCGGCCCGTCTCGCCGGCGAGCTGGGTGTGCCGGTCACCCTCGGGCAGACCCGCGGCACCTTCCTGCCGGGGCTGGAGGACATGCAGCGCCTGTGGGCCGAGCGCGCCGTGCAGCAGCTGGCCGAGGAGGCGGCCAACCGCGGCAGCCGGCTCCTGCTGGAGCCCCAGTCGCGGGCCAACACCTCGCTGTGGCACACCCCCGGGGAAGCCCTCGCCTTCATCGACTCCCTTGACGCCCCGGCCGGACTGGTACTGGACACCCACCACCTCGATGCCGAAGGTGTCGACGTGGTCCGGGCGATCACCGAACACGCCGCCGTCACCGGCTGCCTGCAACTCGCCTCGCCCTCCACCCGAGGCCCGCTGACCATCGGTGATCCCCGCCTCCCTGCCCTGTTCAGCGCACTGCGCGAGGGCGGCTTCACCGGCTGGCTGACCCTGGAACACACCCAGGACGACGACAGCACCAAGGCCGCCGCCCGCTCCTGGACCGCGCTCACCGACGCCGCCTCGGCACTGTTCTGACCACTTCATGTTCTGAGAGGAACTCGCACCATGAGCAGCAAGACCTACCGCCTCGGCGTCCTCGAGGGCGACGGCATCGGCCCTGAGATCGTCCCCTCCTCCGTCGAGATCGCCACCGCCGCAACCGAAGCCGCCGGCGTCTCCGTCGACTGGGTGACCCTGCCGCTCGGCGCCTCCGCCATCGAGACCCACGGCACCCCCGTCCCCGAGGAGACCAAGGACGCCCTCGCCGCCCTGGACGGCTGGTACCTCGGCCCCCACGACTCGGTCTCCTACCCCGAGCCGCACAAGTCCGCGCTCAACCCCTCGGGCACCCTGCGCAAGCACTTCCAGCTCTTCGCCAACATCCGCCCCGCCAAGAGCTTCCCCGGCGCGCAGGCCGTCTGCGACAACGCCGACCTCGTCATCGTCCGCGAGAACACCGAGGGCTTCTACGCCGACCGCAACACCTTCGCGGGCACCGGCGAGTTCATGCCCACCCCGGACACCGCGATCATGCTGGGCATCATCACCCGCGAGGCCACCGAGCGCGTCGCCCGCGTCGCCTTCGACCTGGCCCGCTCGCGCCGCAAGAAGCTCACCATCGTCCACAAGGCCAACGTCCTCAAGCTCACCACCGGCCTGTTCCGCACGGTGTGCCAGGAAGTGGCGAAGGACTACCCGGACGTCGCCGTGGACGACTTCCACATCGACGCCATGACCGTCCACCTGGTGCGCCGCGCCCAGGACTTCGACGTCATCGTCACCGAGAACATGTTCGGCGACATCCTCTCCGACCTGGCCGGCGAGATCTCCGGCTCGCTCGGTACCGCCCCGTCCATCAACTCCTCCGCCACCACCGCCATGGCCCAGGCGTCCCACGGCTCGGCCCCCGACATCGCCGGGCAGAACATCGCCAACCCGGTCGCCATGATCCTCTCCGGCGCCATGCTCTTCGAGTGGCTCGGCGCCAAGCACGGCGACGACAGGCTCGCCGCCGTCGCGAAGATCGTCGAGCAGGGCGTGGCCGACGCGATCGCCGCCGGCACCTCCACCCGCGACCTCGGCGGCTCCGCCTCCACCACCGAGTTCACCGCCGCCGTCATCAAGGCCATCGGCGCTGCCCGGTAGCAGCCCCCCGGTCGTCCGGGGCGGGTTTCACGCCGCCCGCCCCGGGCCCCACAAGCCGCACGCGACGCACAGCCCGAGGAGAGAGCCCGACCATGACCCTGCGCATCGGCTGCATAGCCGACGACTTCACCGGCGGCACCGATGTCGCCGCCGCCTTCCGGCGTGCCGGCCTGCGCACCGCCCTGGTCTTCGGCACCCCGGACGACACCACCACCCTGCCGGCCGACTGCGACGCGGCCGTGGTCGCCCTGAAATCCCGCTCCACGCCCGCCGACGAGGCCGTCGCAGACTCCCTCACCGCCCAGCGCTGGCTGTGGGACAAGGGCGCGGCCCAGGTGTACTTCAAGTACTGCTCCACCTTCGACTCCACCCCGCAGGGCAACATCGGTCCGGTCGCCGACGCGCTCCTCGACGCCGCCGGCGGCGTCGTCACCGTGCACTGCCCGGCCTCCCCGCCCAACGGCCGCACGGTCTACCAGGGCCACCTGTTCGTCCACGACCAGCTGCTGTCCGACTCCCCGCTGCGCCACCACCCGCTCAACCCGATGACGGACTCCGCGCTGGTGCGCCTGCTGTCCGCACAGACCCGCCACCCGGTGGGCCTGGTCGACTGGGCCACGGTGCGGCGCGGGGTCGAGGCCGTCCGCGAGGCGATCACGGCGCACCAACAGGCCGGTGTCCGGCACGTCGTCGCCGACGCCCTCACCGACGAAGACCTCGCCGTGCTCGGTGCCGCCACCCTCGAACTGCCCGTCGTCGCCGGGGCCGCCGGTCTCGCCGAAGGACTCGGGCACGCCTATCCCGCCACCGGACCGTCATCCGTCGAACCGAAGCCGTCCGAGGGACGGGCCGCCGTCCTGGCCGGCAGCTGCTCGGCCCGCACCCTGGAGCAGATCGCCCAGTTCTACGCCGCCGGTCTGCCCTCCCTGCACCTCGACGTGCTCGCCGCCGCCACCGGCCGCGACGTCACCGGCGAGGCCCTGGCCTGGTATGCCGAGCAGGATCCGGCACTGCCGGTGCTCGTCTACGCCTCCGCCTCCCCCGAGGAACTGGCCGCCGTCCAGGCCCAGCTCGGTGTCGCCGAAGCCGCCGCACAGGTCGAGGAACTTCTCGGCACCCTCGCCTCCCATCTCGTCGAACGCGGCGTCCGCCGCATGCTCGTCGCGGGCGGGGAAACCTCCGGCGCCGTCACCACCGCCCTCGGTATCCGCGCCGTCCTCGTCGGCGAGGAAGCCGACCCCGGCGTGCCCTGGACCTACGCCACCACCAACAGCGGCGACCTGGCCCTGATGCTGAAGTCCGGCAACTTCGGCGCTCCCGACCTGTTCACCCGGGCCCTGACGGAGACCAAGTGACCGCCTACGCCGACGAGTCGGCCGCCCGCGCCCTCATCGTCCGTACCGCACGCTCCCTGTTCACCCGCGGACTGACCCACGGCTCCACCGGCAACCTGTCCGTCCGCCTGGCCGACGGCACCCTGCTGCTCACCCCCACCGGTTCCAGCCTCGGCACGGTCGAGGAAAGCGAACTGTCTCGCACGGACCTGCGCGGCAAGCACCTCGACGGACCACGGCCGACCAAGGAGGCATTCCTGCACGCCGCCTTCTACCGGGCACGGCCCGCCGCCAACGCCGTCGTCCATCTGCACTCCACCCACGCCGCCGCTGTCTCCTGCCTCGACGGTGTCGACCCCGCCAACGCGCTGCCCCCGCTCACCGCCTACTACGCCATGCGCGTCGGCACCCTCCCCCTGCTCCCCTATCACGCCCCCGGCGACAGGAGCCTGGAACCGCTCGCCGAACGGACGGCCCGCACCCACCACGCCCTCCTCCTCGCCAACCACGGGCCTGTCATCGCCGGCCCGTCCATGGAACAGGCCGCCGACGCCATCGAGGAACTGGAGGAGACCGCCAAGCTGCACCTCCTCCTGCGCGGACACACCACCCGCCCCCTCACCCCCGAGCAGGCTGCCGTGCTCGCGCCCCCATCCCCCTGACGGCCGGATGAGCCGCGAGCACGGCAGCCACCCAGCGAAGAAGGAACCCATGATGGTCACCCCCGTCCCCACCGCCGACCTCGTCGACCAGTACGGCACCGACCTGCGCGTCTGCGACCTGCAGTTCCGCCAGTTCGGCGCCCACCGGACCTTCGCCGGGCCGGTCCGCACCGTCTCCTGCCACGAGGACAACGGCCTGCTGCGCGACCTGCTGCGCACGCCCGGTGAAGGCGCCGTCCTGGTCGTCGACGGCGGCGGCTCCCTGCGCACCGCCCTGGTCGGCGACCTCATCGCCGGCGCCGCGCAGGACAACGGCTGGGCCGGCCTGGTCCTGCACGGTGCCGTCCGCGACAGCGCCACCCTGGCCGGTCTCCGCCTCGGCATCAAGGCACTGGGCGCCATCCCCCGCAAGAGCGCCAAGGAAGGCGCCGGAGCCGTCGACGTGGCCGTCACCTTCGGCGGCGTCACCTTCCGTCCCGGCGACGTCCTGCACGCCGACGACGACGGCATCGCCCTCCTCCCCGAGGGCACGGTGAACTGACCGGTGCTTCTGAAAACCTTCGGGTGGTCGTTCGCGGTCACCGCGCTCGGCCTGGTGGCCGCGGTCTTCTACGGGGGGTGGGCCGCCTTCGGCGTCGTGGCGATCCTGTCCGTCCTGGAGATCTCGCTGTCCTTCGACAACGCGGTGGTCAACGCCGGGATCCTGAAGAAGATGAATGCCTTCTGGCAGAAGATCTTCCTCACCATCGGCATCCTGATCGCCGTCTTCGGCATGCGCCTGGTCTTCCCGGTCGTCATCGTCGCCATCAGCGCGTCGCTCGGACCGATCGAGGCCGTCGACCTCGCGCTCACCGACAAGGACCGCTACCAGGAGCTGGTGACGGACGCCCATCCGTCGATC
This sequence comes from Streptomyces sp. NPDC053665, assembly GCF_055585285.1. Lineage (NCBI taxonomy): Bacteria > Bacillati > Actinomycetota > Actinomycetes > Kitasatosporales > Streptomycetaceae > Streptomyces > Streptomyces sp. NPDC053665. The sequence continues at coordinate 1,463,093 of NZ_JBVJKK010000001.1, forward strand.
GCCGCCTTCGGTGGCATGTTCCTCCTGATGATCTTCCTCGACTTCATCTTCGAGGACCGGGACATCAAGTGGCTGGCCTGGCTGGAGCGGCCGCTGGCCAAGCTCGGCAAGGTCGACATGCTGTCGGTCTGCATCGCCCTGATCGTGCTGCTCGTCTCCGCCATCACCTTCGGCGCCCACGCCCACCAGCACGGCGGCACCCACGCCGACAAGGCCGAGACGGTCCTGCTCTCCGGCATCGCCGGTCTGATCACCTACCTGGTCGTGGGCGGCCTCTCCGGCTTCTTCGAGGACAAGCTCGAAGAGGAGGAGGAGCGCGAGCACGAGGCGGAGGAGGCGGCCGAACGGGCCGGCAAGCCCAAGTCGGCCGTCAAGCTGGCCGGCAAGGCCGCGTTCTTCATGTTCCTCTACCTGGAGGTTCTGGACGCGTCCTTCTCCTTCGACGGCGTCATCGGCGCCTTCGCCATCACCAACGACATCGTCCTGATGGCCCTCGGCCTCGGCATCGGCGCCATGTACGTCCGGTCCCTGACCGTCTACCTGGTCCGCCAGGGCACCCTCGACGACTACGTCTACCTGGAGCACGGCGCCCACTACGCCATCGGCGCCCTCGCCGCCGTCCTCCTGGTGACCATCCAGTACGAGATCAACGAGTTCATCACCGGCATGATCGGCGTGGTCCTGATCGGCGCCTCCTTCTGGTCCTCGGTCCGCCGCAACAAGCGGCTCGCCGCGGCCGGTGGCGAGAGCGAAGGAGAAGAGACCGAAGCGGTTCCCACGGCATGAGCCCCATTGGGGTGGCGAGCCCCGGTGGCCGACCTGTGCATGGACGGTGCGGTGGCACGCGCGTCATGACGTCGGCCGTCCCTGCCCCGGGAAGCGCGGACGGCCGCCGGTAGTGCCCGACGAGCGGAATCAACCTGCCCGGCGGATAGCCTCGATCCAGCACCCTTACGACTCAGTCCGACCCCGAACCCACGACGTCGAACGTCACGGAACGGGGAACCATGTCGAGAGGCGTTTGGCGATGGCCGGTACCTCGATGCTGTCCTGCGCGACGTCCTCGACGAACGGGCCGGCCACGGAAACGGGCGGCGGAACGGTACGCGCGCTGACGCTGTTGAACCGCAGGAAGACGCGCATGGCGAGCCAGGCGGTGCGCTTGTTGCCGTCGATCAGCGCGTGGTTGCGGGCGACGGAGTGCAGCAGGGCCGCGGCCTTCTCGTGCAGCGTGGGATACAACTCGGCCCCGAACACGTTCGTCCGGGGTCGCTCGATCGCCGACACGAGGAGGCCCATGTCGCGCACGCTGTGTTCGGTACCGTTGACCGTACGGGCGATGGCCAGGATCTTCGAGTTGCACTTCGCTCACCTGGACAGCTGCGGGCGCTGCGGCCCGGGAACGCCGGCTCCAACACCACGGCCGACACATCGAGACCGCCCGGATCATCCTGGACCAACTACCGAAGACCTACCGGCGCGGACGCCGGACACTCATCCGCACCGACTCCGGAGGCGACATCCATGACGGGCCTTGAGTCAACGCCCTTCGATCACAGACCGGAGGTCGTGGGGGTGCTTGGCGTTCTTGCTGCTGTTGCAGCGGCGATGCGCGGCACGCATGTTGCTGTAGACGTGATGGCCGCCCAGGGCGAGCGGCATGTGGTGGTCTACGGTTGCGGCCTGCGGATCGAAGCGGTCGACGAACCGTGGTATTTCACCGCCGCATAGTTCGCATCGCCAGCCCGCTGCCTCGATGATCTCAAGTGGGTCCACGTCTTCGAAATAAGCGCCGGCAAGGGCTCTATAGGCGGCAGTGGACCGGAAGCTGGCTATGCGCGTGGCCGGTGAGCTGTTGATGAACGCCGGCACCGGCTCGCTCAGGTCTGGACGACATGAGTCACCGCAGTACTCCTCTTCGGAGGACGGATTGAGTTCAGCCGAACAGCCAGCGCACTGGCGGCTGAACCAAGATTCCTGCGCCTTGGCTGCCAGATGCTTGTGGAGCCGTTGCAGAAAGGGACGGTTCACAGTTCTGCTCCGTCCGGCCCATAGACGGGATGCCGCCCGCAGTCGCAACTGCGGGCGCGGCGCAGACTGATGCCGAATTGGCTCGGGCGCGGGATCCTGATCGCCACGCCGTCGATGCCTTTGAGGAGTACGCAGGTATCTCCGAAGACGTTGACGAGCTGCTGCAGCACTGTCTGGGCCGTCTCCTCCGACACTGCGGGGGTAAGAACCACCATGCGCTTGCTCTGCACTCTGTGACCAATCCCGTGCAATGCTTCGGCGACCTGGTCGCCGACCAGCTGGAGATAGTCCACTTCACACATCGGCTGGAGCTTTCCACCGGGCAGCGCGCTCGCGGCCTCCACGGTCTCTTCGCGGATGCGCCGCTCCCGGTCGATTGCCTGCCGAGCGGTGTCAGGGGCATCAAGGATGTCAGCAGCCATGCTGGTGGAGAAACGTTCGCTCGGCTCACGCGCAACGGTGACATACACGTCTGTCAGGTGCGCGGCCCTGCTCTGTGTCTTTGTGCGAGCTGTGGAGGCCGCGACCCGCGCGAGCCTGGTGGCTGCCTGCCGCAGAATTCTCTGCTCTTCCCGAGCCAGCTCGTTCGTGTTCACCCTGAATTTCGTCCGTAGCCTGGACAACGCCTCCGCGTCGAGTCCGACGGAGTGTGCTGCCTCAGCTTCCAACTGGTCGAGCAGCGCTTGTTCCTCACTCAAGGACGGCGGTGTCGGCTCGGACTTGGCAGCGGCAACGTGCGTCGGTGCGACCCACAGAGGCATGGCCCACTTCTGCCGTTTCCGGGTACGGTCGATGAAGAAGCCGAGCTCCTCACCCCCTACGGCCTGTGTGGTCTCTTCTTCGGCGATGGTGAGCAGCCCGGAACTCGCTGCCTTTTCCAGACGTGTCACCCGAGCCTTGAGTGTCTTGACTCGCTCCATGCTGAGAGCGATGGGAACTAGCCCTCGCAGTGAGTGGAACGGCAGCTCGTCGAACATGGTCCGACGACCACCTTCGTGAGGTTCTACCGTGCGGCGTCGGGCCACCCATGACAGCTCGTTGCCAGCGTGCAACAGGAAGGTGAGCGAGACACGGGCAGCTTCCTCGTGAGGGTCCACCTCATGCGTGTGCGGCAATGCTTTGACCAGCTGACTCAGACGATCGGCCTCGTGTAGCAGGTAAGCGAGTACGCCTCCCGGGCCTTGCCGCACGGGAGCTACGCGGAGCTTGAGACGGAAGTCGCTGTCTATGCCCTGAAGGCAACCAGCGAGAACTTCGCGTATCCGACTGTTCGTCGAAACAGCATCTCGATCTACTTCGTCGCGCTCGTCGCTCAGCAGCCGTACGGCTTCAGCAAGCGCGGCAAACAGGGGCCTTGTGGTGCTCTTCATGGTTGACACGGCCCGATACTCCCAGACCAACTAATGCGACGCGTGTGAGGTGGCGGAGTTCGAGGAGCCAGACACGGTCGTAGTCGGCAATCTGCCGGAACCTGTCCCTCCTCCATGATGGGAAGGCTGCCCTTTCGGCTACCGGGTCTCCGTCGAGACCGGGGCGAGGCGGAAGACACACTGGACCGTGTTGAACTCGATCACCTCGGCGACGAAGCGGAACTTGTCGCCAACGGCAACAGTGGCAGGGACCTGCTTGCCGGTCAGGTGCAGATTGCCGGTGTTGACGTCCTCATACTTAAAGTTCGGGCCGTCCGTCGTCTGCGGCCCCTTGTCGCCCGGGCCGAGAAGGAAGTCGTAGCGGGTCCGGTCATCCGCGTGGGCCGTCATGTGCCTGATTGACCCATCGAAGGCGACCGTTTGCCCCGCGTGCTTGGTGGCGAAGTTCACGTTCGCTCCGCCACACGGATCCGCCTTCAACAACGTCGCGAACTCGGGGCTGTTCTGCGCCGTGATCACCTCAGCGGTGGTCGGGGCGTCTGCGGGCGGCGTAGCGGAAGACTTCTCACTGGCGGCCGGCGAACTGGCTGACGCGCCCTTCTCCTCGTCGCCGTCGCCAAGTGCAACGCCTGTGCCGATGATGGCGGCCAAGACCACGAGGGCGGCGGCCCCCGCCCCGATCAGACGCCAAGGCAGTGGCCTCTTCGGCCGACGAAAGTTGAGGGTGGTGCGAAGTCTGCCTGGGAGCTGTTCCACGAGCTCCCATCCGTCCTTCTGCATCTTCGAGATCACCAAACCGTCGGTGCCCCGAACGGTCTGCACGGCCTTGTACTCGTACTTGATCTCATCGGCCATGCGGCTCTCTGCCCCCTGAAGCGAACTGGTCATACCGACTGGGCGCGAGCATAGATGACTCCGCGGGAGACGAACGTCGCCTTCGGCCCCTGCTCTCCCGCTCGGCCGGGTCGCTCGCTGCCGCGCCTGAGCGGCGCGTCTCGGTTGCGGGTGCGGGGCATAGAGACGACGTCGATGCCTACGCCTATCCGTGGCCGTTCGGCGCTGTCGGCCGCAGGGTGCTCCCCCACGATGAGCCGCCCGACTCGAAGTCGCGATCGTGAGCGTGATCGTGTCCATGTTCCGCTCGCAACCGGCTTCGCCCCTGTCCAAGCAGGACAGGGGCTAAGGAACCGTTTATGCAGCGATCGTGAGCGGGGTTTCCATCCGTTCCCAGGCCCCGAGGACGGCCTTGTGCGCATCCGGCTGCAGGTGGGCGTAGCGCTGGGTGGTCTGGAAGCTCTCATGGCCAAGGAGGTGTTGGACCTCGTAGAGGGAGACCCCTTTCTGGACCAGCCATGAGGCGCAGGTGTGGCGCATGGAGTGGGGCGGGTAGTGCGGGACGAGTTGCTGCTCGCCGTCGTCATCGAAGTAGCGGGATCCCTCGATGGCTGGCCACCAGGTCTGTCGGCGCCAGTTACCGTCGTCGAGAAGCCGTCCGGACCGACCCTTGGTGACGGTGGTGAACACCACGGCGTCCCGGTCGAGCCGGTATATGTGACGTTCAAGTGCTTCAAGGACATGGGCCGGGAGTGGGACCTCCCGGCGGCTCCTGGAGCTCTTGGGATACTCCTTGATGCCCTGCTTGGTGTTGACCTCGACCACGAAGAGGCGCGAGCGACGCTGGTCGATGCGGTGACGGTGAAGGCCGGAAAGTTCGCCCCATCGCAGTCCTGTATAGACGCCCAGTAGGCACATCGTCTTCCAGGGTGCGGCAAGCTCGTCGAGGATGCTCTGCGCCTGGTCGGTCGTAAACCACTGCGGCGGCTTGACGGCGATCTGAGGCAGGTCGATGCGGCGGCACGGGCTCAACGCGATCACATCGTCATCCACGGCCGCGCGCATGATGGACGAGATCAGGTTGTACGCCCGCTTGATCGCGGCGGCGCCCACGCCCTTCTCCACCAGGGAGCGGATCCAGCTCTGGACGTCCATGCGAGTAACGGCCCGCATCTCCCAGTCCGCCCAGTGGGGCATGACGTGGTTTTTGATGGTGGAGGCGTCGCCGCGCAGGGTGCGGGGCTCAACGATGCGGGCATCCCACCAGCGATCGTGCCACTCACGGAAGGTGATTTCGCCGGCGCGTGGGTCGCGCATGCCTCCGCGAGCGGACTGTGTCTCCATCTCGGTGCCCCAGGCGCGGGCTTGCGCCTTGAGGGGGAACGACTCGCTGTACCGGCCTCCTGCCCGGTTGCGTACGGTTACTTGCCAGTTGCCGGACTTCAACTTGCGGAGGTACAGGTTCTACTCCTTGCTCGACTACGGGGCTGCCGTGATCGGGATCAGCGGCGTGTCGTCGGCATGACAACGGCGCGACGGCTGAGGAACTCGTCCAAGCTGGCCGCTGGGACCCGCACACGGGAGCGGCCTGGCCCGGTGCGGAGGTCGACGACAGGCAGGTCGCCGGCTGCGATGAAGCGATAGACGGTCCGACGGTCGACGTCCAGGGCAGCGGCGACGGTGGGTATGGACAGCAGGCGTGCGGGCATAGCGGGGGCCTCGAAGTACTGGGGGAAGGGCTGGGCATCCGGCGAGACGGCTATCAGAACGTCGGCCGGTGTAAGGGGCGGCCAGTCAACCCTGTCAGGGCAAGCAGAGCTCGAACCTGCTCCTCGGAATACAGCCACTCTTCTTCCATGACTTCGACCGACATACTTTTGAACTCCTTGCGGGAACGACGGAACACGCCCGGCAGATCAGCGGGTAGTTCAATGGTCTGGAGAAACGCCGGTTTGGCTAACCGGCGATCGTCGGCTATGTTGCGCCCGGCTCGATGCCCTCGCCCCCCTGACGCACACGCGTGAAAGCGGCGCGTAGTCGCGCTGCTGCGGACTGTTCTAGGTTTGCTTGCTTCGACGCGTCATTCCAGTCAAATGCGCCCTCAATGTGTCTGCCGTCGGCGAATCAGCACAATCAAGCACCGCGTTGGGGTACTGCCAGCTTCACCAGCGCCGGGCAGTGAGGAGCTGTCTGCCGTGGGCGAATGTCACTCCCGGCTCGGCTGGAAACCCTCCCGGGTGTTCTTCGAGCACGCGGAGCCCGCCCTCGCTTTCGGCCGAGCCGGACGGATGTCCGTGCACGACATCACCAGCTATGACTGTCTGCCAGGCCGCCCACGAAGCCCGCTTCGGTTACAAGAACAAGCACTTCCCGTGCTGGACACGGGGCGTCAAGCCGAGCTCGGCGTACTAAGAAGACCCCGGTTCAATTCCGTTAACCGCATGCCGCGGAGCGCTCCCGACGGGCACTGCGCCTCGACCGGGTCCGCCAGACGATCGTGATCCCCCGGCAAATCCTTCTGCCTGAACAGACCGTCCAAAAATCCAGGATGTGCGAAACCGAAGTGGCTGCGCTCTACTTGGCCCCCGGAATACTCGGTGTTCCCGGCGGCGCGACATCACTGCTCGCGAGCTCCTCAACGCCGCAGCGAGTTTCCCCTGTGTGGACGCGTGTGCCGGTCACAGCGATGAGGAAGCGTGCTGCTTGCCTCACCAATGATTGGCCGGTCACGAAGGAAGGACCGTGGCTCGACTGGCGCGACAACACGGTCCGCAGGGAACCACCCCGGTCATATGAGACCTAGAGAGCCTCGTCCTGGTCGATGAGGCGGAGCAGGGAGGTGGTGGAGGTGAGGTCGGCCAGAACGTGTTGTGCACCTGCAGCGCGTAGTTGCTGTTCGGTGGTGGTGCCCGAGGCGACCGCGATCACCCTGGCGCCTCCTTCCAAGCCGGTTCGCACGTCTTCCAGCGAGTCACCTACGATCACGGTGTTGTCCCGGTTAAACGAGTAGCCATGCTTCGCGGCAGCCCGCTCTTGTGCGATGCGCACGAGAGCCGGGCGGTGAGGGTCGTCGGACGCGTAGCCGCCGATGGTGGTGTCGAGGTGGTCGATGAGGCCCAGCGCGGACAGCTTGGTCTCGGCGCTGCCCCGTAGGTTTCCGGTGACGACGGTTGGGATCAGGTGCTCCGCCTGCTGGACCGCGGCGAGCGCGTCCATGGCGCCCGGCATGATGACCCCGTCGTTAAACAGCAGCTCCCGGTGGCCGGCTAGGCGTTCGGGGAGTTCGTCGACGATGCGGGCTGCGAACGTCTCCACGTCCTGTTCGGGTACCTGGTTGACGCGTAGAAGTTCACGGACGGCCAGGGGCATGGTGACTCCGGTCCCCCGGGCCGGCAGGGCTATCGGGGAACGGCCGACGACGCTGGTGAAGGTCTCCTTGTAGACACGTCGGTCGATGTCACCGGTGTAGACGAGAGTGCGGTCGATGTCCCACAGGACCAGGATCGTGCGCTTCATGCGGCGCGTTCCTCCATGACGGCCTGACCACGCTCCAAAAGCTCCCGGGCGGGAGTCGCCAAGGAGTAGCGGCGGGCCTCGGCGAGCATCGTGTCTAGGTTGTCGTCCAAGCGTGCGGAGCGGACTCCGGAGACGAGAGCGAGGACTTCGTGTCCGGTGGCAGATCCGGCGTCGACGTCGCCGGCGCGCATCTGGGCGGTGGCGGCGCGGGAGAGGAACTGGGCGCGGGTGCGGATCTCGTCCGGGCTGAAGGCGTTGCGGGCGTCGGCGAACGCCTGGGCGGCCTGGTTGGGGCGGCCGAGGTCGAGCAAGCAGCTGCCGGTCTGACCCATGATCTCGCCGGGGTTGATCCAGTAGAGCCAGTGTGGGTCGTCCTCTCCGCGTCCGCGGGCGCACAGTGCCTGTGCTTCTTCCAGGGCAGTGCAAGCCTGGCGGTCTTCGCGTAGACGGGCGTGCCCGCGGGCCTGACGGGTGAGGAGCATCGCGTTCAGGGCGGGCGCATCTTGGTCGGCAATCACCTGGCGGGCGGTGCGCGCGGCGGTGACTGCGTCGCGGGGGTCGCCGGCGGAGTAGCCGTGGATGGCGATGAAGGACAGCGCCCCGGCCCGGAGCCTGCTGTCGCCGCTGGCATGAGCGGCGCGGAGGGCTCCGACGAGGAGGTTGTGGGCGACGGTGTGGGCGCCGCTGTCGAAGTGGTACCAGCCGGTCTGGATGGCGGTGTCCGCGGTCACCGCTGCGAGGCGCTTCCCGGTCGCCTCGTTGAAGTCCCCTTCTTTCAGGAACCGGAGGAGGACCTTGAGGTGCGCTGTGGCTGCTCGGGCGAGATTACCGCTGCCATGACTGGCGTCGGCTTGGCGCAGAGCGTCGGTAGTGGATTGCAGGCTGGTGAGGAGCTGCTCGGAGACGCTGATTCCGTTCCGGGCGGTGGAGGCGACGGCCTCGGGAGGGGCGACGGCTGCTTGCAGGATGTACTGCGTGAGGCCGGCCCCGCCCAGGGCGATCACGCTGCGACGGTTCAATCCGGTCATGGCTCCTCCGACTGCTGCTTCCAGTGACGTCACCATACGAGCCGCCGTCCATGGCAGAGCCGGGTCGATGACCTCGACAAGTCGCTGCGATTCGGCCTGCGCGAAGGGGGCGAGGAGGAGCGGGCGAAGGTCGGCGGGAAGCCCCAGTCCGGTCAGGAGGTCGATGATCGTCTCGCGGCCGTTGACCTGTTTGAGGCCGCGCTCCAGGTCCGAGATGAAGCCCTGAGTGAGTCCGGTCAGCTCCCGTACGACCTTCTGCGAAAGCCCGGAGCGGCGGCGGACCAGACGCACAACCGTCCCGAAATCCCAGGCAGCAAGGGCCCTGTGCACTTCCTCGTCGCGCCAGGCCCGGTCCGGGATCGTCGGTGTCGCATCGGTCCGGGCGCAGGTGGAACAGCGTGTCTCCGGGTTGTACCGGCTGATCGGCAGCCCGCACCGCACGCACGTGCGCCCTGGTCCCCCTGACATGGTCACCTCGGCTCTCCTTCTCGCGATCCAGCTCGCCCCAGCCGTGAGAACCAGGCTAGGTGGAGATCGATATCGCTGCAGCGATATCGCCACAGCGATGCCCTCGAAGCCGACGCGGCTTCAAACTCATGGCACTGCACCGGCCACTCAGCGTCCAACTGCGCTGGTGGCAAGTCGTTTTCAACCGCCGGCCCGGAGAGGAGACGCCCGATGGGAACAGGACACCTGGCTGTGTACCCGTCACATGGCACCTGCCCTCGGCTATGCCGCGATCTCCGTGCGGAGCTGGGCCAGGGCACAGGTGGCGGCGTCATGGATATCGGGGAGCCTGCCAACGGTGGTGCGCTGGACGCGCTGGAGCTGGTGCGGAAGGCGCTGGGCCTGTGCTTCCCGTACAGCCGCGGACAGAAGCTGGGTAGCACCATGACTGTCGCCGGCGAGAAGGCGGACGCGGCCCGTGGTGATGAGTTCGATGACACGCCACTGGGGTGCGACCGCGATGGTTGGGGCGGGCGGAGCCGCCTCAGCATGCCGTATCGCATCGCGGGTGCGGCCGGTGGAGATAAGGCCCCGAAGATGGATCTCGTAGAGAGCACTGGGGTTGACGAGGCTGGTGTGCTCGACCGTGTCAAGGAGCTGGTGGGCCTCACGGACGGCTTGGTCGAACAGCACCGCATTGCCGAGGGCACCGGCAGCACGGGCCAAAAGCGGCAGCACCGCGGCTCGCTGCTCGGTGCCGGGTGCGGTGACCGCAGCCTGGTTGAGCCGGTCGACGGCCGCGCCGAGCAGGCCGGCCTTGCGCAGCTCGTTGCCGTGCACGCGCAGAGCGGTGGTAGTCAAAGCCCGGTCATCGAAGGCGCGCACCACGTCCAGGCTCTTGGCGGTCCAGAGCGCGGCGGTGGCCAGCCGTTCCTCGGGCAGCACGTTTCCCAGAGCCGTCCCGAGACTCAGCCGGGCGTGCGCAAGGAGCCGAAGGACACCTCGTTCGGTGCTCCCGTCCCGGGCGCGGGCTTCCAAGCGAGCTACAAGCGGCCACAGTTCGGCGACGGCCTCGGCCGCTCGCCCGCACTGGCGGGCGACTTCGGCGAGCCGCACGGTGGAGGTGCCGAACTGGATCATCGCCCGGTGGTCGGTGTCGGCCGGATCGGTGACGCCCAGGACATGCGCGGGCAAAGCGAGTCGCTCGGCGACGTGACGCAAGCTCCCGACATCGCTCAGATGCCGTTTGCCCAGTTCCAGGGCCGAGATGTAGGTCTTGTCATAGCCCAGGAGCTCACCGGTCTCCAACTGGCTGGTGCCGTGGACGTGCCGGTAGTACTTCAGGATCGAAGCAAGGTCGCGCGTAGCGAGGACGGCCTGAGCCTCCGGCGTCGCCCAGCGCCAGGAGACCAGCCGCGCCGACCGGCGCGTGGCCGGCCCGGAAACAGAAGTGAAGGCGTCCATGCCGGGTCACCTTCCGGGGTGGTCGTACCAGGCCGCGATCGACTGCTTGTAGCCCTCGGGCATGGTCAGGCCATCGACCTCGTGCCGGTCGAAGAGCCCGATCTCCTTGTGCTCGTGGCTCAGGACCGGCACACGGTCTGGGGACAGGACCGTGCAGCCGTAGGTGACGATCAGGACCCGACGGTCGGGGATCGGCTCGTAGATCCAGGTCCCGCCGTCGAGCAGAGGCCCGGCCTTCACCATCCAGCCGCTCTCCTCCGCCACCTCGCGCTCCAACGCCGCACCGGGACTCACGTCGGCCGGCGCCGACCCATTACCTGCGGGACCGATCTCCAGCCGGCCGCCCGGCAGTTCCCACTCGCCGCGCTCGTTGTGCAGCAGCAACACGCGTTCGCGGGCATCGAGAGCAACGCCCTTGACGGACACCGGCCACAACGACGGCTTGTACATGGGCTGTCCCTGAGTCGTGAGGGCGGGCATGTCCTCCGGAACGTAGCACCCGTCCGCAAGATGAAGTCGGGCTTGCCGCCTTTGTCCGGGTCGACAGTTTGTCACTTTACGCCGCCCGCTATTCGTCCGGACGCTGGACGTCCAGCCCGATTTCAGAGGAGCACGTTGATGACGACCCGTTCGCTCACCCTGTTCGAGGCACACGTCACGCCCCTCGTCGGCGGTTTCGGCCGAACCTCCGCCGTGATGGAACTCCTGCGGGCGCGGGGTGTCGCCACCGTCGAGGGACTGGACACCCGGGCCAAGGTTCTCGCCTTCGCCCAGCAGGTGATGACGCTGGTACCGCACCCCGACAGCGACCCGGATGCGCTGACCACTATCCGTGACAGAGGCGCCGCCTCCCGACGCCCCGGGCTGGCGGGGCTGGGCACCGGGGAACTCCTCGCGCATACCGAGCGCTCCAGTCTTCCCCGTCCGCCCCGTCTGATGCTCCTGGTCTGCCAGCAGCCCGCCGCGACCGGTGGAGACGTGCTCCTGACCGACGGCCGCGCCCTGCACGCCCTCCTCATGGAACGCGCGCCCCGGGCTTTGGAAGTGATGGCCGTGCCCGGTACCGCCTTCTACGGCGACGGCGGCGGACACCCCTCTCGGATCTTCACCCGCCACCGAGGCGAGCGGGTCTCCATCCGCTTGCGCCAGGACGCCCTCGCCGCGTTCAGCCCCCTCCTCACCCCCCACCTGCCCCACCTCCGCACGGCGATCGAAGCGCTCCAGCAGCGCGTCACTCTCGACGCCGGCCAGGGCTATCTGATCGACAACAGCCGCTGGCTCCACGCCCGCACCGGCTTCTCCGGCGACCGTGTGTGTCTGCGGGCCCTGGGCGACCCCCGCACCCCGATACCCCCAGGCTTCCCGTCTCAGATCCACTGGCCCGCGCCGTGACTAACGGGCCCGTCGGCGCCTAACGGCCGAACGCTGCCGTGGAGCGACCCGCACGACACGGTCTCGCCGCAGGTGCAGTCCCCGGCCGCCCTGCTCAGCCCAAAACCGCCCGGAGGAGCGCGACGTGGCTTTCGACGTCGACCAGCTCACCCGGTGCCGGTCGAGAAACGCCTTCACGCACAGATGATGACCGGATTTGTACCTTGTCGGGACCGCTTAGGGGAGCTGATGAACGTGCATTTCTCCGACGCCGCTCTTCAGCGGTCGGACGAAGTTCTTGACGTGGCGGTTCACAACCTCGTGGGTCCCCATCCCAGTGCCCCCGTCGAAACCGTGCCGATCGCGGACCGGAGCCGTGCCTTCGAGATTGTGGCGGTGTACCCGGCGGAGGTGGCAGCAGTCTCGCGGGGCCGGCGCGAACTTCACGAGTTGATGCTGCTAACGGGACTGGCGGCCATCGCGGACGCAGTTGCTCTGGGAGCCCATGAGCTGATGGCGAATGCAGTGACCCACGGGTGCCGTCACCAGGCGGTGAAGGCGTTCACGCTGAAGGTCACCCACTCCAGCGGACGTCTCCGGACCGAAGTGCAGGACCCCTCCGGGAGACAGCCTTTCCAGAGCCTACCGAGCGACGAGTGTGAGGGAGGCCGGGGCCTGCTCCTGGTCGACGCGTTGGCCGCGAACTGGGGAGTCCGACCTGGCCCGGGCGGGGGCAAGACGGTCTGGATGGAGCTGGACGTCCCCGGTGAAGGGACTGCGTCGTGAACCTCCTCAGCCGTGGCGCTCGCACAGCCGCCTGGTCCGTTCTGCCGGTACCGGCCGGAGGCTTTGACCGAATTCCCGTTCGGGGAGCGGAGTATCAGCGAGGACGGCCGACTACTTGGTGCGCCCCTCTCATCTCTGCGAGCGGGGCCCTCATGAGCGCTGCCGCGAGCGACAGATCACTACGGCAGGTCGGCTTACGGACGCTCCGAGACATCCAGCCAGTACGTGGCAAGCATTTCGGCCGGCCAGGCTGGCTGATGAACCGGTCCTCGGGGCCCCATCTGGGTGAAGTACGGCGCTATGTCGAGGACGGGAGTGCCGTCTACAGCGTCCAGGTCGGTGACGACGAGGTCCCGGCCGTCCGTCTTGAGCAGTCGCGGATAGCTGATCGCCAGTTGGTTGGGGCGTCGGTGGTTGCGGTGGACGAAGGTTCCGGTCGCCGGCCAGATCGGATTTCCCCTTGGGCTGCGGGCGTGGAGCTGCACGTCTTCGGGACGCGCCAGGTGGAAGCGCCAGGTCACTGTGAGGTGGGAGAACTCCTCAATGCCCTGCAGCGTTTCGAGCGGGAAGGCGTCGTTCAGTCGGATGATCGATTCCACTCCGCCCTGGTAGTCGTCTTGGACGCGGGTGTGGCCCCCTACGACCGTTGCGATCGGTTCGACCTCGTACGTCGCCATCGGCGCTCGTTCCTCTCCCATGAAGTCGCGTGTGCAGCAACCGCCGGCCGCACCTGCGGACCTGCCCTGTGGTCAGCCTATGGCGCGCAGCATTTCCCGTGCCCGGCGGTCCAATTCAACAACGTGGCGGCCTCCGCGTTGCCTCACGGGCGACAGGTCGCTCTGCATGCGGACGATGACGTCGCGGGCGCGGCCGGACTGGACGCCGACCATGGCATCGAGGGCTTGTCCCCAGGTGCCGCATGCCTCGTCGAGACGTCCTTGCTGGACCTGGACGGCGCCCAGGTAGCCGAGTGTCACGCTGTGGGTGCGGGCGTACTGCTGCCGGCGGCGGGTGCGGACGCTGCGCTGGAAATGGATCTCCGCCTCGACGGGGTTGCCCAGGTCGCGCAGGGCGCAGGCAGTTTCGTGGGCGAGAGAGGCTTCCTGGAAGAAGCCAACGCGGTCGGGGGCGTCCTCGTTGTCGGCGCGGGCGAGGTCCCGCTCTGCTCGGCTGATGGCCGCGAGGGTGCCGGGGCGGTCGCCATCGGCGGCCAGGGCGCGGGCGTGGACGATGGAGAGCAGGGCCTTCTCGCGCGAGCTGGCCTGGCCGTAGTGAGTGCGGGCCATGGAGGCGTCGGCCAGGTCGAGGGCCCTGCGTGGGTGTCCGAGGTCGACTGCTTGGTGGGCGAGGGCGCGCAGGATGTGGCCGCCCAGCGGTCCGTCGCCGGCTTCGGCCGCGATGCGGGCGGCGAGGGTGAGGTAGCGCTGGGCGGTGCGGTGCTCCGAGGCGTCGAACGCCATCCAGCCGGCGATGTAGGTCATCTCTGCCACGGCCGAGTACGTGTCCCGTCGGTGCCGTTCCGTTCGAAACCTGCTGCCCAGCAGGGGCACCGCTTCGTCGCGAAGGTGGCCGGCCAGAGCCGAGCGCCCAGAGGCTCCACCACGCTGCTGGTCCCGTGCGGAGTAGAAGGCTGTCAGGTTGCGGACGTCATCGATGTCGGCCTGGGTCACCAACCGTGGGGAGACTGCTGGGCGCGATGCTGCAGCGGCTGGGGCGGTTGTCCACCACGAACTCGCGGGCAGAGTGAGGCCGGCGGCCGAGTACGCGGCGGTCGCCAGCAGCTTGCGTCGGTGCATGTCCAGGTCGTCGCTTCCCAGCTCGGCCAGCACGGTCAGAGGGTCGACGCTCCAGTCGGAACTGCTGTCGGGCGAGCCTGTCGGCCCGTCTTCCAGCCCGAGGTCAGCGAGGGTGAGGGGGCGACTGAGCCTGCGGGACAGCGTCTCACGCAGGATATGAGGCGCTCGTCCGCTGGGCTTGGTGCCCTGGACCCACATGGCGATGTGCGAGCGCGAGATGGCCTCCAATTCGCGAGCACCGCTCTCCGCGGCGACACGAGCCACCGCGGCGGCTGCTTGGGGCTGGGACCAGCCCGCTTCGCGCAGGAGTGCGGCGAGGGCGACGTTTCGCTCACGGGCCATGGGCTGCCCCTCAGGTCCGAAATGATCTTTGACGCCTTTGACGGCCTTGCGGGCCGCACAGGCATACCCCCCAGCGGGGATTCGCGGTACGCTCAACGTAGCGGCCGGATCACTCACCATGCACGCCGACCGACTGTGGTGCACGTCGTCTCTCACTCAATTTGGCTTGATTCACATAGGAGTTGTGTCATGCGTCTCTCGCTGGCCCCTCGCCGGGCGTTCTGCCAGCGCAGTGGTCAGGGCCGGAGACTCGGTGATCCGGGTGCCGGGCGTGACCAAGCGGTGTCCGCGACGGAGACGGTGACGCTCGTGCTGGGCGAGGACTCCCCGGTGCCCGAGACCGCCGCCGATGTGGAGGACCTCGACCTGCGGCTGCGAGGGCACGTCAACCAGCTCGGAACCCTGGTGCCTTCGCAGGAGCCGGCCTTGCTCCGTGCGCAGCAACTCTGCTCGGTCGGGCTCCCGGAGGGCTATCTGCCCAGCCGGGTGCACCTCGTCAGACTCGCCGAGGCCACGCAGGAACTCATCGCGAAGATCCGGCTGGACGTCGTCGGAGCGAGTCGACCGGCGCGGAGGTTGGCTCGATGGACGCCGCAGATCAACGTGCTGCGCGGTGCGGTCTTCGCCGTCGCCCTCACCTGCCTGGTGTGGGCCGCTTCGGTGCCCCGGACATGACCCTCACCGGAGCGCTCCTCATCGGACTGATCCTCGTCGCGATGGCGTGGCTGGTGTGCCGAGGCACTCGTGCGACTGGCCTCGATCCCGCAGACAGGGCCTCTACACCACCTCCGAGCGAGCCTGCGTCCCCGCGCTGACCGCTGACTCCTTGACTCCCGGCCTGTCCCCGGCCGCTTCGGCGGCCCCGATAACACCCCCAGACCAGCGGGGCTTAACGGAGATCCACACACGATGAAACGCCTTCCGCGTATCGAGCAGTACGGCCTGATCGGCGACACGCAGACCAGCGCCCACGTCTGCGACGACGGCACGATCGACTGGCTTTGCCTGCCCCGCTTCGACTCACCGGCCGTGTTTGCCGGTCTGCTCGGCACACAGAGGCACGGCACCTGGCAGATCGCCCCGGCTTCGTCCGCAGGCGGGTCCGGCTCCGGAAGAGTGGCTGAGCGCCGGTACCGCGGTGACTCGCTCGTTCTCGAATCGCTGTGGCGTACCCCGACGGGTTCGGTCCGGGTCCTGGATTTCATGCCGCCGCGCGACGGTGCCCCGCAGGTGATCCGGATCGCTGAGGGCCTGACTGGCGAAGTGGAGATGGTCTCGGCCATGCGTCCTCGGCCGGGGTACGGCAGCGTCAGCCCGTGGATCCACGAGGTCGGTGGGCGCATGGTCGCGGAGGCCGGCGCGGACGCTCTGTGGCTCGACACCTGCGTCCCGCAGGTGGAGAAGGACGGCGTCGTCGTCAGCGCCTTCACCATCGCCGCCGACCAGAGTGTGGCGTTCGTACTGGGCTGGTGCCCGTCGCATGCAGCCGCCCCTGACGTTGCTGCCCCTGAGACCGCCCTCGCAGAGACGCTCGCTTTCTGGCAGGACTGGACGCAGGAGTGCACCTACGACGGGCCCTATCGCGAGGCCGTGGTCAGGTCCTCGATCACGCTGAAGGCCATGACCTACGGGCCGAGCGGCGGGATCGTCGCGGCGCCGACCACGTCGCTTCCCGAGGAGATCGGCGGCGACCGGAACTGGGACTACCGCTTCACCTGGCTGCGCGACGCCGCCACGACGCTTACCGCGCTGCTGGGGACCGGATACCGGCAGGAGGCACAGGCATGGCGGCGGTGGCTGCTGCGCGCCGTGGCCGGAGACCCGGAGAACCTGCAGATCATGTACGGGATCACCGGGGAGCGTGACCTGCGGGAGCGGGAGCTTCCCTGGCTTCCCGGGTACGAGGGCTCGGCCCCGGTACGGGTCGGGAACGGGGCGGCGAACCAGCTGCAGCTCGACGTGTACGGCGAGGTCATCGACACCCTGTACCTCGCGCACCAGAGCGGAGTCGCCTACTGCGCCGACACCGCGGTCCTGCACCAGCGGCTCATCGAGCACCTGGTCCAGCGCTGGCGGGAGCCCGACGAGGGCATCTGGGAGATCCGCGGGGCCCGCCGGCACTTCGTCCATTCCAAGGTGATGGCCTGGGTGGCGGTCGACCGCACCATCCGCCTGGCCGAGGCCGGCGCGCTCGACATGGACGTGGCCGCGCTGGTCGAGCTGCGGGCGGCGATCCACCGGGAGGTCTGTGACAAGGGCTTCGACCCGGTGCGCAACACCTTCACGCAGTCCTACGGCTCGCAGGAGCTGGACGCTGCCACGCTGCTCATCCCCCGCACCGGCTTTCTGCCGCCCGACGACCCGCGCGTCATCGGCACCGTGGATGCGGTCCGTCGTGAACTCTCCACGGAAGACGAGCTCGTGTACCGGTACCCGACCTGCGGTGAGGACGTCGGGGTGGACGGCTTGACCGGCGACGAGGGCGCCTTCTTCCTGTGCAACTTCTGGCTCGTCGACGGCCTCGCCCTGACCGGCCGCCCCGACGAGGCCCGTGCCTTGTTCGAACGCCTCCTGGCTCTGCGCAACGACCTCGGGCTCCTGGCGGAGGAGTACGACCCCGACCAGCAGCGCCAGCTCGGCAACTTCCCGCAGGCGTTCAGCCACATGGGCCTGATCCAAAGCGCCCTGCTCCTTCAGCAGATGGCGGCGCAGTCCTGCCCCCGCCACGCCGCGCTCGCGGTTCCCGCACCCCGCTCAACCTCCCGCAGCACGCGCCAGTCCACCGCCGACCTGACGCCGCAGCACGCATAGCCACCCCACCCCTGACGAGGATTCCCATGCCCGACAGCGCCTTCCCGGCACGGCCGGCCGCTACCGGCCACCGCAGACGGCGGCCCCCGGTCGACGCGACCACGCTGTACCTCGCCCGTCGCGCCGTGGCACTGCCCCTGGCACTCCTAGCCGCGCTGCTGCTCGCCGCCTTCGCTCTCCGGTCGGGGTCCGTCGTAGGCCCCGGCTTGGTCCTGGCCGGCCTGGTCTGCGGACTGGCGGCGGTCGTCGCGGTGGCGGCACACGGAACACGCACCGTGGCCAGTGCCGTGCAGTCGGCCGTGGAGGAGTCCCAGGCAGCAGCGCTGACAGCGGTCACAGGGGCAGCGGCAGCCGTTGAGAAGTCGGTGCAGTGGTCGGCGGACGAGCTGTGCCGCGGAAAACGTCCAGCGTTGCCGGACCCGCACACCGCGCAGTCGCCCACTGCGAACGCCGGGATCGACAACGCGCTGAGTGCCCTCCAGGCGCAGGCCATCATGTCGCTGATCCGCGTGCACGACGAGTCCCAGTCCGTGGTCCTCCTGGAAGTGCTTCGCCGCCTGGCCATGCGCGAGCACGCCCTGGTCAGCAAGGCACTCCAGGCACTGAGCCAGCTGGAGATGCTGACCGACGACCCGGAACTGCTGGCCAAGATCTTCGAGATCGATCACCTCGTGACGCGGATGCGCCGCCAGGTCGAAAGCACGGCGGTCCTGGGCGGACAGTCCCTGCGCAGCGTGCGCCGGCCCGTTCCCGTCACGACGGCCCTGCGTGGCGCTGTCTCCGAGGTTGTGCAGTATCCGCGGGTGGCCGTCGCGGCCGGATCCGTGGGCGCCGAGCTGGGGTTGCCCGGCCATGTGGGGCCGGACCTGACGCACCTGCTGGCCGAGCTGATCGAGAACGCCTGCGAGTGCTCGGATCCAGCGACGCGGGTGATGGTGCGCGCGCAGCGGGTGCCACACGGGCTGGCCATCGAGGTCGAGGACCGCGCCATTCCCATGCACCCGCAGACGCGGGCACAGATGAACCACCTGCTCAAAGCCCCGGACGAGGTCGACGTCAGCGGCCAGGTCCGGGCTGGACAGCTCGGCCTGCTGGTCGCCGCGAAGATCGCCCAGTCACACGGGTTGTCCGTCCTCCTGCAGGAGAACGCGACGGGAGGCACCACCGCCCTGGTCGTCATACCGGCACGGCTCCTGGTAGCCATTCCATCGGTCGAGGACGCGGGTGCGCCGCAGCCCGAGGAAGCTCGCATGTCCGGGCAGCAGCCGCAGCAGGTGGCCGCGGCTCCTGCCGCCCCAGGGGTGGGGCAGGTCGCACGCCCCGGCTCCGCTGGGGCATCGACCTCGGCGGGTCATTCGGCCGACGCGCCCGCTCTTCCCACGCGCACGCGTCGGTCGGAACCTTTCCGTCCGCCACAGGAGCGGGAGCAAGCCCCCGTGTCCGCGGCGACGCCCGGGCTGGCAGCCGCCTTCCGCAGCGGCCTCCAGGCCGGCGGAACCGCCAGTCCCCCTCCCGCCTCGACAGAAGACCCCACCCCCTGACCCGCTTCTTCCGCGTTCCCGGCGGCCCAGTACACCCACTGGCCCTTCCCCCTTCTGGAGCGATCCCCATGAGCACTGACCCCGCGATGAACAACGTGACCGACGGCTCGCCCGCATCCGCGACGACAAGCGGACAGCGGGACAGCATGGCCTGGCTGCTGCGTCAGTTCGCCTCCGAGACGCCGGGCGTCACGCACGCCGTCCTGCTCTCGCGCGACGGACTGCGGCTGCTGGACAGCGACGTCGACAAGGACTGGGCGGACGAACTGTCGGCCGCCTTCAGCGGGGTCGCCTCCCTCGCGGCGAACATCACCGGCCCCAGCCACAAGAAGAGGCCGGCCCGGCAGGTCATCATCGAGCGAGACGACTGCCTGTTCTTCGTCCAGAGCGCCGGGCGCAGCGCGGCCTTCGACACCCACCCCGGTGCCGAACGCGGTGAGGTGGACACGATCCTCGCTGTCATCGCCACCAGGGACGCCGATGTGGGCACCGTCGGCTTCGAGATGGGGCGCCTGGTCCAGAAGTTCGCCCCGTACATGCTGATCCCCGTCCGCGTTGGCACGGGCGGAGAGGTCCGGTGACCACGTACGGCCGCGCGGCCGAGGAGTCGGCGTTCGTGCGGACCTACGCCGTGACGCGCGGGCGTACCAAGCCGCGGCACCTGCTCGCTCTGGAAACCGTCCTGGAGGCCGGGCAGGGAAGGCCGGGCCCGGCGCAGGCCGAGGAGTGCGGGGAGATTCTCGCCCTGTGCCGGGAGCGCCGGCGGTCGGTGGTCGAGCTGGCGGGGCGCATCGGCCGGCCCGTGACCGCCGTCAAAGTGCTCGTCTCCGACCTCCTGGACGCCGGCGCCCTCGTCGTTCCCCTGACCCAGTCCTATGCCGATACCGGCGCAGGGTCCGGTCCGTCTATCCAACTGCTGGCAGCCGTTTCCGCCGGCTTGAAGAGGAGGTGGCCTGATGCCTATCCCCAGGCCGGATGACCCGTCCACGGTTTCGCCGCACTCGCAGGCCGGTGCGCCGACTGTGCTGAAGATCGTGATTGCCGGCGGTTTCGGTGCGGGCAAGACCACGGCCGTGGGCGCCGTCAGCGAGATCACGCCGCTGAGTACGGAGGAGTATCTGACCGAGGCGAGCGCGGACGTCGACAGCCTGGCGGGCCTGGAGTCCAAGCGGACCACCACGGTCGCCTTCGACTTCGGCCGATTGAGCCTGCCCGATGCACCGATGCCTCTGGAGCTGTTCCTGTTCGGCACGCCGGGCCAGGACCGGTTCGTCGACCTCTGGTACGACCTCTCCCGCGGCGCCGTCGGCGCGGTCGTCCTGGTCGATACCCGCCGCTTGGAGAGCAGCTTCACGCCCGTCAGCTTCTTCGAGGACATCGGCCTGCCCTTCGTCGTCGCGGTCAACCAGTTCGACGGCGCACACCGCTACCACCCCGAGCAGGTCCGCGCCGCTCTCGAACTCCCCGCCGCCGTGCCGGTGGTCACCTGCGACGCCCGCGACACGAATCACGTCGCCGGCGTTCTGCTGGCCCTCGTCGACCACGCCGTCGATTGCGCCGCCACCACCAATCGCGCTGGTCACACCCCTTCTACCACCCTCCAGGACGCCTGATGTCACAGCACCCCAGCGACCCCTACCGCACGCCGCAGACTGCCCCGCCCGCCCGGTCCTTGCCTCGGCGCGACATGCGGGACACCACCCCCGGCCCGTTCACCCCACCCGGCACCGCCCTCACCAGCCAGCGACCTCAGCAGTCGCGGGAACTGGCTCAGCGTTACGAGCTGCTCAACCGCCTGGGCGTGCCCCCGGTGGCCAACGAGGACTTCGACGAGCTGGCCCGCGACATGGCCACACAGGCCGGGTTCTTGTACGGGTTCGTCAACCTGTTCCTGGAGGAACAGACTTTCGTCGGGCTGCACCAGCCGCCGGCGGACAGCGGGTTCGTGATCGTCGGCCGCACCATGAGCCGGGACCACGGCTGGTGCCCGGAGGTCATGGCCCGCAGGAAGGCCCTCCCGCTGCACGACGTGCACGCCTCCCCGCGCTTCAGCGGCAACGCGGTGGTCGACGCCGTCGGGATCCGCTCCTACTTCGGCGCTCCGTTGATCCACGACAGCGGCACGGTGCTGGGCACGGTGTGTGTGATCGACCCCGAGAAGCGGCCCCTGGCCGAGGCACGTCGTCTGCGGGACATCGTCATCAACGCCAGTGCACAGGTGATGGACCACATCGCCCGCGCCCCCGTCCGCTAGGCCGTTCCACAACTTCCCACCCGGGAGCCGTAGGCGTTCCCCGGCCGCTCCACGCGTTGCGACCTTCATCCAGGGAGAGGGAGACCATGTCCGCCACACCCACCACGCCTCCACCGGCGCTGCGTCCCTACCTCACCGCCCGCCACGATCTGCTGTGGCAGGAGGCGGACGCCTTCGCGGCCGAGCACGTCGCGCCGCGCGCCGCGCGGATGGAGGCCGCTCCGGGCAGGGTGGAGCGCAAGGTCGCCGACCTGATGGCCGCCCGGCGGTGGTTCGCTGTCACCGTCCCGGCGGTCTTCGGCGGGCTGGGCGCCGGACACGTGGCCAGGACCGTCTTGGTCCACCGCATCGCGCGGGTCTCGGCGGCTGCCGCGGCCATCCTGCAGGCCACATTGATCCCCGTGGGCGCTCTGCTGCACTTCGCCACCTACGAGCAGAAGGGCCGCTGGCTTCCCCGGGTCGCGGACGGGTCCGTGCTGCTGTCGATCGCCGTGACCGAACCGCTCGCCGGCGGACACATCGGCGGCGTCGAAACCACCGCCCAACACATCGGCAACCAATGGGTGATCACCGGCAGCAAGATCCATATCGGCAACAGCCACCTCGCCGGAGCCCACCTCGTCGTCGCTCGCACCGCCGGGCCGGGAGTAAGCACCTCACAGGCGCTGACCGCGTTCATGGTCGAAGCCGACCGCCCCGGACTTTCCGTCTCCGACCACCGTGCCGGGCTCGGTCTGCATGGCTTCTCCGTCGGCCGCCTCGACCTCGATCACGTCCGCGTCCCCGAGGACAACGTGGTCGGGGAGATCGGCCAGGGACTGGCCGTGGCCCAGAGCAGCAGCATCCTCTACGGCCGCCCCAACCTGGCCGCCGTCAGCCTCGGCATCCACGAAGCCGTCGTGGACACCACCACCGCCCGGCTCAAGACCCGCCCCCGCTACCAGGGCGCCCTGTCCGACCTGCCGGTCCTGCGGGACCGCGTCGGCGGCATGGAAGCCCGCCTGCGCGCCGCCCGGATACTCGCCTACCAGGCCGTGCACCTCCTCGACCAGGGCCTGCCCTGCGACGCCGACCTGATCAACTCGAAATACCTCGGCCACCAGTGGGCCGTCCAGTCCGCCCAGGACGCCATGGAACTGCACGGCGCCAACGCCCTCGATGGCGACTACATCGTCCAGCGCCTGTGGCGCGACATCCAGCACACCTACCCACCGGCCGGAACCGGCGAAGTCCAGCGCATACGCCTGGCCGACGCCGCCTTCGCAGAGGACCACATCCAGTGGTCCGAGCGCCTCGCCGCCGAAGCCGCCTGGGCACGACCCGACCCGACCGCCGCATGAGCCCCCGTGCGCGGCACCCCGTGACTCCCCACCGCCGCGCACGGGCCCGTGCCGCCGGCCCCCGTCCCCCGCGGGGACCGGCAGCACCCCTCCCAGTGACCATCCACTCAGCCGAGAGAGACACCGTGACCCCGCCCGTGACGACCAGCGCACCGATCACGCCCCTGACGCCGACTCTGCAGCGCGTCGCCCAGCACCTCGCGAACGGCCTCACGGCCAAGGAGATTGCGGCAGAGACCAGCCTGTCGGCCGTGACCGTCCGCCAGTACATGCGCGACATCCGTGAGAGCCTGCACTGCCCGCCCCGCTGCAAGCCCCCGGTGATCGTGCACCGCCTGTTCACCACCCAGCAGGTGGCCTCACCCACGGCGGACCGGCCAGCGCCATCCCTCACCTCGGAGCAGCGGCTGCTGCTCCGAGCCGTCGCCGAGCACAGCGACCCCCGTGACATCGCCGTCGCCGCCAAGCTCGCCCCCGCCGACCAGCGCGCCGCACTCGACCAACTCCTCGCCGACACGGGCGCGCGGGACACCACCCACCTGGTGATCCTTGCCCACGGCTGGAAGCTGCTGCCGACCGACCCGGCGGCGCGGAGCGGAGCGAGCCAGTGAGAAGGCCCCCCACTCCCCTGGCCAACGAGGAGGCTCCGGCTTCCCCGTCGTTCGCAGCGAAGTACCCGGGCGCCGTGTACGCGGTGCGCAGGTTACGTACGGACGCCGAGCGCGCGGAAGCCGCTGCCCTCGCGCAGGACCGGCAGCGCTGGCTCACCCTGCGCGGTCTCCCCGTGCCCGCCCAAGCTGACGTGCCGGCCCTGTTCCGCGACCCGCACACGACGTCGGCCGGTCTGTTCGAGGACGGAAAGCTGCTCGCCTGCATGGTCCCCGCGCGCGACCCCGGACTCAGTTGGGGCGAAGGCCCCTGCCTCCGCCTGGGCCACGTCCACACCCTGCCCGAGCAGCCCGACGACATCACCCGGCTGATCACCCTGTGGGCCTCCGACTTCGCCGCCCGGCAGAGCCTCCCGCTCGTACGGGCCGAAATCCTGGCAGGCCACACCCTGCAAGCCGAACCCATCGCCGCCCTGCTGCGTCGGCTCACGGACATGGGCTGGGACGTGCGGGGTTCCGGTCCGGGACGGGAGGGGGACCGGGTCGCCCGCCTCGAACTGGCCGCCGAGCACCGCCCCCGACTCAGCACACTAATCAGCTGCCAAACCCAAGCTCCCCATCTTGCTGCGGAAGAAGGGAGCAGCACGTGACAACCGAAAGGCCGCAGCGGCCCGACATCGCCCGCGAGCTGATCGCCCGCGCCACGGAATCGGCCGCGCACCGGGCCACACGCGTGCGCAACCAGCTCGACGGCGTCCAACTCGGCCGTGGTCGGCACACCGACTACGCCAACGCCAAGTTTCTGCGCCGCGTCCTGGGCGAATACGAGTGGCCAGGCCACCGCCTCGTCGGCCCTGCTGCTACCCGAGCCGCCTGGAGCATCGCCCTGCACAGCGACCACGATCTCGTCTTCCAGCGCGCCGCCACCATCCTGCTCGGGCGTGCGGTCGAGGCCGGCGACGCGCTCGTCCACCACTGGGCACACCTGCACGACCGCACCCTCATCAACACCGGCCAGGACCAGGAGTACGGCACCCAGCTCCTTCTGCGCTCCGACCGCATCGAGCTGTGCCCACTGCGCGCGCCGGGATCCGTCGACAAACGAAGGGCCACGGTCGGTCTGCCGCCGATCGCTGTCGCACTGGAGACGGTGCGTAGCCGATACATGCCTAACGGCTCTACCGATGAAGTCCCGAGCGTCGTCCTCGCGGAGGCCGCGTGAACAAGCGGAACACCGCGGTCCCCACCATTCGGCCTTCATGCCGCACATCCGCTCTGCGAAAAGGTTGTTGATCGATGAAGCTCCCTACCGCCGTCCTCGCTGCCGGTGTTGCTCTGTCCCTCACGACCGCCGTGGTCGGAGCCGCCCGGCTCAGGCAGAACGCACGGCACCAGGCCGAGCGGCACGAGGCGCTCCTCGCGGACAACCAGCTCGACTGGCTGAACCGGGTGTCCACCAACGCCGACCTCGCCGAGCTGTGGAAGCCCGAGGACATGAAGGCCGAGGAGTACATGCAGCTCATGTCGGCCAACCGACTCATCTGCGCCCTCAGCCTCCGACACTGCCTCGGCCGCGTCCGCGACGGACAGCTGCCGTTCTACGCCGAGATGGTCATGAGCAGTGACGTCTGCCGGCGCTACTGGCAGCGCTTCGGCGACCTCCGCGCTCAGGAGGCCGAGGGAGACAAGCGGGCCGAGCACTTCACCCTGGTGCTGGACCAGGCCGCGAAGAACCATCCTCAAGCGCAGCCCGCGGCAGCCTGACGGCATATCTCGGTTCACCTTTCGGACTTCCGTGTCCGTCCCCAACTCCTCTTCCGGACAGCAGTTCTCGTGTCTGAAGAGGTGGCCGGCGAGGACCCGACCGGCGCAGGCCACACAGCTGCCCCCCACCGGGGTCGGCCGTACCGCAACACACCGAATCGAAGTGTTCCACCGGACCAATCAGGAGGATTCCCGTGACTCCCAGGGTGACCGACCAGGGCATGAGGACCGCCTCGGCCTCTGCCTCGCAGGACCCGTTCGACCTCGACATCAGCGTCATCGAATCGGGTGGCACGGTCGGGGCGAGTATCGCCTCCGACGGCGGCTGCGGCTCAACCTGCGGTGGCAACGCCTGTATCTCCAGCGGCTCCTGACCGCACCAGACCACCGGCACGACGCCCATGTCCTGTCGGCGCCGCCCACGCGGCACGTCCCTCGCGGCTCGATCGGAGCCGCGCACGACAACGGAGGAATCACCACATGCAGAACGACGAATTCGACCTCGACATCAGCGTCCTGGAGTCCGACGACGGCTCCGCCACGCTGATCAACCTCACCGACGACGGCTGCGGCAGCACCTGCTCCAGCCCGTGCGCCACCAACGTGGCCTGATCATCTTCCACCGCACGACGAGTAGGGAGAAACCCGCATGAACGCGAACACGATCAAGGGCCAGGCACAGTCCCCGGCCGCCACGGCGGGCGGTGACGCGTTCGACCTGGACATCAGCGTCCTGGAGTCCGGCGACGGCTCCGCCACGGTGATCAACCTGACGGACGACGGCTGCAAGCCGAGCTGCCAGGGGTCCTGCGCCACCAACGTGGCCTGACCTCGGCGCATTGATCTGCCAGCCCGCGCGGCCTTGCGCCGCGCGGGCTGGCACCCACCCCAACACACCACAACCAGGGAGGGTGCATGGGTTCCCGTAAGGACGGCCCGCTGTACCGGTGCGCGGATACTGCGCTGGTGCGCGCCGCCCGTTCCTCGAGACTGCCGCTTCCCGCGTGGCCGGACCTCACCGACGACACCCCGGACCGTGAGGTGCGGTGGCAGACGTGGCTGCGCGACGTCTGGTCGCTGTCCGAGGCCGCCGACTCCATCGAGCAGGCCAGCCCTCTGCTCGCGCAGCAGGTTCAGACCCTGTGCTTGGTGGCCAGTCCCGAGACCCGTCAGTTGCGCCGCGCAGTGGTGTCGGTCATGCGGTACCTGCTGCGTATGACGGGCCGGGCGACCCCGAACGGTCTGTTCGCCGGTATCGCGCCCGCCTCGTTCGGGGAACGACCGGGATGGTCCTGGGGTGAGAGGCATCGACCCGTCATCCGTGCCGACGGCGACTGGATCGCGGACCTGGTCGCCCGTCTGGAAGCAGATCCTGAACTCCTGCGGCACCTGCATGTGATGGCCAACAACACCATCTTCGTACGGGGCGATCGGCTGATCGTGCCCTACCCGCCCCGTTCATGCCGTACCGACGGCAGCCCGGCGGCCGAAGTGTCCCTCCGGTACACCAGCGCCGTACGTATCGCCGTTGATGCCGCCGCCTCGCCCGTCCCCGTCCATGCGGTGGTCGCACTGATGAGGAGCGAGTTCCCCGACGTTCCCGCGGACCGGGTGGAAGGGCTCGTCAGCAGCCTCGTCGAACGCGGTGTGCTCATCAGCAGCCTGCACGCGCCCTCCGCCACCCTCGACGCCCTGGACCACCTGGTCGAGCAGGCCGAAGCAGCCGCCGCCCCATCAGCCACGGACCTCGTGGCCGACCTGCGGACGGTCCGCGACGCCATCGCCCGGCACAACCAGGTACTGGCCCCGGCGGACGGCCGGCGCCTGCGTACCGCCTTACGTCGGAAAATGACCGCCTTGAGTAGCGTCAAGGCTCAGCCGTTCACGCTGGACCTTCGCATGGACTGCTCCCTCACTCTGCCCCCACAGGTTGCCCGCGAGGCGGAGCAGGCCGCCACGGTGCTGGCCCGGCTGAGCGCGTACCCCTTCGGCACTCCGGCATGGAAGGACTTCCACAACCGATTCTTCGAGCGGTACGGCATCAACTCACTCGTCCCGGTCCGGGACCTGGTGGACCCCGATGTCGGCCTCGGGTTCCCGGTCGGATACCGCGATGCGCAACCTGAACAGGGTGAGGCCCTGACCGCCCGTGAACAGCGGCTGCTCTCCCTCGCCCAAGCGGCCGTCCTCGACGGCCGCGACGAGATCCGCCTGGACGAGGACCTGATCCGCACGTTGACGGTCGGAGATCGCAACGCCCCGCAGGTACCGGCCCACACGGAGCTGCGCTTTCGAATCCGTGCCGCTTCGCAAGAGGCCCTGGAGAGTGGAGACTTCGTTCTTCACGGCATCGCCCCGTCCCGCGGGATCGGCACCACGATCGGCCGCAGCCTGGGGCTGCTCGCATCAGACGATCAGGCCCGCGTGGCCGTCATGCTGGAGGAGCTGCCGGTCAACACGCCCGGCGCGGTGCCCACGCAGGTCTCCTTCACCCCACTCGACCAGGGCGACACCAACGTCACCCGCGTTACAGAACTCCTGCCGGCCGTCATCAGCCTGGCGGAGCACCGTCCGGTCGACGCGCGCACCATCCCGCTCGACGACCTCGCCGTGGGCTGCGACCGCCGCAGGCTCTACCTCGTCTCCCTCTCCCGCGCCTGCCTGCTGGACCCCATGACGCTGCACGCGCTGGACCTGCGCGGCCACACGCCGCCGCTCGCACGCTTCCTCACCGAGATCAGCCGCTCCCAGACCGCCGTCCTGACCGTCTTCCCCTGGGCGTCCGCTACCGCACTGCCGTACCTGCCGCGGGTGCGCTATGGCCGCGCGATCCTCTCTCCGGCGAGGTGGCGACTGGACCGGTCGGAGCTGCCCGACCGCCGCGCCTCCTGGGGGGAGTGGCACAAGGCGGCCGACGAGTGGCGCGCACGCCGCCGAGTTCCGGACGAAGTCGCGCTGGCCGAGGGCGACCAGCTTCTGCCGCTGGACCTCTCCGAGCGCGCGCACCTCGCGCTGCTGCGCGCCCACCTGGACACTCATGAATCGGTGATCTTGACGGAAGCGGAATCCGAGGAAGGCTGGTTCGACGGACGGACCCACGAGATCATCGCCCCGATGACGGCCGTCCGCCCGCCGCAGTGGCCGGCCGTCCCTCCCGTCACCGCGGACCAGCTCGTCACGCGCGAGCACGGTCACCTTCCGGGCGCCGCCTCCTGGCTGCTGGTCAAGCTGTACGGGCACGTCGAACGGCAACCCGAGATCCTTGCCGACCACCTGCCCGCGCTGCTCGGCCAGTGGAACGAGCCGCCGACCTGGTGGTACATGCGCTACCGCGACCCCCGCCAGCACCTGCGCCTGCGCATCGCGGTCCCCAGCGAGCAGGACTTCGCCCTCACCGCGCAGCGCGTGAGCGCCTGGGCGAACGGACTGCGCCGTGCCGGGCTCCTCACCGACATGCAGTTCGCAACCTCCTACCCGGAGACCGGCCGGTGGGGCCCCGGGCCGCTGATGAGCCTGGCCGAGGACGTCTTCGCCGCCGACTCCCGAGCCCTGGCCGTCCAGTTCGCCCAAAGCTCCCGTCCGCACCAACAGGTCCTCGCCGCAGCGAACTTCGTCTCCGTCGCCGCCGCCTTCACCGGCAGCACCGCAGCCGGCATGAACTGGCTGATCGCCCACGGCCGGATCACCGACCCGCGCCCTATGGACCGGACCGTGCGCGGTCAGGCGCTGCGCCTAGCCGACCCGGCCGACGGCTGGGCGGCCCTGCGCGCGGCCCCCGGCGGCGACGCCATCGCCAGCGCCTGGAGCGAGCGCGACGCGGCCCTGGCCCGCTACCGGCAGAAGCTGGACGCGTTCGGTGGCATCGACCCGGACGTCGTTCTCGACTCGCTGCTGCACGCCCACCACATCCGCGCCGCAGGCATCGACAAGGACGACGAGCGGATGTGCGTACGGCTGGCCCACGCCGCCGCCATGGCCTGGACTCACCGAGGAGATCACCATGAATCTGCGTGAAAGCGCGCGGGCAGCCGCCGACACGATCGCCGAGCGGCTTGCCTCGCCGCAGGATGTACGGGGGCTGCATCACCGCCAGGGCTGGTGGCCGCAGTCGCTCGCGCACGGCGCGGCCGGTGTCGCGCTGCTGCACATCGAGCGGGCCCGCACCGAGCTGGGTCCGTGGCAGCGCGCACACGACTGGCTCGCCTGCGCCGCAGCCGAACCCGCTGTCGGCGACCCGGACAGCCACCTCTATTACGGGGCGCCCGCGCTCGCCTTCGCCCTGCACGCCGCCGCCGACCGCCCCGGACGCTACGCCCGCGCCCTGGACACCCTCGACCGGTACGTCACGAAGGCGATCCGGGACCGGCTCGCGGACGCCCACGCACGCATGGACCGCGGCGAGATGCCCGCGCTGGCGGAGTTCGACGCGATCCGCGGCCTGAGCGGGCTGGGCGGGCTCCTGCTGCACCGCGACGTCCATACCGACGTCGTCCGCGAGATTCTGACCTACCTGGTCCGCCTGACCGAGCCGGTCAAGCACGACGGGGAAGTTCTGCCCGGCTGGTGGAGCTCCCTAGCTCCCTCCGGCACGATCTCCCCGGAGTATCCGGAAGGGCACGCCAATAACGGCGTCGCCCACGGCATCGGCGGCCCCCTCGCTGTGCTCTCCCTCGCAGCCCGCCGCAGCGTCACCGTCGAGGGCCACCTCGACGCGATCACCCGCATCCTGGCCTGGCTCGACCACTGGCAGCAGGACGGCCCCGCCGGCCCGTGGTGGCCGTACTGGATCACCCGTAAGCAACTACGCTCCGGCACGATCGACCCCGGACCATCCCGGCCGTCCTGGTGCTACGGCACCGCAGGATTCGCCCGCACCCAGCAGCTCGCCGCCCTCGCCCTCAAGGACCCGGCGCGCCAACACGCCGCCGAATTCGCCCTCCTGCGCGCCATGACCGACCCCGGCCAACTCGACGCGACCGTGGACGTCTCCCTGTGCCACGGCTTCGCCGGCCTGGCGCACATCACACAACTCGCTGCCACCGACGCCCTCACGCCCGGCCTCACCGCATGCCTGCCCCGGCTCCTGGCACCAATCACCGACACCCCGCCTGGCGCCCTGGCGGACTCACTGATCAACCCTTCCGGCGGCGGCGACATCGGACTCCTCGAAGGCGCCGCCGGCACCGCCCTCGCCCTGCACTCCTTCCACACCGGAACGCCGTCCGCGTCCGGGTGGGACACCTGCTTCCTGATCAACTAGCCGACGAGAAGAGGAAACATGGCAGCGGACGAATGGCCGCAACGCCTCATCCGGTTCACCGACTGGAGCCGCGCGGAGGCCACCGCCGTGGAGCATCTGCTCCCAGTGCTGATCGCCCAGGAGTCGGAACTGGCCCAGTGGTCCTTCCTGCGAAAGTTCCCCTGGTGGCGGTTGCGGTACCGGGCCGCGGGCCCGGACACGGCGAAGGCCCTGGACGCTGCCCTGGACGAGCTGGTCGACGCCGGCGTCCTCGCTTCCTGGACGCGAGGCATCTACGAGCCGGAAGAGACAGCCTTCGGCGGCCCCGCCGCGATGAAGATCGCCCACACCCTGTTCCACTACGACAGCCGTCACCTGCTGGAGGAGGCGGCCCGCCAGCAGGCAGTCACCGGTCCCCAGCTCGGCCGCCGCGAGCTGGCGGTGCTCCTGCTCAGCGTGGCGATGCGCGCGGCGGGTCTCGACTGGTACGAGCAGGGCGACGTCTGGGCGAGGATCGCGGCCGAGCGCCCCGGCGACGAGGTCTGCAGTCTGCAACGGCACCGGGCCGCTGTCCACCGGTTGATGACCGTCGACGTCAGCACCACCAGCCGCAGCGTCACCCAGGGCCGACTCGCGCCGCTGGCCGAGTGGATAGCCACGTTCGAGTGGTTCGGCCAGCAGCTCGCAGACCTCAACCGTCAGGGCCGCCTGGAACGAGGGTTGCGGGCCGTGATCGCCCACCACGGCATCTTCCACTTCAACCGCCTGGGCCTCCCCGCCCAGGACCAGCGCACCTTGTCAACACTCGCGAAAGAGGTAGTCATGGGAACGAGCGACAACACCGCGTCCACCCGAGCTGAGGGGACGGCGAGCACTACGGTCAACGGGGTGAACAGTGACACCATCGAAGCCCCTTCCGCAGACCGTCTGCGCGCCCAGTTGATCGACCATCTGGTCGAGACCGGGTGCGTGCGCACGCCCCGTGTGGAGGAGGCCATGCGGACCGTTCCCCGCCACCTCTTCGTCCCGAACGCCCCTCTGGAAAAGGCGTACGGCAACGCCCCCGTGGACACGAAGTTCGACGGATCCGGCCGCTCCATCAGCTGCGCCTCACAGCCCGACATCGTCGCCATGATGCTGGAACAACTCGACGTCCAGCCTGGCCAGAAGGTCCTGGAGCTGGGGGCCGGCACCGGCTTCAACGCCGGACTCCTCGGTTACCTCGTCGGCGAGACGGGGCACGTCACCACGATCGACGTGGACGAGGACATCGTGGACGGAGCGCGCGGCGGACTGGCCGCCGCCAGCATCCACAACGTCGAAGTGGTCCTCGGAGACGGAGCCGTGGGCCACGCCCCCAACGCGCCGTACGACCGGATCGAAGCCACCGTCGGCGCCCACGGCGTTCCGCACGCCTGGCTCGACCAGCTCGCCCCCGGCGGACGACTCCTCACGCCACTACGCCTGCGCGGCAGCGTCTCCCGCTCGATCGCCTTCGAGAACCAGGACGGAGC
This sequence comes from Streptomyces sp. NPDC053665, assembly GCF_055585285.1. Lineage (NCBI taxonomy): Bacteria > Bacillati > Actinomycetota > Actinomycetes > Kitasatosporales > Streptomycetaceae > Streptomyces > Streptomyces sp. NPDC053665. Next base: position 1,495,149 of record NZ_JBVJKK010000001.1, read on the forward strand.
CTGGCGCAGCGTCGGCAGCCAGATGAACACGTTCATGCCGCTGCGCAGGGGCATCGCCGACGACCCGCGCGTCTTCGTTCCCCTGGACACCGACAACACCGTCACGCTCGTCACCAACGGAGACCAGAAGGTCGACGCGGACGCCCTGCGCGACATCTTCCGCCAGCCGCGCGCCGAGGCGTGGACGGACGTCACCTTCCGGGGCCCGGAATCGGCGGAGTACCTGGAGCTGTGGCTCGCCTGCGCCATGCCGAACGGCCTGAGCCGGATGCCCGCCAACAACGAGGCCATCGAGAAGGGCCTGGTCACCGCGCCCTACCCGTCCTCGACCGCGGTCTTCGAGGGTGGCACGCTCACCTACCTCACCCGGCGCCCCTACGCGAAGAAGGCCCCCGATGGCGCCACCCTGTACGAGTTCGGCGTCATCGGCCACGGCCCTGACGCCGAAGCCCTGGCCTCGGACGTCGCGGACCAGGTCCGCACCTGGAACCAGGGCTTCCGGGCGCTCGACGTCGGGTTCGAAATCCAACCACTCGACGCGACCCCGCTCGCCCCGAAGACCGGCCGCTTCACCTTCGACAACCCGCTGAACCGCATCGTCATCGAATGGCAGTGACATGGACGTCAGCCAGATAGCGAAGCGGTTCCCACTCGTTGCCCGTCCACGTCCAGCGTGCCCGCCTCTCGCTGAACGCATCCGCGAAATCACCGACCTCGCTGCCGCCGCCGAGCGCGACGACAACGTGACCTCCGCAACCGTCGCCCTGAACAAGGCGGCACTGATCGCAAGCGACTGCGGCATGCCGGACCTGGCACGCTCTCTGTGCTGGCGCCACGCCGAGGCCGTCCTGCGCGCCCAGCCCCTGGGCGCGCAGGAAGCCCGGTACGCCCTGGAACCCCTGGTCAACCTGGCCCGACTGCGCATCCGCGACGGCGACGGGACTGGCGCGTATCATCTGCTCGATTCCCTGAACCGAGCAGTCAGATCGAAGACGGAAGCGGTCATCGACGACCGCGCCACGTCCTTCCAACGCCTCACGAAGTCGGCTTCCGACCATCAACAGGTATGCCAATGGCTGTGGGCCGTACTCCTCGGCGACGGAACCCGTGCCCTCGTCGCAGCAGGTGAATGGGACTACGCCCGGGCGCACAGTAGGCAACACCGGGGCGTGGGACAGCGCCTCTTCGACGGGCGCCAAGTCGAGGTGCTCGTCCGCTGCCTCGGCGAGCAGCCCAGCGATGCGTTGAAGTTCCTACACGAGAGCACCCTGGTGGAGCCATGGGAGCACGCCGTCGCGGCAGCCCTTGCCGTCCTCTGCCACAGGGCAGCCGACGAGCAGCCAGTCGAGCCGATCAACAAGATGGTGCAGCACTACCTGGCTCTCGGCTCGGCCCCCGACCTTGCCGTCTTCCGCTCTCGTGTAGGACTAGTTGTGCTCGACCTCTCCCCAGAGTCCCGACAAGCCGAATTGATGCACCGCCTCACCAGCGAAGCGACGACGCATCCCGACGGGTACATCGCACGAGACGTCCTGGCCCACTCTGTGTGCCGCGAAGGGCTGAGCCAGGACGAGCGCAGAACGCTCTCCACTGCAGTCGCCTCCGCCGGCCTCGGACGGGGCAGCATCCCCGACCCTCTGGATCAGGCCATACGGGACGCTTCAACAGTCGCAGCGGATGTCTGGCAACGCCACGCTAGCTGCCGAGCTAACGCCTGGCCCGCATGACCGGCACCCCGAGCGGCGCACCCCGTCGTATGTCCACTGCAACCGCGGTTGGCCGAGCGAACTCGACGCGAATCAACAGGAGTTCTCGTGAACGAGATGCGGCCCAGCGAGCAGATGCGCAACCTCGGCGTAGTCCAGGAAGGCGCCTCCGTCCTTGCCGAGCCAGCACGCCCCTTCTCACTCCCTGCCGAACGTGAGGCCGCCGAGCAAGCCGTGGAAAGCCTGTTCACCTCCATGGCGCGCATCGCAGGCGTCCACACGTTCGCCAAGGGCATGGGCATTGCAGCCCCACAGATCGGCATCCGCCGGGCCGCGGCCGTCGTCCAGCCCGCCGAGCCAGGAGCGGGCGCGATCGTACTGCTCAACCCCCGGGTCATCGCCGCCTCGCAGGAGACCGACGACCAGTACGAGGGATGCCTGAGCTTCTTCGACGTACGCGGCCTCGTCCCTCGCCCCCTCCGGATCACGGTCGAGACCACGACACTCGACGGGACGACCGTGACCACTGACTACGAACGCGGCCTCGCCCGTCTGGTCCACCACGAGATCGACCACCTCGACGGCCACCTGTACACAGCCCGGATGCGCCCCGGAGTGCAGCCCATCTCCGTGACCGAGTACCGGCAGACCGGACGGGCCTGGTCCTACGAGCACTGAAACCCGATCCTGCCGGCCCGCGAGCGGATGCAGGGGCCCGAAAGCCGGGTGAGATACCTGGGAGGCGTAGCGGTCGCTCTCAACCACGCCCCTCCTTCGGATCAGCGCGCCAGGTGGAAGACGGCTGCGGCCACGATGGTGCCGAGGATGGTGCCTGCGATCACTTGGTTGCGTGTGTGGTCCCGCAGCTCGACGCGGGACCAGCCGACGACGACGACCAACAGGAAGCCAAGGGCCATCCACGGGCCGTAGGTCTGCACGAGCATCGCGCAGGCACCTGCGGACACGGCCTGGTGGACGGAGATCTTCCAGGCGAAGGTGATCGCGGTGAGAATCGCGAGCGTCACGAGCATCGAGACGATGAGGGCAACCATGGTGCGCGGCGCCCCCGCGACAAGCATCAGGACGATGCCGGTGGCTACGGAGAGCAGGATGACGGCCATCACGACTAGCCGTGCTGGCTTCGCTCCGACGTGTCTGTCGCCCCAGTGACCCTTGCGAATGCCGTACTTGATGAAGGTGATCGGGATGACGGCCGCGAAGAGGGCGCCGACCACACCCCAAGCAACACCTGTCCATTCTGCGGTGTGCCAGCCGACCAGCAGCGTGACAGCGATGATCCAGTTCTTCGGCTCAAGCCAGTCTGTAATGCGGCGGGCCAGCCGCGACTCGCTGGGGCGGACATCAGTTGTCATCTGAGGAGATCCTTTCCGAAGCGCCCTGCTCGTGGGAAACGGACGAATGTTCTTTCCGGACGAATTCGGAAACGACTGGCGAGGAGAGGTACGCGCGGGCAACGGTGCGCAACCATGACAGTTCGCTCGCTCTGTCTCGGCCAGTGACGCCGAGGGGTGGATATTCAACTCCCCGCAGCCGTTCCCCATTTCGTGCGCTCTGGACGGCTGCACGCAACCAGCAGGCTTCCGCCACTGCGTCAGAGAGTTGCGCAGCGACCCCTTCCTGACGGACGAACCTCCGGGCCTTTGTGTGCATGTCGACTGACGCGTACTCGCGAAGCGCCAGGCAGGCATCCTCGATCTCGATGACGCACCGTTCCAGCCGGAAGCGGACACGCCACCTGCCTACAGATGTCGCCAGCACCACATACGGGGCTGCTTCCGTGAGCTGCACCCAGAGGGGACGCAGTTTCCGCAGGGTGCTCCACGCGGCGACGTATTCCACGGCGACGGAGAGAGGAGGCAAGCAGACGCCGACTGCGACCGACAGGACGGTGGCTTGCTTGAGCGTTGTGGAGAGAAGGTTCTCCAAGGCTGGATAGCTGGTGCCGGAGGCAAGCTGAACCGTCACGAAGACGATGCGCTGGAGGGCGTACAGGCTTCCGAGCAGGGTTCCCGAGCCCAGAAATCCGAGGCCGGCCTTCCCCAGGAGAGTCCGGCTGTGGCGTACGCCGCCGAGGAACAGCCATGTAGCGACGACCATGGCGATGCCGATGTACAGCGTGAAGACCGTCATGTAGAGGACGGGAAAGAGGGCGCCACGGCCCTCCCCAAGCCTGACGGGCCCTCCTGACGTCCAGTTGGCCAGGGCGTAGAAGGCGAGCATGAGGGGCAACGTCACGCCGGCGGCCACCAGCCGGGTGCGACTTGCCAGGCCCTGCGGTCGAACGACTGCGATGACGAAGTCGAGCAGATATGCCGCCGAGGTAACGCCGAGCAGGTGCTTCAGCAGCGGCGACAGCCTGGCGTCTGCGCCGACGGCGGCATCGACTGCCTCTTTGACCGGCGGAACCTCGAACGTCATGGCAGCTGCGAGAGCCACCAGGGTCAGCGCCAGACTTCGCTGCTTGCGAGAGTGCCGGAGGGACGGCAGTCGCCACAGAGCCACCAGCCAGAGGACGCCGGCGATGAGGGTGGATGTACTCATGAGCGGCGGTTCTTCCGTGGGTGGACCAGGGCGTCGTCGAGCCGCGCCACGGCACCGGACCGACCGCGTTCCCGGCCCGAGTGGGCAAGATCGTGAAAGAGCTCTCCCAGGCAGGAGGCGGCCATTTCGGCGTCGTACTCGGTCTCGCTGTCGTAGCTCGTCCGGCCGAGAGCGGAGAGCACGGCAGAGGGGTCGACCCCGTCAGGCAGGACTCCCAGTAGAGACCTGACGACGCTCTCGTTGTTCCCGGCGTGCCCGAGCAGCAGGTGCGCTAGCTCGTGGCGCACGATTTGTGCACGATGCCGCTCGCTGGTAGCCGCGACGTGAAAGACGTAATCCCCGTGGTCGAACGAGAGGACCATTCCGCAGGGAGCGTTGGCCCCTCCGGTCTCAGGCAATTCGTGGAGGTGCAGGGGGCGGCCACGCTTGACGGCGAGCTGCCGGCATATTTCATCCACCGCGTAGGGATCGGATATCTCGATCCCCCGCAACTGCTCCTCACACAGTCGCCTCAGCTGCGCCTCTCTGCGCGCGAATTGCCGCTTGAACATGGACGAGATCCTTGCTGTAGCCCCCGAATGAGCGCTGACACGGCCTGCGCTAACCGGAACCCACCATTCCGCGTGGTTCTAGCGGAGCTTTGCATAGGTACAGATGGTTGCCCAAGGCGATCTTGAAGATCCATGCGCGGCATACCAGTCAAATCCACCCAGCAGGTGAGTGAGGTCACATCACTGCCCGGGCTTGTCGAGCCCTTCCCACCGTCTCGCCTGATTGATCACATCCGTGATCATCCTCAAGCTGTCCGCCGAGAGGCCGTTGGCTCGAAGCGCAAGGCCGCGGACGTCGCTGTCGGCTACGGCCTCGATGAGTTCCATGGAGGCGCGCACCTTCTCGGCCTCCTCGGCGTCGTAGTCCGAGAAGAAGTACTGCTCTTTGACGTGGAAGTGGCCGGCCAGTCGTTCCACCGTCGTGTAGGTGGGGTTGGGCTTCGCCCCGGTCCGCAGCTGCGAGATCGCACTCTCGGACACGGAGATCGCCCGGGCGACCTCGGCATTGGTGTAACGCTTGCCGGTCTCCGGGTTCGTCACGGTCTGGAACAGGTGGTTGAGCTTGTCGGCGAATGAGCGCCGAGCGTCGGCCGCGCCGCCGGGCGCCTCCGCCGACCCGCTGGACTCCACCATCACCGACTCCTCTCATCTAGACGCCGACTCCGGACTGTACTGCAGTGTAGTTCCCAGGACCAAAGGCCGAGAGGCTTCACTTCAGTGTTGACAGACTGGGATCACTCTGGCGTAGGTTTTCGAACACAGCTTCACTGAAGTGATGTGACGCCGGCGGGGTGCGGTAAGCGCTCCTTGCCCGGCCGTCGTGACCTACGTACGCGCTAGGACTCGCCCATGCTCGCTCCACCCCCGTCGCAGCAGCTCACGCGACTTCTACAGGGTTTAAGAACCAACTCTGGACCTTGACGCGGAGCCGTGCGTATGTTCGTCGTCCCCCGCCGGGCAGACCGCCCGCACGGACGAGCACAGGAGCAATGACGTGCACAACCTCCGGGCCTCATAGGCCCCAGAACACAGCGACGGCGCCCGAGAGCGGCAACTCCCGAACGCCGGACGCTTAACGGCTGTACCGCCCCGGCAAGGGCGGAGATCGCCACCATCACCACGCTGATCCCTTCCACGGGGCGTCTCAGCGTGGCAACACCAAAGGAGATTCTTGCATGCGCTCCGCCCTGCGCAAAAGGCCCTACCGTCCGGCCTGCGCGGCAGCTAGCTCCGCCTCGGCGCCTCAGCGCCCCGAGCCGGACCGCACCATCCAGGCCCCCGCGAGCCGCCCCGCCCGCCCGCTTGCCGGGAGCGGCCGATGAGCAGCGAAGCTCGCGAGTGGGTGTGGGAGCACAGCTCCAGCCGAGGGGCCGCGCGTCTGGTCCTGCTGTCGATCGCCGACCGGGTGGCCGACGACCAGTGCATCTCCTGGGCCTCCCTGTCCAGCCTGGCCAAGCGCACGCACGCCTCGGTCTCCACGGTGCGCGAAGCCATCGAACGCCTCGTCCTCGCCGGCGAGCTGGAACAGCTCGACGACCTGGTGGGCCCGCAGCGCAGCACGGTCTACCGCCTGCCGCTCGCCGCCGAAGCAGTCGCACAGGCGCTGCGAGAGCAGCGGGAGGAAACGAGCGAGACGGCAGTGCCGGACGAGCCCGCTGGCCCTGCCAAGCTCCGGCTGTCGGCCCTGCGGCGGTACGGAATCCGCCCGCGTGAGGTGCCGGAATCCCCCGCCAGGGTCCGGAAACCGGCAGTACCGGAAACCGGCAGGCCCAGGCGGAAACCGGCACAGCGGCGTACCGGCCACCGGCACAGCGATGTACCGGCCACCGGCACACAGAACCGTAGTGAACCTAATTTGAACCGGAGGTACAGCAGTGGTGGTGCTGCCGTCCTCCCGGCTGCCGAGTGGCAGGTCGACCCCGCCACCCACACCTGGGCCCGCCGGCAGGGACACCTCGACCGCCTCGGCGAGCATGGCCTGCAGGCCGCCGACGCGAAGTGGCGTGCCCACCGGGCGGCCCACGCCCCGAGGCCGGCGGAAGCCTGGGCTGCCGACTGGCGAGCCTGGATCACCCGGGAACACGCCCCCAACCGCCCGAACCTCTACGCCGTGCCCGGCCAGAACACCGCCGCGCCCGGTGGCATGACGCGGGCCGAGAAGCACACCGCCGCCCTTCTCGCCGCCCTGGACGAGCCGACCGGAACGGAGGGCTGACCGTGGACCGCCGCGAAATCGCCGCCCTGCTGGCCTACATCGGCCGACTCGACCCCCGCAGCATCCGCACCGACGAGGGCGAGGCCCGCGACCAGCTCGCCCAGTGGCACGAGCTGCTCGGCGACGTGCCGATGGCCACCCCGCACGGCTGGGACGCCCGCATCGCCGCCCGCCAGCACTACCGCACCTCGCCGTACCAGATCCAACCCGCCGACGTGGTCCGCCCCTGGGAGAGCTACCGGCGCAACCGCCTGGCCCTCCACTGGGACCCCACACCGTCCGCGGACCCGGACGACCAGGCCGCCTGGACCGCAGAGCTGGTCGGCACCCGCCGTGCCGTCGCCGCCGGCATAGCGCAGCCCGCGTATGCCCCGGCCATCACCAGCAGCCAGGAGGGGATCAACCCGAGGCTGCAGGCTCGGCTGGACCAGATCGGCTCCTGCATACCGCCCGCCGCCCGCGCCGCTCTCGCACCGTTCCGGCCCGCCCGGGCAGCACGCGAAGCCGCCGTCGCGCAGGGGCTGCCCGATGCCCTGAGCGTGCGATGCGAGTGGTGTCTGGCCCCGGTCGGCGAGCCGTGCCGGCGCCGCCGGATCGGCCCCAACGACGGGGTACGCGCCATCACGCCGCGCGCCACCCCGCACCCCGGCCGTGTGGACCTCGCCGCCCAGCAGGCCCAGCACGCCGAGCAGGCCCAGCAGCCCGCCCTGGCCTGACCGGCGCCTCCGGCGCGTGCATCCCGTCCGCTGCACCGCCGCAACCTCACCGTCCCGCACCGGATGCGGCGCACACCCACGCGCCGCAGCCGACGCCCGACGCCGCACCCGCCAGGCACTGCGCCAGCCGGCCGGTGTGGCAGCACATCGGAGACTCGCCTTGCGCCACATCACCACCCACGACGCGCCGGCCACCGGCCTGCGCGGCATCGCAGACACCAGCTGGCACGTCCGCGGAGCGTGCCACGGCATGGACGTCGAGGACGCCGACGCCGTGTTCTTCCCCGGGCCCCGGGATCACGAGGAGATCGCGGAGGCGAAGGAGCTGTGCGGCTGGTGCCCCGTCCGCCGCGCGTGCCTGGACTTCGCCCTGGAGAACGTCCTCAAGGAGGGCGTCTGGGGCGGGCTCACCGAAGCCGAGCGGCGCCCGCTGCACGACAACCTGCACCGGCGCCTGGACTACCGGCGTGTGACCGCCTTCTTCCAGGGACGCGACGTGCACCTGACGGAAGCCGAGCGGCAGGTGGCCATCGACCACGCCTACGTCCGGGGCTGGCAGCCCGACCGACTCGCCGCCGCCCTGCAGATCAGCCACAAGCACGCCCGCGACCTGCTCCGGCAAGCGGCCAACAAGGTCTTCGACCGGGACCGCAACTACGGCGTGCCCCGCTCCAAGAAGAAGCGGAAGAAGACCTCCAAGGCCAAGGGCACCCCCGCGCCCGCAGCTCCCGGCACTCAGCAGCCGACAGGCCGCCCGGCGGCGTCGACCCCGGCGCACGCCCCACTCGGAAAGGCAGCATGACCCACCCTGTCCTCGCCTTCGGTGCTACTTCGGACCTCCCTCTCCTCCTCGCCGCCGCCGTGCCCGCCGCCCTCGCGCTCGTGCTGACCGCCTGGGCGATCCGGCGCCGGGGAACCCGCCCGCGGAAACGTCTCGGCGGCCCGGCGGTCAAGGTCGCCGCCGTCGCCGCCCTGGGCTGCACCGCCTACAGCGCCGACACCAGCTGGCGCTTCGCGGCCGACTACCTCGACATGGCCGGCACCGCCGAGCGCGCCGGCATGTTCGCCGCCGCCGAACTCGCCCTATTCGCCACCGCGCTGATGGCACGGCAGAACCTCGCCGTCCAGGGCGCTCCCGGCCTGCCGGGCACGCTGGTCTGGGTGATCACCACAGTGCAGGTGATCCCCGCCTACGCCGAGAGCGGCCCCATCGGCGGCACGGTCCGCGCCTTCGTCGGACCGGTCATGGCGGCGATGCTGTGGCACCTGGCCATGGGCATCGAACTGCGCCTGCGCACCCCGGGTGCAGCCTCGAACGGACTGCTCGCCGTCCTGGGCCGGGAGGCACGCGAGCGGCTGCTGTCCCGCCTGGGCATCGCCGCGCGGGACCGCGACGCCGCGCTGATCACCCGGGACCGGGCCACCGCCCGTGCGGTCACCCTCGCCGCCCGCCTCGCCGAGCGCACACCCGAGCAGCAGCAGAGCCGTCGCGGCCGGCGACTGACGCGACGCCTGTCGAAGGCGGTCGGCAGGGCTTCGGTCGGCACCGACCCTCACCAGCGGGCGCAGCTGCTCGACCAGCTCGCCGCTCGGCGACACGCGCTGGCGCTCGCCACGGTCCCGCTCCCTTCTCCCTGGTCCCCGGCGCACAGCAGCGCATCGGCGGCCACGGTCCCCGTACAGCCGACATCGGATGTGCCGGTCCCCGTCCCCGGTCCCGACGGTTCCGACGAGCCGGTCCCGGACCGAGGACCGAGGGCTCCTCGGAGCCCCGTCCCCGAGAACCCGGAAGCCGAGGTCGCCGCAAGGACCAAGGGCGACGCAACGGGAACGTTCGCGGGAACCAAGCCCTCTGAAGACGGTGCGGTCCCAGGGACCGTGCTCGCCGGACCGGGAGCCGCAGCGCGGGACGCAGCGGCCATGAGGACCGACCACAGCACGCGAGAAGTGGCAGCTCAGGACCCGGATTCTCATCGGGGACCGGGCATCACGAAGTCGGGGACCGAGACCACCGAGGACCGAGGACCGACCGCCCCACAGTCCGGGACCGAAACCACCCAGGACCGAGGACCGACCGCCCCACAGTCCGGGACCGAAACCACCCAGGACCGAGGACCGACCGCCCCACAGTCCGGGACCGAAACCACCCAGGACCGAGGACACAAGGTCCCGCTTCGCCGGAAGCCGACCAGGACCTCCCGGACGAAGAACAAGGACAAGCGTGCACGGTCCCGCTCGCAGACGGAGCGCCAGGCACGCGAGCTGGGTGAATCCGAGCGCCAGCTTGTCCGTGAGGTGCGTCCCCATGTGCCGGCTCTGCTCAAACGTGACGGCAACGGCGCGGTCACCCGAGTGCAGCTGCGCGAAATCATCCGCCGCCAGGGCCTGACGGGTGTCGGTAACGACCGACTCGGCCTGGTCCTCCAGGAGCTGCGGAACGCGGACATCACGACGGCGAGGAGCACCGCCCGATGAAGACCTGCCACCAGTTCAAGACGGTCCGCGCCGAGTACGAGCGCGAGATCGGATTCATGCTCGCTCACTCCGAGCGGCATGCGGGCAGGCCGGCGGCGAAGTCCAGCGCGAAGCAGGCAGCCTCGGCGAAACAGCGGATGGCCCGCGCGCTCAACAGCCACGTCGGACGCTGCCCCGAATGCGGCTGAACCGGCAAATCCCAGCACAAGGCCCGTATCCGTAAAGGTGGCCCGGCTCCACGCCGGGCCACCGCCCCGCTTAGGAGGTACGCCATGATTCCTCGTCCCCCTCGCTTTTCCGGGCCCACCACCGCCGAGGCCGGTGCCTGGGCGGACGTCTTGGTCCGCCGGCGACTCCTCCACGCCGTCGTCCTCACGCCGACCGGGCAGTGGCTCGTCCAGGACCGTCCCAACAGACCGGTTCGCGTCCTTGCCAGCCCAGCCGAAGTTCTCGCGCTGGCCGCAACCATCCAGCAACGCACCCGCTCTACGAGGCCCGAATCTCAATGACGAACGCACCCAAGAACGGCACCACCCAGGAACCTGATCGCGGCTCCAACTCGGTCTCGGGGCGAGCAAGTTATCGCAAGAGCATTGCTCCCGAGGGGAGCAATGCTCTTGCGTTCCCCGCCCCTGGAGTGGCGGGAGCGGAACGGCACCGGGAGGCGCCGATCCGTGAGGATGCGACCGAGGGCGGCTCGCATCCCGAGGAGCAGGACCAGCACGCCTGCCACAGTGCGCACTACACGCACACCGCCCCTTCAAAGCCGCATGTGCAACAGCGTGAGCGCCTGCGCGACGAGAACAAGCGCATGCGCCAGCCCAGCTGCCGCATGAACGACGACGAGTACCAACTCCTAGCTCGTGCAGCCGCCGTGTGCCACATGAGCGTCGCCAGTTTCCTCGCCCACGCCGCTCTCAAAGCCGCCCACGATCTCGACCGTACGGCGGCGGAAATCGCCGCCCAACGAGAAGTCCACAACGAGCTCTTCGCTGTGCGCCGGCACCTCGGCCACATCGGCAACAACGTCAACCAGGTAGCTAAGGCCGCCAACTCCGGTGCCGACGTCCCCTACGCCGAAGCCGTACTCGGCGCCGTCCAGCGCGCCACCCAGCGCGTGGACGCCTTCATCCAGCACTACCTCGACACCGAAAGGCGAACCGGTTGATCCCTCGCGTCCACAAGCGTGGCTCGAACACGTTCGGCCTGCTCATCTACCTCTACGGCAAAGGGACCCATGAGGAGCACGTCGATCCGCATCTCGTGGCGGCATGGGACAGCTTCGCTCCCGACCCCGGTCGCGATCCTCAAGCTACGAAGAGACAGTTGCAGCAGCTCCTGGACCAGCCCGTCCAGACGCTCGCGGAGTCGCGCCGCCCGGCTTTGCACGTCTGGCACCTATCCGTCCGGGCCGCACCCGACGACCCGGTTCTCTCCGACGAGCAATGGGGGGAGATCGCCCGACGCATGGTCGCCGCGACCGGCATCGCTCCGGCCGCCGACGAGGCGGGATGCCGCTGGGCAGCCGTGCGCCACGCCGACGACCACATCCACATCATCGCCACGCTCGTCCGCGAAGACGGCCGGCGCCCCCGACTCAACAACGACGCCAAGCGATCCCAGGCCGAAGCCCGCCTGATCGAAGCCGAGTACGGGCTCAAGCAGCTCAGCACCGGGGACGGAACCGCAGCGCAACGACCGACCAGCGCCGAGCGCCACAAGGCCCAGCGCCAGGGCCGCGAGCGCACCGCCCGCGAGGAACTGCGGGAATCCGTGCGGCGTGCGGTGGCCGGCGCGAGAAGCGACGAGGAGTTCTTCGACCGCCTCGCCGCCGCCGGCCTCCTGATCCGCAAGCGCGCCGCGCCCTCCGGTGACTTGCTCGGATACAAGGTCGCCCTGCCCGACGACCTGAACAAGGACGGCGAGCCGGTGTTCTACCCCGGCGCGCGCCTCGCTCCCGACCTGTCCTTGCCTCGCATCCGCGAGCGGTGGTCCGGTGATGCGCAGGATGTCCCTGCGGCCCGGCGGGAGGAAGCGATTCGTACGGGGCCGGGCAGTCCGGCCGCCGCGCGCCGCGGCACGGCATCGGCCGTGTGGAAGGCCGTGCTCGTCGTCGAACACGGCGAGGACGGGGTCGCCGCCGCCCACATCGCCGCGGTCGGCGAGGTCCTGGACGCCCTCGCGAAGACGTCCGCCGCTCACACCCGCCGCGAACTGCACGACGCCGCAACGGCCTTCGAACGGGCCTCGCGCTCTCACGTCCGCGCCGTACGCGGGCACGATCGAGCCCTGCGACAGGCCGCCCGCGACCTCGTCCAGGGCGGCCCGGCCCTCGGCCGCGGTGAGGACGGAGCCACCACGGCGATGGCGATCGACATGCTGTTCTTCCTGATCACCGCCACCGCGCACTGGCACGCCCGGAAGGGCCACGCCCAGCAGGCCGAGGCCGCCACCCGAGCTGCCGAACACCTGCGCACCGCTTACCAGGCCGCCTCGGCCCAGCCGCTCGGTGTGCTATACCAGCGCGGCCGACGTCTGAGCCGGCCGATGCTCCAGCGGCAGACCGCGCTGCTGCGCGAGGCGCTACCGGAACTGGCCGAGCAGATCCTCGCCGAACCCGGCTGGTACGCCCTGGCCGCGACCATCACGGAAGCCGAAGCCGCCGGCCACGACCCGGCCGCCCTCCTGTCCGACGTTGCCGCTCGGCGCGAACTGGGCACCGCGGACTCCATCAGCGACGTGCTCGTATGGCGGATGCGACGGACAGCCGACCTGCCCGCCGATGCCTCCCAGCTTCCCGAGACCAGCACCGCAGCGAACCGGTCCGCGACGCGCAGGGCGACGACCAGGCCCTCCGCGCCCGGCAGGCGGCGCAGCGGAGAGGAGTCACCGCGTCAGGCCCGATAAGTACACCAGACGGCACGCAGGCTCCCCGGATCGCCGCTGTGCCGTACCGAGACATGCGTCGTGGCCTCCTCGTCACCCGGGCAGCCGAGAGGCCACACCCGTGCTGACCTGGCCGAAGGGACTGTGGACGTTGTGAATTGAAACCGCCGACGGCGTGGGGCACGATCATGAAACGCGCAGGACGAGGTGCCGAGGTAGAGGAGGACGCCAGGGTGTTTCACCGAATACGCCGCAGGGCCAAGGGGCCGAGCGGAGCTCAGAAACGGTTCGCCGAGCTGCAC